>CAWHLF010000008.1:0-28164 GCA_963830085.1 uncultured Actinomycetes bacterium | reverse complement strand
GCCCAGGCTATCCAGCCTCGCAAGGGTCCGGCCGCGGCGCCGGGATGCGTGCCGGGCGCCGCGCGGCGCGCCTCGCGCAACCTCCGCGCCGTGCGCCGTTCGCAGGACGTGTCAGCCGCGCGAGCCTGCGAGCAGCACCTCGGCGACCTGCTCCGGGTCGTCCCAGGTCGGGACGTGCCCGCAGCCCTCGAGCCACGCGTGCGCGCGCCCGCGGCATGGCCGCGCGAGCACGGCGGGCCTGGCGCGGGATGAGCAGCCGGTCGCGCGCGCCCCAGGCGATCGTGACCGGCACGTCGAGATCGCCGCGGCGCCACCGTGGCGAGCAGCGGCAGCGTGGCTCGAAAGCCCGGCGAGGTCGCGAGGTTGCGCGTCGCCATGACGGCGTCGGCGGCCGGCACGCGCCACGGCGGGCGAAGAACTGGCTCTGCAGGAGCGTGCGGCCGGCGCCGGTCGCGAGCAGCGCGCCGGTCGCGGGCGCGAGCGCGCGGGCGAGCGCGCGCGAGCCGACGAGCGAGCGGCGCGCGAACGCGATCTCGCGCCCGCGGGCGAAGCCGAGCGGCGACAGCCCGGTCGCGCTGCGCGCCCGTCCGCTGCGCGCGAGCTCGAGCGCGATCGGCGCCGCCGAGCGAGTTGCCCGCGACGTGCGGGCGCTCGATGCCGAGCGCTTCGACGAGCTCCCACACCGCGCCGGCGAGCGCGGCCAGCGTGACCTCGCCGGGCAGCGGCGCGGAGCCGCCGAAGCCCGGCAGGTCGAGCGCGACGACGTCGCGCTCGGCGGCCAGCAGCGTCGAGCACCGGGCGTCCAGACCTGCCACTGGCTGCCGATCCCGTGGACGAGCACGAGCGGCTCGCCGGATCCCTGGCGAACGTGGTTGAGCACGCTCGAACCGTAGTCGCCGGCCGGCGGTGGCGAGCCAGGTGTCGCACCGGCGACGCGACCGCCGCCGGATGCGACTCGGGCGGACGCCGGCGCGTGCTGGCGCCGCACCGCCGGGCGCCAACGGGCAGACTTCGCCCGATGAGGCGCCCGCCGCTGCATGCCCTGCTGGTCGCGCTCGCCGTCGCGCTGCTCGCCTGCCCGGCCGCGCAGGCCGCCGCGGGCGACGACGCGAAGCAGCCCAAGACCGGCAAGACGTCCGCCAAGGAAGGCCAAGCCGCTCGGCAAGCCCGCCGTCGTCAAGCGCGGGCTCGAGACGATCCTCCAGGACGACGGCCTCTTCCTGTTTCGGCCCGTCGCCGAGATCGAGGCCGCCGTCGCGCGCGCCAAGGCGCTCGGCATCGACACGATCCGCATCACCGCGGGCTGGTCCTCGCTGACGCGCGCGGCCGACCAGCCGGCCAAGCCCGCCGGCTTCGACGCCCGCGACCCCGGCTCCTACGAGCAGTCGCGCTGGCGCGCCCTGGACCGCGCGATCCGCGCGATCCGCGGCGGCGGCCTGCGCGCGCTCGTCGACATCGGCTTCTGGGCGCCGCGCTGGGCGACGACGGACCCCGGCCCGCGGGCGCGCGCGAACATCGACCCGCAGGCCTACGCCGACTACGCGACCGCGGTCGCGCTGCGCTACTCGGGCGCGTTCACCCCGCCGCGCCGACCCGCCCGGACGTCCCGCCGCCGCCGCCCGCGCCGGACCAGTCGATCATCCAGTCGCTGCTGCAGCCCTTCCTCCCCTTCCCGGTGCCCGACCCGCTGGAGCTGATCCCGCCGCTGACCATGCAGCCGACCCCGCCGCCCCCGCCGCCGCCGGCCGCCGCGCGCGCGCGCGGACACGGCGGCCGCCGCGCCGGCGCCCACCGGAGAAGCTGCCGGCCGTCGACGAGTTCATCCTCTGGAACGAGCCCAACCACCAGGGCCTGCTGCTGCCCGCAGTGGGAGGCCGACAAGACGACGCCGGCGAGCCCGCGCGTCTACCGCGCGATGCTGCGCGCCGGCTACGCGGCCGTCAAGGCCGTGCGCAAGAAGGCGAAGGTGCTCGATCGGCAACACGTCGAGCACCGGCGGGATCCGCGGCGCCGGGCCCGTCCCGCCGCTCGAGTTCCTGCGCGAGCTCGCGTGCGTCGACCGCAAGCTCAAGCCGAAGACGACCCCCGACTGCGCGAACTTCGCGCCGCTGCCCGGCGACGGCTGGGCGCACCACCCGTACTCGCAGAACGAGCGCCCGTCGCGCGTCTCGAAGCCCGCAGACCGAGCTCGACGACCTGCGCCTCGCCGACCTGCCGCGCTCGCGACGACGCTCGACGTGCTCGTGAAGATGGGCCGCCTCGCGCCCGGCGAACCGCAACATCTACCTGACGGAGTTCGGCTACGAGACCCAGCCGGTCCTCGGCCGGCCGACGATCGACGAGCTCCAGCAGGCCCGCTGGCTGACGTGGGCCGAGTACCTCGCCGCGAAGGTCCCGACCGTCAAGTCCTTCGCGCAGTTCCTCCTGCGCGACCAGCCGCCGGCGAAGGAGCGCGTCTCCGAGAGCAAGGCGCGGCCGTTCGGCCAGTACTCGACCGGCCTGCTCGTCGCCGACGGCAAGGACAAGATCGCCGCCAAGACGTTCCTCGCGGGCCTCTTCGCGCAGAAGCGCACGCAAGGGCCGCGTGCTGCTCTTCGGCCGCGTGCGGCTGGGCGCGGGCACGAAGACGGTGACCGTCCAGCGGCTCGTCCCGAAGGGCGCGTGGGAGAAGATCGACACGCTGAAGATCGACGGCCGCTCGTCGTTCACGCGGACGATCGCCCACGTGCCGGGCTCGCAGTACCGGCTCGGCTACCCCGGTCCGAAGGGCCCGCGCAAGAACAGCATCGCGATCAAGCCCGTCCCCGCCGACGCAAAGCGCTAGTCGCAACGCTGCTACCATCTCGCGCCGCATGCCAACGACTTCCCAGCTCGTCCGCAAGGGCCGCAAGACGCCCAAGAAGAAGCTCGCCACGCCCGGCCTGAAGTCCGGCAAGGGGCGCAAGAAGAAGGTCGCCGCTCCGCAGCGCCGCGGCGTCTGCACGCGCGTCTACACGACGACCCCGAAGAAGCCGAACTCGGCGCTGCGCAAGGTTGCGCGCGTGAGGATCACCGGCTCGATCGAGATCACGGCCTACATCCCCGGCGAGGGCCACAACCTGCAGGAGCACTCCGTCGTGCTCGTCCGCGGCGGCCGCGTCAAGGACCTTCCCGGCGTGCGCTACAAGGTCGTTCGCGGGACGCTCGACGCCGCCGGCGTCTCGGACCGCAAGAAGGCGCGCTCGCAGTACGGCGTGAAGAAGAAGTAATGCCGCGCCGCGCAGCAGCCCAGCTCAGGCCGATCGAGCCGGACTCCGTCCACCGCTCGCGCATCGTCCAGCAGGTCATCAACAAGGTCATGCTCGACGGCAAGAAGTCGACGGCCGAGAAGATCGTCTACGACGCCCTCGCGATCATCGGCGAGCGCACCGGCAAGGACCCCGTCGAGCAGCTCGAGGCGTCGATCAAGGCGCTGACCCCGGTGCTCGAGGTCAAGTCCCGCCGCGTCGGCGGCGCCACGTACCAGGTGCCCGTCGAGGTGCCGTCGCGCCGCGCCCGCACGCTCGCCGTGCGCTGGCTCGTCGAGTTCGCCCGCCAGCGCCGCGAGAAGACGATGGCGATGCGGCTCGCGAACGAGCTGCTCGACGCGCAGTCCCAGCAGGGCGGCGCGCACAAGCGCAAGGACGACATCTACCGCATGGCGCAGGCCAACAAGGCCTTCGCGCACTACCGCTGGTAGCGGCCGGGCGCCGCTGGTCGCGGTGCAGGCAGGCGCCGCTGGAGAGCAGGCGCGGGCGCTACGACGTGTTCATCTCCTACGCGCGCGTCGACAAGGCGTTCGTCGAAGCGCTGACGCGCGCGCTCGAGGGGCGCGGCAAGAACGTCTACGTCGACCGCGACGACATCCCGCCCGGAGCGGCGTGGCGCCGTCACGTCCTGCGCGGCATCGAGGCGTCGAAGGTCGTCGTCGCCGTCCTGAGCCCGGAGGTCGGTCGTCGTCGGAGGTCTGCGCCGAGGAGCTCGCCCACGCGCTGGTCACCGGGAAGCGGATCGTCCCCGTCGTGCGCCGCACCGTCGACCCGCACAGCCTGCCCGCACATCTCACGGAGCCCAACTGGATCTGGCTGCGCGACGAGGACGACGCGCAGGCGGGCGAGCAGGCGCTCGTCGCGGCGCTCGAGCTCGACGAGGCGTGGGTCGACGAGCACGCGCGCCTCACCGTCCGGGCGCGCGAGTGGGACGACGCCGCTCGCGACCGCAGCTTCCTCCTGCGCGGCTCCGATCTCGACGCCGCCGAGCAGTGGCTTGCCCGCCAGGGCGAGCACCGCCGAGCCGGCGACGCCGATCCAGGTGCAGTACATCCTCGACAGCCGCCAGTCGGCTTCGCGCCGGCGGCGCGCCGTCTTCGGCGCCGTGCTCGCCGCGCTCGGGGTCGCCATCGCGCTGGCGGTCGTCGCGCTCGTCGCAGCGCCAGGAGGCCGTGCGCCAGTCGCAGACCGCGCAGTCGCGCGAGCTCGCCGCGGCGGCGAACTCCCAGCTCGACGCCGATCCCGAGCTCAGCGCGCTGCTCGCCGCCGAGGGCGCGCGGATCGCGCCATCCAGCCAGGCGACGGCGGCGCTGCGCACGGCGCTGTCGGCATCGCACCTCGACGCGCAAGCGCGGCTTGCCGGTCATCCCGCTCGGCCCGCCCGCGCTCAGTGCCGACGGGCGCTTCGTCCTCCAAGGCGGACTCGACGGCGCCGGCCGCGTCGTCGACCTGCACGACGGCTCGGTGGCGGCGCGTCCTGCGCCCGCGCGGGCCTGCCGAAGGCGCAGCCCAACTACTACGACGCCGGGCCGGACTTCGCGGCGGCGTTCAGCTCCGACGGGCGCCACGTCGCGACGGTGAGCTTCGACGGCGACGCGCGGGTCTGGGACTGGCGCGCGCGGCGGGTCGTCGCGACGCGCTCGGGCGTCGGGAAGATCCGCCTCGCATTCAGCCCGGACGGCCGCGTGCTGGCCGCGGGCGCGACGCTGTGGGACTGGCGGCGAGACGCCGCGCGCAGGCTCGAGGGCATCGACGAGGACGCCTTCCACTCGCTCGTCGCCTTTGCGCCCTCCGGCCGCTACGTCGCCGGGGTCGAGGTGTTCGGCGGCACGCGGGTCTGGGATGTGCGGACGCGCCGCACGGTCGCACGGCTTCCCGCCGCCGAGAACGACGACGCCACGGAGAGCGTCGCGTTCTCGCCCGACGCACGGCGGCTCGTGCGCGGCACGAGCGACGGCGTCGCCGAGGTGTGGGACTGGCGCGCCCGGCGCCGGCTCGCCGGGCTGCGGCCCGGCGGCGCGTTCGCCGAGACGAGCTTCACGGAGGACGGCGCCGTCGTGCTCGTCGGGACGACTGACGGGCAAGATCTGCGTCTGGGACTGGGAGGCGGGCTCGGTCGCCAGCGAGCTGCGCGGGCATCGCGGACCCGTGGTCGGGCTCGCGCTTGCGCCGGACGGCCGCGTGATCTCGACCGGGACGCGACCGCACGATCCGGCGCTGGCGGCTGCCGTCGCGGGGCGTCACGCTGCCCGGCGCGCGGCAGCGCTTCGTGACGAGTGTCGACATCGACGCCGGCGGGCGCATCGTCGTGGCCGGTGGGCCGACGTATCCCGAGGATTCGGGGACCCGCGCCGCGTCGCCGAGGTGTTCGACGCTCGCTCCGGCCGCCGTCTCGCCGCCCTCGCCGAGCGGCCCGTGGCGGTCGGCGATTACGAGCCGTGGCTGCGCGTCGAGCTCAGCCCGGACGGCCGCTTCGTCGCGGGCGCGAGCGACAGCGGCACCGTCGCGGGTCTGGGACTGGCGCACGCGACGCGCGCTGGCGCAGCTGGCGCACGGCCGCGGTTCGTCGGCGAGGCGGCGTTCAGCCCGGACGGCGACGCTGCTCGCGACGACGACGACCCACCGTGGCATGCTACATCTGGGCCTGGCGCGAGCGTCGCGTGCTGCGCCGGCTTGCTCCGGCGCCGGACCAACCGCGACTTCCCGGGTAAGGTCGACTTCGCGCCCGGCGGGGATCGTCATCGCCGGCGACCGAGGGCACGTCTCGTCCGCGTCCAGGACTGGCGGCCGCGGGCGGGTGCTCGCGCGATTGGATCTGCCGTCCGCCGCGTCCGACGTGAGCTTCGACGCGTCCGGGCCGGCTCGTCGCCGTGGCGAGCGACGACGGCGTGGCGCGCGTGCTCGACTGGCGCAGCGGCGAGACCCTTGCGGAGCTGCGCGGTGGCAGCCCGGTGAGCACGGTCGCGTTCAGCCCCGACGGCGCGCTCCTGCTCACGGGCGACCTCGACGCGGCGACGCGTCTGGGACTGGCGCCTCGAGCAGCGCATCCTCGAGCCTCGACGAGCCGCCGCGGGCACCGACGCCGCAGGACGGGGGATCGGCGACGCGCGCTTCGGCGCCGGCGCGACGCGGATCGTCACGGCGGGCACCGACAACCGCGCGCACCTCTACGACTGCGACGTCTGCGCGCCGCTTGAGGAGCTGATCGACGTCGCGAAGCGCCGGGCGACGCGCGCGCTGAGCCCCGAGGAGCGCCGGCGCTACCTGCACGAGGACGGCTGACCGCCGGCGCGCGCGAGCGGCGGCAACGCGCCGAGCTGGGCGGACGCGCGGGCGGCGGCAACGCGCCGAGCATGGCGGCCGGTGGCGGCCGGCCGCGCCTTGACCGGCGAATTGCGTCGTGGCGCCACGTGCCGTGCGACGCTACTTCGGTGAGCCCGGCTTGTTGATAGGACCGATGACGATCGCCCGCGCGACCGCCGTCGCGTGCGCGCTGATCGTGGCCGTGGCACTGCTTGGCGCGCCCGCCGCGCAGGCCGCGCACAGTCCGCCCCGCGCCTGACCGGGCTGCGCTGCGTCCCGGCTTCGACGCCGGCGTGCCGGCAGGCCGTGCGCGTGACCGCGGGCCGCCAGATCCAGCTGCGCGGGCGCGGTCTGATCTCCGGCATGCGCGTGACGTTCCGCTGGCCGCGCGGAGCGCTGGCGACGAAGCTGCGCCGCAGCGGCGCGGGCTGGACGGCGCGCGTGCCCGCGGGCACCGCGCTCGGGCGCGTCGGCGTCACGGTCCGCGACCGCGGCGCGCCGGCGCTCCAACGCGCGCAACATCATCATCGTCGTCGGCGCGCCGAGCCCGCTGCCGCCCCTCGGCCGCGACGTCCGACGGCAGGCTGCCGGAGGTCATGCGCGGCGACGGCATGTGGATCTGGCAGCTCCCGCAGTCCAACGGCGGCAACCTCGACGTCATCGCCGCGCGGGCGCGCGGCGCCGGGATGACGACGGTCTACGTCAAGGGCTCGGACGCCGGCAACGTCTGGACGCAGTTCACGCCGCAGCTCGTCGCGGACCTCCACGCGCGCGGGCTGCGCGTCTGCGCGTGGCAGTTCGTCTACGGCGCCAACCCGCTCGCCGAGGCCGCCGCCGCGGCTGGCGAACGTCGCCGCCGGCGCCGACTGCCTGATCATCGACGCGGAGACCGCCTACGAGGGGCGCTACGCCGCCGCCCAGCGCTACGTCGAGGCGCTGCGCGCGCAGATCGGCCCGTCCTACCCGCTCGGGCTGACGTCGTTTCCGTACGTCGACTACCACCCGAGCTTCCCGTACTCGGTCTTCCTCGCGCCTGGCGCCGCGCAGGCGAACCTGCCGCAGGTCTACTGGAAGGACATCGGCGGCTCGGTCGACGCGGTGAGCGCGAAGACCGTCGCCCAGAACCGCATCTACGGCGCGCCGATGGCGCCGCTCGGCCAGGCCTACGGCGGCGTCGCGCCCGCCGACATGCAGCGCTTCCGCGCGATCTGGGCGGGCTACGGCGCCGCGGGGTGTCGTGGTGGAGCTGGCAGGCCGCGAGCAACTCGATGTGGGCCGCGCTCACGCCGCCGGCGCCCGCGACCGTCGTCCCGGCCGATCCCGGCTGGCCGGCGCTGAGCAAGGGCTCCAAGGGCGATCAGGTGCTGTGGCTCCAGCAGCACCTCGCGTCGTTCGACGCGAGCGTCGAGGTGGCCTACGGCGGCCGCTTCACCGCCGCGACCGACGCCGTCCTGCGCGCGTTCCAGACGGCCCGCGGCCTGCCGGCGACCGGCGTCACCGACGCCGCGACCTGGCTCGCCGTGCTCGCGCTGCCGGTCCGCGCGGTCGACTGGACCGCGGGCGCCGGCTGACCCGCGGGCGCGCCCGAACGAACGCCTCAGTGGTTCGAAACGAGCCTCTGCGTCACGTTTCGAACCACTGACCGTCTGGCTCGCCGGCCGACGGCGGGGCTCACCCCTCGCGCGCGCCGGGGGTCAGCCGCCGCGGCGCGCCGAGCGCGAGCATGAGCCCGCCCGCGACGAGCAGCGCGCCGCCGCCCGCGAGCTCGAGCGCCAGCCCGCGGCCCGCCTTCGCGCGCGCGTCCGCGAACGCGACCGCCTCGGGCAGCGGTCGAGGACTCGCGCGTCTTCGGCGCGTCGATCGCGAGCGCGACGAGCAGCACGACCGCCCCCAGCGCGACGAGCGCGACCGCCGCCGCGCGGGCGCCGCGCAGCGCCCCGAGCGCCATCGCCGCCGCGGCCAGGGCGACGACGACGAGCGCGTAGGCGTGGCTCGATCCGCCCGACACGCTGCGGCGCTCGGTCTCGAGCGCGCCGACGACGACGGTGTACAGCGGCGACAGCTCCGCGGCGACGAGCAGGACGGCGCCGGCCAGCGCGACGGCCCGCGAGCAGCCCGTGCGACGTGGCGAAATCCCCCGGTAGGAGCGCAAGCCCTTTGCTATAGTCCGACGCCGCTTCGCGGGCCGATGCGCTCACCAGCGCCCGCCTCGGAGCAACCCATCCCACGATGGAGACCTCGAGCACATAGCGCGACGTACCGAAGAGCTTTCGGACGTGCGCGCGGGCCCGAGGGGCCCGTTTTTGTTGCTCAGCCCCGAATAGAGATCAAGAGAAGCCATGCCACGCCAATTCACGCTCGAGAAGACCCGGAACATCGGGATCATGGCGCACATCGACGCCGGCAAGACGACGACGACCGAGCGCATCCTCTATTACACGGGGCGGACCTACAAGATCGGCGAGGTCCACGAGGGCGCCGCCACGATGGACTGGATGGAGCAGGAGCAGGAGCGCGGCATCACGATCACGTCCGCCGCCACCACCTGCACCTGGCGCGAGCACCGCATCAACATCATCGACACGCCCGGCCACGTCGACTTCACGGTCGAGGTCGAGCGCTCGCTGCGCGTCCTCGACGGCGCGATCGCGCTGTTCGACTCCGTCGCCGGCGTCGAGCCGCAGTCCGAGACCGTCTGGCGCCAGGCCGACAAGTACGCCGTGCCGCGGATCGCGTTCATCAACAAGATGGACCGCATCGGCGCCGACTTCACCGGCTCGCTGAAGACGATGGTCGACCGCCTCGGCGCGAACGCCGTGCCGCTGCAGCTGCCGATCGGCGCCGAGTCCGAGCTTCAAGGGCATCATCGACCTCGTCGAGATGAAGGCGATCGTCTACAAGGACGACCTCGGCAAGGACCAGGACGTCATCGAGATCCCGGCCGAGCTACGCCGACGCCGCCGCCGAGGCGCGCGAGCACCTGCTCTCGCAGCTCGCCGACATGGACGACGAGATCGCCGAGCTCTTCCTCGACGAGGCCGAGGTCCCGTCGCCGATGCTCAAGGCCGCGATCCGCAAGCACACGCTGTCGATCGAGATCACGCCGGTCCTCTGCGGCTCGGCGTTCAAGAACAAGGGCGTGCAGCCCCTGCTCGACGCCGTGCTCGACTACCTGCCCTCGCCGCTGGAGGTCAAGCCGATCGAGGGCCACAAGATCCTCAAGGGCGGCGACCTCGGCGACCCGATCGTCCTGCAGCCCGACGACTCCGAGCCGTTCGCGGCGCTCGGCTTCAAGATCATGGCCGACCCGTTCGTCGGCAAGCTCACGTACTTCCGCGTCTACTCCGGCACGCTGGCCGCCGGCTCGAAGATCCTCAACGTCACGACCGGGCGCACCGAGCGCGTCGGCCGGCTGCTCGTCATGCACGCCAACGACCGCGAGGAGGTCGACGCGGTCTACGCGGGCGACATCGCGGCCGCCGTCGGCATCAAGCAGATCACGACCGGCGACACGCTGAGCGCCCCCGAGCGCCCCGTGCGCCTGGAGAACATCGACTTCCCCGAGCCCGTCATCAAGGTCGCCGTCGAGCCCAAGACGAAGATCGACCAGGAGAAGATGTCCGTCGCCCTCGGCCGCCTGGCCGAGGAGGACCCGACCTTCCAGGTCCAGACCAACGAGGAGACCGGCCAGGTCGAGATCTCCGGCATGGGCGAGCTGCACCTCGAGATCCTCGTCGACCGCATGAAGCGCGAGTACGGCGTCGAGGCGAACGTCGGGCGTCCCGCAGGTCTCCTACCGCGAGACGATCCGCGGCACGGCCCACAAGGTCGAGGGCCGCCTCGTCAAGCAGACCGGCGGCTCGGGCCAGTTCGGCATCGTCTACATCGACATCGAGCCCAACCCCGGCGAGGGCTTCGAGTTCGTCTCGAAGATCAAGGGCGGCTCGGTGCCGAGCGAGTTCATCCCCGCCGTCGCCAAGGGCGTCGAGGAGGCGCTCGCGACCGGCGTCAAGGCCGGCTACCCGATGGTCGACGTCAAGGTCACGCTCGATCGACGGCAAGTACCACGACACGGACTCCTCGGAGATCGCGTTCAAGGTCGCCGGCTCGATGGCGCTCACGAACGCCGCGAAGCGGGCCAAGCCCGTCCTGCTGGAGCCGGTCTTCGCGGTCGAGGTCACGGCGCCGGAGAACTACGTCGGCGACGTCATCGGCGACCTCATGCGCCGGCGCGGCCACGTCGAGGGCCAGGAGCGTCGCGGCAACGCGATCATCGTGACCGCCCACGTGCCGCTGTCGGAGATGTTCGGCTACGTTGGTGACCTGCGTTCCAACACGCAGGGCCGCGCGAGCTACTCGATGCAGTTCGACCGCTACGACGAGGTGCCACAGCACATCGCCGAGAAGGTCGTCGAGCATCGCATGGGGGAGCCAGTCCCCGCCTGACACACCTTGCGGCCCGCAAGCCGCAGCGGCGAGCGTCGGTGGGCGTCATGCCCTGAGCCCCGCAAGTTCGATAGTTTCATCCAGTTCATCGACAGACGTAGAGGAGCGAACCGAAAGTGGCAAAGGAGAAGTTCGAGCGCGACAAGCCGCACGTCAACGTCGGCACGATCGGTCATATCGACCACGGCAAGACGACGTTGACAGCCGCCATCACGACCGTGCTCGCCGAGCATGGCGGCGGCGAGGCGCGCAGCTTCGCCGAGATCGACAACGCTCCCGAGGAGAAGGCTCGCGGGATCACGATCGCGACCTCGCACGTCGAGTACTCGACGGACAACCGTCACTACGCGCACGTCGACTGTCCCGGTCACGCCGACTACATCAAGAACATGATCACCGGCGCCGCGCAGATGGACGGCGCGATCCTCGTGGTCTCGGCGGCCGACGGCCCCATGCCGCAGACGCGCGAGCACATCCTGCTCGCCCGCCAGGTCGGCGTGCCGTACATCGTCGTCTTCCTCAACAAGGCCGACATCGTCGACGACGACGAGCTGCTCGAGCTCGTCGAGCTCGAGGTTCGCGAGCTGCTCAGCCGACTACGACTTCCCCGGCGACGACATCCCCTTCATCATCGGCTCCGCCACGCAGGCGCTGGCCGGCGACGAGGACGCCAAGGCGAAGATCATGGAGCTCGCCGAGGCGCTCGACACGTACATCCCCGATCCGATCCGCGACCTCGACAAGCCGTTCCTCATGCCGGTCGAGGACGTCTTCTCGATCACCGGCCGCGGCACCGTCGCGACCGGCCGCATCGAGCAGGGCATCGTCAAGACCGGCGACACGATCGAGATCGTCGGCATCAAGGCACTCCACCTCGACCGTCGTCACCGGCGTCGAGATGTTCCGCAAGATCCTCGACCGCGGCGAGGCCGGCGACAACGTCGGCTGCCTGCTGCGCGGCACCAAGCGCGAGGAGATCGAGCGCGGCCAGGTGCTGTGCAAGCCGAAGTCGATCACGCCGCACACGAAGTTCAAGTCCGAGGTCTACGTCCTGAAGAAGGAGGAGGGTGGCCGTCACACGCCGTTCTTCACGGGCTACCGGCCGCAGTTCTACTTCCGCACGACCGACGTCACCGGCGCAGCGCACCTGCCCGAAGGCGTCGAGATGGTGATGCCGGGCGACAACGTCACGATGGAGATCGAGCTCATTCAGCCGATCGCCATGGACGCTGGCCTGCGCTTCGCCATTCGCGAGGGCGGCCGCACGGTCGGCTCTGGCGTCGTGACCGAGATCATCGAGTAAGGAGCGCGCGGACTCTCGAGTTTCAAGGGGCGGGCGACCGGTTTCACCGGGACCCGCCCCTTCTGACGCCCACAAGCGCAACACAGCAATGGCTACCCCCACAGAGAACAAGATCCGGATCCGCCTCAAGGCCTACGACCACTCGGCCATCGAGACCGCGGCCAAGGAGATCGTCGAGACGGCCACCAGGACCGGTGCGACCGTCTCCGGGCCGGTGCCGTTGCCGACCGAGAAGAACGTCTACTGCGTGATCCGCTCGCCGTTCAAGGACAAGGACTCGCGCGAGCACTTCGAGATCCGCACCCACAAGCGCCTCATCGACATCCACCAGCCGACGCCGAAGACGGTCGACTCGCTCCAGCGGCTCGACCACCTTCCCGCCGGCGTGGACATCGAGATCCGCCTGGCCACCTGACCCATGCCCGCGATCCTCGCCAAGAAGCTCGGCATGACCCAGCTCTTCCTCGAAGACGGGACCGTCGAGCGCGTCACCGTGCTCGAAGCCGGCCCGTGCCCGGTCACGGCCGTGCGCACGCACGAGGTCGACGGCTACGAGGCCGTCCAGCTCGCGTTCGGCGCTTCGAAGGAGAAGCACCTCACGCGCGCCGAGATCGGCCATCTCAAGAAGGCCGGCGCGCCGCCCATGCGCCACGTCAAGGAGTTCCGCGACGAGGCCGGCGAGCTGCTCGTCGGCGACTCGGTGACCGTCGAGGCGTTCGAGGTCGGCCAGACCGTCAAGGTCTCGGGCACCTCGAAGGGCAAGGGCTTCCAGGGCACGATCAAGCGCCACAACTTCGCGATCGGGCCCAAGTCGCACGGCTCGCACAACGTCCGCGCGCCCGGCTCGATCGGCGCGTCCGCCACGCCCTCGCGCGTGATGAAGGGCATCCGCGGGCCCGGCCAGATGGGCAACAAGCGCGTGACCCAGAAGGGCCTTGAGATCGTCCGCCTCGATCCCAAGCAGAACCTCATGCTGCTCCGCGGCTCCGTGCCCGGGCCGCGCAACGGCTTCGTGGAGGTCCGCACCGATGGCTGACGCACCCGATCCTGGGCGCAACGAAGCGAAGAAGGTCGCGCTCGACGAGACCGCCTTCGGCGCGCCGTTCAACGGCCCGCTCGTGCACGAGTCCGTGCGCGCCGAGCTCAACGCCCGCCGGCGCGGCACGCACGCGACGAAGACGCGCGGCAACGTCCGCGGCGGCGGCGCCAAGCCGTGGCGCCAGAAGGGCACCGGCCGCGCCCGCGCGGGCTCGTCGCGCTCGCCCATCTGGGTCGGCGGCGGCACGATCTTCGGCCCCTCGCCGCGCAAGTACACCTTCAAGGTCAACCGCAAGGAGCGCCGCGCGGCGCTGCGCAGCGCGCTGTCGGTGCACGCCGACCGCAGCTCGATCGCGGTCTTCGACCCGGCGCCGTTCGACACGCCGTCGACGAAGAACGCGCGCGAAGCCTGCTGGCCGACTCCGGCCTCGGCGCGCCGACGCTCATCGTGCTGACCGACGCGCAGGAGCGCGCGGCGCTGTCGTTTCGCAACCTCGAGCGCGTCTCGGTGCTGCCGGTGTCGATGGTCGGCGTCGCCGACCTCATCGGCGCCGCCGCCGTCGTGCTCTCGCAGGAGGCGCTCGACGCGCTGACCGCGCGCGCCAAGGGCGAGGCGCCCGAGCCCGAGCTGCAGGAGGCCGACGTCTGATGGATCACGAGCCAGGTCATCATCCGCCCCGTCGTCTCCGAGAAGTCCTACGTGCTCGCGGCGGCCGGCAAGTACACGTTCCGCGTCCACCCCGACGCGCACAAGACGCAGATCCGCCAGGCGGTCGAGTCGCTGTTCGACGTCGGCGTGCTCGAGGTCCACACGATGAGCGTGAAGTCCAAGCCCAAGCGCCGCGGTCAGATCCAGGGCCGCACGCGGACGTGGAAGAAGGCGATCGTGCAGGTCCGCGAGGGCGACAGCATCCCGATCTTCCAGGGCCTCGAGTCCCTCGAGGGGTAGGCAGACCATGGCCATTCGCAAACCCAAGCCCACGAGCCCCGGTCGTCGCTTCGCGACGTACGCCGGACTTCGCCGAGCTCACGACCGACCGTCCCGAGAAGACGCTCGTCGAGGGCCTCACGAAGTCCGGCGGGCGCAACGCCCGCGGGCGCAAGACCGCTCGCCACCGCGGCGGCGGCGCCAAGCGGCTGTACCGCAAGATCGACTTCAAGCGGCGCAAGGACGGCGTGCCTGCCCGCGTCGCGACGATCGAGTACGACCCCAACCGCTCGGCGTACATCGCGCTGCTGCACTACGTCGACGGCGAGAAGGCCTACATCCTCGCGCCCGCGCGGCTGAAGGTCGGCATGATGGTCAGCTCGGGCCCGGACGCCGACATCGCGCCCGGCTGCTGCCTGCCGCTGAGCCGGATCCCGATCGGCACGGTCATCCACAACGTCGAGCTCGAGCCCGGCCGCGGCGGCCAGCTCGGCCGCTCCGCCGGCGTCGGCATCCAGCTCATGGCGCGCGACGGCGACATGGCCACGCTGCGCCTGCCGTCCGGCGAGATGCGGCTCGTCCGCTCGGACTGCCGCGGCACGGTCGGTACCATCGGCAACTCCGATCATCAGAACGTGAAGATCGGCAAGGCGGGACGCAAGCGTCACATGGGCGTCCGGCCGCAGACTCGCGGTACGGCGATGAACCCCGTCGACCACCCGCACGGCGGTGGCGAGGGCTCGACGACCGCGGGTCGTCACCCGGTGACCCCGTGGGGCGTGCCGACGCTCGGCTATCGCACTCGTAAGAAGAACAAGGCGTCCGATCGCTACATCGTCCGCGGTCGCAAGAGAGGAGAAGAGAGCGAGTGAGCCGTTCAAGCAAGAAGGGACCGTGGGTCGAGGAGCGCCTCATGGCACGCGTCGAGGCGCTCAACGCCTCGAACTCCAAGCAGATGCTCAAGACCTGGTCGCGCGCGTCGACGATCTTCCCCGAGATGGTCGGGCACACGATCGCCGTCCACGACGGCCGCAAGCACGTGCCCGTCTTCGTGTCGGAGTCGATGGTCGGCCACAAGCTCGGCGAGTTCGCGCCGACGCGCCTGTACCGCGGCCACGCCGGCTCCGGGAAGGTCCGCTAGCACCATGACCGAGACCGAGAACGATCCGGACAACCGCCGAAGGGCGAGGACGAGGACGAGGCGCTCGTCGTCGACAACGGCTCGGGCATGGCCGTCGCCGACGACGCGGAGCCCGAGGCCGGGGCCGACGAGCCAGCCGGCGACGCCGCCCGCCGAGGAGCCCGCCGCCAAGCCGAAGCGCACGCGGGCGAAGGCCAAGTCGGCCGCGAAGGCCGACGACGCCGGCGACGCGGACGCCGACGGCCGAGGAGAAGCCCAAGCGCGCGCGGCGCAAGCCCGCCGCCGCGAAGGCCGACGCGACAGGCCGCCGAGGCGTCCGAGGAGAAGCCCAAGCGCCGCACGCGCACGAAGGCCGAGCCGGCGAAGCCCGCCGCGCCCGCCGCGCGCAAGAAGCGCCCCGCGCACGACTGGGGCGACAACCCGCCGATGGTCCGCGCGCACGCCAAGTACGTCCGCACGTCGGCGCGCAAGGCGCGCCTCGTGTGCGACCACATCCGCGGCAAGGACGTCGTCGAGGCGCGCGCGATCCTCGCGCACGCCAGCCGCGACGTCGCCCGCGACTGGTCCAAGCTGCTCGAGTCGGCGGTCGCAAACGCCGAGCACAACCACGAGCTGATCGGCGACGAGCTGCGCATCGCAGCCGTCAAGGCCGACGAGGGGCCGACGCTCAAGCGCTTCCGCCCGCGGGCCATGGGCCGCGCGACGAAGATCCGCAAGCGCACGAGCCACCTCTCGATCACACTCACGCCAAAGGACGGGGATCGCTAGATGGGACAGAAAGTTCATCCCGAGTCCATGCGCGTGGGGTACATCCACGACTGGAAGTCCAACTGGTTCAACGAGAAGCACTTCGCTGACTACTTGGCCGAAGACGTGGCGATCCGCAACCACATCACGGGCAAGCTCGCGCACGCCGGCCTGTCGGACATCACGATCCGCAAGGACGCCAACGAGGTGGAGGTCAACATCCACACGGCGCGTCCGGGCATCGTGATCGGCAAGTCCGGCTCCGAGGTCGACGCCCTGCGCAAGGATCTGCACCGCATCACGCGCAAGCAGATCAAGGTCAACATCCTCGAGATCAAGCGCCCGGAGCTCGACGCCAAGCTCGTCGCGCAGTCGGTCGCCGAGCAGCTGCAGAACCGCGTCGCCTTCCGGCGCGCGATGAAGCGCGCGCTCACGAGCGCCATGCGCTCGGGCGCCAAGGGCTGCAAGATCCAGGTCGGCGGCCGCTTGGGCGGCGCCGAGATGGCCCGCACCGAGAGCTACTCCGACGGCCGCGTCCCGCTGCACACGCTGCGCGCCGACATCGACTACGGCTTCTTCGAGGCCAAGACGACGTTCGGGCGCATCGGCGTGAAGTGCTGGATCAACAAGGGCGAGATCATGCCCGAGGGCTACGCCGGCGCGGACCTCACCGACATGGAGGGCCCGTCCCAGCAGCAGAACGACCGCGACGGCGGCCGTGGCCGCGGGCGCGGCGACCGTGACGGTCGCGGCGGCGGCGGCGGTGGCGGCGGTCGCGGCGGCGGAGGCCGCGGCGGCGGACCGGGCGGCCGTGGCGGCGGCGCGGGCGGGCCGGGCGGGCCCGGTCGGTGGCGGCGGCGGCGGTGGCGGGACCTCGCGTCCCGGCTTCGGCCCCGGCGCCGGCGGCGCACGTGGGGGAGGTCGCTAGGTCATGCTGTCTCCGAAGCGCGTCAAGCACCGCAAGCAGCACCGCGGCCGCAGGGCCGGGCTGTCGCGCGGGCAGACCTCGATCCAGTTCGGCGAGTACGGCCTGAAGTCGCTCGACGCGGGCTGGCTGACCAACCGCCAGATCGAGGCCGCTCGTATCGCGATGACCCGCAAGATCAAGCGCGGCGGCAAGGTCTGGATCAACGTCTATCCGGACAAGTCCTTCACGAAGAAGCCCGCCGAGACCCGCATGGGCTCCGGCAAGGGCTCGCCCGAGGGCTGGGTCGCGGTCGTCAAGCCCGGCCGCGTGATGTTCGAGCTCGCAGGCGTGTCCGAGCCGCTCGCTCGCGAGGCGATGCGCCTCGCCGGCCACAAGCTGCCCGTCAAGACGAAGTTCGTCATGCGCGAGGACACGCACTCATGACCACGAGCGCCAAGGACCTGCGCGACCTGCCCGGCTCAAGGAGCTCGTCGAGCACGTGGCGACGACCCGCAAGGAGATCTTCGGGCTGCGCTTCCAGCACGCCACGGGCGAGCTGGAGAACACCGCGGGCCTGCGGGCCGCCAAGCGTGAGCTGGCACGCGCCCTGACCGTCGCGCACGAGCGCGAAATCAAGATTCCCGACCGGAAGTAGCGATGGCTGACGAGACCCCCGCAGACAGACGCCGAGCTGGCGTCGATTCAGGACCAGACCGTGAAGGCCGACGAGGTCGCGGCGCCAAAGCTCTCCGGCAAGGAGGAGCGCGCGCGCCGCGACCACCTCGCCAAGTCCCAGCGCGGGCCGCGCACGACCGCCGAGCGCGACGCCGAGCGCCGCGAGCTGCGCAAGGCCAAGGCCGCCGCTCGCACGCGTCGCCGCGCGCAGGAGAAGGCCAAGCGGTCGGGCGAGACCGCTCCCGCCCGCACCGGCACGCCGCCGGCGCCGCCCAAGGACTCCTCGCCGCAGGTGCGCACCGGCACCGTCGTCTCCGCGAAGCCCGACAAGACGATCGTCGTCCGCATCGACATCGCCCGCCGGCATCGCAAGTACGAGAAGATCGTGCGCTCGACGACCAAGCTGCACGCCCACGACGAGACCAACGACGCCGGCGAGGGCGATCTCGTGCGCGTGTCCGAGAGCCGCCCGCTCTCGCGCACGAAGCGCTGGAAGCTCGAAGAAGTCCTGGAGCGGGCGAAGTGATCCAGAACGAGACACGCCTCAAGGTCGCCGACAACACCGGCGCCCGCGAGATCCTCTGCATTCGCGTGAAGGGTGGCTCGCGACGGCGCTACGCGTTCGTCGGCGACATCATCACCGCGACGGTCAAGCAGGCCAACCCGCAGGGCACCGTCAAGAAGGGCGAGGTCGTGACGGCCGTCGTCGTGCGGACGAAGAAGTCCTTCAGCCGCGACGACGGCACGTACATCGCCTTCGACGAGAACGCCGCCGTCATCATCGACGCGGCGAACAACCCGCGCGGCACGCGCATCTTCGGGCCGGTCGCCCGCGAGCTGCGCGATCGCAACTTCATGAAGATCGTCTCGCTCGCTCCGGAGGTGCTTGTAGCCATGCCGGCGAGAATTCGCAGAGGTGACGAGGTCATCGTCATCAGCGGCAAGGACAACGGCAAGTCGGGCAAGGTCCTGCGGGTCGACCCCGCCAAGGAGCGCGTCTACGTCGAGGGCCTGAACATCATCAAGCGCCACCAGCGCGCGCGCCAGGGCTCGATGGAGCCGGGCGGCGTCATCGAGAAGGAGGGCCCGATCCACCTCTCGAACGTCGCGCTGCGCGATCCCAAGGACAAGAAGCCCACGCGCGTCAAGACGATCGAGGAGCACGGCAAGCGCTTGCGCGCTTCCGCCCGGACCGGAGCGAAGATCTGATGGCGCACCACCGCAGCACCGCCCGCACGGCTGAAGACCCGGTACCTCGAGGAGATCCGGCCGAAGCTCATGGAGCAGTTCGGCTACTCCTCGGTCATGCAGGCGCCGAAGATCGAGAAGATCACGCTGAACATGGGCGTCGGCGACGCCAAGCAGGACTCCAAGATGCTCGAGCAGGCCCAGGAGCAGCTCGCGACGATCGCCGGCCAGAAGCCGAACGTCCGCCGCGCGCGCAAGTCGATCGCGAACTTCAAGCTGCGCGAGGGCATGCCGGTCGGCCTGTCGGTGACGCTGCGCGGCGAGCGCGCCTACGAGTTCCTCGACCGCCTGCTGTCGGTCGCGATCCCGCGGATCCGCGACTTCCGCGGCCTCAAGGCCACGGCGTTCGACGGGCGCGGCAACTACTCGATGGGCGTCCGCGAGCAGATCATCTTCCCCGAGATCGACTACGACGCCGTCGACCAGGTGCGCGGCCTCGACGTCACGATCACGACCTCCGCGCAGACCGACGTCGAGGCCTTCGAGCTGCTGCTCGCGTTCGGCATGCCGTTCACGAAGGAGGGGCGCCCCGGCGCCAAGGAAGAGGCCGCGCGGGCTCGCAAGGCCGCCGCCGAGGATGAGGCGCACCACGCAGAGCTGCGCGCCAAGGCCGAGGCCGAGCAGGCTGCTCTCGAGCAGCTGAAGGCGGAGAACCCCGAGGCCTACGCCAAGCCGGTTGACGGACCCCGAAGAGCAGGACAACGAGGAGACCACCTAAGATGGCCAAGACGTCCCAGCGGGTCCGCCAGGCTCGGCCCGCGAAGTTCAAGACCCGGGAGTACAGCCGTTGCCGCCGCTGCGGCCGGGCCCGCTCCGTCTATCGCAAGTTCGGCCTGTGCCGGATCTGCCTGCGTGAGATGGCCCACAACGGCTTCGTCCCGGGGATGACGAAATCCTCCTGGTAAGCCCCCGCCGAACCGACCGAGACACCCCTTGAGCGCAAGCACAGACCCCATCGCAGACTTCCTGACCCGGATTCGCAACGCGATCCAGGCCGCCCATGAGACGGTCGACATCCCGTCGTCCAAGCTCAAGGTCGAGTGTGCCCGGATCCTCTCCGAGCAGGGCTACATCGACGGCTACTCGACCGAGGCCCCGAACGCCGATCACCCCGGCGAGATCCTGCGCGTGCGCCTGAAGTACACGAACGACCGCCGCTCGGCGATCTCCGGCCTCAAGCGCGTCTCGCGCCCCGGCCGCCGCACGTACGCGGGCTCCAAGGAGATCCCGAAGGTGCTCGGCGGCATGGGCACCGCAATCGTCTCCACGTCGCGAGGCGTCATGACCGGCCACGAGGCTCGCAGCGCGGGCGTCGGCGGCGAAGTCGTGGCGCACATCTGGTAATCGAGATGTCTCGCATCGGCAAGAAGCCCATCCCGCTCCCGACCGGCGTCACCGTGTCGATCGAGCCCGAGCTCGTGCAGGTCAACGGCCCCCGCGGCACGCTGTCCGAGCGCGTCCCGCTCGACATCGGCGTCGCGCAGGACGGCGACATGATCGTCGTCACGCGCCCGACCGACCGCGGCCAGCACCGCGCGCTGCACGGCCTGACCCGCTCGCTCGTCGCGAACATGGTCGAGGGCGTCACTTCCGGCTTTCAGAAGACGCTCGAGATCCAGGGCGTCGGCTACCGCGCCGTGCTGAAGGGCTCGGATCTCGAGCTCGCGCTCGGCTACTCGCACCCCGTGCCCGTGAAGGCGCCCGACGGCATCGAGTTCGAGGTGCCGCAGCCCACGAAGGTCATCGTCAAGGGCAACTCCAAGCAGATGGTCGGCGAGATGGCCGCATACATCCGCAAGCAGCGCCCGCCGGAGCCCTACAAGGGCAAGGGCATCCGCTACGAAGGCGAGTACGTCGCTCGCAAGGTTGGTAAGAGGGCATGACCGTCACGACCCGTCCAGCAAAGCGCCTCAAGCGCCGCCGCCGCGTCCGCGCGAAGGTGTCGGGCACCGCGGCGCGTCCGCGCATCTCCGTCTTTCGCTCCAACCGCGGCATCTCCGCGCAGCTCGTCGACGACGTCGCCGGCCACACGCTCGCCGCCGTCAGCTGGACCGAGGCGCCGCTGCGCGACAAGCAGAGCATGGAGCAGGCCACCGAGGCCGGCAAGCTGCTCGCCGAGCGCGCGAAGGCCGCCGGCATCGAGAGCGCCGTGTTCGACCGCGGCGGCTACCAGTACCACGGTCGTGTGAAGGCCTTCGCCGAGGGCGTCCGCGAAGGAGGACTCACCGTATGAGCGCACCTGTCGTCGATCGGTCCGTCAACCAGGCCGGCCTGGACCTGCAGGAGCGCGTCGTGGAGATCAACCGCGTCGCCAAGGTCGTCAAGGGCGGCCGCCGCTTCTCGTTCACGGCGCTCGTCGTCGTCGGCGACGAGCGCGACGTCGTCGGCGTCGGCTACGGCAAGGCCAACGAGGTCCCGCTCGCGATCCAGAAGGGCGTCGAGCAGGCGAAGAAGAACCTCTTCCGCGTGCCCAAGCACGGCCAGACGATCACCCACACGACGACCGGCGTCTACGGTGCCGGCCGCGTCTTCATGAAGCCCGCCTCGCCCGGTACCGGCGTCATCGCCGGCGGCGGCGTGCGCGCGGTGCTCGAGCTCGCCGGCATCCACGACATCCTGTCGAAGTCGCTGGGCTCGCAGAACCCGATCAACCTCGTCAAGGCGACGGTCGCCGGCCTGCAGGGCCTGCGCCGCCCCGAGGAGGTCGCCGACCTGCGCGGCCTGTCGATCAACAAGGTGCTCGGGCTGGGCTTCGGCGAGGACGTCGCCGCCGAGACGATCGCGGGCACCGATGCCGAGGCTGGCGTCGACGCCGAGGTCGTGGCGGCGCCCGATCTCGAGCCTCCCGACGCCGGATGTCGATCCTCCGGCGCCCGACGCGCCCGCGGCTGCCGGAGAGGCTGAGCCGGCATGAAGGTGACGCAGTTCAAGTCCAAGAACGGCGCGGATCAGAGCCAGATCGACACGCTGCGCTCGCTCGGCCTGCGCCGCATCGGGCACACCGTCGAGGTCAAGGACAACGACGTCTCGCGCGGCATGCTCCACAAGGTCCGCCATCTCGTTCGCATCGAGGAGAGCAGCTCATGACCCCGCCCCGCGACAGCGGCGACGCCGACTCGGCGGCGCGCAGCGCCGACGAGAAGCCGATCGGCCTGAACACGCTGAAGCCCGCTCCGGGCAGCCGCAAGCCGCGCAAGCGCGTCGGCCGCGGCCACGGCTCGGGCATGGGCAAGACCTCCGGCCGCGGCCACAAGGGCGCGGGCTCGCGCTCGGGCTCCAAGGACCGGCCGGGCTTCGAGGGCGGGCAGATGCCGATTCACATGCGGATGCGCAAGCTGCGCGGCCCGCACATGAAGAAGTCGATGCCGTTCGAGATGTTCCGGACGCACACGCAGGCCGTGAACCTCCTCGACCTCGAGGCGCGCTTCGAGTCCGGCGACGAGGTCACCGTCGAGGCGCTGAAGGCCAAGGGCCTGGGCAACCGCAAGGACATCCCGGTGAAGATCCTCGCCAAGGGCGAGATCACCAAGCCGCTGACCGTGCATGCGCACGCGTTCAGCGCCTCCGCTCGCGCAGCCATCGAGGCTGCCGGCGGGACGTGTCACATCCACGCCGACTGAAACCCCGATGCGCTCGGACCGCCGAGCCGCACGGTGTTTCACGTCTCGCGAGCCCAACGGCGCGAGTCTCCCTGGCAACGACGAGGCGTCCCGAGACCCGAGCACGGCGAACGTGGATGTCGACGCGTCGGCGCGATCCGTCAGCGTAGCCCCTGGTAAGGGCGTCGCGTACGGATCCAGTACATCCCCAGCTCATCGCGACGATCGCGAGGGGCGATCCGGTGGCAACATTTCGCATCTTTCGCGCTCGGGCGCCGTTGACAGTGACATCTGATGCCGTTCGGTTTGACGATCGTCCTGCGCTGCCTGACCGCAGCCGCGATATTGGCGTTTGCCGGCGCGCGGGTGGCGCACGCGCAGGAGGCCGTGTCGACGGTCACGCTCGATCCGCGCCCGATCGGGCGCCCGCAGCTCGGGGTCGCGGCGGACGGCGCCGCAGCCGTGGCGTGGCCGAGCTTCAGGGGGTCGTACGTCTCGTCGATCGTCGTGAGCGCGCGGCCCGCGGGCGGCGAGTTCGGCCCCCATCGCACGATCTCGACCGGCGGAGTGGAGGTGCAGAGCGGCTTCGCGCTCGCCGTCGGCGCCGGTGGCGACAGCGCCTTGTCTGGCGCCAATACGTCGCCCTGCGGCGGTACCCGCTCCTCGTGGCTCGCGGCCGCAGCGCGCAGCGCTTCGGAACGCCGGTCGCGATCAGGCCGGCGCGCGGGCGCGTTGACAGCTCCCCCGCGGCCGCGATCGACGGCCGCGGAACGCTGCTGGTCGCGTGGCTTCGCAGCTCGGGCCGCAGGGGCTGTGGACGGGTCGTGATGGCGAGCAGCGCGCGGCGCGATGGCCCGCTCGGCGCAGTCCGGCGCGTGTCCGGGCCGTGCGCGAACGCCGACCAGCCGCAGGTCGCCCTCGCGCGAAACGGCGTCGGCGCCGTCACGTGGCGCGCAGCGTCGCGAGGCGACCCCGAGGCGCCGCGCTACTCGCTGCATGCCAGCGTCGTCATGCGCGGCTCGCCTGGCCGCGAGAGGGTCATTTCGCGCCGGCCGATCTGGTTCGGTCCGGCGGCGCTCGCGGCCGGCGGGACGCACGTGCTGCTCGCATGGCGAGAGAGGACGCGCACGACACGCGCGGGGGAGGCGCGCGGCCTCGTGCTGACCGCGACGATTCGCGCCGGTGCCATCGCCCCGACGGCCGCCGCCTCGCGCAGCGACTGGATCCAGGGCGACATCTACGCGGCGATGAACCGCGCCAACGACGCGATCGTCTCGTGGGTGCAGACCGGCCCCGGCGCCGACCACGGCGATCGGGTCGCGCTGCGGCACGCCGGACGCGTCGCCTTTGGCTCGCCCGAGCCGATCGGAGCCTGTGCGCAGGTGACGTGGCAGTCCGGCTCGGGTCGCGGCCACCTGGACACGGCAGCCCGCGTTGCCCTCGACCAGCGCGGAGCGGCGATCGCGACCCTACGCAACACCTGCGATCCGAACATCGCGGTCAGCGCCACGCGCCGTGCGGTCGGCGGCGTGTGGCTGCCCCTGACCGGGCTGGGGATCGCGGGCGCGCGCGACGAGCAGCAACTCGCTTCGCTCGCCGCAAACGACGTTGGCGAGGGCGTCGCGACGTGGCTGGCGCTTCAAGGCGAGCGTAGCTTTGAGATCGGCGCGCTCCGCGTGTCGGTGTACGCGCCCTGAGCCCGTGGTCGGACCCGTGAGGTCGGTGCGGCGCCGACCGCGAAGTTGAAGCCATTGACGGTCTTGGCGCTCGGTCGTGGCCGATCGGTGACCGATGGACCCGCCCCGACGATGTGACTACCATGTCGCACATGGCAGAGACCGTCGGCGTCCGCGAGCTGCGCCGCGACCTCAGCGAGTACCTGCGTCGCGTCGAGCAGGGTGAGACGTTCGCGGTCACCTCCCGAGGCCGCCGCGTCGCGGTGCTCGGGCCGTCGCCCGATCGTCGTGAGCCGCTTGAGCGGCTTGTCGTCGAACGCCATGCCGTCCCGGCGCGGCTCGACCTGCTCGAGGTCGAGCCGCTCGACCTACCGGGTGGGCCGACGCTGAGCGAGCTCCTCAGCGACGTGCGCGACGACCGCGTGTAGTGGCGGGCCTGCTCTACCTCGACGCGTCGGCGATCGTGAAGCTCGTCGTAGACGAAGCCGAGAGCGCGGCGCTGCGCGACGCGCTGCGCGGTCGACCGGCGCGGGTGTCCAGCGCGCTCGCGCTCGTCGAGGTTCGCCTGGCGTCGGCTCGCCGCACGCCGAGCCCACATCCGGGAAGGGTGGACACGATCCTCGCGGGACTGGCCCTGATCCCGATCGATCACGCCACGCTCGAGGATGCCGCACGTCTTGGTCCTTACGGCGTCCGGGCCCTCGATGCCATCCATCTGGCCACCGCGCAATCGCTGGGTGATGATCTCGAGGCGCTCGTCGCCTACGACCAGCGGCTCCTCGCGGCCGCCGAGGCGAGCGGTCTGCGCACCGAGCAGCCACGCTGACGCACTAGCGCCGGCTGTCGCCAGCTCGGCGTGCCGCCGCTTCCCGACGTGCTGAGGGCGGCGGAGCGGACTACGATGCCTGGCTTTGTCAGTCGCCTTGAAGATGCTCGACGTTCACCTTGGCGATGTGGTTGAGATCGACGGTCGGCGCTATGACGTCGTGTCCGACAAGCAGGGTGGGGTGGCACTCGAGCCTGCGATCCCGACGAGCGTTGCGGACATCCATGCCGAGCACGGAGGTCGCCCCGATCACGACGGCGCTGGCATCGCAACGTCCGTTCGGCTTCGTGTTCTCACCCGGCCGCGACGATCAGGGGACCGTACCTCGCGTTCGTTTCGTTCGGTGAACGCCACCCGCGCCGAGGGACTCGTAGCGTCTACGAGCGTGCCCACAACGACTCCACCGACGCTACCCCGACCAGTAGGCTGGCCCAGACCGCGGCGATCGCCAGCGTCGGATGACGCTGTTTCGCTCTGCCCGCTGGAGATATGCAGTTGGCGATCGGGCTGAACACGCTCGAGCCCGCCCGGGCAGCCGCAAGCCGGCACGCGCGTCGGCCGCGGCCACGGCTCTGGCATGGCCAAGCCGTCCGGCCGCCGTCTGAAGCGCACGGGCTCGCGGTCGGGCTCCAAGGACCGCCCGGGCTTCGGGGGCGGGCAGATGCCGATTCACCCGCGGATGCGCAGCTGCGGGCCCGCAGATGAAGAAGTCGATGCCGTTCGAGATGTTCCGGACGCACACGCAGGCCGTGGACCTCCTGGCCCGCGAGCCGCGCTTTTGAGTCCGCGGTCCGGACGATGTCCGGACGGTGGTAACCTGTGGCGATGAGTGCGACCGCGGACAGCGCCCCGCGCCGGCACCGGATCGAGGTGCGTGTGACGCCTGATCAAGAGGCCCTCATCCGCTACGCGGCCAGTATCGCCGAAGAAACGGTGACCGCCTTCGTGCTCGGGACCGCGACCGAGAGAGCCAGGAGGATCGTGGACGCGCAGCGCACCGTGACGCTGCCGAATGACATGTTCGATCGGTTCTACGCGGCGTTGGACGAGCCGGCGACGATCGTGCCTGAGCTCGTCTCGCTGCTTCAGAGCGAGCCGCTGCCGCGAAGTTGAGTCCCGGCGAGCTGCGTCTCGAACGGCTCGGATCCGATCACGAGGTCGTCGGCTTCGCATCAGGCATCGAGGATCTCGACAACTGGCTGCGTCGTCACGCGCTCGCCGCCCAAGACATGGACTCGGCGCGCACATTCGTCGTGGCGCGGGGTATGCGTGTCGTGGGCTACGTCAGCCTCACGATGGGCTCGGTGCAGCGCGCTGACGCACCCCCTCGGCTCGTCCGCGGCATGCCCGGTTATCCAATCGGCATGGTCTTGATCGCCCGCCTTGCCATCGACAGGGCCGATCAAGGCGCAGGCCTCGGCACGCGGCTCCTCGCCGACGCGCTGCGACTGGCCGTCGTCGCAGGCGAAGCGGCAGCTGCTCGGCTGGTGGCTGTCGACGCGATCGACGAGCGTGCCGCCGGGTTCTACCGGCGGCACGGCTTCACAGAAGCCCTCGACCATCCTCAGCGCCTCTACCGACGGCTCAAGGACGTACGAGCCAGCATGCAGCGCTGAGCGCTGACGTCGCCACAGCCCATCCGATGTCGCCGCAAGTCAGGTTGCGGCCTGCTGGCCCGTGGCCTCGCGGCACAACCGCGAGCGGGCGGGCGCAAACGCCCCGTGTACTAAGCTGCGCCGCCGATGATCTCTACGATCCTCAGCGCATTCACCGTCGCGGAGATCCGCAAGAAGCTCGCCTTCACGGCGGGCGTGCTCGCGCTCTACCGGCTCGGCGCGCACCTGCCCGTGCCCGGCATCAACGTCGAGGCCGTCAAGGCGATCCAGGACTCGTTCTCCGGCTCGGGGATCCTGAACTTCCTGAACCTGTTCAGCGGCGGCGGGCTGTCGCGGATCGCCCTCTTCGCGCTGGGGATCATGCCGTACATCACGGCGTCGATCATCTTGCAGCTCTTGACCGTCGTCGTGCCGACGCTCGAGAAGCTCTCCAAGGAGGGCGAGGTCGGCCAGCAGAAGATCACGCAGTACACGCGCTACCTCACGGTCGGGCTCGCGTTCGCGCAGTCGATCGGCTACGTCTTCCTCTTCCGCTCGCTGACGGCCAGCGCGGGCGAGTCGGTCATCGAGGACTTCAGCGCCGCGCGCGTCTTTCTCATCGTCATCTCGCTGACGGCGGGCTGCGTGCTCATCATGTGGATGGGCGAGCTCATCACCCAGCGCGGCATCGGCAACGGGATCTCGCTGATGATCTTCGCCTCGATCGTCTCGGGGCTGCCCAACGGCGTGCAAGCCTGGGCGACGAGCTCGGACCCGGTCTTCAAGGTGATGATGCCCTTCGTCGCGCTGGCGGTCATCGCCGCGATCGTGTTCGTCCAAGAGGGCCAGCGGCGGATCCCGATCCAGTACGCCAAGCGCGTCATCGGCCGCCGCATGAGCGGCGGCGGCCAGACCTACCTGCCGCTGCGCGTGAACATGGCCGGCGTCATCCCGGTGATCTTCGCCGCGTCGATCATGGCGTTCCCGCCGACCGTCGGCCAGCTCATCAACAATGAGTTCGGCAAGGACTTCGCGGCGTTCTTCGCGCCCAGCGGGTGGGCGTACATCGTCGGCGAGTCGATCTTCATCATCCTCTTCACGTACTTCTACACCGCGGTGACGTTCAACCCCGTCGACCAGGCCGACAACCTCAAGAAGTACGGCGGGTTCATCCCGGGGGTGAGACCCGGCCGGCCGACGGCCGAGTTCCTCGATCGCGTGCTGGCGCGGCTGACGTTCCCCGGCGCGCTGTACCTCGCCGCGGTCGCCGCCCTGCCGACGATCCTCTTCAACTCCACGAGCGCGAACTTCTACTTCGGCGGCACGTCGCTGCTGATCGTCGTCGGCGTCGCGCTGGACACGATGAAGCAGCTCGAGGCGCAGCTCATGATGCGCAACTACGAGGGCTTCCTCAAGTGAAGCCGCTGGGCGGCCGCGCCCGGCGT
>CAWHLF010000007.1:0-11909 GCA_963830085.1 uncultured Actinomycetes bacterium | reverse complement strand
ATGAGCTGGACGCCGACGCCGGCGGAGCGGCCGAGCTGGCCTCCGCGGCCGGGCTCGAGCTCGACGTTGTGGATGACCGTGCCGATCGGGATCCGGGTCAGCGGCAGGCAGCAGCCGGGCGCGATGTCGGCGTCCGGGCCCGAGCTGACCATCATGCCGACCTTCAGCCGCGCCGGCGCGAGGATGTAGGCCTTCTCACCGTCGACGTAGTGCAGCAGCGCGATGTAGGCCGAGCGGTTGGGGTCGTACTCGATCGTCGCGACGCGGGCAGGCACGCCGTCCTTGCGCCGCTTGAAGTCGATCTTGCGGTACAGCCGCTTGGCGCCGCCGCCGCGGTGGCGAGCGGTCTTGCGCCCGCGGGCGTTGCGCCCGCCGGACTTCGTGAGGCCCTCGACGAGCGTCTTCTCGGGACGGTCCGTCGTGACCTCCGCGAAGTCCGGGTACGTCGCGAAGCGACGACCGGGGCTCGTGGGCTTGGGTTTGCGAATGGCCATGGTTGCCTACCCCTCGAGGGACTCGAGGCCCTGGAAGATCGGGATGCTGTCGCCCTTGCGGACCTGCACGATCGCCTTCTTCCACGACCGCGTGCGGCCCTGGATCTGACCGCGGCGCTTGGGTTTGGACTTCACGCTCATCGTGTGGACCTCGAGCACGCCGACGTCGAACAGCGACTCGACCGCCTGGCGGATCTGCGTCTTGTGCGCGTCGGGGTGCACGCGGAACGTGTACTTGCCGGCCGCCGCGAGCACGTAGGACTTCTCGGAGACGACGGGGCGGATGATGACCTGGCTGTGATCCATCAGACCTCGGCCTCCTGAAGCTCGGGCTCGGGCGCCTCGCCCTTGGCGCGCGCGGTCAGCGCGTCGAGCGCCTCCCGCGAGAGCACGACGGCGGCGGCGCCGATGAGGTCGGCGACGCCGACCATCGACACCGGCAGCACCGAGACGCGCTCGAGGTTGCGAAACGACAGCGCCGCGCGCTCCTGCGCATCGGTCAAGACGACCAGCGTCGGAGCCGCCAGGCCGGAGTCGGCCAGCAGCGTCGCCGCGTTCTTCGTCGACGGCGTGTCGAACGGCGCCGGGTCGAAGACCGCGATCGAGCTGCGGTCGGCATGCACCGACAGCGCGCTGCGAAGCGCCGCGCGGCGCTCCTTGCGGTTGACCTTGAAGGTGTACTTGCGCGGCGAGGGGCCGAAGATCGTGCCGCCGCCGACCCAGATGGGCGAGCGCGACGAGCCCGCGCGGGCGCGGCCGGTGCCCTTCTGGCGCCACGGCTTGGCGCCGCCGCCGCGCACGTTGCCGCGCGTCTTGGTCGCGTGCGTGCCGCGCCGCCGGGCGGCGAGCTCGGCCCGCACGGACTCGTGCACGAGCGGGCCGTTGAACGGCGCGCCGAAGGCGGCCTCGTCGAGCGAGACCGTCTTGGACTTCGCTGCGCCGAGGATCGGTGCGTCAGCCATCGGTGCGGACCTCCACGAAGCCGTTGCGCGGGCCGGGCACGGAGCCGCGGACCAGCATGAGGTTCAGCTTGGGGTCGAGACGGACGATCTCAAGCCCCTTCTGCGTCACCCGCTTGTTGCCCATCTGACCCGGCCCGCGGATGCCCTTGAACACGCGCGAGGGCGTGGCCGAGGCGCCGATCGAGCCGGGGGCGCGGACGTTGTGCGAGCCGTGCGACTTGGGCCCGCTCGCGTAGTTGTGGCGCTTGATCGTGCCCTGGAAGCCCTTGCCCTTCGACGTGCCCGAGATCTTCACGACCTGCCCGACCTCGAACGCCTCGACGGTGACCGAGTCGCCGACGAGCAGCTCGCCGGCCTCGTCGCGGAACTCCTTGACGTGGCGCATGGGCGGCGCCCCGGCCTTCTTGAGGTGGCCGATCTCGGCACGCGTGAGGTGCTTCTCCTTCGACGCGCCGAACGCGAGCTGGACAGCCTCGTAGCCGTCGACCTCGTGCGTCCGCACGGCCGTGACCGGGCACGGCCCGGCTTCGAGCACGGTGACGCGCTCGACGTTGCCGTCGTCGAGGAAGAGCTGGGTCATGCCGAGCTTCTTGGCGAGGATCGCGGGCATAGCTCAGGTCGCCAGGCGGATCTCGATGTCCACGCCGGCGGGAAGGTGGTCGAGCCGCTGGAGCGAGTCGACCGTCTTCGGCGTCGGCTGGTGGATGTCGATGAGGCGCTTGTGGGTGCGGATCTCGAAGTGCTCGCGCGAGTCCTTGTCCTTGAACGGCGAGCGGATCACGCAGTAGACGTTCTTCTCGGTCGGCAACGGCACCGGCCCGGAGACGGTCGCACCGGTCCTGGTGGCCGTCTCGACGATCTCCTTGGCCGCGGTCTCGATGGCCGAGTGGTCGTAGGCCTTGAGGCGGATCCGGATCTTGTTCTCTGTGGGGGTAGCCATTGCTGTGTTGCGCTGGGTGGGCGTCAGAAGTGAGGCGGCCGTCCCGTGAAACCGGGTCGGCCGCCCCTGATGCTCAGAGTCCGCGCGCTCCTTACTCGATGATCTCGGTCACGACGCCAGAGCCGACCGTGCGGCCGCCCTCGCGAATGGCGAAGCGCAGGCCAGCGTCCATGGCGATCGGCTGAATGAGCTCGATCTCCATCGTGACGTTGTCGCCCGGCATCACCATCTCGACGCCTTCGGGCAGGTGCGCTGCGCCGGTGACGTCGGTCGTGCGGAAGTAGAACTGCGGCCGGTAGCCCGTGAAGAAGGGCGTGTGACGGCCACCTTCCTCCTTCTTCAGGACGTAGACCTCGGACTTGAACTTCGTGTGCGGCGTGATCGACTTCGGCTTGCACAGCACCTGGCCGCGCTCGATGTCCTCGCGCTTGGTGCCGCGCAACAGGCAGCCGACGTTGTCGCCCGCCTCGCCGCGGTCGAGGATCTTGCGGAACATCTCGACGCCGGTGACGACCGTCGAGGTGGAGGGCCTGATGCCGACGATCTCGACGGTCTCGCCGGTCTTGACGATGCCCTGCTCGATGCGGCCGGTCGCGACCGTGCCGCGGCCGGTGATCGAGAAGACGTCCTCGACCGGCATGAGGAACGGCTTGTCGAGGTCGCGGACGGGATCGGGGATGTACGTGTCGAGCGCGTCGGCGAGCTCCATGATCTTCGCCTTGGCGTCCTCGTCGCCGGCGAGCGCCTGCGTGGCGGAGCCGGTGATGAAGGGGATGTCGTCGCCGGGGAAGTCGTAGCTGGAGAGCAGCTCGCGAACCTCGAGCTCGACGAGCTCGAGGAGCTCGTCGTCGTCGACGATGTCGGCCTTGTTGAGGAACACGACGATGTACGGCACGCCGACCTGGCGGGCGAGCAGGATGTGCTCACGCGTCTGGGGCATGGGGCCGTCGGCCGCCGAGACCACGAGGATCGCGCCGTCCATCTGCGCGGCGCCCGTGATCATGTTCTTGATGTAGTCGGCGTGACCGGGACAGTCGACGTGCGCGTAGTGACGGTTGTCCGTCGAGTACTCGACGTGCGAGGTCGCGATCGTGATCCCGCGAGCCTTCTCCTCGGGAGCGTTGTCGATCTCGGCGAAGCTGCGCGCCTCGCCGCCGCCGTGCTCGGCGAGCACGGTGGTGATGGCGGCCGTCAGCGTCGTCTTGCCGTGGTCGATATGACCGATCGTGCCCACGTTGACGTGCGGCTTGTCGCGCTCGAACTTCGCTTTTCCCACTTTCGGTTCGCTCCTCTACGTCTGTCGATGAACTGGATGAAACTATCGAACTTGCGGGGCTGAGGGCAGGACGCCCACCGACGCTCGCCGCGTGCGGCACGCGGCCGCAGGTGTGTCAGGCGGGGACCGGCTCCCCCATGCGATGCTCGACGACCTTCTCGGCGATGTGCTGTGGCACCTCGTCGTAGCGGTCGAACTGCATCGAGTAGCTCGCGCGACCCTGCGTGTTGGAACGCAGGTCACCAACGTAGCCGAACATCTCCGACAGCGGCACGAAGGCGGTCACGATGATCGCGTTGCCGCGACGCTCCTGACCCTCGACGTGGCCGCGCCGGCGCATGAGGTCGCCGATGACGTCGCCGACGTAGTTCTCCGGCGCCGTGACCTCGACCGCGAAGACCGGCTCCAGCAGCACGGGCTTGGCCCGCTTCGCCGCCGCCGTCAGCGCCATCGAGCCCGCGACCTTGAACGCGATCTCCGAGGAGTCCGTGTCGTGGTACTTGCCGTCGATCAGCGTGACCTTGACGTCGACCAGCGGGTAGCCGGCCTTGACGCCGGTCGCCAGCGCCTCCTCGACGCCCTTGGCGACCGCCGGGATGAACTCGCTCGGCACCGAGCCGCCCTTGATCTTCGACACGAACTCGAAGCCCTCGCCGGGGTTCGGCTCGATGTCGATGTAGACGATGCCGAACTGGCCCGAGCCGCCCGTCTGCTTGACGAGGCGGCCTTCGACCTTGTGGGCCGTGCCGCGAATCGTCTCGCGGTAGGAGACCTGGGGACGCCCGACGTTCGCCTCGACGCCGTACTCGCGCTTCATGCGGTCGACGAGGATCTCGAGGTGCAGCTCGCCCATGCCGGAGATCTCGACCTGGCCGGTCTCCTCGTTCGTCTGCACCTGGAACGTCGGGTCCTCCTCGGCCAGGCGGCCGAGGGCGATGGACATCTTCTCCTGGTCGATCTTCGTCTTGGGCTCGACGGCGACCTTGATGACCGGCTCGGGGAAGTCGATGTTCTCCAGGCGCACGGGGCGCGTCGGATCGCTCAGCGTGTCGCCCGTCGTGATCTGCTTGATCCCGACGGCGGCCGCGATGTCGCCCGCGTAGACCGCGCCGACCTCCTCGCGGTCGTTGGCGTGCATGACGAGCAGCCGGCCGACGCGCTCGGTGCGGCCCGTGGTCACGTTGAGGACCTTCGAGCCGGCGCTCAGCGTGCCGGAGTAGACGCGGAAGTACGTGAGCTTGCCGACGAACGGGTCGGCCATGATCTTGAAGCCGAGCGCCGCGAAGGGGTCTTCGTCGTTGGGCTGCAGGACGATCGGGTCGCCCTCGTCGCCGCCCTTGAGGATCTTGACGCCCTCGATCGGCTTGACCTCAAGCGGCGAGGGCAGGTAGTCGAGCACGGCGTCGAGCAGGGGCTGCACGCCCTTGTTCTTGAACGCCGAGCCGCACAGGACCGGCGTGATCTCGATCGACAGCGTGTGCTTGCGGATCGCCGCCTTGAGCATCGACGCGGGGACCTCGGCCTCGTCGAGGAAGAGCTCGGCGATCTCGTCGTCCATGTCGGCGAGCTGCGAGAGCATGTGCTCGCGCGCCTCGGCGGCCGGGCCGGCGTACTCGGCCGGGATCTCGATCGTGTCCTGGTCCTTGCCGAGGTCGTCCTTGTAGACGATCGCCTTCATCTCGACGAGGTCGATGATGCCCTTGAAGGCGGACTCGGCCCCGATCGGGATCTGCAGCGGCACGGCGTTGGCGCCGAGGCGCTGCTCCATCGTCTTGACGGAGCCGGCGAAGTCGGCACCGATGCGGTCCATCTTGTTGATGAACGCGATGCGCGGCACGGCGTACTTGTCGGCCTGGCGCCAGACGGTCTCGGACTGCGGCTCGACGCCGGCGACGGAGTCGAACAGCGCGATCGCGCCGTCGAGGACGCGCAGCGAGCGCTCGACCTCGACGGTGAAGTCGACGTGGCCGGGCGTGTCGATGATGTTGATGCGATGGCCCTCCCAGGTGCAGGTGGTCGCCGCGGACGTGATCGTGATCCCGCGCTCCTGCTCCTGCTCCATCCAGTCCATCGTCGCTGCGCCCTCGTGGACCTCGCCGATCTTGTAGGTCCGCCCCGTGTAATAGAGGATGCGCTCGGTCGTCGTCGTCTTGCCGGCGTCGATGTGCGCCATGATCCCGATGTTCCGGGTCTTCTCGAGCGTGAATTGGCGTGCCATGGCTTCTCTTGATCTCTATTCGGGGCTGAGCAACAAAAACGGGCCCCTCGGGCCCGCGCGCACGTCCGATTCGTATTCGGTACGTCGCGCTATGTGCTCGAGGTCTCCATCGTGGGATGGGTTGCTCCGGGGCGGGCGCGTGTGAGCGCATCGAACCGCGAAACGGCGTCGGACTATAGCAAAGGGCTTGCGCTGCAACCGCGGGATTTCGCGACCTCGCACGGCCTGCTCGCGGCCGTCGCGCTCGGCGGCGCCGTGCTGCTCGTCGCCGCGGAGCTCTCGCCGCTGTATGAGGTCGTCGTCGGCGCGCTCGAGACCGAGCGCCGCAGCGTGACGGGTGGATCGAGCCATGGATACGCGCTGGCCGCCGTCGCGCTCGCCGCCGCCGCCATGGCGCTCGGCGCGCTGCGTGGCGCCCGCGGCGCCGCGGCCGCGCTCGTCGCGCTCGGCGGCGCCGCGCTGCTCGTGGCGCTCGCGATCGATGCGCCGAAGACGCGCCGTTCGGCGACGCTGCCCGAAGCGGTGGCCTTCGCGGACGCGCGCGCCCGCGCGGGGAGCGGGCTGGCGCTCGAGGTCGTGGGAGGCGCCGCGGTGCTCGTCGCGGGCGGGCTCATGCTCGCGCTCGGCGCGCCGCGCCCGCTGACGCGCGGCGGCCGCGGCGGCTGAGGATCTCGCCGCCGGCCGACCAACCACGCGGTCAGTGGTTCGAAACGGCGGTGTGATCGCCGTTTCGAACCACTGACGTGGTTGGGGGCGACGTCGGCCGCTGCGTCAGCGCTTGGTTGCGGTCCAGTCGACCGGGCGCACCGGCAGCGCGAGCACCGCGAGCCAGGTCGCCGCGTCGGTGACGCCGCTCGCCGGCAGGCCGCGGGCGGTCTGGAACGCTCGCAGGACGGCGTCGGTCGCGGCCGTGAAGCGCCCACCCGCCTCGACCTCGACGCTCGCGTCGAACGAGGCGAGGTGCTGCTGCAGCCACAGCACCTGATCGCCCTTGGATCCCAGGCTCAGCGCGGGCCAGCCCGGGTCGGCGGGGACGACCGCCGCGGGCGCCGGGGCCGTGAGGGCGGCCCACATCGAGCTGCTCGCGGCCTGCCAGCTCCACCACGACAGCCCGGCCGCGCCGTAGCCCGCCCAGAGCGCGCGGAAGCGCTGCATGTCGGCGGGCGCGACGCCGCCGTAGGCCTGGCCCAGCGGCGCGATCGGCGCGCCGTAGACGCGGTTCTGGGCGACGGTCTTCGCGCTCACGGCGTCGACCGACCCGCCGATGTCCCTCCAGTACACCTGGGGCAGGTTGGCCTGCGCCGCGCCGGGCGCGAGGAACACCGAGTACGGGAAGCTCGGGTGGTAGTCGACGTACGGAAACGACGTCAGCCCGAGCGGATAGGCCGGCCCGATCGCGGCGCGCAGCGCTTGCACATAGCGCTGCGCGGCGGCGTAGCGCCCTTCGTAGGCGGTCTCCGCGTCGATGATGAGGCAGTCGGCGCCGGCGGCGACGTTCGCCGCCGCCGCGGCGGCCTCTTCGAGCGGCTTGGAGCCGTAGACGAACTGCCACGCGCAGACGCGCAGCCCGCGGGCGTGGAGATCGGCGACGAGCCGCGGCGTGAACTGGCCCCAGACGTTGCCGGCGTCCGAGCCCTTGACGTAGACGGTGGTCATGCCGGCCCCGCGCGCCCGCGCGGCGATGACGTCGACGTTGCCGGCGTTGGATTGCGGGAGCTGCCAGATCCACATCCCATGGCCGCGCATGACCTCGGGCAGGCGGCCGTCGGACGCCGGGGCCACGGGCCGCAGCGGGCTCGGGACGCCGACGACGACGATGTTGCGGGTGTTCGACCGGCGACCCGCGCGATCGCGCACGGTCACGCCGACGCGCCCGAGCGCGGTGCCCGCGGGGACGCGCGCCGACCAGCCGGCGCCGCCGCGCCGCAGCTTCGTCGCGAGCGCGCCGCGCGGCCAGCGGAACGTCACGCGCATGCCGGAGACGAGCCCGCGACCGGTGAGCTGGATCTGGCGACCCGCGGTGACGCGCACGGCCTGCCGGCAAGCGGGTGTCGACGCGGGCACGCAGCGCAGCCCGGTCAGGCGCGGGGCGGGCGTGCGGGCTTGCGCGGCGGGCGCGGCAAGCAGCGCCGCGGCCGCGACGAGCGCGCAGAGAACGGCGGTTGCGCGGGCGACCATCAACGGCTCCAACAGACCAGGCTCACCGAAGTAGCGTCGCACGGGCTGGCGCGGCACGGCGCAATTCGGCGGTCAAGGCGGGCGGGCCGCCCCCGGCACGGGCTCGGCGCGTTGCCACGCTCTGCGCACCGCTGTCGGCCGGGGCGGGTCAGCCCCGCGCAACGAGCTCGGCGCGTTGCCACGCTCGCCGTCGTGCCGCGATCCGCGGCGCCGTGCTGCTACCAGCGGTAGTGCGCGAAGGCCTTGTTGGCCTGCGCCATGCGGTAGATGTCGTCCTTGCGCTTGTGCGCGCCGCCCTGCTGGGACTGCGCGTCCAGCAGCTCGTTGGCGAGCCGCATGGCCATCGTCTTCTCGCGACGCTGGCGGGCGAACTCGACGAGCCAGCGCACCGCGAGCGTGCGGGCGCGGCGGGACGGCACCTCGACGGGCACCTGGTACGTGGCGCCGCCGACGCGGCGGGACTTGACCTCGAGCACCGGGGTCAGCGCCTTGATCGACGCCTCGAGCTGCTCGACGGGGTCCTTGCCGGTGCGCTCGCCGATGATCGCGAGCGCGTCATAGACGATCTTCTCAGCCGTCGACTTCTTGCCGTCGAGCATGACCTTGTTGATGACCTGCTGGACGATGCGCGAGCGGTGGACGGAGTCCGGCTCGATCGGCCTGAGCTGTGCTGCTGCGCGGCGCGGCATTACTTCTTCTTCACGCCGTACTGCGAGCGCGCCTTCTTGCGGTCCGAGACGCCGGCGGCGTCGAGGGTGCCGCGAACGACCTTGTAGCGCACGCCGGGGAGGTCCTTGACGCGGCCGCCGCGGACGAGCACGACGGAGTGCTCCTGCAAGTTGTGGCCCTCGCCGGGGATGTAGGCCGTGATCTCGATCGAGCCGGTGATCCTCACGCGCGCAACCTTGCGCAGCGCCGAGTTCGGCTTCTTCGGGGTCGTCGTGTAGACGCGCGTGCAGACGCCGCGGCGCTGCGGAGCGGCGACCTTCTTCTTGCGCCCCTTGCCGGACTTGAGGCCAGGCGTGGCGAGCTTCTTCTTGGGCGTCTTGCGGCCCTTGCGGACGAGCTGGGAAGTCGTTGGCATGCGGCGCGAGATGGTAGCAGCGTCGGCGGTGCCGCTATTTGACGGCCGGGACGGGCTTGACCGCGATGCTGTTCTTGCGCGGGCCCTTGGGCCCGGGGTATCCGAGGCGGTACTGCGCGCCCGGCACGTGGGCGATCGTGCGGGTGAACGACGACCGGCCGTCGACCTTCAGCGTGTCGATCTTCTCCCACGTCCCCCTCGGGACGAGGCGCTGCACGGTGACCGTCTTCGTGCCGGCGCCGAGCCGCAGGCGCCCGAAGAGCAGGACGCGACCCTTGCTGCGCTTCTGCGCGAAGACCCCGGCGACGAAGGTCTTGGCGGCGATCTTGTCGGTGCCGTTGGCGACGAGCAGGCCGGTCGAGTACTGGCCGAAGGGACGCGCCTTGCTCTCGGACACGCGCTCCTTCGACGGCGGCTGGTCGCGCAACAAGAACTGGGCGAACGACTTGACCGTCGGGATCTTCGAGGCGAGGTACTCCGCCCACGTCAGCCAGCGCGCCTGCTGGAGCTCGTCGATCGTCGGGCGACCGCCGACCGGCTGGGTCTCGTAGCCGAACTCGGTGAGGTAGATGTTGCGGTTGGCGCGGGCGATGCGACCCATCTTCACGAGCACGTCGAGCGTCGTGGCGAGCGCCGGCAGGTCGGCCACGCGCAGGTCGTCGCGCTCGGTCGCCGGCTTGCTCATCCTCGAGGGGCGCTCGTTCTGCGAGTACGGGTGGTGCGACCAGCCGTCGCCGGGCAGCGCGGTGAAGTTCTGGCACGCGGTGGTTGTCCTCGGCTTGAGCTTGCGGTCGACGCAGGCGAGCTCGCGCAGGAACTCAAGCGGCGGGACCGGCCCGGCGCCGCGGGTTCCGCCCGTGCTGGACGTGTTGCCGATGAGCACCTTGGCCCGTTTGCGCACGGCCTTGACGGCCGCATAGCCGGCGCGCAGCATCGCGCGGTAGACGCGCGGGCTGGCCGGGGTCGTCTTGTCGGCCTCCCACTGCGGCAGCAGCAGGCCCTGGTGGTTGGGCTCGTTCCAGAGGATGAACGCGTCGACGGCCGGGAGCTTGTCGCTCGGCGCCTGCGCGGCGCCGGGTCTGCGCGGCGCGCGCTGCCGGCGGCGGCGGCGGCGCGGTCGGCGTCGGCCGCATGCTGAGCGGAGGGATGAGCCCCAGCGGGTCCGGCACCGGGAACGGGAGGAACGGCTGCAGGAGCGACTGGATGATCGACTGGTCGGCGGCCGGTGCCGGCGGCGGGACGTCCGGTGGATCGGGCGGCGGGACGAACGCGCCCGAGTAGCGCAGCGCGACCGCGGTGGCGTAGTCGGCGTAGGCCTGCGGGTCGATGTTCGCGCGGGCGCGCGGGCCAGGGTCGGTCGTCGCCCAGCGCGGCGCCCAGAAGCCGATGTCGACGAGCACGCGCAGGCCGCCGCCGCGGATGGCGCGGATCGCGCGGTCCAGCGCCCGCCAGCGCGGCTGCTCGTAGGAGCCGGGATCGCGGGCGTCGAAGCCGGCGGGCTTGGTCGGCTGGTCGGCCGCGCGCGTCAGCGAGGACCAGCCGGCGGTGATCCTGATCGTGTCGATGCCCAGCGCCTTGGCCTTTGCGACCGCGGCCTCGATCTCGGCGACCGGCCGGAACAAGAAGAGCCCGTCGTCCTGGAGGATCGTCTCGAGGCCGCGCTTGACGACCGCGGGCTTGCCGAGGGGCGCGGCGGCCTTCTTCGCCTTCGTCGAGCCCGCCGTGCTCTCCTTGTCGTCGCTGCCCGAGGCGACCTGCACGGGCGCGGACGCGAGCAGCCCGAGGACGAGCGCGACCATCACGGCATGCGGGGGCGGGCGCCTCACGCGGCCAAGTCTGCCGGTTGACGCGCCGCGGTGCGGCGCCACGGCGCCACGGCTACCGTGCGCGTGTGCTCAACCACGTCCGGCAGGGGTCCGGCGAGCCGCTCGTCCTCGTCCACGGGATCGGCAGCCAGTGGCAGATCTGGGGCCCGGTGCTCGAGCGCCTTGGCCGCGAGCGCGACGTCGTCGCGCTCGACCTGCCGGGCTTCGGCGCATCCGCCCCGCTGGCCGGCGAGGTCACGCTCGCCGCGCTCGCGGATGCCGTGTGGGAGCTCGTGCGATCGATCGGGGATGGGCCGCCGCCCGCACGTCGCGGGCAACTCGCTGGGCGGAGCGGTCGCGCTCGAGCTCGCGCGCAGCGGACGGGCGCGCAGCGCGACCGGGCTGTCGCCACTCTGCTTCGCGCGCGGGCGCGAGACCGCGTTCGCGCGGCGATCGCCGCCGGCTCGCGCGTGCTCGCCCGCGCGCTCGGCCCGCGACTGGCCCACTGCTCGCGACCGGGGCCGGCCGCACGCTGCCTCCAAAGCCAGTCCGCGTGGCGGTGCGCGTGCCTGCTGGGACGTGGTCGCGGCCACGCGCAACCTCGCGACCTCGCCGGGCTTCGATGCCATGCTGCCGCTGCTCGCGACGGGGGCGCCGGTCGACCTCGACGTGCCTGTGACGACTGCTGGGCGCCGGCGCCAGGCGGCTCGATCCGGCGCGAAGGTCGGCGTGCGCGGCGCCCTCATGCCGCGAGCCGCGCACCGGCGGCTCCAGGCGCGGGCATGTCCTCGACCTGTGGGATGACCGCAGGAGGTCCGCCAAGGCGCCGCTCGCCGGCTCGCTTGGCTGACGCAGGCCTACCGGTGTCGCCAAATACACGGTATGCGTGGACTATTCGACACACGTGTCCCGATCGCCGGTGGACCGTCGCGAGGTAGCCTGAACGCATGCC
>CAWHLF010000006.1:0-689265 GCA_963830085.1 uncultured Actinomycetes bacterium | reverse complement strand
AGGAGCGCGACGCCAAGAGACGCCGCGCTCCCGGTCCGAACTACGCCGCAGCGACAGCCGCCCGGTCGGGCGTCCTTACCGCGGAGGGGCTCCGCATGTAGAGAAAGCCGCTGACGACCGCGATCCACGCAAGCGCGACGATCGTGGAGATGAACTCGGAATAGGCACCGTCGGGCGCCCAGAAGCCGTCGCTCGCCCAGGTGCTTGCGCGGAGCAGGACGAGCACCATCGCGGTCACGCCGGCCGCGAAGGCCGCGTTCGAGATGATTCCCGCCCGCCACAGCCCGAACGACCCGGACATGATCAGCATCGCGGCCGGGAACGACGCGACAATCGTCAAGATCCACGAGAGGTCGTTGAGCCCGGATGTGATCTGGTTGTTGGCGGAGCCGGCGATCGAGTATGCGAGCGCCAGGCTCAGCGTGAAGAGCACGAACAGGACGGCGCCCAGCGCAGCGCTGGAAGCTGTCGCCGCTGTCCCCCAACCGCCCTTCCCGGCATCGCGCAGCAGGCTCGAGAGCGCGGCTGCAAACCACATCAGGTTCAGGACGTTGAGCGCGAGCAGGGTGGCGGCGATCAGAATCCGGGTGCGATCGCCGTCGTAGAACGAGACGAGCTCGCCCGCCGACGCACCCACGCCCGGCTGGCTGCCGTAGATGACCCATCCAATGATGAAAGCCACGACGAAGAAGACGCCGCTACCGCGCCAGGTACGTTCCCAATCGACATGGCCTCTCGTCACACGCTGGTTCATGATGGTCGACATGTGTCCTCCTTGGGTTGGTCGGGTCACGCCCTCCCGACGAGATCGGGAGGGCGCGTGGAGACGGGGGCGTGAAGTCATCGGACGGCCCAGAACGAGCAGTGGTGGGTCGTGGCGAAGCTCGCGTCGACCTGTGGCTGCGGGAGCTCGAGCGACAGCACCTGCGCGCTGTCGTTGAACGAAGGCCAGGGGGTTGCCGCCGATGACGGATCGCCGCTCGCGGCGAAGTTCGCCCAGGCCGTGCGCATGCTGCCCGCGAGTGCCTCCTGGTCGGGGTTGAGCGTCCCCGGGAACGGCAGGTTCGGCAGGTCGAACAGGTACTGGAGCTCGGATGAGTGCGTCGCAATGGGGGGCAGGGCGTCGGGTGGCGCCAGGCGATGCGGCGCGGTGTCGTCGTTGAACTGGTAGGCGAAGGTCGGCGCGCGCCTCGACGTCCAGCGGTCCACCTGGAGCGCCGGACACGCGAAGTTCGCGTCCGAGACGAGCGTGCTCAGGGCCACGACCGGCGCCGGGTACGCGTCGAGCGGGTACTCGGCCGCGATCGCCGCGGCCCTGGCAGGCGGCACGCCCAGCACCGCGGCGATGTTGCTCTCGTAGTTCACGTCGGTCACCGGCCGTTCCGGCACCAGCACGAACGTCCCGCCACTCACGGCCACGCCGAGGCCGGCGACGAAGAGGAACTCCTCATCGTGGTTGATGCCGTTGAGGATCGGCACGCGGGCGAACCGCCCGCCGGCCAGCGCCGTCCCGATCGACTCCGGGAGGACCTTGCCGTCCACGACTCCCGGAATCGCGGCACCCGGGAAGTGGTCGACGAGGGCCGAGACGGACAAGGTGCGTAGGCAGTTCGCGCTCTGGTCGGGACAGCCCGCGCTCGTCGCGAACGACTGGCCGAACGCCGTGGCGTCGGCGAGGGACTGCTGCGTCAGCGCGAACGCGCCGCTCTGTACGATCGCGCGCTGGAAGAGCCCGCGCGAGCCGCGCGAGACGAGGTGGGCGAGCACCGAGAGGCCACCGGCCGACTGACCCGCGATCGTCACGTTGTCCGGGTCGCCACCGAACCGTGCGATGTTGCGCTGTATCCAGCGCAGCGCTGCCTGCTGGTCCATCAAGCCGTAGTTCCCGGTCGGGCCGCCCGGCCGCGCGGCGAGCGCCGGGTGGGCAAGGAAGCCGAGCGCGCCCAGCCGGTAGTTGATCGTGACCACGATCGGTGCCCTCCGCCGCGAGCCTGGAGCCGTCGTAATTGCGGGCGGCATCCTGAGTGAGGCCGCCTCCGTGAATCCAGACGAGCACCGGGCGACGATCTCCGCGGCGACTGTGCAGGTCCGGCGTGGAGACGTTCAGGTACAGGCAGTCCTCGGCGATCGAGCCCGGCGGCAGGAACAGGTTCAGCGATGGGTCCGTCTGTTGTGGGCAGCTCGGCGCGAACTGGGTCGCGTCGCGGACACCGTGCCAATCGGTCGCGGGCCGCGGGGCGCGCCACCGCAGCTGCCCTGTGGGGGCGGCGGCGTAGGGGAGCCCGCGGAAGGCGTCGCCACCGGGCACGGCGACGCCGCGTACGGCGCCGCCGTCGATGGTGACGATCGGGGCGCCGCCGGAGCTCGCGGCCGCGGCGGTGACGTCGGTGTCGGCAGCGGCGGCGCCGGTCCCCGCGAGAGTCAACGCGGTCAGAGCCGCGCAGGACGCCGCAAGGAGGGCACGCCGTGAGTGGGTCGTGTTCATGATCTCGACTCCTTCGCTTCGGACGGCAATCGATTCGTGAGCATGTGGCAAGTGTGTTTGCGGGGCCGCCGGCCGGCCATGCGCCCTGGCCGTACATCGCGTTCCGACCCTCCCCCCAGGGGGTCGGGCGAGCCCTACCGGGGTGTCGGGCTCACGGCCGGGGTCGTCCACACGGGGCGCCAGAGGGACTGACCTGCGACGCTGGCGACCGTGATGGACGCGACCGGCGGCCACCGTGTCGAATCCGAGATGGAACGACTCCTGGGTGAGCAGGCGGCGCTGCGACGCGTCGCGACGCTCGTCGCCCGCGGGGTCCCGCCCGAGGAGGTGTTCGGTGCCGTGGCCGCCGAGGTCAGCGCACTCTTCGGCGCCGATGTCGCGGCGATCGTCAGGTTCGAGGACGAGCGGACGGCGACGGTGCTCGGCGACGTCGGGGGCCCGCACGAGGCAGGGGTGCGCGTAACGCTCGACGAGGGCTATGTCATGCACACGGTTCGCACGACGAGCCGCTCCGCGCGCTTCGACACCGACGACCCGCCGGCCGCGGACAAGGGATCGCTCGTGCGATCGCTCGGCGTCCGTTCGGCGGTGGCAAGCCCGATCGTCGTCGAGGGCGACCTGTGGGGCGCGGTCACGGTGGCTTCGCTGCACGGGCCGCTGTCGGCAACGTCCGAGCGGCGCCTCACCGAGTTCACCGAGCTCGTCGCGACCGCGGTCGCGAACGCGCAGGCCCGCGAGGAGGTCACCACGCTCGCCGAGGAGCAGACGGCCCTGCTGCGCGTCGCGGAACTCGTCGCGCGCGAGTCGTCGCCGGCGGAGATCTTCAATGCCGTGACCGAGGAGGCGTGGCGGGTCCTGAACACCGCCATCGGTCTGCTCCGCTTCGACCCCGAAGAGGCCGTGCTCGTCGCCCAGTCGCACACGCCGTGGGACCCGCCCCCGCTGGGCAGCCGGTTCGCGCTGGACGGTGAGAACGTGGTCACCGAGGTGGTTCGAACGGGGCGAGCCGCGCGCTCCGACGATTGGGCAGACGCCACCGGCACGATCAGCGCCATGGCGGGCGTCCTCGGCGTTCGCTCGATCGTCGCCGCGCCGATCGTCGTCGAAAGCCGGCTCTGGGGAACGCTGATCGCCGCCTCGGAGCAGAACGAGCCGCTGCCGGGGAACACGGAGTCTCGGATGGACCAATTCGCTGGGCTGGTCGCGACCGCGATTGCCAAGGCCGCGACGCGTGAAGAGCTCATCGCCTCCCGGGCGCGCCTCGTGACCGCAGGCGACGCCGCGCGTCGCCGCGTCGTTCGGGACCTGCACGACGGCGCGCAGCAGCGGCTCGTCTACACGATCGTCACGCTGAAGCTCGCTCTGCAAGCGCTTCGCGCGAACCCAGCAGAGCTGGAGTCGCTCGTGGCCAGAGCGCTCGAGCACGCCGAGGAGAGCAATGTCGAACTGCGCGAGCTGGCCCATGGGATCCTGCCCGCGTCCCTGGCCAGCGATGGGGTGGCGGCCGGCATCGACGCGCTTGTCGGGCGGCTCGACCTACCGGTTCGCGTCGACGTCCCGGCCGACCGCTTCGCGCCGGAGATCGAAGCGAGCGCGTACTTCATCGTGGCCGAGGCCCTGACAAATGTCGTCAAGCACGCGCGAGCAACCGCCGCCGAGGTCGAGGCGTACGCCGAGGACGGCATGTTCCACGTCGAGGTGCGCGACGACGGCGTCGGAGGCGCCGATCGCGACGGTCACGGTCTGGTGGGACTGGCCGACCGGGCGGCCGCGCTTGGCGGCCGGCTTGAGGTCGAGAGTCCAGCGCGCGGCGGCACCCGCGTCGCGGCCACACTGCCGCTCACCGACGCCTCAGCGCACGCCCGCAGGTAGCGCACGACCGCGAGGACGCGCCGATGGTCGGTCGCTGTCGGCTCGATCCCGAGCTTGCGAAAGATCGCGGTCACGTGCTTCTCCACGGCCGCCTCAGAGACGAACAGCGCCGCGGCAATGCCGCGGTTGGACTTGCCCTCGGCCATCTCCTGGAGCACGTCGCGGTCACGGGGGCTCAGCTCGTCCAACGGCGCGTGAACGCGACGCCGGCCCATCATGCGAGCGACGATCTCCGGATCCAACGCGGTGCCCCCTCCCGCGACGCGGGAGACGGCGTCGAGGAACACCGACACCTCGCCCACCCGCTCCTTGAGCAGGTAGCCCACCCCCTCGGGGCGATCGCCGATCAGGTTGACGGCGTATGACTCCTCGAAGAACTGCGAGAGCACGACCACGCCGATCCCCGGCTGCTTGTCGCGGAGCTCGAGCGCGGCGCGCAGCCCGTCGTCTGCGTTGCCCGGTGGCATCTGGATGTCGACGACCGCGACGTCGGGCCGGTGCGCCTGGGCGCGACGCAGGAAGTCATCAGCGTTGGAAGTCTGCGCCACCACCTCGAGCCCGGCGCGCTCCAGGATCCCTGCGATCCCCTCGCGCAACAGGACATCGTCCTCACCGATGACCACGCGAATCGGCATCAGCCAAAACTACTCCAGCTGCGCGCCTCGTGAGCAGCGCACGCAGCCGGCTGTCGGGGAGCTCGTTCTTTGCGATGAACGCGGCGGCGCCGGCAGATCGCGCGCCGGCTTCGGTGATCGCCTCGGAGTCGACCGAGGTCAGCACGACACGCGGGTGCCATGGCAGTGCGGCGAGCTCGGCCGCGAGCGCTATCCCGCTTCCGTCGGGCAGCGACACGTCCACCAGGGCGGCCTGCGGGCGCAGCTTCCGTGCGGCAGCAGTACCCGTCGCGACGGTGCCGGCCTCGCCGACGACGGACAGTCCCATGCCCTCCAGCAAGCGCACAGCCAGCTCCCGGAAGGGCGCGTCGTCATCGATCACGAGCACGGATGTCGGCACTGTTGCGATCGTCCCAGGCATCCCGGCGCTGGAGGGTAGGGCTAGCCGGAAATCCTGCCTGCTGACAGGTCGCCGAGCAGCCCCCTATGGCTGACCCGACCCCCGGTCGGGAGGTTCGGAACGCGATGTAAGGCTCGCACCCATGGCGAGCCGTCGGCGGCGGGAACACACTCGCCGCATCAACGGACTCCCACGGATGCGACTGCTCAGCGAGAGCGCAACCCTGACGAGGCCATCGTCCCCCAGCGTGAGGAGCGCACATGGCTACTACCACCTCGAAAGAGTCGGCGACCGCCGCGGTCGAAGGCGCGGCGATCCGCCCGTTCCGCATCGACATCCCGCAGGAAGAGACCGACGAGCTGCGGCGGCGCCTGCAGGAGACGCGGTGGCCCGAGAAGGAAACGGTCTCAGACACGTCGCAGGGCGTGCAGTTGGCCACGATGCAGGCCCTCGTGCGCTACTGGGGCACCGAGTACGACTTCGGGAGGCTCGAGGCGAGGCTGAACGCGTTCCCGCACTTCATCACGCGCGATCGACGGCCTCGATATCCACTTCATCCACGTTCGCTCGCCGCATGAGAACGCGCTGCCGGTGATCATCACGCACGGCTGGCCGGGCTCGATCGTCGAGATGCTGAACGTCATCGGTCCGCTCACCGACCCGACGGCACACGGCGGTGACGCGAGCGACGCGTTCGATGTCGTGGTTCCGTCGATGCCCGGCTACGGGTTCTCGGGAAAGCCGACCGGCACCGGGTGGGGGCCCGTCCACATCGCGGACGCCTGGTTCGTCCTGATGAAGCGACTCGGTTACGACCGCTTCGTCGCCCAGGGCGGCGACTGGGGCGCCCAGATCACCGACACGATGGGTGCGAAGGCACCCCCGGAGCTGATCGGCATCCACTCGAACATGCCCGGCACCGTGCCGGCCGCGATCAGCAAGGCCCTCGCGTTGAACGTCCTGGGAGCCGGCACACCACCGTCTGGCCTCTCCCCCGACGAGCAACGCGCGTACGACCGGCTCAACTTCCTCTACACGACGGGCCTCGGCTACGCCATCGAGATGGGGAATCGGCCGCAGAGCCTGTACGGGCTTGCCGACTCGCCCGTCGCCCTCGCCGCCTGGATGCTCGACCACGACGCGTACAGCCACGAGGACATCGCACAGGCGTTCGCGGGCGAACCAGTCGGCAATCTGACCCGCGACGAGGTCCTGGACAACATCACCCTCACGTGGGTGACGAATACCGGGGTGTCCTCGGGCCGCCTGTACTGGGAGAACACGCTCGATTTCTTCGATGCCAAGGGCGTCACCGTTCCCGCCGCCGTCAGCGTCTTCCCGCGCGAGCTCTACCAGGCGCCGCGGAGCTGGGCCGAGCAGGCCTACCCCAACCTCATCTACTTCAACGAGCTCGACAGGGGCAACCACTTCGCGGCCTGGCAAGAGCCGGAGCTCTTCACCGACGAGGTGCGGGCGGCGTTCCGGTCGTTGCGCTGATTCGGCAGAAAGGAGCCACTCATGTCCGAGACAACCAACACCGATATCGCGACCGTCGTGCTCGTCCACGGCGCGTTCGCCGATGCATCGAGCTGGAGCGGCGTGATCGCGCGGCTGCAGGCCAAGGGCGTGCCGGTGACGGCGCCTGCGAATCCGCTGCGTGGAATCGCCGCCGACTCGGCCTACATCGCGGCGGTCCTCGAGCAGATCGACGGGCCCGTGGTCGCCGTCGGCCACTCGTACGGCGGTGCGGTGATCACGAATGCCGCGACCGACGCGAAGAACGTCGTCGGCCTCGTCTACGTGGCGGCCTTCGCCCCCGAGGAGGGCGAGACCCTCGGCGCAGCCGAGGCGGCTTCGAAGGACAGCGTCCTGAACAGTGCGCTCGTCCCCCGGCAGTACCCGACCGCGAACGGAGGATCGGCGACGGAGTTCTACATCGACCCGGCGAAGGCCCGCGACGCCTTCGCGGGTGATCTCTCCGACCAGGAGGCCGCCCTGATCGGAGCCACCCAGCGGCCCGTCGCCGAGCTCGCGTTCTCCGAGCCATCGGGCCGGCCGGCGTGGAAGGACCGGCCGTCATGGGCCGTCGTCGCCACCGGCGACCGGGCGGCCGGGACGGACGTGACCCGCTCGATGGCGGAGCGGGCCGGTGCGACCATCACCGAGGTCGAGGGCTCGCACGTGATCATGATCTCGCAGCCCCAAGCCGTCGCCGACGTGATCCTCGAAGCCGTCGCGTCCGTCGGCTCCGCCGCGGTAGTCGGCACCGTCACATGACCACGGAGACGTCCCCGCGGGCAGCCGCCGACATCTCCTTCGGCCCCGTGCAGCAGATCGACGCCGGCCTCCTGAACGTCGGCTACGTCGACCTCGGCCCGGCCAACGGACCGGCGGTCCTCCTGCTGCACGGGTGGCCGTACGACATCCACAGCTACATCGACGTCGCCCCGGCGCTGGCCGCGGCGGGCTACCGCGCGATCGTCCCGTACTCGCGCGGCTACGGGAGCACGCGCTTCCGCTCCGACGAGACGGTGCGCAACGGCGAGCAGGCGGCGCTCGCCCTCGACGCCGTCGACTTCCTCGACGCCCTCGAGATCGAGAAGGCGATCGTCGCCGGCTGTGACTGGGGAGCTCGAACCGCGTGCATCGTCGCCGCGGTCTGGCCGGAACGCGTCGACGGGCTCGTGTCGGTCAGTGGATACCTGATCGGCAGCCAGGCGGCCGGCAAGCTGTCCTTGCCGCCCGAGGACGAGCATCGGTGGTGGTACCAGTACTACTTCGCGACGGAGCGCGGCCGGGCCGGCTACGACATGTACCGGCGGGAGTTTGCGAGGCTGATCTGGCGGACTGCGTCGCCGAAATGGAACTTCGACGAAGCCACCTTCGATCGCAGCGCCGCATCCCTCGACAACCCGGATCACGTCGCCATCGCGATTCACAACTATCGCTGGCGGCTGGGACTGGCCGAAGGCGAAGCTCGCTACGAAGAGCTGGAGGAGCGGCTCGCCGAAAGCCCCCTCATCATCGTGCCCACGATCACGCTCGAGGGCGACGCCAACGGGGCACCACATCCCGATCCAAGTGCATACGCCGCGAAGTTCTCGGGCCCGTATTCGCACCGGACCATCGAGGGAGGCATCGGACACAACCTCCCACAGGAAGCCCCGGAGGCATTCGCGGACGCCGTCCTCGAAGTCGCGGCGGCAGGATGAGCCTCTTCGGCATACGCCGCCACGCCCCGTTGCCCGCGGAAGGCCACCTGCCGGGTTTCGACGGGGCGACCGGCTGGCTCAACACGCCGCCGCTTGCCGTGGAGGACCTGCGCGGGAAGGTCGTGCTGGTCGACTTCTGGACGTACACGTGCATCAACTGGCTGCGCACGCTCGCCTACGTCCGCGCATGGGCCGAGAAGTACCGGGAGCGAGGCCTGGTCGTGGTCGGCGTCCACACGCCTGAGTTCCCGTTCGAGCGGAACCTCGACAACGTTCGCCAGGCCGCCAGCGACATGAACGTCTGGTACCCGATCGCACTCGACAGCGACTACGACGTCTGGCGCGCCTTCAGCAACCGCTACTGGCCGGCCGTCTACATCGCCGACGCGCAAGGACGCATCCGCCACCACCAGTTTGGCGAGGGCGGATACGACGACTGCGAACGGGCGATCCAGCAGCTGCTGCGCGAAGCGGGAATCGACGGAATCGCCGACGAGCTCGTTCGTGTCACGCCCGACGGGTTCGAGGCCCAGGCCGACTGGACGAACTTGCGCTCACCTGAGACGTACCTCGGCTACGCGCAGGGCCAGGGCTTCGCTTCGCGCGGCGGCGCGGAGATCGGCGTGCCCAGCACCTACCAGGCACCGGACATGATGATGCTCAACCAGTGGGCGCTCTCCGGTGACTGGACGATCGAGAGCGGAGCGAGCGTGCTGAACGGGGCCGAGGGAAGGATCGCTTTCCGCTTCCACGCCCGCGACGTCCACCTCGTCTTGCGTCCGCGTGAAGATGCACGCGGTGCCGTTCCGTGTGCTACTCGACGGAGCTCCGCCCGGAGCGGCGCACGGGTTGGACGTGGACGAGGATGGCGAGGGCACGCTCGTCCAGCCGCGGCTCTATCAGCTGGTCCGGCAGCACGGGCCCATCACCGACCGCACGTTCGAGATCACGTTCCACGCGCGGCGTCGAGGCCTACGTGTTCACGTTCGGCTAGTGTCGCGCGTCTGAAGTTGGTTTACGGCGGGTGTGGGGCAGGATCTCGTCGGCGGTCTTGGTCCAGATGAACGGGTGGCAGCGGTCGTTCCAGCCGTCGATGAAGCTGCTGATCGCGGTGACGAGTTCCTTGACGCTGGCGAAGGTTCCGCGGCGGATGGCCTGGCGGGTGATGATGCCGAAGAACACTTCGACCAGGTTCAGCCAGGAGCCTGAGGTCGGGGTGAAGTGCAGCGTGATCCGCGGGTTCTTGACCAGCCATTGCTTGATGTCGGCGTGCTTGTGGGTGTGGTAGTTGTCCACGACTACGTGCAGCTCGCGCCGCGGGTAGGCGCGGGCGACCTTCTTCATGAAGTCGAGGAACTCGGCCTTGCCGTGCCGTTCGTAGCACTGGTCGGTCACCTTGCCGGTGGCGATCTCGAGGGCCGCGAACAGGGTGGTGGTGCCGTTGCGCTTGTAGTCGTGGGTGGCCTTCTCCGGTAGCCCGGGGCGGATCGGCAGGATCGGGGCAGTGCGGTCCAGGGCCTGGATCTGGGACTTCTCGTCCACGCACAGCACGATCGCGTTCTCCGGCGGGTTCAAGTAAAGCCCGACGACATCGCGGATCTTTGCTTCCAGCTGCGGGTCGGTGGAGAACTTGAACGTGCCGCGCCGCCACGGCTGCACGCGGTACGTGCGCCAGCCCGCGCCACCGTGGCGTCGCTGATCGCCGAGGTGAGCGCCCAGCAGCCGGGTGGACCAGTGCGTCACCCCCAGCCTAGCCGGTGGCGGGTCCAACGTCGCGGCCAGGATCGCGGCCTCGTCGACCTCCTTCGGCCGACCCGCTGGCAGCGTCGTCCAACCCAGCCAGCCCGTGCTCGGCGTACCGGTCCCGCCACTTGATCACCGTCGGACGAGACACCCCAACCGCCGCGCGGCCTCGCTCATACCCGCTGCCGTCGGCTGACCGCCAGCACGATCCCAGGCGCGCTCGACGCTGACCGGCCGGACACGGTCGAAGATCGCGTCCAGGACTCCAGCGTCTTCCGATCCTCGTCGCTGATGAGCAAGCGTGGTCGCGGGCATGGCACATTGTCGCTCCCCGCCACCCGTATATCAACGAACTTATGACGCGACCACTAGGTGTAGTTCCTGGGCAGAGCGTTCCCCTCCGCAGAACACGACGCCGTGCTCATCGCGGCGGCCTTGATCGCCCAGTCCAGCGCGTAGTCGGCGACCTCCTCCCAGCCCTCCTGACCGAGCGTGTAGTGCGAGCGGCCCGGGAACTCCTTGAACTCCGTCACCGCCGCCGACTCTGTAGTGCTCGAAGTTCGACTCGTTCAGCGACGCCGGCGCGACGTGGTCGGCGCCGCCGGCGATGAGCAGCAGCGGCGCGCGGTCGTCGTTGCTGGAAGTCGACGGCCGTGGCGGCGTGTGGGTTGACGTTGCGCCAGGCGCCCTGGAAGAGGACGCGCCCTGGACCGGGCACGGCGTAGCGATCGTAGATCGGGCCCGACTCGGCCTCGCTGAGCGTGTTCGTTAACGAGTAGTGGAACTCCTCGGCGGTCAGCGCGACGGCGCGGTGGCGGTTGGCCGGATTCTTCAGCACCGGGAAGCCCGACCGCAGCGTCGACACCGGCAGCGCGAGCAGCCCCTTGACGCGGCGCCGATCGATCGCGACGCCCGCGGCGCCGAGGCCGCGGTCGAGCAGGATCTGCGTGAAGGCCCCGCCGAACGAGTGGCCCATGATGATCGGCGGCGCGTCGAGCCCCTCGATGATGCCCGCGTAGTGCTCGAGGATCTCCTCGATGCCGAGGTCGTCGATCGCGGCGTGTCGGCGCGCAGGGCGTCGATGTCGCCCTCCATGCCCGGGCCAGCTGGGGCGATCGACGGTGAGGCCGCGCGACTCGTAGCGCTCGACCCAGTGCTCCCAGCTCAGGGCGGTCATCCACAGCCCGTGGATCAGGACGACGGTGTCGGTCGGTCATGGCGGCGACGCTACGCCGCGCGCGCGGCGCGATCCAATGCCGATCAGGCGGGGGTCATGCCGGCCGCGCATGACGCGAGATGGTCGGCGGCGAAGCGCGCGAAGGCGCGGACGCGCGACGCGGTCGGTCTCCGCGCGCCGGACGAACTCGATCGGGCAGGGTCCGCGGCGGCACGAGCGGGATGCGGACGGCGTCGCGCGGGAAGTCGACCGGCACCATGACGCTGAGATGGCCCTCGGCCGCGGCCGCGTGCCGGTGGGTAGAGCCGCCGCGTCTCGTCGAAGCGCGGCTCGATGCCCGTTCCGGCGAACAGCCCCCGGATCGCGGCGTTGTAGCCGGAGCCGCTCCCGGCGGGACCGCCGACGAGCGTGATCGTCTGGTCGTGCAGATCGGCGAGGGTCGAGCTGCGGGCGGGTGGCGAGCGGGTGGCCGGGATGCAGCCAGACCGACAGGCGGTCGTCCATGACGTGCGCGTACGTCAGCCCCGGCAGCCGGCGGGGTGTCATCGCGAGCGCGCCGTCGAGCTCGCGGTCGAGCACCTGGCGCTGCAGCTGCTCGCTCAGCGCCTCGCGCATCTCGACCTCGACCGCCGGGAAGCGCTCGACGAAGGCCTGCGTCAGCGCGAACCAGCGGTCGCGGCCGCCCGCGAGCGGGAGCCCGAGGACGAGGCGCCCGTGCGGCTGCTCGGGCTGGCCCACCGCGAGCGCGCTCTCGGCCGCCTCGAGCGCGACGCGCGCCTTGGCGAGCAGCTCGCGCCCGACGTCCGTGAGCTCGACGCCGTGCGGGCCGCGCACGAGGAGGGTCGCGCCGATCTCGCGCTCGAGCTGCTGCATCTGGCGCGACAGCGCCGGCTGGGTGATGTAGAGGCGGCGTGCGGCGCGGCCGATCCGGCCCTCCTCCGCGACGGCGACGAACGACCGGAAATGTCGAAGGTCGATCGACATGCGGCGAGCATCTCACGCGCTCGCGGCTCCGGACGGGATTTCAGCGCAGCCGGAAGACCGGGCGGCAGATGTGCGCGACGTCGGCCGCGATCGTGACGTTCGGCGCGTCGCGGCAGCTGACCTCGAAGTCCCAGCCGAGGAAGCGGGAGTTGCTGGCCGGCGTGGCGGTGAGCCGGATGCGGGTCCCGACGGGGAAGAAGACGTTGCCGCAGGTGCCGGTCGTCGTCGTGCGCGTGAAGGTGCAGTTGATGCCGGCCGGCGACGAGGTGACCCGTCCCTCGCCGTCGCCGCCGCGCGCGAGCGAGAGGCTGCCGTTGTTCGCGCTGAACTCGGAGGTCACGGTGATCACCGCTCCGACTCGTGCGCCCCCGGCCTCGGCGACGATGACCGACGACTGGCTGTTCGTCGTCTGCTTCGTCGTCACGGGGAAGGTCGCCTGGGTCGCGCCCGCGGGGACCGTGACGCTCGGCGGGACGGTCGCGGCGTTCGTGTTGTCGCTCGTCAGGACGACGAACTGCCCGCCGGCCTGCGCGGCGGACACGAGGCGGACCGTGCCGGTGACCGGCGTGCCGCCGATGACGGTGCTCTGGCTGAGCGTGACGCTCGAGACCGCCGGGCCGGTGGCGGCGGGCGTCACGGCGAGGGTGAAGAAGCGCGTCTGCGTGCCGTGCGAGGCGGAGATCAGCGCGGAGGTGCTCGCGGGCACGGGCGACGTCGAGATCGCAAAGCTCGCGATCTCCGCGCCGGCCGGCACGGTGACGCTCGCCGGGACGGTCGCCACGGAGGTGTTGTCGCTCGCCAGCGAGACCACGACGCCGCCGGTCCTCGCGGGACCGTCGAGGGTGACGGTGCCGGTGGTGGAGGAGCCGCCGGTCACGGAGTTCGGCACGATGCTGAGGTTCGAGAGCGTCGGGTTCGCCGGGTTCACGGTCAGCGTCGCCGTCCGGCTCACGCCGCCGGCGCTCGCGGTGATGACGGGCGTGTTCGTGCCGGTGGCGTTCGGGTTCGTGCTGATCTGGAACGAGGCGCTCGTCGCCCCGTTGATGACCGTGACGCTCGCGGGCACGGTCGCGACCGGCGTGCCGCTGGAGAGCGAGACGGTGAGCCCACCGAGCGGCGCGGGGCCGGTGAGCGTCACGGTGCCCGTGCTCGTCGCGCCCGCGGCGACCGTGCTCGGGTTGAGGCTCAGGGAGGAGAGGGTCGCTGTCGCCGGTGGTGGCGGCGGAGGTGGTGGAGGCGGCGGTGGCGGTGGTGGCGGAGGCGGCGGCGGCGGCGGCGAGCTCACCGTGCAGCCGGACAGGCGGGCGTTCGCCGGCGTCGCCGACCCGTCGTTGACGTCGACGGTGCAATCCGCGGGCGCCGTGAACGGCTCGCGCTCGATCCGGAAGCTCCCGCTCGAGCTGCTCGTTCCCATCGCGACGCCGTCGACGGTGATCGACCGGCTCGCGAGCGCGCTGCCCTCGATGCGCAGCTTGCCCCCGCTGAGCTCCGCTCGGGAGACGGTCACCGCGGCGCTCGCCTCCGCGGCAAGCGCGAGCCCCAGCGCCACGAGCAGGCCGAGGACGGCCGTGAGCCTGCGAAGCGACAGGCGAGTGCTCATGGTGTCCTCCGTATAGAGGACGAGCGCAGCCTGCGCAATGGGACCTTCGTCGCGCCGTCAGCGCTGCTTCAGCGGCAGGCGCACGCGGAACGTCGTATCGCCGGGCCGGGACTCGACGGTCAGCGACCCGTCGTGGCGATCGACGACGATGCGACGCGCCGTCGCGAGGCCGAGGCCGGTGCCGTCGCCGACGTCCTTCGTCGTGAAGAACGGGTCGAAGATCCGGTCGCGGATGTCCTCCGGGATCCCCGGGCCGTCGTCTGAGATCTCGATGACCACGCAGTCGCCGTCGGCGCGCGTGCGCAGCGTGATCGTGCCCTGCTCGCCGAGCGCGGCGATCGCGTTGTCGAGGAGGTTCGTCCACACCTGGTTGAGCTCGGAGCCGCGGACCGTCATCCGCGGCAGCGCGCGGTCGTAGTCGCGGACGACCTCGATCGCCGTGTGCTTGAGCTTGTGGCCGAGCACGGTGAGCGTCGTCTCAAGGCCCTCGTGCAGGTCGACCTCGACGACGCCGCCGCGATCCATGTACGCGTACGTCTTGACGGCGCTGACGAGCGCGGAGATCCGGTCGGTCGACTCGCACAGCTCGTGCGAGACGCGCCCGATCGTCAGCGTCGCGGCGACCCAGTACAGGGCGGCGGGCGTCGCCCTGCCGGCATGCGCGGCGACGCGCTCCAGCCAGGCCTCGTCCACGCCGGCGGAGGACAGCGGCTCGACGAGCCGCCAGGGCTCGGGCACGCCGAGCGCCTCGAGGCGCGCGAGCAGCTCGTCCTCGGCGTCGGCCGCGTCGAGGGCGTCCATCGCGGTCGCGCCCGCCGCCCGCGCGAGGGCCTCCTGCTGGAGGTCGACGAGCTGCTCGGCGTCGGCGCGCTCGACGCCCGACTTCACGAACTTCACGAGCGTCGACTGGACGATCGCGACCTCCTCGGCGAGCTGGGCGGCCGCGCGGCGGGCGGCGGCCGCGGGGTTGTTGAGCTCGTGCGCGAGGCCGGCGGCCATCGTGCCCAGCGAGGCGAGGCGCTCGCGGTTCTGCTCGATCCCGCCGAGCGCCTGCAGGACCGGCGAGATGCGGCGGATGACCGTCTGGTGGACGGGCCGCTGCGAGAAGAGCAGGCGCAGGAACTCCTCGGGCTCGATGATCGCCAGGCGGCACGGCGATTCGGCGACCATGCGCACGGGCAGCGGGTCCTCGGTGAGCACCGAGATCGCGCCGATCCACGTCGGCGCCACCTGGCGACCCACCGGCTCGGGGTTGCCGCGGCCGGTCATCTGCGTCGCGGCCGTGCCGTCGAGCAGGAGGATGAGGCCGGGCACGTGCTCCTGCTCCTCGACGATGAGCTCACCCGGCTCGACCTGGCGCGGGACCGCGACCGCGAGCCATTCGCCGAGCTGCGTCGTCGTCGATCCCGTCGAAGAGGTCGACGCTGCGCAGCTCGGCGAGCGTCACGGGCTGCGCGGTCATGCCTCGACGAGGTACTGGTGGATGAGCGAGACCGCCATCGAGCCCTCGCCGACGGCGCTCGCGACGCGCTTGATCGACCGCGCGCGGACGTCGCCGGCGACGAAGATGCCCGGCACGCTCGTCTCGAGGAGGAACGGGTCGCGCTTCAGCGGCCAGGTGTCGGCGTCGACGTCGGGCCCGGCGAGGATGAAGCCGTGGCGGTCGCGCTGCACGACGCCCTCGAGCCAGTCGGTGTGCGGCGCGGCGCCGATGAAGACGAAGCAGGCGTCGGCGTCGAGGTCGTACTCCTCGCCGTCGCCGCCCGCGACGCGCAGGCCGCGCAGGCGCCCGTCGTCGCCGTGCGCCGCGACGGCCGAGCTGCGCGTGCGGATCTCGACGTTCGGCAGCGCCGCGAGCTGCTCGACGAGGTAGTGCGACATCGACGCCTCCAGCGACGGGCCGCGGACGAGCATCGTGACCCGCGTCGCGTAGGCAGCTGAAGTGCACGGCGGCCTGGCCGGCCGAGTTCGCGCCGCCGATGACGACGACGTGCTGCTCGGCGCACGAGCGCGCCTCGGTCATCGCCGCGCCGTAGTAGACGCCGGCGCCCGTGAGCTCGGCGAAGCCCGGCGCGGTCGAGCTGGCGGTAGGAGACGCCCGAGGCGATGAGGACGCAGTTGGCGCTCAGCTCGCCGCCGCCGCTGAGCTCGACGAAGCGCCCCGCGCCCTCGACGCGCAGCCCCACGGCGTCCTGCACCGTCAGCAGCTCGGCGCCGAGGCGGCGGGCCTGGTCGGTCGCGCGGCGGGCGAGGTCCGAGCCGGACAGGCCGGCGGGGAAGCCGAGGTAGTTCTCGATGAGGCTCGACTGGCCGGCCTGGCCGCCCGGCGCCTCGCGCTCGACCATGACGGTCCGCAGTCCCTCGGATGCGCCGTAGACGGCGGCGCCGAGGCCGGCGGGGCCGCCGCCGACGACGACGAGGTCGTAGTGGTCCTGCGCCGGCTGGCCCGCGACGCCGAGGCGCTCGGCGAGCTCGAGGACCGTCGGGCGCTCGAGGATCGAGCCGTCCTCGAGCAGCGCGACCGGCAGGCGGTCGTCGTCGACGCCCGCGACGCGCAGCAGCTCGCGCGCCTCGCCGTCGCGCTCGATGTCCAGCCAGCGCGCCGGCACGCGGTTGCGGGCGAGGAAGTCGCGCAGGTCGTGCGTGTCCTTCGAGAAGCGGTGCCCGACGACGCGCACGCCGCCCGCCTCGAGCGCCGCCCCCGACTCCCAGGTCGTCAGGAGATCCTCGACGACCGGGAAGAGCTGCTCCTCGGGCGGGTCCCACGGCTTGAGGAGGTAGTAGTCCAGCGCGACCTCGTTGATCGCCGCGATCGCTGCCTCGGTGTCGGCGTAGGCGGTGAGCAGCACGCGCTTGGCGTCGGGCACGAGCTTGCGCGCCTCGACGAGGAACGCCGTGCCGGGCATCGCGGGCATCCGCTGGTCGGCGATGAGCATCGCGACGCGGTCGCCGCGCGCGAGCACCTGGCGCAGGAGGTCGAGCGCCTCCGGGCCGGACGCCGCCCGGAGGATCCGGAAGCGCTCGCCGAAGCCGCGGCGCAGGTCGCGGCTGACGGCGGCGAGCACGGCGGGCTCGTCGTCGACGGCGAGGATCGCCGGGCGCCGCTCGGCGGCGGGGCACCGGGCGGCAGATGTGCGCGACGTCGGCCGCGATCGTGACGTTCGGCGCGTCGCGGCAGCTGACCTCGAAGTCCCAGCCGAGGAAGCGCGAGTTCCAGGCCGGCGTCGCGGTGAGCCGGATGCGGGTCCCTACCGGGAAGAAGACGTTGCCGCAGGTGCCGGTCGTCGTCGTGCGCGTGAACGTGCAGTTGATGCCGGCCGGCGACGAGGTGACCCGTCCCTCGCCGCCGCCGCCGCGCGCGAGCGAGAGGCTGCCGTTGTTCGCGCTGAACTCGGAGGTCACGGTGATGACCGCCCCGACGCGTGCGCCGCCGGCCTCGGCGACGATCACCGACGACTGGCTGTTCGTCGTCGGCTTCGTCGTCACGGGGAACGTCGCCTGGGTCGCGCCCGCGGGGACCGTGACGCTCGGCGGGACGGTCGCGGCGTTCGTGTTGTCGCTCGTCAGGACGACGAACTGCCCGCCGGACTGCGCGGCGGACACGAGGCGGACCGTGCCGGTGACGGGCGTGCCGCCGATGACGGTGCTCTGGCTGAGCGTGACGCTCGAGACCGCCGGGCCGGTGGCGGCGGGCGTCACGGCGAGGGTGAAGAAGCGCGTCTGCGTGCCGTGGGAGGCGGAGATCAGCGCGGAGGTGCTCGCGGGCACGGGCGACGTCGAGATCGTGAAGCTCGCGATCTCCGCGCCGGCCGGCACGGTGACGCTCGCCGGGACGGTCGCCACGGAGGTGTTGTCGCTCGCCAGCGAGACCACGACGCCGCCGGTCCTCGCGGGACCGTCGAGGGTGACGGTGCCGGTGGTGGAGGAGCCGCCGGTCACGGAGTTCGGCACGACGCTGAGGTTCGAGAGCGTCGGGTTCGCCGGGTTCACGGTCAGCGTCGCCGTCCGGCTCACGCCGCCGGCGCTCGCGGTGATGACGGGCGTGTTCGTGCCGGTGGCGTTCGGGTTCGTGCTGATCTGGAACGAGGCGCTCGTCGCCCCGTTGATGACCGTGACGCTCGCGGGCACGGTCGCGACCGGCGTGCCGCTGGAGAGCGAGACGGTGAGCCCACCGAGCGGCGCGGGGCCGGTGAGCGTCACGGTGCCCGTGCTCGTCGCGCCCGCGGCGACCGTGCTCGGGTTGAGGCTCAGGGAGGAGAGGGTCGCTGTCGCCGGTGGCGGTGGCGGCGGTGGTGGAGGCGGAGGTGGAGGTGGAGGCGGAGGCGGCGGCGGCGGCGGCGAGCTCACCGTGCAGCCGGACAGGCGGGCGTTCGCCGGCGTCGCCGACCCGTCGTTGACGTCGACGGTGCAATCCGCGGGCGCCGTGAACGGCTCGCGCTCGATCCGGAAGCTCCCGCTCGAGCTGCTCGTTCCCATCGCGACGCCGTCGACGGTGATCGACCGGCTCGCGAGCGCGCTGCCCTCGATGCGCAGCTTGCCCCCGCTGAGCTCCGCTCGGGAGACGGTCACCGCGGCGCTCGCCTCCGCGGCAAGCGCGAGCCCCAGCGCCACGAGCAGGCCGAGGACGGCCATGAGCCTGCGAAGCGACAGGCGACTGCTCATGGTGTCCTCCGTATAGAGGACGAGCGCAGCCTGCGCAATGGGACCTTCGTCGCGCCGTCAGCGCTGCTTCAGCGGCAGGCGCACGCGGAACGTCGTGTCGCCGGGCCGGGACTCGACGGTCGAGCGATCCGTCGTGGCGATCGACGACGATGCGACGCGCCGTCGCGAGGCCGAGGCCGGTGCCGTCGCCGACGTCCTTCGTCGTGAAGAACGGGTCGAAGATCCGGTCGCGGATGTCCTCCGGGATCCCCGGGCCGTCGTCTGAGATCTCGATGACCACGCAGTCGCCGTCGGCGCGCGTGCGCAGCGTGATCGTGCCCTGCTCGCCGAGCGCGGCGATCGCGTTGTCGAGGAGGTTCGTCCACACCTGGTTGAGCTCGGAGCCGCGGACCGTCATCCGCGGCAGCGCGCGGTCGTAGTCGCGGACGACCTCGATCGCCGTGTGCTTGAGCTTGTGGCCGAGCACGGTGAGCGTCGTCTCCAGGCCCTCGTGCAGGTCGACCTCGACGACGCCGCCGCGATCCATGTACGCGTACGTCTTGACGGCGCTGACGAGCGCGGAGATCCGGTCGGTCGACTCGCACAGCTCGTGCGAGACGCGCCCGATCGTCAGCGTCGCGGCGACCCAGTACAGGGCGGCGGGCGTCGCCCTGCCGGCATGCGCGGCGACGCGCTCCAGCCAGGCCTCGTCCACGCCGGCGGAGGACAGCGGCTCGACGAGCCGCCAGGGCTCGGGCACGCCGAGCGCCTCGAGGCGCGCGAGCAGCTCGTCCTCGGCGTCGGCCGCGTCGAGCGCGTCCATCGCGGTCGCGCCCGCCGCCCGCGCGAGGGCCTCCTGCTGGAGGTCGACGAGCTGCTCGGCGTCGGCGCGCTCGACGCCCGACTTCACGAACTTCATGAGCGTCGACTGGACGATCGCGACCTCCTCGGCGAGCTGGGCGGCCGCGCGGCGGGCGGCGGCCGCGGGGTTGTTGAGCTCGTGCGCGAGGCCGGCGGCCATCGTGCCCAGCGAGGCGAGGCGCTCGCGGTTCTGCTCGATCCCGCCGAGCGCCTGCAGGACCGGCGAGATGCGGCGGATGACCGTCTGGTGGACGGGCCGCTGCGAGAAGAGCAGGCGCAGGAACTCCTCGGGCTCGATGATCGCCAGGCGGCACGCCGATTCGGCGACCATGCGCACGGGCAGCGGGTCCTCGGTGAGCACCGAGATCGCGCCGATCCACGTCGGCGCCACCTGGCGACCCACCGGCTCGGGGTTGCCGCGGCCCGTCATCTGCGTCGCGGCCGTGCCGTCGAGCAGGAGGATGAGACCGGGCACGTGCTCCTGCTCCTCGACGATGAGCTCGCCCGGCTCGACCTCGCGGAGCTCCGCGACCGCGAGCCACTCGGCCAGCTCGTCGTCGTCGATCCCGTCGAAGAGGTCGACGCCGCGCAGCTCGGCGAGCGTGACGGGCTGCGCGGTCATGCCTCGACGAGGTACTGGTGGATGAGCGAGACCGCCATCGAGCCCTCGCCGACGGCGCTCGCGACGCGCTTGATCGAGCGCGCGCGGACGTCGCCGGCGACGAAGATGCCCGGCACGCTCGTCTCGAGCAGGAACGGGTCGCGCTTCAGCGGCCAGGTGTCGGCGTCGACGTCGGGCCCGGCGAGGATGAAGCCGTGGCCGTCGCGGGCGACGACGCCCTCGAGCCAGTCGGTGTGCGGCGCGGCGCCGATGAAGACGAAGCAGGCGTCGGCGTCGAGGTCGTACTCCTCGCCGTCGCCGCCCGCGACGCGCAGGCCGCGCAGGCGCCCGTCGTCGCCGTGCGCCGCGACGGCCGAGCTGCGCGTGCGGATCTCGACGTTCGGCAGCGCCGCGAGCTGCTCGACGAGGTAGTGGGACATCGACGCCTCCAGCGACGGGCCGCGGACGAGCATCGTGACCCGCGTCGCGTAGGAGCTGAAGTGGACGGCGGCCTGGCCGGCCGAGTTCGCGCCGCCGATGACGACGACGTGCTGCTCGGCGCACGAGCGGGCCTCGGTCATCGCCGCGCCGTAGTAGACGCCGGCGCCCGTGAGCTCGGCGAACCCCGGCGCGGTCGAGCTGGCGGTAGGAGACGCCCGAGGCGATGAGGACGCAGTTGCCGCTCAGCTCGCCGCCGCCGCTGAGCTCGACGAAGCGCCCCGCGCCCTCGACGCGCAGCCCCACGGCGTCCTGCACCGTCAGCAGCTCGGCGCCGAGGCGGCGGGCCTGGTCGGTCGCGCGGCGGGCGAGGTCCGAGCCCGACAGGCCGGCGGGGAAGCCGAGGTAGTTCTCGATGAGGCTCGACTGGCCGGCCTGGCCGCCCGGCGCCTCGCGCTCGACCATGACGGTCCGCAGTCCCTCGGATGCGCCGTAGACGGCGGCGCCGAGGCCGGCGGGGCCGCCGCCGACGACGATGAGGTCGTAGTGGTCCTGCGCGGGCTGGCCCGCGACGCCGAGGCGCTCGGCGAGCTCGAGGACCGTCGGGCGCTCGAGGATCGAGCCGTCCTCGAGCAGCGCGACCGGCAGGCGGTCGTCGCCGACGCCCGCGACGCGCAGCAGCTCGCGCGCCTCGCCGTCGCGCTCGATGTCCAGCCAGCGCGCCGGCACGCGGTTGCGGGCGAGGAAGTCGCGCAGGTCGTGCGTGTCCTTCGAGAAGCGGTGCCCGACGACGCGCACGCCGCCCGCCTCGAGTGCCGCCCCCGACTCCCAGGTCGTCAGGAGGTCCTCGACGACCGGGAAGAGCTGCTCCTCGGGCGGGTCCCACGGCTTGAGGAGGTAGTAGTCCAGGGCGACCTCGTTGATCGCCGCGATCGCGGCCTCGGTGTCGGCGTACGCGGTGAGCAGCACGCGCTTGGCGTCGGGCACGAGCTTGCGCGCCTCGACGAGGAACGCCGTGCCGGGCATCGCCGGCATCCGCTGGTCGGCGATGAGCATCGCGACGCTGGTCGCCGCGCGCGAGCAGCCTGGCGCAGGAGGTCGAGCGCCTCGGGGCCGGAGGCCGCCCGGAGGATCCGGAAGCGCTCGCCGAAGCCGCGGCGCAGATCGCGGCTGACGGCGGCGAGGACGGCGGGCTCGTCGTCGACGGCGAGGATCGCCGGGCGCCGCTCGGCCGCGGGCCGCTCGGCGCTGGTCGCGGGCGTTTCCTCGGTCGGGATCGTGCTCATGGGCTGCGCTTGAGAGTACGCAGGCGCGATCGTCGGTCCCTTCAGCGGACGTGGTAGAGCGCCTCGAAGAACAGCGTCTGGATCGGATGCGGTCGGACGTACAGCTCGCGCCAATGCGACGGGATCGGGTAGTCCGCCTGGTGGAGGACGAGGTCATCGTGGACGTTGACCGACTTCCACCACTGCTTCGTGTAGACGTGGCCGTCGCAGTGGCGATCGATGAGCTCCAGGTAGTACGCGATCTGGTCGAGACGCATCTCGTGAAGCGAGCTGATGTTGATCACGAGGTCGGCGTGCTGGGCCGGCAGGAGATCGAGCTGGCCCGGGGTGATGAACGCGATCTGCGCCGCCTCGAACTCTTCGGCGATCTCCTCGTAGTCCGCGAAGCGACGGAACCTGAACGCCGATCGGTCAGGAAACAGGGTCGTGAGATATCGCTGTGAGACCGCGAGCGCCGGCGGGATGTCGCAGACCATGTAGCGGATGCCCGGGACCGCGCTCATGAGAACCCAGCCGAAGCGCCCGTAGCCGGCGCCGATCTCGATCGCGTACCGGGGGGTGACGCCGCCCATCCCCTCGGTTGCCGAGTAGAACTCGTGGACCGAGTTGCAGAGGTCCTGCGATATCCGTCGCCCTCGGTAACGAACCGTTATCGGCGTTCCGAGCTCCGGCTCCTGCAAGGTGGTGAGCAGGCCGATTCGATCACGGCGCCGGACGAACTCCCACAACATCGCGAGGTAGCGGGCGTGGCCGAGTCGCTGGCGCCAGCTCCCCATCGGATTGGCCGTGCCGAACGTCGTGGTCAGACCCGTCACGTCGAGCCTGCGGGGCAGCAGGACAGCTGGATTCGGCCGGCTCCTCCAAGCGCGAGCCGCGGCCTCGTATTGATCGTGACCCCGGCCGGTGGGCACGAAGGCGAAGTAGTTCTGGTTGATGCTGCGCTTGAATCGATCGAACCCGTCGCGCTCGATCTGCTCGACGTTGCGGTCGTTCAGGTGAACCCAGTAGGCGGACGGCCGCACGGTTTCGGTGCCGTCGGCGATGTCGGCGAACATCTCGTCGATCGACGGGAGTGCGTCCTGGATACGGCGATTGCGCCCAGGACCGAACCGGTCGCTCACGCCGCAGACCCTAGCGGCCGGGTCAGCAATCGCGGGCGACGACGACGTTCACCGTCGCGCCGCGGCGGACCTTCGTCCCGGGCTCGGGGTCCTGCTCGCAGACGCGCTCCTCGCGCGGGATGAGCGGGTCGAGCAGGCCGCCGCCGCGCTCGGTCTCGACGTCCAGGCCGAGCGGATCGAGCTCGTCCTCGAGCTCGCTGACGGGCGTGCCGACGAGGTCGGGCACCTCGACGCGCTCGTCGCGCGTGACGCGGATCGCGGTGAGCGCAGACCGGCGGTTGCGGGCGCTGGCGATGACGTCGAGGACGTTCGCGCCCGGCTCCAGCGGCACGACGACGCTGAAGGTCCCGCCGGTGACGAGCGCGGGACGCCCGAGCACGGTGACCTCGGCGGTCGTCGGGGCGACGCGGCCGCGGACCTCGACGGTCTCCTCGGGCACGGTCGCGCTGTCGGCGGGCTCGGTGACGGTCAGCTGGACCGGGCGCTGCGGCGGGGGCGGGTCGGGATCGTCGTCGCCTCCGCAGCCGGCGAGCGCGAGCCCGAGCACGACCGTCGAGCCGATGAGAGCGCTGATCCGCACCGCAGCGAGGCTAGATGGTCGATTGCGCGGCCCGCATCTGTTCGTTCAGGCGGCGAGCATCCGGCGGGCGTTTCGTACGCTCACCGGGTGCCGACCAGCGCGCCTCGGACGTCCCGGCTGCGCCGGCAGCACTTCTCGTGCGTGCTCTGCGGCGCCTCCGAGGGCCGGCAGTGCGCACGCAGCCGCGGATGGAACGTCGTGCGCTGTCGCGGCTGCGGGCTGCGGCGGACGTGGCCCGTTCCCGATCCTGACCTGCTGGCGGAGCTCTACGACGCCGACGAGTACTACGTCGAGCGCGCCATGGGCGATGACGGCCCCGGCGGCTGGACCGACCGCGCGCGCGAGGTGCTCGCCGTGCTCGACGCGCCGCGGCCGGCGGTGCTCGACGTCGGCGCGGGCAACGGCGGGCTCGTCGCCGGCCTGCGATCGCTCGGGGTCGACGCCGACGGCGTCGAGCCCTCCGAGAGCGGCCGCCGCCGCGCGCTGCAGCGCGGGGTCGCGCTGCACGCCGGGATCGGCGACCTCCCGGAGCAGCGCTACGGCGCGGTGACGATGCTCCACGTGCTCGAGCATGTCGCCGACCCGGTGGAGATGCTCACGGAGCTGCGCGAGCGGCTGCTGCCGGGCGGCCGCCTGCTCGTCGAGGTGCCCAACGCGACGAGCGTCGACGCGCTGTGGCCGCCGCTGCGCGAGCAGATCCTCGACCTGCCGTTTCACCTGCACCACTTCTCGCCCGCGACGCTCGCGCGCGTCGTCGAGCGCGCCGGCCTGCGGCCGCTCGCCGTGCGGCGGTTCAACCCGGCGGCGCTCGAGTGGGCGCTCGCGAGAAGGCGCGGCACGGCGGGCACGGATGATGCGGGCGCGCCGGCCGGGGACGAGGCCCCTCCGGCCACTGGCACCGCGGGCGCCTGGCACCGGCTGCTGCCGCACGTCCGGCGGGCGCTGCCGGGGATGAAGCTGCAACTGCTCGCGAGCGCGTGATGGGCGCGCGGGGCCTCGCCGGCGCGAGCATCGGGCTCGGTGCCGTGACGCTGTGGCTCGCGTTCCTCGGGCTCCTCACGACGCCGTACCTCATCCATGAGCTCGGCGTGTCGCTCTACGGCGTGTTCGCGCTGCTGACGATCATGTCGGCGTACCTCTCGAACCTCGAGCTCGGCTTCGGGCATGCGACGGTGCGCTTCCTCGCCCGCGCGCGTGCGAGCGAGGACGAGGACGAGGAGCGCGCGGTCATCGAGACGTCGTTCTCGGTGTTCCTCGTCGCGTCGATCGTCGCCGCCGCGGCCGCGCTGCTCGGCTCGCGCTTCATCGCCGACACGTTCATCAACGGCGCCGAGGCGCAGGGCCACGTCGTGCTCGACAGCGTCCGCCTGGGCGCGCTCGTGCTCTTCGGCTCGCTGCTGGCGTCGTTCGCGTCCGCGGCGCTGTCCGCGCTCGGCCGACTCCAGTTCCTCGTCACCGTCCGCCTGATCTTCGGCACGCTCTCCTCGGTCGCCGCCGTGACCGCGATCGCGCTGGGCGGCGGCATCCGGGCCGTCCTGCTCGCGCAGGTCGTCATCACGGCCGCGCTGTGCGTCACCGAGCTCGTCGCGCTCGCGCGCGCGACGCACGCGCGCCTGCGGCCGCGGCTGCACGGCGCGACGTTCAGGACGATGGGGCGATTCGGCGTGTCGGTCCTGCTCGCCGGGCTGTTCTTCCAGGCGCTCATGCAGGGGCCCGCCGACGCTGCTGGCGGGCTACTCGACGACCGATCAGGTGGCGGCGTTCGCGGTGCCGGCCGTCATCCTCCAGCAGCTCATCGTGCTGACGACCGTCACAAGCCTCGGCTTCCTGCCGTTCGCGAGCGCCGAGTCCGCGGCGCTCGATCCGCGGCGGCTGGCCGAGGTCTTCCGCGCGAACCTCCGCATGACCGTGCTCGCGATCGGCCCGGTCGTCGCGTTCCTCGCGATCTGGGGCCATCCGCTGCTGACGACGTGGATCGATCGCGGGTTCGCCGACGACGCGATCGGGCCGCTGCGCTACCTCGCGGGCGCGGCCGCGCTCGTCGCGATCGGAGCCCCGCCCGCCGACGTGGCCCGCGGACTCAACCGCCCGGCGTGGGTCGTCGCCTACACCGGCGCCGCCGCCGTCATCGCCGTCGCCGTCGGCTTCGCGCTCGTCGGCCCGTACGGCGCGACCGGCGTCGCCGCGGCGCTCTGCGGCGCGCTCCTCGTCGCGACCGTCCCGTTCGGGCTGTTCGTCGCCGACCGGCTGCTCGCGCTGCGGGCGCGCGACCTCGTCGGCGCGCTGGCGCTGCCCGTGCTCGCGGTGCTCGCTCGCGGCGGGCGTCTTCGCCGCCGGCCGGCTGCTGACGGGGAGCTTCGGCGGCGCGATCGCCGCGGGCGCGGTCGGCATGGTCCTCTACGGCGCGATCATCGCGCGGTTCGTTCTCGACGCGCGCGAGCGCCGGGTGCTCGGCGGCCTCGTGCCGGCGCGCCTGCGCCGCGGCCACCTGGCCGGGCCGGCCGGCCCGCCGGAGAGCGCGGACTAGCGATGTGCGGCATCGCCGGTGTGCTGCATCCGGACGGGCGGCCGGTGGACCGCGACGTCCTCCAGCGGATGGGCGACTCGATCGCCCACCGCGGACCTGACGGCGAGGGCTTCCACGTCGACGACGGCAGGCCGTCCGCCGGGCTCGTCAGCAGGCGCCTGGCCGTCATCGACATCGAGGGAGGCGCGCAGCCGATGTCGATCGAGGACGGCGCGTTCACGATCGTCTACAACGGCGAGATCTTCAACGCCGCCGAGTTGCGCCGCGAGCTGGAGTCGGCCGGCCATCGCTTCCGCACGCGCTGCGACACCGAGGTCGTGCTGCGCGGGTACGCGACGTGGGGCGAGGACGTCGTGCAGCGCCTCAACGGCATGTGGGCCTTCGCGATCTGGGAGCGCGCCGCCCGGCGGCTCTTCGTCGCCCGCGACCGCCTCGGCGTCAAGCCGCTCGTCTACGCCGAGACCCCGGACGGGCTCGTGTTCGCCTCGGAGATCAAGGCGCTGCTGGCGTCGGGCCTCGTCGAGCGGCGGCTCGACCCCGCCGCCCTGCCGCACTACCTCTCGGCGTTCGCGGTGCCCGAGCCGTACTCGCTCGTGGCGGGCGTCCGGCGCCTGCGCGCCGGGCACGTGCTCACCGTCGACGGCGGCGGCGTGCACGAGCGCGAGTACTGGGACTGCGCGCCTGACGGAGAGGCCGACCGCGGGTTCTCGGCGTACGTCGAGGAGGTCGAGAGCCTGCTCGAGGACGCGGTCCGGCGGCGGATGGTGAGCGACGTCCCGATCGGCGTGCTGCTCTCGGGCGGCGTGGACTCGCGGACGATCGCGGCGTTCGCCTCGCGCGCGGTGGGCGAGCGGCTGCGGACGTTCACGCTCGGCTTCGACGTCCCGGGCGCTGACGAGCGGGGCGCCGCGCGCGCCGCCGCGAACGCGCTCGGCGCCGAGCACTACGAGCAACTGCTCGACGCGCGCGGCGCCGCGGCGCAGTTGCCCGACCTCATCGCCGCCTACGACGAGCCGGGCGAGTCGCTCGTTCAGAACCACGTCATCTCGCAGTTCGCGCGCCGCCACGTCACGGTCGGGATCTCCGGCGTCGGCGGCGACGAGCTCTTCGCGTCCTATCCGACGCACGTCGTCGTGAACATGCTCGGGCGCTTCGACACGCTCCCCGACCCGCTGCGCGCGGGGGTCACGGCAGCGTCCGGCCGCGCGCCGGTCCGGCAGTTACGCCGCTTCGCAGAGCTCGCGGCGATGAGCCCGACGACCGCGTCTCACGGGAGCTGCTGCACCAGACGCCGGCCGCGCTGCGCAGCAGCCTGCTGTCGCACGACGTGCGGGCGGCCGCCGACCTCGACGGCCCGGCGCAGCACCTCGCCGGGCACTATGCGCGCGCCCGCTCGAGCGACCCTCTCAACGCGCTGCTCTACGTCTACGTCAAGACCTACCTCACCGACGAGCTGCTGCGCGCGATGGACGCGATGAGCATGTGGAACTCGCTCGAGGTCCGCACGCCGTTTCTCGACTACCGCCTCGTCGAGCTCGCGATGCGCATGCCGGCGCGCCACAAGATGCGCCTGCGCGAGGGCAAGCTCGTCCTGCGCGGGGTCGCAACCCGGACACTCGGCGAGCGCCTCGACAGCCGCAAGCGCGGTTCTCCCCACCGGTCGGCCGCTGGATCGGCGACGAGCTCGGCGAGCAGGTCCGCGACGCCCTCAGCGCGCCCACGGTAGAGGCGCGCGGCGTCTTCGATTCCCAGGCGGCTGCGCGGGTCCTCGCGGGAGCGCTCGCGGGCGACGCGCGGATGGTTCAGCCGACGATGATGCTCTACACCTTCGAGACCTGGGCGCAGCGCTGCCTCGACGCGCAGCCGCCGGCGCGGGCGCCCCATGTGCCGCCCGTCGAGATCCGCACGAACGATGGTCCGGCGGAGCTCTCCGTGATCATCGTCAACTGGAACACGCAGGCCATTCTGCGCGACTGCCTCTCGTCGGTCGCGCGCCATCTCGCGCCGATCGAGCACGAGGTCATCGTCGTCGACAACGCGTCCTCGGACGGCAGCCCGGAGATGGTCGCCGCGGAGTTCCCCGCGGTGCGACTCGTCCGCAACACGGAGAACCGCGGCTTCGGTACGGCCAACAATCAGGGCATGGCACTCGCGCGCGGGAACTGGCTGCTCTTGCTCAACAGCGACACGCAGCTCACCGACGGCTCCGTCGCCGAGCTCTGCGGGCGGGTGCGCCACGAGCCGGGGCTGGCGATCGCGCACTGCCGCCTCGTCTATCCGGACGGCCGGCTGCAGCACTCGACATACCGCTTCCCGAGCCTGCGCCGCACGCTTCTCGAGGACCTCGGGCTCTACAAACTGCTGGGTACGAAGCGTGCCGGAGAGGCGCTGCTCGGCGGCTACTGGGATCACGACGAGGAGCGCGACGTCGACGCCGTCGCCGGCGCCTTCATGCTGCTCCCGCGCGCGGTGTTCGAGCAGACCGGCGGGTTCGACGAGCGGCTGTTCATGTACGGCGAGGACCTCGAGTGGTGCCGGCGCGTCCGCGAGTTCGGGGGCCGGATCCGCTTCTATCCGCAGGCGTCGATCGTGCACCTCGGGCATGCGAGCACGGAGATGCGCATGGGGGACGACCGAGTGGCCCTGTGCCTCAGCGCGAACGCGACCTCTACGTGGAGCAGCGCGGCCCCGTCCGCGGGGCCGCGTTCGTCTGGGTGAAGGTCGCGGGAGGTGCGCTGCGGCTCGGGTACTACCGGGCACGGGGACGCTTCGGAGGGGCGCGGGCGCAGGGTCACCGCGACATGGCGCCGCACCTCGCGTCCACCCTCCGGGCGCTGTTGCAGCTCGCGACGGGGAGACGATGAGCGTGCGGACGCTGCTGGTGGGGCCCGAAGGCCACGGTGGCGAAGGCGTCTACATGCAGAATCTCGCCGACCATCCCCCCGACGGGGTCGTGTACTCCCGCGTCGGGGGCTTTCACAAGAGCGGCCCCGGCGTGCGCTGCCAGGTCGTGCGCGAGGTTCTGCTCAACCGCATCGTGCACCCGCGGGCGATCCCGGACATGGGCTTTCGGGCGCTCCGGATCCGCAAGCCCTTTGACCTCGTTCACGTGCACGCCCATCCGGTGGCTCTGCGTGGGCTGCGCGGCGCGCCCCTGGTGATGAGCGAGGGCTCGAGCTCGGCGGTCTACATCGGCGAGTACCTCGGATGGGACGACGCCCGGCTGGCGGACGGGTTTGCCCGAGCGCAGCGGATGTACCGCGCCCTCGGCATCGCCGACCGCCTGCTCACGCTCGAGCGTGTCACCGCGGCCTACGTCTTCTCCGACTGGGCGCGGGAGGTCAACCTGCGCTGGGGCGCCGATCCGGCCAAGCTCGAGGTCATCGCGCCGGGCTTCCCGACGCCGCCCGCCGTCGATCGATCCACCGGAGAGCACTTCGCGTTCGTATTCGTCGGCGGCGACTTCGAGCGCAAGGGCGGCTTCGAGGTCATCGAGGCATTCGAGCAGGCGTACCGCGAGAACCCGCGTGTCCGCCTGGTCCTCGCCGGCTCCGATCCCACACAGCGCAACCCCGACCGGCTCGTGCACGACTGGGTCTCGGCCGAGCGCCGCGCCCGTGCCCTGCGAGACGATCGCGGCACTCGAGCAGGAGGGCGCGGTCCGTCTGCTGCCGTGGGTGTCGCGGGAGCGCCTGCTGGCGGAGATCTACCCCGGTGCCGACGCGTTCGTCATGCCCACCCACGCCGAGGGCTTCGGGTTCACGAACGTCGAGGCGATGTCGTTCGGGTTACCGGTGATCACGTCGACAGCCGGTCCCGGAGCAGAGATCGTCGCGCGCGACCGGACGGGGCTGCTCGTGACCCCGGGTGACGTCGACGGCATCCGCAATGCCCTGCTGCATCTCGCCGCCGATCCCGCCCGTGCCCGCCGTATGGGGGCGGCCGCGCGCGCGGACTTCCTCGAGCGGTTCACCATCGAGCGGTTCCAGGCGACGCTCGGCGCGTTCTACCGCCGGGCGCTCGAGGCGGCGTGACGCGGCGCGTCCTCATCGTCGCCTACTACTTCCCGCCGCTAGGAGGCATCGGAAGCCTGCGCGTGAGCGGCTTCGCACGACACCTGCCGGAGTTCGGCTGGGAACCCGTCGTGCTCGCGCCGCGCAACGGCGCCTACCACCGCGACGCTGAGTCCGCCTTCCCCGAGGAGCACGTCATCCGCACGGGCTCGCTGGAGCTCAGCCGCATCGGGAAGCGCGTGCTGCGCACCGGCGGCGACGACGTCCGCGCCGCGTCGGTGGAGGGCCCGCGTGCGTTCGCGCGGGGCGTAGCGCGAACGGTGGTCTACTACCCCGACTCGCAGGTGGGCTGGTACGTGCCGGCGCTGGCGACGGCACGCCGCGCGCTTCGCCGGCGGCCGCCCGACGCCATCCTGTCGTCCTCGTTTCCCATCACCGCCCATCTCATCGCCCGGCGCCTGCAGCGCGCGACCGGCGCGCCCTGGGTGGCGGACTTCCGCGATCCCTGGAGCGAGATGATGGCGCCCGGGATCGCACGCCGGCGCGCCGCCCGGCTCGAGCGATCGCTCGCGCGCGACGCGACGGCCGTGACGATGACGTCCCCCTCGTGGGCAGCGCGGCACGAGCTGCTGTGGGACCGGCCGGTCGCCGTGCTCGCACCCGGGTTCGAGGACATCGAGCCGGCGCATCCGCCCGCCGAGTTCGTCCTGAGCTATCTCGGCAGCTACTACCCAGCGACGCAGGACCTCGACGCTGCCTGGTCTGCGATCCGCCGGCTGGCCGACGGTGCCGGGCCGGGCATCGACCGCCTGAGGTTCATCGGCGATCTGCATCCGCACGTCGCCGGCGTGCTCGACGGGCTAGGCCTCTCGGGCCTCGTGCAGGAGACAGGGTTCGTCGGGCACCGCGCGGCCGTGGAGACGCTGCGCGACTCCTCGGCGCTGCTGCTCGCGGGGCCGCGTGACGCCGGCGGCATCCTCCGCGGCCAAGTGGCGGGAAAGATCCCGGAGTACCTGGCCACAGGGCTCCCGGTGATCTACGTCGGCGACCCCGCATCGGACGCCGCCGCGATGCTGCGCGGGTACGAGGGATGCCACATCTGTGCGACGGGCGACGTCGACGCTGTCGTCCGCGCGCTCACCGCCTACCGAGATCCGGTGATCGAGCGCGACGTCAGCGGGCTGTCGCGGCGCTCGCTCACCGGTCGGCTGGCGGCGATGCTCGACGAGCTGGAGCGTTGAGCACCGGCGCTCAGACCGGCGGCCGTCGCGCGAGGACCATGTACTGCGCGCCGAGCGGCAGACGCGTCAGGCGCGCCTCGACAGGGCGAAGCGCGCGCAGGAAGCGCGGAAACAGGAACAGGTGGTGCGTGACGACGACAGTGAACCCGGCCTGTCCGAGGAGCTTGCGTGCGGCGCTCGCCGTGAGTGGCTGCGCGTCGCGATCGAACGCGATCGACCGCATGACGAGACGGGTCCCGGGATTCAGTGGGTTGTTCTCCCAAAGCCCGAAGTACCCGCCCGGTCGCAGTGCGGCCCGCACGAACGAGAGTGCCGACGCCCGCGCCGGCGGCGGTATGTGGTGAAAGACACCGTTGCAGTACGCCACGTCGACGGGCTCTTGCAGCGCTTCCCCGACGCCTTGGAATCGCACGCCCGGTGAGGCGGTCGTGCGTCGGGCGACCTCCAGGAGCTTGGGTGAGACGTCGACGCCGGTCACCTGCTCGGCCCCGAGCGCGTCAGCGAGCAGCGGTGCCGTGGAGCCGGTCCCGCAGCCGAAATCCAGGGCTCGTCTCGTCGGCGCCTCGAGCGCCGCGAGGCGCGTCGCCAACCAGCGAACGCGCGTTTCGGCGAAGTAGGCGCTTCCCTCTCCGGACCAGCGCAACCCGCGTTCCAGCTCATGCTCGTATGAGCCCGCGAAGGCGTCGAACTCCGCCGCTGCCTCCGCGGAGTCCTCCGAGATCCACGGCATCACAGTCGTCGTAGGCCGAGGACGCTGATGAAGAAGCTCGCGAGCACCGTCTGAAATCCCAGCGCAACGAGCATCACCCCGGGTACGACGAGCCGCATCGTGTCGGCGTAGTCCAAGCGGCCGAAGTCCCGCACCCTCCATTCGTTGACGGCCACGGCGAGGAGCACGATGCCGGCCGCGATGGTCAGCAACGCGAGCAACAGCGCCCGCTCGAGCGTGACGATGTGCTTGGCGCGCGAGAGTCGCGGGTCGGCCGGCAAGAGGTTCTCTGCATCGCGAAGATCTTCGTCAGCACGGCGAAGAGCAGCGACTGATACCCGCAGATGATCGCCAGCGTCGCGAACAGCAGGGTGTGCGCGTCGAACGTCACGCCGAAGAACCGCAGGCCCGGGAGCGCGATCGCGTAGCCGATGACACCGATGAGCCCCAGCGCGAGCCCCGGGACCACGAACAGCCAGCGCGGCGAGAAGACGAGGAAGAACCGCAACGTCCGCCATCCGTCGCGGAACGTCCGCAGGTGCGGCTTTGCGCGCGTGCGCCCGTCGGGGTGCAGCGTGATCGGAACCTCGGCGATCCGGGCGGAGGCCAGGCTCGACCTGACGATCATCTCCGTGGCGAACTCCATCCCGGTACAGCGCTGGCCGAGTCCCTGTGCATGCTCCGCGTGAATCCGCGCATCCCGCAGTAGACGTCGCTGATCGGCGCTCCGAACCAGCGGCGCGCGATCAGGGAGAACAGCGGGTTGCCGATCCGGCGGTGGAGCGCCGGCATGGCGCCCGGCAGCACGCGGCCCCCGCCGCGCTTCAGGCGGCAGCCCTGGACGAGGTCATAGCCCTCCCGGAGCTTGTCAACGAACTCGCGGGATCTCCGAGAAGTCGTAGCTGTCGTCGGCGTCGCCCATGATGACGTACCGCCCTCGGGCCGCGGCGATGCCGCCCATCAGCGCATTGCCGTACCCGCGCTCGCTCACGGCGACGATCCGCGCGCCCCGGCCTCCGCGATCGCCTGCGAGCCATCGGTGCTTCCGTTGTCGGCGACGATGACCTCGTACGCGATGTCGTGCTGCTCGCACGCTGCAACCGCTTTGCGGATGCACACGGCGAGCGTCTCCGCCTCGTTGAGGCAGGGGATCACGATCGAGAGCTCGGGCTCGGCCCCAGGTTCCGGCGAGGAGTCTCGTGCCGGTCCGACCCGTGTGCTCACGCCAACCGGCGGGTCATGCGCCGACTCACCTCACCGCGCATCTGGAGGTCGGTTGTCACCGTGATGAGCGTAGCCGAGCAGGCTCTGCCCACCGGCAGGGCCCCACGCCCGCGCGAGGTCCACGATCGCCACGAGGGACAGTGCCGCAAACGCCGTCATGTAGCGCCCCGCCTCGCCGAGATAGCTGGCCAGCGGCGGGGTGCTGACCCAGTACGCCCACGTCATGACCGCGAAGTACGACCCTAGGAAGGCGAGATGCAGCAGCGCCCGGCGGGCCGCCGGTCCCCGACCCACGATCACCGCGACGATCAGCGCGAGCGCCGCTGCAGGGATGAACAGGTATTCGCCCGGACGGGCAAGAGCGCCCGCGAGCGCGCTCAGCGTCGGACCGACGCGCGACACGTGGTCGGCGAGGTACGCGGGATCGAGGCCGTTGCCGAGCGACAGCGCGCCGTGGACGTCATGCAAGCTCGCCCACACCCGCCACGGGAGCACGAGCGCACCGACCGCGAGGACCAGCCAGCCGACCGACACGACGCCGCGCCGGTCGCGAGCCACCGCCAGGACGATCATCGTGGCAGCGCAGACGACCACCGCAGCAGCGAGTCCTTCGTTCTTGAGGTTGGCGGCCATGCCGAGAAACACGCCGGCGAGGACGATCGGGCCCTTGGCGCGCTGGTCGAGCCACGTCACGAGGAGCATCGCTCCTAGTGCGAGGAAGACGGCCATCGGCAGGTCCACGAGGGTGGAACCGGCCTGGACCTGGATCCCGGGCGCCGCCGCGAACCACACGGCCAGCACGCCGACGAGGACGAACGATGCCCGCCGGCCACGCAGGTACACCAGCGAGGCCGCGAACGCGGCGAGGATGAGCCAGAACCCGACGTGCAGCACGGCGAGGTCCGGCGACCCGTCCTCGATTCCCAGCGCGCGCATCTGCGTCGCCTCGAACGCCGGCAGCGCCAGCGGATAGTCCGGGTTGACGTAGCTGTAGGCGGGCCCGACGAACAGCGTCTCGTCGCTGAGCCCGCCCTGAGCGAGCACCTGTGTCTTGGGCATCCATTGCGCCCACGCGTCGAACGCGGGGATCGGCGTCGAGCGGGCGCCGATCACCCCGATGAGGATCACGACACCGAGGACGCCGAGTCCCAGGACCACCGCCCGTCGCAGGACGGGACTCTCCGGGGCGCTACGTCCTCCCCCGTCCGGCCTGGGCGCCGGCCGGCGCGCCATCGCTGCAGCGCCACACACACCGATGCCGACCGCCGCCGGGACGACGAGCGTCACGGGCACCCCGAACGGCAGCAACACGACCTGCGCGAGGACGAGGATCGCGACACCTGCGAGATACGCCAGACCGGACGCGGCCGCGATCGACGGCCCCCGGCTGGGCAGCAGACCCAGCAGGCGCAGCAGCGCGTACCCGGGTGCCAGGACGAGCGCATGCAGGCCGAGAACCAGGAGCTCAGCGGGCATCAGTCATCTCCACGAGGTGGTAGCCCGGGCGAAATGTCATGGCGGCCGTCGCGGGCGGCCCGGCGGGGGCCTGCGGTCCATGACGACGAGCCAGTCCGCGCCCGCGCGCCCGACCACGGCCGTTCGCGGCGACAATCGCCAGTTCAGCCAGAACCCGACCTGTGACTCGCTTGCTCGTCGCGAGAGCAGCGCGGCGAATGTGTCGTCCTCGGGAATGCGCCCCCGCGCCCATTCCACGAAGGCGATCCACGTCGGCGTCGCACCGACGGGGACAAGAGCTTCGTCCACACCTCGTCTCGCGAGCTTCGCGCTGACCTTCGCGGCCCCTGCGATCACACGCTGGTCGTCGGTGAGTCGTCGCGACTCGCGGTATCCATCCGTCGCCCGCTTGCCTGAAACGGCGAGACCCGCGATCGCGCACGCGGCACCGACTGCGAGAACCACGACGAGGGTCGCCGCGGGCAGCGTGGACGGGCGACCTCTTCGGGCGGCCACAAGCCCGCCGCGCCCGCCAGCGCGAGCAGTCCGATGACCTCCGCCAGCAGCTTGAGAACGCCCACGCCGCCCTCCTACGACGCTCTGCGCAGGAAGAGCTCGAGCGTCAGCAGCGTCCACAGCGCGTGACCGTGGTTCGTTGCCGCGCGCGTGGTCGCTGAGCATCGCGCGCACCGCGTCGCGTGAGACGTGCTCGCCGACGCGGCTGTCGGGCGCGCCGAGCGTGCCGCCGACGAGCGGCGCGAGGTCCTCGCGAAACCAGCGGTCGAGCGGGACGCCGAAGCCCTGCTTCGGGCGCTTGAGCAGCTCGGGCGGCAGGAGGTCGGCGACGGCGGCCTTCAGGACGCGCTTGAGCTGGAAGCCGCGCAGCCGCGAGCACGGCGGAAGGCGGAAGGCGAGCTCGGCGAGCTCGCGGTCGAGGAACGGCGCGCGGACCTCGAGGCCGTGGGCCATGCTCATCCGGTCGACCTTCGGGAGCAGGTCGTCGAGGAGGTACGTGCGGATGTTGAGGTCGAGCAGGCGGTCGAGCGGGTGGGCGCCGGCCGATTGCGCCCAGATGCGCCGGTAGGCGTCCATCCCCGGGCTCTCCGCGGCGCCGACGAGCGCCGCCTTGCTCTCCTCGGAGACGTAGCTCACCCAGGCGAGCAGGCCGTCGGCCGGGCCGCGATCGGAGCGCAGCAGGGCGCGGCGGGCTTTCGCCAGCTGCTTGGAGCGCTGGGCCAGCGGCGCCGCCCGGTGGGCGCCACGGCGGACCGCCGTGCGCACGACGTCCGGCACCGCCTCGTAGCGCGCGAGCGCGCGCGCCGCGGCGAAGCGCTCGTAGCCGCCGAAGAGCTCGTCGCCGCCGTCGCCGCAGAGCGCGACCTTCACGTGGCCGGCCGTGAGCTCGGAGAGCAGGTACGTCGGGCAGCGCGCTGGAGTCGCCGAAGGGCTGGTCGTGGTGCCAGACGAGCTTCTCGACGAGCTCGGCGGCATGCGGCTGGACGACGAACTCGGTGTGGTCGGTGCCGTAGCGGCGCGCGACCGCGCGCGCATACGGGCGCTCGTCGAAGCCGTCGCGGTCGTCGAAGCCGATCGTGAACGTCGCGACCGGTGCCGGCCTCGGCCATGAGCCCGACGACGGCCGACGAGTCGATGCCGCCGCTGAGAAACGCGCCGAGCGGGACGTCCGCGACGAGCCGCCGGTGGACCGCCGCGCGCAGCAGTCGCCGGACCTCCGCCGCGGCCTCCTCGAAGGACAGCTCCAGGCGCGTCACGCCAGCCGTCGACCCCCGGCAGCCCGAGCCGCCAGTACGGCTCGATCCGCGGGGGCGCGCCGTCCTCGGCGACGAGCACGTGGCCGGGCGGCACGCTGCGGATGCCCTCGTAGAACGTGTCGGGGGTCGGGACGTAGCCGAACGTCAGGTAGTCCGGGATCGCCTCGGCGCGCAGCCGCCGCGGGACGGCCGGGTTCGCGAGCACCGCCTTGATCTCGCTGCCGAACACGAGCCGGGTCGCGTCGTGCCAGTAGTAGAGGGGCTTCTTGCCGAAGCGGTCGCGCGCGAGGACGAGGCGCCGGCGCGGGGCGTCCCAGACGGCGACCGCGAACATCCCCTCCAGGCGGCGCGCCAGCGCGACCGGGTCGAGCTCCTCGGCGAGGTGCACGACGACCTCGGTGTCACAGCCGGTCGCGAACTCGTGGCCGCGCTCGCGCAGCTCGGCGCGCAGCTCGCGGAAGTTGTAGATCTCGCCGTTGAGCGCGACGCCGATCGAGCCGTCCTCGCTGGCGATCGGCGGGTCGCCGCCGGGGACGTCGATGATCGCCAGGCGCGTCTGCCCGACCCACGCGTCGTCGCGCGAGAAGGCGCCGAGCGAGTCCGGGCCGCGATGCAGGACCGTGCTCAGGACCTCCTCGGCGCCCGCGGCGGGCGCCGCGTCCCACCGCACCTCCCCGGCGATCCCGCACATGTCAGTCCGCCACCGATCGCAGCAGGCCGGCGAGCTCGGGCGCCCAGCGCGCGTAGGAGTAGTCGCGCTGCACGAACGCGCGCGCCGCGGCGCCGCGCTGGCGGCGCTCGCCGGCGTCGGCGGCGAGCTCGAGCAGCCCGCGCTCCCAGTCGCTCGCAGACTCGGCGAGCAGGCCGCGCTCGGCGCCGACGAGCTCGCGGTTGACGCCGACCGGGCTCGCGATCGCGGGCACGCCCGCGGCGAAGTACTGCAGGAGCTTGTAGCCGCACTTCCCGCGCTCCCACGGGCTGTCGCGCAGCGGCATGATGCCGATGTCGAAGCTCGCGAGATCGGCCGCCTGCGTGCTCAGCGACCATGCGCGCTGCTCGATCCACGGCGCCGAGCGGCCGAGCGACGCGCCGACGACGACGAGCCGGAAGCGCGGCGCGCCGGCGTTGAGGCGGTCGAGCACGGGGAGCACCGGGTCGAGGTAGCCGCTCGTGCTCTGCGAGCCGATCCAGCCGACGGTGAGGACGTCGCCGTCGGCGTGCTCGCGCAGCGGCTGGTGCTCGGGCGCGACGCAGCTCGGCACGATCTCCACGCGCGCGGCGCCGCGGCGTCGCGCCTCGCCGGCCAGGGTCGCGTTGCCGGCGATGACGAGGCGCGCGCGGCGCAGGCACGCGACGCAGCGGCGCGCCTCCTGCTTGGCGAACGCGAAGCGCCGGTTGACCGCGGCCGTCGAGCCGAGGTAGAGCGCGTCGTCGAGGTCGTAGACGTCGAGGCGGCGCGGCGGGTCGTAGCCGGGCAGCGGCGCCATGAGCCGCAGGCGGTGGACGAGCAGCAGGTCGTGCGGCGGGCGGCGCGCGGCTGTCGCGCGCGCCGTCGAGCGCGCGAGCGCGCGCGCCTTGCGGGCGGGCGACGCGGAGGACTGCAGCAGCGCGTAGTCGGCGTCGCTGAGCGCGGGCCGGTGCGCGAGGCGGACGTCGTGGGGCTCGAGGTACGGAGCGAAGCCGGCGACGCGCACGCGCGCGCTCGGGACGACCGCTGGATACGCTGTCTCGCCGAGGATCCGAAGCGGGGTCACGTCAGCGCGCCTGCCACCGTTGAGCCGAATCTAGCAACGCGCCCGCGGCGCGCCCCCATGTCGTCTACGTCTCCTACGACGGCGCCGGAGAGCCGCTCGGGCGCTCCCAGGTCGCTCGCGCTACCTGCGCGGCCTGGCGGCGCGATCACCGCATGACGCTCGTCTCCTTCGAGAAGGACGGCGCGGACCTCGCGGCGCTGCGCGCGGAGCTCGGCGGCGCACGGGATCGCGTGGGTCCCGCTGCGCTATCACCGACGCCCGCCGGTCCTCAGCACGGCGCTCGACGTCGCGCGCGGCCGGCGCGCGCTGGCGCAGATGCGCCGAGCGCGCCGGCCGTCCCGACATCGTGCACGTCGCGCAGCGACGTCGCCGGCGCTCATCGCCCTGCTCGCCCGCCGCAGGACCGGCGCGCCGCTGCTCTTCGACATCCGCGGATTCTGGGCCGACGAGCGCGTCGAGGGCGGGCTGTGGCCGCGCGGCGGCCTCCTGTACCGCATCGCCCGGCGCTGCGAGCGCCGCTTCTACGCCGAGGCGGGCGCCGTCGTGACGCTCACCGAGGCATCGGTCGCGCACGATCCGCGCGCTGACCGGCGGCGCGCGACGTGCCGGTCGAGGTCATCCCGACCTGCGTCGACCACGCCGCCCTCGCCGCCTCGGCGCCGCGCCCCGGCGGGCCGCATGCCGTCTGGAGCGGGTCGATCGGGACCTGGTACCGCTTCGACCTCGCTCCCCGGCTGGCGCCGCGCTCTGGAGCTGCCGCTCACCGTCCTGACGCGCCAGGTCGGACGAGGCCCGCGCCGCGCTCGGCGGCGCGCCCGCCGACGTCCGCGAGGTCGCGCCGGAGGCGATGCCGGCCGAGCTGCACGCCGGCGACATCGGGCTGTGCCTCTATCGCTCGTCGCCCTCCAAGCGCGCGTCGGCGCCGACGCGCTTTGCCGAGTACCTCGCCGCCGGGATGCCGGTGGCGGTGACGCCGGGCGTCGGCGACCTCGACGCGCTCGTCGACCGAGCACGAGGTCGGCGTCGTGCTGCGCGGCGAGGACGACGCTCGCTGCACGAGGCGGCCGCCCGTCTGCGCGCGCTGGCGGACGACCCCGCCGCGCACGAGCGCTGCCGGCGCCTCGCGGCGGAGCGCTTCGATCTCGCCGACGGGACTCGCCGCTACGCGGAGCTCTACAGCCGCCTCGCGCCGGCCGCGCCGGCGCGCGGCGAGCGAGGTGCTCGACGCCTGCCCGCTGTGCGAGTCGGCGCAGATCGCGCCGCTGCGCGGCTACGAGTCCGCTCACCTGCGGCGCTGCGACGCCTGCGGCTTCGTCTTCGCCGGCCGGCGGCCGAGCCTCGAGCAGACGCGGCGCCAGTACGACGGCTACGGGACCGGCGCCGTCGAGTCCGACCTGACGCGCAAGCGCTACGAGGAGCTGCTCGACGAGTTCGAGGCCTACCGGCGGACGGGGCGGATCCTCGACGTCGGCTGCGGCGAGGGCGGGTTCCTGCAGGCCGCGGCGGCGCGCGGGTGGGAGGTCCACGGCACCGAGTCGACGGAGGGCGCCCTCGAGCGCAACCGCGCGCGCGGGATCGCGATGACGCTGGCGCCGCCGCGGCCCGGAGACCTGCCTGAGGCGGCCTTCGACGTCGTCACCGCCTTCGAGGTCGTCGAGCACGTCGCCGACCCGCGCGCGGAGGCGGCGACGATCGCCGACGCGATCCGCGACGGCGGGCTGCTCTACGTCACGACGCCGAACTTCGCGTCGGCCAGCCGCCGGATCCTCGGCGCGGGCTGGAGCGTCATCGAATACCCGGAGCATCTCGGCTACTTCACCGCGCAGACCCTCGAGCGCTGGCTGCGCGAGGCCGGCTTCGACCCGCTCGCCGTGACGTCGACGGGCGTGAGCCCCGGGCGCCTGCTCGCCGGCGTGCGGCGCCGGACGTCCGCTGCTCCCACGGGGCCGCGAACCGGCGGCGCGGCCGCGCTCGACGAGCGTGTCCGCGAAGGCGCCGAGCGCGCGGCGACGCTGCGGGCGGCCAAGCGGGGCGCCAACGCGCTGCTGGGCGCGCTCGAGCGCCGGCGACACGCTGAAGGGGCGCTTCGTGCGCCGGTCGCGCCAGTTCGTCAACCCGCAGACCGGACTGCGGGCTCGTGACTGGTGAAGCTCCGGATCGGGGACTATCATTCTCCGCGGCTCGTCGTGAAACGGGATTCCGAGCGACGACCCAAGACGTCCCGGGAGAACCCACAGATGGAAGGACCCATGCAGCTGCCGCTCGCAAGATCTGAAGGACTGGTCATCGAAGAGCTCGCCGACGAGCTGCTCGTCTACGACCTCGACGTCAAGCACGCGCACTGCCTGACCCCGGCCGCCGCGCGCGTCTGGCGCAGCTGCGACGGGCGCACGTCGACCGGCGCGATCGCCGAGGACCTCGGTCTCACCGCCGCCGAGCTGGCGCACGCGATCGACGAGCTCGAGCGCTGCAAGCTGCTCGTCGAGCCGGTGGCCGTCAACGGCGGCCTCTCGCGCCGCGAGCTGAGCCTGAAGGTCACGAAGGTCGCGGTGGGCGTCGCGACGGTCCCGCTCATCCTCTCGATCGCCGCGCCGGCGGCGGCCGCGACGCAGTCGCAGATCGCGGCATGCCGCATCCTCGGGCCGATCGGAGCGAACGAGTGCGGCGCGCTGCAACCAGGGCGGCTCGCCGACGAACTGCTGCTGCTGTCACTACGGGCCCGGCAAGCGCTTCTGCGCTGGCGGCAACGCTGACTGCCAGGCCACCGGCGGTCCGATCGCGACGAAGAACTTCAAGGTCAACTGCACCGAGAATCCCGCCGACGACGGCACCGACGGAGCCCCTGATCGCTAGCCGTCGCGCGCGCTCCCTGCGCGCCGTGCGGCGCGATCGAAGCGCCAGGCGCGCATCGCCCACAGCGGCGCCCTTGCCAGATGCACCGCGTAGGCCGCGGCGAGCGCCGACCGGCCCCGGCGCGCCCACGGCATCTGCGCGGAGATCCAGGCGGGCCTCGGCAGAGCGAGCGGGCACGATCTCCGCCCGCTTTCGCCATGCCGGCGCGCCGGCGAGAGCGCGAACGTGAAACGTCCCGCGCGGGCGGGCCGCACGATGGCGGATCTCCCAGTTCAGGGCGTCGCTCGGCGGCAGCGCGAGCTCCGCGGCTCGCGCCGCCCCGGCAGGCAGGAGCCGAAGCCCGGCAGCGAAGCGTCAGCGGTCGCCGACAGCTCTCGAGGCGAGCAGCGCGGCAGCCTGCCAGCGCTCCAGCGGCCAGCGCTCGAGGGCGCGGGCGAGGTCGCCCATCGCCTTGACGTCCTCGGGCCCGCTCTGCGCGGCGTGCGTCGCGACATGCAGCGCGAGGGCGTCGCGGCCCGAGCGCGCTGGACCGGAGCGGCCCGGCGACGACGATCCCGTCGCGGCCCGGGTACAGCAGCGCCCAGGCCTCGGCCGGCGGAGACCCGCAGCCTCGGCAGCCGCCAGTGCAGATCCAGGCCGCAGCCGATCGGACCGGCCCACGGCTCGGCGTCGAGAATTCCGGCGAAGTCCTCGACCCCCGCGAAGTCGACTCCGCGCTTGTCGTAGCCGAGCTCCGCGAGCACCGACGCGCGCGAGATCGACGCGCATCGGGATCGACGAGGACGTCGATGTCGATGTAGCTGCGCTGCTCCCCCGGCCGGTACAGCCGCTGGGCGAGCACCGGCCCCTTAAGAGCAGCGCATCGACGCCCGCAACGTCGAGCGCGGCGAGGACGTCGGGCGGCCGAACGTCCAGCACGCGCCTGCGGCCCGACGTTGGCCGCGCGGCGACGAACTCGCGGAGCGTGCTCAGGCGCCCGGCGCGCTGTTCCTCGGGCGGCCTGCTTCCTCGCTGGGCACGTCAGGGCTCGCGGCCGGCTCGGCTGCTCGGAGGCTCGGCCTGCGCGAGCGCCGCGGTCGCCGAGGGCGAGGCCGCCGACCGTTCGTGGCGCAGCGACATGCGGATGAGCGACTCGACCGTCACGGCACCCGCGGCAGGCGCGCTGCCGATCCGCGCCGTCGGGCGCCGACGAGGACCGCGCTCGGGGTCGCGCGGACGCGGTAGTCGGACATGACCTCGGATCCCCTCCTGGAGCATGACGTCGCTGATGCCATGCTCCTCGAATGCGGCGCGGTTGCTGTCGGCCGTGCCGCGTGCTGACGATCGCGATCGTCAGGCGATCGCCGAGGCTCGCCTGCCAGCGGCCGATGTCCGGCAGCAGCTTGCGGCAGCCCGCGCAGTCCGGGCGTCGCGAAGATCAGCGCGACGTTGCGGCCGCGCGCGCACAGCGCCGCGAGCGTCCGCGTGTCGCCGTCGAGGTCAGGCAGCGCGAACGCCGGCGCGGGCAGGCCGGCGGGGAGGCCCGGCCGGCAGCGACGCGAGGTCGAGCTGGCGCGATCGGTCAGGTCGCGCTGCAGGCGTGCGGTTCTCGCGCCACAGCCGCAGCGCGATCGCCCCCAGCGTCGGCCGCGGCGATCCCGAGGGCGACGGCGGCGAGCTCGGCTGCCGCCCCGGCCGTCGATCCAGTCATCGAGCGCGCTCGCCGGGCCCCGCGCACGACGAGCGCAGCGGCCAGCAGCGCGAGCACGCCGTTGCGGACGAGCGTCTCGCGCCCGGCGGGAGCCGAGTGGATCTGACCGAAGCAGTGGCAGTCGGGCGCCTCGCCGCGGCGCAGCGCGCGTCGCGATCCCCGCGAGGAAGGCGAGCAGGAGCAGCAGCGCCGCGAGCGCTCCCCAGCGAGCCGCCGGCTGGAGCACGAGGGCGACGCGATCGCCAGCTCGGCGAGCGGCAGGACCGGCGCCGCCGACCGCCGCGGCGCGTTGTGCGACACCGAAATCCGACCAGCGCCGCGCGCGATCCCGGCGAGGTCGAGAAGCTTGCCGATGGCGGCCGTCGCGAACACCGCGGCGAGCACCAGCTGGATGCCGAGCAGGACGCTGCCCATGACCAGATCGTATCGACGGCGTCGCGCGCGAGTCCCGGCTCATCGGATGGGCCGCACCTATGATCGGCCGCGTGCGCAAGCCCAGGGTCACGGAGGACGTTCGGCAGGATCGCGTTCGAGGCATTCGGCGTCGGCGACGGAGTCTCGGTGACGCCGGCCGCCGAGCTCGGCGCGGTCGCGCCCGTTCCTGCCGCCGGGGTGGCAGCCGTGCGGTGCGCGGACGTGCAGAAGCGCTTCGCGATACGCCCGCACGACGACGGCACGTACGCGATCTTCTCGCGACGACGAGCTCGTTCGTCGACCACCTCGGGCTCGCGCTTGCGTTCGAGGTGCTCGAGACGCACATGCGCGCGTATATCGCGCTGCACGCCCCCGATCGCATCTTCGTCCACGCGGGGGTCGTCGGCCATTGCGGCCGGGCGATCGTCGTCCCCGGGCATGAGCTTCTCGGGCAAGACGACGCTCGTCGCGGCGCTCGTCGCGCGCGGGCGCGACGTACCTCTCCGACGAGTACGCGCCGCTCGACCGAGGACGGGCTCGTGCATCCCTACCCGAAGCCGCTGTCCGTGCGCGACGACAACCACGTCCAGCACGACCACGAGGTCGCCAGCATGGGCGGAATCGCCGGCGTGCAGCCGCTGCCGGTCGGCCTCGTCGTCGCGACGACCTATACACCCGGCGCGCCGTGGGAGCCGCGGCGCCTCTCGCGCGGCGAGGGCGTGCTCGCGCTGCTCTCCCACACCGTGGCCGCACAGACCCGGCCCGAGCAGGCGATGCGCTTCCTGCGGCGCGCGGTCGAGGCGGCGGCCATCATCGCAGAGCCGCCGCGACGAGGCGGACGCGCTCTCGGCGCCGCTGCTGCTCGCGAGCTGGACGCCGACGTGGACGTCGTCGAGCGCCTCGGCGAGTTGCTGCGCGCGGCGGGGTTCGGCGACCAGCGCGCGCAGCGCCCTGCGGGCCGAGGGCGGCGGGCATCGTCCCGCCGCTTCGCCGCGCTCTTCGCCCTCGGACGCGAGGACGACGCGCGGCTGGCCATCCTGCTCAAGCTCTTCACCGACGGCAACGGGTGACCCGCCGGCACGCCGAGGAGGCGCTGGCGCCGTTGCCCCTCGAAGAGCTCGTGGACGCCGCGATCCTCGAGATCGAGGGCGACGCGTGCGCACGATGCTGCCAGCTCCTGTCGTTTCGAGGACCTCATCCTCGCCGGCGACCCGCAGCGCGCAGGGAAGGATCCGGCCCTCGTCATGGCGAACACGCTCGCGAGCACGTGGCTCGCCCAGCTGACCGTCCGCCGCGAGGTCGGATCGGCGCGCTCGACCTCGGAACCGGATCGGGCGTCCAGGCGCTGCTCGCCACCGCGGCACGCCGGGCGCGTCGTCGGCGTCGACCTCAACCATCGTGCGCTGTGCTTCGCGCGCCTGAGTCAGCGCTTCAGCGGGATCGGCGACGGCGTGAGCTGGGTCGAGGGCAGCTGGCTGGAGCCGGTGCGCGGCCGAGCGTTCGATCTCGTCGTCGCCAATCCGCCGTACGTCATCTCGCCGGACGAGGAGTTCCTCTACCGCGACACCGACGGCCAGCGGCGACGAGCTCTCGCGGCAGGTCGTTCGCGACTGCGCGGCCGCGCTCAAGGACGGCGGGTTCGCGACGGTCATGTGCAACTGGGTCCACCGCGCGCGACGACTGGGAGGGACCCGTTGCGCGCATGGGTCGCGGCCTCGGCTGCGACGCGCTGCTCCTGCGCCAGTTCAGCAACGACCCGATCGCCTACGCGATGGTCTGGAACTCCGAGCTCGCCGATACCGCACCCGGAGGCTTCGGCGAGGGCGTCGGCCGCTGGGTCGCCCATTACCGGCGCACCGGCATCGAGCAGATCGCGACCGGCTTCGTCATCCTGCGCCGCCGCCTGAGCGGGCGCGAACTGGATCCAGGCGTTCGACATCGGCAGGCCGCGCGGCAGCGGCGAGCGACCAGCTCGAGCGGATGTTCGGCGGCGGCGGATTTCCTGCACGCGCACCGCGCCGCCGCGCCGCTCGGCCAGCTGCTGTCGCGGCCCTGGCGCCTGCTCGACGGCCACCGCCTCAGCCAGAGCACGATCTACGTCGACGGCGCCTACGTGGGCGAGGGTCGCCATGACCTGCGAGCCCGACATCGGCGTGCACGCGACGATCGATCCCGCGGTGCTCCCGATCCTGCTCGGCTGCGACGGCGCGACGCTCGCTCGGCGAGCTCATCGAGCAGGCGCCGATCCCGGAAGGCATGGACCGCGCCGGCTTCCACAGCCTCTGCCTCACCGCCGCGCGCGACCTCATCGCGCGCGGCTACCTGCTCGGCGTCGAGGACTCCTAGCTGCCGCCGGCCTGCGCGGTCGCCGGCTCGGCCCGCTGCCCGACCGCATGCTCGAAGACGTGCGGTGCCGCCGTCGGCTGGTCGAACCACGGCGGGCTCTCCAGCAACCAGATCGCCCGCGCCCCGAGCGCGGCGATCCCGGCCGCGAAGACCGCGAGCATGACCGGGTCGCCGAGGCTCAGCAGCACCGCCGCGGCGCAGAGCCCGAGCTGCGCGCCGGCCAGCAGCGCGGCGACCGAGCGCGCGCTGCCGAACTGCACGAGCAGCCGGTGGGTGAGGTGGTCGCGCCCGCCGGTCAGCAGCGGCCGCCCGCCGCGACGGCGCGAGATCGTGACGAGCGTCGTGTCGAGGATGACGAGGCCGGCGAGCATCGCTGCCGCGAGCGGCGCCGCGAGGCCGAGCGAGGCCTCGCCGGCGGCCGCCATCGTCGTGCCGGCGAGCAGGAGGCCGAGCGGCATGCTGCCGCCGTCGCCCATGAAGATCCGCGAGGGCCGTGCGAGGTTGTGCGGCAGGAAGCCCGCGCAGGCGCCCGCGATCGCGAGGCAGAGCGCCGCGAGCGTCGCGTCGCCGCTGACGGCGGCGAGGACGGCGGTCCCGGCGGCGCACGCCCCGGCGACGGTCGCGGCCGAGCCGTCCATGTTGTCCATGAGGTTCACCGCGTTGACGATGCCGACGACCCACGCGCAGGTCAGCGCGAGGTCCAGCGGCGCGCTGCCGAGCACCTCCCAGCCGTGACCGGTCGCGTAGAGCAGCGCGCCGACGCCCGCCTCGACGGCCAGGCGCAGGTAGGGCGAGAGGTTCAGCCGGTCGTCGGCGGTGCCGAGCGCCCAGAGCGCGGCGGCGCAGGCCAGCAGGACGGCGAACGGGCCCGTCCCGCCGCCGAAGGCGAGCGCGGCGAGCAGGACGCCGGCCATGATCGCCGCGCCGCCGAGGTACGGCGTCGGGACGGCCGTGGCCCTTGTAGCCGACGGGACGGTCGATGAAGCCGGTCGCGCGTGCCACGGCGGCCGCCGCGGGCGTCAGCGCGAACGTCGCGGCGGCGGCGACGAGGAACGCGGCGGCGGCGGCGAGCTCAGGCGGCATGGGACATGAGGTCGCCTGCCAGCCCGCTGCGCTGGTGGGCGATGACGTCGTCGATCGCCTGCTCGATCGTGCGCCGCGGCCGCCAGCCGGTCAGCGCCTCGATCGCCGCGGTCACCGGGCGGCGGGTGCCGAGCTCCTCGAAGCCGGGCGCGTAGGCCTCGTCGTAGGGGATGCGCTCGATGCCGCTCGCCGACCCGCTGCGCGCGATGACGCGGCGCGCGAGGTCCTCGATCGACACGGGCAGCGACGAGCCGACGTTGTACGTGTTGCCGATCGCGCCGTCGTTCTCGACGAGCAGCATGAGCGCGCGCACCGTGTCGAGGACGTGCGTGAAGCAGCGCATCTGCGCGCCGTCGCCGTAGACCGTGAGATCGCTGCCCTCGAGCGCCTGGGAGACGAAGCGCGGCAGGACCATCCCGTAGCGGCCGGTCTGGCGCGGGCCCACGGCATTGAAGAGGCGCACGACGATCGTCTCGGTGCCGTGCTCGTCGTGGTAGGCGTGGGCGACCGCCTCGCCGAAGCTCTTGGCGATCGCGTAGGACCAGCGCGAGCGCTCCGGCGAGCCGATGACGAGGTCGGCGCTCTCGTCGAGCGCGCCCGAGCACTTGCCGTAGACCTCCGACGTCGAGGTGAAGAGCACGCGGCGGCGGCGGCGCGCGGCGGCCGCCATGACGACGTCGGTCCCGCGGACGTGGTCGAGCAGCGTCTCCAGCGGGCTGTCGACGACGAGCTGGACGCCGACGGCGGAGGCGAGGTGCATGACGACGTCGCACTCGCGCATGCAGTCGTCGACGAGCGCGGCGTCGGTCGCGGAGCCCTCGACGAAGCGGACGCTGCCCGCGCTGACGAGATGGGCGATGTTCTCCAGGCGCCCCGTGCTGAGGTCGTCGAGGACGATGACGTCGTGGCCGGCGCGCGTCAGCGCGTCGCTGAGGTGCGAGCCGATGAACCCGGAGCCGCCGGTGATGAGATACCTCACGGCGTCACCGCGATGCCCTCGGGGCTCGTCGCCGAGACCGTGTGGCGCAGGCCCTCGGCGAGCGCGATCCGCGGCTCGTATCCGAGGTCGGCGCGCGCCGCGCCGATGTCCGCGAGCGAGTGGCGAACCTCGCCCGGGCGCGGCGCCGCGTGGACGGGGTGGATGCCGACGCCCATCTGCCGCGCGAGCTCGCGGGCGAGCTCGTTGAGCGTGATCTGCGCGCCGCAGGCGATGTTGTAGACGCGGCCCGGCGCGATCGTCGAGTCCAGCGCCTGGACGTTGGCATCGACGACGTTCGCGACGTACGTGAAGTCGCGCGACTGCTCGCCGTCGCCGAAGATCACCGGCGGCTCGCCCGCGGCGTAGGCGGCGATGAAGCGCGGCACGACCGCGGCGTACGCCGACAGCGGGTCCTGGCGCGGGCCGAAGACGTTGAAGTAGCGCAGCGCGACGGTCTCGAGGCCGTAGAGGTCGAACCACGTGCGGCCGTAGCTCTCGCCGGCGAGCTTGGAGACCGCGTACGGGGAGATCGGGCGGGTCGCCATCGACTCGCGCTTGGGCAGCCCGGGCTCGGCGCCGTAGACCGACGACGACGACGCCAGCACGACGCGGCGCGCGCCCGCGTCGCGGGCGGCGACGAGGACGTTCAGCGTGCCGGTCGCGTTGACCGTGTGGCTGCTGATCGGGTCGGCGATCGAGCGCGGGACCGACGGCAGCGCGGCCTGATGGAAGACGGCCTCGCAGCCGTCGACGGCCATGCGGACGTCGTCGAGCGAGGACACGTCGCCGTCGATGAACGCTGATGTCGCCGGCGACGGCGGCGAGGTTCTCGCGACGGCCGGTCGAGAGGTCGTCGAGCACCGTGACGTCCCAGTCGAGCGCGAGCATCCGCCGCACGATGTGCGATCCGATGAATCCTGCTCCGCCGGTGACCAGCGCCCTGCGCCCCATCCATGACCTCCGTGTCCGCGAGCGGCTTCAGGAGCCAGCCAGAGCCCCTGCGCCCCCCGCCATGCGGTGACTGAAAAGCGGAGTCTAGGCGGCAGCTATGGGATCCACAACCGGTAGGCGCACGCCAGGACCTGCTTTCTCGCGCACGTAGAACCTGCCGTTTTGCAGGAGAAACGAGGTACCCGCGTCCGGCGGTGCTTCGCTCGCGTGCGCAATCGTGCAAAAGGGTCTGCATCAACGCTCTACAGGATCACCCGCGTGCGAGACCGGCGCGGGCTGCGACTTGGCGGCCTTGCGCTCCGCCCGCCGCGCCCGCCGCGACTTGCGCGGCTCGGCCGCGATCGAGTAGCCGTAGCCGTACTCGTAGCCGCTGCGCGCGCTCGCGCCGGTCACCACGACGCCGAGGATCGTGCCGCTCGCGGCCTCGACGACCTTCTGCAACCGCCGGATCGCCGCCTTCGTGCTGCGGTTCAGGCGCGCGATGAGCACGACCCCCGACGCGACCTGCAGCAGCGGGAGCGTGTCGCTGACGGCGAGCGCCGCGGCGGAGTCGATGACGACGAGGTCGGCGTCGGCCTCGAGCTCGGCGAGCACCCGCTTGAGCTCCGGCGAGCTCAGCAGCTCGGCCGGGTTCGGGGCGCTCGCGCCCGCCGGCAGCAGGCGCAGCGACCCCTGGCCCGTCGCGCCGCCCGGCATCGTGACCGGCAGCTCGACGAGCGCGTCGGACAGCTCACGCGTCCCGGCGAGGACGCTGCCGAGGCCGTCGGTCAGGCGCAGCCCGAGCCGTGGCCCGATCCGCGGCTGGCGCAGGTCGGCGTCGACGAGGATGACGTCGCCGCCGGCACGGGCCAGGGCATAGGCGAGGCGGATCGCGACCGTCGTCTTGCCGTCCTCCTGTCCCGCGCTCGCGACGACGACGCTCGCGAGCCGGCGGTCGACGTTGAAGTACGTCAGCGCCGCGCGCAGCATCTGGAACGCCTCCTCGTCGCGCTCCTCGCCCTCGGCGCTCGTGAACGCGCTCTCCGGGATCGCGCTGAGCAGCGGCAGGCCCGTGAGGTGCTCGAGGTCGTCGGGGCTGCGCAGCCGCCGGTCGCTGCTCTCCGCGATGGCGACCGCGCCGGCGCTCAGCAGCAGGGCGATGACGACCCCGAGCACGATCGCGCGGCGCGTGTCGCGGCCGATCGGGGTGGCCGTGGGTACCGCGGACTCGACGATCCCCTGCTGCGGGCGCAGCGTGCTGCGCACCGTCCGCAGCCGCTGGATCTGCTCGTTGATCGTCCGGCGCTGGAGGTCGCCCACCGCGAGGCTCGCGCGCTGGCGCTTCAGGCCGCTGATCGCGAGGTCGATCTGGCCGACGGTCTGCGACGTGCGGTTGGAGGAGATCGCGAGCGCGAACGCGTTGGCGACGTCGGCGGCGCGCCGCGGCTCCGGGGCCGTCGCCGAGATCGTGATGAAGCCCGTGTCGGTGTCCGCCGCGACGCCGATGAGCCCGCTGATCGCGCCGCCGTCCTCGGGCGGGCGCAGGCGCCGGCCCGCGGCGTCGGCGATCGTCCTCGTCTGCACGAGCCGCGCGACCGTCAGGACGTTGTCGCGTCCCGACGGCGGCGTCGGGAACAGCGACGCGTCGACGGCCACCGTCTGTGACTGGATCAGCGCGCTCGAGCGGTACTGGCGATCCTGGCGCGCCTCCATCGCGTAGGAGATCGCCGGCACGACGACGAGGAAGCCGAGCACGAGGAACTTCCAGCGCCACAGGCTCCGGAGGTAGACGCGGAAGTCCTGCGATTCGGAGTGCTCTGGCTTCATGCCGTGCGTCCCTGGGGCGTCACGATGAGATCAGCGGGTTTCCCAGGAGCTCCAAGTGCGGCCAACGTAGCATCCGGCGCCCGCGCCGGATGCGGCTGTGGCTCGCGCAGGACGAACAGCATCGCGAACCCGAGCGTCACGAGATGCGTCCGGTAGCGGAAGCCCGTGCCGGCGTTGCCGGCGCTCAGCGCGTAGGCCATGAGGAGGAACATCATCGGGTACAGCAGCGGCGCCGAGCGCGTCAGGACGTCGCCGCGGCGGCGCCACGCCGCGCGGATGAGCAGGTAGAGCCCCGTCAGCGCGACGAGCGTCCCGACGGCGCCGAGCTGCTGGCTGGGGTTCGCGAGCTGCCACGGGTACGGCCGCGCGACGACGTCGTACATGCGCCGGGGGAGGTTCGTCAGCACCGCGCCGCGCTCGGAGTAGTCGACCCTCTCGAGCGCGAGGTTGTTGCTGCCCTGCTCGCCGGTCGGCGCGTCGGCGCTCGTGCTCGCGTCCTGCGAGATCTGCAGCGACTTCAGGCTCTCCTTCGAGGACACCTGGATGATCGCCGGCGCGGAGATGAAGCCGACGATGACGACCGCGTAGATCAGCGGCATCGCGCGCAGCGGCCGGTCGAGCCGGCGCAGCGACGCGTGCAGCACGACGAGGACGATCGCGCTGACGAGAAACCAGCCGGCGTAGGCGCGCGTCTCGACGGCGATGAGCCCCCCGGCGCCCGCGACGACGAGCCCCCAGAGGTCCAGCCGGCGCCAGAGCTTCGTCGCACCGAAGACGACGAGGCCGGTCGCGAGCACCATCAGCGGCTCCTTGTGCAGCGCGCTGTTGAAGAAGATGCTCCCCGGCTCGAGGGCGAGCACCCAGGCCGACAGGCGCGCGGCGCGCGGGCCGGCGAGATCGTGCACCGCCGCGAGGACGAGCAGGACGCCGGCCAGCGCGATGCCGACCTGGAGGACGCGCATCGCCCCGATCGAGAGCCCGCCGAACTTCATCTCGGCCGCGAACAGCACGGTGTGCAGCTGGTAGGGCTCGTGCGGCAGCCAGCCATAGCCGAACGGGGAGTCCGCCAGGAGCTGCGCGAAGCCCAGAAACGTCGTCTCGTCGCCACCGCGCAGCGTCGCGCTGAGACCCACCGACGACACGCCGGCGATCGCCGCGAACCGCAGCCCGAGGCCGACCGCCAGCGGCAGCCCGACGTCGAACTCGGGACGCGTGCGACGCAGGACGTGCAGCACGGACCACAGCCCGAAGCAGACGAACAGGACCGCGAGCACGACCGTCTCGGCTTCGAGGAGCGCGCTGTTGTCGGCACCGGGCATCGGGAACGCGATGGATGCTAGACCCGACCGGAGAGCCTGCGGAACACCGGTCTGACCAGGATCGCGGCCACCCATTGCGCGGCCGCGAGCAGCGGCAGCGACCGGCGGATCGCCGCCGGGACCGCCGGGTCGGCGCGCAGGCGCTCGCGGACGCCGGCGGCGTTGGCCTTCAGCGTCTGGGCCGTCGCGGTCGCGCCGCCGCGGCCCGGTGAGTCGCCGCGCCAGCGGTAGAGCAGCGCCGGCTCGCGCAGGAAGCGGATGCGCCCGCGCCAGGCCAGCGACGTCGCGAGCGCCCAGTCCTCGCCGTGCGTCCGGTCGGCGTAGCCGCCCGCGGCGCGGACGTCGGCGGCGCGCATGATCGTCGCCCCCTGCGTCGGCAGCAGCGACCAGATCGAGGTCGCGAGCGCGAACAGCCGCGGCGCCGGCGCGAGCGCGCGGCCGAGCAGCCGCGGCGAGCGGTGGCGGCGGCCGCTGTCGCCGTCGACGAGCGCCATCGCGACGGCGGCCGCATCGGGATGCGCCGCGAGGGTCGTGGCGAGCGTCCGCAGCGAGCCGGGCAGCATGACGTCGTCGGCGTCGAGGAAGACGACGAGCGGCGACGTCACGGCAGCGAGGCCGAGGTTGCGCGCGGCGCCGGTGGTCAGCCGCCGCGGCGCGCGCACGACGCGGACGCCGTGGACGGCGGGCAGCTCGACCTCCGAGGCGTTGTCGACGACGACGACCTCGCTCGCCACGCCCTGCGCCACGACGCTCTCGACGGCCGCGGGCAGCGCGCCGGCGTAGTCGTCCCAGACCGGGATGACGACCGCGACCGGCGGCGGCGCCTGCGCCTGAGCCGCCCGGCGCGCAGCAGCCCGCGGTAGAGCTCGTCGAGGTCGTCGACGAGGCGGTCGAGGCCGAAGCGCCCGAGGACGTGTGCGCGGCCGGCTCGTGCCATCCGCCGCGCCAGCGGCGGGTCGTCGAGCAGCGTGCGCAGCGCGCCGGCGAGGCCGTCGTGGTCGTCGCGCGCGGCGAGCAGCCCGGTCTCGCCGTCGAGGACGACCGAGCGCACGCCGCCGACGTCGGTGCTGACGACGGGCGTGGCCGCGGCCTGCGCCTCGATGAGGCTCACCGGCGTGCCCTCGTTGTCGGAGGTGAGCACGACGACGTCGCTCGCGAAGCAGACGTCCGGGATGTCGCGCCGGAAGCCCGCCCAGACGAGCCGGTCGCCGAGCGCGCGCGCCGCCGGCGAGGCCGCCAGCTCGTCGCGCAGCTCGCCGTCGCCGACGACGACGAAGCGCGCGTCCGGGCGGTCGGCGAGCCGGGCCGCGACGTCGAGGAAGCGGTCGACGCGCTTGATCGGCACGAGCCGGGCGACGATCGTCACGACCTCGGCGTCGCCGGCGACGCCGAGGTCGCGGCGCAGCGCGGCGCGCCGCCGCTCCCGGTCCTCGTCGGCGGCGCAGGCGGAGAGGTCGAGCCCGAGCGCGACGACGACGATCCGGTCGGCCGGCGCGACCCGCAGCCGGACGAGGTCGTCGCGGACCTCCTCGGACACGGCCACGAGGACGTCGGTGCGCCGCGCGAGGACCTGCTCGATCGCGCGGTAGACGCCCGCGGTGCGCGAGGAGAAGTAGCCCTCGAGGGAGTGGCCGTGGAACGTGTGGACGATCACCGGGCGCGTCCTGCGCCGCGGGAACGCCAGCAGGACCGCCGCACGGCCGAGCGTGCCCGCCTTCGCGGCGTGGGTGTGCACGAGCCGGGGGCGGTCGCGGCGCGCGATCCGCGCGAGGTCCAGCAGCGCGCGCAGGTCGCCGGCGCCCGGATCGCGGCGCATGGCCGCCAGGCGCGTCGGCGCGACCCCGAGCCGCGCGGCGAGGTCGTCCATGCTGCCCTCGTCGGCGCTCTCGACCCCGCGCACGAGGCGGGTGGCGTAGCCGCGGGCCTCCAGCAGCGCCGTGAGGCTGATCGCCTGGATCGCCGGGCCACCTATATTCAGCCGCGCGATGACCCGCAGGATTCGTATCGGCTCCCGCGCGGACGGCTCCATCGGCGTAGTTCATCACCTGATCGCCGCGCTCCCGGCGCTCGCCGGCGTCGGCGTGCTCGTCGCGTGGTCGACCGACCAGGGCGGATACTTCGCGCGCTCCTGGTATCCCGGCACGCTGCTGCTGCTCGCGGTCCTCGCCGTCGCGGTCGCCACCGACCCCTCGAGCCTCCGGCGCCTGCCCCGCGTCGTGCAGGTCGCGCTCGCCGCGTTCGCGCTCTTCACCGCGTGGACGTTTCTCAGCATCACGTGGGCCGACGCGAAGGGCGCCGCGTGGGACGGCGCCAACCGCACGCTGCTGTACCTCGTCGTCTTCGCGCTCTTCAGCCGGTCGGTGGCGAACGTCCGCAGCCTCGCGATCGTGCTCGGGGCCTGGGTCGCCGCGATCACCGTCCTCGCGATCGTCGTGCTGCTGACGCTGCCGGAGATGCTCGGCGGCGGGCCGCCGCGCGTCGATCCCGGGCTCGCGCAGCCGTTCGGCTACACGAACGCCAACGCGGCGATCTGGCTCATGGCGCTCTGGCCGGCGCTCGCGCTCGCCGCCTGCCGCGACGTGCCGCCGTGGCTGCGGGGGCCGGCGGCGGGGGCGGTCGTCGTGCTCGCCGGCACGTCGCTGCTGAGCGAGAGCCGCGGCTCGCTCGTCGCGACGGCCGTCGTCCTCGCCGTGCTCTTCGCCGTCGTGCCGGGGCGGGTGCGGATGTTCCTGACGCTGCTCGCGCCCGCGATCGCGATCGGCGTGACGACGCCGCACGTCCTGGGCGCGGCCAACGCCGCCGCGCGCGACCCCGGCGAGATCTCCCAGCTCGGCGGCGTCGCCGGGCCGGTCCTGCTGGCGGCGCTCGTCACGGCGCTCGTCGTCTTCGCGGGCGCGACGCTCGTCGCGCGCAGGCCGCCGTCGCAGGAGCGCGCCCGGGTGCTGCAGCGGGCCGTCGCGGTCGCGGGCGTCGTGCTCGTCCTCGGCGGTGCGGCGGGCGCCGCGGCGCTCGCGGGCGATCCGGTCGACCGCGTGCGCGACGCCTGGAGCGACTTCAAGCGGACCGGCGCGCCGGCGAGCGACAGCCCGGGGCATCTCACGGCCGGCTTCGGCGGCGCGCGCTACGACTACTACCAGGTGGCGTTCGACCTCTTCGAGGCCAACCCGATCAGGGGCATCGGCATCGACAACTTCGCGCAGGACTACCTCGCCCGCGACACCGTCGGCGAGCGCCCGACGTCGCCGCACAGCATCGAGCTGCGCACGCTCGCGCAGACCGGCATCGTCGGCGCGCTGCTGCTGCTGCTGGCGTTCGACGCGGCGTTCCTCGCGGCCTGGCGAGCGCTGCGCGGGCGCAGCGAGCTCGGCCGGGCCGTCGCCGCCGGGGGCGGGCTGTGCTGCCTGTACTGGCTCGTCCACGGCTCGGTGGACTGGTTCTGGGAGTTCCCGGCGCTCGGCGGGGCGGCGTTCGCCGGGCTCGGTCTCGCCGCGGCGGCGTCCGCGGCGTGCCACGCGCGGACGTGCCCGTGCCGGCGAGACGCGCCGCGCGACGCGGTGGTCGCGGCTGCGCATCCCGGCGCTCGCCGCGCTGACGCTGGCGGCCGCGGCGACGATCGTGTTCCCGTGGACCGCGGACATCGAGGTCCGCCGCGCGCGCGCGTCGTGGACGACGTTCCCGTCGGCGGCCTACCGCCAGCTCGACCTCGCGGCGAAGCTCAACCCGCTCAGCGAGCAGCCGGGGCTCACCACCGGCACGATCGCCATCCGCCGCCGCGAGCCCGAACGCGCCAGGCTCGGCTTCGAGCAGGCCCTGGAGCGCGACCCGCGCAACGCCTACGCGACGATGTGGCTCGGGGCGATCGCGTCGAGTCAGGGCCGCCGGGCGGAGGCCGAGCGCCTGCTCGCGCGGGCGCGGGCGCTGGCTCCGACGGACCCCGTGACGCAGTCGGCAGCGGCGCAGGCCCGGGCCGGCAGGATCGACCTGGCCGGCCTCGACGGCGAGGTCCGGGTGTTCGTCGGGCAACTGGTCGATTGACCAGGAAACGTGCAGGACGCCGCGCAGCGACGTGGACACGGTCGGCGGTCGGCAGTACATTTCCTGGTGATGCGCGCTCGATCGTTCCTCGCAACCCTCGTCTGCCTCGTCGCCGTGGCGGCCTTTCCGGCCACCGGCATCGCGCAGACCGCGGGGCAGGTGGAGTACGGCGGCGTCGCCGCCGTTCAGGAGACGTCCCCGCCCGCCGCGACGCCGCCTGCTGCCGGCGTCGCAGCCGAGACGGCCGAGAGCACGCCCGCCGAGAGCACGCCGGCCGACACCGCGCCGTCCGGCCCGGCCGCGGCGGTCGCCTCCGACACGAGCGACGGCACGCTGCCCTTCACCGGCCGCGATCTCCTCCTCATGCTGCGTGGCCGGCATCGGCCTCGTCGGGCTCGGCGTCGGGTTGCGCAGCGTCACGCGCGCACCCGCCGGCGCCTGACCCTCCCGCCGCCCGTCAGCGGCAGAGCGCGCTCGCCTTCACCCAGCCGCCGTCTCCGACGTCGGGGACGACGCGCACCCAGCGCCCCGAGGCGCTGCGGCGCTGGATCGACACCGGCTGGCCGCGGAAGACCGTGCCGACGAAGAGCTTGCCGGGCGTGCGGTACAGGTACTCGGTGTTCACGCAGATGCGGCCTGGCGTCTCGCCGGGCTGCGGCAGGCGCGGGTTGCTCGCGATCGAGCCGTTGGCGTCCGGGCGGCGGCACAGGACCCCGGCCGTCACGTCGTACGGGCGCGTGAGGCGCGCCCGGCCGAAGTCGATCCGCGCCCGGTTCGAGAACCCGATGATCGTGCCCTTCGACAGGCCGTAGCTCAGCGGGAGGTCCTGCTCGGGGGCCTGCATGCCGGCGACCTTCATGCCCGCGGGACAGGCGAGGGTGACGCTGCGGCGCTCGCCGGCGGCGGGCGGCTGCTCCGGGACGCGCACGCGGGCGGTGATGAGGGCCGTGCGCGACGGGATCGGGTCGCTCGTCGTGACGGTCCTGCCGGTCAGCGCCTCCTCGCCCTTGAGCAGGAACGGCGCCGGGTCGCCGGACTCGAAGCTGTCGCTCGCGAGGACGATCACGCCCCCGGTGGCGGCGATGACCGCGGCGACCGCGCCCGCGGCGACGAGCTTGCCGCCGCCGCCCGTGACGAGCTTGGCGATCGCGCCGGCGAGCGGCAGCGCGAGCGCCGGGTTCAGCGCCTGCAGCTGCTTGCTGAGACGGCGCAGCTCCTTGCCGTAGGCGCGGCAGGCGTCGCACTCCTTGACGTGGCGCAGGACGTGCTCGCTCGGGCGCGCGCCGCGCTCGTGGGCGTCGAGCAGGGCCTCGCGGATGTCGGCGTGGTCGGCGTCGCGGGCGGCGCGCGTCTTCAGGAGGTTGTCGCGCGCGCGGGTGGCGAGCATCTGCGCGGCCGGGACGCTGACGCCGAGCTGCGCGGCGACCTGCTCGGGGGTCTGGTCGTCGAGCTCGCGGGCGAGGAGCGCGGTGCGCTGGCGCACGGGCAGGTCGGCGAGGTCGTCGACGAGCCGGCGCATCGTCTCGCGGCGCCTCAGCACGGCGTCGGGGTCGTCGCGGTCGTCGCCCATCGAGGCCGCCTCGTCGAGCGCCTCGTCCCCCCAGCGCGCGCGGCGGACCTCGTCGATCGCGCGGTTGCGGGTGAGCCGGTAGAGCCAGGGGCGCAGCTCGGCGGGGCCGTCGCCGGCGCGCAGCGCGTCGTGCGCGCGGATGAGGACGTCCTGGACGACGTCCTCGGCGTCGTGCTCGGAGCGGCGGAGAAGGGAGCGTGCATAGCGGGTGAGTGCGCGGCGATGGCGGTCGTCGAGGGTCGCGAAGGCGCTGCCGTCGCCCGCCGCGATTCGGCGGACGAGCTCGGCATCGTCGGTACGCGAGCGCTGGAGGAGGGGGGCCATGGCGAGCACGACGCTACCGCCGCCGCACCGGGCTGTCCCGGCGCGGCGGCGCGTCGCGGCGTGTGGTCGCTAGCGGACGAGACCGTAGATCCGGCCGGTGACCTCGCTGTCGGCGTGCGGGGCCGCGAACGCGCGGACCTTGACCTTGCCGCGCTTCGTGTAGTCGCCCTTGTCGACGACGGTGAAGCCGACGGCGTTGGCGCGCGGCGCGAGGCCGCGCAGGCGCTTGCCGGCCGGCGCCTTGATGTTGAACGTCGTGGTCTGCTCGCCCTCGAGCGTGATGTCGCGGTAGACGAGGCGCGCGCCGCTGGGCAGGCGCTCGCCCTTCTGGATCCCGGTTCCGGGGATCGTCACCGGCGCCGTCGTGGCGCTGGAGGTCTTCTGGACGCTCACGATCGGGGCATCCGCTGCAGCGGCGACGCCGGTGGCGGCGAGCAGGGCGACGGACGTGGCGGCGGCGAGCTTGCGGGTGATGGCGGTCATTTGGGGTTCCTTTGTGTCGGGGGGGTTTGTGTGCGTCTGTCCCGACCACGGATGACCCTCCTGCGGACCAACGGACCTTCGTTGGAGTTGGCGCGTTGGCGCTCGTGTGACCTCGTCATCGGACGGGCGTTGTCCGGCGCTTGCGACCGGCAGCTTTGAGGGAATGGGCTCGGCTTGCGGGCGGCTCGCGCGGGGGGTTTGGTCCGAATCCGGACGCATATGCGTCCGATCTGGACCACACCCCCCGTCCGCGCGCTCGCCATCGCCCGTGGCGACCGCCCGCGCCCGAGGTCATTCCTTCAATGCCGCCGTTCTCCCGCGCGCGGGCGCCGGCAACGCCGGCGAGTCGCCTACGCCGCCCGGGCCGTCGCCCGCCAGCCGCGCCCGGCTCACCGCGATCGCCTCGGGGTTGGAGTCGATCAACACGAACCTGCGCCCCAAGGGCCCGCAGACCGCGCCGAGCGTGCCCGCGCCGGCGAACGGGTCCAGGCACCAGCCGCCCGGGCGCGAGGAGGCCGCGACCATCCGCCGCACGATGCCGGCCGGCTTCTGCGTCGGGTAGCCGGTCTTCTCGCGCGAGTTCGTCGGCACGATCGTGTGCCACCAGCAGTCGCTCGGGCGCTTGCCGCGCGCGGCCTTCTCGGGACCCACGAGCCCCGGCGCCATGTACGGCTCGCGATCGACCTCGTCGTCGTCGAAGTGGTAGCGGTCGCGGTCGCGGACGTAGACGAGGATCGTGTCGTGCTTCGCCGGCCAGCGCCGTTTCGGCCGCCCGCCGTAGTCGTAGATCCAGATGAGCTCGTTGAGGAAGCACTCCGGCCCGAAGAGCTCGTCGAGCGCGAGCTTCGCGCGGTGCGCCTCGCGGTAGTCGAGGTGGAGGTACAGCGTGCCGTGGGGCGCGAGCAGCTCGCGGACGCGCTCCAGGCGCGGCGCGAGGAACCCGGCGTAGTCCTCGAACGCGTCGCCGTAGCCGAGCGCTCCGCGGCGGCGCTCGACGCCGGTGTTGAACGGCGGGTCGAGGTAGGCCATGTCGAACGTCGCATCCGGCAGCGCCGCCATGACGGCGAGGTTGTCGCCGGCGACGAGCAGGTCGTCGTCGAGGTCGAGCGGGCCGCCGGGCGAGACGATGCGCACGGACGCGAGGGTAGGGGGCGCGCCGGTCGCCGAGGCGCCTACGGGCGCCCCGCGGCGCGCTCGAGCGCGGCGAGGCGGGCCATGAGCCTCGGCCACTGACCGGGGCGCAGGATCCCGGGGCTCGCAGGCCCGTCGCCGGTCGCCGGGAACGGCGGCGGCAGGCTCACCCGCCCGCGGCGCGCGGTGCCCTGGATGCTCGACAGCCGGCGCCCGATCGACGACGGCGCCCACGACGCGGCGCGCGGCGCGCGCTCGTCGAGGAACCGCCAGCCGGCGAGGATCGGCGCCGGGTCGATGCGCGGGCTGTCGAGGCCGGCCGGCCTGATCTCGAACAGCAGCCGGGCCCGCGGCGATCGCTCGTCGTGGCCGAGCCGGCCGAGGATCGTCCCGGCCAGCACGCGCCGCCCGGGCATGAGCCTCCGCAGCACGACGTCGTTGCGCTCGATGCCCCCGACGCCCGAGAAGTACGACGACAGCGACTCGCGCGCCGGGAGCGAGCTGCCGATCGCGAGCAGCTGCTCCTGGCCACCGTTGTCGAACGCCTTCGTGCGCGCGGGGTGGGCGAAGAGCCGCTGCTTCGCGGGCCGCGCCGCTGCCGCGGGCTCGGACGGCGGCCTGGGGGCCGCCCGCTCAGGCGTCGCGCTCGCCGGCGGCGCGCCGGTCCGCCGCGCGCTCGCCGGCGCGGCGGGCGCCGGGTCCGGCCGCTCCGGCGCCGGGATGCTCGCGGCGTGCGCGCTCGTGACGGTCTCGTCCTTCGCAACGGCGACGCCGCGCGCGATCGACCCCAGCCGCCCGTACGTGTACGTCGTGCCGAACGCGTCGCGCAGCATGACGAAGCGGCCGAGGCGCTCGCTGTGCCCGACGCGGACGATCGTGCCGTCCTGCACGGCGCGCACGACCGCGTCCGGTGCCGCGAAGATCGACCCGCCCTCGTAGCGCGCGCGGCCCGCGATCGGATGGCTGCCCGACGCCATGGCGCCCAGCGTCCCGACGAGCTGCCGCGGCAGGCCGCGGAAGAGGCGCGCCCGCGCGAGCACCTCGTCGACGTACCAGCCGGCGTGGTTGTAGGCGAACAGCGCGCGCCGGAGGTCGCCGGCGGCGCCGGCCGCGTGCAGGTAGCGGCCCGCGGAGAAGATCGCGTCGACCGGGTTGGCCGGGTCGGCGCGCCCGTCGCCGGTGGCGTCGACGCCGTAGTGCGCCCACGTCGAGGGCAAGAACTGCATCCAGCCGACGGCGCCCGCCGACGAGGTCCCCCCGTCGCGGCCGAAGTTCGTCTCGATCTCGTTGATCGCCGCGAGGACCTCCCAGGGCACGCCGTACGCGAGCTCGGCCGCCTGGTAGATCGACAGCAGGAACGGGGGGATCGGGAACGCATCGACGAAGTAGCCCGGGACGCCGGCGGCGACGGCGCCGAGCATGTCGCCGAGTTCCGCGCCGGCGCCTGCGGACCCGTCCGTCGCCGGACCCGCTGTCACGAGACTCCCCGAGCTCGTGACGCACCGCGAGCGCTGATCCCGGCCGTGACGCCGGGGGCGGCGGAGCGTCGACGAGCGCCAGCGCCGCGACGGCCGGGAACTCGGCGTCGCGGTCCGCGGACGGCGGGTCGAGCTGCGACGCGACCGGCGGCGTCGCCACCGCCGGCTGCGGCGGCTGGGCCGGAGCGCGGGCGGCTGGGCCGGAGCGTCGGGCGGCGGCGGACCGGGATCGGCGGGCGGCGTGTCCGCGGGCGGCGCGGGCTGGCCCGCGTCGGCGACGGGCGGGTCGGGAGCGGGCGACTGACTCGCCGGCGGAGGCTCGGGCGGCGGCGCATCGGCGGTCTGGCCGTCCGCGCCCGTCGCGCCCGCCGCCCCGAGGGTCACAGCGCAGCCGCGGCCGCCAGCAGGCTTGTCAGCGCACGTCGATCGACGTCGTTCCCCCCTACCCGGATCGCTGTGGACGTGGACGTGGACGGCGGCGGCGCGAGCTCGGACGCCGCCGGACCCCGGCGGGAGGTTACGCATCAGCCGCCCGCGGCGTCGTAGCGCGCGCCGCGGCGAAGCTTGCGAGCCTTCCGGGGCATGGCCTCGCTGCTGAAGCGCGTCGTCGCGCTGCTGGTCGTCGTCGTCCTCGCGGGGCTCGGCGCGACCGTCCTGCTCGACGACGGCGACAACCCCGGGCTGGCGCCGGGGTCGGGCGCCGAGGACGGGCTGGACGTCGACCCGCTCGCGTACACGCCGGGGCGCGAGGACGAGCTCGTCGCAGGCCGCGGCGCGCGGCCACGCGCACGTCATCTACGCCAAGAGCCCCGGCGGCGCCGCCGCGAGCGCGCGGCGCACGGCGCGCTACCGCCCGCTCGTCGAGGCGGCCGCGACGGGCGCCGGGCTCGACGCGGACACGCTCGAGGCGATCGTCCTGCTCGAGAGCGCCGGGCGCCCGGACGCGGTCGCCGACCCGCGCCTGGAGGGCGCCGTCGGGCTGACGCAGATCCTCGCCGAGACCGGGCGCAACCTCCTCGGGATGCGCGTCGACCCCGCCGGCGCGCGGCGGATCGGGCGCTCGCTGCGGCGGGCCCTGCGGCGCGGCGACGGCGCGCTCGTCGCCCGCCTGCGGGAGCGACGGCGCAGGATCGACGAGCGCTTCGACCCGCCGAAGGCGCTGGCCGCGACGGCGCGCTACCTCACGATCGCGCGCGACGAGCTGCAGCGCGACGACCTCGCCGTCGTGAGCTACCACATGGGCATCGGCAACGTGCAGACGGCGCTGCGCAACTACGGCGAGGACGACATCTCCTACGCCCGCCTGTACTTCGACTCCTCGCCGACCCGCCACGAGCGCGCGTGGCGGCTGCTCGCGAGCCTCGGCGACGACTCCTCGACGTACCTCTGGCGCGTCCTGGCGGCGAAGGAGATCATGCGCCTGTCGCGCGACGACCCGGCGCAGCTCGACCGCGTCTCGGCGCTGCAGACCGCGAAGAACTCCGCCGAGGAGGTCCTGCACCCGCTCGCCGAGACCGGGCGCTTCGCGACGCCGGCCGAGCTGCGCGAGGCCTACGACGACGGCCGGATCCTCGCGCTGCCGAAGGACCTGCTCGCCGAGCACGGGATCCGCATCGACCCGCAGATGGGCGAGCTCGCGGCACGCCTGAAGCGCTCGCGCACGACGTACCGCGGCCTGACACGGCCCGCGCTCGCGCTGCTCGTCGTGCTCGGCGCGGGGACGAAGGACATCTCGGGCGCCGAGCCGCTCGTCCTGACGAGCACCGTCCGCGACCAGCGCTACCAGCGCCTGCTCGTCGCGGGCAACCGCGAGGCGACCCGCAACTACTCGCTGCACACGACCGGCTGGGCGCTGGACATCCTGCGCAGCTACCGCTCGCGGGCGCAGGCGCTCGCGCTCGAGTTCATGCTCGGGCGCCTGCAGTCGCTCGATCTCATCGCCTGGGTGCGCGAGCCGGCCGCCATCCACGTGACGGTCTCCTCGCGCGCCCAGGACCTCGTCGGCGTCCTCGACGCCGGCGGCTGACTACTCGGCGAGCAGCTGGCGGACGTGCTCGGCGACGTTCTCGGGCGTGATCCCGAGCTTCTCGAGCACGAGCCCGCCCGGTGCCGACGCGCCGAAGCGGTCGATCGAGACGATCGCGTCGGCGTAGCGCTCCCAGCCCATGCGGATGCCGGCCTCGACGGAGACCGTCGGCAGGTCGACCGGCAGGACGGACTGCTTGTAGTCCTCGTCCTGCTGCTCGAAGAGCTCCCACGACGGCATCGAGACGACGCGCACCGGCACGTCGAGCAGGTCGCGGGCCGCGAGCGCGGTCGCGACCTCGCTGCCCGTCCCGATGATGATCGCCTGCGCGTCGTCGTCGTCGGCCAGGACGTAGGCGCCCTTCGCGACGCCCTTCGCCGAGCCGTATTCGGACTGGTCGAGCACCGGGAGGTCCTGGCGCGAGAGCGCCATCGCGGCCGGGCCCTCGAGGTCCTCGATGATGACGCGCCACGCCTCGGCCGTCTCGTTGGCGTCGCCCGGGCGCAGGACGACGAGGCCGGGGATCGCGCGCAGCGCCGCGAGGTGCTCGACGGGCTGGTGCGTCGGCCCGTCCTCGCCGAGGCCGACGGAGTCGTGCGTGAAGACCCACGCGACCGGCAGGCCGGTGAGCGCCGAGAGCCGGATCGCGCCGCGCATGTAGTCGGCGAACTGCAGGAACGTCGAGCCGTACGGGCGCACGATCCCGCCGTGGGCCGCCATGCCGTTGACCGCGCCGCCCATGCCGTGCTCGCGGACGCCGAAGAAGACGTTGCGACCGGCCTTCTCGGCGGTGAAGCGGTCGGACTCCGGGAACTCGGTCTTCGTCGACTCCGAGAGGTCGGCGGCGCCGCCGACCATCGTCGGGACGGACGTCTCGATCGCCGCCATGACCTTCTGGCCGGCGACGCGGGTGGCGAGCTTCTCCTTCTCCCACTCCTTCGGCAGCGCGTCCGCGAGGCCGGGCAGCGGCTTGCCCTGCCAGGCGAGGTCCCACTCCTCGGCGAGCTCGGGGTTCGCGGAGCGCCACGCCTCGAAGCGCTCGTTCCACTCCTCGTGGGCCTTCGCGCCCTCCTCCTGCATCGACGCCGCCGCGTAGGCCTCGTCGGGGACGAAGAAGTCCTTGTCGGGATCCCAGCCCATGACCTCCTTCGTCAGCCGGACCTCGTCCTCGCCGAGCGCCGCGCCGTGGGCCTTGCTCGAACCGGACTTGTTCGGCGACGGGTAGCCGATGACCGACTTCACGCGGATGAGCGTCGGGCGGTCGGTGACCTTCTGGCCGTCGCGGATCGCGGCCTCCAGGCGGGTCATGTCGTTGGCGTCGCGGACCTCGAGGACGTGCCAGCCGTAGGCCTCGAAGCGCTTGGCGACGTCCTCGCGGTCGAAGCTCAGCGACGTCGGCCCGTCGAGCGAGATGTCGTTGTCGTCGTAGAGGTAGACGAGCTTGCCGAGCCCGAGCTGGCCGGCCATCGACGCCGCCTCGGCGGCGATGCCCTCCATGAGGTCGCCGTCGGAGACGATCGCGTAGATGAAGTGGTCCTGGACCTCGCTGCCGTAGTGCTCGCGCAGGAACCTCTCGGCGATCGCCATGCCGACGCCGTTGGCGAAGCCCGCGCCGAGCGGCCCGGTCGTGACCTCGACGCCGGGCGTGACGTGGACGCGGTCGCGCTCCGGGTGGCCGGGGGTCAGCGAGCCCCACTGGCGGAAGTTCTTGATCTCGTCCATCGGCAGGTCGTAGCCCGTGAGGTGCAGGATCGAGTAGAGGAGCATCGATCCGTGGCCGGCGGAGAGCAGGAAGCGGTCGCGGTCGGGCCACGTCGGATCGGCCGGGTCGTGGCGCATGATGCGCCGGTAGAGGACGAAGGCCGCGGGCGCCATCGCCATCGGCAGGCCGGGATGCCCGGAGTTGGCTTTCTGGATCGCGTCCATCGAAAGCGCGCGGATCGCGTCGACGCAGAGCTGGTCGTTCTCGGAAGTCATGGCGGCGAAGTATCAACATCCATTCGTCGTGGTGTCTTGAGCCTTCCCACTCGCGCCCGCGAATATCTGACCGCATGAGCCGCACGAGCGCGTCCGAGGAGCTGGGCTGGGAGGCCGTCATGGCGTGGCGCATGGAGCGCCACGGACTCGTGCGCCGGGGGCCCGCGGACGACTGGCCGGCGGTCGTCGCGCGCATCTGCGGCCTGCACGCGCAGGTCCACAGCTCGGCCGAGCTCACGCTCTGGGCGCGGGTCGAGGGGCTCGACCCGGGGCTCGTCAAGCGCGCGCTCTGGGAGGAGCGCTCGCTCGTGAAGACGTGGGCGATGCGCGGGACGCTGCACCTCCTGCCCGCCGAGGAGCTGGCGCTCTGGGTCGGCGCCCAGGGCGTGCTGCGCCCGCGCTATGAGACGGCGAGCTGGCGCAAGGCGTTCGGCATGAGCGGCGAGGAGGCCGTCGCGGTGCTCGACGCGATCCGCGACGCGCTCGCCGGCGACCCGCTGACGCGCGACGAGCTCGGCGACGCCGTGGCCGAGCGCCTGCAGTCGGCGCGGCTCGGCGAGGCGGTGCGGGGCAGCTTCGGGACGATGCCGAAGCTCGCGGCCTTCCGCGGCGACGTCTGCTTCGCGCGGCCGGCCGGCCCGAAGGTCCGCTTCACGCGACCGGACCGCTGGCTGCGGGAGGACTGGGAGCCCGCGCCCGCGCGCGAGGCGATGGCGGGCGTCATCCGCCGCCACCTCGCCGTCTGCGGTCCGGCGACCCGCGAGACCTTCGCGCGCTGGTTCGGGATGAGCTCGGCGGCGCAGGCGGGCAGGCTCCTCGCCGTCGCTCGGGGACGAGGTCGCGACCGTGAGCCTCGGCGGGGCGCCGGGCTGGATGCTCGCGGCCGACGTCGCGGCGGCGACGGCGGCGGCGCCGAGCGGGGCCGTCGCGCTGCTGCCGGCATTCGACCAGTACGTCGTCGCGGCGCCGCGCGAGGACAGCCCGGTGCTGGCCGCCGAGCTGCGCGACCGCGTCTACCGCAAGCAGGGATGGCTCTCGCCGGTGCTGCTCGTCGACGGGCGCATCGCGGGCGTCTGGAAGCACGAGCGCAAGGCCGGGACGCTGACCGTCGCGATCGAGCCGTTCGGCGACCCGGGCGATGACGTCCGCGAGGCCGCCGAGCGGGAGGCGCAGCGGCTGCTCGCCTACCTCGGCGACGAGGAGCTGGACCTCGCCTGGGTCTGACCGCCCTACCCCGGCTTGACGGCGGCGCCGGCGATGAGCGGCTCGACGAACTTCGGCGCCTTCGGCAGGCGGCCGTGCTCGACCTCCGCGACGTCGAATCCGGCCGCCTCGATCGACGTCAGCGTCGGGCGGTTGCAGTGGCAGCCGTGGCCGATGCGGCGCCAGAGCGGGTGCAGGAGGTCCTGGCGGCGGGCGATCCGGGGCTCGCCGGAGCGGACGTGCTCGATGAAGAGCAGGCGGCCGCCGGGGGCGAGGACGCGGCGGATCTCGTCGAGCGCGGCGGCGGGGTCGTCGACGGTGCAGAGCGTCAGCGTCGTCACGACGGTGTCGAAGCTCGCGTCGTCGAACGGCAGGCGCTCGGCGGCGGCGTGGACGACGGTCGCCCGCGCCGCCGGCTCGCGCTGACGCGATCGCGCAGCCGCGAGAGCATCGGCGCCTCGGGCTCGGTGAGGACGAGCTGCGCGAGGCCGGGCGGGTAGTACGCAATGTTCGCGCCGGTCCCCGCTCCGAGCTCCAGCACGCGACCGCGCGCCTGCCCGAGCAGCGTGCGGCGGCGATCGGCGAGCCCGGCCTCCTCGGTCGCCGCCATGAAGCGGTCGTAGCCGGCGGCGAAGAGGCGGCCGTAGAGGCTCATGACCGGGGCGGGCCCGCCGGCTCGTGTTCGGCCGCGGCGGGCAGCCCGGCGTCCGAGCGCGCGGCGCGCCGCTCGTAGTCGCGGCGCACGCGGCCGTCGGGCAGATCGAGCACGCGGTCGGCCTTCAGGGCGCGCGTCAGCGCCTCGTGCGCGCGGCGCGGCAGGACCCGGCCGAACGTTCGTCAGCGGGCCGGTCTCGCTCGGGACGAAGACGTCGTGGCGCGGCCGCCGCAGGACGCCGACGATCGCCGCCGCCACCGCCTCGGGCGCCACCTGCTTGACGAAGCGGGTCTCCCGCAGCCCGGTCGCGAGCTCCGTCCGGACGGGCGCGGGCATGACGCACGAGATCTCGACGGCGCTGCCGCGCAGCTCGTTGCGCACCGCCTCGCTGAGGCCGACGACGAAGTGCTTCGTGCCGGAGTACGTCGCGCCGCCGGCGAAGCCGACCTTGCCCGCGACCGAGGCGATGTTCACGACGTGGCCCGCGTCGCGGGCGAGCATCCGCGGCAGCGCCTCCTTGCACCCGTGCAGGACGCCGTGGACGTTGACGTCGACCTGCCGGCGGGCGGTCGCGTCGTCCTCGTCGACGAGGCGGCCGAGCTGCATGATCCCGGCGTTGTTGACGAGGACGTCGAGCGGCCCGAGGCGCGCCTCGACCTCGTCGAGGAAGCTCGCCATCGAGGCGCGGTCGCAGACGTCGAGGGCGAGCGCGATCGTGCCGGCGCCGAGCTCGTCGGCCGTCCGCTGCGCGGCGACGAGGTCGAGATCGCCGATCGCGACGCGCATGCCGGCGGCGGCGCAGGCCTCGGCGGTCGCGCGGCCGATGCCGCGCGCCGCGCCGGTGATCGCGACGACGCGGCCGGCGAGCTGGCGGGGGCGTGCGGGCCATGACCGTCGAGGCTACCCCTCGCGGCCGGATATCGTGACCGCAGATGCCGTATTTCCGCCACGACGGGCACCGGATCGCCTACACGGAGTACGGCACCGGCCCGCGGACCTGCGTCCTCGTCCACGGCCTGCTGCTCTCGCAGCGGATGCACATGCCGCTGGCGCGCGATCTCGCCGCCCGCGGCAACCGCGTCATCACGATCGACCTCCTCGGCCACGGGCGCTCGGACCGCCCGCGCGATCCCTGGAACTACTCGATGGCCGGCTGCGCCGAGCAGGTCGTCGCGCTCCTGGACCACCTCGAGCTCGACGAGGCGGTCATCGCCGGCACCTCGCTCGGGGCCAACGCGACGCTCGAGGTCTGCCTGCTGGCGCCCGAGCGCGTCCGCGGCATGGTCATCGAGATGCCGGTGCTCGACAACGCGCTCATCGCCTGCGTCGTCGCGTTCACGCCGCTGCTCGTCGGGCTGAAGTTCGGCGAGCCGCTGCTGAAGCTCGTCGCGCTCGCCGCCCGCGCCGTGCCGCAGCGCGCGCTGCCGTTCTACGGCAACGTCCTGCTGGACACCGTGCGCCAGGAGCCGGGGCCGAGCGCCGCCGTCCTGCAGGGCCTGTTCTTCGGGCGCGTCGCGCCGCATCCCGTCCAGCGCCGGGCGATGCAGGCGCCGTCGCTCGTCATCGGCCACCGCCGCGATCCGGTGCACCCGCTGTCGGACGCCGGGATGCTCGCCGACGAGCTGCCCGACGCGCGGCTCATCGAGGCCGACTCGATCATCGAGCTGCGCGTCTCGCCCGACCGGCTGACCGCCGAGATCGGCGACTTCCTCGACGCCTGCTGGAAGCCCGCGCGCCGCGCCGCGCGCCGCCGACGCAGCAACGCGTCGTGACCATCTAGGCTTCGCCGCCGATGTCCCACCGGCAAGAAGAGAAGGAGCAGCGCAAGCGCGAGCGGCTGGAGCGCGAGGCCGCGGCGGCGGCCGAGGCCAAGCGCAAGCGGATGCTGCAGATCGTCGGCGGCGTCGTCGTGGCCGCGGCGGTCGTCGTCGGTCTCGTCCTGGCCCTTGCGGGCGGCGGCGAGGACGACCGTCCCGCCGACAGCGCCGTGGCGAGCGCCGCCCGGGCCGCGGGCTGCACGTACAAGCGGTTCCCGGAGGAGGGCAACGCGCACGTCGCCGAGCCGCGCACGAAGGCGAACTACAAGACGAACCCGCCGACCTCCGGCGATCACAACCCGACTCCGGCGCCGGACGGCGAGTACCAGTCCGGCAACGAGCCCGCGCTCGAGAACTGGGTCCACACGCTCGAGCACGGGCGGATCCTGCTCCAGTACAAGCCGGGCATCCCGCCGGCCGGCTTCACGGCCATGCAGACGCTCTACAAGGAGCCGGTGCTCGACAGCGACGCCAGCTACCACATGGTCCTCATGCGCAACAACACGCAGATGCCGTTCCAGGCGGCGGCCGTCGCGTGGCGGGGCTACGTGGGCTGCAACGCGGTCACGCCGGCGGCGCTCGAGGCGATGCGCGTGTTCCGCGACCGCTGGGTCGACAAGGCCCCGGAGTTCGTCCCGTAGCGCTCGTGTGGCTCGCCGGCCCGGTGCGGTCGGACGCGAGCAGCGCCGGCGTGCAAGCGCCCGTGCGAACCGCAGCTGATCCCGGCCCGGGGTGTTCTGTGCCCGGATGCGCCGTATCGCCGCCCTCCTCGTCGTCCTCGGCTTCGCCGTCTGGCTCGCCGCTCCGGCGCTCTCCGAGCGGCCGTACGTGCCGCGCGCGGTCGAGTTCGAGCAGGCGGTCGGGCCCGCTGACGGCCGCGGCGGCGCCTGGCGCTCGGGCGTCATCCGAGCGCCCGCGCGCTTCGATCTCGTCGGCCTGAGCTGGCGCGCGCCGCGCGAGGTGCACGCCCGCATCCGCGTCCGCTCGGCCGGCGGGCGCTGGAGCGGCTGGGTCGCGATGGGCGACAGCCACGCCGGCCGCCCGGGCGCCGAGCCGGTCTGGGCCGGCGGCGCGGACGCCTACGAGCTGCGCCTCGACCGCCGCCCGCGCGGCCTGCGCGCGCACTTCGTCAACGCGACGGGGACGGCGACCGCGGCCGACCGCGTCGTCACCGCGCTGCGAAGGACGGCACACGGCGCGCTGGCGGCGATCGCCGGGACGCCGGCCCGCGCGCAGGGGGCGCCGGGCGCGCCGGCGATCGTCCCGCGCGAGGCGTGGGGCGCCGACCAGTGTCCGCCCGCGCACGGCCCCGAGCTACGGCGCGGTGGCGCTCGGCGTCGTCCATCACACCGTCGACGCGAACGAATATGGGCCGCAGGACAGCGCGGCGATGGTCCTCGCGATCTGCCGCTACCACCGCAACACGAGCGGCTGGCGGGACATCGGCTACAACTTCCTCGTCGACCGCTACGGGCAGGTCTTCGAGGGCCGCGCGGGCGGCACCGACCAGCCGGTCATCGGCGCGCAGGCGCAGGGCTACAACGGCGTCTCGACCGGCGTCGCGAACATCGGGACCTTCACCGATGCCGCGCAGACGCCCGAGGCGATCGCCGCGACCGCCCAGCTGCTGGCGTGGAAGCTCTCGCTGCACGGCGCTCCGGTGTCCGGCCAGGTGACCGTGACGTCGGCGGGCGGGCCCTCCAACCGCTACCCCGCGGGAACGCCGGTGACGTTCGAGCGGATCGCGGGCCACCGCGACGCCGACACGACGGCCTGCCCCGGCGACGCGCTCGTCGCCCAGCTCCCCGAGATCCGCCGCCAGGCGGCGGTCCTCGCCCCGTCGGTGCCGGCGCCGCCGGCGGTCGCGGTCTCGATCGCCGTCGCCGACGCGCACCTGGACCTCCCGCAGCTCGCGCACCTGACCGGGCGCGCCGCCGACAGCGCCGGCGCGCCGCTCGCACATGCGCCCGTTTCGATCCAGATCGCGTCCGGATCGCGCTTTCTCACCCGCGCACGCACGACGACCGCGTCCGACGGCACCTGGGTGGTCTCGTTGCCGACGCAGTACTCGCGCAGCGATCCGGGCGGTCGTCGCGCTCCCCGGCGGCACGCTCGTCGCCTCTGCCCACCGTCGGCGTCCAGGTCGCCCCGCGGATCAGCCTGCGCGCGCCGCGGCGCGTCACGGCGCGGCGGCGCTTCACCGTCGCGGGCACCGTCACGCCCCGCAGCACCAAGGCGGTCCTGCGGATCGCGCGCGAGGGCAGCGACGGGCGGATGCACGTCGTCGCGCGGGTCGCGCTGCGCGTCCGCGACGGGCGCTTCAGCCACCGGCTGCGCCTGCGCCGCCCGGCGCTTCACCGCCTGCGCATCACGTCGGCGCCGAGCGCCGCGCAACGCCGCGGGTCGCTCGCGCGACGCGGTCCTGCGCGCCGTGCGCCCGCGGCGCTGACGCGCAACCGCAACGCGCGGTTCACCCAACCGAAATCTTTCGCACACAGGGCGGAAATTCCCCTCTGAAAGCGTGCCTCACAGTGAACCCCTGCGCCGTTCCGGAGGAGTTATGAGCACGACGATCGCCCCGCCCGCCCCCGAGGCGGCCGCCAGTCCGAAGCCCGCCGCGGCCGGCCGCCGCGGCCGCTGGATCGACGACTGGGACCCCGAGGACGAGACCTTCTGGGAGACCCGCGGCAAGAAGATCGCCAAGAAGAACCTCGCGCTCTCGATCTTCGCGGAGAACCTCGGCTTCTCGATCTGGGTGCTGTGGACGATCGTCGTCATCAACCTCGCCAACGCCGGCTTCACGCTGTCGCTGTCCGAGCAGTTCCTCCTCATCGCGCTGCCGAACCTCATCGGCTCGACGCTGCGGATCCCGTACACGTTCGCGGTGCCGAGGTTCGGCGGTCGAGCGTGGACCGGCTTCAGCGCGTCGCTGCTGCTCATCCCCGTGCTGCTGCTCGCGTTCCTCGTGCCCAGCGGCTGGCTCGCCGAGCAGAGCCACTCGACGCAGATGTGGGTGCTCGCCCTCTGCGCCGCGACCGCGGGCTTCGGCGGCGGCAACTTCTCGTCCTCGATGGCGAACATCTCGTTCTTCTATCCCGACCGCCACAAGGGCTTCGCGCTCGGCCTCAACGCCGCCGGCGGCAACCTCGGCGTCGCGATCGCGCAGCTGCTCGTGCCGCTCGTGATCATCATCGGCGTCCCGGTGGCGACCCACAAGCTGCCGATCCACGACGTGAACCTCGCCTATGCCGGGATCGTCTGGATGCCGTTCATCGTCCTCGCGGCCCTGCTCGCCTGGCTGTTCATGGACAGCATCACCGACGCCAGGACCGACGCGCGCTCGTACACGAAGTCGCTGAGGCACAGCCAGACCTGGGTCATGTCGCTGCTGTACATCGGCACGTTCGGGTCGTTCATCGGCTACGCGTTCGCGCTGCCGCTCGTCATCAAGAACACGTTCCCGGAGTTCCTCGCGAGCCATCCGTTCATCGCGACCTACCTCGCCGGCCTCGGCTTCGTCGGCGCGCTCATCGGCTCGATCGCGCGGCCGCTCGGCGGCTGGCTGTCGGACAGGATCGGCGGCGCGCGGGTGACGTTCGCGGTCTTCCTCGGCGAGGCGCTGTTCACGGTGACGGCGATCATCGGCGTCAACCAGCACAGCTTCCCGCTCTTCTTCGGGTCGTTCATGGCGATCTTCCTGCTCGCCGGCGCCGGCAACGGCTCGACGTACCGGATGATCCCGCTGATCTTCACCGAGCTCGGGCGCAAGGAGGCGGCCGAGAAGCAGCTCGACCCGAAGAAGACGGCGCTGGACTTCAAGCACCAGGCGGCGGCCGTCATCGGCATCGCCGGCGCGATCGGCGCGTTCGGCGGCTTCCTCATCCAGGTCGTCTTCCGGCAGGCGAGCCTCGGCGTGTCGGCCGCGGTGAAGGCCGCCGAGACGGCGCCCGAGAAGCTCGCGGTCGCGCAGTCGATGTCGGACTGGTCGATCCCCGCGCTCTTCGTCTTCCTCTTCGCCTACCTCGTCTTCGCCGGCATGACGTGGTTCTTCTACCTGCGCACGAGCTTCGCCACCGACAGGGTGCCGAGCCTCGCGCACGCCGCGGTCTGACCCACGACCCGCGCGCCTGCCGCCGTCGTGGCGGCAGGCGCGCGGCGCCAGTCCCTAATGTTGCGCCGCGATGCGGCACCTTCCGTCAACCGACGACCGGGAGGACCACGACAGCCGTTCGGCGATCGTCCGCGTCTGCGCCGACCTCGCGGACTCCAAGCCGTTCAACCTCTTCATCTTCGCGATCATCCTCGCGAACGGCGTCGTGCTCGGCCTCGAGACCTACGACGCGGTCGTCCGCGAGGCCGGCGGGCTGCTGCGCGCGCTCAACGACATCTTCCTCGGCATCTTCGTCGTCGAGCTCGCGATCCGTCTGACGGCCTTCGGCTCCAGGCCGGGCGGCTTCTTCCGCAGCGGCTGGAACGTCTTCGACTTCGTCGTCGTCGCGGCGTCGTTCCTGCCCGGCCTGCGCGAGAACACGACGCTGCTGCGACTCGCGCGCCTCGCCCGCGTCATGCGGATCGTGCGGCTGCTGCCGGACCTGCGCGTGCTGACGATCGCGGTCGGGCGCAGCCTCCCCGGCGTCGCGAGCCTCTCCGTGCTCGCGCTGCTCGTCGTCTTCGTCTACGGGATGGTCGGCTGGACGATCTTCGACGACCACGCGCCGCGGGAGTACGGGACGATCGGCGAGGCGATGCTCACGCTGTTCGTGACGCTGACGCTCGAGAACCTGCCCGACCAGATCGCGATGGGCCGCGAGCTGTCGGACTGGACGATCGTCTACTTCGTGAGCTACGCGCTCGTCGCGGCGTTTCTCATCTTCAACATCCTCATCGGCGTCGTCATCAACTCGCTCGAGGAGGCGCGCGCGATCGAGCACGCCCGCGAGCGCGCCGACCGCCTCGAGCACGGCGACCCCGAGGAGCCGGTCATCGAGGAGCGCATCGCCGAGGTGCGCGAGGCGCTGGACCGCCTCGAGGCGGACGTCAAGCGTGGGCGGGTGTAGGGCGGGGTAGGTCGAGGTGGCGCACGGTTCACCGAACGGGAGGTGCGCAATGAACGGCAGGATCAAGCTCGCGTCGGTCGTCGCGGTCGGGGGGGCGATGGCGATCGCGGTCACGACTGCCGTTGCCGGCGGCGGGGGCGACGTCAAGGGCTCGCTGGACGGCTACGAGGAGGTCCCGGCGGTCTCGACCACCGCGTCCGGGAAGTTCCGTGCGCAGCTCTCACCGGGCAAGGACTCCGTCGGCTACAGGCTCAGCTACTCCGCCCTCGAGGGCGACGTCACGCAGGCGCACATCCACTTCGGCCAGGCCGGGGTCAACGGCGGCATCAGCGTGTTCCTGTGCTCGAACCTCGGCAACGGCCCGGCCGGCACGCAGCCGTGCCCGCCCGGCCCGGCGAAGGTCGAGGGCACGTTCACCGCGGACAACGTCATCGGCCCGGCCGCGCAGGGCATCGCCGCGGGCGAGCTCGCGGAGCTGCTCAAGGCCGTCCGCGCAGGGATGACCTACGCCAACGTCCACAGCACGAAGTTCCCCGGCGGCGAGATCCGCAGCCAGCTGCGGGCGCGCGACCACGACGACGACGACTGAGCCCCGGCGCCGGGACGGCCTGTGCCGTCCCGGCGCCGCCGCGCGTGCGAGGCTGTGGCGGTGGACCTCGAGCTGCGCCCGATCGGCGTCGTGGAGTCGCCGCTGACCGATCCGGCCGATGCGCCGCGGCAGGGCTTCCTCGGCACGCCCGAGGCCGTCGTCGTCGTCGACCCGGATCTGCTCGAGGGCCTCGACGGCATCGCCGCCGGCCACGAGATCCTCGTCCTCACGTGGCTTGACCGCGCGTCGCGCGACGTCCTGCGCACGCATCCGCAGGACGACTGCTCGGTCCCCGAGCGCGGCGTCTTCAGCACCCGCTCGCCCGGCGCGGCCGAACCCGATCGGGCTGCACCGCGTCCGGGTGCTGGAGATCGACGGCGGGCGGATCACCGTCGGCGACCTCGAAGCGCTCGACGGCACCCCGGTCGCTCGACATCAAGCCGGTGCTGCACCCGCGCTGATCCAGGCTGAGATCAGCGCGGGGTCCAGCCGCCGGTCTCGCCCTTGTAGAGCCCGTCGCCGCCGAGGACCATCCGCGCGCTGCGCCAGAGGATCCGCGCGTCGAGGCGCAGCGAGCGGTGCTCGATGTACCAGAGGTCGAGCTCGATGCGCTCGGGCCATGGCAGCGAGGCGCGGCCGTTGACCTGCGCCCAGCCGGTGATGCCCGGGCGCACCGCGAGGCGGCCGCGCTCGCGCTCGGTGTACTGCGCGACCTGCGAGGGCAGCGTCGGCCGCGGCCCGATGATCGCCATGTCGCCGCGCAGGACGTTGACGAGGTTGGGCAGCTCGTCGAGCGACGCGCGCCGCAGGATCCGGCCGACGCGCGTGATGCGGTCGTCGCCGGCGTTCACGGCGAGGCCCGCGCCGGTGTGCTCGGCGCCGTCGACCATCGTCCGGAGCTTCAGGACGTCGAACTCGCGGCCGTGCAGGCCGACCCGGCGCTGGCGGTAGATCGCGGTGCCCGCGCGACTCCAGGCGGATCGCGACGATCGCGAGCGCGAGCACCGGAGAGGCGATCGCGAGCCCCGTCGCGGCGATCGCGACGTCGAGGGCGCGGCGCATCAGCGCGTGCCCTCGGCGGGCTCCCAGCCGGCGGCGGTGCCGTGGCGCAGCCAGTCCCACAGCCCGGCGGCGACCGACGCGGTCGTCAGGACGTAGTAGCGCGCGACGAGCAGCGGCCGGCGCGGGAAGCGCGGGGCCAGCAGCGCCGCCGCCAGGAGCGCGACCTGCGCCGCGAACGCCAGCGCGTAGATCGCGCCCGAGCCGACGAGCACCGCGCTCGTCACGAACGCGCCGACGTGCAGGAACGGCGCCGCGTAGCGCAGCACGCGGTGCGACACGATCATGAGCGCGTAGAGCGGCGGGTAGCCGCGCGGCGACAGCAGCCCGCCGCGCAGGACGATCGGCCAGGCGTGGCTCATCATCCGCCGCTTGCGGGCGAACTCGCCCTCGATCGACGGGACCATCTTCTCCGTCGCGCGGGCCTCCGGCACGTAGACGGCCCGCCAGCCGCGCTTGACCATGTTGAACGGGAACGAGAGGTCGTGGCCCATGATCGGGTCGACCTCGATGTAGGACTCGCGGCGCGTCGCGTAGATCGCGCCGTTGCCGCCGGTGATCGACTGCAGGCGCGACTCGAGCGCGCGCAGCGCCATCTCGTAGCGCCAGTACAGCCCCTCCTGGTTGGAGCCCTCGGCCTGGACGAAGCGGACGTTCCCGCAGGCGTAGCCGACGTCGTGGTCGGCGAACGCGGCGACGAGCAGCGCGAGCGCGTCGGGCTCCCACGTCGAGTTCGCGTCCGAGAAGGCGACGATCTGGCCGGTCGAGTGCGCGACGGCGGTGTCCTGCGCGCGGATCTTGCCGCCGCGCGGGAGGTCGAGCACGAGGTCGGCGCCGGCCTCGTCGGCGGCGGTCGCCGTCGCGTCGCTGCACCCGTCGGCGGCGACGACGATCTCGAGGCGGTCGCGCGGATAGTCCAGCGCCAGGGCGTTGGAGACCTTCGCCGCGATCACCGCCTCCTCGTCGTAGGCGGCGACGATGAGGCTCACCGTCGGCGGCTGCGCGGGCAGCGCGGGCGTCGTCCCGCGGCGCCGCAGCCGCGCGAGGGCGGCGAGCAGGAGCGGATAGCCGAGCTGTGCGTAGACCAGCAGGCCCACGCAGGCCCAGAAGACGACCTCCACGAGGGACACGCGCCCATTCTCGCGGCCGCGGCTACCCGCCGCGCAGCGAACCGTAGAGCTCGAGGTGCGCCCGGGCGACCGCGTCCCACGAATACGGCCCGCCGGCGGCCGCCAGCGCGGCGGCTCCGAGGCGCTCGCGCGCGGCGCGATCGGCGAGCAGCCGGCGCAGCTCGGCCGCGAGCGCCGCCGCGTCGCCGGGCGCGACGAGCGCCGCCGCCCCCTGCGCGGCGACCTCCGGGAAGCCGCCGACGGAGCTCAGCAGCAGCGGCGCGCCGAACGCGAGCGCCGTCGACAGCACGCCGGACTGGTCGATCTCGCGGTAGGGCAGCACGACGACGTCCGCACGCCCGAAGAACGCTCCGAGCTCGTCGTCGGCGACGTAGCGCGAGATCCAGCGCACCGACGGGGGCGCGGAGGCCTTCAGCGGCGCGATGTCCATCCGCGGCATCCCGACGATCCACAGCTCGGCGTCGTCGATCTCGCGCCAGGCCTCGAGCAGGACGTCGATCCCCTTGTACGGGCGCAGGAGGCCGAAGAACAGGACGACGGGCTTTTCGACGCTCGCCAGCGCCGGCGCCAGCGGCTTCGGCGAGGGGTGCTCGGCGAGATGCGCGAACGCCCCGTGCGCGATGACGCTGACCTTCGACGGGTCGATGCCGAGCTGCTCGACGAGCCGCGCCGCGGCCGTGCTCGGAGTGCACGACGACCGCGTCGACGCGCTCGTACAGGCGCCGCTGGGCGGCGAGCTGGCCGCGGCGCGGCTCGCGGGGCAGGACGTCGTGCGCGGTGAGGACGACGGGCCGCGAGCGCGGCAGGAGGTGGACGTCGAGCGGCTGGACGGTGAGCCACTGGAAGTGGACGACGTCGGCGCTCGCCGCGGCGCGGCGGTAGGCGAGCATGTCGGGGACGTGCTGGGCGAGCTTGGCCGCGAAGCGCCGGCGCGAGCCCGGCCCCGCCCGGACCGCGGCGGTAGAAGCTCCGGCGCAGCTCGTAGCCGTCGGGCGGCGGCACGGAGCCGTAGGCGAAGCGGCTCGTCTGCAGGCGCACCTCCGCGCCCTGACGCGCCAGCGCCGTGCACAGCGCGTGGTCGTAGGGCGGCGTGAAGGCCGAGGGATCGACGACGTCGATGCGCACCGCCGCGAAGTATCGTCGGGCGCAGGTGGCGGTCGATCTCTCCTACTGCGTCGTGAACACCGAGCAGCGCGAGCTGCTCGTTCGCTGCCTGGACGCGATCGCCGCCGAGCAGGCCGAGATCGGCCTGGAGACCGAGGTCCTCGTCCTCGACAACGCCTCGCGCGACGGCTCGGCCGGCGCGGCGCGCAACCACCCGGCGACGACGCAGCTCGTCGCGCTCGACCGCCGCAGCGGCAAGGGCGAGAACGACTCCGAGCTCCTGCAGCGCGCCCGCGGCCGCTACTGCCTGCTGCTCAACGAGGACTCCGAGCTGCTGCCGGGCGCGACGCTCGCGCTGCGCGACGCGCTCGAGGCGCGGCCCGACGCCGCCGCGGCGGGCGCGCGGCTCCTGCGCCCCGACGGTCGCCGCCAGGCGTCCGCGTGGCGCTTCCCGACGCCGCTGACGGCGCTCGTCGGCGCGCTCTTCCTGCACCGCCGCTTCACGGTCCAGAGCCGGGGCGACGACGTCCGCGAGGTCGACTGGGCGCAGTCGGCCGCGCTGCTCGTTCGCCGCGATGCGGCCGAGCAGATCGGCTGGTTCGATCCCGCGTTCTTCGTCTACTCCGACGAGGTGGACTTCTGCAGGCGCCTGCGCGACGCCGGCTGGCGCACGCTCTACGTCCCGGCGGCGGCCGCGGTGCACCACGAGCAGCTCTCGACCGGCGGCGTGCCGGAGCGGCGGATCGTCGAGCTGTCACGCAACCGCGACGTCTACATGCGCAAGCACCACACGGCCGCGTCCGCGTGGATCGTGCGCCTGCTGACGGCGTTCACGTACGCGGCGCGCTCGGCGGCGGCGGTCGTGCTGCCCGGACACGACCCGCGCCGCTACTGGCGCCACGTCACCGCGACGCTGCGCCCCGCGCAGGGAGAGGGCCTGCGCGAGGCGGCCTCCGAGCACAACCGCGGAACGCGGCTGTAGCTCAGCAGGCGGGGGTGGCGGCGGGCGCGAACTCGTGCGTCGCGATGCCGACGCCCGGCACGACGAGATACAGCGTCGAGCCGTCGACGGCGAGGTCGGTCGCGGCGTAGTCGCCGGTCGACGGGGTCTCGATGCTCTCCCGCCGCAGGCAGGTGCCGACGAGCCGGAAGATGATCGTCTGCTTCGGGTCGTCGAGGTGCTCGGCGTTCGTGAGCGTCCACTGCGCGTTGCCGGTGCCGAGCGTCACGCCGCGGGCGCTCGCCGCGCCGTCGCCCTCGTTGGCGGCCGCGAAGAACGACCACATGCCCGTGCCGTTGACGGACTGCGAGAAGGAGTACTCGCTGATGTCGGCGGCGATCGCGGCGACGCGCGTGCCGCGCAGGTCGACGGCGCGGATCTCCCTGGCGCCGGCCTTGATCGCGTCCTTCGGCCGCGGCAGCTGCCGGGGCGCCTTGCCGGGGCGCTTGACGTAGAGCCCGGTGCGGGCGTTGTCGGCCTTGCCGTTGCGCACGCACGCCATCCCGTAGGCGATGCGCGTGCCCCACTGCGAGGGCGCCGTCGTGAGGCTGCAGCCCTTCAGCCGGAGGTTGCGGAACGTCGCGCGGCGGCCGTCGAGGTCGTTCCAGAGCCCGGCGCACGAGGCTGCTCGTGTCGCAGCGCAGGTACGTCAGCAGCAGGCCGCCGTCGCTGTCGTGCCCGAGGTCGATCGAGCGGTACGAGCGCGCCTGGCGCGTCCCTCTGACCTCGCTGACGACGCCCGCGGGAGTGCGCTGCATGAGCTTCTGGGCGCCGAACTTCCCGCTGACCCAGACGACCGTGCCGTCGAGGGCGGCGACCTGCTGGGCGGCGGCGTCGGGGGCGACGAGCGCGTCGGCGGCCGACGCCGTGGCGGGTGCGGCCAGGACGGCCGCGGACAGCATGGCTGCGAGGAGGAATCGGGGCATGCGCGCATCATCGTCCGGTCGGATGCGCCCGTGGGATAAACCCAGGGCTCGACGTGTCACACCTGGATGGAGGCGAGGCTCAGCCGGCGAGCGGCTCGGGGCTGGCGGCGGCGCGCTTGCGCCAGCCGCGCTCGATGCGGTCGACGAAGCGCCCGGGCTTGTCCGCGTAGAGCTTGCGGCCGAGCGCGAGCGCGTCGCGCTGGAGCGCCTCGCGCCGGCGGTCGAGGACGGCCAGCAGCGCGCGCTTGTCGGACTCGTCGTCGAAGCACTGCGGGTGCGCATCGACGTAGTCGCGCAGGACGGCGAGGTCGTGGTCGTCGCCGAGGAGGTCGGCGAGGTCATGAGCGCGCCTGGACAGCGCCTTGAGCCTCTTCGGGTACGCGGGCCGCACGATCTGCGTCGCGTGCCAGAGATCCTTGACGCGCTTGCGCGCCTCGTGGAGGTTCTCGGTCGTCGGGTCGGCCGCCGCGGCGCGGATGCGCCGGCGCCCGCGCCGGTAGATGCGCCGCAGGCCGGGCTTCAGCGCGGCGAAGCCGTCGGCGTCGAGCGACCACCAGGCCGTCCGCGTGCGGGCGCGGCCGAGCTCCTGAGAGCGTCGTCTCGATCGTGGCGTCGTCATCGCGCAGCTCGGCGGTCGCGCGCTCGTGCTCCTCCTGCAGCCGCGAGCGCAGGGCGGCGGTCACCGCGGCCGGCAGCTCGGCGGCGAAGCGGTCTGCCAGCGCGTCGAGCGTCTCGACGAGAACCTGCGCGTCGCGCGCGCCCGACAGCCGGCGTCCGGCCATCCGAAAGGCCGTGTTCTCGCGGTCGTAGGTCTCGTCGCCGAGCGCGTCGCGGGTGAGCCGCAGGCAGGCGCGCAGGCGCTTGAGGCGCTTGCGCGCGTCGTGCACCGCCTCGCCGAGGTCGTCGCCGCTCGCCGCTTCGAGCGTCTCGTGCGCGGTCGAGAGCTGGCCGCGGGCGATCCGGCGCACGCCGTCGGGGACGTACTCGTCGGCGCGCAGCCGGTACTTGCGCTCGGGGTCTTCGGCCGTCGGGCTGCGCGCGCCGCTGCGCGACGACCTTGCCGCCTGCCGCGGCGAGCGCGACGGCCGCCGCTGCGGCGGCCCCGGTGGCCGGCGGGATGCGCGTCTTGGCCATGTCGAGATGTTTTCCGCTCTCCAAGCGCCCTAATCGTCGGCTCGCCGGCGGCGCAGCAGCGAGCGCAGGCCGTCGCGCTCCTGCGGGCGCATGAAGCCGGTCGCCAGGAGCGCGGCCGGCAGGGCGGCCAGCGCGGCCGCTCGCGTGGCGAAGCCCGCGGCGCCCGCGTCGGGCAGCAGCAGCTCGCCGGCGACGGCGACCCCGGCGAGCAGCGCCACGGCGTGCGCGAGCCGGCCCCACTCGAACGGCACCGCGAAGAGGCCGCGCGTCAGGAGGTGCAGGACGACGAGCATGACCGCGTAGGCGGCGACGAGCGCGATGCCGGCCCCGGCGATCCCGAGCGGCTCGACGAGCGCCACGAGGACGACGACGTTGACGACGACGCCCGCGAGCGCGGCCGGGAACGTCCGCGTCGTGATGCCGGCGCGGCCGCCGATCGTCACGAGCACGAGGAAGAGCCCGTACATCGCCCAGCCCAGCGCGACCCACGGCAGCGCCTCGTGCGCCTCGAAGTACTCCGGCGCGGCGAGCAGCCGGACGACCCAGCGCCCGAGCAGCGTCAGGCCCGCGACGACGAGCCCGGTGACGACGACGTACCACGTCGCGACGGTGGCGTAGAAGCGCCGGGCGCGGTCGTCGTCGTCGATCGAGTAGGCCAGCGGCGGCCAGGCGAGCTGGAAGCCGCGGACGGCGAGGATCACCGCGGTCGCGAGCTTCACGGAGAGCGCGAAGAGCCCGGCGGCGGCGGCGCTCTGCGTGCGCAGCAGGTAGGCGCGGTCGACGACGTTCAGCGCGAAGACCGTCGCGTCGGCGGGCACCGTCGGCACGCCGAAGCGCAGGAGCGGGCCGAGCGCGACGCGCTTCGCGGCGCCGGCCGCCGCGCCCGGCGTCAGGCGCCCGCGCAGCGTCCACCACAGCACGACGAGGACGACCGCCGAGGAGGCGTAGTTGCCGAGGAGGTAGCCGCGCGCGCCCTGGTCGAGGACGACGACGAGCGTCACCGTCAGCGCGACGCTCAGCAGGACGTTGCACGCCGAGGCGACGAGGTACGCGCGCCGCTGCTCCTCGACGCGCAGGAGGGCGTAGGCGATCTCGAGGTTCGTGAACGCCCAGAGGCCGAGCACGGCGATCCGCATGAGCCCGGCCTCCTCGAAGCCGAGCAGCAGCTCGCTCAGCGGGCCGGCGAGCGCGGCGGCGACGAGCGCCGCGCCCGTCGTCGTCAGGAGGACGGTCGCCGTCGTCGCGCGGGCGAGGCGGTCGCGCTCGTCCCCCTCGGGCGTCGCGAAGTAGAAGCGGACGAACGCCTCCCCGAGCCCGAACCGCAGGAGGATCGAGGCGAGGATGATGAACGTCAGCAGCGTCTCGGCGACGCCGAAGTCCGCGGCGCTCAGCGCGCGCGTGTAGAGCGGCAGCGTCAGGAGCGCCAGCGCCGCCGACAGCACGCTCGCCGCCTGGTAGCTCGCGCCTCCCGTCAGCAGGCGGGTGAAGAGGCTGCGCCACGCGCGCCACGCTACTGTCCGCACGTGCCGGATCCCCGCGCCCTCCTGCTGCTGCCGCGACCGCTGGAGGGCTTCATCCTCGCCGACCAGGCGCGCGACCTCCTGCGCGCCGAGGGCGTCGCGGCGGCCGATCCGCCGCGGGTGCCGTACGGCGCGATCGCGCGCCTGCCGGGCCCGCTGCGCGACCGCGTCGCGCGCGGGACCGCGAAGCGCCTGCTGCGGACGCTGCGCGGCGACCTGCGCGCGGTGACGATCTTCCACCCGGTGCAGTGGCCGCTCGCGCAGGCGCTGCTCGCCGCGCGGCCGCAGGCCGAGCTCTGGTACGGGCGCTGGGACCGCTACGAGGTCGCCTACGACGCCTCGCCGCGGATGCGCCGCCGGCTCGCGGCGCTGCACGACGCGGCGGCGTCGCGCTCGGCGCTGACGTTCGTCGTCTCCGGCAGGCTCGCCGAGCTCGAGCGCGAGGCCGGCCGCGAGGCGCAGCTCGTCGGCCTCGCCGCCGACTCCTTCCCCGCGCCCGACCCGGCCGCGGCCGTCATCGCCGTCTCGCTCGGCCACCTCGGCTGGCGCACGGACTGGTCGCTGTTGCGTTCGGTCGCCGAGCGGATGCCCGAGCTCGTCGTCCTGCTCGTCGGCGCGTGGCACGAGGACGAGTGCAAGGACGATCCCGACTTCGCCTGGTGTCGCTCGGCGCCGGGGCTCGTCTGGCTCGGCCGCCAGCCCGACGAGGCGGCGGCGCGGCTCATCCTCTGCGCCGACGTCGGCATCCTGCCGTTCCGCGCCGAGCCGTTCAACGACGCCGCGCTGCCCTACCGGATCCTGAAGTACGCGCGGCTCGGGCGGCGCACGATCTCGCCGGAGCTCGCGGGCGTGCACACCTGGGACGAGGCCGTCACGACGGTCGCCGACGCCGACGAGTTCGCCGCCGCCCTGCGGGCGCAGGCGGGCGCGCGGCTGCGCCCCGACGAGCGGCTGCGGGCATGGGCGCTCGAGCAGACGGCCGAGCGCGTCAACGCCCCGCTGTGGGAGCGATTGCGGGCGCTTGGTATCACCTAGTCATGAAGATCTCACTCACGAAGCTGCTCGTCGCCATCTCGATCGTCCTGCCGTGCGCCGCGCTCGCCGCCTGCGGCGACGACGACGAGACCGGCTCCGACGGGGCGGCGACGACGGCCAAGAAGAGCGACGACGCGCCGAAGTCCGATGACGAGCAGTCCGGCGACGAGTCGTCGGACGACGGCGAGGTCCTCGCGACGAAGACGGCCAAGGGCGACTTCCCGGCGGTCGCGACGAGCGCGACGGTCGAGAAGCCGGGGACGGTCAAGGTCCGGGCCACGCCGAATCCGGCGAAGAGCACGGCGGTCTCGACGACGATCGCCTGCCGCAAGGGCACGAAGGCCGGCACCGACAACGACCGCTTCACGGTGACCTCGGCCGAGACGAAGACGCTGAAGATCCCGGTGTCCGGCGCGAACATCTGCAACGTGTCCGTCAGCGGGCAGATGAACGGCAAGGGCTCGCTGAAGCTCGAGATCCTCGGCGGGTAGGCGGCAGCGCCCTCGGGCTGCACCGCCCGGCGCCCCGGTGACGGCACACTTCGTAGCCGTGACCGCGGACGCCGAACCCCGAGACGCCGCCGCGGCCGAGCAGGCCGGCCTCGCCCACGTCGCGACCGCCTCGTTTCTCGCATCGCGCGTCGTGCCGACCGGCGGCTACGCCGTGGCGCTCGCGGGCGGCGTCGCGCTCGCGCGCGCGGCCCAGTGCGCGGGGGCGCGGACCGGCTACGGCGCGAGCCTCGCCGCGATGCTGCAGACGGTCGCGGTCATGGGCCCGGCGCGCATCGGGATCCCGCTGACGCAGGCCGTCTCGGCGCCGATGCTCGGGCGGCTGCACGCGCGCCGCGCCGCCTTCGCGACGCAGTTCGCGGCCTGCGCGGGCGTCCGGTTCACCGACCAGCTCGTCGCGACGGCGTTCTACATCTGGATCATCATCGGCGGCCTCGACGTCTACGCCGGGACGTACGACACGCTGCTCGGCGACCTGCCGCTCCTTCCCGAGGGAGCGACGGCCGCGCTGCTGACGACCGCCGCGGGCCTGCTCGCCTGGACGGTGTTCGCGAGCGCCGTGCAGGTGGCGGTCTACCGGCGCGGGCTCTTCGCCTGGCCGACCTCGATCGCGAGGCCGGAGCGGCGGCCCGAGGCGTCGCCGAGTCGCGATCGCGAGCGCTCGCGCCGCGCTTCGATCCGCGCGCCGTCGCCGTCGCGTCGATCGTCGCGTTCGGCGTGCTGCTCGCCAGCACCGACTGGATCGTGCTCGGCGCCGTGTCGGCCTGGCTCGCGCTGGCCTGGGCGACCGCCCGCGCGGAGCGCGAGCCGGTGCGCGCCGGGCTCATCATCGCGGCGACGCTCGCGGCCGGCGCGCTCGTCTTCGGGCTCGTCGGCGGCATCGCGCTCGACCTCACGCTCCAGCGCACCGCGCGGGCCGCGCTGCTCGTCCTCGTGGCGACGTGGCTGCGCGCCGCAGCCGGCGAGGAGGGCCTGCGCGAGGTGGCCCGCCGGACGCTGCGCCGCGCTCGCCGCGTGCCGTCCTGCACCGAGGCGTCGGCGATCCTCGACCGGCTCGGCAACCGCGGCGGGCTGGCGGCGTCGGGCCGAGCGCTCATCGAGACCGTGCGCCACGTGCCGCGCCGCCCGACCCCGCTCGCCGGCGCCGTCCTGCTGTGGATCGCGGGCGAGTCGGCGCGCTTCGCCCCCGCCGCCGCCGGCGCGGGGCCCGCCGAGCTCCGCGCCCGGCCCCACGACCGCGCCCTCGTCGCGCTCGTCGTCGCTGCCGCTGCGACGCTTGCGCTGCCGGTGCGATAGGGACCTAGACTCGACGCCATGGCGGCGACCCTCACCGGCGGATGCGGCTGCGGCGCCGTCCGCTTCGAGATCGCCGGCCCGCTCGGGCCCGCGCGCTACTGCCACTGCACGCGCTGCCAGCGGCGCTCGGGCACCGCGGCGTCGGCGTCGGCGCTGCTCGCGCGGGGCTCGCTGCTCGTCACCGAGGGCGAGGACCAGCTACGCGACTGGGAGCCGCCCGGCGGCAGGGGCAAGGTCTTCTGCGCGGCCTGCGGCTCGGCGCTGTTCATCCGCGATCCCGAGACCCGCGAGCTCGTCGGCGTGCGTCTCGGCGCGATCGACGGCGATCCCGGCGTCCGGCCGAGCGCCCGCCAGTTCGTCGCCTACGCCGCGCCCTGGGAGCCGATCCCCGACGACGGCCTGCCGCGCTACGACGAGCGCATGCCCTAGTCCGCGCCGCAGGACCGCGCGCGGTTGACGACGCCGCTGCGCTTCGGCGAGTGGTTCACGTAGGCGACGACGGGAACGATCGAAGGTCGCTCGAACACGCTCCGGGCGCCGGGGTCGACGTCGCCCTTGTGGGCATAGAAGACGCGCCAGTCGCCGCCCTTGAGCGACGTCCGCCCCGGGGAGACGGTCGTGAGGAAACGGTCGCCGGCCGTGAAGCGCAGATCCTCCGCGCTCGACGCGATCGACGCGCCGGCGCGCCGCCAGCAGCGCTCGAGCTCGCGCGGGGTCGGCGTCGGCTCGGTGAGCGATCTCCTCGTCGCTGGGCCCTGCGAGCCAGCGCCCCTCCTCGCGGACGAACCTCGTGCCCTCGTGGCCCGCGAGCCGCACGGTCGCCGTGCTGCCGTCGACGGTGACCTCGGCGGCGGCGAGGTCGGCGGCCGACGGCACCCCCGCCGCGAACGCGGACGGCGCCTGCGCCTCGTCGGCGATCGTCTTCAGCGACGCCGCGCACGAGCGGTCCGAACCGCCCTCGCTGCCGGTGAACAGCCCGACGAACGCCACCGCGACGACGAGCTGCGCCTCGGCGCCGGTGCTCAGGACCGCGCACGTGCGCTTGTGGTCGCGGTCGGCGAACGCGTCCTGCAGCTCGGCGTACGTCGCGAGCAGCTGTCGCTTGTCCGAGCCCTCCGTGAGCCGGGGCGCGGAGGAGCGTGCCGGCGGATCGAGCGACGGGTTGAGGACGTTGTCGACGCGCCAGTTGCCGTCGACCCGCGCGAGCCCCACGTCCGCGTCGTCCCCGGCCGCGTCGAGCACCGCGAGGTCGTCGCGGACCCGGATCGTGGCCGCGGCGATCTCGGCGGCCGTCGGATCCTCGCCGGCCTCGTCGGCGCCCCCGACGACGTCGACGCAGCGATCGCCGGCCGACGCCCCGAGGAGCGCGGACAGCTGCGCCTCGGCGCGGGGCGTCAGGAGCTCGCACGCGCGCGCCAGGTCCTTCTTGCCCTTCAAGGAGCGCTGCACCTCCCCCGTCACGGCGCGGATCTCGTCCTCGTCGGACGTGCCGCAGCCGGCGGCGGCGGCGAGCATCGCCAGCGCAACGGCAGCAGTCACCAGCAGTCGCATGCGTTCACCGTATATCGCGCGACGTGGCGCGTGTGAATTAACTGCAGTTCACGTACACCGCGAACGACCCGATGCCCAGGTCGGGCTCGGCCGCCGGCAGCCGGTTCGTCGCGCGGCTGACGCCGTCCGCGCGCCCGAAGCGCCGCTCGAACTTCCCGTCGCCGGTGATGAAGACCGCGACGGCTCCCGGGTCCGGGTCGGCCGCCCGCGAGCGGACCTCGCGGGCATCGGCGTCGAGGATCCAGCGGGCGTCGGGCACGAGGCGGTAGGTCGGGAACGTCAGCGGCCCGCAGGCGCATCCCGCGACGCACGCGCGGGTTCGTCACGAGCGCCGAGACCTCGTCGTGCGTGCGCTCGATGAATTGCAGCTCCGCGCGCAGCCGCTCGAAGCTCGACGCCTTGACGGCGAGGAACGCGACGCCGACGAGCAGCGCCCCGATCGCCGCCTGCCGCCAGCGCGCGCGGGCCGGGCCGGGCGGCAGCGTCGTGTAGCCCATGACCGCGTAGCCGGCGAGCAGGCAGAGCGCGACGGCCGGGACCGTGAGGTAGCGCGGCAGGATCGCGAGGCCCGCGACGCCCGTCCCCGCGAACGTCAGCGCGCCCGCGCCGAGCAGCGCGAGCGGGACCGCCATCCGGCGCACGCCGAAGCGCCGCACCGCGAGCACGAGCCCGATGACGCCGGCGGCGGCGACCGGCGGGCGGGCGACGTCGGCGAGGAACTCGACGAACGCCGACGGGACGTTGCTCAGCCCTCGCTCGCGCCCGAGCGCCTCCGCGAGGTCGCTCGTCGCGTGGAGGCTGAAGAGCGGGTCGCCGGTGACGGCGAGGTCGACGAGCGCCCACGCCAGCGGCGCCGCGACGACGAGCGCGAGCAGCCCGAGGCGCGCGCGCAGGTCGCGGCCGGGCAGGCACCAGAGCCAGTAGAGCCCGGCGAGCACCCAGGCCTCCGGGCGCAGGAGCCCCGCGAGCGCGAGCAGGACCATCGGGCGCGAGGCCGCGCCGCGGGCGGGCCGCCTCGAGCGCCGCCGCCCAGACGACGAGCGCGAGGAACGGGACGTCGACGAACGCCCGCACCGCGTAGAGCAGGAACGCGAAGCTCGACCCGACGAAGAGCGCGGCCGCCGCGCCCGGCCACGGCCCGAAGAGCTCGCGCCCGAGGACGTACGTCCCGGCGGTCAGCGCGACGAGGCTCAGGACCGTGACGAGCACGAGCAGGCGGTCGGCGTCCTGGCCGGCGAGCGAGAGCAGCGCGGCGAGCGCGAGGTAGAGCGGGTGCTGCGTCGGCGCGGCGAACGTCTCGAAGCCCGGCGTCGCGCCGCGCATGAGGTCGCGGCCCCAGACGAGGTGCTGGTAGGCGTCGTAGTCCGGATACGTCGGGACGAGCGCCCACATCGCGACCGCCGCGAGCGCGAGCGCGCCGAGGGCGAGGCGCTCTCGCGAGCGGGTCACGGCGCCGCGGGCGCCCGCGCGGCAGGCGCGGCGGGCGCGGCAGGCGCGCAGGCGCGGCAGGCGCGGGCTCGCGCGCCGACCGCCGCGCCGCCTCAGGCGCGAGCGCGGTGCCGACCGCGAGCAGCGCCCACGCCAGCGGATCCTCGAGGAACGCCGCGTAGAGCAGCGTGTGCACGACGAGCGCGACGAACGCCGCGGCGACGGCCGCGCGCGCGATCGACGTCCGGGCCCCGCGCAGCAGGCCGGCGATCGCGACGAGGACGAGCGCGAGGTAGAGCGCCAGGCCGCCGGCGCCCTGCTCGGCCGCGACGGTGATCGGGATCGTGTGCGACGCCGCCGACGCGCGGGCGTTGGAGGACTTCTCCTGGAGGCGGTACTCGTTGCGGAACGAGCCCGCGCCCCAGCCGGTGACCGGCTTCTCCGTGAAGAGCTCGACGCCGCCCTCGACGAGCGTCGAGCGCCCGCTCGTGACGGCGTCCGCCGACTGGTCGAGGCCCACCGCCCCCGGAGCCACGAGCACGACGACGACCCCCGCGACCGCCAGCGCGCCGACGAGCGCCGCGATCCGCGCCACCCCCCAGCGCAGCGCGCCGAGCACCGCCAGGCCGGCGAGCAGCGCCGTGAACGAGGACTGCGACAGCGTCAGCACGAGCCCGGCCCACAGCAGCCCGAGCACCGCGGCGCAGCCGGCGACGACGAGCGGCCGGCGGACCCACAGCAGGACCGCCATGACCCCGAGCATGACCGTCACGAGGAAGCGCCCGTAGATGTTCGGGTCGAAGAACAGCGAGTTGACGCGGAAGTAGGACTCGAACTGGTTGGAGCTGATGACCTTCGGGTTCAGCAGCAGCTCGCGCTTGGCGTACTCGACGAACCCGATCCCGACGAACGCCGCGGCGAGGACGACCGCGACGACGAGGCACTGCACGGCCAGCCGCGGCGTCCACTCCAGGCGCACGAGCAGCGCGTAGAGCAGCGCGAACGGGACATAGAAGAAGATGACCTGGGCGAGCGCGGCATCGAAGCTGCTCGAGTAGGCCGCCTGGACCGCGTACAGGACGACCCCCGCGGCGAGCAGCCACTCGAGCAGCCCGCGCGCGCGGACGTCGTCCGCGTCGTCGAGGCCGCGCGGCGCGCGCAGGTGCGGGACGGCATAGGCGAGGACGCCGGAGGCGATGACGAGGTACAGCGGCACGAGCAGGTTCGCGGTGTCGCCACCGGACTCGATCGGCACCCGGAACGGCAGCGTCGCCGCTGCCGCGAGCGCGAGCAGGACGGGGCGGCGATGGATCGCCAGCGCGCCGAGCGCGAGGACGACGAGCCCCGCGCCGGCCGCGCCGAGCAACAGCGCCGGGCGCCCGCGCAGCGGCTCGAACTGCGGCGTCGACCAGATGTTCGCGACGAGCAGGACGGGCGTGAGGACGAGCGCGCCGAGCATCGCGAGGCTCCGCGTGCGCGGCGAGCGGACGAGCAGGACCGCCGCGGCCAGCAGCGCCGCGACGACGACGCCCGCCGTCTGCGCGCCGTCGCCCAGCGTCGTGACCGCTGCGATCACCGGCGCCGCAGCAGTGCCCATGTCCGCTCCAGGAACGTCGCGAGCTCGGGGTTGGATCGCAGCTTCGCCGAGAAGTCCGGCATGCCGGGGCGGATGACGAGCCCGTCGCCGAGCCGCGAGGCGACGATGACCTGCCGGTCGCCCGGCTGCGTCGCGGCCGCCGCGGCGATCGCCCGGTCGCCGCCGCGCACGTCGACGGTCTCCTCGAAGAGCTCGACGCCGCCGAAGAGGCCCTCGGTCCCGCCGAAGAGCTCGACCTCGTCGACGACGTTGACGAGCGTCACCGGCTCGCGGACGACCGGCCGCAGGCGCGCGCCGAAGAGGTCGCGGTCGGTCGGCAGCGTCGGGTCGATCGCGCGGTCGCGGCGGTCCTGGAACGTCACGCTGCGCCGCAGCGAGTCGGTCCCGACCGACAGCAGGCGCCCGCCCTCGCGCACGAACCGCCGCAGCGAGCGGGCGACCCCGGCGTCGAGCCAGCGCGTGTCGCCGGCGAAGATGACCCCGCGATGGCCGGCGAGCTTCGGGCCGATGCCGCGGGCGAGCGCGACGTCGGTCGTGAGGTCGTAGCGCCGGCCGCTGCGGTCGAGCTGGGCGAGCAGCAGCGCCTCCTGCTTGGGCAGCTGCAGCGGCAGGCCGCTCTTGACGTACGCCCGGGCGATCCGCACCGGGAGCCCGGAGCCCAGCGTGTTGGGCCGCCCGTCGCCGTCGTCGTCGACGGGGTTGGACCCCTGCCAGGTCGTCACCGGCAGCACGACGAGCACGTCGCGCGACTGCTGGGACTGCACGACGAGCGGCGCGGCGACCTTCCGCGTCCGGGTGCGCGCCTCGAAGACGTAGAGCCCGGACTTCCCGCCGGGCGCGGCGAAGCGGACGACGCGCGAGCGCGTCCCGCGCCCGCGCTTGCGGATCTGGCGCTCGCCGATCCGGCGCACCGTCCAGGTGAAGTTCGCGTCCGCCGAGTCGACGGCGACGAGCGCGTCCTCCCCCGAGCTCACCGGCGCGCTCGGCGCCTGCGCGGTGAGGTATCGCACCGTGATGCCGCCGCGCCCGGGCAGCGGCCGGCGGAACGCGAAGCGCGGCGGGATCGAGGCCGACGAGCCGACGTTGCCCGCCTGGTCGCGGGCGCGGAGGACGACGGCGTACGTCCCGGCCGCCACCCGCCGGCCCTCGACGGTCCCGTCCCACTCCCACGTCGTCGCCTCGTCGTCGAGCTCGATCGGCTCGTCGAAGACCGATCGCACCGGGCGCACGTCGGTCCGGTAGACGAAGACCTCCTTGCGATGGCCGGGGGCGAGGAAGGAGACGCGCGCCGGATCGCCGGCGGTGTTCGGCAGCAGCTCCGGACGCGGCAGCTTGTCGCGCAGCGGCCCGATCGAGGTCACGAGGACGTTCGGCGGCTTCGTGTCCTTGCGGATGTTGCGCGGCAGCGTCACCGACCGTGCCTGGCGGCGCAGGCTCGCGCGGACGCGGTAGACGCCGTCGGGCACGACGGCCCCCGACGCGGTGCGGCCGTCCCAGACGATGGTCATCCGGCGCCCGCGCGGCAGGCGGCGGTTGTCGGCGAGCCGGCGCACCGCGTCGCCGGCGCGATCGATGACGGTCACCGTGACGTCGTCGGTGCGCTTGAGGACGAACGACGCCCGCGCGCGGTCGAAGCGGCCGTCGCGGTTGGGGGAGAAGAACGGCGTGACCTTGAGGTCCTGGACGAGCGGCGGCGTGCTCTTGAGCTCCTGCGCGGCGAAGAACGCCCCGAACGTCGCGCAGACGAGCAGCGCGAACGCGATCCGCGGTGCGGCGCTCACGACGGCTCGGCGAGGCGCGGGCGCGGGCACGCGAAGCAGCTCGCAGTTGGCGATCGCGCCGCCGGGCGCGGAGATGCCGTCCACGGCGCGGATCGTGCCGCCGTGGGTCACGACGAGCGCCGGCAGCGGGCCCGCCGCGATCTCGGCGAGCGCGGCCGCCACGCGCGCGGACTGGTCGGCGACCGACTCGCCGCCGGGGAACCGGAAGGCCGGGTCGGCGGCGCGCCACGCCGTGAAGGCGGCGGGGTCGTCGGCGATGATGTCGTCGAAGCGGCGGCCCGCCCAGCGGCCGGCGTCGGCCTCCATGAGCCGCGCGTCGAGCACCGCCTCGAGGCCGAGCTCGGCGCCGACGATCTCGGCGGTCTCGCGGGCCCGCGACGACGGGCTGGAGTACAGCGCGCGCAGCCCCTCGGCCGCGAGCGACCGCGCGAGGGCGAGCGACTGCTCCCGGCCGCGTTCGTTGAGCGGCACGTCGATCTGCCCCTGAAAGCGATCGGCCGCGTTGTAGTCGGTCTCCCCGTGTCGCACGAGCAGAACCTCATTCGAGCCGGCCACGGCCACCCCTGTTGGGACTTACCCGATCTTGTCGCCGCCGACGATGACGACGACGTCCGCATCGGCCGCCGCCGTCGTGTTGGCGTCGACGGGCTGCACGGAGCCGCGGTCGATGCCGATGACCTGCGCCACGACCGCCGCGGCGCGCTCGTTGCCCGGGCGGAACGCGACCGTCGTCGTCGGCACCGCCTGGTCGGCGTTGTTGTCGGTGCCGGCGATCGTGAAGCGCGCCTTCTCGACCTCGTCGGCGAGTGCGCGCGCGAGGCCGGCCTGCGTCGTGCCGTTGAGCACGAAGACGCGCGTCGCGCGGCGGTTGACCGCAGCTGCCGCCCGCGGTCGTCGTCGTCGAGGTGCCGTCCTCGGGCGCGGCGGGCGACGCCGCCGGCTGCGTCGACCGAGCCGAAGTCGTTGGGCTTCGGCGCCGGGTCGTCGCCGGTGAGCGCGAGCATGAGCACGACGGCGACGAGCACGGCGCCGACGGCGCAGCCCGCGATCGCGCCGATCCGCGCGATCGACGGACCCTCGTCCTGGATCGCGAAGGTCTCCAGCGGCAGCGGCTCGGGCCGGGCGGCGTCGGACTCGTGGGTGTCCTGGCCGGCGCCGTTGCCGAGCGGGAAGGCGGTCGGAGGCGAGCTCTGGCGCGCGGCGGCGGCGGCCGCGGCCGGCGTGACGGCGCCCGGGGCGGCGGGAGGCGGCGTGGAGGTGGGCGCCGGCCCCGCGGCGCCGGGAACGCTGCCGGGCGCGGGCACGGGGGCGGGCACGGGCGTCGGGCTCGGCGGCGTCGTGACGGTTCCGGCGGCCGACGCTGCCGGCACGCTGCCGACGGCGGGCTCGGCGGACGGCACGCCGGGGACGACCGGCCGCGCGAGCTGCCCCGGAGGCCCGACGAGCGGCGGCGGGGGCGGCGGCGGGGGCGGGACCTTCGCGTAGAGCGCGGCGGCCGCGGCGGTGCGGGCGGCCTCGGCCTGCTGCGCGGCCGTCGTCATCGGCGCCAGCGGCTGCGCCACGACGCGCTTCTGCGCGTCGGACGTCACGCGCTGCGCGAGCTCGGCGTCGCGCTCGGGGGCGCGCCCGGCCCACTCGCGCAGCCGCTTGACCTCGCGCGCCTGGGCGAAGTACAGCAGCGAGAGGACGCCGAGGCCGATGACCGCGGCGAGGCCCGCGATCGCGCCGATCCGCTCGATCGTGTCGCCGGCGGAGAGGGCGAGAGGCAGAGTGTCCAAGGTCACGACCGCAGGATCCTAGTCGGCCAGCCCTCGGGGATCGCCGACAGCTCGGACACCTTCGCAGCCAGTCCGGCGGCGTCGCCCTCGAGCACGAGCAGGCCGATCTGGTCGAACATATCGTCGACGGCCTGGGGCGCGCGCGGCTCGCGCTCGGCGCGCAGGATCTTCTCGGCGGGCGTCGGCTGGGGGCGCTCGTAGGGGTTGAAGAGCTCCTCGTGGAGCTTCTCGCCCGGTCGCCGGCCGACGATCTCGATCGCGATGTCGCGCTCGGGGTCCAGCCCGGAGAGCTCGATCATCGTGCGCGCGAGATCGAGGATGCGGACCGGCTCGCCCATCTCCAGGACGTAGATGTCGCCGCCCGGGGTCTGCTCGGCGGCGGGCGCCGCGCCCGCGGCCTTCGTCAGCCCGCAGGCCCGGATGATGAGCTGGACGGCCTCCGGGATCGTCATGAAGTAGCGCGTCATCCGCTCGTCGGTGACCGTCAGCGGCCCGCCGAGCGCGATCTGGCGGCGGAAGATCGGCACGACCGAGCCCGACGAGCCGAGGACGTTGCCGAAGCGCACCGCGCAGAAGCGCGTCTGCGGGAAGCGCGCCTGCTCGGCCTCGAGCGCGAACTCGGCGAGCGCCTTCGACGCGCCCATGACGGTCGCGGGCGCGACCGCCTTGTCGGTCGAGACGAGCACGAACGCCTTGACGGCGGTCTGGCCCGAGATCCGCGCCATGAGCCGCGTGGCGATCGCGTTGTTGCGGACGGCCTCGACCGGGTTCTGCTCCATGAGGCCGACGTGCTTGTAGGCGGCCGCGTGGAAGACGATCGTCGGCCGGTAGGCGGCGAAGACCTCGCGCATCCGCTCCTCCTCCTTGCAGTCCGCGAGGACCGCGTCGAGGATCGAGTGGTGCACGTGGCGATCGTGCTCGAGCTCGCGCTGGATCTGGAAGAGGTTGTCCTCGGCGTGGTCGAGCAGGACGAGCCGGCGCGGTCCGACGCGCGCGATCTGGCGCGACAGCTCCTTGCCGATCGAGCCGCCGGCGCCCGTGACGAGCACGATCTCGCCGTTGATGTAGGCGCCGACGCGGTCGAGCTCCATCCGGACCGGCTCGCGGCCGAGGATGTCCTCGACCTGGACGTCGCGGACCTGCTTGACGAAGTTGCCGCCGGTCTGCAGGAGCTCGAAGACCGTCGGGAGCGTCCGGACCGGGATCCCGCGCTCGCGGCACGCGCGCACGACCGTCGCGCGCAGCGTGCCCGGCGCCGAGGGGATCGCGATCGTGACCTCGTCGGGCTCGGACTCGTCGAGGATCCGGGCGAGCTCGGAGGTCGTGCCGAGCACGCGCACGCCGTCGATCCGCAGCCGCTTCTTCGTCGGGTCGTCGTCGACGAAGCCGACCGGCTTGAGGCCGAGCTCGGGGTTGCGCAGGATCTCGCGCAGGACGAGGCGGCCGCCGTCGCCGGCGCCGACGATGAGCAGCCCGCGGGCGTCCTTGGCGGCGCGGAAGCCCGTCAGCGGGCGCTCGTAGATCGTGCGAGCGGCGAAGCGGGCGCCGCCGACGAGCGTCAGCATGAGCAGGAGGTAGAGCGCGAGGACGCCCGAGGGCGCCGTGACCGTCGAGGTGAAGCCGTCGACCGACCGCGTCACGGGCTGCGCGAGCGCGATGTAGCCCGGCAGCAGCAGGCCGGCGACGACGACGGCCTGGACGATCGCCGTGTAGTCGCGCTGCGTGACGTAGCGCCACCACTTGCCGTAGAGCCCGAACGCGGCGAAGACGAGCAGCGCGCTGCCGACGACGAAGGGCAGCGTCGCCTCGAAGAGCTCGCGATAGCGCGGAGGCACGTCCGACGGGCCGTCGAAGCGCAGCCGGTATGCCAGCCAGTACGCGAGCGCGACCAGTACCCCGTCGACCACGATCTGCGGCAGCGAATGGCGGTGCAGCGGGAAGGCCGCGGAGCGGATCCGTCGGCGCATCGGTCCGGATTGTACGGAGCGACGCGGCGTGACGGCCCTGTGATCAGCGGCGGGCGGGGCGCAGCAGCAGCTCGGCCAGCAGCGCCGGGTCGCGCCGGATCCGCTGCTCCGCGCGCGCGCCCGCCGCGCGCTTGGCGAGCACGACCTCGCCGGGGTCGCGCAGCGCCCGCAGCCGGCCCTCGGCGATGAGGCGCTCGTCGACGGCGCCGAGCCGGCCCTGGAACGTCGTCCAGACGGGCGTCCCGAGCGCGACGGCCTCGCGGTTCATCGTCCCGCCGGCCGAGACGACGAGGTCCGCGTAGGCGATGAGCGACTGCGCGTCGATCGCCTTCTCGGGCACGATGAAGCCCTCGCCGAGCTCGGCGCGCTGCTGCGCGGTGCGCGGGAGCACGACGGTCTGGCGGCCGCGCAGGCCCGCGAGCACCGTGCCGAGGACGTCGTTCTCGAAGCGGTGGTACAGCGAGACCTCGGGCGGCGTGCGCACGATCGCGATCGGCTCGGCGGGGTCGAGGCCGAGCTCGCCCAGGACGGCCGGATCGGGCTCGAAGTCGGCGAGGTAGTACTCCTCCTTCAGCCCCTCGTAGGCGGCGATCTTGCCGCCGGCGCCGTAGCGGCGCAGGCGCTCGGGCGGGATCGCGTCGGGCACGACGACGGTCTGCGCGAGGCGGCAGTTGACGGTGTGCTGGACCGTCGCCCACTCGTAGTCGAACATCGTCGCGCAGGGGATCCGCAGCAGCCGCGCGGCGACCGTCACGTCGTTGGAGCCGTGGCCGAGCGCGAGGTCGAAGCGGCGCCCGCGCGCCCAGCGCGCCAGGGCCGTCGAGCGCGAGACGAGGCCGACGCCCTTCGCCGCCAGCCGCCCGCCGCGGTGATGGCCGACGACGTCGTGGTCGATCCCGAAGCGCTCGAGCAGGCCGAGCGTCTGGGCGAAGTCGCGCGCGGTGAGCTGGACCTCGTGGCCGTCGGCGCGCAGCGCGGCGACGATCGGGCGCAGGACGAGGACGTGCGGACTGTTCGTGAGGTCGACCCAGATCCGCATCCGCGCGGGTCAGGCTACCTTCAGGACCGCCCGCTACCCTGTCGCGCTCGTGCTCGCCGCCGTCTCGCTTCACTGACCGACCCGATCGTCGAGTTCGCGACGAACGTCGTCGCCGACCTGGGCCTGCCGGGCGTGTTCGTGCTCATGCTGCTGGAGAGCGCGTGCATCCCGATCCCCAGCGAGGCCACGATGCTCTTCGCGGGCTTCAACGTCAGCGAGGGCGAGTACAGCCTCGTCGCCGTGACGCTCGTCGGGTCGGTCGCCAACCTCGTCGGATCCTGGGTCGCCTACGGCGTCGGCTACTACGGGCGCGTCGACATCATCGAGAAGCACGGCCACAAGGTCTTCATCAAGCCGCATCACCTCCACGCCGCCGACCGCTGGTTCGAGCGCCACGGCGACGCGACCGTCTTCTTCACGCGGATGCTGCCGATCATCCGGACGTTCATCTCGCTGCCCGCCGGGGTCGCCCGGATGCCGTTCATCCGCTTCTCCGTGCTGACGTTCCTCGGCTGCCTGCCGTGGGTCTTCATGCTGACGTTCATCGGCCAGCAGGTCGGCGAGAACTGGACGGACTGGAAGGACTCGCTGCACTACTTCGACTACGCGGTCGCCGCGGCGATCGTCGTCGGCGTCATCTACCTCGTCGTCCGGCGCCGCGGCGGCGGCAAGGACGATCCCGCGGGCGGCCCGGTCGAGCCGGCCGCCGATGCCGGCACCCCCTGACGGCCGGCTGCGCGCGCGCGATGCGATCGCGCTCGGGCTCCTGCACGGCCCGGCGGAGCTGCTGCCGGTGTCGTCGTCGGGCCACGTCGCGGTCGTGCCGTGGCTGCTGCGGCTGGCCCTACAGCGAGCTCGACGGCGAGCTGCGCAAGGCCTTCGAGGTCGCGCTGCACGCCGGGACGGCGGCGGCGCTGCTCGTCGGACTGCGCGACGAGGTGCAAGAGGCCGCGCGCGGCCTGGACCGCCGCCGCGTGCAGCTCGTCGTCCTGAGCTTCGTGCCGCCGGCGCTCGTCGGCTACCTCCTCGAGCGCCCGATCGAGCGCCGCCTCGGGACGCCCGCGACGATCGCCGCAGGGCTCGTCGCGGGCTCTGTCGCGATGGCCGCGGCCGACACGCGCGGCGACCGGCACGCGCCGCCGCGACGAGGCCGGCGCCCTCGACGCGCTCGCGCTCGGGCTCGCGCAGGCCTGCGCGCTCGTGCCGGGCGTCTCGCGCAACGGCGCGACGCTCGCGGCCGCCCGCGCCCGCGGGTTCGCGCGCGAGGACGCAAACGTCCTGTCGCGGCACGTCGCGCTGCCGATCATCGTCGGCGCGACCGCGCTGAAGGGCACGCGCCTGGCGCGCCGCGGCCTGCCCGCCGGCACCGCCCGCGCGTTCGGCTTCGGGATCGTCGCGTCGTTCGCGACGACGCTCGCCTCGATCCGGATCATCCGCCAGGTCGAGCGCGACCGCTCGCTGCTGCCCTACGTCGCCTACCGGCTCGCGCTCGCCGGCGTCGTCCTCGCGCGGTTGTTCACACGCGCGGCGGCGCGGCGCCGTTAGTGTCCGCTCACACCGAGCGACCGGCGAGAGGAGCCGACGATGCTGGCACGAGTGACGACCTTGAGGGCGGGACCGCGGACGGGATCCGCGCCGCGGCCGAGGACATGCGCGAGAGGGTCGCGTCGGGCCCGCCGGAAGGCGTGAAGAGCAGCGGCTTCACGATGCTCGTCGCTCCCCGACGAGGGCCGCGTCGTGATGATCGGCCTCTTCGAGAACGAGGACGACCTCGCCGAGAGCGAGCCGGTGCTCCAGGCGATGTCCCCGCCGGAGGGCACGGGCAGATGGCCTCCAAGGACGTCTTCGAGGTCGTCGCCGACGTCCGGATGTAGGCCGCCGGATCCGGGGGGTCCGCTAGGTTCGGCCCCGTGTCCGACGCGTACGCAGCCGCCGGCGTCTCGATCGCCTCCAGCGACGCCGGCGTCCGCGCGCTCGTCGACGTCCTGCGCACGATCGACCCCGGCCGCCCGAGCCGCTCGCTGCTGGGCTCCGGGCATTACGCGAGCGTCCTGCGGCTCACCGACGACCTCGCGATCGCGCTGTCGACCGACGGCGTCGGGTCCAAGCTCGTCGTCGCCGAGCAGACCGGCCGCCTGGACACCGTCGGCATCGACTGCATCGCGATGAACGTCAACGACCTCGTCTGCGTCGGCGCCGAGCCGCTGGCGATGCTCGACTACCTCGCCGTCGAGCAGCCCGACCCGGCGGCGCTCGCGCAGATCGCCCGGGGACTGAAGGCGGGGGCCGAGGACGCCGGCATCGAGATCCCGGGCGGCGAGCTCGCGGTGCTGCCCGAGCTCATCCGCGGCCATCCGAGCCCGAACGGCTTCGACCTCTGCGGCGCGGCGTTCGGCGTCGTGGCGCCGGACGCGATCGTCACCGGCGACGCGATCGCGCCCGGCGACGCGATCGTCGGGCTCCCGTCCAGCGGCCTGCACTCCAACGGCTACACGCTCGCGCGCCGCGCGCTGCTGGACGACGGCGGGCTCGCGCTCGACGACGCGCCCGAGGCGCTCGGCGGCGCCACCGTCGCCGACGCCCTGCTCGAGCCGACCGTCATCTACGTCCGCGCGGTGCTCGAGCTGCTCGCGTCCGACATCGCCGTCAACGGCCTGGCGCACATCACCGGCGGCGGCCTGTCGAACCTCCTGCGCCTCAACGACCGCGTCGGCTTCGCGATCGAGCAGCCGCTGCCGGTCCCGCCGGTCTTCGGCCTCATCGCGCGGCTCGGCGCCGTCGCCGACGCCGAGATGTGGGACGTCTTCAACATGGGCTGCGGCTTCGTCGCGGTCGTGCCGGCGGCGCGCGCGGACGACGCCGTGGCGCTGCTCGGCGCACGCCACCCGGGGAGCGCGCGGATCGGGACGGTCACCGACCGCCCCGGCGAGATCGAGCGCCCCGCGGCCGGCGGCGGTCAGCCCAGGTAGGTCCCCGAGCGCCCGAGCGTGTGCTCGAGCTGACCGGTGGCCGGGTCCCAGACGCGCACGGTGCAGTCCTCGCCGGCGCTCGCCAGCCGGGCGCCGTCGGGCGCGAAGGCCAGGCCCCACACCGAGTCGACGTGCCCGGCGAGGATCGCGGTCTGCAGGCCGCTGCGCAGCTCCCACAGGCGCACGGTCTTGTCCTCGCCCGCGCTGGCGAGCGTCTCGCGGTCGGGCGAGAAGCGCACGGCCGACACCCAGTCGGCGTGGCCCTCGAGGATCGCCGTCTGGCGGGCGGTCGCGACGTCCCAGAGCCGGACGGTCGCGTCGTCGCCCGCGCTCGCCAGCAGCGCGCCGTCGGGCGAGAAGGCGACCGCGCGCACCCAGCTCGTGTGGCCCTCGAGGACCGCGGTCTGCTCGCCGCCGGCGGCGTCCCAGAGGCGCACGGTGCCGTCGCCGCCGGCGCTGGCGAGCAGCGTCGAGTCCGGCGAGAACGCGACCGCGCGCACGCGGCCGCGATGGCCCTCGATCGTCGCCGTCTGCTCGCCGCTGGCGGCGTCCCAGAGGCGGACCTTGCCGTCGCCGCCCGCGCTGGCCAGCAGCGACGAGTCCGGCGAGTAGGCGACGGCTCGCAGCCGGCCGGCATGGCCCTCGAGGATCGCCGTCTGGCGGCCGCTGGCCGGATCCCAGAGACGCACCCGCCCGTCGTCGCTGCCGCTCGCCAGGCGGCTGCCGTCGGGCGCGAAGGCGATCGCGCGGACGCGGCCGGCGCGGCCGTCGAGGATCGCGAGCTGCTCGCCCCCCACGGGGTCCCAGAGGCGCACCGTGCCGTCGTGGCCGGCGCTCGCCAGGACCTTCCCGTCGGGGGCGAACGCGACCGCCCGCACGACGCTCGAATGCCCCTCCTGGAGGGGTGCTGGGTGGGCGCCGGGGTGGCTCGGGCCGTGCGCGACCTCGAGGGCCGCCACCCGCCGTTCGAGCTCCGCGACGCGCTGCTGCATGGCCGCTGTCGGGTCCGGGTTCATGCCGGGGCACAATAGAGCGATGGCATCGCCTGTCGGCACGCTCCTCTCCAAGCGCTATCGACTCGACGCGCAGGTCGGGTCCGGCGGGATGTCGACGGTCTACCGCGCCTTCGACACCGTGCTCGAGCGCCAGGTCGCGATCAAGCTCATGCACCGGGAGATCGCCGACGACTCCGACCAGCTCGAGCGCTTCCGCCGCGAGGCCCGCGCGGTCGCCCAGCTCAACCATCCGCACGTCGTCGGCGTCATCGATGCCGGCGAGGAGGGCGACGACGACGGCTTCGCGACGCCCTACATCGTCTTCGAGTACGTCGAGGGCGAGACGCTGAAGGACCGCATCCGCCGCAACGGCCGGCTCGGGGTCGATGAGTCGATCGCCTACGCCATCGAGATCGCGCGCGCGCTCGCGGCCGCGCACGAGGCCCAGATCGTCCATCGCGACGTCAAGCCGCAGAACGTCCTCATCGACGAGGAGGGGGCGGCGAAGGTCACCGACTTCGGCATCGCCTTCATCCGAACGCAGGAGGGGCTGACCGCCGACGGGCGGGTGCTCGGCACGACCGACTACGTCTCGCCCGAGCAGGCGCTCGGCCATTCGGTGTCCGGCCAGTCCGACCTCTACTCGCTCGGCATCGTGCTCTTCGAGATGCTCACGGGCGACGTCCCGTTCAAGGGCGAGAACCAGGTCGCGGTCGCGATGAAGCACGTCCGCGACGATCTCCCCGACGTCCAGATCCGCCGTCCGGAGGTGTCCGCGGCGCTCGCGGCCGTCCTCGATCGCGCGACCGTCCAAGGAGCTCGACCGGCGCTATCCCGACGCCGAGGCGATGATCGCCGACCTCGAGCAGGTCCTCGCGATCGAGACCGCCCGCAGCGGCCAGGTCACCGGCGAGGCGACGAGCGTCCTGCGCACGCTGCCGGTCGCAGACGCGCAAGCGCCTGCCGCTGCGCGCGCGCAAGTCGACGAAGGCGCTCGTCGGGCTCGTGATCGTCGGGGTCATCGTCGCCGCCGGCCTCGCGCTGCTCGCGGCGGGGCAGACCGAGCGCGGCACCGGCCAGCGCTCGGGCAGCCCGCCGGCGCCGGGCGCATCGGAGGAGGTGGCGCTCGGCCAGCGCGCGCCGGCGGACTTCGACCCGATCGGCGGCGACGGCGAGCACGGCGAGCAGACGAGCGCGCTCGTCGACGGCGTGGCGACCTCGACGTGGTCGACCGAGCGCTACCAGAACGCCCAGATGAGCAAGGCCGGCGTCGGCGTCGTCATCGACGCCGCGCCCGGCGTCGCGGCGACCGACCTCGAGATCCGCACGCCGACGCCCGGCTTCCGGGCGACGATCTACGTCGCGCCCGAGTCGATCCCGAGCGAGCCACCGCCCGCCGGCGGCTGGACGAAGGTCAGCGCCGAGAACGCCACCGTCGGCCCGCGGCAGCAGATCGAGCTCGACACCGCCGGCAACGAGTACCGCCGCTACCTCGTCTGGATCACGAAGCTCCCGCCGGGCGAGCAGAGCGTGAAGATCTCCGAGATCCTCCTCTTCGCGTGATCGCCGCGGCCTTCGTGCTCGTCGCGGCGGCGCTGCCGCTGTCGGGCACGACCGTCCATGTCGACGCCGGCCACAACGGCGCCAACGGCGCCGACGCGGCGCAGATCAACCGGCTCGTGCCGGCCGGGAGCGGCGGCTTTCGCAAGGCCTGCGACACGGCGGGCGCGCAGACGAACGACGGGCGCCTGACCGAGGCGCGCTTGAACCTCGACGTCGCGCGGCGCCTGCAGCGGCGGCTGGAGGCGCTCGGCGCGCGGGTCGTCATGACGCGCACGACGAACGCCGGCGTCGGCCCCTGCGTCAGCGAGCGCGCGGCGATCGGCAACCGCGCGCGCGCCGACGTCGCGCTGTCGATCCACGCCGACGGCGGGCCGCCCGGCGGGCACGGCTTCCACGTCATCGCCCCGCTGGCGCGCCGTGCGGTCGAGCCCGCGATCGTGGCGCCCTCGCTGCGCTTCGCGCGCGAGCTGCGCGCCCGCCTCGACGGCATCGGCCTGCGATCGCTCGAACTACATCGCGGGCGGCGACGGCCTCGACCGCCGCGCCGACCTCGGCGGCCTGAACCTCAGCCGCGTGCCGAAGGCGTTCGTCGAGCTCGGCAACATGCGCAACGCCTCCGACGCGCGGCTGCTGAAGCGCACGTCGCAGCGCGACAGGATCGCCGCGGCGCTCGCGCGCGCGGTGCGCGCGGTGCTGACATGACCCGCTAACGAGGCCAGCGCAGGCGCAGGCCGCCGACACCGAGCGGCGAACCGATCGGCGCCGGCTGGGGCCGGACCGCGGCGACCGGCTCCGGCACCGCGACGGGCTCCGGGGCCGGCGCGGGCGGTGGCTCCTGCGCCTGCAGCGCGTGACGGCCGCCTCCCCGGCGGCGTCCTCGCGCTCGGGCGGCGCCTCCTCCATGGAGGCCGTCGCCATCGCCATCGCCGGCACGGCATCCGGGGCCCGTGTCTCGTCCTCCGCGGAGACCTCCGCCGTCTCCTCCTCCCACACGACCGGCGGCGACCACAGCGGCAGGTTCGCGCGCGCCACGAGCTCGACGCAGTCGCGCACCTTCAGCGTCCCGAGCATCGCCGAATACGGCTTGATCCCGAAGTCGCTCTGCGTGATCTGGGCGGTCGCGTCGACGCGGCTGCCGTCCGGGCCCACCCGCAGCTCGAAGCGGATCGGACGGGTCGCGGACCCGATCGTGAGGTCTCCGCTGACCATGAGCACCGGGCCCATGTGCTCGACCTTCGTCGAGCGAAAGCGGATCGCGGCGCCGCGGATGACCTTCGCGTCGATCGTGCCGCTGATGTCGGCGCGGTCCTTGTCCGACAGCGACGTCGCGCCGTTGAAACCCCAGCGCACGCGCAGCGAGCGCGGGTCGGCGGTGAGCTCCAGCGAGATCCTGTCGCCGGCGACGGCCAGCGTGCCGTCCCACGTCGTGACGTCCATGACGAGGTCGTGTCCGGCCTTTGCGTACGCGCCTTCGCGGGAGGTGCGAACCTGCAGCGTCCCGGTGTCGGGTCCAAGTGGGTGTCGGCCGTCTGGAAGCATCGTCCGGCGACCGTAACACCGGTCTCCGGGGCCGCTGGACGGATGGTCGGGAGCCACGAGGACGCATGCCGACACGACCACAGACCTGGCGCCTGCGCTCGATCTACGACGGTTTCGAGCACGCCGGCCTGCGCACGCAGCTCGACCAGTCGGCGTCCACGCCGATCGACCGCGCCGGGCGCGTCGTCCGCGTCAGCGGCCACGTCCTCGACGAGACCGGCGCGCAGGTCGGGCACTTCACGCGCCTGCTCGCGTCCGGGCCGGAGGGGCTGCGCGCCCGCCACGAGAAGTTCGAGCTCGCGCCCGCCGCGCGCGGCCGCGGCTTCGCCCGCGCGCTGCAGGCGCACGCCGAGGCCGGCTACGCCGACCTCGCGGTGACGTGCATCACGATGCATGCCGAGCACGTCGGCTCGCTGCTGTGGCCGCGGCTGGGATTCGACTTCGACATCCGCCTCGTGGCAGGCGACAGCGAGCAGGCGCGCCGCGCGCACGTCGTGCTGAAGCTCCTGTCGCCGCACGCCCGCCGCGTGGCCGACCTGCCACGCCCGGCGGAGCTGCTGGCGCTGTGGGACGACGACGACGATCCGCGGCGGCGCGCCGCCGCGGCCGCGTTGCGGGCACGCCTGCCGAGCCCCGCGTCGCTGGCGCGCGGGGAGCTCGACGGGCTGCTGCTCGATCCGCGCTCGCTGGGCGAGTTCGACGCCGGCGCCACCGGCATCGGGCGGACGCTCATGCTGGGCGCGTCGTGGGACGGCCACAAGCCCCTGAGCTCACGCTGAGGAGCCGGCGGCCGTCCGCACGGCGACGCGTTCAGACGGCGAGCTCCTTCTCGACATTGCGGAGCTGATGGCGCGCCATCGCGAGGTTCGCCTTGTCCTTCTGCAGCGCGAGGTAGAGGAACAGGCCGTCGCCGCGGCCGGCGTCGAGCAGGCGGATGAGGTGCAGCTGATCGTCGAGCGTGATGAGGATGTCCTCGATACCGCCCTTGATCTTCAGCTGCTTCATGACGTTCATCTTCGCCCGCACGACATCGGTGTTGCCCGCCGCCGCGACCTCGAGGTCGATCGGCCCGCCGCCGGCGATGCCGAGCGTCATGCCGCTCGTGTAGTCGACGAGCGCGCAACCGATCGCGCCGCTGATCGTCATGGCGTCCTGCAGTGACTCGTCTACGTTCTTGGCCATCCAGGCCTCCTGGCTTCCGTTGAGGGTGGTCTCGTGGATCTCTGTTGTCGGGTCCGGCTGCACGGGCGCTGCCGCGGGCACGGGCGCAGGCGCGGAAGCGCCCTTGCGTCGTCGGCGGCGCGCCCGTGACGTCATGGGCACTCCGGGGGCGGGGGCGATGGGCGCTGCAGCGCCGCGGCGATCCTCGCCGCGCAGCGACGCGACTCGAGGTGGACGCGGCCGAGGTTCGCGCCCTCGCTCGCGATCGCCGCGAGGACGGCGATCGGGCCGGCGCTGTAGACGGCGAGGTAGCCGTGCTCGCCGCGCACGACGCTCTCCGCGAAGCCGCCGAGCCCGAGGTCGCTGGCGACGCGCTTGCCGAGGCCGGCGGTCGTCGACGCCATCGCCGCGATGCTCGCGGGATCGCCGCTGCGCAGGCTGTGGGCGAGCGGGAGCCCGTCGACGCTCGCGACGAGGGCGCCGCGCAGGTCGGGGACGCTCGCCGCGAGCTCGGACAGCGCGCGCTCGATCGCGGCGCGCGCCGCCTGGTTGGACTGCGTCGCGGCGCGGTCGTGGTGCGTCTCCCACGCGGTCGTGCTCACGGCTCGAGCTCCGCGTCGAGCACCGCTTCCAGGAGCGCGAGCAGCATCGCGCGGGCGGACTCGCGATCCGTCGCGTCGCCGAGGACCACCGGGGCGCCGGACGCGCCGAGGGCGTCGGCGATCGTCCCGGGGACGAACTCGCCGGCGCCGGCGCGGTTGGCGCCGATGACGAACGGGACGCCGGAGAGCTGGCGGAAGTGCTCGATGATCGCGCCGCACTCGGCGAACGTCTCCGGGCGCGACAGGTCGACGAGGACGAGGTAGCCGTCCATCCCCTGGGCGAGGACGTCCCACATGAAGCTGAAACGCTGCTGGCCGGGGGTGCCGAAGAGCGAGAGCTCGACGATGATGTCCTCGTCGACGAGCGTGAGCTTGCCGAAGTCCATCCCGACGGTCGTGTTCGTCTTGATGACGCTCGTGTCGTCGGTGACGACGCTCTCGGTCCCGACGACGGGGATCTCGGACATCGTCTTGACGAGCGTCGTCTTGCCGGCCGCGAACGCGCCCGTGATGACGAACTTGATGAGGACGGTCTCGCGCTCGAGCGGGGGATGCCCGTCGTCGATGCCGGTGATTGCCGTCGGGTCGATCATGGCTAGCCGTGTTTGAGGACCGAGATCATGCGCCGCAGCCCGCGCGTCTTCGGGGCCGCCACGGCGCCGGCGTCCGGCGACGGCGCGACCGCGAGCGCGCGGTGGTCGCTGTCGGCGGGACCGGCCGCGAGCGCGAGGGCGCCCGGCGGCGCGATCGAGGACGGGCCTCCGGGTGCCGGGACCGGGGCGACGGCGGCCGGCGTGACGGCGGGGCGGGCGCCGGCGGCGATCGCCACCGCGAGCGCCTGGGAGAGCGCGTCCAGCCGGTTCGTCGCATCCGCCAGCGCGCGCTCGAGCGCCGTCACGCGCTCGCGCAGTCCCGCGTCGGCCGGCGCCGCGGCGTGCGCGACCTCGGCGATCGTGCCATCGGCGAGGATCGGTCCGCTGAGGACGAACTTGATGACGGTCTCGCGGCCGGCGGCCACAGGGGCGGCCGGCGTCGCGTCGTCGGTGGTCTCGTCGGGAGCTTGCATCGTTGTCAGACCCTCCTGAGGGCGTCGATCATGCGTCGCAGGCCGCGCCGCTTGCTGGATTCGGCGACCCGGCGGAGAACTGGTGGCGCCGTCGGACGGGCGGGCGGCGGGCCGGTGACCGGCCGCGGCGCCGCGGCCGGCGCCGGGTACCGCGGCGGCGCGGGTACAGCGGCGGCGCGGGGTCAGCGCCGGTGCGGGCGGCACCGGCGCCGGGTACTGCGCCGGCGCGGGCGGCACCGGCGCCGGCGTACCGGCGCCGGCGCCGGCGGCAGCGGCTGCGGCAGCGGCGGCGAGTGGCCCTCCGTCCGGCGGCGCGCGGAGCGCTCGGCGGCGAGCTCTGCCCGCAGACCTTCGACCTCCCCGCGCAGCGACTCGATCTCACGCGAGCGCTCGGCCGCGACGTCGTCCGCGGCAGCGCGGGCGTGCGCGAGCTGCGCGAGCGCGTCGTTCGCCGCCTGCGCCGCTGCGACCATGCCGTCGGCGCGCCGCTCGGCCTCCAGCGCGCGGTCGGCGGCCGCTCGCTCGGCGCGCTCGGCGCGCTCCATGCGGGCGGTGAGCTCGACGGTGGGGTCCGGCGCGGGGGGCGGCCGCTCGGCGATCGCGACCTCGAGAGCCGCGGCGGCGGCCGGGGCCGGCGGCACGAGCGCGACGGTCGGGCGCGGCGCGAAGGGCGGCGGCGTGACGAGCGGGCCCGTCAGCGCAGGAGAGGCCGTGCCACCGATGTGCCGCTCGATCTGCGTGCGCGACCCGATGACCGCCCGGATCGGGCTCTTCGTGAGGTCGGCGATCTCGATGAGGTTCGTGAGGCCGGGATCGTGGATCGCGACGATGACCTCGCCGGTGCGAAGCCGGGCGATCGGCAGGGCACCGTTGCGGCGGGCGACCTCCGGCGCGACGAGCGCCCGCGCCTCGGGCTCGAGCGCGAACGCGTCGAGGTCGACGTGGTCGACGGCGTGGTGGTCGGCCGTCGCACGAGCGAACGCGTCCTCGTCGATGAGGCCGTCGGAGACGAGGATCTCGGCGTAGCGCCGGCCGTCGCGGGCGGCGCTCAGCGCGCGGTCCATCGCCTCCTGGCTGATGAGCCCGCGGGCGACGAGCGCGTCGCTGAGAAAGCTGTAGCCGCTGACGCTCTTCGTCGGCGGCGTGATTCCCGGTCTCCGCGAAAAGGGCTGGTCGTCCGATGGGGTCGCGGGGAAGCTCACCGGGGAAATTGTCGGCGGCGCGAACCGCAACTGAAGCGCCGTGCCCTCCGCAGTAGGCGCATGCATCGAACGATCGTCCATGCGGCCGCGATCCGCGCATCGGCCTAAAGTCCACCGCCGGCCGGCCGATCATCCGCGAACAGCAAGCTCTTGCGCTCACAACGAAAGGACTCGAGATGAGCAACCCCTGGACGAAGTGGCTGGTCGGCGTAGCGCTCGAACGCGTGCTCCACGTCGGGCACATCCGCCGGCGTCACACGGCCTGACGCCACGTACTGCCGCCGCCCGACGGGCGGGCCGCCACCGGCCGCCGCCGATCGGTCCCCCGCGCACCCGCTCCTCGGCCGCGGCCGGCGACGGGCTAGCCTGGACGCGATGAGCGTCGAGGCCCGCCCGCTGCTGCATTTCGACAACTCGTTCGTCCGCGAGCTCGAGGGGCTCTACCTCCCATGGGAGGCCGCCGATGCGCCGGCACCGGAAGTGCTCGTGCTCAACGAGCAGCTCGCCGCCGAGCTCGGCGCCGATCCGCGGGCGCTGACGGCCCCCGTCCTCGCCGGCAACGTCACGCCCGAGGGCGCGGCGCCGGTGGCGATGGCCTACTCCGGCCACCAGTTCGGCGGGTTCTCACCGCGCCTCGGCGACGGCCGCGCGCTCCTGCTCGGCGAGGTCATCGACGTCCACGGGCGCCGCCGCGACCTGCACCTCAAGGGCTCCGGCCGCACGCCGTTCGCGCGGGGCGCCGACGGGAAGGCGGCCGTCGGCCCGATGCTGCGCGAGGTCGTCATCGGCGAGGCGATGCACGCGCTCGGCATCCCGACGACGCGCGCGCTGGCGGTCGTCGCGACCGGCGAGGAGGTCATCCGCGAGACGCCGCTGCCCGGCGCGGTGCTCGTCCGCGTCGCGGCGAGCCACATCCGCGTCGGGACGTTCGAGTACGCCGCGGCGCAGGGCGACGTCGAGCTCGTCCGGCGCCTCGCCGACCACGCGATCGCGCGGCACCACCCGCACGCCGCCGAGGACGAGAGCCCCTACCTCGCGTTCTTCGAGTCCGTCCTCGACGGGCAGGCGTCGCTGATCGCGCAGTGGATGCTCGTCGGCTTCATCCACGGCGTCATGAACACCGACAACATGGCGATCTCGGGCGAGACGATCGACTACGGGCCGTGCGCCTTCATGGACGCCTACGACCCCGCGACGGTGTTCAGCTCGATCGACCACGGCGGCCGCTACGCCTACGCCAACCAGCCCCCGATCGCCCTCTGGAACCTCGCGCGGCTCGCGGAGACGCTGCTGCCCCTCTTCCACGACGACCAGGACACCGCCCACGCGATGGCGACCGGCGTCCTCCAATCCTTCCCCGACCGCTACCACGCCGCCTACCTCGACGGGATGCGCGCGAAGCTCGGCCTCCCCGACGACCACCCCGGCGCGCGCGCGCTCGTCGACGACCTGCTCACCCTCCTGCGCGACCAGCAGGTCGACTACACCTCGCTCTTCCGCGCCCTCTCGACGAGCCTGCGCGGAGATCCCGAACCCGCCCGCGCGCTGTTCGGAGAGCCCGCCGCCTTCGACGCCTGGACCGAGCGCTGGCTGGCACAGTTGCCGTCCGACCGGGAGCGCGACCGCGGACGCCATGGACCGCGTCAACCCGATCTACATCCCGCGCAACCACAAGGTCGAGGAGGCGCTGGCCGCCGCCACCGCCGGCGACCTCGAGCCCTTCCACCGCCTCCTCGAGGTCGTCACCGACCCCTTCACGGAGCGTCCGGGCCTGGACGACTACAGCGCCCCGGCGCCGCCGAGCTGCGGCCCGTACCGCACGTTCTGCGGGACGTAACCGGCCGCAGGCCCGTCTGTCGTCACCCGGCGTCGTCGGTGTGCGCGGGCCGCATGTCGGTGTGGACAAAATCGTCGCCCTTGAACAGCAGTGGCCTGTCGGTGGCTTTGGCGAGCGCGTAGGCGAAGCAATCTCCGAAGTTCAGCCCCGCCGGGCCGCGCCCCTGCCATAGCGTTCGAACGCCTCGCGCGCGAGGTGAGCTCGTGTCTGGTCGACGGCGACGCAGCGCACAGCCGCGGCCGCCAACAGCTGTCCAGGTCGGCGACCCCCTCGTCTCCGGTTTTCGCCTGCATGACGATCGATGCTTCGAGCCACGTTCCGGCTGAGATCAGGCCGTCCTCGGCGCCGGCAAGCACCGCGACGAAGGCCTCGCGCTCGGGCTCGTCGAAGAGGATCGCCAGTAGCGCCGACGTGTCGATGAGCCATCAGACTTCAGACCGTCGAGGCCCGTAACTGGGACTCGGTGCTCAGCGCTGCGACGATTCGATGACACTCGACGTGACGGCGCTGCGCGCCGCGATCCGGAGTCGAGCGCCTGTCACGCGGAGCGCGCGCAGGGATGGCACCGCGCAGACGCTCCGTGGCGCTCGCGGACAGCGACCGTCACCGCCGTGACGTGATGCTCCAAGCCCGTCTCGGCCGCGAGCACCGCGCGCCAGGCGATCAGCCGCGCTCATCTCTTGATGCTCGAGACGCCATCAGTGCCAGGACAGAATACCACCTGTTTTCTTCAACGACCGCGGATCTCCTGCAAGTCGCAGAGCCGGTCCACGCCCGCTCGCATCGGCCAACCGCGTCAGAACCTGTAGCTCGCTCGGCAAACCGCGCGATTCCGAGCTCACACAAGCGCGTCACGAGCTCCGAGTACGCAACCCCGCTCGCCTCCCACAGCTTCGCGTAGACGCTCGTCGGCGTGAACCCCGGCATCGTGTTGAGCTCGTTGAGCAGCACGTCGTCGCCCTCGACGAAGAAGTCCGCCCGCGCCAGGCCCGAGCAGCCGAAGCGGGTGAACGCCTCCACGGCGACCGAGCGCACCCGCGAGCGCGCGACCTCCGAGACCCCGGCCGGCACCCGCAGCTCCATCCCGCCCGGCTCGTACTTCGCGGCGAAGTCGTACCACTCGGCCGCGATGACGATCTCGCCCGGCTCGGAGGCCTCCGGCGCGCGCGTCGCCCCCAGCACCGAGCACTCGACCTCGACCCCCGCGCTCATCGCCTCGACGATGACGCACGGGTCGTGCGCGAACGCGGCGTCGAGCGCAGCCGCGAGCTCGTCCGCGGCGACGACCTTCGCGATCCCGACCGACGACCCCAGCCGCGCGGGCTTCACGAACACCGGCAGCCCGAGCGAGGCGAGCTCCCCCAGCACGTCCTCGGGCGAGGCCTCCCAGCGCGCCGCGGACACCCCCGCATAGTCCACCTGCGCGATTCCCGCGCGCGCCATGAGGTCCTTCGCGACGACCTTGTCGAGGCAGACCGCCGACGCCAGCACGCCGGAGCCGACATACGGGACGTCGAGCAGCTCGAGCAGTCCCTGCACCGTGCCGTCCTCGCCGAACGGCCCGTGCAGCACCGGGAACGCGACGTCGGCGTCCAGCAGCCCGCGGCCGGGCGCCACCACAAGCTCCTCGCCGTCGAACACCCACGTCCCGTCGCGCTCGAGCGTCACCGCGCGGACCTCGTGGCCGGCGTCGCGCAGCCCATCCGCCACCGACGCCCCGCTGGCCAGGGAGACGTCGTGCTCCGACGAGCGGCCCCCGGAGAGGACCGCGACGATCACGGGACGGGGGCCGGCGGGGCCGGAGCGGTCGTCGTCGAGGCGGGGGGCGTCGTCGTCGTGACCGCGGGATCGGGGTTGAGCTCGGGGTCGAAGCGGCCGACGGTGATCGTGACGCTCGAGCCGCGATCGACCTTCGCATCGCCCTCGGGCGACTGCTCGGCGACGAGGCCGTCCTCCTGGGGCGTGTCGACGGTCACCTCCTCGACGGCGACCTCGAAGCCGCGGCCCGACAGCGTCTTCGTCGCGGAATTCTGCGAGCGGCCGACGACATCGGGAACGGTCACCTGCTTGGGCTCCGCCGCGACGTTGATCGTCACCGTCGAGCCGCGCGCGACCTCGCCTTGGGCGGGCTGCTGCGACAGGACGGTCCCGGGCTCCTGCTCGTCGTTCTCCTCCTCCTCGACGGTGACCTTGAAGCCCGCCCGCTCGAGCGCCGCGCGCGCATCGGCCTCGGTCTCGCCGACGACCTTCGGCACCGCCACGACCTCGGGCCCCGTCGAGACGAGCAACTGCACGACGGTTCCCTGCTCGGCCTGCGAGCGCCCGGACGGCTGCGTGGCGATCACGCGGTCCTTCCTCACGGTGTCGGACGGGGTCGGGACCTCGTCGACGAGGAACCCGGCCTCGATGAGCGTCCTGCGCGCGGCGCGCTTGCCGGTGCCGGCGACGTCCGGGATCGCGGCGAGCGCCCGGCCGTCGGAGATCGTCAGCGAGACGGTCGAGCCCTCCTCGGCGGAGGTGCCCCCGGCGGGGTCCTGCCCGATGACGGTGTTGCGCGGCTTGTCGGAGTTGTCGCGGACGTAGGTCACCTCGAAGCCGTCGTTCTGCAGGCGCTGCGTCGCGACCGAGATCGAGCTGCCGACGACGTTCGGCACCGGCACCGTCGTCGACGCGGTCAGCAGCGCCGCGGCGGCGACGCCTCCGAGCGCCAGCAGGACGAGCGCGCCGACGAGCCACGGCCAGCCCGGGCGCCGGCGACGCCGTGGCGGCGCGGCCACCCGCTCGCGCTGGACCTCCCGGTAGGGCTCGCCGGCCGGGTAGATGCCCGTCGCCGGCATCGACGGCGGGGGCGGGACCGGCGGCGGCGCGGCGGCCTCCGCGACGGCCGCCGCGGGGACGGCGGTCGCGGCAGCGGCGGCGGCGGCCTCGGCCGCGGCGATCGCGGCGGGCGACGGGATCCGCGAGCCCGCGGCCTCGAGCGCGGCGATGAACTCGTCGGCGTCGGCGAAGCGGTCCTCCGGGTTCTTCTCGAGCGCGCGCATGATGACCGCCTCGAGCTCGGGGGTCACCTCGGGGTTGAGCTCGCTCGGCGGGACGGGCATCTCGCTCACCTGCTTGAGCGCGATCGTCACGGCCGCGTCGGCCTCGAACGGGACGCCCCCGGTGAGCAGCTCGTAGAGGATGATCCCGATCGAGTAGAGGTCCGAGCGGCCGGCGACCGCGTGGCCCTGCGCCTGCTCGGGGGACAGGTACTGCGCCGTTCCCATGATCGACCCCGTCTGGGTCATGTCCGAGGCGCCGGCGCGCGCGATCCCGAAGTCCGTGACCTTCGCGCGGTCCTCGTCGTCGACGATGACGTTCTGCGGCTTGAAGTCGCGGTGGATGACGCCGCGCCGGTGGGCGAAGCGCGCGGCGCGCAGGATCTGCACGGTGAGGTCGACCGCGCGCTGCGGGTCGAGCGTGCCCTCCTCGTTGACGAGCTCCTTCAGCGTCCGGCCGGGGACGTACTCCATCGCGATGTACGACGTGTCCTCCCACGTGCCGCGGTCGTAGACCGAGACGACGTGCTGGTGCTGCAGGCCGGCGGCCGCCGACGCCTCGCGGCGGAAGCGCTCGACGAACTCCTCGTCGGCGACGAAGCGGTCGTGGAGGACCTTCAGGGCGACCTTGCGGCCGAGCTGGAGGTCCTGCGCGCAGTACACCTCGGCCATGCCGCCCGTCCCGAGGTGGGCGATGACCTGGTAGCGGCTGTCGATGACGGCGTCGGCCGGGATCTTCTTCATCGCGGGGACCCGCCTCGGAGCTTGCGGCAGACGGCGGTCGAGCCATGGCGCGCGGTCACTTCAACAGCTCCTGCATGACCTGCTTGGCGATCGGCGCGGCGACGACCCCGCCCTGCCCTCCGACGACGTTCTCGAGCGTCACGGCGATCGCGACCTTCGGGTTGTTGCGGGGCGCGAAGCCGATGAACCACGGCTGGTTGATGCGCTGCTGGATGTTGAGCTCCGCGGTGCCCGTCTTGCCCGCGACCTCGATGCCCTCGAGCGCCGCGGCCGTGCCGGTGCCCTCGCGGACGACGTTGCTCATCATCTGCGTCAGCTCCGCGGCGGTCTCCTCCGACATGACGCGCTCGGCCTCCTGGGGCTCGATGCGCTCGACGGTCCGGCCGTCGAGGTCGACGATGCGGCTCGTGAGCTGCGGCTCCATCCGCATGCCGCCGTTGGCAACGGTCGCCGCCACGGTCGCCATCTGCAGCGGGGTCACGCGCAGGCGCTCCTGTCCGATCGCGACGCGGCCGATGTCGACGCGATCAGACGAGGGCGAGAGCAGCTTGCCCTTGTCGTAGACGCCGCTGGCGAGCATCTGGCCATCGGGGTAATCCATCGGCAGATCCTTGCCGAACCCGTAGCGCTCCATGTACTCCGCCATCTTGTCGTTGCCGAGCTTCTCGGCGACCTGCCCCCAGACGGTGTTGACGGAGTTCGTCAGCGCCGCCGTCAGCGTGATGTCGCCGAACTGCTTGTCGGAGAAGTTGCTCAGCGGCGCGCCGGAGATGACGACCGGCGACTTGCCGTTGACCGTCGACTCGGGTGTGAAGTCGCCGCTGTCGAGTGCCGCCGTCGCGGTGATGACCTTGAACGTCGAGCCCGGCGCGTAGCCGGCCTGCGTCGCGCGGTTGACGAGCGGCGCGTTCTCGTCGTCGGTGCTGAGCTTCGTGTAGACGCCGGGGTCGTCGAGCGTGTTCATGTCGTAGCCGGGCGTGCTGACCATCGCACGGATCTTGCCGGTCTGCGGCTCGATCGCGACGACCGCCCCCTTGCGCCCGCCGAGCGCGTCGCGCGCGACCCGCTGGGCGCCCGGGTCGAGGTTCGTCACGACGTTGTCGCCCTCGCGCCGCTTGCCGCGCAGCTCGTCGACGATCGACGTCAGCTCGTTGCGCTCGCCGGCGAGCGCGTCGTTGCGCGAGCGCTCGAGGCCGGCGCGCGCGATCCGCAGGAAGTCGTAGCCGATGACGTGCGCGAAGAGCTGCGCGTCCTGCGTGTAGCGGCGGCGGTAGAGGTCGTCGCCGCCCTTGACCGAGCGTGCGAGCAGCGTGTTGTCGCGGGCGCGGATGACGCCGCGCCGGACGCGCTGCTGCTCGATCTGCGGCCGGGCGTTCAGCGAGTTCTCCCGGTACTCCTTCGCGTTGATGACGCTGTTCCAGCTCGTCATCGCGACGAGCGCGGAGAAGAGGACGAGGACGAGCCCGAAGAGCTTGAGGATCGGCGCGTTCATCGCAGCTGCGCCTCTCGCCGGGCGCGGTCGGACACGAGCAGCAGCAGCGCCAGCAGGATGAAGTTCGCGACGATCGACGAGCCGCCGTAGGAGACGAACGGCAGCGTCACGCCGGTCAGCGGGATGAGCTTCGTGACCCCGCCGACGATGACGAAGACCTGCAGGGCGAGGACCGCCGTCAGGCCGGTCGCCAGGAGCTTGGAGAACGAGTCCGTCGCGAGCATCGCCGTCTTGAAGCCGCGCTCGATGAAGAGCAGGTAGACGAGCAGCACCGCGACCGCGCCGAGCAGGCCGAGCTCGTCGGTGATGACCGCGTAGATGAAGTCGGTGTGGGCCGCCGGCAGGATCGGCGGGTTGTCGCCGATGCGGATGATCGCCTGGCCGAAGCCCTGGCCGAAGAGCCCGCCGTCGGCCTGCGAGAAGATCGACTGCGCGATCTGGTAGCTCCCCCCGATCTCCTTGCTGTAGAGCTCGGGGTCGAACGGGTTCAGCCAGGCGTCGACGCGCCCCTCGATCGTCGGGCGGACGGCGAACAGGGTGCGCGCGCCGACGGCGAAGAGCGCCAGCCCGATGACGACGAACGAGATCCGGTTCGTCGCGACGTAGATCAGCGCGAGGAAGCCGCCGAAGAACATGAGCGACGAGCCGAGGTCCTGGATGACGAAGAGCAGCACCATCGCCGTCCCCCAGACCGCGAGCAGCGGCCCGAGGTGCTTCAGCGGCGGGAACGTGATGCCCGCGAAGCGGCGGGCGCCGATGACGAGGACCTGCCGCGTGTCGCGCAGGTAGGACGCGAGGAAGATGACGATCGCGATCTTCGCGAACTCGGCCGGCTGGAAGGCGATCGGCCCGATGTCGAAGGACAGGTAGGCGCCGTTGACCGGGGCCGACAGCCGCGGCAGCAGCAGGAGCCCGATCCCGACGAGGGCGATGATGTAGCGGTAGTTCTCGAGCACCCGGTGGTCGCGGCGCAGCGCGAGGATCGTGCCCGTGAAGAAGATGAGCCCGACGACGAACCACTGCGCCTGGTCGCGCGCGAGGTCCTCGTCGAGGCGGTAGAGCATGACGAGGCCGAAGCACGCGAGCACCGCGACGAGCGGGAACATGTACGGGTCGGCGTTGGGCAGCGTCATCCGCAGGACGAGGTGGGCCGCGAGGCAGAGCGCGAGAAACAGCGCGCCGTAGCTCAGCGACAGGTCCGAGAGGACGTCGTCGCGCTGGATGAAGACCGCCGTGAAGCCCGCCGTGACGAGCAGCGACGCCGGGATGAGCGCGAACAGCTCGCGGTTGCGCGCCGTCACGAGGACACCCGCCCGAGCTCGAGCTCGCGGATGAGGTCCGACGCGTCGTCGTGCGAGCGCAGCGTGTGGTCGGTGAGCCGCTTGCGGCGGCTCGCCGGCACGGTGTCCAGCGGCACGCCCGAGGTGTACGTCGGCTTGTAGAGCTCGACGCCGGCGGGCAGCGCGTAGGGGAGCCCGCGGTAGAGCGTCACGAAGCCGTCGTCGTCGGTGCCGACGAAGTACACGGCCTGGTTGGCGATGTAGGCGCCGAGGCCGAGCGGCAGGACGACGAGCGCGACGATCGCGAACGACATGAACGTGCGGCGCGCGCGGCGGGGGCCGCGGTCGGGCGCGGGCGCCGGCGCCGACGGGCGCAGGCGGCGCGGCGGCGGGGACTCCGGGCGCGGCGCAGCGGGCTGCGCGGCGGCGGTCGCCGTCGGCACCGGCCCCGATGCCGTCGTGGCGGGCTCCCGCGCGGCGGCAGCCGCGGCGCGGACGTCCGCGGTCGTGATCGCCCCCTGCCCGACGCTCGTCGGCTGGTCGACGGCCGGATCGGCCTCGCCGACCTCCTCGAGGCGGAAGAGGACGACCGTGATGTTGTCGCGACCGCCGGCCTCGTTGGCGGCGTCGACGAGCGCGCGGCCCGCATCGCGCAGCGTGTCGCCCCCGCGCAGGAGCGCGGCGACCTGCACCTCGGGCACCATCGACGTCAGGCCGTCGCTGCAGAGCAGGTAGACGTCGCCCGCCATCCCCCGCCAGGAATGCGTGTCGACGTCGACGTCGGGCTCGGGACCGAGCGCGCGCGTGATGATCGAGCGCTGCGGGTGCTCGTCGGCCTCCTGGGCGGTCAGCTGCCCGCGCCGGCGCATCTCCTCGACGAGCGAGTGGTCCTCGGTCAGGCGCTCGAGCTCGCCGTCGCGCAGGCGGTAGGCGCGCGAGTCGCCGACGTGCGCGATCGCGACCTCGCGCTCGCCGACGTGCGCGGCCGTGATCGTCGTGCCCATCCCGGCGCGGGACATCTCGGCCTGCGACATCTCGTGGATCCGCGCGTTGGCCTCCTGCACGCGCTCGGACAACTGCTGCTCGGCGCTGCGGCCCCCGCCGTCGTCGAGGCCGCGCTCGAAGGCCTCGACGGCGACCTGCGAGGCGACCTCGCCCGCCTGCGCGCCGCCCATCCCGTCGGCGACGACGAAGACCGGCGCGCGCGCGAAGTACGAGTCCTCGTTGGCCCGCCGCTGGCGGCCGGTGTCGGAGTGCGAGAAGTGGTCTGCGGCGACGCGGAGCATCAGCTGTCGTCGTAGGTGAAGGTGCTGTCGCCGATGCGGACGCGGTCGCCGGGGTGCAGCGGGCGCGGGCCGCGCAGCAGCTCGTCGTTGAGGTACGTCCCGTTCGTCGAGCCGAGATCCTCGATGACGATGATCGCGCCCTGCCGCGTGAGCTCGGCGTGGCGGGAGGACGCGAAGGGGTCCTCGAGCTGGATCTCCACGTCGCCGCGGCCGAGCGTCGCGCCGTCGCCGACGTCGTAGGACATCCCGCGCCGCAGGCCCGGAACCGCCTCGGCGACGAGCCGCGGACGCACGTCGGCGTCCCCGTCCAGCGCGCCGAGGTCGGACGCCGTGTGCATCCCGGTCGCCTCCGCCGCGACCGGCGCAGGCGGCGCGCGCGCCACCGAAGGCGCCCCTGCGGAGGTCCTTCAGCGCGCTGCGCGAGACCCACAGCAGGAAGAGGTAGAGGATCGCCAGGAAGGCGAACTTCAACCCGACGGAGACCGGTTCGAGCATCAGCGCCTGAGCCTAGACGGCTGCGGCCACAGGGTGCCGGGTCGGCCTCATTCGAGCTCGAACACGATCTCCGCGGTGCCGAGCACGATGCGGTCGCCGGTCTGCAGCGGCTCGGTCCCGGCGATCTGGCCGCCGTTGACGCGCACGCCGTTCGTCGAGCCGAGGTCGGCGATCGTCCACGTGTCCGCCGCCGCCGGGCGCACCTCGGCGTGGCGGCGGGAGACGTTCGCGTCCGCCAGCACGACGTCGCACTCGCGGCTGCGGCCGACGACCGCGCCGCCGGGCGGGATGACGTGCCGGCGCCCCTCCGCGAGCAGCAGGGCCCGCGTCGGGCGGATGCCCTGCGCCTCCTGCACGGGCCCGCTGATCCGGCCGGCGGTCGAGTAGATCATCGTGTTGCCGTGACCGGCCTGCTCGGCGATGCCGCCGTCCTTCGCGCCCGGCTCGTCGGACGGCCGGACGAGCCGCGTCTGGATGCCGAACTCGCCGAGCGCCAGCGCGTCGTCGGTCTTGAACTCGATCTGCGGCCGCGACAGCAGCGAGAGCCGCTCGCTGCGGGCGTGCTCGAGGAGATAGGCGCTGAGCTCGTCGATGAGCGAGCCCTCGACGCTCTGCAGCCGCTCGCGGTCGTCGGGCGACAGCCAGACGACGTACTCGTTCGGCACGTACGTCCGCGAGACCGAGACGGTCTTGTGCTCGTCCATCTCGCGCGCGAGCTTGCGCGCGAGCTCGACCGGCCGCACCTCGGAGCGAAAGACGCGCCCGAACGTGCCTTCAACGAGGTCGGCGAGCTTGGTCTCGAGGTTTCGCAACACGCTCATCGATGGCGTCCATGCTACGGGCAGTCTCCTACCCGGAACGGCGGGCCGCCGCGCACCGGCGGCTCACGGCCGGGCGGGGCGCGCCCGCGTCGCCCGCGCGAGGATCGCCACGGCGCCGGCGGCGACCGCGCCCGCGACGAGCCCGTAGGGCGGGTCGAGGAGCAGCGCCTCGGCGATCGCGCCCGTGGCGGCGGCGAGCGTCGCGGCCCAGGCGGCGGCGCCGACGAGGTCGAGCGCCGCCGAGCGACCGCGCACGAGGACGGGCAGCGACACGGCCGCCAGCGCCCACAGCACGGCGATCGCAGGGGCGCCGCCGGAGAGCACCGGCCAGACGGCGTCGCGAGCGGCGTCGAGCGCCGATCCGTCCCAGATCGCGCGCGGCTGCGCGCCGGCCGCGGTGCCCGTCAGCAGGCGCTCGGACGTCAGCCCCTCCGCGAGCCCGAGCCACCAGCCGCCGAGCGCCCCGAGCGCCGCGCGGGCGGGCCAGCGCGCGGCCTGCCCCGCAAGCGCGGGCCAGGCGCCCGCGAGGCCGGCGACGCCGAGCAGCGGAGCGATCGCAGGCAGCGACCACAGCGACCCGAGGCGCGGCAGCAGCAGCGGCACCGGAGCGATCGCGAGCGCGACGAGCAGCGCCGAGCCGGGCGCGACGACGGCGAGCCAGGCGACGAGCGCCGCGCCGGCGAGCAGCCAGCCCAGGCGCGGGAGCAGCAGCACGGCGCAGGCCGCCGCGCCGGCGCCGACGTAGGCCTCGAGCGGTGGCTGCGGCCCGAGCCACGCGAGCGCCGCGGCGCAGAGGCCCGCGGCGGCGGCGGCCGCGACAAGGCGCGCGCCGAGCCCGGCGGGTGGTTGCGCGGCGGGGTCGGCGCGCGGGGCGAGCCTGCCCGGCTGTTGCGCGGCGGGCTCGGCGCGCGGGGCGAGCCTGCCCGGCTGCAACGCGGGGGCGGCGGCCGCGCGACGGCGCTCGCGCCGCGACGGCGCCGCGGGCGCGCCGCGGATCCGGGTCGCGGCGGTCTGGGCCCGCACGGCGACACCGGCGAGCTCGCCGCCGGCGATCGGGCCGGGGACGCCGGACACCTGCGCCGTCGCGCCCGTGAGCGCGGCCCGCAGCGCGGGCAGCGCCGATGCGACCGGCGGGCTCGGGGAGGACGGCACCGTCGATCGCGCGGCAGAGCGACGGCGGAAGGTCGCGGCGCACGCGCCCGAGCGGCGGCAGGCGCATCCCGACCCGCCGCGCGGTCGCCATCGGGTTGCCGGCACGCACCGGGTTGACGCCCGCCAGCGCCTCGTAGAGCACGACGCCGAGCGCGTAGACGTCGGCCGAGCCGCCGAGCGCCTGTCCGCGTGCCTGCTCGGGCGCCATGTAGGCGATCGTCCCGATGATGTCGCCGGTGCGCGTCAGGACGTCGCCGTCGGCCATCCGCGCGATGCCGAAGTCGGTGAGCTTCGCGACGCCGCCGCCCTCCTCGGGCTCGTCGGGGCAGATGATGTTCGACGGCTTGACGTCACGGTGGATGACGCCGCGCGCGTGGGCGTGCTCGAGCGCGTCGCAGAGCGTCACCCCGATCGCGAGGACGTCGCGATCGGAGAGCTCGCCGTCGCGCTCGAGGTCGGCGAGCGTGCGGCCGCGGACGAGCTCGGAGACGAGGTACAGCGCGTCGCCGTCGCGGCCGGACTCGTAGAGCGCGACGATCCCCGGGTGCGAGAGCCGCGCGGCGGCGATCGCCTCGCGCTCCCCGCGGCCGTCGAGGTCGTGCTCGACGGCGATCCGCTTGACGGCGACCTCGCGCTCGAGGTGCTCGTCGCGCGCGAGGTAGACGACGCCCATCCCGCCGGCGCCGAGCCGTTGGCCCAGCCGGTAGCGCGCGAGCACGATCTCGCCCGGTACTGCTGCCGGTGCGGGCGTGTGGGCGTGCGACACCGGCTCTGCATTCGGCGTGCGAGACATGGCTCATGCAGGAAACCGCCTGCTGACCGCAAAGTTGCAGCTGACTCTCCGCGCCGGGGGCGCGGTCATACTCAATCGATCCGCGATCTCGCCAAGGAGCGGACTCCTGTCCTTCTTCGACGATGACGAGCCCCGCACGACCCGGATGCGGCCGCGTAGCCCCGCGGGCGCTCCCGTCGGCCCGGGCTCCGATCCACAGCAGCTCCTCGTGCGCCGCGTCGTCGCGGCGGGCATCGGCGTCGTCATCATCGTCCTGCTCGTCCTCGGGATCAACGGCTGTCTCAACAGCCGCCAGGAGCAGGCGCTGAAGGACTACAACCGCGACGTCGCGGCGATCGTCCAGGACGCCAACACCAACGCCGACGCCTTCTTCGAGACGCTGGCCTCGGGCGGCAGCCAGACCGCGGTCACCGACGTCCAGTCGCAGGTCAACCAGCTGCGCGTCGCGGCGACCGGGCTGACGAGGCGCGCGTCGTCGCTCGACGTCCCGGGCGACATGAAGCCCGCCCATCGCAACCTCCTGCTGTCGCTCGGCCTCGTGCAGGAGGCGATGTCGAAGGTCGCCGAGAAGCTTCCGAGCGCGCTGTCGAGCGACGCCGCCACGGCCGAGCCCTCCGTCAGCAGCATCGCCGGGGAGATGCAGGCGTTCCTCGCCGGCGACGTCGTCTACAACCGCCGCACGGCCGCGCTCATCAAGCAGATCCTCGACGACAAGGAGATCGGCGGCCAGACGATCCAGAAGAGCGAGTTCCTCCAGAACCTCGGCTGGCTCCAGCCCTCGACGGTCGCCCGGCGGATCAGCGCCGACGCCGCCCGCGGGGCCGGCGACGGCGGCTCGACCGAGCCCGCGCCCGGCCTGCACGGCCACGGGATCCTCAGCGTCTCCGTCGGCGACACGACGCTCCAGCCGCGGCCGGCCGCCAACCGCATCACGGCCGGATCGAACGTGACCTTCAACGTGAAGTTCGCCAACCAGGGCGACAACGCGGAGACCGACGTGCGCGTCCGGATCCGCATCCGCGGCGCCGGCGACACGATCACCGTCCAGAAGACCGTCGACCAGACGCTGCCGAAGTCCGAGACGACCGTCGCGATCCCGCTCGGCCAGGCGCCGCCGATCGCCGCCGCCGTGACGATCACGGTCGAGGTCCTGCCGGTCCCGGGCGAGAAGAACACGACGAACAACTCGCAGGACTACTCGGCGATCTTCGGCCGCTCGTAGGGCCCGCGATACGGTTTGGCCCGATGGACGAGCTGAGCTCAACGGCCGGGATCGTGGCGGTCGCCGCCGCCGCCGTGGCGTTCGTCGCGCTGATCCTCGGCGCCGTCCTCTATCGCCAGCTGCGCCGGCTGCGCGCCGAGCAGTCGGTCGTGCTCGGCTCGGAGCGCGCCGATCTCGTCGCCCACGCGGCGAAGCTCGACGCCTCGTTCACGGCGCTGCACGACTACGTGACCGACGTCGCCGAGCGCCTCGACGGCCGCGTCGGCGTCGCCGAGACGCGCCTCGACGGCGCGATCGCCCACTGGGGCCTCATCCGCTACGACGCCTACAACGAGATGTCAGGGCGCCAGTCGACGTCGATCGCGCTGCTCGACAGCTCGAAGTCGGGCGTCGTGCTCTCCTCGATCCACCATCGCGACCAGGCGCGGCTGTATGCCAAGCAGGTCTCCGAGGGCAAGGGCGAGCTGCGCCTCTCGCCCGAGGAGGAGGAAGCCCTCCGCCTGGCGCTGTCCTGATGCGGCTCGGATACCTCGGGCCGCCGGGAACGTTCTCGGAGGAGGCCGTCCGGACCGCGGTGGACGCCGTCGACGCCGAGCTCATCGCGCTGCCGACCGTCCGCGACACGGTCATGGCCGTCCACGACGGCGTCGTCGAGCGCGCGGTCGTCCCGATCGAGAACGCGCTGGAGGGACCGGTCGGCGTCACCCTCGACACGCTCGCCGACGACGACACCGACGTCCAGATCGTCGGCGAGGTCGTCGTCGCGATCTCGCCGTGCCTCATCGCCCGCGACGGCACCCGCCTCGAGGCGATCGACCGGGTCGTGACGCACCCGCAGGCGGCGTCGCAGTGCGCGCGCTTCCTGCGCGAGCGCCTCCCGGGGGCGGTCGTCGCGGCCGCCGACTCGACGGCCGAGGCCGTGCGGATCGTCGCCGCCGAGCCGGCGCCCTGGGGCGCGCTCGGCACGCGGCGCGCCGCCGAGCTCTACGGCGCGACCGTGCTCGTCGAGGGCGTCGAGGACGAGCCGGGCAACGCGACGCGCTTCGTCTGGCTCGCCCGCAGCGCCGACGCGCCCGGGGCCGACGAGGCCGGCAAGACGTCGCTGGCGTTCTGGGGCGCGGGCGACGACAGCCCCGGCTGGCTCGTGCGCTGCCTGTCGGAGTTCGCCTTCCGCGGCGTGAACCTCACGAAGATCGAGTCGCGCCCGCTGCGCGCGCGCCTCGGCCACTACCGCTTCTTCGTCGACTGCGAGGGCGGGGCGCTCGAAGGTCCCGTCCCGGAGGCCGTCGAGGGCCTGAGAAAGCACTGCGAGCAGGTGAAGATCCTGGGTACGTACCGCGCCGCCGCCCCGCCTGATTAGACTTCCGCCAGCATCATGGCGACCCAGCCCACGCCACCAGGCCCAGGGGGGTTCGCGCCGCATCCGGAGCACCGGCGGCGCGGACGTGAGTCTGGCCGTGTGCTCGTCCTGAACGCCACGTACGAACCGATCAACGTCTGCACGGTTCGCCGGGCCGCGGTCCTGCTGCTGAAGGAGAAGGCGGAGATCGTCGAGCACTCGGCCTACGAGCTGCGCTCGGAGCACTCGACGCTGCCGCGGCCGGTCGTCATCCGCCTCGTGACGTTCGTCAAGGTCCCGCGCGACACGCACCGCCGCAAGATCACCCGGCGCGCCGTGTTCGCCCGCGACGGGTGGACCTGCCAGTACTGCGGCGCGCGCGCGAACCTCACCGTCGACCACGTCATCCCGCGCTCGAAGGGCGGCCCGTCGACGTGGGAGAACATCGTCGCCTCCTGCGCGCCGTGCAACCGCCGCAAGGGCGACATGCTGCCCCAGAAGGTCGGGATGCACCCGCGCCAGGCCCCCCGCGTCCCGCACCCGCAGGTCTTCATCCACGTCGCGAGCCCGACGATCCCGGCGGCGTGGAAGCAGTGGCTGCCCGAAGCCGCGTAGCGCGGCTCGGCGACCTGCTCATGCAACGACGAGAGGCGCCCCGGAGGGCGCCTCTCACCTACAACCTGACTGGACTGAAAGCCCGAGCTGGACTTGCGATCTGCATGCCGGCGGGACCAATCCGGCATCCGGCTCGGGGGTGGCCCGGTTTGGATTCGCTGGGCGGAGCCAGCCTTCCCGACCTAGCGGCCGAGCACCTCCAGGGTCCCGCAAGAACTTGAGCTGATTCGGACCACCTCCTTTCTCTGGTCCCAGCAGGGTAGCGAAAGGCGGCGACGATGTGAGCGAGATCAGACGACTGTCCCGTCGTCCGGATTCGGCGGCTTGGCCGGTGTCGGCGCGTCGCCGTTCTCGGGCGCCTGCTCGACGACGAGCGCGACCGCCGACACGAGGTCGTCGTCCTTCATGTTCATGAGCCGCACGCCCTGGGCCAGCCGGCCGTAGCGGCTGATCCCGCGGACGGCGGTGCGCTGGACCATCCCGCTCTGGGAGATGAAGACGAGCTCCTCGTGCTCGCGGACGACGAGCGCGCCGGCCAGCGCGCCCTTCGTGTCGGTGAGCTTGATCGTCCCGACGCCCATCGCGCCGCGGTTGGTCTTCCGGTACTCGGCGATCGAGGTCCGCTTGCCGAAGCCGTTCTCGGTCACGACGAGCAGCTCCTGGTCGTCGCGCGCGACGTCCATCGACGAGCACCTCGTTGTCGGGCTGGTCGACGTTCATCCCGCGCACGCCCGAGGTGTCGCGGCCCATCGCGCGCACGTCGGACTCCTTGAAGCGCACGGCCTGGCCCTTGCGCGAGACCATGAGGATGTCGTCGTCGCCGCTCGTGCGGCGCACGCTGACGAGCTCGTCGTCGTCGCGGATGTTGATCGCGATGATCCCGTCGGCCTTGATCGGCGTGTTGTAGGCCAGCAGCTCGGTCTTCTTCACGATGCCGCGCTTCGTCGCGAAGATGACGTAGCGGCCCTCGGTGAAGTCGCGCGTCGAGAGCACGGACTGGATCCGCTCGCCCTCGCGCAGCGGCAGGATGTTCACGAGCGCGCGGCCCTTCGCCGTCCGCGAGGCCTCCGGCAGCTCGTAGACCTTCGACCGGTAGACCTTGCCGCGGTTGGAGAAGAAGAGCAGGTAGTCGTGCGACGACGTCACGAAGAGGTGCTCGATGTAGTCGCCGTCCTTCATGTCCATCCCGGTCACGCCGCGCCCGCCGCGCTGCTGCGCGCGGTACGTCGTCAGCGGCAGCGACTTGATGTAGCCGGACTTCGTGATCGTGATGACCATCTGCTGCTCGGGGATGAGGTCCTCGATGCCGATCTCGTCCTCGGAGTCGGCGATGACCGTGCGCCGCTCGTCGCCGAAGCGGTCGGCGAGCTCCTCGAGCTCCTCCGTGATGATCGCGAAGACGCGCGCCTCGTCGCCGAGGATCGCGCGCAGCTCGCCGATGCGCTCGACCTTGTCGTCGTGCTCGGTCTTGATCGAGTCGGCCTCGAGGGCCGTGAGCTGCGACAGGCGCAGGTCGAGGATCGCCGACGCCTGGATCTCCGTCAGCGCGAAGCGCGCGACGAGCTCGGTGCGGGCGCTGTCGCGGTCGCGCGACGCGCGGATGAGCTCGATGATCGCGTCGAGGTTGTCGAGCGCGATGAGCAGGCCCTTGAGGACGTGCACGCGGCGCTCGAGGACGCGCGAGCTCGTGCTTCGTCCGGCGGACGATGACCTCGCGCTGGTGCTGGACGTAGTACTTGATGACCTCGCGCAGCGACAGCGTCCGCGGCACGTTCTCGACGAGCGCGACGATGTTGACGCCGAACGTCGTCTGCAGCGGCGTGTGCTTGTAGAGCTGGTTGAGGACGACCTCGGGGATCTCGTCGCGCTTGAGCTCGATGACGATCCGCATCCCGCCGCGCTCGGAGGAGTGGTCCTCGAGGTTCGAGATCCCGGTGATCTTCTTGTCCACGACGAGGTCGCGGATCTTCACCATGAGCCCGCTCTCGCCGCCCTTCTTCACGGCGTAGGGCAGCTCGGTGACGATGATCGCCTCCTTGCCGCGCCCGACGTCCTCGGTGTGCGCCTTGCCGCGCACGCGCACGCGCCCGCGCCCGGTCTCGTAGGCGTCGAGGATGCCCTGGCGGCCGAGGATGATCCCGCCGGTCGGGAAGTCCGGGCCCGGCAGGTGGCGCATGAGCTCGGCGGTCTCGATCGCCGGGTTGTCGATGAACGCCGTCACCGCGGAGATGACCTCGCGCAGGTTGTGCGGCGGGATGTTCGTCGCCATGCCGACGGCGATGCCCGACGAGCCGTTGACGAGGAGGTTCGGGAAGCGCGCCGGCAGGACCGTCGGCTCCTGCTTGCGACCGTCGTAGTTCGGGACGAAGTCGACGGTGTCGGCGTCGAGGTCGCGCAGCATCTCCATCGCCATGCGCTCGAGGCGGGCCTCGGTGTAGCGCATCGCCGCCGGCGGGTCGTCGTCGATCGAGCCGAAGTTGCCCTGGCCGTCGACGAGCTCGTAGCGCATCGAGAAGTCCTGGGCCAGTCGCACGAGCGCGTCGTAGATCGCGGTGTCGCCGTGCGGGTGGTAGTTGCCCATGACGTCGCCGACGATCGACGCCGACTTGCGGTACGGCCGCGTCGGGCCGAGGCCGTTCTCGGACATCGAGAACAGCACGCGGCGGTGGACGGGCTTCAGGCCGTCGCGGACGTCGGGCAGCGCGCGCCCGACGATGACGGACATCGCGTAGTCGAGGTACGCGGAGCGCATCTCGTCCTCGAGCGCGCGCGGCTCGATGTTGCCGCCTCCGAGGATGTCGACAGAGGCCATGCGGCTACACGTCCAGGTTGGCGACGAGGCGGGCGTTGTCCTCGATGAACTGCCGCCGCGGCTCGACCATGTCACCCATGAGGGTCGAGAAGATCTGGTCGGCCTGCGCGGCGTCCTCGATGTTCACCTGCGCGAGCGTGCGCTGCGCCGGGATCCATCGTCGTGTCGCGCAGCTGCGAGGCGTTCATCTCGCCGAGCCCCTTGAAGCGCTGCAGCGTGATGCCCTTCTGCGAGACCGCGAGCACCGCGTCGCGCAGCTCGTGGAACGACACGGCGTCCTCGTTGGCGTCGCCGAGCTTGACGGTGAACGGCGCCCGGCCGGCGAGCTCGATGAGCTGCGCGTGCACGCGCGAGAACTGGCGATAGTCCTGGGCGCCGAACAGGCGCTTGGGGATCGCGAGCGAGCGGGCGAGGCCCGTCTTCGTCTCGACCGCGCGGACGGTGATGTCGACCTCGTCCTGGCGCTCGAGCGTCGTCTCGTAGGGCGCGTTCTCGATGCCGTCGCGCTCGATGAGCGCGATCGCGGTCTCGACCTCGGTCGATCTGCTCGTCGAGGATCCCCGACTCCTCGAGGAAGCCGACGGTGTCGTGGCCGTACTCGGCGCGCAGCGTCGACGACCAGCCCTCGTACTGCTTCAGCAGCCGCGAGAAGCGCTGCCAGCGCGGCTCGGTGAGCTTGAACTGCGTCGCGTGGCGATCGAAGACGAGCATCTTCTCGAGCTTGTCGGAGAGCAGGTACTCCTCGAGCTCGGAGTCCTTCTCGATGTAGCGCTCGCTGGAGCCCTGCTTGAGCCGGTACAGCGGCGGCTTGGCGATGTAGACGTAGCCCGCCTCGATGAGCTCGGGCATCTCGCGGAACAGCAGCGTCAGCGCGAGCGTGCGGATGTGGGCGCCGTCGACGTCGGCGTCGGTCATGAGGATGATCTTGTGGTAGCGGGCCTTCGTGATGTCGAACTCGTCGCGGATGCCGGTGCCGATGGCCGTGATGAGCGCCTGGATCTCGACGTTCTTCAGGACCTTGTCGATGCGGCTCTTCTCGACGTTGAGGATCTTGCCGCGCAGCGGGAGGACCGCCTGCGTGTTGCGGTCGCGCCCCTGCTTGGCCGAGCCGCCGGCGGAGTCGCCCTCGACGATGAAGATCTCGGCGAGCGACGGATCCTTGACGGAGCAGTCCGCGAGCTTGCCGGGCAGCGTCGAGTTCTCCAGCGCCGACTTGCGGCGGGTGAGGTCGCGCGCCTTGCGCGCGGCGGCCCGCGCCTGCGCGGCCGACACCGCCTTGCGGAGGATCGCGTTGGCCTCGGCCGGGTTCTCCTCGAGGAACTCCCCGAGCCGGTCGTAGACGATCGAGCGCACGAACCCCTCCATGCCGGGGTTGCCGAGCTTCGTCTTCGTCTGGCCCTCGAACTGCGGGTCGGTGAGCTTCGCCGAGATGACGGCCGTCAGCCCCTCGCGGACGTCCTCGCCCGTGAGGTTGTCGTCCTTCTCCTTGAGGATCCCGCGGGCCTTGGCGTAGCGGTTGAGGACCGTCGTCAGCGCCGAGCGGAAGCCCGACAGGTGCGAGCCGCCCTCGTGCGTGTTGATGTTGTTCGCGAAGGAGAACACCGACTCCTGGTAGGTCGTGTTCCACTGCATCGCGACCTCGACCGCGCCCTCGTCGCTGTCGCCCTCGAAGAAGACGACCTTCCGGCCGATCGACTCCTTGTTGGCGTTGAGGTGGCGGACGAAGTCCTCGATGCCGCCGTCGTACTGGAAGACGGCGGCGGCGCCCGCGCCGCGCTCGTCGGTGATCGCGATCTTCAGGCCGCGCGTGAGGAAGGCCGTCTCGCGCAGGCGCTGCTCGAGCGTCGAGAAGTCGAGGTCGGTCGTCTCGAAGATCTCGGCGTCGGGCCGGAACGTGATCGACGTCCCGGTCTCCTTCGTCGGCGCGCCGCGCTCGAGCTTGTTCTGCGGGATGCCGCGCTCGTAGTCCTGCGTAGAACGTGAAGCCGTCGCGGCGGACCTCGACGTGGAGCATCTCGGAGAGCGCGTTGACGACCGAGGCGCCGACGCCGTGCAGGCCGCCGGAGACCTTGTAGCCGCCCCCCATGCCGAACTTGCCGCCGGCGTGCAGGACCGTCAGCACGACCTCGACCGCCGGGCGCTGCTCCTTCTCCATGATCGAGACGGGGATGCCGCGACCGTCGTCGGCGACCGTGACGGAGTTGTCGGGGTGGATCGTGACCGCGACGCTGTCGCAGTGCCCGGCGAGCGCCTCGTCGACGGAGTTGTCGACGAGCTCGTAGACGAGGTGGTGCAGGCCGCGCACGCCGGTCGAGCCGATGTACATGCCCGGCCGCTTGCGGACGGCCTCGAGCCCCTCGAGGACGGTGATGTCCTGAGCGTCATAGGAGCCCGCGCCGGTCTTGCCGTCGAGCCTGCTGTCGTCCTTCGCCACTAATCCTCCGAACGTGAAGAAGCCCCGGGTCCGCGTCGTGCTCCGACGGGCCGGGGCCGGTACAACTGGTTGTCATAAGGATAGCACAAGGGCGTCACAAACTCGGGCCGCGAAGTGGTTCAAAAGTCCTGCAAATTGGCACAAAATGTGGCGTGGTTACGGCGGCTGGCGCGCCGCGCGTGACAGCGGCGCCGCGCGGGGCGCCGGAAGCGGTCGGCTCAGCGCCGTCCGGCGGGGGCCGGATCGGCGGCGATCGGCCGCCACGCAGCGCACCGCCCGCACCCGATCGGAGCCCAGCGCCGCGTTGATCCGGGCCGACGAGCGCCGGTCCCATGAGGTCGATCTCCTGCATCCACACCGCCGACGAGCAGCGCAGCGTCAGGGTCCCCTCGCGCTCGCTCACCGGGTGCGCCTCGGCGGCGATCGCGGCGCCCGCGGCCTGCTCCCAGACACGCTGGACCTCGGCGAGCAGCGTCGCCGGCGCCAGCCGCGCGGCGAGCGCCTCGATGGCCGCGGCGACCGGGCGCGGGGCCCGGCGGGAGGTCATCGCGCGGACAGAGACCGCTGCCGGGTCGCAGCCGGCGCCCGTCGAGCAATGGCGCGCGGTCATGCGGCGACCGCCTGGCGCAGGACCGCGGCGCCGTCGACGGCCAGCCTGGCGACCTGCGGGTCCTCGCCGCCCGGAACGTGGGCGAGGTCGGTCGTCGTGATGACGCTCTGACCGGCGGCGCAGAGCATCGCGGCGAGCATCGCCCGGCGATCGGGGTCGAGCTCGCTCATGACGTCGTCGAGCAGCATGAGGGGCACCGCGCCGCGGGTGGCAGGCGAGCGTCTCGCGCTCGGCGAGCAGGAGCGCGAGCAGGGCGAGGCGCTGCTCGCCCTGCGAGCCGTACGCGCGCAGCTCCCGTCCCTCGCGCAGGAGCGCGAGGTCGTCGCGATGCGGACCGTGGCCGGTGAAGCCGCGCTCGAGATCGGAGTCCGTGCGCTCGGCGAGCTCGGCCGCGAGCTGCGTCGCGTCGGCGGCACGCGAGCGCGGCCGGTAGCGCAGCTCTCCGCCCGCGCCGAGCCCGAGCGCCTCGGCGATCGTCGCGAAGCGCGGGGCGAGGAGGTCGACGACCCGCGCGCGGTCGTCGCGCAGCTCGATCCCGTGACGGGCGAGCTCGGCGTCCCAGGCCGGCAGCGAGCTGCGCGATGCGCGTCCGCCGCGGATCCCGGCCAGCAGCGCGTTGCGCTGTGCGAGCGCGCGGCCGTATGCCCGCCGTGTCGCCGCGCGGGCGGGCCAGCTCGCGGCGACGACCTGGTCGACGTGCGAGCGCCGCAGCGCCGGCGGGCCCTTGACGAGCTCGAGGCGGTCGGGCAGGAAGACGCAGACGAGCGGGCGCGCCTCGACGTCGACGAGCCGCTCGACGGTCACGCCGTCGGCCTGCAGGCGCTTCGTGTCGCCCGGGGCGAAGCCGACCGCGAGCGAGTGCGGGCGGCCGTCCTCGTCGCGCAGGTCGACCTCGATCCGCGTCGTCCCCGCGTCGAAGCGCACGACCTCGCGCTCGTTCGAGGTCCGGCACGAGCGGCCGGTGCAGCCGAAGTACAGGCCCTCGAGGAGGTTCGTCTTGCCCGCGCCGTTGCGGCCGTGGACGACCGTCAGTCCGGGGCCGAGCTCGACGTCGGCCGCCTCGTAGCTGCGGAAGTCGCGCAGCCGAAGACGGGTGACGAGCATGACGGGCTAGACGTTGAGCCTGATCGGCATGATGAGGTACAGGAAGCCGCTGCCGTCGGCGGACTCCACGAGCCCCGGGCGCAGCGGGCTGATGAGCTTCAGCACGAGGTCGGTTCCCTCGGCGCTCTCCAGGCCGTCGCGGAGGAACTCGGGGTTGAAGCCGATCTCGAACGGTTCGCCGGCGAACGGCACCGGCAGCGTCTCGCGCGCCTCGCCGACGTCCGGCGTCTGCGCCGACACGGTGAGCTCGCCCTCCTGGAAATGCAGGCGCAGAGGCGCGTTCTTCTGCGCCATGAGGCTGACGCGGCGCACGACCTCGGTGAGCTCGCCGGAGGACAGCGTGAGCTCGTGCTCGTAGGCGTCGGGGAGCAGCTGGCGATAGTTCGGGAACTGACCGTCGATGAGGCGCGAGGACAGGACGTCGCCGCCGACCTCGAAGACGATCTGGTTGGCGCGCACCGAGACCGTGAGGGTGTCGGCGGCGGCGTTCTGGGCGACGCGCGCCAGCTCCTGCAGCGCGCGCGCCGGCACGTTGGCCTCGAAGCCGCCGGCGAGCGGCGACTCGAGCTTCGTCTCCTTGACGCTCAGGCGGTAGGAGTCGGTGGCGACCATCCGCAGCTCGTCGCCGGACGCCGACACGAGGATCCCGGTGAGGATCGGGCGGGTCTCGTCGCGCGACGCCGAGCGCGCCACGCGGTTGATCGTCTCGACGAACGCGGCGGCGGGCACGTCGACGACGTTCTCGCCGCCGGGCTCGGGCAGCGGCGGGAAGTCCTCGGCGCGCAGCGTGCGGATGTGGAACGTCGCCGAGCCCGAGACGACCTCGACGTCCTGCTCGGCGGGGCGCAGCTCGAAGCTCGCTCGCTCGCCCGGCAGCGACCGCGCGACCTCGAGCATGAGGCGGGCGGGCAGCACGACGGTGCCGGGGCGCTCGACCTCCGCGGTCAGCGGGACGCGCAGGCCGACCTCCATGTCGGTGGCGCGCAGCTCGGCGCCCTCGGCCGTGGCGCTGAGCTGGACGCCGGAGAGCGCCTGGACGGCGCTGCGGGTCGACGCGACGCGGGAGACGACGCCGAGCTGCGCAAGGAGGTCCGCGCATGACGTCGAGAACTTCACGATGAACACCTCACGGATGGGATGGAGGTCATAGGGCGTGTGGAGAAGTGCAGAACGAGGAGAACGACCGGAGGATGCAGGGGCCGCGAACGACAGGGCACAGCGTTCGGGTGGGCAGAGTGTGTCAAGTCCGACGGTCGCTCAGCCGGGGTCGCTGAGACGGCGCTCGAGATCGTGCACAAGTGCCTGCGCCGCGGGATCGGCGGCGAGGCGCTTGCCGGCCTGGCGGCAGGCGTACATGACGGTCGTGTGGTTGCGCCCGCCGAAGCTCTCGCCGATGGCGGGCAGGGTTGCGCCGGTGTGCTCGCGCGCGAGGTACATCGCGACCTGACGGGCCCACGCGAGGCGGGCGTTGCGTGAAGGCGGAGAGGAGCTCCTCGCGGGTGACGTCGAAGGCCTCGCAGGCAAGCTGCTGGACGCGCTCGATCGTCGGCGTGCCCGGAGCGCGGCGCGCCTCGGGGTAGAGGCCGGAGAGGACCTCGTCGGCGAGCTCGGCGTCGATCGGCCGGCCGGTGAGCGAGTGGTAGGCGACGACGCGGATGAGGGCGCCTTCCAGGGTGCGTGTGTTCGTGTCGATGCGCCGCGCGATCGCGTGCAGCGCGCCGTCGTCCGCGAGCTCGATGTCGTCGTGCTGGACGCGCTTGCGCAGGATCGCCAGGCGCGTCGCGTAGTCGGGCGGGTCGAGCGCGGCGACGAGGCCGGCCTGGAAGCGCTCGAGCAGGCGCTCCTCGAGCGCGGCCATGTCGGCGGGCAGGCGGTCGCACGTCAGGACGAGCTGGCTGCCGGTCTCGTACAGCGCGTTGAAGGTGTGGAAGAACTCCTCCTCCGTCTTGGCCTTGCGCTGGAGGAACTGGACGTCGTCGATGAGCAGGACGTCGTTGTCGCGGAAGCGCGCCTTGAAGCCCTCGACGTCGCGGGTGTGCAGCGCCGCGACGAACTCGTTCGTGAACCGCTCGGCGGTCGTCGAGCGCACGCGCAGGCCGCCGCCGTGGGCGACGATGTAGTTGCCGATCGCGTGGAGGAGGTGGGTCTTGCCGAGCCCGGGGGCGCCGTAGAGGAAGAGCGGGTTGTAGGCCTGGCCGGGGAGCTCGGCGACCGCGAGCGCGGCGGCGTGCGCGAGGCGGTTGGACGCGCCGATGACGAACTGGTCGAACGTGAGCTTCGGGTGGAAGTCGTGCTCGCAGGCCGGCTCGCCGGCCGACTGGGCGTGCGTCCGTCCGTGTCCCTCGTCGATCGGAGCGCCGGGCGCGACGACGTCGACGAGCGTGTGCGGGCCGAGAACCGCGGCGGCGCACGCGTGCAGGACGGTCCCGAAGCGGTCGGCGATCCAGGTGCGGATCTCGTCGGGCGCGGCGAGGATGAGCGTGTCGCCGAGGTGCGCGCGGGGGGTGAGCGGTGCGAGCCAGATGTCGAACGCCTCGTCCGTGACGGCGCTGCGCAGGTGCTCTCTGATCAGCGCCCAGTCGTGCGCGAGCTGCGGGGGTACTGCAGGCGTGATCGGCTCCTTCGGGAGAGGGTGCTTCGATGTGGCGGGGGGCCCGCGACGGGCCCCGGACGGCGGCGAATATACCAGTGGGCGGAGAGGCCGCCGGGAGCCCTCGGCGAGGCGCCGGAGACGGAGCCCGCATGTCGCGAGAAAAACCTCTGCGGGGGCTTCGGACGTCCGTCCGCTAGGATCCCGCGTCGCCATGAAGCGGACCTACCAGCCGAAGAAGCGCAAGCGCGCCCGCACCCACGGGTTCAGGCAGCGCATGCAGACGAAGGCCGGCCGGCTGACGCTGAAGCGTCGCCGCGCCAAGGGCCGCAAGCGCCTCACCGTCTGACCTCGCATGGCGCCCGGCGCAGGTGCGCGACGCATCTAGGCTCCGAACCGTGGACGAGCAGTCGCCTCGCGGTGTCTCCCCGCGCCGGCAGCGGCGCGGTCGCCTGTCGCGCAGCGCGGAGTTCGAGCGCGCGTACCGCCAGGGCCGCTCGCACAGCAACCGGCACTTCGTCGTGTACGCCTTCCCGCGCGGGGCGGAGGACGAGCCGCGCCTCGGCCTGTCGGTCTCGCGCAAGGTCGGTGGCGCGACCGATCGCAACAAGGTCAAGCGCCTCGTGCGCGAGGCGTTCGCGGCGGAATCCGAGCTCGTCCCCGCCGGACACGACCTCGTCGTCGTCGCGCGTCCGGATGCGCTCGACCTCGCCGAGCGCGAAGGCCTCGCGGGCGTGCGCGAGTCCCTGCGCGAGCTCTTCGAGAAGGCGGCTGGGTGATGCGGCCCGCGGTGCGCATCGTGCAGGCGCCGATCCTGCTCTACCAGCGCATCATCTCGCCGGCGCTTCCGCGGCGTTGCCGCTATGAGCCGACGTGCTCGCGCTACGCCGTCGAGGCGCTGCGCGACTTCGGCATACTTCGCGGCCTCGTGCTGGCGGCGTGGCGCGTGCTGCGCTGCAACCCGTTCAGCCACGGTGGCTACGACCCGGTGACAGCCCAGCGCGTCTTCCGCGCCCACCCGCCCAGCCGGCACTCCTCATGACCGCCCTGATCTCACTCATCGCGCCGATCCAGATCATCGTGGACGTGCTCGAGCCCGTGCTCGTGTTCATCCACGACACGATGGGCGTGAGCTGGGGGTTCTCGATCGTCCTGCTGACCGTCGTCGTCCGGGCGCTCATGGCGCCGCTGACGGTCAAGCAGTTCAAGTCGATGCAGGCGATGGTGAGCGTCGCGCCGCAGCTCAAGGAGATCCAGGCGAAGTACAAGGAGGACAAGCAGCGCCAGCAGCAGGAGGTCATGAAGTTCTACGCGGAGAACAAGATCAACCCGTTCGCCTCGTGCCTGCCGCTCCTCGCTCAGCTGCCGTTCTTCATCGGGCTCTTCTACCTCCTGCAGGGGCCGCTGCGGCGCCACATCTGCGAGCAGACGGCAAAGGCCGTGCGGCGATCTCGCGAATCCCACGGGCGACGAGAAGTTTCTCTTCATCCCGGACCTCACCGACAAGGGCTCGGGCTCGGTCCTCGTCATCCTCATCGTCCTGTACATCAGCTCGCAGCTGCTGTCGAGCTTCCTCACCCCGTCGACCGGCGACCGCAACCAGAAGCTCCTGATGTACGCGCTGCCGTTCGTCTTCACGATCTTCATCATCGGCTTCCCGACCGGCCTCATCGTGTACTGGATCACGACGAACCTCTGGACCGTCGGCCAGGGCTATCTCATCCGCCGCAAGCTCGGCCCGATCGCGCCGCCGAAGCTCGCGACGGCGGACGCCGGCGCCGGCGGCGGGGCGGCGGTTCCTCGGGCGTGTCCGGCGGCTTCAGCGGGTTGATGGGGAGGTTGTCGGCCGGCGCGAGCGCCGGTGGCGGCTCGTCGTCGAAGGACTCCGCGGCGCCGGCGGCGAAGCCGAAGCCGAGCGGGCCGCCGCCGCGGCCGCCGCGCCAGAAGAAGAAGCGATCGGGGAGACGACGGTGACCGAGAACGAGCCGATCGAGCCCACCGAAGCCGTCGCAGGAGCTGCTCGAGCGCGTCGTCGATGCACTGGGACTCGACGCGACGATCGAGGTCACCGACGACGGCGAGGTCTGCACCGGCACGGTCCACGGCGACGACCTCGGCCTCTTCATCGGCCGCCACGGGCAGACGATCGACGCGGTCCAGCACATCGCCCAGCGCGCCGCGCGCGGGCCGCGGACCGAGGAGTCGCGGCGGATCGTCATCGACGCGGAGGGCTATCGCGAGCGGCGCGAGGTCATGCTCCAGCGCCAGGCCGAGCACGCCGCCGAGGACGCGCTGCGCTACGGGCGCCCCGTCGCGCTCGACGCGATGACGGCGAGCGAGCGCCGCCTCGTGCACGAGTACCTCCGCGATCACGGGGGCGTGCAGACGTACTCCGAGGGCGACGAGCCCGATCGCCACCTCGTCGTCGCCCCGCTGCCGTAGCGGGACGCCCTCGCGGGCGTTTCACGTTTTTCTCCCCGGTGTAACACTTTCGGGCGTGCTGACCGATACCGAGCGCGGGCTCGTCGCCGGGATCCTCATGAGCGAGGGCTCCTTCGGCGGCGACGGCAAGCAGCCGCACGTCCTCCTGCGCAAGCACGTACGCCACGAGTCGCTCATGCGCTGGCTCGTCGCGCGCTTCCCGCGCTCGCGCCTCTACGGGCCCTACCACCACGGCGACCGCTCGTACTTCCAGTGGGTCGCGCGCGGGCCGGCGCTCGTGGAGGACGTCCTGCCGGTCCTCGACGAGCTCGTCGTCCCCGAACTCGACGAGCACGCGGCGGCGCGGTTGCGCGACATGCGCGAGCGCTACGCGCCGTACATCGCGCGGGTGCACGAGCGCGGCGGGGCATGATCGACCGACGCGTCCACGACGGACTCGCCGATCTCGCGCGGCGGTTCGGGCTGGCCGACGGGACGGCCGCGAGCCTCGAGCGCCTGCTCGCGCTCATCGCATCGGACCCGCACGCGCCGACGACCGTGCGAGACGCCGGAAGACGCCCTGTCGGCCCACGTCGCCGACGCCCTCGTCGCGCTCGACCTCGCTGCCGTGCGATCGGCCACGCGGATCGCCGACCTCGGCTCGGGAGCGGGCTTTCCGGGCCTCGTCCTGGCGGCGGCCCTGCCGGACGCGGAGGTCGCGCTCGTCGAGAGCAGCGGGCGCAAGTGCGGGTTCCTCGAGCGGGCGGTGAGCGCCATGGGGATCGCGAACGCCGAGATCGTCTGCGAGCGCGCCGAGGAGTGGCGCTCCGGGATCGGGACGCGCGACCTCGTGACCGCGCGGGCGGTGGCGCCGCTGAGCGTCCTCGTCGAGTACGCGGCGCCGCTGCTCGCCGAGGGCGGGGCGCTCGTCGCGTGGAAGGGCCGCCGCGACGCGGCCGAGGAGGCCGACGGCGCCGCCGCGGCCGAGCTCACGGGGCTCGCGCCGGCCGAGATCGTCCCGGTGCAGCCGTGGATCGGTGCCGAACATCTGCACCTGCACGTGCTCACGAAGGTTCGGGCAACGCCGGATCGGTTCCCGCGCCGGGCCGGAATCGCCAGCAAACGCCCGCTGCGAGCGCCGATCTGACGCAGGAAAGGCCAATTCGCGGCCGAACGATGTCGGGCTCCGACGCCTCGCGCCGGTACCTTTCACTGCAATGGGCACCGTCTACGCGATCGTCAACCAGAAGGGTGGTGTCGGCAAGACGACGACGGCCGTGAACGTCGCCGCCTGCATCGCCGAGGCCGGCTTCGCGACGCTCCTCGTCGACATCGACCCGCAGGCCAACGCGACGCTCGGCCTCGGCGCGCCGAAGGACCTCGAGCCGAACATCTACGACGTCCTCGCCGGGCGCGCGCAGATGTCCGACACGGTGCGAGAGTCGGCGATCGGCCTCCTGAAGCTCGTGCCGTCGCACCCCGACCTCGCGGGCGCGAACGTCGAGCTGCCGCGCGAGCCGGGATCCGAGACCCGCCTGCGCGAGGCGCTGACCACGATCCGCGCAGGCTTCGACTACATCCTGCTCGACTGCCCGCCGTCGCTCGGGCCGCTGACGGTCAACGCGCTCGTCGCGGCCGACCGCGTCATCGTCCCGGTGCAGACCGAGTACTTCGCGCTCGAGGGGCTGGCGGGCCTGCTCGACACGCTCGCGCTCATCCAGCGCGAGCTCAACCCGCGCCTGACGATCGCCGGGATGCTGCTGACGATGCACGACGGCCGCACGCGCCTGGCGCGCGACGTCGAGCGCGAGGTCCGCGAGCACTTCCCGTCGCTCGTCTTCGACACGGTCATCCCGCGCAACGTCCGCGTCGGCGAGGCGCCGAGCTACGGCCTGCCGGTGACGCACCACGATCCGCATTGCGCCGGGGCGGACGCGTACTTCGAGCTCGCGAAGGAAGTCGTGCGGGCCGGATCGGGGTCGCCCCGATGACCGCGCGCGGTCGCTCGTCCGCGGCGCCGGTCGATCCGGAAGGCAGGTCCTCGCGATGACGAAGAGCTCGCGTGGCATGGGCCGCGGCCTCGCGGCGATCCTGTCGGTCTCGACGGCGGGCGACGAGAGCGACGACCTGCGCGCGGTGCCGGTCGAGCTCGTCGCGCCGAACCCCAACCAGCCGCGGCGGTCGTTCGACGAGGCGGCGCTCGAGGCGCTCGCCGGCTCCCTGCGCGAGCGCGGGGTGCTGCAGCCGATCCTCGTGCGCCCGGTCGCGGGCGGCACGTACGAGCTCGTCGCCGGAGAGCGGCGCTGGCGCGCCGCGAAGCTCGCCGGCCTGGAGACGATCCCGGCGCTCGTCCGCGCGCGCGACGACGCCGGCGCGCTCGAGGCGGCGCTCATCGAGAACATGGCGCGCGAGGACCTCAATCCGGTCGAGGAGGCGCGCGCCTGCGCGGCGCTCGTCGAGGAGCTCGGGCTCACCCGCGAGACCGTCGGGCTGCGGGTCGGCCGCAGCCGCGTCGCGGTGTCGAACCTCCTGCGCCTGCTCGACCTCCCCGACGAGGCGATCGAGCTGCTCGAGCGCGGCGACCTCACGGCCGGCCACGGGCGCGCCCTGCTGCTCGCCGAGGACCACGCCGACCGGCGCAGCCTCGCGCGCGCGGCGGCGGCCGAGGGCTGGTCGGTACGGACGCTCGAGGCCCGCGCCCGCGAGCGCAACACCTCCCGCGAGGCGGCGACCCCGGTCGCGCGGCCCACGACGCATCCCGATCAGCAGGCGGCCGCGGCGGAGATCGCCGATGCGCTGAGCGGCGCCCTCGGCGTCGAGGTCACCGTGCGCCCCCGCGCCGGCGGCTACCGCGTCGAGCTCGCGTTCGACGATCCGGCCGACGCGCTCGCGCTCGCCCGCCGTCTCACGCGCCCGCGCGCCGTCGTGTGAGCGGACGCTAAACTGCTCCACCCTCACGGGCGATTAGCTCAGTCGGTTAGAGCGCTTCTCTGATAAGGAAGAGGTCCCAGGTTCGAGTCCTGGATCGCCCATCGTCACCCCTCGCCGGTTCCTGACGGCCGGACTCGCCCGTCACATATGTCGTGTGTGATCCGGCCCGCGCCGACCCTCGCAGTACCCCGCGACGTCCACGTCCTTCCCCTCCTCGCGGAACCGAGCGTAGATATGCAACGCCTCCTCAACGATCGTCGACTGCTGCTTGCCCATGCTCTTGACGGCGGTCGCGATCGCCGTCGGATCGGCCCTCATCGTCGTCCTCGCCGATGATGCGGCCGGCGACCGCTCGGGTGAGCGCGCCCGCGTCGCAGAGCGTCTCGGCCGGGGCCGTGACGATCGATATCACCGACTTCAAGTATCAGCCCGAGACGTTGACGGTGAAGGCGGGCAGCAAGGTCACCTGGGTCAACAACGATGACGGCACCGCACACGTCCACTGCCACGGGTGCGTTCGACACCGGCAACCTCACGAAGGGCGACAGGAAGACCATTGCGCTCAAGAAGCCCGGGACGTACGCGTACATCTGCGCGTTTCACCCGTTCATGAAGGCGACCGTGATCGTCCGATGATCGACGGGCCGAGCCTGGACCATGTCCGACACCGCCTGCCCGCCTGGTCGCCGTCGCCCTGCTTCTCGCGGAGGGTGGCATCCACCTGCAGCAGTACGAAGGGCCGCTCAACGCCGTGCCGACGATCAACGCGCTGTTCGTGCTGAACGCCGCTCGGTGCCGCCGCGCTCGCGCTCGTCCTCGCGGGGTCTCGCGGACTGGGGTCGGTGCTGGCTGCGTTCGCCGGTCTCGCACTGACGCTCGGCGCGCTCGTGTCGTTGGCGATCTCCCGCACGGGCACGCTGTTCGAGTACTCCGAGCCGGCGTTGCGCGCCGGTGTCACCTTCGCCGCGATCGTGGAACTCGGCGTCGTGCTCGCGCTGGCGGCGTTTCTCGTCGCCCGTCGGGGTCAGGACCAGGGCAGCCCTCGCGTCGACTGGAGCCAGACGGCGTAGGGACAGCAGCTCCGCGCGACGACGACGGACTCGATCTCGACGCCCGGTCCGATCGGGCTACGCTGAGGCCAAGATGTCCGTCGACTCCCCCGACGAGCTGCAGGCCCTGAAGGCCGCCGGCCGCGTCGTCGCGGCCACGATCCGCGCGATGCGCCGCGCCGTGCGGCCGGGCATGACGACCGCGGAGCTCGACGCGATCGCGAAGCGCGAGTTCAGGCGCGCCGGCGCGCGCTCGGGCCCGCAGCTCGACTACGACTTCCCGGGCACGACGTGCATCAGCGTCAACGACGAGGCGGTGCACGGCATCCCGGGGCGCCGCGTCCTGCGCCGCGGCGACCTCGTGAAGCTCGACGTCACGGCGGAGCTCGACGGCTTCTATGCCGACGCCTGCCGCACGGTCGCGGTCGGTGACGCTCGTCCTCAGGCGCTGCGGCTCATCAGGACCGCCGAGCAGGCGCTGGCGCGCGCGCTGAAGGTCACGACCGCGGGCCGCCCGCTGAACGCGATCGGCGCGTCCGTGCAGCAGACGGTCCAGCAGCGCGGCCACTCGGTCTGCGACGGGCTCATGGGCCACGGGATCGGCCGGCGCATCCACGAGGCGCCGGATGTGCCCAACGTCTACGACCCGGCGCTGTCGCAGCCGCTGACCGAGGGCCTCGTCATCACCGTCGAGCCGCTCGTCGCCGCGGGCGGGCCCGAGGTTCGGCTCGACCGCGACGGCTGGACCGTGCGCACGGCCGACGCGTCGCTGGCGGCACACGCCGAGCACACGATCGTCGTGCGCGACGGCGCCCCGCTGATCCTGACGGTCTAGGAGCTGCTAGAGCCGGGAGGCGAGCTCGCGGCCGTGGCGCTCGAGCAGCAGCACCGCGACCTCCTGCGCGGAGCGTGCCGCGTCGCGATCGCCCTCGTGCGCGGCGACGATCGCGCCCTTCATGAGCATGTGCCACTGTGCGGCGAAGCGCGCGGGATCGGCGATGCCGGCCTCCTCGGCGAGCTCGGCGATGAACGTCCGGATGTTCACGAGGTGCGTGACGCAGGCCTGGCGGACCGGGTCCTCGCGGTCGTCGAACTCCAGCAGCGACGTCACGAACGCGCAGCCCTCGAAGTCGTCGCGCGCGAACCACTCGGAGAAGACGTCGAAGATCGCGAGCAGCTGCCCGGCCGCCGTGTGGGAGCGCTTGCGGATCTCGGCCTGCAGCCAGTCCCTGCTCCAGCGCTCCTCGCGGAGCTCCAGGTAGGCCATCGCGAGCTCGTGCTTCGACGAGAAGTTGCGATAGAGCGTCATCTTCGCGACGTCGGCGTGCTGCGTGATCGTGTCGACGCCGATGGCGCGGACCCCCGAACGACTGAAGAGGTCGTAGGCCGCCTCCAGGATCCGCTCGCGGCCGCTCGCTCGCTTGCCGGAGGCCTGGATCTCCGCTAACGCCATGAAGCGACTATACGCAGAAGAAGGCCGACCCTGGCGAAGTTTGTTCTTTCTGCAACGAACCAGAATGAGGTTGGCCGGGCGCCCGGCTGCTGCGGTTGGGACCGCAGCTATGCTCCGGAGAGATGCAGGAGATGGTGATCTACGGTGTCTCCTTCGACATGGTCGGCAAGCAGCCGATCGTGTTGCTGAAGACCGTCGACAGCAACAAGTTCCTCCCGATTTGGATCGGGCACCCCGAGGCTGCCGCGATCCTCATGAAGCTCCAGGGAGCGACGACGCCGCGCCCGATGACGCACGACCTGCTCTGCGACATGCTCGGCGAGCTCGACGTCCGCTGCACCCAGGTCGCCGTCACCGAGCTGCGCGACAACACGTTCTTCGCCTCCATCACGCTCGCCGTCGACGGCAAGGAGATGGAGATCGACTCGCGGCCGAGCGACGCGCTCGCCCTCGCGGTGCGCTCCGGCGCGCCGATCTTCGCCGCCGAGGAGGTCATCGCGGAGTCCGCGATCGAGTTCGAGCACGACGTCGAGGACACCGAGGAGGTCGTCGAGAAGTTCAAGGACTTCCTCGACCAGGTGTCCCCCGAAGACTTCGCGGGCGAGGAGTAGCTACCGCGCCAGCTGCACGATGCGCTCGATGAGCGCGTCGAACCCGATGCCCGCGGCGTCCGCCGCCTGCGGCAGCAGCGACGTCTCGGTCATGCCGGGGATCGCGTTGGCCTCGAGGACCGTGAGCTCGCCCGACTGCGCGCCGAGCATGAGGTCGACCCGCGCGAAGCCGCGGCAGCCGAGCACGCGCCAGACGTCGAGCGCGATCTCCTGCGCCCGCGCGGTCACCTCGGCGGGCAGCTCGGCAGGGCAGACGAACTCCGTGCGCCCGATCTCGTAGCGCGCCTCGAAGTCGTAGAAGTCCTCCTCGCGGGGCACCGCCTCGACGACCGGCAGCGCCTCGCCGTCGAGGATCGACACCGCGAGATCGCGGCCGTCGACGTGGTGCTCGAGCAGGACCTTGTCGCCGTAGGAGAACGCCGCGACGAGCGCGCCGGGGACGTCCTTCGGCGCGGCGGCGAACTTGATCCCGAGCGCCGAGCCCTGGCCGGCGGGCTTCACGACGATCGGGAACCGCAGCCGCTCCTCGATCGCGGGCAGCGCCTCCGCGGCGCCGAGCTCCTTGAACGCCGTCTCGTTGAAGGCGAAGAAGTCCGGGGTCGGGATCCCGGCGTCGAGCATGTGGTGCTTGGCGAGGACCTTGTCGGCGCAGCGGATGCAGGCCGAGACGCCCGAGCCGGTGTACGGGATGCCGAGCGCCTCGAGCAGCTCCTGGACGGTCCCGTCCTCGCCGTCGCGGCCGTGCAGCGCGACGAACGCGACGTCCGGCGCCACGCCGCGAAGCCGCTGGACGAGGTCGTGGCCGACGTCGATGCCGATGACGTCGTGGCCGAGGCGCTCGAGCGCGTCCTGCACGCGGGCGCCGGACTTCAGCGAGACCTGGCGCTCGAGCGACCGGCCCCCCTTGAGGACCGCGATCCGGGTCATCGCGAGGACGCGCGTCGCCGGACGACGCACGCCATCGTCGAGCGCCGGCGCGCTGTCATCCCCCGCGCAACCCGAACCCGCCCCCCGGCTGGCGGCGCTCGGGCGCGGACGGCAGGTGCAGCACGTCGGCGAGCTCGGGATCGGGTGGCGCGGGCGCCGGCTCGGCGGGCGCCACGATGCGGTGCGATCCGGTGAGCGTGTCGTAGAGCTCGACCTGCTCGCGGACGACCTCGCCGATGCGGCGGACTCCCTCGCGGATGTCGGCCTCGCCGACGCCGGAGAAGTTCAGGCGCATGCTGCTGCCGCCTCGCCCGTCGAGGAACGCCGCGCGCCCGGGGACGAACGCGACGTGCTCGTCGAGCGCGCGCGCGAGCAGGTCGGTCGTGTCGATGTAGTCGGGCAGCGTCACCCAGATGAACAGCCCGCCCTGGGGATGCGTCCAGCTGCACTCCGGCCCGAGGCACTCGGCGAGCGCGTCGAGCATGACGTCGCGCCGGCGGCGGTAGATCTCTCGCAGCGAGCTGACGTAGTCCTGCCAGCGCCCGCTGGCGAAGTACGCGGCGACGAAGAACTGCGTCAGCGAGGAGGAGCACAGGTCGGCCGCCTGCTTGCCGATGTTCATCTTCTCGAGCACCGGCCGCGGGCCGACGCTCCACCCGAGCCGGACGCCCGGCGAGAGGATCTTCGAGAACGTCCCGAGGTAGATGACGAAGTCGCCGCCCTCCAGCGCGTAGAGCGTCGGCAGCGGATCGCCCTCGTAGCGCAGGAGGCCGTAGGGGTTGTCCTCGAGGACGAGCAGCTCGCGCTCGCGGGCGACCTCGACGAGCCGCCGCCGGCGCGGCAGCGACATCGTCGTCCCACCGGGGTTCTGGAACGTCGGCACGGTGTAGATGAACTTCGGCCGCCGTCCCTCGCGGTCGAGCTCGTCGAGCGTCGCCTCGAGCTCGTCGATGCGCATGCCGTCCTCGTCGAGGCTGATCTGCACGACGTCGGCCTGGTAGGAGCAGAACGTCGGCACGGCGCCCGGATACGTCGGCGCCTCGGCGACGATGACGTCGCCCGGATCGATGAGCGTCTTGCAGACGAGGTCGATGACCTGCTGGCCGCCGGTCGTGACGAGGACGTCGTCGGGATCGATGATCGTCCCCTCCTCGGCCATGACCTCGGCGATGCAGCGCTTCAGGACGTGGAGGCCCTCGGTCGGCCCGTACTGCAGCGACCGCGCGGTGGAGTCGACGGCGACCCGGCCCATGATCGCGGCGAAGGACTCCGACGGAAACGAGGAGGTGTCCGGCAGGCCGCCGGCGAGCGAGATGATGTCCGCCCGCTCGGTGAGCGCCATGAGGTCGCGCATCGCCGAGGACTTCATGACGCGGGTGCGCGCGGCGAAGAGCCCCGCGTAGCGCTCGAGGTCGCGGGACGTCTGACGCACGCCGGGCCTGGAGGCCATCCGCCGGGGTTCGCCGGCCGGCCGCCCGTCCCTGTCGTCTATCGTCATCGCCGTCACGCTACCGGACGCTGTGCGACTGCTGATCGACATTCTCCAGGGCGCCGGGCTGGCCGGCGCTGCGGGCATCCGCCCGTTTCTCCCGGCACTCGTGGCGGGCGCGCTCGCGACGGGCGACATCGGGATCGACTACGAGGGGACGCCGTTCTCGTTCCTCGAGGCGCCCGCATGGCTGCTCGCGATCCTGCTCGCGCTCATCGCGGTGACGATCGCCGCGCGCCGCGGGGTGCCCGAGGGGCCGCTGGACTCCGCGCTGTCGGGTCTCGGCATCGGCCTCGGTGCCCTGCTGTTCGCCGCGACGCTCGCCGACCACTTCGACATCTGGTGGCCGGGCCTGCTCGGCGGCGGTCTGTGCGCCGCGCTCGCGGGCGCGGCGACGCGCTCGCTCGTCCTTCGCACGCGCGCGCGCCTGGACCCCGAGGCGGCCGCGGCGCTGCCGGTCTACATCGAGGGCACGGCGATGCTGCTCGCCGCGCTCGCGGTCGTCGCGGCGCCGGTCTCGCTGCTCGCCCTCGGGTTCTTCGCCTTCCTCCTGCGCGGGGGCCGCCGCCGCGAGGGCGAGAAGTACGCGGGCCTGCGCATCCTGCGGTGAGCACCCGGCCCCCCAAGCTCGTGCTGACCGTCATCGACGGCATGAAGCCGACGATGGCCGAGCGCGCGATGCGGTCGGGCAGCGCGCCGGCGCTCTGCGCGATTCGCGACCGCGGCCAGTACGTCGACGACTGCGTCGCGGCCTTCCCGTCGGTGACCCCCGTGTGCGCCGCGACGATCGCGACCGGGCGCATGCAGGACGAGCACGAGATCCCGTCGATGAACTGGTACTCGCGCGCCGAGCAGCGCTACGTCGAGTACGGCTCGTCGTTCTCGGCGTCGCGGAAGTTCGGCCTCAACCGCCAGCTCGTCGACACGATCTTCAACATGAACGCGACGCACCTGTCGCCGGACACGCCGACGGTCTTCGAGACGCTCGACGACACCGGCGAGGTCCGCACGGCGTGCACGACGTACCTCATCTACCGCGGCCGCCACGAGCACGAGATCTCGCGCGACTTCGCGCTGACCCGCGCCGCGTCGTCGCTCTTCAAGCGCTCGACGCTCGGCCCGCGCGAGCTGTTCTACGCCGACATCTTCGCGAGCCGCAGGACGAGCTGCTGGTCGCGGATGGGCATCCCGGGGATGCGCGACCAGCACGCCGGCTGCGTCGGCTCGCACCTCGTCGAGAACGACCTCTTCGACTTCCTCCTGCTGTCGCTGCCCGACAACGACGCGCACTCCCACAAGAACGGACCGCACGCCCAGATCCACTCGATCGCCGCGGCCGACGCCGAGCTCTGGCGCATCATGGAGGCCGGCGGCGGGCCGGACGCCTTCCTCGACGAGCACGCGATGATCGTCATGGCCGACCACTCGCACTCGCACGTCGAGCGCGTCATCGACTTCGCCGAGACGTACGCCGACTGGAGGGTCCTGCAGCCGTCGGGCGCGCAGGCGCGCCATGCCGAGCTCGCGCTCTGCCCCGCCCAGCGCTCGGCGATGGTCTACATCCTCGGCGACGCGCACGCGAGCGCGCTGCAGCGGGTCGTCGCGTCGGCGCGCGCGATCGAGGGCGTCGACCTCGTCATGTGGCTCGACGCCGGCGGCCGCGCCTGCATCGGCGGCGAGCGCGGCGAGCTGTCGTTCGCTCCCGGTGGGGAGGTCGTCGACGTCCGCGGGCGCCGGTGGAGCATCGAGGGCGAGCTCGACACGCTGCGCGGCTACGTCGGCGACGACGGCGTGCTGAGCTGCGACCACTACCCGGACGCGCTCGCGCGCGTCTGGGCGGCGCTGAAGTGCCCGACCTCGGGCGACGTCCTGCTCTCCGCCGAGCCGGCCTACGAGTTCCCGGACTGGGGCCGGCGCGCACACGTGCGCGGCGGCAGCCACGGCTCGCTGCACCGCGTCGACTCGCTCGGGGCGCTGCTGTTCTGCGGCGTCGACCCGCCGCCCGAGCGCGCGGACGGCTGCTGGTCGATCGCCGACGTCGCCCCGATGATCCGCGCGCACTTCGGCGCCGCCGCCTGAGTGACCGCCGGCGGTTCGCGGCTGGGTAGCCTGTCGGCCATGTCCGTCGATGAGGCGCTCCCCGCGCCGGTCACCGACCCGACGATCGATGTGCCGCGCGGGCGCAAGCGGGCGCGCGTGCGCGCGGGGCTGCGCAAGCCGTCCAACTGGATGCAGCTCGTCCGCTTCGGCGCCGTCGGCGCCAGCGGCTACGTCGTCAACCTCGCGGTCTTCACGCTCCTCGTCCATGCGGCCGGCGTCGACTACAAGCTCGCCGCGGCAGGCGCCTTCCTCGTCGCGCTGACGAACAACTTCGTCTGGAACCGGGCCTGGACGTTCCGTGCCAGCGACGGGCACGCGGGCTTCCAGGCGGCCCGCTTCTGCGTCGTGTCGCTCGCCGCCTTCGGCTTCAACCTCGTTGTGCTCTTCGCGCTCGTCGAGTGGTTCGGGATGGCGGAGGTCCCGGCGCAGGCGCTCGCGATCGCCGCCGCGACGCCGCTGAACTTCCTCGGCAACAAGCTCTGGAGCTTCCGGGCGTGAGCCGCCGCGCGGCGTGGGTCGCCGCGCTGGCGTTCCTCCTCCTCGCTGCGGGACCGTCGGCGGTCCAGGCCGCCTCGGCCGGCAGCGCGGGGTCGCTGAGCGCCGGCCTGGCGAGCACCCCGGCCGGGCCCGACCAGCTCTCGCTGCCGCCGAGCGACGACGAGCCGCCGCCCGGCCGCGAGCTCACCGCCCGCCGCGTCGGCGCGATCGCGAGCCGCCTCGGCGACGTCCGCACGGAGCTGCGGCGGTACCCCGGCGCGACGCGCGAGGTCTTCCTCAAGGGCACCGACCGCTGGCAGGCGTCGTACTTCGCGAAGGTCCCGGAGGGCGCGCCGCGCAAGGAGATCGCGCAGGTCCTCGTCGACGATCGCACCGGCACGGTGCTCGAGCACTGGACGCGCTACAAGGTCGCCTGGACGATGGCGCGCGGGTATGCGGGCGCGTTCGGGCGGATCGTCAACGCGCCGTGGGTCTGGATCCCGCTCGCGGTCCTCTTCGTCGTCCCGTTCGTCACGCCGCGCAAGCCGTGGCGGATGCTGCACCTCGACCTGCTCGTCCTCAGCGGCTTCTCGGTGTCGCTGGCGTTCTTCAACGCGGCCCGGATCGACGTGTCGGTCCCGCTCGTCTATCCGCTGCTCGTCTACCTGCTCGGGCGGATGCTGTGGATCGGCCTGCGCCGCCGGGGCGCCGAGGAGGAGCAGCGCCGGCCGCTGCCGCTGCTCGTGCCGGTCAGCTGGCTGGCGATCGCGCTGATCTTCCTGCTCGGCTTCCGCGTCGCGCTGAACGTCACGAACTCGAACGTCATCGACGTCGGGTACGCGGGCGTCATCGGCGCCGATCGCCTCGTCGACGGCAAGAAGCTCTACGGCGCCTTCCCCGACGACAACGCCAGCGGCGACACGTACGGGCCGGTCGTCTACGAGGCCTACGTCCCGTTCGAGCAGGCGCTGACCTGGAGCGGCGGCTGGGACGAGCTGCCCGCCGCGCACGCGGCGGCGATCGCCTTCGACCTCCTCGCCTGCCTGCTGTGCTTCCTCGTCGGCCGGCGGGTGCGCGGGCCGGATCTCGGGGTCGTGCTCGCCTACTCCTGGGCCGCCTGCCCGTTCACGCTCTACGCGCAGATGTCCAACGCCAACGACGCGCTCGTGGCGGCGCTCGTGCTCGCGGCGCTGTGGGCGGCCGGCAGCGCGCCCGCGCGCGGCGCGTTCATCGCGCTCGCGGGCCTGACGAAGTTCGCGCCGCTGGCGCTGGCGCCGCTGTTCGCGACCTACCCGCGCCCGCGGCCGAAGACGATCGCGCTGTTCGCCCTCGGGTTCGCGGCGGCGAGCGCGCTCGCGTTCGCGCCGGTGCTCGCGCACAACGACCTGCGCAGCTTCTGGGACGCGACCGTCGCCTTCCAGGCGCAGCGCGGCTCGCCGTTCTCGCTCTGGGGGCTCTATGACCCGGAGTGGCTCGACACGATCCAGCTCGGGATCCAGATCCTCACGGTCGTCCTCGCGCTGGCGCTCGCCGTCGTGCCGCGGCGGCGCGACCTCGTCGGCCTCGCGGCCTGCTCGGCGGCGATCCTCATCACGCTGCAGCTCGGCGTGACGCACTGGTTCTACCTCTACATCCCGTGGTTCCTCCCGCTCGTCATGCTGGCGCTCGTCGGTCGCTACGGGCCGCCGAGGCGCGCGTGAGCCCGCGCCTGGCCTGGGCGCTGCCGTCGATCGCCCTCGCCGCCGGCATCGCCGTCGCGACGACGACCGGCCCGTTCTCGGACACGACGGTCAACGACCTCTTCGTCTACCGCACGTACGCCGAGCTCTTCGCCGCGGGCAGGCTGCCGTACCTCGACGTCGGCTTCGAGTACCCGCCGCTGGCGGCGCTGCCGCTGTGGCTCGCCGGGCTGCCGGGCCGCGACCCCGCGACGTACGAGGTGAGCTTCGGCGTGCTCATGGGGGCGTTCGCGATCGCCGGCCAGCAGCTCGCGATGCGCCTCGCGGGCGACCGCCGGTCGGGGCTCGTCGCCGGCTGGCTGCTCGCCCTGACGCCGGTCCTCATCGGGGCGTCGCTGCGGACGCACTTCGACGCGTTGCCGGTCGCGCTGGCGCTCGGCGGGCTGCTGGCGCTCGCGCGCGGGCGCGCCGACCTCGGCTTCCTCGTGCTCGGCCTCGGCACGATGACGAAGCTCTTCCCGGGCCTGCTGGCGGTCGTCGCGATCGTCTGGCTCGCCGGGCGCGGCGAGCGGCGGTCGGCGCTGCGGGGGGCGGCGATCTTCGCGTCGGTCGTCGTGCTCGTCTCGCTGCCGTTCGCCGGCGCGGGGTACGTCGACTCCTTCGAGTTCCACCTCGACCGCCCGGTGCAGATCGAGTCGACGCCGGCGACGGTGCTCTTCGCGCTCGGCGGCTCGGAGGTCACGGGCACGAACCTGCGCCCGGACCGCTTCAAGTCCAACGGCCTCGACGGCGGGCAGGCCGATCTCGTCGCGGCGCTCTTCGCGGCCGCGCTCGTGCTGGCGCTCGCGTGGATCGTGTCGCTGGCGGCGCGCGGGCGCGACGCGCGCCATCTCGTCCTCACGGGGTTCGCGGCGCTGCTGGCGTTCGTGACGCTCGGCAAGGTCTTCTCGCCGCAGTACGTCATCTGGATCGCGCCGTTCGCCGCGCTCGCGTGGGTCTGGGGGCAGCGGCTGGTCGCCGCGCTGTGCGGGGTGGCGATCGTGCTGACGCACGTCGAGTTCCCGAGCCGCTACTTCGACCTCATCAACGAGAAGACGGACGTCGTGCTCGTGGTGGCGGCGCGCAACGCGGTGCTGCTCGTGGCGCTCGTGGTGCTCGTGGCGGCGCTCAGGCGGCCGGCAGGAGCAGACTGCTCGATCGACTCCGCGCGCAGCGGCACGCGACGAGCACGTCACGAGCACCGCGTTGAGCCACGGGTCCTCGTCGGCGGTCTCGTAGCGCTCGTTCATGTGCGTCACGAAGCCGCGGATCGACTGCTCCTTGCGCACGCCGATGACGCCGCCGCGCGGGCCGGTCATGCCGACGTCGGTGATGTACGCCGTGCCGCCCGGCAGGACGCGCGCGTCGGCGGTCGGGACGTGCGTGTGCGTCCCGACGACCGCCGTCGCGCGGCCGTCGAGAAACCAGCCGAGCGCGACCTTCTCGCTCGTCGCCTCGGCGTGGAAGTCGACGAGCACGTGGTCGACCTTGCCGTCGAGCTCGCCCAGGGCCACGTCGACGTCGGTGAACGCCGGGCGCCCGGCGCGCAGGAAGAGGTTGCCGCTGAGGTTCACGACGCCGAGGCGGACGCCGTCGCGCTCGACGACGCAGGTCCCGTGGCCGGGCTGGCTGCGCAGGTAGTTGTAGGGCCGCAGGATCTCCCTGCGCCGGTCCATGTAGTCGAAGATCTCGCGCCGGTGGTAGGCGTGGTTGCCGAGCGTGATGACGTCGACGCCGGCGCCGAACAGCTCGTCGGCGATCTTCGGCGTGATGCCCAGGCCGCCCGCCGCGTTCTCGCCGTTGACGACGACGAACGTCGGGTCGTGGCGCTCGCGCAGCACCGGCAGCAGGTCGAGGAGCGTCCGCTTGCCGAGCCCGCCGACGACGTCGCCCACGAAGAGAATGGTCACCGGCGCATCTGGCACGGCCCATACTCTGACGGAGGGGATGGCTGAGGAGCTCGACATCCCGCCCGCACAGCCATCGCCGGCGCCCCCGCGCGGCGCGCCGGTGGTCGTCCCGCGCTGGGTGCAGCTCGTCATGCTGCCGCTCGGCGTGCTCGCGCTCTACGCGCTGGCGCAGGCGGCGGGGATCGTCCTGCTGCTGTTCATCGTCGCCGCGGTCATCGCCCTGATCCTCAACCCGGTCGTCGAGCTCGTGCAGCGCTCGCGCCTGCCGCGGACGCTCGCGGTCATCGTCGTCTACATCGCGTTCTTCACCGCGCTGCCGACCATCGGCTTCCTCCTCGCGGACCCGATCTCCGACCAGGCGACGTCGTTCGCCAACGACGTCCCGGGCCTCATCGACGACACGAGCGTCCTGCTCGACGACATCCAGGGCTTCTTCGACGACCAGGGCATCAACGTCCAGATCAAGGGCGAGACCGACAGCGCGCTCGCGTCGCTGCAGGAGAGCATCGTCTCCGGATCGGGCGAGATCGTCGCGATCACGGGCGAGCTGCTGCGGCTCCTCGTCGAGCTCTCGTTCTACGTGATCCTCGTCGTCGTCATCTCGATCTACATGCTGATCTACGCGCCGCGGATCGGGACGCTCGTGCGCTCGGTCATGCCGCCGGGCGACGGGACGCCGGAGGACGACTACCCGACCCGCGTGCAGCGGGCGGTCGTCGGCTACGTCCGCGGGCAGCTGCTCTTCAGCGCGATCATGGGCACGAGCGCGGGCGTCGCGCTGTGGCTCTTCGGCGTCGTCGGCATCTTCCCCGACGGGCGAACGTACGCGCCGGCCTTCGGCCTCTTCTTCGGGGTCATGGAGCTCGTCCCGTACGTCGGGCCGGTGCTCGGCGCGCTGCCGCCGATCATCGTCGCGCTCGTGCAGGACCCGCTCATGGCGGTCTGGGTCGCGCTGCTCTTCCTCGCGCTGCAGCAGCTCGAGGGCCACGTCGTGGCGCCGAACGTCTTCGGCCACGCGCTGCGGCTGAACCCGCTGCTCGTCATCCTCGCGCTGCTGCTCGGAGGAGAGATCTACGGCTTCGTCGGCGCGCTCGTGGCGCTGCCGATCGCGGCGGTCCTGCGCGAGACCGTCGTCTACCTCAAGCGCCACCTCGTCTTCGAGCCGTGGGGCACGACGATGCCGGTGGCGATGGCCGGGCAGCGGCCGCCTCCCGAGCCCGAGCGACCCGAGCCGGAGCCGCAGCCGGAGCCGCAGCAGCAGCCGCAGCCTCCCGAGGCGCCGCCCGAGAAGGTGCCGAGCACGAAGGCCTAACGGTGGATGTCGTCGACCCAGCGCACGCGCTCGGGCTCGGGCTCGACGTCGGGCAGCTCGAGGTTCACGACGACCGGCTCCTGTCCGCTGCGGACGACGACGCAGTCCAGCGGCTCGCCCTCCCGCGCGTTGATCTCCTGGTGCGGGACGTACGGCGGCACGAAGATGAAGTCGCCCGGCCCGGCCTCCGCGAGGTACTCCAGCCGCTCGCCCCAGCGCATCCGCGCGCGGCCGGCGACGACGTAGATGATGCTCTCGACGTGCCCGTGATGGTGGGCGCCGGTCATCGCGCCCGGCTCGATGACGACCGTGCCCGCCCAGAGCTTCTCGGCGCCGGCTCGCGCCGCGGTGATCGCGGCCGCCCGGCTCATCCCCGGCGTCTGCGGCGTGTTCGGGTCCAGCTCGTCGGCGCGCACGACGCGCACGCCCTCCGTGCGCCAGTCCGCGCGCCTCGGTCATGACGCGAGTATGCCGCGCAAACCCCGCCCGGACGGATAGTCCGAGAAACGGCCGGCCGCCGGTACCCTTGGAGGCCATGCCGTTCCCCGCGACCCGCATGCGCAGGCTGCGCTCGACGCCCGTCCTGCGCGACCTCGTGCGCGAGACGCGCCTGCACCCGTCGGACTTCGTCCTCCCGCTCTTCGTGCGCTCGGGCATCGCCGGTCGCAGCCCGATCTCGTCGCTGCCGGGGATCGACCACCTCTCGATCTCGGCGGCCGTCGAGGAGGCCGGCGAGGCCAAGGCGCTGGGGATCCCGGCGGTGCTGCTCTTCGGCATCCCGGAGGACAAGGACGCCGAGGGCACGGGCGCCTACGACGACGAGGGGATCGTCCAGCTCGCGACGCGGGCGATCAAGGAGGCGCACCCCGACCTCCTCGTCATGACCGACGTCTGCCTCTGCGAGTACACCGACCACGGCCACTGCGGCCTGCTGCGCCCCGACGGCGCCGTCGACAACGACTCGAGCGTCGACCTCATCGCGCGCGCCGCGGTCTCGCAGGCGCGCGCGGGCGCGGACATCGTCGCGCCGAGCGACATGATGGACGGGCGCATCGGCGCGGTCCGCGCGGCGCTCGACGACGAAGGCTTCACGGACACGCCGATCGTCGCCTACAGCGCGAAGTTCGCGTCGGCCTTCTACGGGCCGTTCCGCGAGGCCGCCGGCTCGACGCCCGCGTTCGGCGACCGCCGCGCCTACCAGATGGATCCGGCCAACGGCGACGAGGCGCTGCGCGAGGCGCTGCTCGACGTCCAGGAGGGCGCCGACGTCGTGATGGTCAAGCCGGCGCTCGCGTATCTCGACGTCATCCGGTGCGTAAAGGACGCAACGCGTCTGCCGGTTGCCGCCTACAACGTCAGCGGGGAGTATGCGATGGTGAAGGCGGCCGCAGCCGTCGGTGCGCTCGACGAGCGCGCCGCGGTGCTGGAGACGCTGACCTCCATCCGCCGGGCCGGGGCAGACATCGTCATCACCTACCACGCGAAGGACGCGGCACAGTGGCTTCAGACGTGAGATCCACAGCAATTCCGAAGCTCCGCTCCCGCAAGGACGGGTCCGCCGCGCCGATCGACGAGGTCGACCGCAAGGTCCTGAACCTCATGCAGGGCAAGTTCCCGCTGCAGCCGCGGCCGTACGCCGCCGTCGCGGCGCTCGCGGAGCTCACCGAGGACGACGTCATGAGCCGGGTGCAGCGCCTGCTCGACGACCGCATCATCCGCCAGGTCACGCCGATCTACGACACGCGCGCGCTCGGCTACGGATCGATGCTCGTCGCCGCGAAGGTCGACCCCGAGCACCCGTGGCGGGCCGCGAAGGTCATCAACTCGCACCCCGGCGTCAGCCACAACTACCTGCGCAACCACGAGTTCAACATGTGGTTCACGCTCGCCGTCGAGGGCGACTCGAAGCTCGGGCTGCAGGGCACGCTCGACGTCCTGCAGGAGCTCACCGGCGCCGAGTCGATCCGCCAGCTGCCGACGCTGAAGCTCTTCAAGATCCGCATGGAGCTCGAGATGGAGGGCGACACGAAGTCGCTCTCGACCGAGGGCGTCGCCGAGGCGCCGGTCGACCTCGAGGGCGTCGACTACGACGAGTTCGACCGCGACGTCATCCGCGCGACGCAGGGCGACATGCCGGTCATCTCCGAGCCGTACGCCCCCGCCGCCGCGAAGCTCGGGATCTCCGAGGCCGAGCTGCTCGAGCACATGGCGGCGATGAAGGAGCGCGGCATCCTGCGCCGCGTCGCCGCGATCCTCTATCACCGCCGCGCCGGCTTCTCGGCCAACGGCATGGGCGTCTGGAAGGTCCCCGACGAGCAGATCGAGGAGCTCGGCCCGCGGATGGCCTCCTTCCGCGGCATCTCGCACTGCTACCAGCGCCCGACGTACGAGGACTGGCCCTACTCGGTCTTCACGATGGCCCACGGCCGCTCCAAGGAGGAGTGCGACGCGATCCTCGACGCGATCGCCGACGAGTTCGGCATCACCGAGCGCGCGACGCTCTACTCCTCGACGGAGTTCAAGAAGATCCGCCTGCTGTACTTCACCGATGACTTCAAGAACTGGGAGCGCGAGCACGCCGTCTGACTCCGGCGCGGCATGACCGTCTCACTGCGCGACGCCCGCTCGGCCGAGCTCTACGAGCGGGCGCGCATGTATCTCCCGGGCGGCGTGAACTCCCCCGTCCGCGCGATGCGCGCGATCGGGCGCGACCCGATCTTCGTGCAGCGCGCCGAGGGCGCCGAGCTCGTCGACGTCGACAACAACAGCTACGTCGACTGGGTCTGCTCGTGGGGGCCGCTCATCCACGGCCACGCGCACCCGGAGATCGTCGCCGCGGTCACCGACGCCGCGCAGCGCGGCACGAGCTTCGGCGCGCCGACCGCCGCCGAGGTCGATCTCGCCGAGGAGGTCAGCCGGCGGATGCCCTCCGTCGAGATGCTGCGCATGACCTCGTCGGGCACGGAGGCCTCGATGAGCGCGATCCGGCTCGCCCGCGCCGCCACCGGCCGGACGAAGATCCTGAAGTTCGCGGGCGCCTACCACGGCCACGTCGACGGTCTGCTGGCGCAGGCCGGCAGCGGCCTCGCGACGCAGGGGATCCCCGCGAGCCCCGGCGTTCCGGAGGAGGTGGCGGCGAGCACGATCGTCGTCGACTGGAACGACCACGAGGCGCTCGTCGCGGCCACCGAGCAGCACGAGCTCGCCGCGATCCTCGCCGAGCCCTTCCCCGCGAACATGGGGCTCGTCGCCCCGGCGGAGGGCTTTCTCGAGCTCCTGCGCGAGCGCGCGGACGCGACCGGCGCGCTGCTCGTCTTCGACGAGGTCATCTCCGGCTTCCGCGTCGCGTTCGGCGGCGCGCAGGCGCTGACCGGCGTCCTCCCCGACCTCACGATCATGGGCAAGGTCATCGGCGGCGGGCTGCCGGCGGCGGCCTACGGCGGCCGGCGCGATCTCATGGAGCGCATCGCGCCGGCCGGCGACGTCTACCAGGCGGGCACGCTGTCGGGCAACCCGCTCGCTGTCGCCGCCGGCCTGCAGACGCTCGCGATGCTCGACGAGGAAGCCTCCTACGCGCGCCTGCAGGCGACGACCGGCTCGCTCGCCGAGGGGCTCGCGGGGGCCGCGCGCTCGGCCGGCTACGACGACATCCAGATCGCGACGGCGACGGGGCTGCTGACGGTCTTCTTCAGCGCCGAGCCGGTGACCGACTACGCCGGCGCCCAGGCCTGCGACCACGACGCCTACGCCGCGTGGTGCCGCGCGCTGCTGGCCCGCGGCGTCTACGCGCCGGCGTCGCAGTACGAGGCCTGGTTCCCGTCGCTCGCGCACACGCCCGCGCACGTCGAGCTGACGGTCGCGGCGGCGGCCGCCGCCTTCGCGGAGATCGCCGGGTGACGCCCGACGCGATCGCTCGCCTGCGCCGCGCCGTGCGCGAGTCGCGCAGCCCGCTGGCGGCCGTCCTCGGCGACGAGCCGGCTCCCGATCCCCGCGCGGCCGCCTCGCCGCCGTGCATCGCGGGCGCCGGGCCGCGGGTGGCCGGCGACGCGTCGGAGGTCGAGCTCGCGGTCGCCGCGGTCCACGAGGGCTACCTCCTGCACTACGGCGAGTCGCGGGCGCTGACGCTCGGCGATCCCGACCTCGCGCTGCTCGCCGGCGACCGCCTCTACGCGCTCGGGCTCGCCCGCCTGGCGGAGCTCGGGGACCTCGTCGCGATCGGCGAGCTCGCCGACGTCATCGCCCTCGGCGCCCAGGCCCACGCGGCCGGCGACACGGAGTTGCAGGACGCGGCGTGGGAGGCCGGCGCCGTCGTCATCGGCTGGGGCGCCGACGCCGGGATCGAGGCGGCGAAGGAGCGCGCGCGCGAGGGGGCGCCCGACGCCGCGGCCGAGCTGCGGAACGCCGCCGCGTCCGCGCGAACTTTGTGACGTCCGCCACCACTGCTTGTGACGTGACGCACAGGCGCTCGCAGGGCGAATCGCCGGAGGGCGCCGGTCGGTAGATTTCCGTCCCCGATGTCAGCCGATCGCAAGGAAAAGACGCCGAAGACGACCGCCGAGGCGAACATCCCCGGGGCATTCGAGGGCGAGACGGTCACGCGGCGGCGGTTCATGACGACGACGACGCACGCGGCGGGCGCGATCGCCACCGCGGCCTTCACGCTCCCGGCCATCGGCTTCGCGATGGGCCCGGTCTTCGAGAAGCGCGAGGAGCGCTGGGAGGCGATGGGCCCGCCCGCGGACTTCCCGGACGACACCTACACGCCGCGGACGCTGACGCTCGAGCGCGGCATCGGCGACGTCGGCAAGAGCACGGTCTACATCCGCAAGTACAACCCCGAGCTCGACAACGTCCCGCTGGACGAGTACAGCTCCTTCATCGCGATCTCGACGCGCTGCATGCACCTCGGCTGCCCGGTCCGCTTCGTCGAGGCCTCGGCGCGCTTCATCTGCCCCTGCCACGGCGGGGTCTACGACTTCGAGGGCAAGGTCAGCGGCGGCCCGCCCGTCCGCCCGCTCGATCGCTTCTACACGCGCATCCGCGGCGGCCTCGTCGAGGTCGGCCCGCGCTTCAGCATGAACTCCGAGCTCAAGCGCTTCTCACCGCGCGACCCCGGGATGCCGCTTGACGGCATCGGGCAGTACCTCTATCCCGCGCGCCCCTCGACGCGGAAGATCCCGGGCACCTGATGGCGAAGATCACGCCACCGCTCCCCGGCAGGCTGAAGCCCAAGCCCAAGCCCCCGAGCGAGAACGGCCACGAGCCGTCGACGGCGAAGGAGAAGCTCGCGGACGTCGGGATCTCGGCGGTCGACTGGGTCGACGAGCGCACCTCGATGTCGGCGGGAGCGCGCTGGCTGATGTTCCGCAAGGTCCCGAAGGGGACGAACTGGTTCTACACGCTCGGCTCGGCGACGATGTTCGCCTTCCTGTCGCAGGCCGTCACCGGCGTCTTCCTCGCGATGTACTACGACCCCTCGGCCACGCGCGCCTACGAGTCCACGCGGTACATCACCAACGAGGTGTTCCTCGGCGAGTTCGTCCGCGCGATGCACAAGTGGGGCTCGACCGTCATGGTCATCCTCGTCTTCCTGCACATGGCCAGGACGTTCTTCTTCGGCGCCTACAAGTACCCCCGCGAGCTCAACTGGGTCATCGGCGTCGTCCTGCTGATCCTCACGCTCTTCATGTCGTTCACCGGCTACCTGCTGCCGTTCGACCAGCGCTCGTTCTGGGCGACGACCGTCGGCGTGGCGATCAACGGCACGGGGCCGCTCATCGGTCCCTACCTCAACGACTTCCTCAGGGCCGGCCCCGAGTTCGGGGTCACGACGCTGTCGCGCTTCTACGCGCTGCACATGCTCGTCCTGCCGGGTGCGATCGCGGCGCTGATCGGCGCACACCTCTATCTCGTCGCGCGCCTCGGCACGACCGCCCCGCCGTGGATGAAGGCCGACATCAGCCCCGAGCTGCGCAAGGACGAGACGTGAGGCTCGGCGCGACATGAACCAGCGCGAGAAGGAGGCCTACCTCCGCGAGTACTCGATCCTGAAGTCGCAGGGCAAGCCGTTCTTCCCGTACGCCGTCGCCAAGGACTCGATCATGGCGGTCGTCGTCATGGCCTCGATCATCGTCATGGCGCTCGTCCTCGGCGCCGAGCTCGGCCCGAAGGTCGACCCGACGACGACGACCTACACGCCGCGGCCCGAGTGGTACTTCTTCTTCCTCTTCGAGGTCCTGCGCGTCATCAAGCCGTCCTCGCTGACGCCGCTGGCGGCGATCGGCGTGCCGACGATCTGCATGATCCTCCTGTTCCTGCTGCCGTTCTACGACCGCAGCCCGGAGCGCCGCCCCGAGCGCCGCCCGGTCGCGATGGCCGCCGCGTTCTTCACGATCGCCGCGATGGCCTTCCTCACGTACGAGGGCGCGAACGCCGGCTCGCCGAACCAGATCGACCTCGAGACGCCCGCGAGCGTCGTCGCCGCCGGCGGCGAGACGCTGCGCGAGTTCGAAGCCGGCCGGCAGGTGGTCGCCCAGTCGGGCTGCCTGGCGTGCCACAAGATCGGCCACAACGGCGGCACGCTCGGACCCGACCTCACGGACATCGGCGGGCGCCTCGCGCGCCAGGCGATCGAACGGACCCTCATCAACCCGACGGCGCCGATGCCCTCGTACGCGGATCTGCCCGCCGAGAAGCGCGACGCGCTCGTCGAGTTCCTCGCGCAGCTGAAGTGAGGGCGGCGGCGGTGCGCCGCGCTCAGCGATGACCGAGACCGACAAGGGAACGCTGCAGGAGCCGCAGGTGCGGGCGATGTTCGACCGCATCGCCGGCTTCTACGACGTCATGAACTCGGTCATGACGGCGGGCCTGCACCACGCCTGGCGGCGGCGGGCGGTCGATCTCGCCGAGATCGCGCCCGGCGACCGGGTCCTCGACGTCGCGACCGGCACCGGCGACCTCGCCCTCGAGCTCGCGCGGCGCGCCGGACCCGAGGGCAGCGTCGTCGCGTCGGACTTCTCCGAGGAGATGCTCGCCCACGCGCGGCGCAAGACGCCCGACGAGGGATCGGCGCCGATCGTGTTCGAGTGGGGCAACGCGCTCGAGCTCCCGTACGGCGACGGCGAGTTCGCGGCGTCGACCGTCGGGTTCGGCGCGCGCAACTTCTCCGACCTCGACCAGGGCCTGCGCGAGATGACCCGCGTCGTCCGCCCCGGCGGCAAGGTCGTCGTGCTCGAGATCACGACGCCGACGCGGCCGCCGCTGTCGACCTTCTACCGCCTGTGGTTCGACCGCGTCGTCCCGGTGATCGGCCGCGTCGCCGGCGATCCCGAGGCCTACGAGTACCTGCCCAACTCCGTCAAGCGCTTCCCGGCGCCGCACGAGCTCGCTGCTCGGATGGACGCCTGCGGCCTGGACGTCCGCTATGTCCTGACCGCAGGCGGGATCATCGCGCTGCACGCCGGGACGCGCAGGACGGAGCCGGCGGGGTCGAGGTGATGAGCCCGGCCGCGAGCGTCGCGGCGATCGTGCGGGTCTCCGGCCCTGAGGTCCCGGCGCTGCTGGCCCGCGTCGAGGAGCGCCTGCGCGCGCTGGCCGCGGGGCACGGCCCGGTGCTCGCCGAGCACGCGGGCTCGACGATCGCCGCCGGCGGCAAGCGGCTGCGGCCGCTGCTCGTCCTCCTCGCGGCGGGGCCGGGGGTCGCGCGGACCGGCGATCTCGTCGCGGCGGCCACCGCGGTCGAGCTCGTCCACTCGGCGACCCTCGTCCACGACGACGTGCTCGACGCCGCGCCGCTGCGGCGCGGGCACCCGACCGTCTGGGCCCAGGGCGGCCGCGACCTCGCGATCGCCACCGGCGACCTGCTCTTCTCGCGCGCGTTCTCCGAGCTCGTCGCGACCGGCTCGGCGGCGGCGGTCCGGACGCTGTCGAAGGCCGGCTCGGCGCTGGCCGAGGGCGAGCTGCTCCAGCGCCAGGACGCGTGGAACGCGAACGTGCCGGTCGAGCGCTACATGGAGCGCTGCACGCTGAAGACGGCGCGGCTCTTCGAGGCGTCGTGCGAGCTCGGCGCGCTGGCGGCGGACGCCGGCGAGGAGACGGTGCGCGTCCTCGGCGGCTTCGGGCGCGGCATCGGGCTCGCGTTCCAGATCCTCGACGACGTCCTGGACATCTCCGGCGACGCCGCGCGCACCGGCAAGCACCGCGGCACCGACCTGCTCGACGGGACGGTGACGCTGCCGCTCATCCTCGCCCGCGCGCGTGACCCGCAGCTCGCGGAGGTCGACCTGCGCGCGATCACGACGCCCGAGCAGGCCGGCGAGGTCTGCGACCGCATCGAGGCCGGCGGCGCGCTCGCGGACGCGACCTCACGGGCGCTGGCGATCGTCGCCGACGCCAAGGCGCAGCTCGAGCTGCTCGAGCTCGACGACGCGCAGCGCCAGGCGCTGGATCTCGTCGCGGACGCGGTCGTCGACCGGCGGGCCTGACGGTCCGCCGGGGAGGCGTCGGGCCTAGAAGTCCTCGGGGAGGACGAAGTCGGCGGCGATGGCGGCGACGAAGCGGGCGACGTCGTCCTCCATGTTCGCGCGGGTGAGCTTGCGAAGGTCGGCGACGAGCGCCTCGGTCCCGAGGTCGAGCGTCTCGTCGAAGCGCTGGATCGCGTCCTCGCCGAAGACGTCGGTGTTGCTCCACTCGCAGTTCGGGCAGCGCAGGCTGACCTCCCAGCTCGTGCGACCGGCCTCCTCCCACGCGATCGGGTAGACGAGGTGTGAGTTGCAGGACGGGCAGACGTGAAGATCGGGCGCGGTCGCCGGGGCGGCCTCGGCGGGAGCGGCGACGCACTCGGCACCGGCGGCGGCGGCGGCGTCGGCCGGCGCGGGCGGGACATCCTCGAACGAGATGACCTCGATGGTCTTCCCGGAGGGCAGCGTGACCTTGCGGACATACTGCTTGTGATCCGGCTGAGGACTCTGCTCGAACTCCTGCATGACCCACTCATCGGCATGCCGCGAGGGAACTTGAGTCCTTGTGCCACGGCATCGACCCGGTGGCTGCGGACGCCTGTCGCGCTACCCTGTTTGCACTCCCGAACGCAGGAGCCTCCATGCCGCTCGGCATCGGTCCACTCGAACTCGTCATCGTCCTCGTCATCGCGCTCGTGATCTTCGGGCCGAAGCGCCTGCCCGACCTCGGGCGCTCGCTCGGCACCGGCATGCGGGAGTTCAAGGACTCCATCACCGGGAACTCGAAGGACGACGACGACGACCCCTCGCTGCCGGCAGCGCAAGCCGACGATCCGGCGCGGCCGGACGACGCTGTCAGCCGCCCGCGCGGCTGATCGCCGCGGCCACAGCGGACGAGTGACGCAACCACGATGGGAACCGCGCTGCGGCCAATCGGTCATGAGGACCGGCTCAGCCTCATCGATCACCTGTCCGAGCTGCGCAAGCGGCTCGTCATCTCGCTCGTCACGCTCGTCGCCGCGTTCTCGTTCTGCTTCTGGCAGAACGACGCGATCCTCGACATCGTCACGAAGCCGGTCCGCGAGACGCAGAACCTCGACAACCCGAGCAAGGCCAGCAAGGACCCGCTCGAGCAGTCCGCGCGCTTCCAGAAGCAGCAGGGCCAGGCGCTGCGCGCGCTCGCGCCGGCGCTGACGTCGGCGGGCCGCACGTTCGACGCGCTGTCGGGCGCCGAGAACCTCACCGCGGCGCAGCGGGCGGCGATCACCGCAGCTCCGAGCAGCTCGCGACCGCCGGGCGCCAGGTCGCGCAGGCGGCGGCGGCGCTGCCGACGAACACCCAGCGCAACCTCGTGACGCTCGGCGTCACCGAGCCGTTCACCGCGACGATCACGATCGCGTTCTACGCGGCGCTGCTGCTCGCGATGCCGATGCTGCTCTTCCAGGCGTACGCGTTCGTCTTACCGGCATTCAGCCCGAAGGAGCGCAACGTCGCGCTCCCGCTCATGCTCATGGTGCCGGTGCTGTTCGTCGCGGGCGCGGCGTTCGGCTACTTCGTCGTGCTCGACCGCGCCGTGGAGTTCCTCCAGAACTTCAACGACGACTCGTTCGACATCCTCTTGCAGGCCAAGGACTACTTCAAGTTCGCGGTCCTCTTCGTCGCCGGCGTCGGGCTGCTCTTCCAGATCCCGGTCGGGGTGCTCGCGGTCACGCGCCTGGGCATCTTCACGCCCAAGCAGCTCGCGAAGAACCGCGGGTACGTGCTCCTCGCCATCGCCGTCCTGGCCGCGGTCGCGACCCCGACGCCCGATCCCGTGACGATGACCCTCGCGATGGCGCCGCTCGTCGTGCTCTTCGAGCTCAGCATCCTGCTCGCGCGCTGGATCGACCGCATCAAGCCGGTCGCCGACGACGTGGACGAGGACGAGGAGGACGGCAGCGAGGACGAGGCCGACCTCGAGGAGCCCGACGACGTGACCGCCGCCGCCGAGACCGTCGCCGCCGTCGTCGGCGAGGACGAGCACGAGGACGGTGCCGGCGACGACGAGGCTAAGCTGCAAGGACCCGATCGGAAGGATTGATCACCGATGTTGTTCGATCTGCGCGGGCGCGGCCGTCGCCGCACCGTGCAAGCCATCTACCTGTCGCTCGCCATCCTCATGGGCGGCGGCCTCGTGCTGTTCGGCATCGGCAGCTCGCAGAGCGGCGGGCTCTTCGACGCGTTCTCGGGCAGCTCCGGCGGCCAGAGCGCGACGGAGGGGATCGACACGCGCATCGACAACGCCCTCGCCGCGACGAAGGCGCGCCCGCGCGACCCGGCGCCATGGGCGACGCTCGCCTCGCTGCGCTTCCAGCGGGCCGGCATCGACGAGATCACGGCTGAGGGGACGTACACCGAGAGCGGCCTGCGGCGCCTGCGGCTCGCCGGCGACGCCTGGGAGCGCCATCTCTCGCTCGACCCCAAACAACCCGACATCCGCGCGGCGAAGTTCATGGTCCAGGCGTACGAGGCCAACGCGCTCAACGAGCTGCCGAAGGCGTTGCGCGCGAAGGAGATCGTCACGGCCGCCGAGAAGCCGCCGAGCTCGAACCTCTACGCGCAGCTCGCCGAGCTCGGCTACCGGGCCAAGGACTTCCGCTCGGCCGACCTCGCCGCCTCCAGGGCCGTGAGCCTCGCGCCCGAGAAGGACCGCAAGGCCCTGCGCACCGCGCTGAACGGTCTGAAGACCCAGGCAACGTCGGCGCCGACGGGGCAGACGTCGACGACTGGCTAGGATCACCGGGCTTCGCCACGCCCCTGTAGCTCAACTGGCAGAGCAGCGGACTCTTAATCCGAAGGTTCCAGGTTCGATTCCTGGCGGGGGCATTTCCGCGGTATGCGGGCATTGACCATTGACGCCCGCGCCTGAAAACGCGAGCATCGCTCCCGAATGGAGTTCATCGGGCGGCGCAACAGGGACGAGTGGCGACGGATCGCGGCGTGCGTCGCGTTCGTTTCGCTGCCCCTCGCGATCGGCGCGGCTCCCGCGCAGGCGGCCGTCACGACGGTCGCGCCCGCGACGCCCGGCATCTGGCAGCCGCTGCTCGTCGACGCCACGGGCGCCGATCTGCCCGCCGGCGACGGCGGCGCGACGTTCGTCACCGGTCCCGCCGGCCAGCCGTCCGGCGCCGGCAGCGCGAGCCTCGTCACCGCCACCGGCCACGGCAACGGCGCCGCGCAGATGCACTCGACCGCCTTCGCCGGCACGCTGCTGAGCGCCATCAGGACGATGGCCTACGCGACGCACGTCACGCAGACCAACGGCTCACAGCTGCCCTACGTCCGGCTCACCGTCGACGTCGACGGCAACGGCAGCGCCGACGACCAGCTCTTCTTCGAGCCGGTCTACCAGAGCGGCTTCGCGCTCGTCCCGCCGCAGGCGCCGATCCAGATCGGCGCCTGGCAGGCGTGGAACGCGCGCGACGGAGGCTGGTGGGCGGTGGGCGGCCTCGGCGGCGCGACGCCGGGCGCCGGCGTCAAGACGCTCGACGCGATCATCGCCGCCGCCCCGCAGGCGCGAATCGTCAACACCTCGGCCCGCAACGGCGGCGTGAGCCTCTCGTCCGGCGTCGTCGGGGCCGCCGACCGCTTCGCCGGCAACGTCGACGTCTTCACGATCGACACCGGCGCCGGCCCGACGACCTACGACTTCGAGCCCGGCCCGCCGCCGGCGGTCAACGGCACGAGCGCGATCGTCAAGGCCGTGGCGGGGACGATCAGGGTGAGGGTGCCCGGTCAGGCCGAGCACGCGGTCGCCGCGCTCGGCGAGAACGTGCCCGTCGGGACGATCGTCGACGCGACGCGCGGCACGGCATCGGTCACGACCGCGGTGACGAAGCGCGGCGCGACGCAGAACGCGATCTTCTTCGACGGCGAGTTCGCCATCCGCCAGAAGCGCGGAACGAACGCGGTGACCGACATCGTCCTGCGCAGCACGCGTTTCGCCCGGCTCTGCCGCCAGACGACGCGCAGCAGCGCGCGGGCGGCGGCAGGCGGGCGAGCCGTTCGTCGCCGAGAGCGCGCAGGCCAAGCGCAAGCGCTCCAAGCGCGTCGTCTCGCGGCTGTGGGGCGACGGCAAGGGCAAGTTCCGCACGCAGGGCCGCAACAGCGCGGCGACCGTGCGCGGCACGCGCTGGCTCACCGAGGAGCGCTGCGACGGCACGCTGACGCGCGTGCGGCGCGGCATCGTCACGGTCAAGGACGCGCGGACCGGCAAGACGGTCCGGCTGGGCCCCGGCCGCAGCTACCTCTCCAAGGCTCCCTAGCCCTTCTCGGCCGGCACGGCGTTCTCGGCCGGCGCGGCCGGCGCGGGCGTCGCGGCGTCGCGCGCGGCCTCGCTCGCCAGCGGCGCGGACATCGGGTCGAGGATGCCCCAGACGCCGAGCCGGTCGCTCTTGCCGCGGATCTCGAGCCGGTCGATGTGGACGAGGTCGTCGGGCGGCTCGCCCAGCATCTCGCGCGTCTGCTCGCCGACGAAGATCGCGTACGGCGTGCCCTTCGTCATCCCCTCCAGGCGGGCGGCGGTGTTCGTCGTGTCGCCGATGACGGTGTACTCCAGGCGCCGCTCGGAGCCGACGTTGCCCGACATGACGGCCCCGCTGTTGATCCCGACGCCCATGCGGAAGCCCTCGCCCGCCCCGGCCTCGCGCATCCAGACGTTGAACGCCTCCAGCGCCGGCCCGGTCATGATCCGCGCCGTGGCGAGCGCGCGCTCGGCCTGGTCGTCCTGGTCGATCGGGGCGCCGAAGACGGCCATGATCCCGTCGCCCATGTAGCAGACGAGCGTGCCGCCCTGGTCGAGGATGACGTCGCTCATCGCGCTGAGGTAGCGGTTGAGGACGTCGATGACCTGGTCGGGCGACCGGCTCTCGGCGTAGGACGTGAAGCCGCGCAGGTCGCTGAAGAGGACGGTCGCGACGCGCCGCTCGCCGCCGAGGCGCAGGTCCTCGTCGGTCTTCGCGAGCACCTCCTGGACGACCGACTCCGGGACGAAGCGCGAGAAGAGGTCGCGGACGCGCTCGCGCTCGAACGCGCCGCTGACGATGAGCACGCCGAGCGCCGCGACGACCCCGAGGCCCAGCGCCGCGAGCGGATAGACGAGCGGGACGATCGTGCCGCTGTTGAAGAGCAGCTGCGCCGCGACGAGATAGACGACCGCGACGACCGCGAGCGCTGCGGCTGCGGCGCGCCCGCCGAGCGCGAGGAACGCCAGCGGCGGGGCGAGCCCCATGAGCACGACGATGAGCGCACCGAGCCAGCGCGGCAGCGGCTGCAGCGGGAACCCGTGCAGTGCGGTCCAGATCGCGTTGGCCTGGATCTCGGCGCCGGACATCAGGCCGTCGCCGGTCGTCGACGTCGGATGCACGTCCTGCAGCGACGGCGCGCTCGGGCCGACGACGACGACACGATCGCGGAACGTCCCCTTCGCGGAACTCACCCTGCAGGACGTCGGAGTACGAGAGCTTCGCGATCGCGCCCGCGTCACCGCGGTAGTCGATCCAGGCGCTGTCGCCGCCGAGCTCCGACGCCGGGATCCGGCGCCCGCGCTCGAGCTCGGCCGCCACGACCGCGATCGTGGGCACGCCCTGCTCGCTGTGGCGGAAGCGGCGGATCGTGCCCCCGCGGTCGTTGGGCAGCAGGCCCATGCCGACGTCGGCGCCGCTGAGCTTCAGCCCCTCGCCGCCGCCGAAGACCTTCGTCGTCCCGGTCTCCTCGTCGGCCTCGGTCGCGGCCATGACGATCCGCGGGACGCGCATGACCGACTGCAGCAGCGCGTTGTCGTTCTCGATGTCGGTCTCCTCGGTGAACTGGATGTCGACGACGACGACCGAGGCGCCGTCGCGCCGCAGGCGGTCGATGACCTTGCCGTGCAGCGCGCGCGGGAACGGCCATTGCTCCCCGAGCTCGTCGAAGGTCTTGTCGTCGACGGCGACGACCGCGACGTCGTCCGGTAGCGGCTGCTCCCCGCGCACGCTGAAGCGCCGATCGACGGACCCGGTCTCCGAGCTGTCCACGGCGTCCGTGAGGAACAGCACCAGCGACAGCGCCGAGACGAGCAGCGCGGCGCCGACGAACAGCAGCCGCCGCGCGCGCGAGCGCATGCGACGGCGCTGACCCCGATCGTCGTTGCTCGCAGTCGCGCGACGGCCCCGCACGCAGCCGACTGTAGCCGAGGAGCAGCCGGTCTCGGCCCGTTCCGGCGCGGGCGACTACGCTGCTGGTGCCATGGCGCCCGTGCTCGCGATCCTCGACGGCGTCCTCATGGACCCCGCCGAGGCCCACATCCCCGTGACCGACGAGGGGCTGCTGCGCGGCGACGGCGTCTTCGAGGTCGTCCGCCTCTACGACGGCCGCCCGTTCGGCCTGCAGGAGCATCTCGACCGGATGGTTCGCAGCGCCGAGGCGATCCGGCTGCCGCTGGACATCGACGCCGTCCGCGCCGACGCCGACGAGATCCTCGGCGCCGCCGAGCGCGCCGACGGCGCGCTGCGGCTCGTCGTGACCCGCGGCGGGCACCGGATCGGCCTCGTCGAGTCGCTGAAGGCGATGCCCGAGACGATCTCGCTGGCGACGATCACGTACTCGCCGACGCGGATCCTCGACGGCGTGAAGTCGCTCTCCTACGCCGCGAACATGCTCGCGACCCGCCTGGCGAAGGAGTCCGGCGCCGACGAGGCGCTGCTCGTCACGCCCCACGGGCGCGTGCTCGAGGCGCCGACGACGTCGTTCGTCTACGTCCTCGACGGCACCCTCTACACCCCGCCGCTGAGCGACCGGATCCTCGACTCGATCACGCGGCGCGTGCTGTTCGCGGTCACCGACGTGCAGGAGCGCGTCACGACGCTCGACGACTTCCGCTCGCTGGAGGAGGCGTTCCTCGCCTCCTCGATCCGCGAGGTGCACCCGGTGCACGCGATCGACGGGACGCCGATCGACGGGACGCCGGGGCCGCTGACGCTGGCCGCGGCGGAGCGCGTGCGCGAGCACATCGCCGCCCAGCTCGCGGCCGCGTGAAGATCGTCACGGTCATCGGCAACCGCCCGCAGTTCGTCAAGGCGGCCGCCGTGTCGGCGCCGCTGCGCGCCGAGCACGAGGAGCTGCTCGTCCACACCGGCCAGCACTACGACGACGAGCTGTCGACGATCTTCGTGGAGGAGCTCGACGTCCCGGCGCCGGAGCTCGAGCTCGGGCTCGGCGGCGGGACGAACACCGAGCAGACGGCGCGGATGCTCGCGGCGCTCGGCGGCGTGCTGCGCGACGAGGCGCCCGACGCGGTGCTCGTCTACGGCGACACGAACTCGACGCTCGCGGGCGCGCTCGCCGCAGCCCAGGCGCGGATCCCGGTCGCCCACGTCGAGGCCGGCATGCGGTCGTTCGACCGCGCGATGCCCGAGGAGCTCAACCGCGTGCTGACCGACCACGTCTCCGACCTCCTGCTCGTGCCGTCGGAGGTCGCGGTGCGCAACCTCGCGCGCGAGGGCGTCGCGGGCGACGTGCGGGTCGTCGGCGACGTCATGGTCGACGTCGCGCGGCTGCTGGCGCCGCGCGCCCGCGCCGACGACGCGCCGCTGCGGGCGGCGGGCGTCGCGCCCGGGCGAGTACGTCCTCGTCACCGCGCACCGGGCCGGCACGGTCGACGACCCGCAGCGCCTGGAGGCGCTCGTCGAGCTCCTGCTCGGGCTCGACACGCCGGTCGTGCTGCCGCTGCACCCGCGCACCCGCGCGCGCCTGCACGACGCCGGCCTGCTCGATCGCCTCGCCGCGGGGACGATCGTCACGCCGCCGCTCGGCTACCTCGCCTTCACCGCGCTCCTGACGCGCGCCCGCGCGGTGCTGACGGACTCCGGCGGCGTCCAGAAGGAGGCCTACCTCGCGGGCGTCCCGTGCGTGACGCTGCGCGACAGCACCGAGTGGGTCGAGACCGTCGACAGCGGCTGGAACGTCCTCGTCGACCTCGACGCCGACGGCGCCCGCGCGGCCCTGGCGCGCGAGCTGCCCGCGCAGCGGCCCGAGCTCTACGGCGACGGCCACGCCGGCCCGAGGGTCGTGGCGGCGATGGCTAGTCTCCAGCGCTGAATGGCCGACGCCGCCAGCGCACCCGGACTCGTCCTGCACCCGACCGCGTCGGTCGGCGACGGCGTGACGTTCGGCGCCCACGTCGTCGTCCGCGAGGGCGTCGTCATCGGCGACGGCTGCGTCATCGGCGACGGCGCGATCCTCGGGAAGACCCCGCGCCTCGCCCGCCGCTCGACCGCCCGCCGCGGCGAGCTCGCGGCGCTCGTCCTCGAGGACGGCGTGACCATCGGCGCCCAGGCGATCGTCTTCGCCGGCTCGCACGTCGGCGCGGGCGCGATCATCGGCGACCAGGCCTTCGTCCGCGAGCGCACGACGATCGGCCCCGAGACCGTCATCGGCCGCGCGACGGGCGTCGACAACGACGTCAGCATCGGCGCGCGCGTCCGGATCCAGTCGCAGGGCTACGTCACGGCCTACAGCGTCATCGAGGACGACGTCTTCTTCGGCCCGTGCGCGATGACGACGAACGACGACACGATGGCGCGCCACCCGAAGGGCCAGCCGCTGCGCGGCGCGACGCTGCGGCGCGCCTGCCGGATCGGCGGCGGCGCGGTGCTGCTGCCGGGCGTCGAGATCGGCGAGGAGGCGTTCGTCGCCGCCGGCGCCGTCGTGACGAGCGACGTCGCGAGCCGCAAGGTCGTCATGGGCGTCCCCGCGCGGATGGTGCGCGAGGTGCCCGACGAGGACCTCCTCGAGCAGTGGGGCTGACCGCCCGCCGCGTGCGCCTGCCGGGCGCCGTCGAGCTGCCGTGGGCGCGCCGCCGGCGACTGAAGGCCGAGCGCGGGACCGTCGCGCTCGGCGTCGCCGCCTTCGGGCTCACCGTCGCGGTGCTCGGAACCGAGGTCGCGCGCGTCCTGCGCGAGCGCGTCCAGCAGCATCCCGAGCTCGATCCGATCGACACCGCCGACCTCGCGGTGCGCGAGACGATGGCCGTCGCCGTCGCCGGCTACGAGAGCATGAGCACGCGCGAGACGGCCCTGCTGAACCTCCTCGGGTCCTTCTCGCTGACGTTCGCGGCCGCGCGCCTGTCGACGTACGTCATCCGCCGCCGCGCGGGCTCCGGCGGCTGGCTCATGCGCGACGTCTTCATCGGCGAGCGCCACATCCACCACTTCGTGCCGGGCATCGTGCTCGCGTTCCTCGCCGGCGGCGCGTCGGTCGTCTCGCGCGACGAGGAGCTCGACCCGCTGCTCGCCGTGCCGTTCGGGATCGGCGTCGCATTGACGCTCGACGAGTCGGCGCTGCTGCTGCGCCTCGACGACGTCTACTGGACCGAGGAGGGGATCGTCAGCGTCCAGATCACGCTCGCGGCGATCGCCCTGCTGTCGGCGGCGTCGCTCGCGCGCCAGGCGCTGCGCCGCGGCGAGCGGCGGCTGTTCAGGCCGCGGCCGCGAGCTGCGGCGCGTCCTGCATCCAGATGATCTGGTCGCGGCCCGGGCCGACGCCGACGAGCGCGATCGGCACCTTGATCTGCTCGGCGATGAACGCGAGGTAGTCGCGCGCGGCCGTCGGGAGCTCCGACGGCGTGCGGCACTCGGTGATGTCCTCGCTCCAGCCGTCGAGCTCGATGTACTCGCCGCGCGAGTGGTGCAGCACCGACTGGTGGTAGGGGAAGTCCTCGAACGTCGCGTCGTCGGGTCCGCTGTAGCTCGTCGCGACCTTGATCTTCTCGAAGCCCGAGAGGACGTCGAGCTTCGTGATCGCAAGCGACGTCAGGCCGTTGATGCGCGAGGCGTAGCGCAGGGCGGGGATGTCGAGCCAGCCGGTGCGCCGCGCGCGGCCGGTCGTCGTGCCGAACTCGCCGCCGCGGGTGCGGATCTCCTCGCCGATCTCGTCGTGCAGCTCGGTCGGGAACGGGCCCGCGCCGACGCGCGTGACGTAGGCCTTGGCGATGCCCCAGACCTCGTGGATGTCCTTCGGGCCGACGCCCGCGCCGACGCACGCCGCGCCCGCGATCGGGTTGGAGGACGTCACGAAGGGATACGTGCCGTGGTCGATGTCCAGCAGCGCGCCCTGCGCGCCCTCGTAGAGGACGAGCTTGTCGTCGTCGAGCGCGTCCCAGACGATGCGGGCGGTGTCGGCGATGTGGCGCTCGAGGCGGTGGCCGAACGTCAGGTAGGCCTCGGTCATCGACTGGAGGTCGAGCGCCGGGTCCTTGACGTACGGGCGCAGGCTCAGCCGCTTGGGGTCGATCGCGGCGGTGATCTTCTTCTTGAGGATCTTCTCGTCGAGGAGGTCCTGCATGCGGATGCCGAGGCGCGCCGCCTTGTCGGCGTACGCGGGGCCGATGCCGCGCCGGGTCGTGCCGATCTGGAGCTTGCCGAGCTTCGTCTCGCCCGCGGTGTCGAGCAGCAGGTGGTAGGGCATGATCACGTGGGCGTTGGCGCTGATGCGCAGCCCGCTCGTGTCGATCCGCCGCGCCTTGAGCGCGTCGAGCTCGTCGGTCAGCACGCGCGGGTCGATGACGACCCCGTTGCCGATGATGCAGCGCTTGCCGGGATAGAGGATCCCCGACGGGATGAGGTGGAACTTGAAGACCTCGCCGTCGCGGATGATCGTGTGGCCGGCGTTGTTGCCGCCCTGGAAGCGGACGATGGCGTCCGCGCGCTCGGCGAGGAGGTCGACGACCTTGCCCTTGCCCTCGTCGCCCCATTGGGCGCCGACGATGCAGATTCCCGGCATACGGAGAGAGATTCTAGGCGTGTGCCGAGATTCCGGCCTATGCGGACCGAACGTCGTGGCGCTGCTGGCGCGCGTCGGCGCCCCAGAGGGGCAGCACCTCGCACATCTCCTCGAGGCGCGAGACCGTCCGCTCGTTGATCTGATCGGCCAGCTCGTCGCGCTCGAGGTTCGTCGTGATGATGACCGCGCGCTCGTCCTCGTAGCGCGCGTTGACGATCGCGTAGAGCTGCTCGAGGACCCAGGGGCTCGTCTTCTCGGCGCCGACGTCGTCGATGTGCAGGAGGTCGACCGAGGTCAGCCGGTCGAGGAGGTCGACGTACGAGTTCTCGCGGTCGTCGTCGAACGTCGTGCGGATCTCGGCCAGCAGCCGCGGCAGGGAGTAGATCGCGACGCTGTGGCCCGCCTCGAGCGCGTGGCGGGAGACGAGCATCGCGAGCGTCGTCTTGCCGGTCCCGACGGAGCCGAAGAACCACAGGCCGCGGCCGGCGGCGAGCTGGTCGTCGATGCGCCCGACGTAGCGGCGCACGACGCCCGTGATCGCCGGGGCGATCTCGGTCACCGGCGGGCGGTCGAACGACACGCCGCGGTACTTGCGCGGGATGACGCCGCTGAGCGATCGCGCCCGCGCGCGGCTCACCCGCTGTGCGCGGCAGCGGCAGTCGCGGGCGTCGTTGGTGGCCTCGTCGAAGACGAAGCCACTGCCGTCGCAGAGGTCGAATGGGCAGCGGTCGTCCATCCGGTTGAGGGTATGACACGCCGCGGCCGGCGCGAGCGGGGGCGCCACGCCGTCCTCGGAACGTGCGGTGAGAACGTCAGGCCTCGGGCGCGAGCGCCCAGAGCGCCAGCGAGTAGCGGCAGCCCTCGAGCACCGGCATGACCTGGTGCACCATCGGCGACGGGAACGCGACGAGCAGCCCGGGCTCGCTGCGCACGGCGAAGACCGCCTCGTGCGGTCCCGGCGCGGCGCCGGGGGCGCACTGCGGATAGAAGCGCAGCTCGCCGCCGGTGAAGTCGGGGTGCGCGCTCGCGCCGTCGTTGAGCGCGACGACGAGCGAGACGCGGCGGCGGGCGATCTCCGGCGGCGGGTCCTCGTCGACGCCGCCGTCGGAATGCGCGGCGAAGTGGCCCCCGCGGCCGTAGATCAGCGCCGTGACCGCGCTCATGTGGGAGACCTCGCAGGCGTAGCGCTCCTCGAGCTGCGTCATGACGTCCCACAACCGGCCCTGGACGAACTCCTCCGTGGCGTCGGAGAGCGTGGCGATCGTGCTGAGCCGGCTCTCGGGATCGACGCCGAAGTCGTCGCCGAGCCAGATCTCCGCCTGCTGCTGCCGGGAGGCGTCCATCTCGCGCCGCAGCTCGCGGCACTCGTCCGGCGTGAGCAGGCCCGCGATCGTGCAGTGCTGCGCCGAGGTCGAGGTCGGGCCTGCGTCGCTCATCGGCGGGCAGGCTACCGGCCCTGTTCGCGCGGTCGCGGCGGGAGTAGTGTCGGCGGCGATGGCCGAGCGCGGCTTGCGAGCAATCCGGCTGGGACCCGGTGAGGGCGAGAGCGTCAGCAACCCGCTCGGCGGGCCCGTGACGTACAAGCTCCGCGGCGGGGACACCGGCGGGACGCTCTCCGCATTCGAGAGCAACCCGTTCCCCGGCGAAGGGCCGCCGCTGCACGTGCATCGCGACGCCGACGAGACGATGTACGTGCTGGAGGGATCGTTTCGCTTCAGGCTCGAGGACGAGTTCCACGACGCGCCGGCCGGCACGTTCGTCTTCATCCCCAGGGACACGCCGCACACCTGGCAGAACGTCGGTCCCACCCCCGGACGGCTCTTCTTCCTGTTCACGCCGGCGGCGCTCGACAGGTTCTTCGGGCGCCTCGCCGAGCTGCCCGAGGACGGGTCGATGGTGGACGAGTTCCGCAGGCTCGGGCAGGAGGAGAACATGGACGTCCTCGGCCCGCCGCTCGCCGTCTCGCACCCGCTCTAGAGCCTGGGCCTCGTCCGCGGCGAGGAAGCCCGGGACGCGCGGCGGCCGGCGATCAGCTGCCGGGGATGCCGGGAGGTCCGAGGATCTCGATCCCGAAGCTCGCGGCGATCTGCGCGAGCCCCTCGAAGTCGGGCGCCTCGGTCGGCGGCGGCGGGATCTCCAGCCGCGGCGCGGGCTCGCCGCACGCGCGCATGAAGTCCTCGAAGCCGGCCGGCTCGGTCACGAGGAGGAAGCGCGCCTCGTCGGAGCTGACGACGAACGTGTGCGGGATGTCCTTCGGCCCGAAGACGAACGCGCCGGCCGCGGCGACGATGACCTCGCCGCCGACCCAGAACGTCAGCTCGCCGTCGAGAACGTAGAACCACTCGTCCTCGCGATGGTGGACGTGCAGCGGGGAGCCGACGCCGCGCGGGGCGAACTGCTCGGAGACCATGACGCGCCCGCCGGTCGTGGCGCTCGTCGACTTGATCGTGGCGAGGCCGCCGAAGACCCAGAGGGCCTCTCCCTCGCCGGGGCCGTGCGCGGTGGCGGAGATGGTCGGGTCGGTGGTGCTCGTCATGGTGGCTCCTCGTGCGGTGCGAATCTCGGACACCGCGAATCCTGCACTCCCGGGCGCCCGGCGACCACCCCGGAGCTCGGGGATCTTTCTCGCGTTCGAGTTCGACATGCGGCCCGGCCCATCGCGAGAATGTGTCGATGGCAGAGGCACCCTGGTCGGTCGAGCGGCTCCGCGACGAGGTCACGACGCTCGGCGCGCGCGGGCTCCCGCGCGAAGAGTTCTTCGCGGAGCTCGCGCCGCGGCTGCGGCGCGTCATCGACAACGACGCGAGCTGCTGGCACACGCTCGACCCGCACACGCGCCTCATGACGAGCGACGCCCCGGCCGAGCTCATCGAGCGCGGCATCTTCTCGGCCGAGGCGGCGCCGGCCGCCGGAGAGCTCATGGTGCGCAGCGAGTACGTCATCGAGGACGTCAACACGTTCGCTGAGCTCGCGGCACGACGCGCGCCGGTCGGGATCCTCGATCACGCGACGCGCGGCCGGCCCGAGCGCAGTCCTCGCTACCGCGACCTCCTCGAGCCGGCGGACATCCCGCACGAGCTGCGCGCGGTGTTCCTCATCCGCGGCCGCGCATGGGGCGCGGTCCACATCGCGCGCCGCGCGCAGAGCGGGCCGTTCAGCCAGGAGGACGCCGACGCGCTCGCGCGCGTCACGACGGCGATCGCCCACGGCATCCGCGCGTCGTTGCGCTTCGATGCCGCACGCCGGGTCACCGGCGCCGAGGCGCCGGGGCTCATCGTCCTGGACGCCGGCAACGGCATCGAGCTCATCACGCCCCCGGCGCAGGAGCTGCTCGAGGAGATCCGCAGCGACGCGCCGAGCTACACCGGGATCGGGCTCTCACCCGTCATCGCGCTCGCGTCGTTCGTGCGCGGCGCGGGTCGCCATCGGGATGGAACGAACGTCGTCAACGTGCCGGCGTCCAACGGCTGGGTCACGCTCCACGCCTCGCGCCCCGGCGGCGCCGCCGACGGCCGCGTCGCGATCGTCATCGAGCGCGCGACGAGCTCGCAGTCGGCGACGCTTCGCCTCGAGGCGTCCGGCGCCACCGCTCGCGAGCGCGAGGTCGCGACGCTGCTGGCCCGCGGCATGAGCAACCCGGAGATCGCCGAGGCGCTCGTGCTCTCGCCGCACACCGTCGAGGACCACACGAAGCGCCTCTTCGAGAAGCTCGGCGTCTCGTCGCGCCAGGAGCTCGTCGCGCGCGTCTTCGTCGACGAGTACCTCCCGGAGGTCGTCCGGCAGACGCCCCTGACGTCGCGAGGACGCTTCGAGGCGGCCTAGCCGTACCCGGGTCGTCGGGGCACGGCCGTAGACTCGCGCGGGCGATGATCGAAGCCATCATCTCGGTGTTGGCGGCGCTCGGCGGAGTGGCTGGCAGCATCAGGTTCGTCAAGGAGGGCGAGCGCGGGATCCTGCTGCGCTTCGAGAAGGCGCTGAAGCGCAACGGCGAGTACCGCGTGGTCATGCCCGGGCTGCGCCTGATGGTCCCGGGGATGCACAAGCTCGCTCGCATCCACGTGCGCCAGCGGACGATCAACTTCCCCGAGCAGGCGATCGTCCTCAGCGACAGCACGGTGTTCGACATCGGCGCCGTGCTGATGTGCCGGGTCAAAGACACCTCGGTCGATCTCTACAACGCCCTGTTCGAGACGACCGGCATCGACGAGGCCCTGACGGACTACGGCCTGCTCGTCGTGCGCGGGGTGCTGGCCGGCAAGCGCTACGAGGATCTCTTCGGCGAGCACCGCGACGCGATCTCCGGCGAGCTCATGCGCCAGGCGCAGGACAAGGCCGCCGAGTGGGGCGTCGAGATCCTGTCGTTCGAGCTCAGCGACTGCAGACCCAGCGACGAGACGGCGCGGCTCATCCAGACGTCGGCGCAGGCCTCCTTCAAGCTCGACGCGCTGACCGTCGCCGCGCAGCGCCTGCGCGTGGCGGATGCCTCCGAGCTGGACCCTGGACTGGCGTCGGTGCTGATCGGCGCGCCCCTCGTCGCCGCCACGAACGTCTCGGTCGCAGACGACCGGCGGCCGCCCCGCGTCGCCTCACCCGAGGAGCCCGATCCTGAGGAATGAGGGCGGTCGCCCGGGGACGCCCGGAGGGCCGCGCGCCGGGCGGTCCTGCTACCCGTAGCGCTCGGGCGAGGTGTAGTTCAGGAACTTCGGATACTCCTTGGCGAACGTCAGCTCGACGTCGCCGAGGGCGCCGTTGCGGTGCTTGGAGATGATGATGTCCGCGATCCCCTGGCGCTCGGACTCCTTGTCGTAGTACTCGTCGCGGTAGATGAAGGCGACGAGGTCCGCATCCTGCTCGATCTGCCCCGAGTTGTGCGTGACGAGGCCGTCCGCCAGCCAGCAGGCGGGCCCGGGCACGGTGAGATCGAAGACGTCCTCCTCGCCGGCGTCTTCGACGCCGACCACGCGGTCCCAGAACAGGTCGCTGGCGGCCATGGCGGCCAGGGCCGGATCCTCCAGCAGCTCGGCATAGTCAGCGACGACCGCGCGGGACGGCGAGAAGCGGAAATGTGAGGTTCCGCCATACGAGGTCCCGCGCCGGGCGCACATCTCGCGCCCCGAGATCCCGCGCATCGCCATCCGCTCACGGACCGTCACCCAGGTCTCGATCGGCAGGGTGTCGACGTTCGTCGTCGCTCCGATGTCGGCGAGCATCGCGCGTAATGCGTCGGCCTGCGGCGCGCGTGGTCCGAAGGCCCCGACGACGTCGAGAAAGCGACGCTGCTCGGCGGCACCCGACACGACGACGGTGTGCAGCGGCGTGCCGGTGTGCTGGATGATCGCCGCGCACCGCGCGACGATTCCGCACCGCAACAGCAGGGCAGCGACGTCGCCGGCCAGGCCGGCGCTGGCGGTCGAGAACGAGACGCGGGCGTCACGGCGACCGCCCGGGCGCGTGCCGCACCAGATCGTCCCGTCGGTGGCCCACAGGTGACTGACGAGCGCCGCGATCTGGTCGTCGGGCAGACGGAACGCCGCGGCTGGAACCCGCTTCTGCGCGGACCGCTGGTTCCAGATCCCGAGCTCCCGCAGCCAGGCGCCGACCCCGGCCGGATGCCAGCGGTTGCCGTTGCCCGCGATCACGAGCTGGTGCCAGTTCCCGCGTCCCTCGTGGCGCGTGACCCTCGAGCCGAACTCGCGCTCGGCCGCACCGGCGACCGCCGCGCTGTTGGCCTCCGACGCCGTCGTGTAGCGCAGCGGCTGATGCGTGAGGTAGCTCCCATCGCCGATGAGATGGCCCAGGAGTGCGACGCGGTCGTCGGACCACCGCTCCGGCTCCACCGGCGCCGGCAGCCTGCGAGCGAGGGCGACGCGATCGCCGGGCCCGATCTCGCTCATCGTGCGCCACCCGGTCCCCGAGCGGACGCGGTGCTCGCCTGTCGCCGTGAGCTCGCGCCCCGAGGCGAGTCGCAGCCGCAGGACTGGGCGCGGACCGACGCGCCAGACCTTGTCGGCTGACAGCGGTCACGACGCGGTCGTGCTCGTCGACCGCGATGACCTCCGGCGTCGCCCCGACGAGGTCACGAATCGGCTGGCGCGTACCGTCAGCGAGCGTCACAAGCGTGTCGCCGATGACGCACTCACGAAGGTCGGAGAGGATCGGGCGCTTGTCGGTGCGCGACTCGACGGCGCGGCTGAGCTGCGACAGCGCGATGACCGGGACGTTGAGCTCGCGGGCGAGGATCTTCAGCCCGCGGCTCATCTGGCCGACCTGCTCGACGCGCGACTCGACCCTCCCGTCCGGGCGCAGGAGCTGGAGGTAGTCGACGATGATGAGCCCGAGCGGCGACTGCTGGTGCAGGCGCCGCGCCTTCGCCCGGATCTCGAGGATCCCGACGTCCGACGAGTCGTCGACGTACAGCGGCGCCGCGGCCAGGCGCGCCGACGCCTCGAGGATCTTCGGCCACTTCGAGTCCGCGACGCGGCCCTTGCGCAGCTCGTCGCCCTTGATCCGCGCCTGCGACGCGACGAAGCGCTGGGCGAGCTCGGACTCGGACATCTCCAGCGAGAACAGCGCGACCGGGCGCCCGTGCTCGATCGAGGCGTTCTCGGCCATGTTCGTGACGAGCGCGCTGTTGTGCACGACGAGGTCGTCGGCCACGAAGTTGTGGTGGACCGGAACCGTGAGGTCGTAGGTCTCCTCTTCGCCGATCGGCTCGATCGAGACGTATCTCGTCCCACCACAGATCCGACGTGGCGAGATCCTCGAGCTCCTCGTCACCGCTCCAGCCGGCGATCTTCTGCAGCTGCGGTCGCGACAGGCCCCGCGTGCGCACGTGCCAGTTGTGGTTTGGAGGATGACCAGCGGCGCGGCTGACCTCGCGCCACGGCCGTTCGCCCTTGACGGCGAGCACGCGGTCCCAGATCGCGATCGGCAGCGTGTCGACGTTCGTGCCATTGCCGACGGTCTTGAGGCTCGTGACCGCGCGTGCGGCCTGTGCCGTCTTGCCGCAGACGTCGACGAGGCTGCAGAACCGCTCGATGCCGGCGCGGTCCGTGATCCGCACCTCGCGCGCGAGCTTGTCCGTACCTTCGTAGACATCGCGCTTGAGCGTGCGGATGCGCGACACGATCCCGAGCCGGAGCAGGAGGTGCTGCACGTCGCGCGCGAGCCGCTCGCTGATCGTCGAGTAGCCGATCTGCCGCAGGCGATCGGTCGCGTAGATGTGGCCGTCGCAGGCGTAGAGGATCGCCGAGGAAGCGCGCAATGTCGTCGCTCGCCAGCCCGAAGATCGCGTCCGGGACGAACTTGTCCTCCGACCGCTTGCCCCAGATCCCGTGCCGCCGGCAGAGTTCGGTGACCGGGTTGCCGCCGGTGCTGCGGTCGCCGCTCAAGTAGCGCGTCGAAGTTCCCATTCTTCGCCGTACTTGCGGCGGCGTGCCAGCGACCCATCGATGGCCTCGGTCGCAGCCTGCATCGTCATCCGCGACGAGCCGAGTCCGTCGCCGTACGTGAATCGACGGCGTGCTCGCTGGGTCGACGCAGCCGTCTGCGATGAGGCCCGCGAGCAGGACGAGCTCGCGGTCGGGCATGATCTGCTCGTTGCTCCGGGCCGCGGCAGGTTCCGCGGAACGCCGATCCGCGCGCCCGGCCGAGCTCGTCGACGCGCTGCCACCCGTCCAGCGTCAGGAGCGGGTGGTTCGCCGTGAGCTCGTGCACGGCGACCGAGGCTGCGTCGTGACGCGAAACAGCGGCTTGACCCCGTTGCGGAACGTCGCCGACACCCGAGCGCGGCGAAGCCGCAGATCGGGACCGAGTGCCGCGACCCAAACCTCCTCGCCGGACTCGTGGAGCGCCACGAGCTCGTCGAGTCGCCTGCGGCTCCCGGTCATCGGGTCATAGATGAGCGTCGAACCGCGATGCATTTCCCCATCGATGGCCTCGCGGCGATGATGATGAGGTTGCCGGGCTGGAAGCCGCCGGTGATCTCGTCGAGGTCGCGGAAGCCGGAGGGCGTTCCCGTCAGCGAGGTGTGCTCGCGCGAGAGCCGCTCCATCTTCTTCAGCTCGTCGTCGAGGATCTCCTCGATCGTGCGGAAGTCCTTCTGACGGTCGTCGTGGGCGACCTCGAGCATCGCCCGCTCGGCCTGCTCGACGAGCTCGCGCGGGGCGGCCGCGTGGTTGAGGACCGACGCCTGGATCTCGTACGTCGTGCTCAGCAGGCGGCGCATGAGCGCGTGCTCGCGGACGATCTGCGCGTAGCGGCGGATGCCCCCGAGCCCCGGGACGCCGCCGGTCAGCTCGTCGATCGCCGCCTTGCCGCCGGCCTCCTCGAGCTTGCCCGTGCTGCGCAGATGCTCGCTGACGGTCAGGACGTCGATCGGCTCGGTGTCGCGGTAGAGCGTCAGCATCGCCTCGTAGATGAGGCGGTGACGCTCGCGGTAGAAGTCCTCGGACTTCAGGCCCTCCTCGATGACGAGGCCGTACATCGCCCGGTCCGAGAGCAGGATGCCGCCGAGCACCGACTGCTCGGCCTCGAGCGAGTGCGGCGGCGCGACGCCGGTCGCGATCTGCGCGGGCGGGCGCGAGGGGGCGGAGTCCGGATAGCTGCTCAAGGCCTTCGTGAGGGTAGGTTGCCGGGAGGTCTGCGGCGATGGCCCTCCCCGCTTGCAGCGGACGATTTCTTCGGGGGCAGGCGCGGGACATGCACGAACAGATGTTCGCATGGAGGGAGGACGGACCGTCTCGACCCGCGGGCGAAAAGCCGTGCCTCGATCTCCGACATCGGGCACTATCGCGCGCCGAGGTCCGGCGGCTACCGTCCTGACACGATGAGCGGCGCGAGCGGACATCGCCATGTCGAGCCGGTGCAGCGCGACTGCATCTGCCTCATGCGCGGCGAGGGCGAGCCGCACATCGCCCAGTGCGACGCGCGCTTCCGCGCGAAGTTCTTCAGCTTCTGGCGCGCCGAGCGCTTCCTCTTCTACGGGCGCTGAGGCCCGAGGAACCGCGCGACGTCGGCGGCCTCGCGCTCGAACGCCGCCTCGACATCGCCGGCCAGCTCGGCGAACGGCCGCAGCTCGATGTCGGCCCGGCCCGACGGCCGGCGCCAGGTCCCGACGACCGTTCCGTCGGCGAGCATCGCCGGCTGCACGAAGCCGCCGCCGGCCTGGATGCGGGCCGCGTGGCGGGGGTCGAGCACGAGGTCGCGGTCGGCGTAGCCGAGCAGGTAGGGGTCGAAGTGCCCGAGCAGCGACACGCGCGAGCGTGCGCGCGCCCGGCCGGCGGCTGCGTGCTCCGAGGCGGCCAGCATCCACGCCGCCCCCGCGACGGTCTGCGCCGGCGCCAGCTCGCCCGCGATGAGCTCCAGGCCGCGGCGGGCGCGGCGCAGCCCGATCCCCGCCCACGCCGCGAGGTCGTGCGCGCTCGCGGGCCCGTGGGCGCCGAGGTAACGGCGCGCGAGCTCGGCGAGCGCCTCGTCGTCGGCGAGCGCGACCGGCGCAGCGCCGCCGAGCCAGTCGTCGAGCAGCGCGTAGCGCGGCGCGCGCGCGGGGCCGATCCGGCAGACGACCCCGCGCAGCGCCGCGAAGCCGAGCAGGTGCGCCGGCGCCTGCCCGCCGGGGTCGACGGCCACCCCGCGAGCCGCGAGCCGCCGCACGATCTCGCCGCGCTCGAGCGGGCCCGCGCCGGCGAGGATCGCCCGGATCCCGGCGAGCGCCCGCTCGCAGAGCTCGTCGGAGAGGCCGAGGGCGATGCGCCGCCGCCGGCCGGATGCCGCGAAGATCGGGCCGAGGAGGCCGAGGATCCAGCCGACGTCGTCGGCGGCGACGAGATGCAGCGTCCCGCGCAGGGCCGGCATCCAGACGACCGAGCGCTCCTCGTCGCGCGCGCGCTCGACGCTGCGTGAGTCGAGGCCGCGGCTGCGGGCCCGGACGGCGAGCGCGGCCGCCGTCGGATCCTGCGCCTGGATCGCGCCGAGCGATCGTACGAGCCGTGCGACGTCGGTCTCCGGCGGCCCGCTCAGGCGCTGGGAGCGCAGCCGCAGCTCCCGGGTCTCGCTCTCGCCGAGGACACGCGCCACGTCAGGCCTGCTCGTCCGGCCACCGTCCGTGCGCGTCGTAGTAGTCGCGGGCCGCGTCCTCGGCCTCGCGGTCGGCCGTGCTGCGGCCGGCGAACCACACGAGGACGATGATCGAGGCCACGCCGCCGGCGACGCCGACGACGCTCCAGATCGTGTCCGCCAGGCCGGCGAGCGGCAGCCGGTTCTACTTTCGCTCGACGACCATCGTCTTGACCGAGGCCGTGACGCCCTCGGCGACCTCGACGACGACGACGTAGGTCCCGACGTTCTTGATCGGCTCGTCGAGATGGATCTTGCGGCGGTCGACGGTCACGCCGCGCGCCTCCGCGATGGCGTCCGCGATGTCCTGGTTGGTCACCGAGCCGAAGAGGCGGCCGTCATCGCCGGCCTGCTGGCTGATCGTCAGGACGGTGCGGCTCAGGACGTCGGCGTCCTCCTTCGCCTTGCCGAGCGCGACCTGCTGGGCGCGATCGGCCGACTCCGTGCGCCGCCGGGCCTCCGCGAGCGCTCCGCTGGTCGCGGGCTGCGCGAGCTTGCGCGGGATGAGGTAGTTGCGCAGGTAGCCCTTGGAGACGTCGACGACGGTTCCGCGCGGGCCGAGATGCTCGACGTCCTGCAGGAGGATGGCCGACGGCATGACTAGCGGTCGTCGCGCCCGCGGCCGCCGCGCCCGCGACCGCCCTCGCGCTCGGCGTCGTCGCGCCCGCCCTCGTTGACGTACGGCAGCAGCGCCAGCTCACGGGCGCGCTTGACCGCACGGGCGATCTGGCTCTGATGACGGCGGCACGCGCCGGTGATCCGCCGCGAGCGGATCTTGCCCTTCTCGGAGATGAACTTGCGCAGCGTGGCCGTGTCCTTGTAGTCGGCCTGCTCGATCTTCTCCTTGCAGTACGGGCACGGCTTGCGCCGGCCGCTGCCGGGGCCGCCCTTCTTGTCACGTCGACGCGTGGGCTTGCCACGGTTGCGCTGCTTGGCCACTGACGAAAAGTCCTTGTGTCGGGAAACGAGGCGCGCGCGAGCGTTGCGCGCGGCCCGTCATTGTGGCACGGACCGGATCGCAACCGCCGGATGGGGCGTCCCGGGCCCGAAACGCGACGAGCCCCCGCGGGGCGGAGGCTCGGGTCGCGACGCTGCTGTCAGCCGCGGATCAGAACGGGATGTCGTCGTCCGAGCCGCCGCCGCCACCGGTCGACACCGGCTGGAAGTCGTCGGTGTTCGCCGGCACGTCGGAGCGCGGCGTGAAGCCGTTGGAGGAGCCGCTGCCGCCGTCCTGCGCGCCGCCGAGGAACTGCACCGAGTCGGCGATGATGTCGATGGACTGGCGCTTGTTGCCGTCCTTGTCCTGCCACTCGCGCCACTCGAGGCGGCCGTCGACGGCCACCGGGCGGCCCTTGGAGAGGTAGCGCGCGCAGTTCTCGCCCTGGGCTCCCCAGACGGTGACGTCGAAGTAGTTGGGCTTGTCCTCCCACTCGCCGCTGGCGCCCTTGCGACGCGTGTTGCAGGCGACGCGCAGCTTGCAGACCGACATGCCGCTCGGCAGGTTCCGAAGCTCGGGCTCGGTGGTGAGATTGCCGGTCAGGACGACGCGGTTGATGTTGGTTGCGGCCATCTGCGGCCTCCTCTTTCGGGAACGAACGATCGGCGAGCGAGTCTAGAGCGGGTGCCGGATCGCAAAACACGATCACGTCGCACATTCCGCAGTTAAGTCACGGAGTCGTGTGTCGAGCGCGGAGATCTGACGCGAAGTTCGCCTACGCGAGCGCGTCGGCGGGCTCTGCGGCCTCTGCCGGCTCGGCGGGTGCTGCGGGTGCTGCGGCGGCGGGCACGGGCTCGCCTGCCGTCGGCTCGCCGATGCCGGTGGGGCGCGGCTCGGGACGGGTCGCCGGCGGCGCCGGGGTCCCGGGTGCGAGCTTGATGATCCGGAAGCGGATGACGCCGTCGGTGATGCGCAGCGTGCGCTGGAGCGTCTCGAGCACCTCGCGCGTCGCCGCGTGGAACTGCAGCAGGTGGTACTCGGCGTCGGTCTTGTGCCGGATCTCGTAGGCCGTCTGGCGGACGCCCCAGTCCTGCTCGTTGACGATCTCCCCGCCGGCGACGATGGTGCGCTGCACCATGTCCAGCACCTTCTGGCGCTGCTCGTCGGGAGCGGCGCTGTCCAGCATGAGGACGAGGTCGTAGAGGGGATCGTGTGCAGGCATGGCGTCTCGGTGCCCAGGGGGCGGCCGCGGATGATAGCGATCGGGGGGCGAAAGCCCGGCCGGGCCGCCCTCAGCGGGGTATGGCCGCCGACCGCCCGCCGCCGCTGCACGCCCGCGTGCGCTGGGGGAACGTCGCCCGCGCGGCCGCCCTCGTCGGGCTCGCGGCGGTCATCGTCATGTGGCCGCGGCTGAGCCCCGCGCCGCCGGCGCTGCCGCCGGTCGAGCCGGTGCCGGCGGCGCCTGCAGGGCGCGGCTGCGCAGGCGCCGGAGGACGGCGGGCCCGCGGCCCCGGCGGACGACGACGTGCCCCTGGCGCAGCCCGCGGCTGCCGGTGCAGTCGGCGCCCTCGCGGGCTGCGCGGCCGGGGCGCCCGCGGTCGACCGCGCGCCGCCCGCCGCGGCCGCGGGCGGCCTCGCAGCGCGCGCACCGGGCCGGCACGAAGCGGCGTGGTCAGCCGCCGCGCGCCCGTCCCGCGCCGCGCCGCGCTGGGTCCGCGCCCGTGCGCGCACGCCAGGCGCCGCCGCGCGCTGCGCCCGCGCCGGTGCGTCCACGCCAGGCGCCGTCCCGCGCCGCGCCCGCGCCGGTGCGTCCACGCCAGGCGCCGTCCAGCGCCGCGCCACGCGTCCGCCCGCGCAAGCGGGTCCCGGCGCCGTCGTCGGGCGCGCCGGAGTTCGAGACGGAGTTTGGCTAGTCACGAACTGCATCATTGAGGGAAGCGGTCCGGTCGCCGGGGCGTTCCCGCCGTCGCGCGGAGGGGGTTTGGCCTGAAACGTCCGGCATGTCGTCGTTTCCGGCCAGACCCCCCGGTCGGAAGGGGGTTTGGTCCAGATCGGACCACATGCGTCTCGTTCAGACCAAACCCCCCGGGCCACGACCAAGCCGGACCACCCCCCCCGGGCGCGAGGGGTTGAGCCCTCGTTCAGACGCAACCCCCGCGCGAGCCGCGAGCAAGCCGGACCCATTCCTTCAGAGATGCAGGAAGCGCGAAGGGCCACGCAGACCGGCCGAGTCGCAGAGCTACGAGCCGCTGCCCTGCCCCGAGTCGCAGAGCTACGAGCCGCCGCCCTGCCCCGAGTCGCAGAGCTACGAGCCGCCGCCCTGCCCCGCGGCCATCGTCGCGGCCTTGGCGCGGATGTCCGCGAGCTGGTCGTCGATCCAGTCGCCCGGGTCGCGCGCCGTCACGGCGCCCTTCAGGCCCAGCGAGCGCCGCTCGCGCTCCTCCGGGCTCATCGTCAGCGCGGCGTAGATCGAGTCCGCGGTGTCCTTGATGTCGAACGGGTTGACGCTCAGCGCGAACTCCCCGAGCTCCTCGTGGGCGCCCGTGTTCTCCGACAGGATCGAGACCCCGTGACGCTCGTTGACCAAAGGCCCCTCCTTGGCGACGAGGTTCATGCCGTCGAACATCGCGTTGACGATCATGACGTCGTAGTGCTTGTAGGCGGCCACGGCCTCCTCGAGGTCGTCGCGGAGCTTGAGCTGGATCGGCATCCAGTCCGGCGTGCCGTGGCGGTGGTTGACGACCGCCACGAGGGCCTCGATGCGCTCGAGGTACTCCTGGTACTCCGGCACGTCCATCCGCGACGGCATGAGCTGGGCGATGAACGTCACCTTCTCGAGGTACTCGGGATGCTCGCCGAGGAACTGGTCGAACGCCGTGAAGCCGCGCAGGACGTTCTTCGACAGATCGGCGCGGTCGACGCGCAGGATGATGTGGTCGCGGCGGCGGCGGCGGATCTCCTCCTCGAACTCGCCGGTGCGCTTGCTGCGGGCGACCTTGCGCGTCGCCTCGTAGTCGATCGGCAGCGGGTACGCGCGCACCCACGTCTCGCGGCCGCCGTGGTGGACGACGCCGCGCTCGAAGTCGACGTCGAGGTCGAGCAGGTCGCGGCAGCACTGCAGGAAGTTCCAGCGATACGAGCGGGTGTGGAAGCCGACGATGTCGTTGGCCAGCACGCCCGCGAAGATCTCGTTGCGCATCTTCGTCGGGAGCACGCGCCAGGCGTCGGGCTGCGTCCACGGGATGTGGATGAAGTGGTGCAGGAAGACATCGGGCCGCGCCTCGCGGACGACCGAGGGCAGCGTGTACAGGTGGTAGTCGTGGACCATGACGACCGGCTCGCTCTCGCCCTCGATCTGCTCGATGACGGCGGCCGCGAGGTCCTCGTTGACGACCTTGTAGCCCTCCTCGAACGCCGCCACCTCGTTCGAGCGGATGTCGGGGGCGTTGGACAGGTCCCAGAGGTAGTGCTGGATGAACCACAGCATCGGGTTGGCCATGACGTTGTAGAAGCGGTCGTAGGCCTCGGGATCGGACACGACGAGCCGGACGTGGAACTCGCCCGCCGGCGTGTCGACGACGAACGCGCGGCCGTTGCGCTCGCGCGACTTGCGGATGTCGCCCTCGGTCATCGCCGAGGCGATCCAGACCGCGTCGCGGTGCGAGGCGAGGCCCGTCAGCGCCGTCACGAGGCCGCCGGACCCGCGCGTGAACGAGCCGTCGACGTCGAACGTCACCGGCCCGCGATTTGAGACGAGGACGAGCGGCGAGGAGTTCGACGAGCCGTTCGACGTGGGATCAGAGGGTTCCATCAAGAAGGCCGATCGGGTCGCAGGATGCTGGCGCTGCGTTACCCATCGGAGTCTACGGACGCACCCCCGGCGCTACGGCCGTGCCCGCGCGTCGGTCTGCTCCGGGCGCTCGCCGAGCGTCACCGAGATGTTCCGCGGCTTGCCGGCACGGTAGACGCGCAGCGTCGCCTTGTGCCCCGGGCGCAGCCGCAGCAGCTCGACGCCGAGCGCCGCCTCGTCCTCGAGCGGGCGCCCGTCGACCTCGGTGATGATGTCCCCGCCGACCCGCACCGTCCGCGCCTGGAAGCGCTGCGAGCTCGTCCCCTGGCGCAGCCCGGCCTCGTCGGCGGGCCCGCCGGCCACGACCTCCTGGACCCACGCGCCGGCCTGCACCGGCAGGCCGAAGCGGCGCGCGAGCTGCGGGTAGATCGGCGCCGTGGCGACGCCGAGGTAGGCGTAGTGGACCTCTCCCTCGCGGCGCAGCGCGGCGAGCGTCCGCCGCACCGTGTCCACCGGCACCGCGTAGCCGACGCCGTCGCCCCCGCCCGAGGCCGTCTGGATCTGCGAGTTGATGCCGAGCACCTCGCCCTTGGCGTTCACGAGCGGGCCGCCGGAGTTGCCGCGGTTGATCGCGGCGTCGGTCTGGATCGCGCCCGCGATCTCGAATCCCGTCAGGGACGTGATCGAGCGGTCGGTCGCCGAGACGACGCCGACCGACAGCGACTGCGGCTCGCCGAACGGCGAGCCGATCGCGGCGACCGGCGAGCCGACGCGCAGATCCGCGGCCGTCCCCAGCGGCAGCGGGCGCAGCGTCAGGCCCGCGGGGTCGATGCGCAGCAGCGCGACGTCGGAGTTCGGGTCGAAGCCGACGATCCGCGCCGACACCTCGTTGCCGTCGGCGAACGCGACGTAGACCTCGCGCGCCCTGCGGATCGCCCGCCCCTCGCCCTCGGTCACGACGTGGGCGTTCGTCGCGATCTCGCCGCGCCCGTTGAGGACGAAGCCGGTGCCGAGGCCCTGCCCGCCGGCGCCCCCGAGCCCGGCCTCGCCGGGCAGGACGCTGAAGACCGTCACGACGCCCGGCGCCTCGCGCTCGTAGATCGCGGCCGGATCGAACTCGTCGTCGCGGCCCTCGGGGCGGACGACCTCGACCGTCGTCGTGCCGCCGCCCGCCGGCAGCGGCGTCTCGTCGCTCGTCGCCGCGGGCGTCGTCGTGCGCGCCGCGTCGTCGCCGCCGGACCCGCCGCCGCACCCGGCGACGGCCAGGGCCAGAAGGCCCGCGAGCACCGCGCCGCGCCGCCGCATCCGCTACGCCGGGAGCTCCAGCGAGAACGTCGTGCGCCCCGGCGCCGCCTGGACGTCGAGCGAGCCCTTCATCCGCTCGGCGAGCTCGCGCGCGATCGCGAGGCCGAGCCCCGATCCCTGCGCGTCGTCGGAGGTGAAGAACGGCTCGAAGACGCGCGCCGCCGCGCCGGCGTCGATGCCCGGTCCGTCGTCGCGCACCGCGACGCGCAGGGCGCCGTTCTCGCGCTCGGCGCTGACGACGACGCCCGTCCCCGGCGGCGTGTGCGTCAGGGCGTTGTCGATGAGGATCCGCAGCACCTGGGCCACGCGCTCAGGATCGCAGACGGTCTGAATCGGCTCGCCGCCGAGCTGCAGGTCCAGCGCCGACCCGTGCTTGTCGAGCGCGGGCCCGAACTCCGCCGCGACCGCGCGCGTGAGCTCGGCGACGTCGGTCTCCTCCGGGCGCAGCTCGAGCGACCCCGCCTCGAGGCGCGAGAGGTCCAGCAGGTCGGTCGCGAGCTTGCCCAGGCGCGCGACCTGCTCGCGCACGACGCCGAGGAACTCGCGCCGCGTCTCGTCGTCGAGCTCCTCGTCCTCGATGAGCTCCAAGAAGCCCCCGAGCGAGAAGATCGGCGTGCGCAGCTCGTGCGACGCGGTGGCGATGAAGCGCCGCCGCGCGGACTCCAGCTCGACGAGCTGGCGTTGCATGTCGTCCAGGGCGCGGGCGAGCTGGCCGAGCTCGTCGTCGCGATCGGTCGGGAACGTCGCCGTGAAGTCGCCGGCCGCGACCTGCTGGGCGCCCTGCTCGAGCTCGGACACGCGCCCGGCCATCGACCGCGAGACGAAGAACGCGCCGGCGGCGGCGAGCAGCAGCCCGAGCGCGCCCGCGACGAGGATCTGGCGGCGGATGAGCGCGACGTTGCCCTCGACGTCCGACAGCGGTGTCGAGAACACGGCCACCCGGCTGACGGTTCCGTCGTCGCGGATCGGCTCGGCGACCTGGCCGAGCTCGCCGCGCTCGGATGTCTCGGTGCCCGTCGCCGTGCGCTCCGTGCGCGCGGCGACCTCCGCGACGGCGAACTCGAGGTCGTCGATCTGCACCTGCGAGGTCGAGTCGGAGAAGATCGCCGGCTGCAGGCCCTCGGTGCCGTCGCCGATCGACATGAGCGTGACCCGCGAGTTCGAGAGGTCGCTGACCTGCGTGACGATGGTGTCGATCTCGTCATCGGAGCTGTTGCTGCGCACGACCCTGGCGATGAACGGCGTGAACGCCCGCGCCGTCGATGCGAGCGAGCGCAGCTTCTGGTCGCGCAGCGAGGACTCGAGCTGCGGCGTGACGTAGAAGAGGATCGCGCCGACCGCGACGAGCGTCACCGCGAAGGTCAGGACGGTCAGCCGGGTGCGCAGCGAGCGGACCGACACGTCGTCAGTCCTCCGAGTCGCGGAAGCGGTAGCCGACGCCGCGCACGGTGAAGAGGTACTCCGGCTGCTTGGGGTCGAGCTCGAGCTTCTCGCGCAGGTGGCGGATGTGGACGTCGATCGTGCGCGGGTCGCGGTAGGCGCTGTCGCCCCAGATGCGCGTCAGGAGCATCTCGCGGGTGTAGACGCGGCCGGGGTGGCTCGCGAGCGCGGCGAGGATCTCGAACTCGACGAACGTCGTCTGCGCCGGCTCGTCGCGGACGCGGACGGCGCGCTTGTCGAAGTCGATCCGCAGCCCGGCGATCTCGAGCGGCTCGTCGCCCGCCGGCGTGCTGTCGTGCGGCTGCATCTCGGCCCGCCGCAGCGCCGCCTTCACGCGGCTGCGGAACTCGCGCATCGAGAAGGGCTTGGTGATGTAGTCGTCGGCGCCGAGCTCGAGGCCGACGACCTTGTCGATCTCGTCGGCGCGCGCGGTGAGCATGATGATCGGCACCGTGCTGCGCGCGCGGATGCGGCGGCAGACCTCGAGGCCGTCGAGCTGCGGGAGCATGAGATCGAGCACGACGAGGTCGTAGCTGCCCTCGGCGAAGCGGGCGAGCGCGGCCCGCCCGTCGGTCGCCTGGACGACCTCGTAGCCGTCCTTGCGCAGGGGGTAGGAGAGCAGCGTCTGGATCGCATGCTCATCGTCCACCAGCAGGATGCGGGGAGCGCGATCCACCATCGTCAATAGTGTGACGCGCAGATGGTCGACCCGCGCATCTACCGGGCGGGATTGCTCCCCGTGCTCTTCGCGCTCGTGCTGCTCGCGTTCTCGGTCGAGAACCGCCCGCGCCCGCTCACCACGCCGATCGCGCCCGACGCGTTCGCGGGCGATCGCGCCTTCGATCGCGCGTACGGCGCCGACGAGGGTCTGAGCGATCGCTTCCCCGACCGCCGGCCCGGGTCGGCCGGCGACGAGGGGCTCGCCGACACGATCGCGGCGCAGATGAGCGAGGCCGGCTTCCGCGTGCGCAACGTCGTCCGCGAGGCCGAGACGATCGACGGCCGCCGGCCGCTGCGGACCGTCATCGCCGAGCGCACCGGCACCGTCGACGAGCGGATCGTCGTCGTCGCCCACCGCGACGCCGCGGGCCGGCGGGCCGAGGCCGAGCTGTCGGGCACCGCGGCGCTGCTCGAGCTCGCGCGGGTCTTCGGCGCCCCGCGCCAGACGCGCCGGACGCTGACGCTCGTCTCGACGAGCGGCGGCAGCGGCGGCGCGGGCGGCGCGTCGGCGCTCGCCGACGAGCTGCGCGGCCTGCCCGTCGGCGCGGTGCTCGTGCTCGGCGATCTCGCCTCGCGCAACGTCCGCGCCCCGCTCGTGACGCCGTGGTCCAACGCGCTCGGCGCGACGCCGCTGCGGCTGCGCTCGACGGTGCAGGAGGCCGTCCGGATCGAGACCGGCTCGGGCTCCAAGCAGCCGCGCGCGGCGAGCCAGTTCGCCCGCTTCGCCCTGCCGGCGACGTTCGGCGAGCAGGGGGCGCTGCTCGCCGCCGGCCTGCCGGCGGTGCTGCTGTCGATCGGCAGCGACCGCCCGCCGCCCGCCGGCGCGCCGATCGCGCGCACGCGCCTGGAGAGCTTCGGCCGCGCGGCGCTGCGGACCGTCACCGTCCTCGACACCGCGCCCGCGAACCGCCCGCTGAGCCCGGAGGCGACGAGCAGCGACCTGCTCACGAGCCGCAAGGTCCTGCCCGGCTGGGCCGTCCGGCTCTTCACGGGCGCGCTGCTGCTCGCCGTCGCGGTGACCGCCGTCGACGCCCTTGCCGCGCTGCTGCGCCGCCGCGAGCGCGTGCTCGTCTGGCTGCGCTGGACGGTCGCCGCGGCGCTGCCGTTCGTCCTCGTCGCGCTCTTCGCGCTGGCGCTCGGCGCGGTCGGGCTCATCACCGCGCCGGGCGCGCCGGTGTCGCCGGAGGCCCAGCCCGTGCAGGTGCCCGCGCTGCTGGCGGTCGCGCTCGTCTTCGTCCTCGGCTGGGTCTGGCTGCGCCCGGCGGCGCTGCGCCTCGCGCGCGCCGAGGGCGACCCGTCCGAGCCCGGCGCCGGGGTCGTCGTCGTGCTCGTCGCGCTCGTGCTCGCGACGATCCTCTGGGTCGTCAACCCCTACGCGGCGGCGCTCGTCATCCCGGCGCTGCACATCTGGCTCTTCGCGCTCGCGCCCGAGTTCCGGATGCGCAACCCGCTCGGCCTCGCGGTCGCGGCGCTCGGCCTCGCGCCGCTCGCGCTCGTCGCGCTCGGCCTCGCCTCGTCGCTCGGCCTCGGGTTCGCGGACGCCGCCTGGGCGCTGCTGCTGCTCGCCGCGGGCGGGCACATCTCGGCCGCGAGCCTGCTGCTGTGGAGCCTCTTCGGCGGCTGCGCGGCGGCCGCGCTGCTCATCGCCGCGCGCGGCCGCGACGACGCCGACGACGAGGCGATCCCGATCACGGTGCGCGGACCCACGAGCTACGCGGGGCCCGGGTCGCTCGGCGGGACGGAGTCCGCGCTGCGAAGATGAGCGGCGTGCGGCGGCCGCTCCGGGCCCTATCGACGGTCCTCATCATCGCGGGCGTGCTCATGCTCGTCGACGCCGCGTTGACGGTCGCGTGGCAGGAGCCGGTCTCCGCGCTGTACGCGTCGCTCGTCCAGAACCGGCTCGGCGACGACCTGCGCGAGCTCGAGCTCGCGCGCCCGAGCGAGGTCGAGCTCGCGGCGCTCGCGGCGCTGGAGACCGAACGGCGCCGGATGACGTTCCTCGCGCGGCTGCTGCGCCGCACCGCCGGCCGCGGCGACGCCGTCGGCCGGATCCTGATCCCGAAGATCGACGCGAGCTTCGTCGTCGTCAACGGCAGCGACAAGGCGTCGCTGCGCAAGGGCCCGGGCATCTACGACGAGGTCCCGTTCCCGGGCGCGCCCGGGACCTCCGCGATCGCCGGCCACCGGACGACGTACGCCGCGCCGTTCCGGAAGGTCGACAAGCTCGAGCGCGGCGACGAGATCACCGTCGAGATGCCCTACGGGCGCTTCACCTACGAGGTCGAGCGCAGCCGCATCGTCGCGCCGTCGGAGGTCTCGGTCATCGAGCGCGTCGGCTTCGACCGCCTCGTCCTGTCGGCCTGTCACCCGCTCTACAGCGCCGCGAAGCGGATCGTCGTCTTCGCGCGGCTCGTCGGCGCGCGGGCGCGCGGGGCGGCGCTCGCGAGCTGACCAACGTTCGGTGGACGTGCCGCTCGCGTGCTCAAGCGCGGGGCGGCCGCGCTCGATAGAGCCGTGGGATGCGAATCCAGGAACTCACATTGCGCGTGCAGCGCGCGGACTACGTCGTCGACCCGAAGGCCGTCGCGGTCGCGCTGATCCGCCACACCATCAGCTACAGGCGGTGGTGGAATCCGCGCAGGGTCTGCGCGGCGCCGGCGACGCTGAGCCTCACCGCGGGCGGCCCGTCGCCGACGGTGCCGATCCAGGTCAGCGCCGCCGCCGACTCGGCTTCGGCGCGGTCCTCGCGGGCGACGCAGACCAACAGCTCGTAGTCCTCGCCGGCACCGGCGCCGAGCTCCCACGGGGGCACGCCGAGCTGCTGCGCGACGCCGGCGACGCCGGCCGCGAGCGGCAGCGCCTCGAGGTCGATGTCGAGGGCGACGCCGCCCGCGCGCGCCACGTGCTCGGCGTCCGAGGCCAGGCCGTCGGAGAGGTCGATCATCGCGTGCGCTCCGGCGCGTGCGAGCGCGCGGCCCTCGCGCAGGCGCGGGACGGGGCGCAGGTGGCGCCGGGTCAGCTCGTCCGGCCCGCTCGCGCGGCCGTCGAGGATCGCGAGTCCCGCGCCGGCGGCCCCGAGCGTGCCCGTGACGCCGACGAGATCGCCGGCCCGCGCGCCGCTGCGCAGGACGAGCTCGCGCTCGGAGTCGGCCCAGCCGACGACGGTGACGGCGAGCGTCAGCGCCGGCGCCCGCGTGACGTCGCCCCCGACGAGCGCGACGGAGCAGTCGCGCGCGAGGACGGCCATCGCGTCGGCCATCGCGACCGCGTCGTCGCGCCCGAACCCGGGCGGCACGCCGAGCACGACGTAGGCCTCGCCGGGCTCGGCGCCCATCGCGGCGAGATCCGAGAGCGCGCCGGCGAGCGCCCGGTGGCCGGCGTCGGCGGCGCTCGCGGTCTCGCCGAGACGGAAGTGGACGCCGTCGACCATCGCGTCGGTCGACGTGACGCTCAGCGCGCGGGCGCGGACGACGGCGGCGTCGTCGCCGCTGCCCACGAGGACGCGCTCGGGCGGCGCGTCGAAGCGCTCGCGCATCGCGGCGATGAGGTCGAACTCATCCGATCCGCGGGCGCCCACGCGGGGGTCTAGCGCTGTGGCGGTAGACGATGCGGGCGCGATCGAGGTCGTAGGGCGACAGCTCGCAGCGCACCCGATCCCCGGGGAGGATCCTGATGCGGAAGCGGCGCATCTTGCCCGCGACGTGGCCGAGCACGATGTGCTCGTTGTCGAGCTTCACGCGGAACATCGCGTTGGGGAGGGCCTCGATGACCTCGCCCTCGAACTCGACTTTTTCCTCTTTCGCCATTGATACGAGCCTAGCAGCGGCCCGGGCGAGCGGTCAGCCCGGCGTCGCGGCTTCCTCGGGCGGCGGCTCGGGCAGCGGCTCGGGCCGGACCTGCGGCTGCGGCTGGTACTCGTCGGGATCGAATCCGCCGGTCCCGCCGGTCCCGTTGCCCGTCGTCGGCGGTGGAGGCGGCGGCGGCGTGTTGCGCGGCGGCCTGACGGTCCCGGGCTTCGTCGCGGCGGCGCCCGGATCGACCGGCGGCGCCACGAACGGCTGCTCCGGCGCGGAGCCGCCGCGGTTGAAGCGGCGCTTGAAGGCCTTCGGCTTGAACGGGTGGTCGGGCTTGGCGAACTTGCCGCAGTAGCCGCGCCGCGCGGCCTTCATGTAGGTGCCCCAGATCTCCGCGGGGTACGTCCCGCCGTCGACGGGGCCGCCGTGGAAGAGGTTCTCCATCGGGATGTTCGCCTTCGGGAAGCCGACCCAGGTCGACGTCGCGAGCTTCGGCGTGAAGCCGACGAACCACGCGTTGCGGTTCTCGTCGGTCGTGCCGGTCTTGCCGCCGGCCGGGCAGCCGATGTCGGCGCGCCGCCCGGTCCCGCCCTCGATGTTCATCTCGAGGATCTTCGTGACCTCGTACATCGCGGCCGAGTCGAAGGCGCGGTGGCGGATCGGCTTGGAGAGGTCGTCGACCTTGCCGTCCGGGAAGCGGACCTCGGTGATCGCCTTGGGCTTGTTGCGCCAGCCGCCGGAGGCGATCGTCGCGTAGGCGTTGGCCATCTCCAGCGGCGAGCAGCAGCGCTTCAGGCCGCCGAGCGTCTCGGCCGGCACGCCCTCGAGCTTCGACGTGATCCCGAGGCCGCGCGCCGCCGCCTTGACCTTCTCGGGGCCGAGGTCGAGCGCGAGGCGGATGTAGACGGTGTTGTCGGAGCTCAGCGTGCCGGAGATGAGGTTCTTCGAGCCGCCCGAGCAGCGCCCGCCGTAGCAGTTGACGTCGATCGGGCCCCACTTCGGGACGAGCTGCTTGAAGAGCCCCGAGGGGTAGCTCGTCGAGGCGGGGTCGGCGCCCGCGTTGACCGCGGCGACGAGCGCCATGATCTTGAACGCGGAGCCCGGCTGGCGCTTGCCCTGCGCGGCGAGGTTGAACTTCGAGTCGGCGTACTTCGCCGACGACGCCATCGCCCGGATGTAGCCGTTGGACGGGTCGATCGACACGATCGCCGAGGACGGCGCGCCGTCGAAGTTCAGGCTCTTGGCGATCGCCGCCCGCGCCTTCTTCTGCAGGTCGAGGTCGATCGTCGTCGAGATCCTCAGCCCGCCGCTGCGCACGCGCTTGACGCCGTACTCCTTGACGAGCTCGTCGGTGACGTAGTCGAAGAAGTAGCTCTCGCGCTTCTGCTGGAAGTAGCCGCTGGACTGCAGCTCGAGCGGCTGCTCGATCGCCTCGCGCGCCGCCCGCGAGGAGACGAAGCCGTTCTCGGCCATCTTGCGCAGGACGTCGTTGCGGCGCGCGGTCGCGCGCGCCGGCTCGCGGAACGGGTTGTAGGCGCTCGGCGCCTGCGGCAGGCCGGCCAGCAGCGCCGACTCGGCGAGCGTGAGGTCGGCGGCGCGCTTGTCGAAGAACGCGCGGGCCGCGGCCTGGATGCCGACCGCCGTCTGGCCGCCGTTGGTCCCGAACGGCACCGAGTTGAGGTACTTCGTGAGGATCCACTCCTTGCCCTCACGGCCCGGGTGCTTGTTCTCGAGCTCCTCGGCGAGCTTCGCCTCGCGGATCTTGCGCTTGAACGTGCGCTCGCCCGAGATGTAGAGGTTGCGGACGAGCTGCATCGTCAGCGTCGAGCCGCCCTCGACGGTCTTGCCGGAGCTCGCGTTGCGGACGGCGGCGCGGATGACGCCCTCGAAGTCGACGCCCTTGTGCTGGTAGAAGCGCTCGTCCTCGATCGCGACGGTGGCGTCGCGGATGCTCTGCGGGATCGAGGGGGACTCGATCGGGATGCGCAGGACGTCGTTCTGGATGATCCCGAGCTTCTGCCCGTCGGCGGCGTAGACGGTCGAGACGCGGCCCGGGTCCTGCGGGCGCAGCGAGGCGAGATCCGGCGCCGAGTTCGCGATCCCGACGACGTAGCCGACGGCGCTCAGCGCGCCGATGACGGCACACGCGACGAGCACGGTGATCGTGATGATGATGACTCGCGCGGCACCGCCTCTACGGCGGTTGCGACGCTGGCGTTCGAGGCGCGCTGACATGGGTTCCGGTGCGCGGCCGGGGGCCGGGCGCAACGAGGGAGTCTAGGGATCGGACGGTCTTCGCCGGCTGGTACCCGCGCTCCTCCCGGTGCACGCGGGCGCCCGGCGACGCGGTGCTTGCCAAGATCCTGCCGATGCCCTGGCTCCGACGCGACGCGGCGCTGGCCGACGCCTGGCGAGCGCTGTGGACGTCGCGCCTGCTCGTGTGGATCTCGGGGGCCGTGGCGGTCGCCGCGTTCGGGCTCTCCGGGCGCGAGTCGGACTTCGATCCCGCCGGGCTGACGACGCCGTACGGCGCCACCGGCGACGCGCTCGTCTCGACGCTCGGGCGCTGGGACTCGGTCTGGTACCTCGCGATCGCCGACGGCGGCTACGGCGACGGCGCGCGCGAGGCGTTCTTCCCGCTGTACCCGCTGCTCGTGAAGCTCGCCGGCCTGCCGGTCGGCTCGGCGCTCGTCGGCGGCGCGCTCCTGTCGACGGCCCTGCTGCTCGTCGCGCTCGTCGTCCTGCATCGGCTCGTCGCGCTCGATCACGGCCGCGCGGTCGCCCGCAACGCCGTCCTCGTGACCGCGCTGTTCCCGATGTCGTTCTTCTTCTCGGCGGTCTACAGCGAGTCGCTGTTCCTCGCGCTGTCGGTCGGGGCGGTGTACGCCGCGCGGCGCGACCGGTGGGCGCTGGCGGGGACGCTCGGCGCGCTCGCCGCGGCGACGCGCAGCGCGGGCATCGTCCTGCTCGTGCCGCTCGTGCTCATCTATCTATCGGATCCCGCCCGCCCTGGCCCGCCGGCGCTGCGCGCGCGGCGGCCGCTGACCCGCGACGTCCTGTGGCTCGGGCTCGTCCCGCTCGGGCTCGCGGCCTACTGCGGGTTCCTCGCGCTCGAGGGCCTCGACCCGCTCGCGCCGTTCCACGCCCAGGACGTCTGGTTTCGCTCGTTCGCCGGCCCCTTCGCCGGGATCTGGGACGGCGCCGTCGCGGCGTGGCAGGGCGCCCGCCAGCTCCTGTCGGGCGAGCGCGACCCGGTCTACTTCACCGCCGCCGGCGGCGACCCGTTCCTCGTCGCGCGCCACAACATCGAGCTCTTCGTGTGGCTGGCTGCTCGGCGCGGCGGCGGTCGCCGGGACGCTGCGCCGGCTGCCCGCCGCCTACGGTGCGTACGTGCTCGCGGCGCTCGCCCTCCCGCTGTCCTATCCCGTCGGGCCGCAGCCGCTCATGTCGCTGCCGCGCTTTCTCGCCGTCCTCTTCCCGCTGGCGATCTGGCTGGCGATCTGGATGACCGGCCGCGTCTGGCGCGAGCGCCTCGTCCTCGGGACCTTCGCCGCCGCCCTCGCGATCTACACCGGGATCTTTGCCACATGGCACTTCGTGGCCTAGTCGTCACGCTCGATGCGCTCGGGACGCTGCTGGCGCTGCACCCGCCCGCGCCGCTGCTGGCGGCCGGGCTGCGCGAGCGCGGCATCGAGGTCGGCGAGCGCCAGGCCGCGGCCGCGATCGTCGCCGAGATCGCCTTCTACCGCGCCCACCACGACACGGCCGCCGACGCGGCGTCGCTCGCGCGCCTGCGCGCGCGCTGCACCGAGGTCCTGCGCGCGGCGCTGGAGCGCGCCGGCGTGGACGGGGTCGCCGAGCTGCCGCCCGCCGAGCTCCAGGACATCCTGCTCGGGTCGCTGCGCTTCGAGCCCTACGACGAGGTGCCGGTCGCGCTGGGCGAGCTGCGCGCGGCGGGGCACCGGCTCGTCGTCGTGTCCAACTGGGACGTGTCGCTGCACGAGACGCTGCGGGCGACGGGCCTGCGAGAGCTCGTCGACGGCGCGATCTCCTCGGCCGAGGCGGGCGTCTCCAAGCCGGACCCCGCGATCTTCGCGCGGGCGCGGGCGATCGCCGGCGCCGGCGACGACGCAGGCGGGCTGCACGCCGGCGACTCGCTCGAACACGACGTCGTGGGCGCGCTCGCCGCGGGCCTGCGCCCGGTGCTCGTCGTGCGCGCGGGACGCCCGCCCGCGGTGCCCGAGGGCGTCACGGTCATCCGCTCGCTGGCCGACCTGCCGGGCCTCGCTGCGTAACCTCCCTCGCGGATGACGAGCCTCCCGCCCCCCGACGTCGCCGCGCCGCCCCCGGCGCCCGCGGCCCGCGACCGGCGCGCCCGCGAGCGAGCGGCCCGGCGCCGACCGCTGGCCGCCGTGGATCGGGCCCGCCGCGCTCGTCGCCGCGTTCGCCGCGATCACGATCGTCGGCGGGATCATCATCTTCGCCTGGAACCCCGACGGCGGCGACATCCCGCCGGGCGCGCTGCAGCTCACGACGTACATCCAGGACGGCTTCTTCATCGCCGCCGCGCTGCTGTTCGCCGGGTTCACGAGCCGGCCGACCGCCGTCGACTTCGGGCTCGTCCCCACGCGCTTCTGGCGGGCGCTGAGGCTCGGCGTCGGCGATCGGCGTCGCGTTCTACGTGCTGGCGGCGCTGTGGATCGCGCTCATCGGCGCCGAGGCCGAGGACGACGTCTCGGACCTCGGCGTCGAGGACTCGACGGCGCTGCTCGTCACGGGCGCGATCCTCCTGACGGTGCTCGCCCCGCTCGCCGAGGAGATCCTCTTCCGCGGACTCGTCTTCCGGGCGCTGCGCAACTGGGCGGGGGTCTGGCCGGCCGCGCTCCTCACCGGCACGCTCTTCGGCCTCATCCACGCCGGCTCGTCGCCGATCGAGTTCCTCGTCCCGCTGGCGATCTTCGGCGTCCTGCTGTGCCTGCTCTACCAGTGGAGCGGCTCGCTGTACCCGTGCATCGCGCTGCACGCGGCGAACAACACGCTGGCCTTCGGCGTGCTCGTGGACTGGGACTGGCAGATCCCGATCGCGATGGTCGGCGCGGTCTGCGCGTCGCTCGCGCTCGCGAAGGCGCTCGCGGCGGTCGTCGGCGGCGGCCGCGCGGCGCTGCCCGCGCCGTCCGGCTGATCGCCCACGGCGCCGGCGCGCCAACGGTCGCATGCGGGGTCATGCGGCGGCGCCGCGTGGCATAGTGCCGCCGATGCGTCGGAGGGCCGCCATGGGAATGCTGCTGGCCGCGGCCGCATTCCCGGCGCCGGCACTCGCCCAGCAGCCCGCCGTGCCGGTCGCGCCGGCGGTTCCCGCACCAGCTCCCGCACCGGTTCAGACGACGCTGAAGCTCAAGCTCGAGCGCGTCGGCGGAACGCGCTCGACGGTCCTGAAGCGCTCGCGGATCCGGGTGCGCGGCACGGTCGGCGCGTACGTCCCGAACGAGACGGTCGTCGTCCGCGCGTTCAGCGACGGGCGCAAGGTCTTCTCCAAGCGCGTGACGATCCAGTCCGGCACCGACGGCGCCGGTCGCTTCCTCTTCAACCTCCGGGCTTCGAAGACCGGCCGGCTCGTCGTGCGCGCCGTCCACGAGGCGACGCCGGCGCTCGCCGCGATGTCCGCGGTCGGCCGCTCGGTGGACGTGCTGCCGCGGCGCGTCGGGCCCAGCAGCGGGCGGTCGTCGATCCGCGCGCTGCAGCGCCGCCTGAGGCGCCTCGGCTACGTCGTCGGCGCCCGCGGCTCCTACGACGCCCGCACGGCGCGCGCGGTCCTGGCCTTCCGCAAGGTCACCGGCATGGCGCGCACGACGAACGCCTCGTCGGACGTCATGCGCGCGATCGCCCGCGGCAAGGGCGCCTTCAAGATCCGCTTCCCCCGGCACGGGCGCCACATCGAGGCCGACCTCTCACGCCAGGTCATCGCCCTCGTCGCGGGCGGGCGCGTGCAGCGCGTCTACCCGGTGTCGTCGGGCGCGCCGAGCACGCCGACGGTCCGCGGCTCGTTCAAGGTCTACTCCAAGACGCCCGGCACGAACGCGAAGGGCATGGTCGACTCGGCGTACTTCATCGGCGGCTACGCGACCCACGGCTACCCGTCGGTGCCGGTGTTCCCCGCGAGCCACGGCTGCCTGCGCGTGCCGATCCCCGACGCGCGCAGCCTCTTCAACTGGATAGCGATCGGGACGCCGGTCGACGTGTATCCGTGACCGCCGGCCGCCCGCCCCGACCGTGGGCGAAGCGGGCGACGTACCCGAGCAGGAAGCCGTAGACGAGCAGGCCCAGCAGCGCCGGCACGCCGCGCTGGACCCAGCGGCTGCTCGCCGACTCGCTGAGCCCCGCGAACGGCCGCAGCAGCACGTCGTTGGCGTCGTCGACGAACTCGCGAACCTTGCCGTTGCGGCTCTCCCGCGTCCGCTCGCCCGCGGCCGTCGGCGAGGTCTTCTCGAAGCCGGCGATGCGATCGCGCGACTGCGCCGAGGCGCGGCTGAAGTCGTCGACCGCGAACAGGACGAATCCGGCCGCGACGAGCAGGCTCAGCACGATGGCGATCCAGCGAAGAGGGCGTTCGAGCACGGGGCTAAGGTACGGGACCGATGAGCGCGCGTAGACGTTTGGTCGAGGAGCTGCGCGAGCACGCGCTCGTCATCGGCGAGGTGACGCTCACGAGCGGCATCACGGCGCAGTACTACGTCGACGCCAAGCGCGCGATCCTGCTGCCCTCGCGGCTTCGAGGCGCTCGGCGAGCTCGTCGCCGAGCGCGCCCGCGAGTGGGGCGCCACGGCGGTCGGCGGGCTGACGATGGGCGCCGACCCCGTCGCCTGCTCCGCGCTCGCGGCGGGCGCCGACGTCAAGGCGTTCTTCGTCCGCAAGGAGGCCAAGCAGCACGGCCTCGCGCGGCGGATCGAGGGGCCGCCGCTCGCCGGCGGCGACCGCTGCCTCGTCGTCGAGGACGTCGTGAGCACCGGCGGCTCGACGCTGCAGGCAATCGCCGCGCTGCAGGAGGCCGGCCATGAGATCTGCGGCGTCGTCAGCGTCCTGGACCGGCTCATGGGCGGCGGCGAGCGGATCGAGGCGGCGGCCGGCGCGCCGTACGTCGCGCTCATGACGATCGACGACGTGTACCCGGAGCGCCCCGACCGCTGAGCCGCGCGCTACGGGTCGAGGTCGATGCGGACCGTCACGAGCTCTGACCCCATCGCGCGGACGGTCGCGGAGTGCAGGCGCGGCAGCGTCCGCTGGCGCGCGAGCGGGTCGTCGTCGGGCAGGACGTGCGCCGTGCCGGTGCGCCAGCGGCGCCCGATCCGCACGCGCACGCGCGGGTCGGCCTCGATGTTGCGCACGTAGGCGGCCTTGCGCCCGTGCTCGGCGACGAGCCAGAACTCGTTCGTCCCGCGCCGCAGCCCGTTCGTCACCGGGGTGGTGCGCTGCTCCCCGCTGCGCCGCCCGGTCGTCTCCAGGAGCGCGACCTTCGGCGCCAGGCCGCGCGCGGCCAGCCACCGGATCGGCGGGTTGAAGACGCGAACCTGCAGCGCTGTCGTGAGCCGGCGCTTGCGATCGGATGCCACGCAGGCGTCTACGCGACGTCGCGCGCGCCGGATCCGTCGTAGCGCAACTCGACGTCCTCGACGCCGATCTCGGCGTTGCACTCGCTGCACGTGCAGCGCTGCGTCAGCGCGCCGCCGCAGCCGCGGTGCAGGGCGCGCGTGGCGGTCGCGCCGTCCTGGTGGCGCTCGCCCCACTGCTTCAGCGCGAGCAGCACCGGCCAGAGGTCCTCGCCGCGCTCGGTGAGGCGGTACTCGTAGCGCACCGGGCGCTCCTGGTAGCGCCGGCGCTCCATGAGCCCCTCGTCGACGAGGCGCCGCAGCCGCGTCTGCAGGACGTTGCGCGCGACGCCGAGGCTGCGCTGGAAGTCGTCGAAGCGGCTGACCCCGAGGAACGCGTCGCGGAGGATGAGGATCGTCCAGCGCTCGCCGACGATCTCGAGCGCCCGCGCCACCGAGCAGTCCTGGTCTGAGTATGTGCGATGCAGCACGAGGTCAGTGTAGGCCGGATGCCATGCCCCGAGCAGGATTCGAACCTGCGGCCTACTCCTTAGGAGGGAGTCGCTCTATCCAGCTGAGCTATCGGGGCGCAGGGCGCAGCGCAGCCGATGATACGTCGTACAGTCCGAGCATCTGCACTGGAGGATGTAGCTCGCTGACGGGGAAGCGACGGGCGTGAGCTCCGTCGCACCGGCGGTCGCGCCGCCTCCGGACCCGTTCCCGGCCGGCGCATCGATCGCCGCCCGCTCGCCGCTGGAGCTCTTCTGGCGCCGGCTGCGCTCCGACCGCGTCGCGCTCGCAGCGCTGATCTTCATCGCGGCGCTCGTGCTCGTCGCGATCCTCGCCCCGCTCGTCGTCAAGCTCTTCGGCGCCCCGCCGCCGAACGAGCGCGACACCGGGGCGGTGGACCCGACGTTCGGCACAGCGACCGGGCCGAGCTCCGAACACGTCTTCGGCGTCGACGAGCTCGGCCGCGACGTCTTCAGCCGCGTCGTCTACGGCGCGCGCGTGTCGCTCGAGGTCGCGCTGCTGGCGACCGGCGCGGCGGTCATCGCCGGCGTGATCGTCGGCATGCTCGCCGCGTACTACGGCGGCTGGGTCGACATGGTCATCTCGCGCGCGCTCGACGTCCTGCTCGCGTTCCCGATCCTCCTGCTCGGCATCGGCCTGGCGTCGGCGTGCTCGCTGGGCGACGGCTGCCTGGGCATCATCCAGCCCGGCCTGACGGTCGTCGTCGTCGTCATCGCGATCGCGACGTTCCCCTACATCGCGCGGATCATCCGCGGGCAGGTGCTGTCCCTGCGCGAGAAGGAGTTCATCGAGGCGGCGCGGTCGCTCGGCGCCTCGGACCGGCGCATCATCTTCCGCCAGATCCTCCCGAACCTCGTGGGGCCGATCATCGTCTACACGACGCTCGTGCTGCCCACGAACATCCTCTTCGAGGCCGCGCTGTCGTTCCTCGGGGTCGGCGTCCAGGCGCCGCAGGCGAGCTGGGGCCAGATGATCGCCGACGCGTCCGGCGATTTCGCGGATGCGTGGTGGTTCATGTTCTTCCCAGGCGCCGCATTGCTGTTGACTGTGCTGGCGTTCAACCTTGTCGGCGACGGCTTGCAGGATGCCCTCGACCCCAAGGCGAATACGTAGTCCGTCCGTCGCCACCCCGATCGGAAGAAGGCAAGCTCCATGACCCACCTCCATGCACGTGCACCGCGCCGCCGTGCATCGAGGCGGTCGGCGGCCCTCGGGTGCGCGACGGCGCTCTCGTTCGCACTCGGCGCCTGCGGTGGCGGCGGGTCCGACGACGACGGGACGGCGGCGACCGTGCCCGCCAACAGCGACGGCTTCAACGCCGCGGTGCCGGCGGACGGCCAGAAGCGGGGCGGCGCGCTGAAGCTCCTGGGCGCGGAGGGCTTCTTCCACCTCGACCCCGGCGGGTCGTATTTCCAGCTCGACTACATGATCGCCTACGCGACGCACCGCAGCCTCTACTACTACCGCCCCGAGGATTCCAAGACCGCGGTCCCCGACCTCGCCGACGGCGAGCCGCAGGTCTCGTCCGACAACACCGAGCTGACGATCAAGCTCAAGGACGGCATCCGCTACGGGACGAACGAGAAGTCCGCGATCACCGGCAAGGAGGTGACGTCCGCCGACGTGAAGTACGCCTTCGAGCGCGCGTTCAACCCGAGCGTCGCCAACAGCTACGTCCAGCTCTACTTCCCGATCGCCGGCTCCGACACGGCCAAGGGCGGCCCGATCTCGGGCATCACGACGCCCGACGAGCGCACGGTCGTCCTCAAGCTCTCCAAGCCGTTCGCGGCGACGGCCGCCCGCGCGCTCACGATGCCGATCACGATGCCGGTCCCGAAGTCGCACGCGGCGCGCTTCGACGCCAAGACGCCGAACGTCTACGACACGCGAGCCCGAGCGCCAGGCGTTCACCGGCCCGTACATGATCGACAGCTACTCCGCCGGCAAGAGCATCTCGCTCGTCCGCAACCCGGAGTGGGACCCCGACACCGACGACCGCCCCGCCCACCTCGACCGCATCGACTGGACGCTGAACGACGACCCCGCGGTCGCGGGCCGCCAGATCTTCAGCGGGACCGGTCTCGCGAACGCCGACACGCTGACGCCCGGGACGATCAAGCGCTTCGCGCAGGGGGCCAAGGACCGGATCACGTTCACGCCGCTCGGCAACCGCTTCGTCGCGCTCAACACCCAGAAGAAGCCGTTCAGCGACGTCAACGCCCGCAAGGCGTTCGCCGCGGCGCTCGATCGCCGCGCGATGCAGCTCGCGCGCGGCGGGACGTCCGCCGGCGAGATCGCGACGCATTTCCTCCCGCCGACGATCCCCGGCTCCGAGGCGGCCGGCGGGGCCGCCGGACCCGGCGTCGACTACCTCGCCAAGCCCGAGGGCGACCCGGCGCTCGCGGCGGAGTACATGAAGAAGGCCGGTTTCGCGAGCGGCAGGGCCGACGGCGACAAGATCCTCATGATCGGCGTCAGCGACTCGCCCGCGAAGGAGACCGCGCAGATCACGAGCGACGCGCTGGAGTCGCTCGGCTTCGACGTCACGCTGCGCCTGCTCGACCAGTCGGCGGTGCAGTCGAAGTTCTGCGGCGTCGAGAAGGCGCTGCGCAGGATCGACGTCTGCGCGAACTTCGGCTGGCTGCCGGACTTCAGCGACGGCTACGCGATGCTCTCCTCGAACTTCAGCGGCGCCTCGATCTCCCCGACGAACAACAACAACCTCTCGCTCTTCGACGATCCCGAGGTCAACAAGGCGATGGACGACGCGGCGCTCATCGCCGACGAGGAGGAGCGCGCCGACGCCTGGGGCGACATCGATCGCGACCTCGTCGAGAAGGTCGCCGGCATCCCGTTCCTCTTCGACAACGTCTCCAACGTCGTCTCCAAGGACGTCCACGGCGTCATCGCGCAGTGGAACGCCGCCTGGGACCTCGCCTACACCTCGCTGAAGTAGTGACGGCCGCGGCGTGAGACAGCCGCCCGCCTGATGGTCCGCTACATCGCCGGCCGCGTCGCCTGGACGGCGTTGCTGCTCGCGCTCGTCAGCGCGGTGACGTTCCTCATCTTCTATGCGCTGCCGTCCGCCGATCCGGCGTCGCTGCGGGCCGGGCGCCAGGGATCTCCCGAGGTCGTCGCGCAGATCCGCCAGACGCTCGGGCTCGACGAGCCGCTCGTCGTCCAGTACTGGACGTACATGAAGGCCGTCGTCCTGCACTTCGACTTCGGCTTCAGCTACGTCACGTCGCAGGGCGTCCGCGAGGAGATCGTCTCGCGGCTGCCGGCGACGATCTCGCTGACGGCGGGCGCGCTCGTCATCTGGCTCGCGGTCGCGCTGCCGGTCGGCGTCGTCTCGGCGGTCCGGCGCCGCTCGCTCGTCGACCGCCTGGCGATGGGCGGCGCGCTGCTGGCGATCTCGGCGCCGGTGTACTGGCTGGCCTTCGTCGCGCTGCTGCTCTTCGCGACCGACATCGGCGTCGTGCCGATCTTCTCGGGCGCCGGCTCGTACGTCGGGATCACCGAGGATCCGCTGCAGTGGCTCAGCTCGCTGCTGCTGCCGTGGCTCGTGCTCGCCGCCGGCTTCGCGGCGTTCTACGCCCGGCTGCTGCGCTCGAACCTCGTCGAGGTCATGTCCGAGGACTACATCCGCACGGCGCGGGCGAAGGGCCTGACGCAGCGGCGGGTCGTGTGGCGCCACGGCGTGCGCGCCGCGATCACGCCGATCGTGACGATCCTCGGCCTCGACATCGGGATGCTGCTCGGCGGAGCGATCCTCACCGAGGCCGTCTTCAACATCCCGGGGATCGGGCGCTACGCGTTCGACGCGATCGAGTCCGCCGACCTGCCGGCGATCCAGGGCACGGTCCTCTTCGCGGCGTTCTTCATCATCGTCGCGAACCTCGTCGTCGACATCGCGTACGCGTTCCTCGACCCGCGCGTGCGCTACTCGTGACCGCCGCCGAGCCGCTGCTGCGCGTCGAGGACCTGCGCGTGCACTTCGACACGCCCGACGGCCTCGTGCGCGCCGTCGACGGCATCTCCTACGAGCTGCGCGCCGGCAGCGTGCTCGGGATCGTCGGCGAGTCGGGCTCGGGCAAGAGCGTCTCGAGCCTCGCGGTCATGGGGCTCGTCGACCGCGAGCGCGCTCGGATCTCGGGCCGCGTGCTGCTCGGCGGCCGCGACCTGCTGGCGCTCGGCGAGGAGGAGATGCGCGCGGTGCGCGGCGACGAGGTCGCGATGATCTTCCAGGACCCCCTGTCGGCGCTGCATCCGTTCTACCGCGTCGGCGCCCAGCTCGCCGAGGCGATCCACGCCCACCGCGACGTATCGAAGGCGCGGGCGCGCGAGCGCTCGCTCGAGCTCCTGAAGCTCGTCGGCATCCCGGATGCCGGGCGGCGGATCGACAGCTACCCGCACGAGCTGTCGGGCGGGATGCGCCAGCGGGTCATGATCGCGATGGCGCTCGCCAACGAGCCCGCGGTGCTCATCGCCGACGAGCCGACGACGGCGCTCGACGTCACGGTCCAGGCGCAGATCCTCGACCTCATCGTCGGGCTCAAGGACGAGCTCGGGATGGCCGTCGTCATCATCACCCACGACCTCGGGGTCGTCGCCGAGACCGCCGACGAGATCGCCGTGATGTACGCGGGGAGGATCGTCGAGCGCGCGCCGGCGGCGCGGATCTTCGCGGCGCCGGAGCATCCCTACACGTGGGGGCTGCTGGGATCGATCCCGCGACTGGACGCGCCGCGCGGCACCGAGCTCGTCCCGATCCCCGGGCGGCCGCCGACCCTCACCGACCTGCCGGGCGGCTGCGCGTTCGCGCCGCGCTGTCCGTACGCGCGCCCGCGCCATCGCGAGGTCGACCCGCCGCTTGCAGCCGGTGCCGGGCGCGCCGGGCCACGCGGTCGCCTGCCTGCTCGACCCGGCCGAGCGGCGGCGGCTGCGGCCGTGACCGGCCAGGCGCTCGTCGAGGTCCGCGACCTCGTCAAGCACTTCCCGGCGGGGCGGGGCGTCATCGTCCGCCGCGACGCGAGCGTCGTGCACGCCGTCGACGGGGTCTCGTTCGACGTGCGCCGCGGCGAGACGCTCGGCATCGTCGGCGAGTCGGGCTGCGGCAAGACGACGACGGCGCGGCTCGTGCTGCGCCTCGTCGACCGCGACGAGCGGCACGATCGCCTTCGAGGGCGAGGACATCACGCGCGCGGGCGGCGCGCGGCTGAAGGCGCTGCGGCGCGACATGCAGATGGTCTTCCAGGACCCCTACTCGTCGCTGAACCCGCGCCAGAGCGCGGGGTCGATCATCGCCGAGCCGTTCGCGATCCACGGCCTCGAGCGCGAGGACGGCGCGCGCCGGCGGGCGGTGCAGGCGCTCATGGAGCAGGTCGGGCTGAACCCCGAGCACTACAACCGCTACCCGCACGAGTTCTCCGGCGGCCAGCGCCAGCGCATCGGCGTCGCGCGCGCGATCGCGCTGCGCCCGAAGCTCGTCGTCGCCGACGAGCCCGTGTCGGCGCTCGACGTCTCGATCCAGGCGCAGATCCTCAACCTCCTGCGCGCGCTCCAGCGCGACCTCGGCCTCACGATCGTCCTCATCGCCCACGACCTCTCCGTCGTGCGCCACATGTGCGACCGGATCGCGGTCATGTACCTCGGCCGGATCGTCGAGCTCGCGACGCGCCGACGAGCTCTACGCGAGCCCGCAGCACCCCTACACCGCGGCGCTGCTCGCGGCCGTGCCGATCCCCGATCCGTCCAAGCGCGGCCGCAGGCGCCAGATCCTCACCGGCGACCTGCCGTCAGCGGTCCACCCACCCGCCGGCTGCCGCTTCCACACGCGCTGCCCGCGCTTCGTCGCGGGCCACTGCGACGTCGAGGAGCCGGCGCTGGAGGCCACGCCGGGCGGCGGGCTCGCGGCGTGCCATTACCCGCTCGGCGGCGGGTAGGTCGAGCAGCGCTACACCCAGGCCGACTTGTCCAGCAGGATCAGCGCCACGCGCCGTCGCCGATCAACTCGTCGACGTCGACGAGGTCGGCCGCCCGCTGCAGACCTGCGCGCTGAAGCTCCCGGCGCGATCGCTCGTCTGCGATCCGGGCTCGCAAGGCATCCCCTCCGACCTCGGTGAGTCGCAGCAACAGCTGACGGCGATCGGTGATCTCCGGCCAGGCCTCCGCGGCAAGATCGAGCAGCTTGGCCGTCTCCCCGGTATCGGTCACGGTGTATCGGGGGCGGGTCGTCGGGATGCCGGCGAGTGTAGCACCGGCCGCCAACGGGTGTGACACCCAGTGCTAATCGAGGTACGTCGCCACGTCCTGGACCGGCGCGCGCTCGGGCACGCGCGGCTCCTGGCGCGGGCGGCCGAGGTGCAGGAGGCCGAGCACGCGCTCGTCGTCCGGGAGCTGCACGGCCGCGCGGCCCGCGGGCGTGCGCAGGATCGCGGGCGTGCGCCAGTAGCCGGCGAGGCCGCGGCCGTGCGCCGCGAGCAGGACGACGTAGGCGGCGGTCGCCGTCGCGCAGAGGTCCTCCTCGTCGCAGAGCTCGTCGCCGGTCTGCACGGCGGAGACGACGACGAGCGTCGGCGCGCGGTCGAGCTTCGCCGCCGCGACGGGATCGTCGCCGGCCGCCTTCAGGCGCTCGAGCGCCCGGGGCCCGACGACGCGGAAGCGCCACGGGTTCGTGAGGTGGTGGTTCGGGGCCCAGCGGGCGAGGTCGAAGAGCTCGTCGAGCGTCTCGCGGTCGATCGGCTCGGGGGCGTAGGCCTTGTGCGTGCGCCGCGAGCGGATCGCCTCCTCGAGCTCCACGGCTACTCCTCGTCCTCGTCCTCGTCGTCCTCGCCGTAGAGCGATTCCCGGGCCAGCTCGCTCCCGCGCTTGTCGAAGAGCTTGCAGTCCAGCGTGTCGCCGCGATAGCTGTCGGGCGCCAGCAGCGTGAAGCGGTCCTCGACGAGCGCGCACTGGTCGACCGCGAGATCGGCGAGCTCGGCGGTGACGATCGCGCCCCCGGAGACGAGCGGCCGGCCCCAGACGAGGGTCATGGCGGCGCTGTTGCCCGCCTCTCCGCGCCAGGTCCCGACGACCTCGTCGCAGAGGTCGAGCTTCCACTCGGGGTTGGCCTCGGCGGTGTCCTCGGTGTAGTCCGCGACGGCGTCGAACTCCGTCGGCTCGCGGTCCTCGCCGCCCGGCCGGAAGGAGACGTAGCCGAAGAGCTCGAGGCCCGTCGACGTCATCGACGTGGCGGGCACGAACGTCCGCCCGTGCCACGTGCGGTCGGGATAGAACGCGATGTCGCCGGGCTCGCCGAGATCCTCCTCGCCGGGATCGATCGCGTCGACGGCGCCGAGGAAGTGGCGCTGGAGCGTCGCGGCCCAGCGCCCGTACGGCAGCGGCTCCTGCGGAGGCTCGGCGACGAAGCGCGGGACGAAGCGGGGCTCGACTGGCACGACGCCGGAGTCTATGGCCCCCGCCGCCGCAGGCATGGCGCAGACCTCTAGTAGTCGGGAACGACGGCGGCGGCGGTCGGGGCGAGCTGGTCGTGCAGCGGCGCCGGCTCGCCGAGGTGATATCCCTGGCCCCAGTCGACGCCGAGCTCGCGGAGCGTCTCGACGGTCGTCGCCGTCTCCGACGAACTCGGCGATCGTCTCCTTGCCGAGCCCGCGCGCGATCTCGACGACCGCGGTGACGAGCAGGCGATCGGTCGAGTCGCGGCGTGCAGTTGCGGACGAACTCCCCGTCGATCTTCAGGTAGTCGAACGGCAGGTGCTTGAGGTAGTAGAACGATCCGAAGCCCGCGCCGAAGTCATCGAGCGCGAAGCGGCAGCCGAGCGCCCGCAGGCGCTCGGAGAAGCCGCGCGCGAGCGCGATGTTCGAGACCGCCGCCGTCTCGGTGATCTCGAAGATCAGGCGTGCCGCGTCGACGCCGCGTCTCGCGCCAGCAGCCGTTCGATGAGCTCGAGCAGCTCCGGCGACGCCGATCGAACGGCCCGAGAGGTTGACCTCGAGGCAGAGGGCCGGCGCTGGGCGGCGAGCTCGTGCGACCGCGCGAGCGACGACCCAGCGGTCGATCTCCTGGACGAGGTCCAGGCGCTCGGCGATGTAGAGGAAGGCGCCGGGCGGGATGAGGTCGCCGTCGCGCGTCGCGCATCCGCAGCAGGAGCTCGAAGCGCGCGCTCGCCGGTGGCCGTGCAGATGGACGATCGGCTGGGCGAGGAGCTCGAAGCGGTCGTCGGTCGAGGGCCGAGCGGATCTCGCTCGACCCACGTCATCCGGTTCTTCGATCCGCGCCGCGCGGATGCGCGTCGGCGCGGTAGATCGACGACGCGGTTGCGGCCGTTCTCCTTGGCGTCGTACATCGCGAGGTCGGCGTTGACCATGCACGTCCTCGTCGATCGACGCCGCTCGCCCTCCTCGAAGAACGCGACGCCGATGCTCGCGGTCAGGCCGTGGCGGATGCCGTCGGCGCCGAGCAGCCCCTCGCCCTGCACGCACGTCCAGCAGGCTCGTCGACGACCTTGTGCACCGCCGCCTCGTCGGCGCTCGGCAGGATGACCGCGAACTCGTCGCCGCCGATGCGCGCGAGGACGTCGGACTCTGCGCAGCCGGGTCGTGCAGCGCTCCGCGCGACGCGCGTGATGAGCTCGTCACCGGCCTGGTGGCCGAGCGTGTCGTTGATAGTACTTGAAGTGGTCGATGTCGATCATCACCGCCGCGCCCGACACGCCGTAGCGCTCGCCGCGCACGACGTGGCTGCGCAGCTCGCGCTCGAAGCGCGCGGCGGTTGAGCAGGCCGGTCAGCGGATCGTGATCGGCCATGTGCTGCAGCTGGGCCTCGTAGCGGCGACGATCGGTGATGTCCTGCATCTGCGCCAGGAGGTGCTGCGGCGCCCCGGCGCTGTCGCGCACGCACGTGACGTTCAGGGCCAGCCCAGAGCGGTTGGCCGGAGGCATGGACGTAGCGCCGGTCGGCGCCGTAGCGCGACGTCTTGCCGGCCAGCAGCGCCTCGACGCCCGGGCCGCCGAACTCGCTGATCGTCGGGGTGGGCGATCGAGGAGAACGAGCGCCCCTCGAGATGCTGCGACCGCGTACCCGGTGATCTCGGCGAGCGCGGTGTTGACGCTTCATGAAGCGCCCGTCCAGGCCGATGAGCGCCATGCCGATCGGCGCCTCCTCGAAGGCGGCGCGGAAGCGTTCCTGGGCAGCCCGCAGCGAGGCCGCTGCGCGGGCGCTCGCGGTGATGTCGCGCGCGATCTTGGCGATCGCGATGACCCCGCCCTGGGCGTCGAAGATCGCAGAGACCCCGAGTGAGACGTCGATCGCCGAGCCATCGCGGTGCATGCGGCGGGTCTCGAGCCCCTCGACGCGCTGTCCGGCCAGGACCTGCGCGAGGAGACCGCGCTGCTCGGCGACGCACTCGGGCGGGACGAGCATCGCCACCGGCTGTCCGATGACCTCGTCGGCGCGGTATCCGAGCAGCCGCTCGGCGCCGGGGTTCCAGGTGGACGATCCGGCTGTCGAGGTCGACCGTGATGATCGCGTCGTCGCAGAACTCGACGATCGCCGCGAGCCGGCGCTGCGCGACCTCGGCCTCGCGCCGCGCGATCGCGAAGCGGATCGAGCGCTCCAGCGCGTCGCCGTCCCCGCGCCCCTTGACGAGGTAGTCCTGCGCGCCAGCCTCGCAGCGCCTCGACGGCGAGCGCTTCGCTCGCCATGCCGCTGAGCACGATGATCGCCGCCTCCGGCGCCGCGCGGCGCAGCTCGTGCAGGCCCGTCGAGCCCGTGCGCGTCGGGCAGGCCGAGGTCGAGCAGGATGACGCCGAAGCGGCGGTCGGCGAGCAGCTCGCCTGCGCTCGGCGAGGCGCGCGACCCGCGGTCAGCTCGCAACGCGGGCGCGCGCGAGAACTCGAGCATGTCCGACGGTCAGCTGCGCGTCGGCGGCGTTGTCCTCGACGAGCAGGACCCTGACGACGTGCACCGGGCATCGCTACAGCGGCCGTCCGGTAGACGCACGTGGCCGAACCAGAAGCGCTCGAACGCCTCGATCATCTCGCGGTGGTCGCTCAGGCGCAGCGGCTTGTTGAGGACCGCCGCGGCGCCGAGCTCGTAGCAGCGGTTGATCTCGTCGCTGCGACTTGGAGGTCGTGAGGACGATGACCGGGATCCGGCGCAGCGTGCCGTCGGTCTTCATCTCGGCGAGCGTCTCGCAGGCCGGTGAAGCCGGGCGAGGTTGAGGTCCAGCAGGACGAGATCGGGCCGCCGCAGCCGGCGGTGTCGCGCAGCCTCGCGAGCGCCTCGTGGCCACCGCGCTCCATCGAACAGCAGCGGCGCTCGACGGCGACGCCGAGAGCGCGTCGGTGACGAGCGCCGCGTCGGCGGCGTTGTCCTCGACGACGAGGATCGCGCGCTGCGTCGGCGAGCACCGAGCTCACGGCGTGCGCCGGGATCTTCGCGGGCAGGCGCACATGGAAGACGGCGCCCGCGCCCGGCTCGGACTCGACCCAGATCCGGCCGCGGTGCGCGTCGACGATCTTCTTGCACAGCGCCAGCCCGATGCCGGCGCCGGCGTAGTCGTCCTTGGAGTGCAGGCGCTGGAAGAGCACGAAGATCCGCTCCGCGTCGGCGCGGCTCGATCCCGATGCCGTTGTCGCGGACCGTGAAGTGCCAGTCGTCGCCGCTCGCTCTACGCACCCGACCTGGACGACCGGCGCGCGCCTCGCCGCGGAACTTCAACCCGTTGCCGACGAGGTTCTGGAAGAGCTGCAGCAGCTGCACGGGGTCCGCGGAGATCGTCGGCAGCCGGTCCTGCGTGACCGCGCGCCCCGCTCTCCGTGCATCGCGGCCTGCAGGTTGGCCAGCGCGCGGCGCAGGACGACCGTCGCAGTCGATCGTCTCGAACTCGGCCTCCTCCGGCCGCACGCGCGAGAACTCCAGCAGGCCCTCGATCAGCGACTGCATCCGCGTCGCGCCCTCGACGACGTACTTCGCCCACTCCTGCGCGCGCGCGTCCGAGCTGGCCGTCGAGATGCTCGGCCGAGCCTGTCCGTGTACGTCACGACCATCCGCAGCGGCTCCTGGAGGTCGTGCGACGCGACGTACGCGTACTGCGACAGCTCGACGTTGGAGCGCTGCAGCTCGGCGGCGTGGCGCGCGAGGTCGCGCTCGGCCTCCTTGCGGTCGGTGATGTCGCGGATCGCCGCGGTCGCCAGCAGCGCCGTCCTCGGTCTCGATGCTCGACAGGCTGATCTCCGCCGGGAACTCCGATGCCGTCGCTGCGCAGCCCGTAGAGATCCAGGCCGGCGCCCATCGGCCGTGTGCGCGGGTCGCGTGAAGTAGCCGCTGCGGTGCCCGCCGTGGCCGCCGTGGTAGCGCTCGGGGACGAGCTTCTCGACCGGCCTCGCCGATGAGCTCGTCGCGGGCGTAGCCGAAGAGCTTCTCGGTCTGCGCGTTCACGAGCACGATGCGACCGTCGCGGCCGATGCCGACGATCGCGTCCGGCGCGGACTCCAGGAGCTGCTGGAACTTCGCCTCCGCCTTCTTGCGGTCGCTGATGTCGCGGATCGCCGCGGTCGCGAGCAGGCCGTCCGCGGTCTCGATGCTCGAGAGGCTGATCTCGGCCGGGAACTCCGTGCCGTCGCTGCGCAGCCCGTAGAGATCCAGGCCGGCGCCCATCGGCCGTGTGCGCGGGTCGCGTGAAGTAGCCGTTGCGGTGCGCGCCGTGGCGCGCCGTGGTAGCGCTCGGGAACGAGCTTCTCGACGGCCTGTCCGATGAGCTCCTCGCGGGCGTAGCCGAAGAGCTTCTCGGTCTGCGCGTTGACGAAGGCGATGCGTCCGTCGCGGCCGATGCCGACGATCGCGTCAGGGCGGACTCCAGGAGCTGACGGAAGAGCTCGGCCGAGCTCAGCGCCGCCTCGAACTCGGACTCCGAGGTGGCGTGAGCGGAGTGCATCCCATGCGTTCATCGGCGTTCGCAGGCGGAACCTGAGCCAACATCCGTCCACTGCGACGATCACACCTCCAGGATCACCGTGACCGGGCCGTCGTTGACGAGTTCGACCTCCATGTGTGCACCGAACACGCCGCCGCGCCCATCCAGGCGCGCGCGGAAGCGCTCGTAGAGCGGCTCGGCGACCTCGCCGGGCTCGCCGAGATCCTCCTCGCCGGGATCGATCGCGTCGACGGCGCCGAGGAAGTGGCGCTGGAGCGTCGCCGCCCAGCGCCCGTACGGCAGCGGCTCCTGCGGAGGCTCGGCGACGAAGCGCGGGACGAAGCGGGGCTCGACGGGCACGACGCCGGAGTCTATGGATCGGGACATCCGTCCAGCGATGCCCGCCCTGTGAGACTTCTGCGCGCCGACGCCGTTGCATCAGCATGAGCCCTCGATCGACAGCCGCGCTCGCGGCCCTCGCCGCCGCACTGACGCTCGCCACGCCCGCGGCGGCTGCTCCCCGCGTCATCGCGACCGTCGCCGCCCCGTCGCCGATCAGCGCGCATGCGTGGCTGGGTCGCCTGGAGCGTCCCCGTCAACGGCGTCTGGGGACTCGTCGCCGCCCGCGGCAGCGCGCCGCCGCGGCTGCGTGGAGATCGGTCCGCGGACCCAGCCCTTCGACGTCGATCTCGGCTCCGACCGGGACGGCCGGCCCGTCGCGACGTTCTCGCGCTGCACGACCGCCCCGCAGCCGCAGGCGGCCGGCATCGCCCCGTGGACCGGGCGCGGCTGCCGGATCCGGGTCGTCGACCTCGCGACCGGGATCGAGCGCTCCGCCGGCATCCCGCGCGCCGGCGGGCGCCTCGGACACGACGCCCTCGATGTGGCGCGGGCAGATCGCCTTCAGCCGCCGCGACCGCCGTCACGAGGACGTCTCGCAGGTGCTGCTGTGGAAGCGAGGGCAGCGCGAGCCGCAGGTGCTGCGCCATGGCGCCATGCCGACGAGGTGCCCGTTCACGACCGGCTGCGCCGGCTCGCGCAACCGCGGTGCCGTCACCGGCCTCGACCTCGGCTCGCGCCTCGTGACGTTCACGTGGATGATCGACCACCCGGGCGTCGTCGGCCACCTCGGCTGGGAGGTCCGCGCCAACGATCTGCGCAGCGGGCGCAGCACTCGCGTCGGGACGGGCTACGTCGGCGAGGCCTGCACCGAGGGCGTCGACGGCATGACGCCCTCGACGCCGTCGGCCGCCGGGACGCGGGTCTGGTGGGCCGAGCTGCAGAGCACCTGCTACCGGCTGGAGTCCAAGCTGCGCCACTACGACACGGCCGGACCGAGCGCCCACACCGGCGACGTCCCCGGCGTGGTCCTGAGGCTCGCCCGCGCCGACGGCAAGCTCTACGGGCTCGTCGCACCCGCGCCCAGCGGCGAGGTTGCGCCGGCGACGCGCCCCCTGCGGACGCGCCGGGCGCGCCCGTGCACGAGATCGTCGCTCGATCGACGCAGCCGCGCGCATGAGCCCGCGCGCGAGACGAAGATCGCCCGCCGATCTCACTCCGTGGACTCACACTAGGCCTCGAGCAGGACCGTGACCGGCCCGTCGTTGACGAGCTCGACCTCCATGTGCGCGCCGAACACGCCGCCCGCGGCGCCCAGGCGCGCGCGGAAGCGCTCGTACAGCGGCTCGGCGACCTCGCCCGGCGCGGCCGCGACGTACGACGGCCGGTTGCCGCGGCGCGTGTCGCCGTAGAGCGTGAACTGGCTGACGACGAGCGTCTCGCGGTCGCCGAGCGGCTCGTTCATCCGGCCCTCCGCGTCGGCGAAGACGCGCAGCGCGCGGACCTTGTCGGCGAGCCTGTCCGCCGCCGCCGCGTCGTCGTCGTGCGTGACCCCGAGCAGCACGAGCAGCCCGGGGCCGATCTCCGACACGACCTCGCCGTCGACGCGCACCGCCGCGCGGCGTCACGCGCTGGACGAGCGCGCGCACCGCCACCTCACCCGAAGAAGACCTGCGCCGTCTCGTAGAGCTCCGGGTCCAGGAGCTTGGGCTCGCTCAGCGCGTCCTCCAGCGCGACGAGCTCGATCGCCGTGCCGTGGAGCGCGACCATCTGGCCGAAGTCGCCGTTGGAGGCGGCGTCGATGGCGGCCACCCCGAAGCGGGTGCCGAGGATGCGGTCGAACGCCACCGGCGAGCCGCCGCGCTGGATGTGGCCGAGGACCGTCGCGCGGCTCTCGTAGCCGGTGCGCTCCTCGATCTCCTGCTCGAGCTCGAAGGCGATCCCGCCGAGGCGGGCGTGCCCGAAGGAGTCGACGGTGTCGGCGGCCGTCGCCGCCGCGCCGCCGTCGGAGCGCGTCGCGCCCTCGGCGACGACGACGATCGAGAACGTCTTGCCGGTCGTCTCGTGGCGGTGGCGGATGTGCTCGCAGACCTCCTCGACGTCGAACGGGCGCTCGGGCACGAGGATGACGTCGGCGCCGCCCGCCATCCCCGACCAGCAGGCGATCCAGCCGGCGTCGCGGCCCATGACCTCGCAGACGATGACGCGGTCGTGCGACTCGGCGGTCGAGTGCAGGCGGTCGATGGCCTCGGTCGCGATCTGCACGGCGGTCTGGAAGCCGAAGGTGAAGTCGGTGGCGTTGAGGTCGTTGTCGATCGTCTTGGGGACGCCGACGGTCGGGAAGCCCGCCGCGAAGAGCTTGCGCGCGACGCCGAGCGTGTCGTCGCCGCCGATCGGGATGAGCACGTCGATGCCGCGCTCCTTCAGCGACGCCAGGACGCGCTCCTCGCCGTTCTCGGTCTTGTAGACGTTCGTCCGCGACGTGCCGAGGATCGTCCCGCCCTTGTGGAGGATGCCGCTCGTGTTCTCGCGCGTCAGCGCGATGGCGTCGTTCTCGAGCACGCCCTTCCAGCCCTTGCGGAACCCGAAGATCTCGTGCCCGTAGGTGTCGATGCCCTTGCGGACGATCGCGCGGATGACCGGGTTGAGCCCGGGGCAGTCACCGCCGCCCGTCAGAAGTCCGATGCGTGCCATGCGCGCCATCGTATGCACAGCAGGCCGCGATCGCCCCCGCGGTCGCAAGGCGGCGTCAGGCATCGCGCAGCTCGGCCGCGGCCTGCTCGGGCGCGACGACGTTGAGGCCGACGCCGGTCCCGAGCTCGAGCCCGGCGAGCGGTGTCAGCCGCGGCAGGATGTCGATGTGCCAGCAGAAGCGCTCGGCGTCGCGGGGCGCGGTCCGGACCCAGAGGTTCAGCGGCGGCGGGGCGCCGAAGCGGCGGCTCAGCCGCGACAGCCCGTCGTGCAGGAGCGCGGCGCAGCTCGGTCCGTCGTCCTCGAAGCGCTTGCGGCGGCGGCGCGGGACGAGCATCAGCGCGTACGGCAGGCGCGACGCGTACGGGCACATGAGCACGCCCTCGTCGTCGATCGCGACGATCCGGACGCGCCGGCGCACCTCCTCCTGGGTGAGGTCCTCGAGGAGGTTGCCGCCCATCGTCCGCACGGCATGGGCGCCGAAGCGCTCGCGCTCGCGCGCGACGGCGCTGGGCACGAAGTCCAGCGCGAAGAGCTGCGCGTGCGTGTGCGCGATCGTCGCCCCGGCCTCGACGCGCTCGTTGACGACGAGGTGCGGGTAGGCGCCGCTGTGGGCGCGCATCCGCGCGCGCCAGACCTCGACCGCCGCGGCGACCTGCTCGACGGGGAGCTCGGACAGCGAGGTCACGGGCTGCGGGGAGTTGACGACGACCTCGTGGCTTCCGCGCGCGGCGATCGCGGCGTAGAGGTCGGGCACCTCGTCGCGCTCGGGAACCGGGGAGTCCGACGACAGCGCGGGGTAGGCGTTCGGGACGACGCGGATCGTCCAGCCCGGGCCGTCGGCCTCGCCGCCGCCGGGGCGCACCGCGTAGAGCTCCGGCGGCGTCTGGTCCTCGTGGCCTTCGGCGAACGGGTCGGCGGCGGGATCGATCGGCGCGGGCGGCGCGACGGTGAGCTCGGCGCCCGGGCGCTCGGCGCGGCCGGCGGCGATGATCGTGCGCAGCCCGCTGAGCGGATCGATGCGGATCTCGTGCACGGCCTGCTGGATCATGACGGGCATACGGGCCCGCCGAATACCCGTCCGGCGCCCGTCCTATCCGACGGAGTAGCGGTCGATCGCCGCGGCGAGCTTGCGCTGCGTCGAGAAGACGCCCTGGTGGACGATGACGAGCTTGCCCGCGGCGTCGTAGAAGACGGTCGTCGGCAGGCCGCGGGCCCGGTAGCGGGCGAAGATGTTGCTGCGCGGGTCCTCGAACGACGGGTAGGGCATCGGGAACTCCTCGGCGAGCGCGCGCGCGGCGCCGCGCTCGTCGCCGACGTTGAGCCCGATGAACGCGACCTTGTCGCCGCGGCGCACGGCCTCGCGCTGGAGGAACGGGAGCTCGAACCGGCACGGCTCACACCAGGAGGCCCAGAGGTTCACGACGACCGGATGGCCCCGCAGCGCGCGCAGCTGGGCGTCGAACGCATCCGCCCCGCCGTCGTCGAGCTCGTTGACGCGCGCGCGCAGCGCGGCGAGGTCGGCGGGCGCTCCGGCGATCGGCTTGGTGACCTGCGCTCGGGTCAGCGGCTCGACGACGTCACCGGTCGCCTGCTCGCTGCCGCCGGCCTGGACGATGCCGACGACGACGGCCGCCGTGAGGGCGACGGCGCAGATGGCGATGAGGAGCTTTCGCACGCCGACAGGGTCGCAGAAGGCCCGCGCCACATGACGCATCTGCCACGTTCGCTATCCTGGGTGCACGCGGTGGAGGGCCGGTCTCCGACGGAGACGCCTCGCCCCGCAGACCGGGCAGTGCGCCCGGCGTCTGGATCGCGTCGGCAGTCAGCGCGCGACCCACCTCACGTTCGAGCAGGAAGCCGATCTTGGCTGATCCCACGCCAGTGGTCGTCGAGGCCACGTCCGTTCCCCCATCCGAGGACATCGCTCGCGCCGAATCGTTCACGCGCGAAGCATTCGTGCACGCCGGCGAGACCGTGCAGGACGCCCTCGGCCCCGGCACCGCCCGCCGCCGCGCCCTCGAGGCCGCGATCCGGAGAGATCGACGCCGGCGCGAAGGTCCCCTCCCCGGCCTGGCGCCGGCGCTACTCGCTCATGCTCGGCCTCGAGCGCGTGCTCTCCGACGACGAGCCGAAGCTCGCCGACGGGACCTCGCTGAACCCCCACCAGGTCGACGCGCTCTCCGGCACGCTGACGGCGCTCCTCGCGGAGGCCCAGCGCAACGGCGGCGGCGAGCCGGTCGCGTCCGCCGCGCCGGTGCTGGCGGTCGACGACGACGGAGGACTTCTCAGAGCCCGAGCCGGTCGCCGTGCAGGACGAGGAGGACGACGAGGACGACGAGGACGACAGCGACGATCCCGAGGACGACGAGCCGCTCGACATCGAGATCGACATCGGCGACGAGGACGACGACGAGCCCGAGGACGAGCCCGAGGAGGACGAGCCCGAGAGCGCCCTCGACGAGGACCAGCTCGAGGAGGCTCCCGACGATCCCAACGCCCACAAGCGCTTCTGGTTCGAGCACGCGACCGGCGCCGGCAAGACCGTCGCCGCGATGGGCTTCGTCGACGCCTCGCGCACCGGCGGGATCCTCATCCTCACCCACCGCCGCAACCTCGTCGACCAGTTCCACGGCGAGCTCAAGGATCGCGGCTACGCCAAGCGGGTCACGCCCGCCCTGCTGCGCGGCAAGGACTCCGCCGCCGGCCCGGTGACGGTCGAGACCTACCAGTGGTTCGTCCGCAACGCCGGCAACATCTCCGAGGCCTACTCGATCGTCATCTGCGACGAGGCCCACACCGCGCTCGGCGAGAAGACGAGCGCCGCGATCCGCGACTGGACCGGCCCGATCTTCATCGGCATGACCGCGACCGGCGCGCTCATCGCCCGCCACGTCACCGATCTCTTCCCGACGCAGACCTCGCGCTTCGACCTCGCGCAGGCCGCGCGCCGCGGCGTCATCTCGCCGCTGCGCGGCGTCCGCATCCCGCCCGGCCCGGGCGTTCGCACGATCGCCAAGGTGCCGCTGCGCCGCGGCGAGGTCGACGTCGAGTTCGACCAGGAGATGCTCGCCGAGCTCCTCGACGTCGAGCCCTTCAACTTCGCCGTCGCCGACCTCTACAAGACGCGCTTCAACGGCGTTCCGGGTGTCGTGTACGCGGCCGGCGTGCGCCATGCCTACAACGTCGCGGAGGCGTTCCGCGCGCAGGGCCTGAAGGCGATGGCGGTCTCGGGCGAGACGCGCAAGCGCGACCTCGCGGAGATCCTCGCCAGCTACGAGCGCGGCGACATCGACGTGCTGATCAACGCGCAGCTGCTCGCCGAGGGCTGGAACTCACCGCGCGCGACGGTCTGCATGCACCTCGCGCCGACGGCCTCCAAGCGCATCTACCAGCAGCGCGTCGGCCGCGTCACGCGCCGCCACCCGGGCAAGGAGGCCGGCATCGTCGTCGACTTCGTCGCCCCGGACACGAAGAACGACGACCCCGTCGTCACGCTGCACTCGCTGCTGGACCGCGACGTCTACCGCGGCGGCGCGATCGTCGTCGGCCCCGTCCGCCGCGGCCGCGGCCGGCGCGTGCGCGTCGAGCGCCGCGTCCTGCCGGTGACGAGCGACGAGGACCGCCGGATCGAGGTCTTCGAGCGCGAGCTCTGGCGCATCGCGGTCGAGCACCTGCCCTACGGCGAGCAGATCCAGTGGGCGGCGCTGGCCGGCGCGCGCGTCGCGCCGAGCGGCTGGCGGCGCGCCCGCGCGATGCTGCACTTCGACCGCGGCGGCGAGTTCAAGCGGGCCTTCCTGCTGACCGCGGTGCAGCGCAACAAGAACCCGCAGCTGCGGGTGCGCGCGCTGCAGGAGATCGCGGCGTCGCGCGACGGCGAGGCGTTCGACACCGCGATCGACGTCATCGGGACCTGGACGCGCGAGGAGCGCCGCGAGGGCACGAAGGTCATGCTGCTCGCGCTCGCCGAGAAGCGCATCGGCCGCCGCGACCAGGCCAACGCCTGGATCTGGCGCCTCGCGTCCTACACGCGCGAGGTCCACGAGGAGTACGCGGTCCAGCGCTGGCCGGAGACCAAGCGCCTGCTCGGCCTGCTCGTGAACTCGTCCGGCGCCGCGCACGCTCGCAACGCCCGGCGGCTCGTCCACGCCGCGCGCAAGCAGGACCGCCGGCTGTCCGCCGCGCTGCTGGCGGCGGCGATCGCGCACACGCCCGAGGGCGAGGAGATCCTGCGCGGCGCGCGGACCCGCCTGGCGCGCAAGCCGAGCGCCCTGTCGCGCGAGCTGCTGCGCAACTTCCCCAAGAGCCGCGGGCGCCGGGGCAGCCGCCGGCGGCGCAAGAAGGGCGACGGCGAGGGTCTTGCGAACGGTCAGGAGGTCGCGGCGCTGACGAACGGCGGCAACGGCGGCGGCGGTGGTGGCGAGGGTGACGCGCCACAGCAGCCCTCGCGCTCGTCGCGGCGCCGGTCGCGCTCGCGCTCGCGCAACGGCCGGCCGCCGGAGCCCGCTGTCGCCGAGACCGCGTCCGTCGAGACCGAGCAGCAGCAGGCCGCCGAGCCGGTGGCCGAGGAGTCCGGCGACGCGCCGCAGCCGGCGCGCCGGGCAAGGGTGCGCCGGGTCGTCATGGACGACGAACCCGATCCGGGCGAGGCTCGGGCCGATGCGGCGAGCGCCGCGGACGAGCCGCGCCCGTCGCGCCGCTCGCGGGCGCGCAAGCCGGCGCCCGCGGTCGACGACGCCGCCGCCCTCGAGGCGATCGCCGGCGCCGCCGCCGCGCTGGCCGCAGCGCGCGAGGCCGCGCCGCCGAAGGCGGACGATGCGGAGGCTCCGAAGCCCAAGCGCAAGCGCGCACCCGCGAAGAAGGCCGCGCCTGCCGGCGACGCCGAAGCGCCGCCCGCGCCGCCGAAGCGCCGCCGCGCTGCCGCGGCCACGCCTGCCGACGACGGGCGAGCGCCGCCCGCGCCGAAGCGCCGCCGGGCTGCCGCGGCCACGACTGCCGGCGAGGGCGAGGCCCCCGCGCCGAAGCGCCGCCGGGCTGCCGCGGCCGGCAAGCCGGCCGACGACGACGCACCCGGCGCCGCGCCCGGTTCGCGCGACGACGCCGCCGCGTAGGCGGTGAGCGCGCGGCGGAGGTCCGCCCGCAGCTGCGCCCGCCCTTCGATGCCTACCGCCGCAGCGCGAACGCCAGCCCGGCGGTGAGCGTCAGTCCGAGCGCGCCGATCCCGAACGCGACGACGAGCGCCTCGACGTAGCGCAGCGAGCCGACCGCGAGGTCCGGGCGGCGGATGAGCACGGCGATCGCCGCGAGCGTGCCCAGGAGCGCGAGCCCCGCCGCGCCCGCGGCGGCCGGAGCCGGCGACGGCCACGACGGCAGCCGGGCGGGCCAGGTGACACGCGCCGCGACCGGCGGTCGCCGCGTCTCGAGCGCCGCCAGCGCGGCCGCGCCGATGAGCGTGAAGCTCGCGGCGACGAGGTAGCCGCCGAGGACGTCGCTTGGCAGGTGCCAGCCGGCGGCGACGAGCGAGTAGCCGACGCCGACCGCGTAGGCCGCGCCGAGCAGCGCCGCCGCCGGGCGCAGGCGCGGGCCGACGACGAGCACGAAGCACAGCGCGAGCGACATCGACGCGGTCGCGTGGCCGCTCGGCCAGGAGCCCGGGTAGACGCCGCCGACGCCGGACGCGCTGCCGAGCTCGATGATCCGCGGGTCCGCGAGCGCGGGCTTCAGGGCCTGCGTGCACGCGTTGGAGACGAGGAGGATCACGGGCACCATCGCGGCCATGAGCAGCCGCCGCCGCAGCAGCGCGAGCCCGACGAGCAGCGCGGCACCGAGGACGAACGGCACCGGGTCGGCGAGCACCGCGATGCCCTCGATCGACGGCGCGTGCGGCGCGCCGGCGACGCCGGTGAAGGCCCGCAGCGCCTCGCCATCGAGCGTGCGGCCACCCGGGAGCACGAACGCCGCGGCCCAGACGGCCACCGCCGCCCAGGCGCTGAGCGCGGCCAGGGCGAGGAGCACGTGCGGGCGGCGGGACATCGATCCAGGGTAGAGGCCGCCCGCCGGCGCGGGTTCAGCGCGGCGGCGAAAGATGGACCTCGCCGGCGTCGAGCGCCTCACGGGCGCCGTCCGCGCGATCGACGAGCAGCCGGCCGTCGGCGTCGATCCCGGCCGCCACGCCCTCGCCGCGCTGCCAGTCGACGGCGCGGCCGAGCAGCGCGTCGCGCGCGCGGAAGTCCTCCAGCAGCGCCGCCGGCTCCTGCGCCAGGCGCCGCTCGAGCTCGCCCAGCAGCGTCGCGAGCAGCGGCTCGATCGCCGCCGGCTCGAGGCCGAGCGTTCCCGCGCGGTCGCGCAGCTCCTCGGGGAGGTCGCCGACCGCGACCGCGACGTTCACGCCGATGCCGAGCACCGCCCAGCCCTCCTGCGGACGTCCCTCGACGAGGATCCCGGCGACCTTCCGCCGGCCGACGAGCACGTCGTTGGGCCACTTGATCTGCGCGTCCGCCCCCGCGACGTCGGCGACCGCGACCGCGGCCGCGAGCGGCAGCAGCGGCGGCCACTCGCGCAGGACGAGCGACAGCAGCAGCGCGCGCCCCGGCGGCGCCGACCACGTCCGCCCCTGGCGCCCGCGGCCCGCGGCCTGCTCGGACGCCGTCACGAGCGTCCCGTGCGGCGCGCCCGCCCACGCGAGCTCGCGCGCGCGCTCGTTCGTCGACCCCGTGAGCCGCAGGTGCAGCCGGGGGCTGCCGAGCGTCGCGCTCACGAGCCGGCGGGCGCGATGAGGACCTCGTCGTCGAGCCCGAGGCCGAGCGCGTCGAGCGCCGAGCCGCGGTTGACGGCGAGCGCGAGCGTCCGGTAGCCGTCCTCGTAGAGCAGCAGGCCGCCGGCCGGGACATCGGCGAACGTCGTCGCGTAGAGCGCCGCGCGCCCGTTGACGACGACCTCGTGGCCGAGCAGCAACCCGCTGCCGGCGAGCTGCGCGTGCTCGGCGTCGAGCACGACGTTGCCGTAGCGGTCGGCCTGCAGGACGTGGGCGAGCAGGCCGTCGGATCGCAGCTCGGCGCGCGGCAGCTCGAGCGTCACGAGCTCCTCGGGGTCCAGCGGCTCGCCGACGTCGGCCGGCGAGGCGCCGCTCGCGAGCGCCGCGGCGACCGGCGCGAAGACGTCGCGGCCGTGGAAGGACGCCGACACCGGCTGCAGGCGCAGCGCCGACCGCGCGATGTCGACCGCCTCGACGACGCCGCCGAAGCGCTCGGCGGCCGGGTGCAGCAGCCCGTTGTCGGGGCCGACGAGCACGCGGTCCTCCTCGGCGCAGCGCAGCGCGACCGCCCGCCGCGGCGCGCCGACCTCGGGATCGACCACCGCGAGGTGCACGCCCGCCGGGGTGAACGGCAGCGACCGGCGGAGGGTCAGCGCGCCGGAGCGGACGTCGTGGCGCCCGATCCCGTGGGTGATGTCGATGACGCGCACGCCGGGCGCGATCCGGGCGATGACGCCGTGGCAGACGCCGACGAAGTCGTCGTGCAGACCGTAATCGCTGAGGAACGTCACGACCGCCATGAGCCGGTCGAGTGTAGGCCGCGGCGACTGGGTAGCGTGGGCCACGTGCGACCCGGATCTCACATGGAGACGCCGAGAGTGTCGGAGGTCGTCCGCCGAGCCGTCGACGTCTGCGAGCTCGAGGGCGACCTCGAAGGTCTCGCCGAGTACTACCTGCGCTTCGAGGATCGCGACGAGCCCGTCACCGCGCTCGGCGACGAGCGCACGCGCGAGTTCTTCGAGGTCGAGGGGATGGTCGAGGGGCAGGACCCCGAGCCGAGCCTCGTCATGGCGGCCGCCGTCGCGACCTACCTCGCCTTCCGCCGCGACGAGATCACCGACGACGACGACGACCTGCTGCGCCTCGCCGCGCGCGCGGAGTTCGGCAAGCATCCGCCGCCGTATGTCACCGACTGGCTCGCCCTGCGCGGGGTCGACCTGTGACCGGGACCGAGACGCCACCCAGCGGGCTTCCCGACGAGGAGCCCGAGGACGTCCCGCTCGGCGTTCCCGAGGACGAGGACGAGCGCGAACGCGAGCTCCCGGGCATCCCCGAGGGCGACGTCGACACCGCCGGATAGCGCGCTACCCGGAAGCGGCGGCGACGAGCGCCGCGAGCAGTCCGGCGGGCGTGTGCTCGGCGGCCTCGACGTGCGCCTCCAGCCCGCGCTCGCGCAGCGCGTCGCTCGTGATCGGGCCGATCGACACGAGCTGCTGGCCGTCGCGCGGCGCGCCCGCGGCCTCGACGTAGAAGCGCACCGACGACGCCGACGTGAACGTCACGTAGTCGGCCGCGCGCGCGGCGTCCAGCGCGGCGCCCTCCAGCGGCTCGGCGACGGTCCGGTACAGCGGCAGGATCTCGACCTCCGCCCCGCGCTCGCGCAGCGCATCGGGCAGGACGTCGCGGGCCACCTCGGCGCGGGCGACGAGCGCGCGGCGCACCGGCCGGCTCGGCGAGCGCCGCGACGAGCGACTCCGCGACGGCCCGCGCGCGGCACGATGTCGGCGACGATCCCGCCCGCGCGCAGCGCATCGGCGGTCCCCGGCCCGATCGCGGCGATCGCGGGACCGGCGAGCGCGCGGGCGTCGCCGGCGAGCTCGAGCAGCCGCCGCGCGCCGTTGGGGCTCGTGACGCAGAGCAGGTCGAAGCCGGACAGGTCGGGCAGCTCCGCGTCGCAGCGCCTCGACGCGGATCGCCGGCGCCTCGACGACGCGCGCGCCGAGCGCCCGCAGCCGCGCGGCGAGCGGGCTCGCCTGGGCGCGGGCGCGCGTCACGACGACGCTGCGCCCGGCGAGCGGGCCGGCGGCGAACCACGCGAGCTCCTCGTGCAGCCCCGCGACGGCCCCGACGACGGTGATCGCCGGCGCGCGCACGCCGGCGTCGAGCGGCGACCTGCGCGATGTCGCCGAGCGTCCCCGCGACGACGCGCTGGTCGGGGTACGTCCCGCGCTGGACGATCGCCACGGGCTCGCTCGCCGGCCGCCCGCCCGCGACGAGCTGCGACGCGATCCGGTCCAGCCGGCGCACGCCCATGTAGAAGACGAGCGTCCCGGGGAAGGCGGCGAGCGCCGGCCAGTCGATCTGCGTCTCCTCCTTCTCGGGATCCTCGTGGCCGGTGACGAACGCGACCGCGGCCGACATCCCGCGCTGCGTCACGGGGATCCCGGCGTACGCGGACGCGGCGACACCCGCCGTGACGCCCGGGACGACCTCGACGCCAAAGCCCTCCGCGCGCAGGAGCTGGGCCTCCTCGCCGCCGCGGCCGAAGACGAACGGGTCGCCGCCCTTGAGGCGCACGACCTCGCGGCCGGCGCGCGCGTGCTCGAGCAGCAGGTCGTTCGTCGCCTCCTGGGGCACCTGCGCGCCGCCGCCGATCTTGCCGACGTCGACGAGCTCCGCGTCGGGGCGGGCGCCGTCGAGCGCGCCGTCGGGGATGAGGCGGTCGTAGAGGACGACGTCGGCGCGGGCGATGAGCTCGAGCGAGCGGGCGGTCATGAGGCCCGGGTCGCCGGGGCCCGCGCCGACGAGGTAGGTCGTCATGCGGCGAGCTCCTCGGCGCGGCGCAGGAGGTCCGCGGCGCCCGCGGCGAGCAGTCGCCCGGCCGCGAGCTCGCCCGCGGCCTCCGGATCCGGCGCGGCGGGCGTCGTGTCGACGAGCCACTCCGAGCCGTCGGGCAGCCCGACGAACGTCCGCAGCACGATGCCGTCCCGCTCGATGCTCGCGTGCGCGCCGAGCGGCGTGTTGCAGCTCGCGTCCAGCCGGGCGACGAGCGCGCGCTCGGCGCACAGCGCGTCCCAGCTCGGCGGGTCGGTGATCGCGCGCGCCGCGCCCGCGGCGGCCTCGTCGCCGATCCGCGCCTCGAGCGCCAGGACGCCCTGCCCGGGCGCCGGCACGAGCGCGCTCAGCAGGCAGCCGATCGCCGACTCGCGGCCGAGGCGCCGCAGCCCCGCGGCGGCGAGCACGAGCGCGTCGAGGTCGCCCTCCTCCAGCATCCGCAGGCGCGTGTCGACGTTGCCGTGGATGACGACGACCTCGAGGTCGTCGCGCAGCGCGCGCAGCTGCGCCGCCCGGCGCAGGCTCGCGGTCCCGACGCGCGCGCCCGCGCGCAGCTCGTCCAGCGACGACGCGCCGACGAGCGCGTCGAGCGGATCGGCCCGCGCCGGCGCGCCGACGAGCTCCAGGCCCTCGGGCAGGACGCTCGGCACGTCCTTGGCGCTGTGCACGACGAGGTCGACCTCGCCCGCCAGCAGCGCGAGCTCGAGCTCCTTGACCCACTTCTCCTTGTCGCCGCCCGCGCGGTCGCGGTCGCCGCTCGTCGTGATCGGGAACGAGCCGCGCGTCCTCGCCGAGCATCTCGGCCACCATCCCGGCCTGCGTGAGGGCCAGTGCGCTTCCGCGCGTGCCGACCCGCATCGACCGTGCCGCCTAGCGAGGCGCGCCGCGGCAGCGGGCGGACGTTCTCGCGTCCGTCGGCGCCGGCGGCGTCGGCCGGCTCGGCATCCGGCACGCCCTCGAGCCCGAAGAGCTCGCGCATGATCTGCAGCCGCCCGTGGCTGCGCGCGTCGCCGAGCGTCCGCAGGTGCAGCGTCGGCTCGTGCAGGAGGCGGTTCATGACCGTGCGCGCGACCGCGTCGATGCGCGCGAGATCGCGCTCGGAGGTCTGCTCCCAGCGCCCGGCGTTCTCCTCGAGCACCTGCTCGACGATCGCGTCGCCGTACTCGCGCAGCGCGCGGATCGTCGGCTGCACGGTCAGCGAGCCGAGCCAGCCGGCGAAGCGCAGGATCTCCTCCTCGACGATCTCCTCCGCGCGCGCGGCCTCGGCCTCGCGCACGGTGAGCGTGTGCGCGACGGCCGCCTGGAGGTCGTCCATGTCGTAGAGCGTCACGCCCGGCACGTCGCGGCAGGTCGGATCGATGTCGCGCGGCACGGCGATGTCGACGAGCAGCAGCGGCCGGCCGCCGCGCGCGCGCATGACGTCCTCGAGCTCCTCCTCGCCGAGGATCGGGTGCGGCGACGCCGTCGAGGCGACGACGACGTCCGCGCGCTCGAGCTGGTGCGGAAGGTCCTCGAGGGCGACGACGTCGCCGCCGAAGCGCTCGGCCATCGCGCGGGCGCGGTCGGCGTGGCGGTTGGCGACGAACATCGTCTGCACGCCGCGGTCGGCGAGCGCCCGGGCGGTGAGCTCGCTCGTCTCGCCCGCGCCGATGATGACGACGTGGCGCGCGGCGACGCCGCCGAGGACGTCCATCGCGAGATCGACGGCGACCGACGAGATCGATGCGCGGCCGATGCCGATCGCCGTCTCGCTGCGCACGCGCTTGCCGGTCTGCAGCGCGGCGGTGAAGAGCCGGTTCGTCAGCGGGCCGGTCGTGCCGGCGGCGAGCGCCTCCTCGTAGGCGCGCTTGACCTGGCCCTGGATCTCGGCCTCGCCGACGATCATCGACTCCAGGCCCGCGCTGACGCGGAAGAGCTGGCGCGCGGCGTCGCAGTTGCGCGGCGAGTAGATGCTCTCGGTGAGCTCGGTCGGCCGCACGTGCGAGAGCCGCGCGAGCATCCCGAGCACGGCGCTCTCGGCCGCGACGGGGTCGCCGACGACGAGCGTCAGCTCCGTGCGGTTGCAGGTCGAGATGACGACCGCCTCGTGGACCTCGGGGTGGGCGGCGACCTCCTGGAGGAAGCCGCGGACCGCGCTGCGCGTCAGCGCGAGGCGCTCGCGCAGGTGGACGGGCGCCGTCTTGTGCGAGATGCCGAGCGTGATGAGCTCGTGCTCGCTCATCTCACACCGTCTCCTTCATGCGCTCGCGGCCCGCCTCGTCGCGACCCTCGACGAGCTCGGCGAGCTCGACGACCTCGCGTTCGATGCGCCCGAGCTTGGATGCCATGATCGCCACGTAGATCAAGAGCAGCGCGAGGAAGACGAGATACGCCGCGGCGACATACTTTCCGGCCTCGTCGAGGGGGAGCGCGGGGAGCATCAGAGCTGAGGCGCCGCGCTGCGTCCGACAGCGGCGAAGTCGTCGTCACCGGCGATCCGGCGGCGCAGCGCGCGCAGGCGGAACGTCGCGTGCTTGGAGGCCATCTCGTACTTCACGAGCGTGATGAACAGCAGCGTCATGCCGACCATGGCGACGACGAACGCCAGCGCCATCTTCGCCGGCAGCCCGCCGGTCGTCGTCGCGAGCGTCTCGCGGGTGGACGAACTGCTCGGCCATCCGCACCGCCGCGAAGTTCAGCGGCACGAACGCGCCCGCGACGATCGCGAAGACCGAGGCGTAGCGGGCCTGGCGATCCTTGTCCTCGATCGAGAAGCGCAGCGGCCAGTACGTCGCGTAGAGCAGGAAGACGATGAGGAACGAGACGAGCATCGGCTCGTCCCAGACCCACCAGTGACCCCACGACGCGCGCGCCCAGATCGAGCCGGTCAGCAGCACGCCGACCGCGAGGATGATCGAGATGTGGATGCAGACGTAGGAGCGCAGGTCCCAGCGCGAGTCGCGGGTGCGCAGGAACATCGCGGCGCAGATCCCGCCGGCGACGAAGCCGCCGAGCGCGACGATCGCCATCGGCACGTGGACGTAGAAGATCTTCTGGACGAAGCCCTGGTCGGCGTCCAGCGGCGCGTAGAAGAAGACGAGCGCGAAGGCGCCGCTGAGCACGACGACGGTGGCGATGGAGAGGGCGCGCAGCCCCTTGCCGTAGACGATGGGTCAGTCCTCCAGGAGGAAGTCGAAGACTGCGTACGCGATCAGCGCGAACACCAGATCATAGAGCGCGAGGACGGCCAGCCAGTCACCCGGGAGCGCGCCCGCGCCGCCCTGCGCCAGCAGCGGCGTCGTCGCCCGCGCGGCGGCCAGCACGACCGGGACGAGCAGCGGCAGGGCCAGCAGCGGGACGATGAGGTCGCGGGCGCGGGTCTGGATCGCGAGCGCCGCGACGAGCGTCCCGGTCGCCGCGACGCCGGCGTTCGCGAGCAGCAGGACGAGCAGGAGCTCCGGCAGCGCCTGGGTGGGTGGAGGGCCGAGCAGCAGGATCGCGAACGCCGGGACGGCGACGACCTCGACGATGCAGAGGAACGCGAAGAGCACGATCGCCTTGGAGACGTAGAGCGCCGTGCGGTCCACGGGCGCCAGGAGGAAGCCGTCGAAGCCGCCCTGCTCGTGCTCGGCGACGAAGAGGCGGTTGATGCCGAGGATCGAGGCGAAGAGGAGCGTGACCCAGAGGACGCCGGCGGCGAGGTCGCCCTCGACGGCGTTGCGGTCCAGGCCGAAGTGGAAGATGACGTACGTCGTGACGCTGAAGAGCACCATCGCGGGCACCGCCTCGCGGGTGCGCAGCTCGAGCGCGAGGTCCTTGCGCAGCAGCGCCGCGACCGTGCTCCTCATGCGTAGAGCTCCGCGATCTGGGCGGGCGTGACGGCGCTCGCGGGCGCGAGCAGCGCGGCCCGCCCGCCCTTGAGGCCGAGCGCGAGGTCGGCGCCGGCGAGGCCGCCCGCGGGGTCGTGGCTCGTGAGGATGCGGGTGCGCCCGCTCGCCCGGCCGATGAGCGGCTGCACCTGCGCGGCGGCGGCGGGGTCGAGGTTCGCCGCCGGCTCGTCGAGCAGCAGCAGCTCGGGGTCGTGCAGGACCGCGCGCGCGATCGCCAGCCGCTGGACCATCCCGCGCGAGAGCTCGGCGACCGGGTCGTCCGCCCGGGCGCGCATCCCGACGGCCTCGAGCAGCTCCTCGACGCGTGCCGGCGCGGCGCCGTGCAGGCGCGCGTGGAAGCGCAGGTTCTCGCGCCCGCTGAGCTCGCGGTACAGCAGCGGCTCGTGGCCGAGGAAGCCGATCCGCCCGCGCACGGCGTAGCCCTCGGCGGGCAGCTCGCGGCCGAGCACCCGCACCTCGCCGGCGTGCGGGCGCAGGAGCGTCGCGAGCATTCGCAGCAGCGTCGTCTTGCCGGCCCCGTTGGGCCCGAACACGACGAGCGTCGCACCGGCCTCGAGCTCCAGCGACACGTCGCGCAGCGCGGCGCGCTCGCCGTAGCGGCGCCCGGCGCCGCGCAGCACGACGGCGTGGTCGGTGGTCGACACCGGGGCAACGCTACTCAGGAGCGCTGCCGCGGACGGTCAGCCGAGCGGGACGTCGGGGCTGCGCCCGCCGTAGGCGTCGGGATCGCGCTCCTGATCTGCCAGCGGCAGCGACGCGCTGTAGATCCCGACCTGCGGCCCGTTCACCGTGGCGGCGAAGCCGGTGCCCGTCGCGTTGACCGGCGCGTCGGCGACCGGCGCCCACTTCTCGGCGCAGATGCGCTGGCCCGACGAGAAGGTCTGGCACTTGCGCTCGATGAGCCGCTCGATCTTCACGGTGCGGCCGGGCTGCGCCGGTGCGATCGTGCCCGCGAACGCCGTGCCGCTGATCGTCAGCGTCATGCGCGCGAGAACCGTGCCGCCGGTCCCGCGGCCCGCGTAGGTCGTCGGTACGCCGGCCGCGGGCGCGCTCGCGACGGCCGAGAACCACGGCTGCGCCGGCGGGCCGGCGAGCGTCGTCGACCAGCGGCCGTCGGGCCCGGTGATCGCGACGACGCCGGTCGGCTCGAAGCGCTCCGCCATCACGCCCTGGCGCGGATCGCCGATCCGGCGCACGAGCGCGATCGGCACCCCCGCGATCGGATCGGTCCGGGCGACGTTGCCGAAGACGACGACCTTGCGCGTGAGCCGGCCCGAGAGGACGAGCGGGTCGCCGTAGACGGGACTGGGGACCCGCTCGCCGGTCGATGCGATCGACAGCGCCGGCAGCAGCGGGCGCGGCAGCGGCGAGAACGGGCTGACCGTCGCTCGCACGAGCCGGCAGGGCACCGGCGCCGCCTGCGCGCAGCCGTGGCCGTGGAAGCCGCCGCCCTCGACGTACCAGACGCCGCCGCGGTCGTCGCGCGCGAAGGACCCGGTGAGCTCGGTCCGCGCGCGCACCTCGCGCATCCTCGGCGTCGCGGCTCCTGAGGTCGATCGTGACGAACGTCGGCTCGGGGTGCACGCCCGTGCGCGTGAGCCAGATCGCGCCCGCGGACTGGTTGGGGGAGACGAACTCGTTGGACTCCTCGCCGGAGCCCTGGCGCGCGAGGACCCTCACGGCGCCGCCGCGCGCCGACAGCAGGCGCACCTGGCTGTCGAAGCGCGTCGCGCTCGGCGGCGTGCCGAACGTCACCTGGACGATCCGCTCGCGCCGCAGCGACATGCCGGTCGTCAGGCCGCACGAGCCGCGATCCAGGCGCCGCGGCGGCGCGCTCGACGTCAGCGTCTTGACGTACGGGACGTCGCAGTCGGAGATCTCGCCGCGCCCGCCGGTGGCGTGGCGGCGGACGAACGCGACGCGGTCGCGCCACTGCGACGGCCAGGCCTCGTCCTCCTTCGACGACGAGAAGCCCAGCCGGCTCTCGAGCTCGCCGACGAGCGCGTAGCGGAAGATGTCGCAGCGCGTGGCCCTCGACCTGCAGCGCGTGTAGAGCGCGACGATGTTGCCGCGCCTGTCGGGGCCGAGGCTGACGTCGAACGGCTGGGCGGACGTCCGGATGCGCGCCGGCTCGATGCCGCCGACCCTCGCGAGCATGAGCCGGTAGCGGCCCGTGGCGGCGTCGTGCTCCGACCAGGCGAGGACGCCGCCGTAGGCCGCGATCGGGGTGTCGCGCGAGAGCTCGGCGACGAGCTCGTCGGCCTGTGCCGGCGAGGCGGCGCCGAGTGCCGCGGCGGTGGCCGCGAGCGGGAGGAGGAGGTGGCGCAGGCGCAGTCGTCGCATGCCGTTGCAACGAGGCTCGTCAGGAGGAAGTTGCGCCGGCGAGCATCGCGGCCAGGACGCACAGTAGCCCGACGAGGCACAGCGCGAGCGGCAGGCTCGTCGCATCCGACAGCAGCCCGACGAGCGCCGGCCCGGCGATGAAGCCCACGTAGCCGGTCGTCGACACCGCGGCGATCGCCGGCGCGGCCGCCTCGTCGCCGGCCGCCGCGGCGTTCAGCGCCAGCGGGAACATCCCGGCCAGGCCGCAGCCCATGATCGCGAAGCCGGCGATCCCGGCGGCCGCGCTGCCGGCGAGCAGCGCGAGCGCGAGCCCGCCGACCGCCAGCAGCCCGCCGGCCCGGACGACGGCCGGGGCGCCGAAGCGCTCGGCGAGCGGGTCCGCGGCGAGCCGCCCGAAGCCCATCGTCAGCGAGAACGCGGCGAGCCCGAGCGCCGCCAGCGCGGGCCCGGCCTCGGTCTCGCGGTCGAGCAGGATCGCGCTCCAGTCGCCCGACCGATCCCTCGGCGAGCAGGACGCAGAAGGCGAGCGTCCCGAGCGCCGCGAGCGCGCGCGACGGCCGCGCGAACAGCGGGCCCTCCGCGCGCGCGTCGGCGCTCGCCGGCAGCAGGCCCGGGCGCACGACGACGAGGATGATCGCGACGAGCGCGACCGCGACGATCGACATGTGGGTCAGAGGCTCGAGCCCCGCCCCGGCCGCGAGCGCGCCGACTCCCGCACCCGCCAGCGCGCCGAACGAGAAGGCGGCGTGGAAGGAGGCGAAGATCTCGCGCTCGTGGCGCTTGTTCAGCGCGACCGCCTGCGCGTTCATGCTGACGTCGAGCACGCCGCTGGCCGCGCCGAGCGCGACGATCGCCGCGCAGAACGTGGCCGGCGACGGCGCGAGGCCGGGGAGCACGAGCGCGCCGGCATAGGCCAGGCCGCCGGCGACGGTCAGCGGCCGGCTGCCGATCCGCGCGGCCGCGGCGCCGGCGAGCGGCTGGGTGACCATGAGCGCGAGCGCGCCCGCGAGCAGCACGAGCCCGAGCTCGCCGTCGGAGAGCCCCTGCTCGCGCTGGAGGTCGGGAATCCGCGAGAAGAGGCTCGCGAAGGCTGCGCCGTTGACGGCGAAGACGACGGTGACGGCGGCCCGGTGCCGGCCCTTCACGCGGCCGCGGTCAGGCGGGGGCGTGGACGCGCTGCGCGGCGGCGATGAGGTCGAGCACCGCCTGCTCGTCGCCGGCCCGCAGGAGCTGCACGGGGTCCGGGTCGCCGTTGACGATGCCCTCGAAGAACGCCTTGCGGTCCTGGTAGGTCGGCAGCGTCCCCTTCGCCCAGCCGCGCGCGTCGTTGAGCATGATCGCCAGCCGCGCGTACTCCTCGCCGAAGAGCTCGCTGACCTCGCGCTTCATGCGCTTGGCGAGCGCCGGCGAGGCGCCCGCCGTCGAGATCGCGATCGCGAGCGGCCCGGTGCGGACGATCGCGGGAAGGATGAAGTTGCACAGCGGCGGGACGTCGACGATGTTCACGAGCATCGCGCGGCGCTCGGCGTCGTCGAAGACGCGGATGTTGACGTCGGTGTCGTTCGTGCACGCGATGACCATGAACGTGCCCTCGAGGTCGGCGGCCTCGTACTCGCGCTGCTGCCATTCGATCGAGCCCTCGGCGGCGAGCGCCTGCAGCTCGTCGATCGCGTCGGGCGCGACGAGCACGACGGTCGCGTCGCAGGCGAGCAGGCCCTCGGTCTTCTCGAGGCCGATGTCGCCGCCGCCGACGACGAGGCAGCGCCGGCCGGTGAGCTTCAGGCAGGCGATGTAGAACGGCGTCTCGAGCATCCCCTGGACGCAGGACTGGTCGCAGATCCCCTTGCGGAGCTGGCAGACGCAGTCCTTTCCGGCATAGGCCTGAGCTGGCATGACCCAGACAGGGTAACTCTCCGTATCCCTCTACGGTCTAGGCGATGGAAGGGTATTTCGACGACAGCTCGATGCTGCGCCGCGTCCACCGGGAGGTGGCGGTGGCCTTCTCCGGCCCGCGCGCGCTGCTCATGCAGGCCACGCACCCGGTCGCGTTCGAGGGCTTCTTCGCGCACAGCGGCGCGCTCGACAAGCCCTACGAGCGCCTGCGCCGCACGGCCGAGGTCATGGACACGATCGCGTTCGGCTCGCGCGCGGACGCCGACCGCGCGACGCGGCGCGTCCGCGCGATCCACAAGCGCGTCCGCGGCGAGCTCGAGCGCCCCGCCGGCCGCTTTCCCGCCGGGACCCCGTTCGCGGCCGACGACCCGGAGCTCCTGCTCTGGGTGCTCGCGACGCTCGTGGACTCCGCGCTCGTCGTCTACGAGCGCTACGTCGGCTCGCTGTCGGAGGCCGAGCGCGATGCCTACTGGCAGGACTACCGCGTCGTCGGCGGGCTGTTCGGCCTGGAGGCCGACGAGATGCCGGCGGACATCCGCGCGTTCGACGACTACATGACCGGCATGCTCGACGGGCCGGACCTCTTCGTGACGAGCGCCGCGCGCGAGCTGGCGCTGAAGATCGTCATGCGCCCACCGGTCCCGCTGGCACGCCGGCCGGTGCTCGAGCTCGTGAACTTCGTGACCGTCGGGCTGCTGCCGGCGCAGCTGCGCCGCCAGTACGGGCTGTCGTGGGATCCGGTGCGCTCGTTGATGCTGCGCGGCGGCGCCGAGTACGCCAAGCGCGTGCTCGTCCCGCTGGCGCCGGGGCGCCTGCGGTTCGTGTCGAGCGCGCGCTCGGCGTAGCTCGCCGATCGTCGCCATGCGACGAGATGACGACCTTGCCCTGCGCGTGGCCGTCGAGCAGGTGCCGGATCGCCGCCGCCGTCTCGGCGAGCGGGTAGGTCCGGTCGATCGCGGGCGCGATCCGGCCCGCCTCGATGAGCTCCCGCAGGGCGACGAGGTCGGCGGCGTTCTCGGAGCTGATGAACGTCCCGAGCTTCTGGCTGACGAACGGCGACAGCAGGTGCGCCCGCAGGCCGCGGTCGCTGCCGCCGAGCAGCCCGCTGTCGCCCGTTCCGCCGACGACGACGAGCGTCCCGCGCGGCGTGAGCGCGCGCCGCAGAACCGACAGGCGGCGGTTGCCGCCGATGTCGAGGATGACGTCGTAGCGGCGGCCGGCGCCGGTGACGTCGTCGCGGGTGTAGTCGATGACGTGATCGGCGCCGACGGCTCGGACGGCGTCGAGCTTCGCGGTGCTGGCGACCCCGGTGACCTCGGCTCCGAAGGCCTTGGCGATCTGCACCGCGAACGTGCCGACGCCGCCCGACGCGCCGATGACGAGCACCGTCTGCCCGGCCTGGACGCGGCCGTGGTCGCGCACGGCCTGCAGCGCGGTGAGCGCGGAGATCGGCACGGACGCCGCCTGCTCGAAGGAGACGTTCGACGGCATGAGCGCGAGCTTGCCGGTCGCGACGCGGGCGTACTGCGCGAAGGACGCATCGGCGACGCCGAACACCGCGTCGCCCGCGGCGAAGCCGGTCACGGCGGCGCCGACGGCCGCGACGGTTCCGGCGAGGCTGCGGCCCGGGTTGGCGTGCTTGGGCCGGCGCAGCCCGAACCCGGCGGCGCGGATCGCATAGGGCAGGCCGGCCATGATGTGCCAGGTGCCGCGGTCGACGCTGGCCGCGTGCACGCGGACGAGGACCTCGTCATCTCCGATCGCGGGAACGTCGAGCTCCGCGAGCCGCAGGACGTCCTCGGGTGCGGAGCCGTACTCGTCCTGGGCGATCGCCGTCATCGTCCGCGGGATCGCGGTGGTGGAGGTCGCCTGCATCGTGTCGTCGAGCTCTGCGGTCGTCATCGGGGCTCCGCTCACATCATTGGGCTTACGTTGTAAGGTAGAGTAGCCTTACATCGTATGGCTGTCAAGCGAACCCCCCTCAGCCGCGACTCCGTGCTGCGCGCCGCCGTCGCGCTCGCCGACGCGAGCGGGCTCGACGCGATCACGATGCGCAAGGTCGGCGAGGCCGTCGGCGTCGAGGCGATGTCGCTCTACGGCCACGTCGCGAGCAAGGGCGACCTGCTCGACGGCATGATCGACGTCGTCTTCGGCGAGATCGAGCTGCCGCCCGGCGACATCGACTGGAAGACGGCGATGCGCCGCCGCGCGATCTCGGTCCGCGAGGTCCTCTCGCGCCATCCCTGGGCGAGCGGCCTCATGAACTCGCGCAGCACCCCCGGCCACGCGACGCTGCGCCACCTCGACGCCGTCATCGGCAGCCTCCGCAACGCCGGCTTCTCCGTGCCCCTGACCGCCCACGCGATCTCCGTCATCGACGGCTACATCTACGGCTTCGTCCTCCAGGAGACGAGCCTGCCGTTCGATACCCCGGAGCAGACCGCGGAGGTGGCCGAGTCGATCATGGCGAGCTTCCCCGCCGGCGAGTACCCGCACCTCACCGAGCTCGCGGTCGAGCACGTCCTCCAGCCCGGTTACGACTACGGCGACGAGTACGAGCTCGGCCTCGACCTCATCCTCGACGCCATCGAGCGCGCGCGGGACGCGGCCTAGTCGAGCGCCGCCAGCCGCCGCTCGAGCAGGCGCCGCTCGGCGTCGTCGCCGGCGAGCTCCAGCGCGCGCTCGTACGCCGCGCGCGCCTCCGCCACGCGGCCGACGCGGCGCAGCAGCTCACCGCGCGTGGCGTGCAGGTAGCGGTAGTCGCCGAGCTCCAGCCCGTCGACGATGTCCAGCGCCGCCTGCGGCCCCTCGGCCTCGGCGACCGCCACCGCCCGGCTGAGCTCGACGACCGGGGAGCCGGTCAGGCGAGACAGCTCGCCGTAGAGCGCCGCGATCTGCGGCCAGTCGCGCGCCTCGTCCGCGTGCAGCGCCGCGATCGCCGCCTGCACGACGTACGGGCCGCGGCCGCGCAGCGCCAGCGCCCGGTCGAGCACGACGCGCCCCTCGGCGATCTGCGCCGCGTCCCACCGCGAGCGGTCCTGGTCGGCGAGCAGGACGAGGTCGTCGCCGTCGAAGCGCGCCGCGCGGCGCGCGTCGTGCAGGAGCATCATCGCCAGCAGGCCGTGGACCTCGGGCTCGTCGGGCATGAGCTCGGCGAGCGCCCGCGCGAGCCGGACCGCCTCGGCCGCGAGCTCGCCGCGGGGCCCGTAGCCCTCGTTGAAGATGAGGTAGACGACCGCCAGCACGGCCGCGAGCCGGTCGGGGAGCAGGTGCTCGGGCGGAACCCGGAACGGGATCCCGGCGGCCTTGATCTTGCGCTTCGCGCGCACGATCCGCTGCGCCATCGCCGGCTCGCCGACGAGGAAGGCGCGCGCGATCTCGGGGGTGCTGAGGCCACCGAGCGTCCGCAGCGTCAGCGCGACCTGCGCCTCGGTGCCGAGCGCGGGATGACAGCACGTGAAGACGAGCTCCAGGCGCTCGTCGGGAAAGGCCGTCTCGCCCATCGGGTCCTCCTCCGCGTAGGCCGCCGGCACGTCGAGCAGGCGCGTCTTCGCGGCGAGCGTGCGGTCGCGGCGGATGCGATCGATCGCCCGGTTGCGCGCCGTCGTCACGAGCCACGAGCCGGGGCTGGCCGGCACGCCGTCGCGCGGCCAGCGCTCGGCGGCGATCGCGAACGCCTCCTGGGCGGCCTCCTCGGCGAGGTCGAAGTCGCCGAGGAAGCCGACGAGCGCAGCGAGGACGTAGCCCCACTGGTCGCGGAAGGCCTGCTCGAGGATCGCTACCACTCCGCGATCGGGCGTACCTCGATCGCGCCGCCCATGGCGGCCGCCGGGATCCGCGCGGCGAGCTCGATCGCGGCGTCGAGGTCGTCGGCCTCGAAGAGCAGGTAGCCGCCGATCGCCTCCTTGAGCTCGGCGAACGGGCCGTCGGTCACGAGCGTCGTGCCGTCCTGCACCCGCACGGTCGTCGCGGTCTCGGGCGGCTGCAGCCCCTCGCCGGGCGTGACGCCGGGCGTGTCGCGGATCCCCTTGTACGCGGCGTACACGGCGCCCTGCTGCTCGCCGGAGAGGTCCTCCCACGCATCGCTGCCGGGGAGCGGCGTCGTGCCCTGGTGGATCAGCAGCATGTACCTCATCGCGTCCTCCTTCTCGAATGGTCTGCCCTGAGACGAACGGGGACCGACGAAATCGACAGGTCACCTGCGACGGGTCGCGCGCATCGTGCGGATCGCGACGCGCGCGAGCGGCAGCGCCCCGTTGCGCCAGCCCCGCTCGCGATCGGCGTCGCGTGCCGAGCGCAGCTGCGCGAGCGCGCGCCAGGCGGCGACGAGCGAGCCGTCGTAGGGCTGCCACCACGCCATCCGCCCGGCCGGCGGATCCCACGTCACGAGCTTCGGCTCGACCATCGCCCGCAGCGCGGGCGCCCCGCGCGCGCGCCCGATGCCGGCGCCGTGGACCGCGCCCCAGGGCAGCTGCGGCTCGGCCCGCGACACGACGTGGTCGTTCATCCACACCATCCCGGCGCGGATCTCGCGCGCGATCCGCGCGCCCTTGTGGCTGTCGGCGGTCCAGACCGAGGCGCCGAGCCCGCCGACGCCCTCGTTGCAGCGCGCGATGCCCTCGATCTCGGAGTCGACGGGCTCGATCGCCAGCCACGGCCCGGGCGCGTCCTCGCGCAGCAGGCGCGCGTCGCGCGGCACCCCGGTCAGCACCGCCGGAGCGAAGTACGCGTCGTCCAGCCGGCCGCCGCAGTGCAGCGTCGCGCCGGCGGCGACGGCCTCGTCGACGAGCTCGGCCAGGCGCTGGACGCGGTCGCGCGCCAGCAGCGGGCCGATCTCCGTCGTCGGGTCGTTCGGATCGCCGACCCGCAGCGCGCGGGTCGCGGCGACGACGCCCGCGGTGAAGCGCTCGTAGCGCTCGCGCAGGACGTAGGCGCGGGCCAGGCTCCCGCCCGACTGGCCGGCGTTCGCGAACGCGCCCCAGCGCGCGCCGGCGACCGCGCGCGGGATGTTCGCGTCGGCGAGGACGAGCATCGGGTCCTTGCCGCCGACCTCGATCGTCGCCCGCTTGAGCTCGCGCGCGCAGGCCTCGCCGACGTCGCGGCCGGCCTGCGACGAGCCGGTGAAGCGGACGTGCGCGACGTTGGCGGAGACGAGCGCGCGGGCGGTCTCCGGTCCGCCGTGCACGACCTGCAGCAGCCCCTCGGGCAGCCCCGCCCGGACGAACACGCGGGCGATCCGCTCGGCCGCGAGCGCCGCCAGCGGCGACGGGTGCAGGACGACGCCGTTGCCGCCCATGAGCGCGACCGCGACGTCGCCGAGCGGCGTCGCGAACGGCTCGGCCCCCGGCGTCAGGACCGCGACGACGCCGAGCGGCTCGAACGTCAGCCGCGCGCGCTTGACGGGCTGCAGCGAGCGCGCGAGGCCGATCCGCTCGGGCGCGAGGACGCGCGGGGCGCATGCCGCGAGCCACTGCAGCGTCTCGACGGCCGGCAGGAGCTCCATCGTCTGGACCTCGGCGAGCGGGCGGCCCTGCTCGCGGACGATGACCGGCACGAGCTCGTCCCACTCGTCGATGACCGCCTGCGCGGCGCGGACGAGGTAGCGCGCGCGGTCGCTCAGGCGCAGCTGCGCCCAGAGGCGCTGGACCGCGGCGGCCTCGGCGACGGCCGCCGGCACGTCGGCCGGGTCCATCGCCGCGACCGTCCCGAGATGGCCGCCGTCGATCGGGCTGATCGCCTCGATCCGGGCGGCGGCGGTGGCTGCCGCCGGCATCTAGCGCAACGTTCCGAGAAGGCCCACGAGCCGATTCTGTCAGGAGCGGCCGCGGGCCCGGCGGATCTCCTCGAGGCGCTCGCGCAGCGCGGCCTCCTGCTCGTCGGGCTCGTAGAAGCGCACGCCGGCGACCTCGTCGGGCGCGACCTCCTGGCGTCCGAGGTGGCCCGGATGCCCGTGCGGGCTGTCGTAGCCGACGGCCTTCGAGCGCACCTGCGGCGGCGGCGAGGCGGCGCCGTGCGTGCGGACGTGGTCGATCGCGGCGCCGATCGAGCGCGTCGCGGCCTTCGACTTCGGCGCGAGCGCGAGGTAGATCGTCGCCTGCGACAGCGCGTGGATGCACTCCGGCAGGCCGACGTGCTCGACGGCGGCCGCCGCGGCGGTCGCGACGACGAGCGCCTGCGGGTCGGCGTTGCCGATGTCCTCGGAGGCGAGGATGACCATCCGCCGCACGAGGAAGCGCGCGTCCTCGCCGCCCTCGAGCATGACCGCGAGGTAGTAGAGCGCGGCGTCCGGATCGGAGGCGCGCGTCGCCTTGATCCAGGCCGAGATGTAGTCGTAGTGCTGGTCGCCGGCGCGGTCGTAGCGCAGCGCCTTGCGCTGCAGCGCCTCCTCGGCGTCCTCGATCGTGACGGCGGCGCCCTCGGCGGCGCTCGCGCAGGCGAGCTCGAGCGCCGCCAGCGCCGTGCGCGCGTCGCCGCCCGCGCGCGCGGCGAGAAACGCGAGCACCTCGTCGGGGACCGCGGCGGCCGCGCACTCGCCGCGGTCGATCGCGCGCCGCAGGAGCGCCTCGATCTCGTCCGCGCCGAGCGCGTGCAGCTCGTAGACCTGCGTCCGGCTCAGCAGCGCGGCGTTGACCTCGAAGTACGGGTTCTCGGTCGTCGCCCCGATGAGCGTCACGAGCCCCTCCTCGACGGCCGGCAGCAGCGCGTCCTGCTGGGCCTTGTTGAAGCGGTGGATCTCGTCGAGGAAGAAGACCGTGCCCTCGCCGCGCGCCTTGCGCCGGTGCTCGGCGCGCTCGATGATCGCCCGCACCTCGGCGCGCCCGGCCTGCACGGCGCTGAGCTCCTCGAAGGCCGCCTTCGCCGAGCCCGCGACGATCCGCGCGAGCGTCGTCTTGCCGCTGCCCGGCGGCCCGTGGAGCACCATCGAGTGCGGCCGGCCCTCGGCGATCGCGCGGCGCAGCGCCGTCGGCTCCTCCGGCGTGCCGAGGATGTGGCGCTGGCCGACGAGCTCGTCGAGCGCGCGCGGGCGCATGCGGACCGCGAGCGGCGCGTCGCGCGCCGGGACCGCGGTCTGCGTCGCGGGCGGGTCGTCGCCGATGTCGAAGAGCTGGTCGGACACGACCTCAAGTATCGCCGTGTCCGGGACGTCACGCGGATCGCCGCCCAACCCGGCGCGAGGGGTCAGCGCCGCCGCTATCGTCGGGCTATGCCCGTCCGCCGCGCGGCGCTCGCGTGCGCCGCGATCCTCGCCGTCGCCGTCGTGCTCGCCTCCTGCGGCGACGACAAGTCGGCGTCGGCCGGCGACGCGGTCAAGGGCAAGCGCCTCTTCACGGCGCACGGCTGCGGCGGCTGCCACACGTTCGCGGCCGCCGGCTCGTCGGGCACGACGGGCCCGGACCTCGACGCCGCGCTGCCGAGCACGCGCACGGTCGTGCGCCAGCTCGGCCGGGGCGGCGGGCTCATGCCGAGCTTCGCCGACAAGCTGTCGGACGCCGACATGCGCGACCTCGCCGCGTTCGTCGGCGCCGGGCGCAGCTCGGGCAAGGCCGTCGCCAAGCCGTTCGCGCCCGACCGCACGCGCCTGTCGGACTGCGGCGAGGGCACGGCCGAGTGCATCGAGCAGGCCTTCGGCAACGTGACGTTCAACGAGGGGCCCGACGCCGCGCTCGCCAAGCTCCAGGCGACGCTGCAGTCAAACCGGGCGGTGCAGATCGACTGCCACCGCATCGCGCACCGGATGGGCTCGGCGGCGCTGACGCGCTTCAAGGACCGCGTCGCGCCCGCGTTCGTCGCCGGCTCGCCGATCTGCGCGTCGGGCTACTACCACGGGATCATCGAGCGGGCCTTCCTCGGCCAGCCGACCGAGCGCCTGGCGACCGTCGCGCGCCAGCTCTGCAGCGACCCGAAGATCGACGCCCAGCGCTTCTTGAGCTACCAGTGCATCCACGGGCTCGGCCACGGCCTCATGATCTACAGCGGCTACGACCTGCCGCAGTCGCTGCAGACCTGCGACGGGCTGCGAACCGGCTTCCAGCGGGTGTCCTGCAGCGGCGGCGTGTTCATGGAGAACTTCAACTCCTCCTACGGGGTGAAGTCGAGGTACCTGCGCGCCGGCGACCCGATCTACCCCTGCAACTCGGTCGCCAAGCGCCACAAGCTCTACTGCTACATGCTCGTCACCGCGAACATCCTGCGCGTCAACGGCGGCGACCTGCGCCGCACCGCCGACGCCTGCCGCGCGAGCGAGCGCGACTGGATCGGCACGTGCTACGAGTCCTTCGGCCGCGACGCGTCGGGCATCGCGGGCAAGGACGCCGGCGAGGCGCTGGCGAGCTGCAGGCTCGCCGGGCAGTGGCAGGGCGAGTGCATCTACGGCGTCGCCCGCGAGATCGTGAACTCCGATGCCGCCGGGCCGCGCGGCGGCCGCTTCTGCGCGCGCACGCCGTACCGCCACCAGGACCGCTGCTACCAGGGCGTCGGCTCGGTCCTGGCTGCGATCGCGCAGACGACCCCGGCGCTGCGCCGCGCGTGCCGCGAGGTCAGCGGCCACCACGCCGGGTCGTGCCTGCGCGGCGCGGGCGTCTCGTCCTAGACAGACGACGACCGGCGGGCCGTGGAAGCCCGCCCGCGCGAGCAGCCGCTCGCGGCCGCCCGGCCACGTCGTGAGCGTCAGCGTCGTGTAGCCGCCCGCCGGCTCCAGGCGCAGCCACGCCAGCGGGGCGCCCGCCGTCGCCCGCGCGCCGGCCGCGGACAGCAGCGCGCGCACCCGGTCGCGCTCGCGCTCGCCGAGGTACTGCCAGACGATCGACTGGAAGACGACCGTCGCGCGGCCGGCCGCCGCGCCGGCGAGCCGGCGCTCGAGCCAGTCCGCGGCGCCGGCGCGCTGCACCGGCGGCGGATGCTCGAGGGCGACGGCGAGCGCCGCGTCGAGGCGCCGCAGCCGGTCGACGCGCTCCGGCCAGATCGCCGCGCGCAGCGTCAGGCGGGCGTCGGCGTCGGCCGGATCGAGCGGGGCGGCGTCGCAGCCCGCGCGCTCGACGACCCGCACCGGGGCGTCGAGCGCCGGCATCCGGTCCGAGACGCCCGCGATCCGCACGCGCGCCTGCGGCGGCCCCCACGACCAGCCGTCGCCCTCGTAGCGGTAGCGGTCCCAGTTGAGGTTCAGGCCCGCGCTGGCGCCGAGCTCGAGGATCCGCAGCGCCGGCCCGTGTTCCCGGGCGATCGTCAGGAAGCCGGGGAGCAGGGCCGCGCAGCGGGCGGCCTCGTTCGTCTGGCAGGGGCGGGCGAGCGCGGCGGCCACCTCGCCCGCGTGCTCCTCCAGCACGGCCCTGAACGGCGGCCACGCGCCCTCCGGGCCGGCCGTGCCGCCGGCCGACGGATAGTGCCGGGCGAGCTGCGGCGCCCGGCCGTCGAGGACGATCCGGTGCACGGCGGCGACGAACCGCAGCGCGAGCGCCGAGCCGTCGGGCTCGCCGGCGTGCGGCAGCAGGACGTCGAGCGCCGGGACCCTGAGCGTCGACGTCGTCGGCTGCCGCCGCGAGCAGGTGCGCGTACAGCGGCGACCCCGGCTCGCCGTGGACCTGGGTGGCCTTCGATCGCAGGCGCGCGCTGAGCCCGGCGGTCCGCGGATCGCGACCATCTAGCATCAGCCACATCGTGACCGATGACCTCCAGGGCGAGACGACGGCGCTGCTCCAGCGCCTCATCCGCTTCAACACGGTGAACCCGCCCGGCAACGAGCGGCCCGCGCAGGAGGGCCTCGCGGCCGACCTGCGCGACGCCGGCTTCGAGGTCGAGCTGCTCGGCGCGCGGCCCGATCGCCCGAACCTCGTCGCGCGCCTGCGCGGCGCCGCGGACGGCCCGACGCTCTGCCTGCTCTCGCACGTCGACACCGTCCTCGCGACGCCCGAGGACTGGACCCACGACCCGTGGTCGGGCGATCTCGCCGACGGCTTCGTCTGGGGCCGTGGCGCCCTGGACATGAAGTCCCAGACGGCCGCCGAGGTCGCGGCCGCGCTGTCGCTCGCGCGCAGCGGCTGGCGCCCTGCCGCCGGCGATCTGCTCGTCATCGTCCTCGTCGACGAGGAGGTCGGCGGCGAGCTCGGCGCGATGTGGATCTGCGACACGCATCCCGACAAGGTCCGCTGCGACTACCTCCTCAACGAGGGCGCCGGCGCTCACTTCCAGTACGACGGCGATCGCTACTACGGCGTCTGCGTCGCCGAGAAGGGCGTCTTCCGCTTCCGCGTGACGACCGACGGCATCGCCGGCCACGCGTCGATCCCGAAGATCGGCGACAACGCCCTGCTGAAGATGGCCCCGCTGCTCGCGCGGATGGCCGACCGCCAGCCGGGCTTCGACCTCACCGACGGCCCGCGCGCGCTGCTGGAGGGCCTCGGCGTCGCGGTCAACGGCGATCCGGCGGCCGCGCTCGAGCGCCTGCGCGAGCGCGACGCGATCCTCGCGATGCTCGTCGAGCCGCTGCTCGGCGTCACGCTCGCGCCGACGCGGATCTCGGCCTCGGAGAAGATCAACGTCATCCCGGCGAGCGCCGAGCTGCGCGTCGACTGCCGGATCCCGCCCGGGCTCGGCGAGGAGCTCGCGCTGCGGCGCATCCGCGAGGTGCTCGGCGACGACGGCTATCGCCTCGAGTTCACCGAGCGCGTGCCGGGCAACCAGTCGGCCGTGCGGTCGCCGCTCATGGACGCGATCGGCCGCTGGGTCGGCGAGCACGACCCGGAGGCCCGCGTCGTGCCGACGATCCTGCCGGGCTTCACCGACTCGCGGACGTTCCGCGCGACGTTCCCGGAATGCGTCGCGTACGGCTTCTTCCCGCAGCGCCACATGAGCCTCTACGAGTCCGCGCCGCTCATCCACGCCGCCGACGAGCGCATCGACGTTCGCGATCTCGGCTTCGCGGCGGCATTCTTCCGCGACGTGACGAAGGATCTGCTCGGTGGCTGAGAAGCTCCGCCTCGGCGGCATGGCGCTGCGCAACGGCCTGCTCGTGCACGGCCCGACGCACTGGGCGGCGGCCGTCCGCCGCCGCGACGGGACGATCGCGACCGCGTCGGGCCGCAAGCCGCGCGTGCGGGCGGTCGAGAAGGTCGCGGGCGTGCGCGGGGTCGTGCGCCTCGGCGAGGCGATGCTCGTCATCCCGCTCGTCAAGCGCGCGCTGCCGGAGGCGCAGCTGCCCTTCCAGGACGCCAAGGTGCTCGCCGCGATGGCCGCCGCCGCCGGCAGCGGGCGCCTGCTGCGGCGCGGCGGCGCGGGCCCCGGCATCGAGGCCCTCGCCGCCGGGATCTCGCTGCTGCCGAGCGTCATCGCGCTGAAGGGCGGCGAGCTCGCCGAGTACCACGGCGTCGAGCACAAGGCGATCGCCGCCTACGAGAGCGACGCGCCCGACGCCGCCGACGCGGCCAAGGAGCACGACCGCTGCGGCTCGCACCTCATGGCGCCGCTGCTGGCGTCCAACCTCGTCGGCGGCGCGCTGCTCAAGCGCGCGGTGCGCCACCCCGGACCGGCGGCCCAGCTCGCGCTCGGCGTCGCATCGCTCGGGCTCGCCGTCGAGGTCTTCGTCTGGACCGAGCGTCACAGCGGCTCGCGCACGGCGCGCGCGCTGCGCCGGCCGGGCCACGAGCTGCAGCGCGTGCTGGGCACGCGCGAGCCGAGCGAGGAGCAGCTCGAGGTCGGGCGCGCCGCGCTCGCCGAGATCCTCCGCGTCGAGCCCGCGCCCGTCCAACCGGACTGAAGGTTTCAAGCCCTCCTGCCGATGCAGGGGGCGTGGATCAGTCGTTCCTCGACCAGGTCAAGAACTTCGGGCTCGAGTGGTCGGGGGTCTTCACGATCCTCTTCATGTTCCTCATCTGCTTCTTCTTGTGGCGGACGCTGAAGCTCATGCCGCGCACGAAGCCGGTGCAGATCAAGCCCGAGGTGAAGTCCTCGATCGCAGTGGGAGGACATCGCCGGCGTCGACGAGGCCAAGGACGAGCTGCGCGAGGTCGTCGACTTCCTGCGCGACCCCAAGCGCTTCAAGGCGCTCGGCGCCCGCGTCCCCGCGGGCGTGCTGCTGCACGGGCCGCCCGGCACCGGCAAGACGCTGCTCGCCAAGGCCGTCGCGCACGAGTCCGGCGCCCAGTTCTTCTCGCAGTCGGCGGCCTCGTTCGTCGAGATGTTCGCCGGCCTCGGCGCCGCCCGCATCCGGCGGCTGTTCCGCGAGGCGCGCGACCACGCCCCCGCGATCATCTTCATCGACGAGCTCGACGCCGTCGGCGGCCGCCGCGGCTCGGACTTCTCCGGCGAGCGCGAGCAGACGCTCAACCAGCTGCTCGTCGAGATGGACGGCTTCGACACGAGCGGCGAGCTCGTCGTCATGGCCGCCTCGAACCTCCTCGAGAAGCTCGACCCGGCGCTCCTGCGTCCCGGGCGCTTCGACCGCCAGGTCTTCGTCTCCCCGCCCGACGTCACGGGCCGCGAGCGGATCCTCGAGGTCCACACGCGCGACAAGCCGGTGCGCGACGTCGATCTCGGCGACGTCGCCGCGCAGACGAGCGGCCTCACCGGCGCCGATCTCGCGAACCTCTGCAACGAGGCGGCGATCCGCTGCGCCCGCCGCGACGGCCTCGCGCTGAGCCGCGAGGACTTCGACCAGGCGCTCGAGCGCGTCGTCGCGGGCGTCGAGTCGCGGCGCGTCTTCAACTCCCACGAGCGCGCGGTCATCGCCTATCACGAGGCCGGGCACGCGCTGTGCGCCGAGCTGCTGCCGTCCGTCGACCGCGTCCACAAGATCTCGATCGTGCCGCGCGGCCGCGCCCTCGGCTACACGATGAACCTGCCCGACGAGGACCGCTACCTCAAGACCCGCGAGGAGCTCCTCGACCTCATGACGATGCTCCTCGGCGGCCGCGTCGCCGAGCAGCTCGTCTTCGGCGAGGTCACGACCGGCGCGTCGGACGACCTCAAGCGCGTCTCCGTCCTCGCGCGGGCGATGGTCTACGACTACGCGATGGGCACGGCCGGCGCCGCGCAGCGCGCGATCACCGAGGGCGACGCCGACTCCGAGCAGTTTCGCCGCATCCGCGACGAGGAGCAGCAGGAGCTGGCCTTCGAGGCGACCCGCACCGCCCAGGAGCTGCTCGCGTCGCACCGCGACAAGCTCGACGAGATCGCGACCGCGCTGCTCGAGCACGAGGTCATCGACCGCGAGGGGATCGAGACGATCATGCGCGGCGTCCCGCGCATGACGCGCGAGCCCGGCCGCGGCCTGCGGATCGTGTCGCCGGAACCCCGTGAGCAGCCCCCGGCCGTCGTGGCCGCCGCGCGCCGTGCCGCCGAGAGCCTCGGCGAGGACGACCCGCGGCCACGCAGCAGCCGCTCCTCGGCGCCCCCGCCGCCGACGCCCGGCGCCTGATCGCCGCCGGCCACGTCCCCCGCGACGACGCGCGTCATTAGGATGCGTCGCGTGTTCAACCGCATCGACCACATCGGTGTCGCCGTCGAGGACCTCGACGCCGCGCTGGCGCTCTACGAGCGCGACTACGCGATGACGCTCGTGCATCGCGAGACCGTCGCCCAGCAGGGCGTGGAAGCCGTGCTGCTCGACGTCGGCGAGAACCACATCGAGCTGCTCGCCGCCACCGGGCCCGATACGCCGGTCGGCAAGTTCCTCGCCAAGAAGGGCCCCGGGATGCACCACGTCGCCTACCAGGTCGACGACATCGAGGCCACGCTGGCAGCCCTCAAGGCGGCCGGCATGCGGCTCATCGACGAGACGCCGCGCACGGGCATCCGCAACTCGCGGGTCGCCTTCCTGCATCCCGCGACCGCGGGCGGCCTGCTCACCGAGATCGTCCAACCGGCGGAGGGACACTGATGGCGCTCCAGCGCGTGTCGATCGGCTTCTCGAGCCCGCAGGTGCTCGCCGTGCGCATGGAGGACAAGGCGCTCGAAGGGCTGCTGCAGGCGCTCGCCGGCGGCGAGTGGCATGACCTCGCCGTCGACGGCGGCACGATCCGGCTGAACCTCAGCCAGGTCGTCTACGTCCGCACCGAGCTCGACGAGCACAAGGTCGGCTTCGGCTCGAGCTGACCCACGGCGGCCCCGTGCCGCCGTGACACATATCGCGCGCATCCGCTCGGTGAAGTCCGAGCAGGATTGCCGCTTTACGGGTAGACGTGGGAGGCTTCGCACGAAGTTCGGGTCCGAACCTCTCCAAAAGGTAGGCGGCAAATGCTGTCAACTCTGCTGCGCGTCACAGCCGCGGCCTGCGCCGCGACCCTGTCGCTGGCGGCAACCGCGGCGGCGGCCCTCTGTCCCACCCCGACGCCGCCGTGCCCGTTCGGCGGCGCCTGCCCGCCGGGGAACGCGCTGCCGGCGGACGGCTTCGTCGACAGCATCGGGGTTAACACGCACATGTCGTTCGCTCCCGGGAACTACACCGGCGGCCTGCTCGGCGGGGTGTTTCCGAACTGGAGCAGGCCCAACGCCGCGCTGCGCGCGCTCGGCGTGCGTCACGTGCGCGACCACTTTCCGCAGGACGTCGGCAGCAATGGTCCGATTTACGGTGAGTTCAAGACGCTCGCCGCGTCCGGCATCAAGACGAACGTCATCCTGCCGCCGCCGGTGAACGTCACGCCGACCCTGCTGGCCCAGCTCGGGACGCTGAAGGCCGCGGGCGTGCTCGACAGCGTGGAGCCGGTCAACGAGATCGACAACGCCGGCGGCACCTACTCCCTCGTGAGCGACCAGCAGGCGACGATCCGCGCCGCCGCCGCGGCGCAGGGCGTCCCGGCGCTCGGCCCGTCGCTCGCCGACCCGCGCGCCTACATGAAGTTCGCCGCGGGATCGCTCACGGCGGGCACCGACATCGCGAACCTCCACATCTACGGCGGGGCCTACACGACCGGCCCGGGCTTCCCGTACACGCAGGCCGACTCGCTGCAGCCGGCGGCCGGCTGTGGGGCGCATGCCTGGGGGCCGGCCAAGCCGGTCTGGGTCACCGAGACCGGGTGGGCGACCGACACGACGGCCGGCTGGGGCGTCCCGCCGGCGGTCCAGGCCACGTACACCGCGCGGATGCTGCTCGGCAACTACGCCGACGGCGTCAAGCGCACGTACCTCTACGAGCTCGGCGACGAGGCGCCCTACCAGATCGGCATGCAGGGGTTCTTCGGCATCACGACCGCGTCCTTCGGCCCCAAGCCGGCGTCGGCGCAGATCACGATGCTGACCTCGCTGCTCTCAGACCGCGGCCAGCCCGCGACGACCGCCGCGCGGATCACGACGGTCCCCGCGGGCGGCGCGGCGCGCCACGTCGAGCTCTTCAAGCGCGACGGCTCGCGCTGGCTCGCGCTCTGGCAGGACGGCGCGCTGTGGGATCCGAACGCGCAACGGGCGCTGCCGGTCCCGCCCGCGGTCACCCTGACGTTCACGACGAGCGCGGCGAAGGCCGCGGCGATCTACCAGCTGGCGTCGGGCGCGACCCCGATCGCGACGCGCCCGCCGGCGACGAGCCACAGCGTCAGCGTGCGCGCGAACGACGTGACGCTCGTGAAGCTGACCTGACCGGGGGTCAGCCGTCGAGCGCGCCGGCGGGCAGGATGTAGCGCGACGGCGGCGGTTGCTTCGATGCGCTCGTGGAGCGGCGGTCCATGCCGTGCAGCCCATGGCTCGCACGCTCGACGATCGTGGCCTCGGGCTGCGCGCCGTGTTCGAGCAGCCAGCTCAGCACCTCGTCGGAGCCGGTGCCCTCGGCGACGATCGCGGCACGCTCGACGACCGTGCCCCCGGACGGGTGGGCGCGCGCCAGTCGCTTGACCAGAGCCCGGATCGCGTCGTCTTCCACCCGACCACCGTAGTCGATCGCGGGCCGGACGGCGGGAGTGCTCACCGCGCAACGACGAAGCGGCCCGCGGCGCCGAGGCGCCGCGGGCCGCTGTCGTCACGCGGTGTGACTACGGGGCCGCGCAGATGACCCAGACGACGCCGGTCTCGGGCTGGTCGCCGAAGTTCCTCACGTCGCCGTACCAGGCCACGGGCGTCGAGCCGGTCGTGGCTCCGGAGAACGCGCCGTCAGGCGCCGAGACCGGGTGGCTGGCCGTGACGGCGACGATCGTCGGTGATCGGCGTGGCGGCCGTGCCGGTCCCGCCGCCCGTCGCACGCTGACCCGAGGGACAGTTCGCGTAGCCGTGGCCGCGCTGGTTGGGGGGGAGCGCGAACTCGCGGCGGACGAGCGTGACGTTCGTGGCGCCGGCCGTTCCGTTCGCGCCGTCCTGGCCCGGAGGCCCAGTCGGCCCCTGCGGTCCCGTCGCGCCGGTCTCGCCCTTGGGCAGCTGGCCGGCCCTGAAGTCCTTCTTCACGAGCGTGCCGTTGCGGACCTTGCCCGACGTCACGGAGTTGGACTTCAGCTGCTTGTTGCCGACGCTGTTGGCTGGAATGCTGATCGCCGCGTAGCTCGTGCCGCCGAGGGCGACGAAGAGCGCGGTGAGCGTCCCTTGAGCTCGAGATCCGTTGTCGTTGTTGCTCACAGTTCTCTCCTTAGCGTTGACGCGCGGAGGCTATGAGCGGACCGCGGGGGCGGCAATGCGGCTGGCCACACCTCGTCCTGGGGCCAGCCGAACCCGCTACGCCACGCCGCACCGTCGCGCCGGCGCTGCGTCTCTCACAGCTCGCGCCGGGCGACCTTCGTCACGGCCTCGCTGACGCGGTTGAGCGGGCCGCGCCCGTTCCAGCGCCCGGCGTCGATCTCCTCGGAGCGCTCGAGGTCGCGCTCGAACTGCGCGTCGAGCTCGTCGGCGAACTCGCTGGAGCAGACGCAGAGCGTCACCTCGTCCTGGAGCTGGAAGGAGCGGTTGTCGAAGTTCACCGAGCCGACCGACGACCAGGAGCCGTCGACCGTCAGCGTCTTGGCATGGATCATCGTCGGGCAGTACTCGAAGAGCCGCACGCCGCCCTCGAGCAGCTGCTCGTACGTCGCGCGACCCGCCTGGCGGACGAACTCCTTGTCGATGTGCGGCCCCGGGACGAGGATGCGCACGTCGACGCCACGCTCCGCGGCGTCGGTCAGCGCCTCGACGAAGGCCGGCCGCGGGGCGAAGTACGCGGACGTCAGATGCAGGCTCTCCCGCGCGCAGGCGATCGCGAGGAAGTACAGCGCCTCGACGTTCGTGTCGCCGACCTCGGCCGTCGAGCGGACGACCTGCATCGCGCCGTCGTCGCTCACGGGCTCGAGCTTCGGCAGGTAGCCGGACCCGACGAGGACGTCGCCGGTCGCCTCCAGCCAGTTCTCGGCGAACGCCCCCTGCATCCCGCGCACGATCGGCCCGCGGACGCGCACGTGGGTGTCGCGCCAGTGGTCCGGGTCCTGGGCGTTGCCCGTCCACTGGTCGGCGATCCCGACGCCGCCGGTCATGCCGACCTCGCCGTCGACGACGAGCAGCTTGCGGTGGGTGCGGTTGTTCAGCCGCCGCACGGCGTAGGGCTTGGGCGGGCGGAAGTACGCGAACGTCACCCCGGCATCGCTCATGTTCGCGATGAGCTTGCGGTCCATCTTCGCGCTGCCGACGGCGTCGAGCAGGACGTTGACCTCGACCCCCGCCTTCGAGCGCTCGCAGAGCGCCGCCGCGATCTCGTCGCCGATCTCGCCGCTCCAGTAGAGGTAGGAGAGGAAGTTCAGCGTCCGCTGCGCGCCGCGCATCGTCTCGAGCATCGCCGGGAAGATCTCGTCGCCGTTGATGAAGAGCTCGATGTCGTTGCCGTGCGTGATCGGCGCCATCGTGATCGCCTCGGTGGCGCGGAGGAAGTCGTCGGAGCCGACCGCGATCTCGCCGCCGCGCAGCTCGTAGCCGTCGCCCTGCTCGCGGCGGTGGCGCAGCGAGTCGCTCGCGTACCACGCCACCGCGCCGACCGCGATCGCCGCCGGCCAGCGCTTGTTCATGACGCCGTGACGACGCGAAAGCCGCCCGGATGCAGCGTGAAGCGGGGCGGCTCGCAGGGGCACGTCTCGCCGTCGACGTTGAAGGACGCGGCTCCCGCGATGCTGACGTCGATGACCGCCGCCTGCTCGTGCGCGACGTCGTCCTGCGCGATGAGCCGGCCCAGCCGCATGCCGATGGCGCGGCGCACGAGGCCCGCGCGCGAGCCGGCCGGCACGACGGCGACGTCGAGCAGCCCGTCGTCCGGGCGCGTGCCACCGATCTCGCTGCCGCCGCCGAACGCCCCGGTGACGCCGACGACGACCTGCCATGCCCGCCCGCTGAAGCGCTGCTCGCCGTCGCACGCGACCGCGCAGCGCAGCGGCGAGGCGGTGACCGCGGCCCGCACCGCGCCGACGGCGTAGGCGAGCGCGCCGAGGCGGGACTTGTGCGGCTTCGCGGCGTGGGCGGCGACGACCGACAGCCCGGCCGCGGCGGCGTTGACGAACGGCCGCGCGCCGGCGAGGCCGAGCTCGGCGGGGGCCGTCGCCGAGCCGGCGTCGCGCGCCAGCGCGCAGGCCTCCTCGAGGTCGAGCGGCAGGTCCTTCGCACGGGCGAAGTCGTTGGCGGTGCCGACCGCGATGACGGCGAGCGGGACGCCGAGCTTCGCGGCGCACAGCGCGGCCGGGCCGACCGAGCCGTCGCCGCCCGCGACGACGATCCGATCCGGCGTGCCCGCGGACGTCAGCGCCCGCAGCGCGCCGTCCTCGAGCTCGCCGCCGTCCTCGTCGGCGATGTCCTCGATCGCGACGCTCGTCACGCTGGCGCCGTCGGCCGCGAGCAGCTCCTCGAGGTCGGCGGGCTCGGGCGCGGTGCCGGAGCGCGGGTTACAGATGAGCGCCAGCCGCACGCGTGGACTGTGCCCGTTTGCCTGTGCGCCCAACCTGCGACGGACGAACGTCTCAGCGAAATCTCACGGACCCAATCAGGGCTCGAGCGTGCCCGAGGTTATGGTCCCCGCCGATGACCGCCGCCGCCGCGCCGCCCGCCGCCGACCCCGCAGCACGCCGATCGCTGCGCGCGCGCCTGCGGGCCGGGCCGGTCGCGCGGGCGATCGCGAAGGTCGACGTCGCGCTCTTCACCGTCCTGCGCCGCCACGGCCATGCGCCCGCGATCGAGCTGCCGATCCGCCGCTTCTCGAGCCTCGGCGAGCACGCCGCGATCTGGCTCGCGCTCGGCCTCGCGGGCGCCGCGATCGACGCCCCGCGCCGTTCGCGCTGGCTGCGCGCGACGCGCGCCGTCCTGCTCGCGTACGCGCTGAACACGATCCTCAAGACGATCGTGCGCCGCAAGCGGCCCGAGCTCGAGAAGCTCCCGGCGCTCATCTCGACGCCGACCTCGCTGAGCTTCCCGTCGGCGCATGCGTCGTCCTCGTTCGCCGCCGCCCGGGCGTACTCGGCGCTGCTCCCCGGCGCCCCGCTGTATGCCGTCGCGCTCGCGATGGCGCTGTCGCGGGTCTACCTCGGCGTCCACTACCCGTCCGACATCGCCGCGGGCGCGCTGCTCGGCACGATCGTCGGCAACGGCAGCGGGGCCGCGCGATGAAGGTCGGCATCGTCGGCATGCCCAACGCCGGCAAGTCCTCGCTCTTCAATGCCCTGACGCGCGCCGGCGCCGAGGCCGCGAACTACCCGTTCACGACGATCGAGCCGAACATCGCCGTCGTGCCGGTCGCAGATGAGCGCCTCGACCGGGTCGCCGCGACGATCGGCGCCTCGAACATCGTCCCGGACACGATCTACTTCCACGACATCGCGGGCCTCGTCGCCGGCGCGCACACGGGCGAGGGCCTCGGCAACCGCTTCCTCGCGAACATCCGCGAGACCGACGCCATCGTCCACGTCGTGCGGGCGCACAACGACCCGAACGTCATCCATCCCGAGGGCCGCGTCGACCCGCTCGCCGACATCGAGACGATCGAGACCGAGCTCATCTTCGCCGATCTCGAGCAGGCCGAGCGGCGCCACGAGCGCGTCGTGCGCACCGCCCGCTCGGGCGACCGCGAGGCGGTCGCCGAGGAGGCCTGGCTGCGCGAGCTCGTCGAGGCGCTGCACGCGGGCAAGCCGGCGCGCAGCGTCCCGCCGCCCGCCGATGCTCCCAACGCCGTGCGCGACCTCGGCCCGCTGACCGCCAAGCCGGTGCTCTTCGTCGCGAACGTCGACGAGGGCGAGGACGACGTCCCCGCGGCGATCGCCGCCCACGCCGCCGCCCAGGGCGCCGGCGCGGTCGCGGTCTCCAGCCGCATCGAGGCCGAGCTGTCCGAGCTCGAGGACGAGGACGCCGCGGCGATGCGCGAGGACCTCGGGATCGCCGAGTCGAGCCTGCAGCGCGTCGTCGGTGGAGCGTTCTCGCTGCTGGACCTCATCGCGTTCTTCACCGCCGGCGAGGACAAGCCCGCGCAGTCCTGGCACCTGCGCCGCGGGCCTGACGGCCTGGCACGCGGCGGGGCAGATCCACTCCGACATCCAGCGCGGCTTCGTCCGCGCCGAGGTCGTCGGCTGGGAGCAGCTCGTCGACGCCGGCGGCTACTCCGGCGCCCGCGACCGCGGCACGCTGCGCCTCGAGGGCCGCGACTACGCGATGAGCGACGGCGACGTCATCACCGTGAAGTTCACCCCCTAGGACTGAACCTCAGCCTGAGCCAGAGGCTCAGGCGGCGCGGCGCAGCTCGACGACCTGGGCGTCTCGCGGGCGCAGCGCGCGCCAGATCTCGCGCAGGCACCACGCGTCGAGCGCCAGCAGGGCGAAGACGAGCGTCAGGACGCCGAGCGTCAGCAGCGTCCGCAGGACGATCGAGCGCGGCTCGGAGAGCTCGGCCCGCGCGACGGCGTCGGGATCGCCGCGGTACATCGGCGTGGCCTTGAACGCCTCCTGGGTGACCGCGAACGCGGGCTTGACCTTGCCGTCGTAGGAGATGAGGCCCTTGTTGTGGATCGAGTCGCGGTCCGGCGGATGCGCGCCGCCGTCCCAGAACGGCTTGACGGCGAACTCGCGGACCGTCCAGTAGATCGCGCCGCCCATGAAGCCGAGCCGGTCGACGATGTCGAGGTTGCGCTCGATGTAGTCCGTCTGGAAGGCGTAGGTCTGCTTGACGCCGGCGGGCCCGGCGGCCGTCGCCTCGGCGCCGAACTCGGTGATGACGAGCGCGGGGTCGCGGTACTTCGCGCGCATCGCGCGCAGGTAGGGCGCGAGGTCGTCGATGTCGGCCGTCGAGCGGTTGGCCTTGCCCTCGTACCAGCCGTAGTACGAGTTGATCCCGATGACGTCGTAGTGGTCGTACGTCCGCTGCCGCGGGATCCCGGGGTAGGAGAGGATGTCGACGGAGACGGGCAGCGTCGGGTCGAGGTCCTTCGCCAGCGCGGCGGCGTTCTCGAGCCACACGCGGCTCGTGCGCTGCGTGTCGGGCTGCGAGGTGAGCTCGTTGGCGACCGAGTGCGTGATGACCGACGGGTGGTTGCGGGCCGCGAGCATCGTGTTGCGGACGACGCCGAGCTCGTGCGAGCGCTGGCCGGGGGTCTTCAGCTGGGCGTCGCGGTGATAGACCGGCGCCTGGCTCCAGACGAGGATGCCCTCCTCGTCGAAGCGGTCGAGCAGGCGCGGGTCGAGGAGGTAGTGCGCGCGGGTGATGTTCACGCCGAGCGCCTTGAGCTCTTCGACGATGTTGTCGACGTCGGCGTCGGTCAGCGCCGGCCCGCGGCCGGGGATGTCCTCCTGGACCGACGCGCCACGCAGGTCCAGGACGCGGCCGTTGAGGCGCAGCATGCCGTCGACGACATCGACCTCGCGCAGCCCGATGCGCCGCCGGTCGACCTGGACGACCTGCCCGCCGGCGCTCGTCGAGACGGTCGCCGGGTAGAGGGTCGGGTCCTCCGGCGACCAGACCTGCGGCGTCCCGCGCACCGGCACCCTGTAGCGCAGCCGCACGCGCTCGCCCGGCCGCAGCGCCCGCGGCGTCGACGCGCGCACCGAGAGCGTCTGGTCGGGAGCTCGCAGCGCGACGCTGACCGCCGGTCGCTGGATGCGGTCGGACACGTTCTCCAGCCAGCCGTCGACGAGGACGCTCCAGCGGCAGGCGCCGTCGGCGCAGCGACGCTGCGGCAGCAGGCCGACGTCGTGCATGACGACCGGCCCGCGCGGGACGAGCGTGGCGGTGCGCGTCATCCCACCCCAGTTCCACCAGCCCTCGCGGAGCTTCGGGCTGCGCCGGTAGTCGGCGCGCACGACGAGCGTGTTCGGCTCGCCGGGCCGCAGCCCGGCGGCCGGCAGCTCGAACGGCGTGTAGGGATCGTTGTGGGTGCCGATCTCGCGGCCGTTGAGCCAGACGCGCGCGGTCCTGCGCACCTGCTCGAAGCGCACCGCCCAACCCATCCCCGGGGCCGTGGACGGGCCGATGAAGTTCAGCCGGTACCAGCCGACGGAGCCGAAGAACACGTCGGGCTCGGTGCGGGCGTCGAAGACGTGCGGGCACGATCGCGGGCTTCCAGCCGATGCCCGCGTTGCCGTTCTGCCAGCCCTCGTCGATGCCTTGGTCGGCGGCGTCCGCAGCCCACTCCCAGCCCTGCGACAGCGCGACCGGTGGCGGGGGACCCGCCGCCAGCGCCTCGCCTTGGAGCGCGAGCGCGACCACGGCCGCGAGCACGAAAAGCAGGGGACGGGGCACGTGGCCACATGATGGCGCAAAGCGCGGTTGCAGCCCTCCGATGCGCCCCTCTGGACGGATGTACGAGGCCGTTTGGACCGAAAACGCCCGTAAATGCTGAGTTTCGCCGGTTCGGGCGCGGTCGCGACGGCGGGCGCGCGTCCTGCCCGTTCGTTCAGGTCGCTGGACGGATATCCACGTTCGAAAAATCAACCGCGAGCAGGGAGATCTCGTAGGTGGCTGCTAGAAGACTTGGACAGAGAACTTCGTCGTAGTCGATGCGAATGGCCCGGAAGCCGAACGCGTCGGAAAGGAATCCGACAATGAGCAGGACTGCCCTCACGGGGCTCGCGCCCAGCTGGTCGCTGCGCGCATTCGCCCTCACGCTGGTGTTGTTCGCAGCCATCGCGACCGCCGGTGCGCAGAGCGCGTCCGCGTGCGTCGCGCAGCCGTTCTCCCCGTCGCCGCTGTCCAACAGCTTCGAGGGCGCCGACGGCGACCAGTGTGACTCCGACGGCCTCGGGCCCAAGCGCGACTGGCAGAACGTCATCGGCCAGGACGGCTTCGTCAGCACGACCGACACGCCGAGCACCGCCGACACGATGTACGGCTCCAACAACGCCGGCCTCGTCAGCGGCTCCACCGACGAGAACGTTCCCGACAGCTGGAACTTCACGATCGGCAACCTCGGCGCTCCGAAGTACGACGCGCTGGCCGCCTACAGCTTCACCGACTTCAGCGACAAGCTCTTCGTCGACCTCGCCTTCGTCCGCGCGGCCTCCAGCGGCGCGACGTTCCTCGCCTTCGAGCTCAACCAGGCCCAGCCCGGCTACCGGCTGGACGCCAACGAGTCCGACCCGACGAAGCCCTTCTCGGTCCCGACGCGCTCGCGCGGGGACCTGCTCGTGACCTACAACGTCAGCACCCAGGGCGCCATCGCGCTCGGCCTCTGCGTCTGGGACGGCAACGAGCACACCGGCCGGTGGGAGGTCTTCACGCAGGACCTCACGGGCGCGGCGATCACGAACCAGACCTGCCCGGCGCTCTCCTCGACGCTCTACCAGGCCGCGCTCAACGATGCCCAGGGCGGGCGTCAGGGCGACATCCCGGCCGCCGAGAACTACGTCGGCAGCGGCATCATCGGCGAGGGCCGCTTCGGCGAGGCCGTCGTGAACCTCACCGACGCGCTGAGGGACCCGAGCAACGCCAACGGCCCGCAGCCGTGCATCGACTTCGGCTACGTCTGGATGCACAGCCGCTCGTCGGACTCGCTGACCTCGAGCCAGCAGGACTTCATCCTCCCGAGCAAGCCCGTCTCGATCGGCAACTGCTCGGTCGAGGGCAAGAAGTTCAACGACGCAAACGGCGACGGCGACAACGACGGCGCCGGCGCCGGCGAGCCGTTCCTCGGCGGCTGGACGATGTTCGTCGACTACGACGGCGACGGCGTCCTCGACAACAACAAGGACGCGACGTTCGTCAACGACATGGACGGCATCGTCGAGGCCGGCGAGGAGGAGCCCTACGACGTCACCTCCGACGGCACCGACGGCCGACGCCGCTCGGCACTACCGGATCACCGACGTCCAGAACAGCGCCGGCGCACCCGGCGGCACGTGGCAGGTCCGCGAGGTCCTGAAGTCCGCGTGGGACTGCACCGCGGCGATCGGCGCCGGCGCCGTGGCCACCTGCCCGGAGCGCACCGACACCGATCCCGACACCGCGCTCGGCTTCCAGCTCGCGTGGACGAACAACGAGGCCTTCACCGGCCGCGACTTCGGCAACAGGCGCCAGCCCGCGACGCTGAAGGTCATCAAGCACGTCGTCACCGACGACGGCGGCACGCGCGACGGCGGCGAACTGGTCGCTGCACGTCTCCAGCGGCGCCACCGAGGTCACCGGCAGCCCGCAGGCCGGCTCCGAGACCGGCGACGTCTACACGCTCGCCGACGGCGCGAGCTACACCGTCAGCGAGACCGGCGGCCCGTCGGGCTACGCCGCGAGCTTCTCCGGCGACTGCGACTCGAGCGGCAACGTCACCGTTGCGGCCGGCACGCAGAAGGTCTGCACGATCACGAACGACGACGTCGCGCCGACGGTGAAGGTCGTCAAGCACGTCGTGACCGACAACGGCGGCACGGCCGACGGCGTCGCGACTGGTCGCTGCATCTGAAGAGCGGCGCGACCGAGGTCGGCGACGAGCCCGGCAGGACGGCTCGGAGTCCGGCACGACGTACACGGTCGCCGCGGGCGCCTTCAAGGTCTCCGAGACCGGCGGCCCGTCGGGCTACGCCGCGACGTTCTCCGGCGACTGCGACGCCGATGGCGACATCTCGCGTGGCGGTCGGTCAGGACAAGGTCTGCACGATCACGAACGACGACATCGCGCCGACGGTGAAGGTCGTCAAGCACGTCGTCACCGACAACGGCGGCACGGCGACGGCGAGCGATCTGGTCGCTGCATCTGAAGAGCGGCGCGACCGAGGTCGGCGACGAGCCCGCAGCACGGCTCGGAGTCCGGCACGACGTACACGGTCGCGGCCGGCGCCTTCAAGGTGAGCGAGACGGGCGGCCCGTCGGGCTACGCGGCGACGTTCTCGGGCGACTGTGACGCCGACGGCGACATCTCGGTGACGGTCGGTCAGGACAAGGTCTGCACGATCACGAACAACGACATCGCGCCGACGGTGAAGGTCGTCAAGCACGTCGTCACCGACAACGGCGGCACGGCCACGGCGTCCGATTGGTCGCTGCATCTGAAGAGCGGCGCGACCGAGGTCGCGACGAGCCCGCAGAACGGCTCGGAGTCCGGCACGACGTACACGGTCTCCGCGGGCGCCTTCAAGGTCTCCGAGACCGGCGGCCCGTCGGGCTACGCCGCGACGTTCTCCGGCGACTGTGACGCCGATGGCGACATCTCGCGTGACGGTCGGTCAGGACAAGGTCTGCACGATCACGAACGACGACATCGCCCCGACGGTGAAGGTCGTCAAGCACGTCATCACCGACAACGGCGGCACCGCCACGGCGTCCGACTGGTCGCTGCATCTCAAGAGCGGCGCGAGCGAGGTCGGCACGGCAGCCCGCAGGACGGCACCGAGTCCGGCGACGACGTACACCGTCGCGGCCGGCGCGTTCAAGGTCAGCGAGACGGGTGGCCCGTCGCGGCTACGCCGCGACGTTCTCCGGCGACTGCGACGCCGACGGCGACGTCAGCGTGGCGGTCGGTCAGGACAAGGTCTGCACGATCACGAACGACGACATCGCGCCGACGGTGAAGGTCGTCAAGCACGTCATCACCGACAACGGCGGCACGGCCACGGCGTCCGACTGGTCGCTGCATCTGAAGAGCGGCGCGACCGAGGTCGCCGGCAGCCCGCAGGACGGCAGCGAGCCCGGCGACACGTACACCGTCGCGGCCGGCGCTTCTAGGTCTCGGAGACCGGCGGCCCGTCGGGCTACGCCGCGACGTTCTCCGGCGACTGTGACGCCGACGGCGACATCAGCGTCACGGTCGGTCAGGACAAGGTCTGCACGATCACGAACAACGACGTCGCGCCGACGATCAAGGTCGTCAAGCACGTCATCACCGACAACGGCGGGACCGCGACGGCGAGCGACTGGTCGCTGCATCTGAAGAGCGGCAACGACGAGGTCGCCGGCAGCCCGCAGGACGGCAGCGAGAACGGCGACACGTACACCGTCTCGGCCGGCAGCTTCTCGGTCGAGCGAGACCGGTGGCCCGTCGCGGCTACGCGGCGAGCTTCTCCGGCGACTGCGACGCCAACGGCGACGTCAGCGTCACGGTCGGCCAGGACAAGACCTGCACGATCACGAACAACGACATCGCCCCGACGGTGAAGGTCGTCAAGCACGTCATCAACGACGACGGCGGCACCGCCACGGCAGGCGACTGGTCGCTGCACCTCAAGAGCGGCGCGACCGAGGTCGCCGGCAGCCCGCAGGACGGCAGCGAGCTCGGCGACACGTACACCGTCGCGGCGGGCGCGTTCAAGGTCGAGCGAGACGGGCGGCCCGTCCGGCTACGCCGCGACGTTCTCCGGCGACTGCGACGCCGACGGCGACGTCAGCGTCGACGGTCGGCCAGGACAAGACCTGCACGATCACGAACGACGACGTCGCCGCGACGATCAAGGTCGTCAAGCACGTCATCACCGACGACGGCGGCACCGCGACGGCGGCGAACTGGTCGCTGCACCTCAAGAGCGGCAACGACGAGGTCACCGGCAGCCCGCAGAACGGCTCGGAGACCGGCGACACGTACGCCGTCTCGCCCGGCGCCTTCAGCGTCAGCGAGACCGGCGGCCCGTCCGGCTACGCCGCGACGTTCTCCGGCGACTGCGACGCCGACGGCAACGTCCGCGTCTCGATCGGCGACACGAAGACCTGCACGATCACGAACGACGACATCGCCCCGACGGTGAAGGTCGTCAAGCACGTCGTCACCGACGACGGCGGCACGGCGACTGCCTCCGACTGGTCGCTGCATCTGAAGAGCGGCGCGACGAGGTCGCCGGCAGCCCGCAGGACGGCAGCGAGACTCGGCGACACGTACACGGTCGCGGCGGGCGCGTTCAAGGTCTCCGAGACCGGCGGTCCCTCCGGCTACGCCGCGACGTTCTCGGGCGACTGCGACGCCGATGGCGACATCTCCGTGACGGTCGGCCAGGACAAGACCTGCACGATCACGAACGACGACATCGCGCCGACGGTCAAGGTCGTCAAGCACGTCATCACCGACGACGGCGGCGCGGCGACGGCCTCGGACTGGTCGCTGCACCTCACGACCGACGGCGACCGAGGTCGCCGGCAGCCCGCAGAACGGCACGGAGACCGGTGACACGTACACGGTCGCCGCCGGCGCCTACAACGTCTCGGAGACCGGCGGGCCCGCGGGCTACGCCGCGAGCTACTCGGGCGACTGCGGCGAGACCGGCAACGTCAGCGTCACGGTCGGTCAGGACAAGACCTGCACGATCGTCAACGACGACATCGCGCCGCGCCTGACGATCGTCAAGCACGTCGTGAACAAGGGCGGCAGCACCGCCAAGGCCGCCGACTTCCAGATGGACGTCACGGCGACCGACGCGAGCGACCCGCACTTCCCCGGCACCGAGCAGGGCAAGACGATCACGCTCGACGCCGGCCAGTACTCGGTCGACGAGTCCGGTGGGCCCGACGACGTTCGCGAAGGAGCTCTCCGAGGGCTGCGCGGGCACGATCGCGATCGGCACCGAGCGGACCTGCACGATCACGAACACGAAGGTGCTGCCCGGCGGCATCGTCGTGAAGAAGGGTGCGAACTGGGCCTACCACGGCGACACCCTGACCTTCACGTTCGAGGTCACCAACCCCGGCACGACGCCGCTGACGACGGTCGCGGTGACCGACGACAAGTGCGCGCCGGTCTCAGGGCCCACGCAGAAGCTCGGCGGCAACCAGGACGGTCAGCTGGATGCGGGCGAGCTGTGGGTGTACACCTGCACGATGACCGTGCCCGATCACGTCGCCGGCGACACGAGCCTCGTGAACGTCGTGACGATGGCGGCGACCGACGCCGACGGCGAGCCCGTGAACGACACGGACTCGCACACGACGCGCATCCTGCATCCGGCGATCGCGATCGACAAGAGCGGTCCGGCGACTGCCGAGGCCGGCAGCCCGGTCGTCTACGGTCTCGTCGTGACGAATCCCGGTGACGTGCCGTTCCTCGCTCCGAACGTCAGCGTCACGGACCCGCTCTGCGAGGCCCCGCCGCTGCTGATGTCCAAGAACGGCGACACGACTCCCGACCAGCTCGATCCGGGCGACTCCTGGAGCTACGCCTGCCGCGTGCAGACGACGGCCGGCCAGACGAAGGTCGACAACGTCGGCAGCGTCACGGCGAAGGACAGCTTCGGCGGCCGCGAGGTCACCGCGAGCGATCCCGCCACGACGGTCCTGACGCAGGTCGCCGTGGCGCCGCCGGTCGTCATCCCGCCGCTGCAGAGCGGGGTCGCCGGCGAGCGGATCTCGTCCCCGGCGGCGGGCACCGCCCGCCTGACCGGTCCGGCCCGCTGTGTCACCGGCCCGTTCAACGTCAAGGTCACCGGCCGCGGCATCTCGCAGGTGGCGTACACGCTGGACGGCAAGCGGCTGAAGACCGTGCGGTCGACCGCGGGCCGTACCGTCTTCTCGGTGCGGATCAACCCGCGGGGCAAGAGCACGAAGGCGCACCGGGTCACCGCCCGCGTGACCTTCAAGTCGGCCACCGGCACGAGGGCGCGGACGCTGCGCTACGTCTACACCGGCTGCCGCGCCGCTGTGGCGCCGCAGTTCACGGGGTGACGTGACCGCCCGATCTCTGGTCTTCCGGGTCAGCCTCTGCGCCCTCGCCCTTCTGGGCGGGGGCGCAGCGCTTGCCGCCACCGCATCGGCCGACACGCGCCCCGTGCGCCCGCCGGCCGCGAAGACCACCCTCGGAACGGAGCGGCTGTCGGACGAGCTGCGCATCACGCGGGTCGCCAACGCCGTCCTGCGGGCGCGCGTCCACAAGCGCCCGACGCGCTCGGCGCCGCAGGTCACGCGGCTGCGCCTGCAGACCGAGGACGGCCCGCTCGAGGTCTACCTCGTCCTCGAGAGCCTCCGCGACAGCCGCGGCCGGCTCTGGCTGCGCGTGCGGCTGCCGATGCGTCCCAACGGGCGCACGGGCTGGGTCGAGCGCTCGGCGCTCGGCGGGCTGCGCGTCGTGCGCACCCGCCTGCGCGTCAACCGCCGGACGCTGCGCGCGACGCTCTACCGCAGCGGGCGCAAGATCTGGTCCTCGCGCATCGGGATCGGCACGCCGAGCACGCCGACGCCGGCCGGGCGCTTCTGGATCCGCGAGCGGCTGCGCAACCTCGGCGGCGGGACGGTCTACGGCCCGTGGGCCTTCGGCACGGCCGCCTATTCGGTGCTGAGCGACTGGCCGGGGGGCGGCGTCGTCGGGATCCACGGCACGAACCAGCCGCAGCTCATCCCCGGCCGCCCGTCGCACGGCTGCATCCGCGTGCCGAACGCGAACATCTCACGGCTCGCCCGGCTCATGCCGATCGGCACGCCGGTGCGAATCCTCTAGCGCGCATATCGGTGAGGTAACGGACGGCACGCCGCGAGCAATTGCGCTAACTTACAACCAAGTGGTTGTAGATACCGTCGATCAGCTCTTCAGCGGCCTCGCCGATCCGACGCGGCGCGACATTCTGCGCCGCTGTGCGATCGACGCCCCGTCGGTGTCGCGGCTGGCTGAGGCCTATCCCATGAGCTTCGCCGCGGTCCAGAAGCACGTGGCCGTGCTCGAGCGCGCCGGCCTGGTGGCCAAGGAGCGCCGCGGGCGGGAGACGCTCGTGCGCACCGAGGCCGCCGCGGTGGCCCGGGCACGGCGCGCGCTCGACGAGCTCGAAGACCTGTGGCGCGGCCGCGTGGGCCGCATGTCCGAAGTCCTCTCCGAAGAAGGGAACCCCCAGTGACCGTCACCAACGTCGACACGGACCTCGACGCCTGCACCCTGACCATCACCGCCGAGTTCGATGCGCCGCTCGAACGCGTGTGGGAGCTGTGGGCCGACCCGCGCAAGCTCGAGCGCTGGTGGGGGCCGCCGATGGCCCCGTCGACCTTCGAGCGCCACGAGCTCGAGCCCGGCGGCACCGTCACCTACTTCATGACCAGCTCGGAGGGCGAGCGCTTCCACGGCGTCTGGCACGTTCTCGCGGTCGACCCGCCGCGGTCGCTGCACGTCGAGGACTCCTTCGCGGACGCCGAGGGCAACGTCGATCCGGACATGCCCACCGGGCAGATGCACATGCGCCTCACCGAGGAGGACGGGCGCACGCGCATGGAGCTCATCTCGGTCAACGCCACCAAGGAGGCGATGCAGCAGCTGCTCGACATGGGCGCCGCCGAGGGCATGCAGCAGGCGATCGGCCAGATGGACGCGCTGCTCGCGGAGTAGCGTCCGCGGCGTACCGACGACGGCCCCTGCCCCTAGGCGACATCGACGTCAGCCGCGGCAGCGCCGCCCGAGACCGAGGCGGCGCCGGACCGTCGGCTTGCCCTCCTCGAGGAACTCGAAGGTGACGCACCGGCGGCGCTCCACGATCAGCCCTCCCGGATAGCCGCTCCACTCGCCGAGCGGCTTGCCGTCGCTGAAGCGCTTCGTGTCGGGCGGGCACGCATGGAAGCGCACGCTCGACTGCCCGTCCTCCGCGGTGCGATCGCGCTGTCGCCACCGCTCCACGTCGAAGTCGAGCGCGACGTACGGGCGATCGCGCCTCGCGACCCGTACCACGACCGGCGAGCCCGCGCGGATGATGACCGGCGTCTTGAGGATCCACGCACGCGGGTTGCGGGCGGGCTTGCGGCGAGGCAGGCGACGTGCGGCAACGCGGGCGAAGGCGATCGAGATGCGCCCGGCGACGACGTCTCGGCGCGGGTCCGGCAGCGCGACGTCCTCCGGCTCGGCGCCTTCGGCGTGCGTCTTGCAGACCCGGTCGAACTCGGCGGACGGCGCGTCGCCACTCGCGCCGGTGACCATCGCGGCAACGAGGACGAGCGCGACTGGGAGACCGAGCAGCGGGCGCATGACGCGATTACACCGTGCGACGGCGCGCGGTTCCCGGCAGGGCTGACCGTCGTTGCGCCGCTTGGGGGTACTGCCGCAGACCGCCGGACCGCGTACCCGAGGTGCGTCAGCCGGCGAGGCGCTCCGCGAGGCGGTTCATCCCGCGCTCGCGGGCCGCGGCGGCGGCTCCCTCGCCGTCCAGCGGGCCGTCGGCGGGCCGATCGAGCGCGACCGTCCGCAGCGTCGCGATGTCCTTGAAGGCGAGCAGGAGGTCGGGATCGCCGGTGAGCGCGCCGGCCTGGCGCGGCGTCATCGTGCCCGGGCGCCGCGCGGCGGCGATGACGTCCTCGAGCGTGCCGTGCTCGCGCAGGAGGTCGCGGGCGGTCTTCGCGCCGATCCCCTTCGCGCCGGGCAGGCCGTCGGAGGGGTCGCCGCGCAGCGCGATGAAGTCCGGCACCTGCGCGGGCTCGATGCCGTAGCGCACGCGGACCTCGTCGGCATCGACGACCTCCGGCCCGTCCTTGCCGCCGCGCGGGAAGAGCACGGTGACCGCGTCGCCGACGCACTGGTACATGTCGCGGTCGCCGGTGAAGATCAGGACCTTGCCGCCGGCCTCGGCCTCGATCTGCGCGAGCGAGCCGAGCAGGTCGTCGGCCTCGAGCTCCTCGTCGGAGATGCTCGGCCAGCCGAACGCGCCGAAGAAGGCGGGCGCGTCGGCCCACTGGCGCTCGAGCTCGGGCGGCATCGCCGGGCGGTCGGCGTGGTAGGGCTCGTAGAGCTCGGCGCGGTAGGCGGCCTTCTCGGCTCCCCAGCAGAGCACGACCGCCCGCGGCGCGTGGCGCTCGACGACGAAGAGGATGAGGTTCGCCGTCCCGAGCAGCGCGTTGACGGGATGACCGTCGGCGTCGGTGATGCTCTGGGGCAGCGCGAAGAACGCGCGGTACATGAGCGACGGGGCGTCGACGACGAGCAGCGGGCCGGGCACGGGGCACACCCTAATAAGCTCCGGCCCATGCTCACGTTCACCGGACTGGACGAGCTCCGCGCGAAGGTCGGCGAGGAGCTCGGCGTCAGCGACTGGCACGAGGTCACGCAGGAGGCGGTCGACGCGTTCGCCGAGGTCACCGGCGACCACCAGTGGATCCACACCGATCCCGAGCGCGCGACGCAGACGCCGTTCGGCGGCACGATCGCCCACGGCTACTACACGCTCTCGCTGCACCCGATGTTCGCCCAGCAGCTCCTGCGCTTCGAGGGCTTCGCGTTCGCCGTGAACTACGGCCTCGACCGCGTGCGCTTCCCGGCCCCGCTGCCGGTCGGCAACCGCGTGCGGATGCGGATCTCGCTGCTCGAGGTCGAGGACGTGCTCGGCGGGGCGCAGATCAAGATGAAGCTCACGTTCGAGGGCGAGGGCGCCCTGAAGCCGGTCTGCGTCGCGGAGTCGCTGACGCGGGTCTACACGTAGCCGGCGTCTCGCTCGTGTCTGCCGCGGCGCGCTTGCTGCGCCGCCGGGCACGCCCTCCGCGAGCGCCCGGCTCGCCGCCCGCGCGTCGAGCTCAGCGGACCCGCACGACCGGACCCGCGGCGCCCTCGTGGCGCACCCGGTACAGCCCCGGCGCCGGCACCGCCGCGCTGTAGATCCCGCCCGCGCGGACCGGGACCTGGAGGATCGTCGCCCAGCCGCGGCCCTCGAAGCGCTGCACGTCGACGAGGCTGCCGGCGACCGCGTCGCTCACGCGCCCGCGCAGCGTCCCCGCGACCGGCAGCGCCACCGCCGCGAAGCGCGCCACGACACGCGGCCGCGTGCCGCCGGTCGTCGTCGAGCCCGCCGGCGCGGTCGGGGCGTTGCCGTCGCCGCGCGTCGCCCGCGAGGTGATGACCGTGAAGCGCGCCCACGTGTCGTAGAGGCCGAGCTTCGCGCGCAGCCGTGGGCCGCTGACATCGGTGCGCCCGCCCGTGCCGACGATCTGCGCGCGCACGACGCGCGGCGAGCGCCCGCGCGACAGGACCTTGATCTGCCGCAGCTGGCCCCGCAGCAGCGACCCGAGCCGCCGCTTGGCGCCGCGCAGGCTCATCCGCTTCGTCCAGCGGTGCCGTGGCGACCCGGCGTCGTAGGGATCCTCGACGGACACGAGCCACGGTGCCGGGTCGGCGCCGAGGAACGAGTTCTCGACGTTCTCCGTGCGCCCGCCCGACGTCGAGAAGTAGTACGTGACGATCGGCTTGCCGTCGAAGACGACGATCTCGTCGCGCGTCGCGGCGACGGCGTCGTCGGTCGTCGGGCGCTCGCCCGCGATGCCGGTGTACATCTGCGAGCGCGTGTCGGCGTACTGCTCGAAGCCGTCGCCGTTCTTGCTCGTCGCGATCGAGTACGTCCGGGCTGCGACGGCCTGCGCGCGCAGCGCCTCGGCCGGCCAGGTCGGCGGCATCTCGCCGGGGACGACCCCGCGGAGGTAGTCCTCGAGCCCGACGGCGTTGATCGCCGCGACGCCGCCGATCGCCGCCGGCCGCAGCTCGAGGCGGCCGCGGTAGGTCCCGCTCGTGATGTCGTTGTCGGCGCGGCCGCGCACGAGCAGCCCGCCGCCGGAGCCCGTGATCGCGAGCGGCGTCTCGTAGCTGCCGAGGTCGCGGCCGGAGGCCGAGCGCAGCGTCACGGCCGCGCCGAGCCCGCGGACCGCGGTGTAGGTCTGCGCGGGATCGAGCGAGCGCCCGCCCGCGACGCCGGTCGCGCCGCTGAACTTGATCTGCCGCGCGCGCTTCAGGAGCACCCGCACCTCGCTCGCGCCACCGAGCTTGCCGATCTGCGTGCCGGTGAAGTAGTGGGCGAGGATCGCGGCGTGGCTCGAGCCCTGCTGGGCGAAGCCCATCGCGCCGTACTGGCTCATGCCGATGCCATGGCCGAAGCCCGCGCCGCTGACGACGAGGCGCGAGGCCGCCTGCGCGGGCGCCGCCGCGGCGACGGCGAGCAGGGCTGCCAGGAGCGCGATGCGAAGCGGCGTCATCGATCCCCGGACACGCGGACGCAGGGGGAGTTGCGCCGGTCGGGCGGCGGGCTACTGCAGCGCACGTGATCTCCCAGATGCCTCATCGCAGCGTTCAGCAGGGTAGATCGTCACCATCTCGGACAAGCTCGGAGAGGAGACGGTGATCCGCACATGAGCACCACGAACGACCGCGCCAGGGCCGAGCAGGCGGTGCTCGCGGCCGTCCCCAAGCAGCTCTTCATCGCCGGGCAGTGGCGCGACGGCCGCGGCGGCGACGCGATCGCCGTCGAGGACCCCGCGACCGGCGAGACGATCGCCGAGGTCGCCGACGCGACGAAGGAGGACGCGCTCGACGCGCTCGCGGCGGCGCACGAGACGTTCGCGAGCTGGCGCGACAGCGCGCCCCGCGAGCGCGGCGAGATCCTGCGCCGCGCCTACGAGGCGATCATGGATCGCGCCGACGACCTCGCGCTGCTCATGACGCTCGAGATGGGCAAGCCGCTCGCCGAGTCCAAGGCCGAGGTGACCTACGGCGCGAGCTTCCTGCGCTGGTACGCCGAGGAGGCCGTGCGCGTCAACGGGCGCTTCACCGTCAACGAGGCCGGGACCGGGCGGATCCTGACGATGCGCCAGCCCGTCGGCCCGTGCGTCTTCATCACGCCCTGGAACTTCCCGCTGGCGATGGGCACGCGCAAGATCGGCCCCGCGATCGCCGCCGGCTGCACGATGGTCGTCAAGCCGGCGAAGCTCACGCCGCTGTCGATGCTCATGCTCGCGAAGATCCTCGAGGAGGCGGGCCTGCCGGCCGGCGTGCTGAACGTCATCACCGCGCGCTCCTCCGGCGAGACGATGAAGCCGCTCATCTGCGACCCGCGGACGCGCAAGCTCTCGTTCACGGGCTCGACCGAGGTCGGCAGGACGCTCATGGCGCAGGCCTCCGAGCAGATCCTGCGCGTCTCGATGGAGCTCGGCGGCAACGCGCCCTTCCTCGTCTTCGACGACGCCGACCTCGGCGCCGCGCTCGACGGCGCGATGATCGCGAAGATGCGCAACATCGGCGAGGCCTGCACGGCCGCCAACCGCTTCCACGTCGCCGACGCGCTCGCGGAGCGGTTCGCCGAGGGGCTCGCCGAGCGGATGGGCGCGCTGAAGATCGGCCGCGGGACCGAGGCGGGCGTCGAGGTCGGTCCGCTCATCGACGAAGACCAGCTCGAGAAGGTCGCCGAGCTCGTCGAGGACGCCGTCGCCAAGGGCGCGCGCGTGCTCTGCGGGGGCGAGCGCGTCGCCGGCCCCGGCCACTTCTACGAGCCCACGGTCCTCGTCGACGTGCCGCCCGGCGCGCGCCTGCTGCGGGAGGAGATCTTCGGCCCGGTCGCGCCGGTCGCGTCCTTCGGCTCCGAGGACGAGGCGGTCGCCGCCGCCAACGACACGGAGTTCGGCCTCGTCGCGTACGTCTACACGGCCGGGCTGCAGCGCGCGATGCGCGTCTGCGAGCGCCTCGAGACCGGGATGGTCGGGCTCAACCAGGGGATGGTCTCCAACGCCGGCGCGCCGTTCGGCGGCGTCAAGCACTCGGGCATCGGCCGCGAGGGCGGGCCCGAGGGCATCGAGGAGTACCTCGAGATCAAGTACGTCGCGATGAGCGTGTAGGCGCCGCCGGCTCGGCGACCCAGCTGCGATCGGCCTCCACGATGACGTGGGTGACCGGGATGTCGAGCTCCTCGCGCAGGCGGCGGACGATGCCCGTCTCCAGCCAGTTGGACCTGCCCTCCGGGTACGTCGAGATCAGGACCTCGTCGGCGGCGAAGAGCCGCAGCTCGTCCTCGATCGCGCCGAGCGCGACGTTCGGATCGCCGACCTTGCCGCTGGCCTCGTAGCCCGCGGCGTTCGCCCACGCCAGCGCCGTCTCGAGCCGCTCGCTGGCCTCCTGCAGCTCGCGGTCGACGTCGGAGGCGATGTAGCGGATGCGCGAGACGAGGATCGGCGCGACGACGTGCAGCTCGTCCCCGCGCTCGGCGCGATCGCGCAGGATCTCGGCGAGGTCCTCCTCCTGCAGCGTCCTGTTGGCGACGACGAGCACGCGCCGGCGGGTCGACGAGGCGCCGACCCGGCCGGCGGCCGCGGCCTCGCGCAGCGCCTGGCGGCGGTCGGGATCCTTCGTCGCGAACTCCCACACGCCGGCGCCGATGAGGCAGCCGAGAAACAGCGCACCGCCCGCGATCGGATCGGCGAGCGCCCCGAGCGCCAGCGACGCGCCGGTCAGCGTCGCGCCGCCGACGGCGAGGTAGAAGGCATCGGTTTCGCTGCGAATCGGATTGCGCATTGGCGAGAGCCTGCAGCCGACATACGCAACGTTACCGCGCCGTGTGCTCGGACGCCCGTCGCCCGATCGCCGACGGGGCGCTACATTCTTGCCGCCGCCGCGTTATGCGGCGAGGACGTTTCGCGCCGGCACCCGTTGCCCTGCGCGCACACGGCGCAGGACAAACTTGATCCACACGGGGAACAGAGACCAGTGAGCAGACGGCTGATCGGGGCGTCGATCGGTGGCCTCAGCGTGCTCGCGCTGGCGCTCGTCGCCGTCTGGGTGGCGGTGTCCTCGGCTGCGCCCGACGCGCCCGAGGGATCGGTCGTCCTCGCGCCCCACGGCGCGCCCCCGCTGATCTACGCCGGACCCGGCGACCGCGCGCAGCTCAACGGGCTCTGGCGCTTCCGCCGCGACCACGAGGACGTCGGCCTCGACAAGGGGTTCGCGGCCGGCCAGTTCGGCGGCGAGCTCGTGCGCCCCCCGTACGTCCCCGACGCGACGCGGATCAGCGGGCTGCGCGGGATCAAGACGTTCCGCGGAACGATCGGCTGGTACCGCACGAAGATCCAGGTCCCGTCCGACGGCATGTACGCGATCCGCTTCGAGTCGGTCAACCACAAGGTCATGGTCTTCGTCGACGGCGAGCTCGTCCGCACCCACACCGGCGAGTACCTGCCCTTCGAGGCGCGGGTGCCGCTGAAGGCCGGCGAGCGGCACTCGCTCGTCGTGCGGGCGGACTGGCGCGGCCCGACGAGGATGAAGCGCGACGGCTGGCACCGCCTCTGGTTCAACTTCGGCGGGATCAACCGCGCGGTCTCGATCCGCCGCGTCGGCGCCAGCGAGCTCATGCATCCGACGCTGCGCACGCAGCTCACCGGCGGCGCGGCGGCGCTCTCGCTCGGCGTCCACGTCCGCAACATCATCGACGCGCGCCCGATCACCGTGCGGGGCACGCTGACCCGCGGCGACCGGCGCATCCCGCTGGAGTTCCCCGCCGAGCAGATCGCCAAGGCGGAGACGAAGATCGTCACGACGACGGCGCGGGTCGACGCACCCGAGCTCTGGTCGCCGTCGGCGCCGAACCTCTGGGAGCTCGAGCTCGAGGTCCCCGGCGAGGCGACCTACCGCGCCCGCGTCGGGCTGCGCGAGGTGCGCACCGACGGTCCCCGGCTGCTGCTCAACGACAAGCCCCTGCGGCTGCGCGGCGCCTCGATCCACGAGGACGTCTTCGGCAAGGGCGACGGGCTGAGCCCCGGCGACCAGGATCGCCTCGTCGCGCAGCTCAAGGCGATCGACGCGAACGCGACGCGCACCCAGCACCCGCTCGACCAGGGGCTGCTCGAGCGCCTCGACGCCGCCGGGATCATGATCTGGCAGGGCGTCGGGCCGACCGACGCCCCCGGCGCCTGGACGTCGCGCGGGAGCACGCGCGTGCAGACCGCCAAGGCGCGCGTCCGCACGACGTTCCGCCAGGCGCAGCTGCACCCGTCGATCATCACCTGGAACCTCGCCAACGAGGTCGCCGGGGGCGGCCATCCGAAGGGGCAGATCCCGTACGTCGACTCGATGGCCGCCGAGCTCAAGGAGCTCGATCCGAGCCGCCCGATCGCGCTGGACATCTGGGGCGCGCACCCGCCGCGCCAGACCTCGCGGATCTACACGAACATCGACATGATCGGCTGGACGAACTACATCGGGTGGTACGAGTCCACGCACGAGAGCGCCGACAACCTGCGCAACGAGATCCGCACGCGCCTGGCCGCGATCCGCCAGGTCTTCCCCGACAAGGTCATCGCGGTGACCGAGTTCGGAGCCGAGGCCAACGGCCGCAACGCGACGACGTCGCCCGGCGGCTACGCCTTCCAGGCGCACCTGCTCGACCTCCACCTCTCGACGTACGCGCAGATCCCGAACCTCACGGGCGCGCTCGTGTGGAACCTCCGTGACTTCGCCGTCGCGCCGACGTTCTACGGCGGCTCGATCAAGAGCCAGGTGCCGGACATCAAGCTCGTGCGCGGCATCAACCAGAAGGGGCTGTTCGACCTGCGCTACAAGGCCAAGCCGTCGGTCCAGGTCGTCAGCGGGCGCTTCGCGGCGCAGGCGGCGGCCGAGAGGCGGCTAGCAGCTACTGCACTAGGCTGCGCGGCATGAGCGTTGCTGAGCAGCTGTGGGGCGGCGAGACGTCCAAGGCGGTCGAGAACTTCCCCGTCTCCGGAGAGCGGGTACCGGTCAGCGTCGTGCGCTGGCTCGCGTCGATCAAGGGCGCGGCCGCGCGCGTCAACGCCGACCTCGGAAAGCTCGATCCCGAGCTCGCCGAGCGCATCGCCGGCGGCGCCGACGCGATCGCGGCCGGCGAGCACGACGACCAGTTCCCGATCGACGTCTTCCAGACCGGCTCGGGGACGTCGACGAACATGAACGCCAACGAGGTCATCGCGAACCTCGCAGGCGAGGGCGCGCACCCCAACGACCACGTGAACATGGGGCAGTCCTCCAACGACGTCTTCCCGAGCGCCGTGCACCTCGCCGCGCTCGACGAGGCGACGAACCGCCTCCTGCCGGCGCTCGAGCATCTCGAGCGCGCGTTCGCCGGCAAGGCGGCCGAGTTCGAGGACGTCGTGAAGTCCGGCCGCACGCACCTCATGGACGCCGTCCCGGTGACGCTCGGCCAGGAGTTCGCCGGCTACGCGGCGCAGATCCGCCTCGGCGCCCGGCGCGTGCGCAACGCGCTGCCGCAGGTCGCCCAGATCCCGCTCGGCGGGACCGCCACCGGCACCGGCCTCAACACGCACCCCGAGTTCGCCGAGCGCATCCGCGCGCGCCTGAGCGAGGCCAGCGGCCTGGAGATCTCGGCGCCCGAGGACCCGTTCGAGGCCCAGGCCAACCGCGACGCGCTCGTCGAGCTGTCGGGCGCGCTGAAGGTCGTCGCCGTCTCGCTGACGAAGATCGCCCAGGACCTCGCGATGATGGGCTCCGGCCCGCGCGCCGGGATCGGCGAGATCTTCCTGCCCGAGCTGCAGAAGGGCTCGTCGATCATGCCCGGCAAGGTCAACCCGGTCATCCCCGAGGTCGTCATGCAGGTCGGGGCCCAGGTCATCGGCAACGACGTGGCGATCACGATCGGCGGCCTCCAGGGCAACTTCGAGCTCAACGTCCGCATCCCGCTCATCGCGCGCAACCTGCTCGGCTCGATCGGGCTGCTGACGTCGGCGAGCGAGCTTCTCGCGACGAAGTGCGTCGAGGGCATCGAGGCCAACATCGAGGGCTGCAAGCGGTCGGCCGAGTCGACGCTCGCCGCCGCGACCGCGCTGAACCCGTTCATCGGCTACGACAAGGCGGCCGCCATCGTCAAGGACGCCGCCTCCTCGGGCCGCCTGCTGCGCGACGTCGCGCTCGAGCACGGGGTCGACGAGGCGACGTTCGACGAGGCGATGGACCTGCGCAAGATGGCGCGGGGCTCCGCGGCCTGACCGCTCCTACAGGCAGAACGACGTCAGCTCGCGCGCGACGCCCACCGGGTCGTCGTAGGCGATGAGAAAGCCGGTGCCCGGCAACACCCGCAGCTGCCCGTCGGGCAGGAGGTCGAGCGCCTCCTCGGCGCCGGCGAGCGGGTGGTAGCGATCGCGGTCGGCCCACAGCAGCAGGACGCTGCACTCCAGGCGCGGGTAGGCGTCGAGCAGGCCGGTCTGCGCGCCCTGCGGCCAGCGCCGCAGCCAGCGCGACCACGAGCGCGCGAGGTTGCCGTTGCCGCCGATGTCGTCGGTCGCGTGGCGCAGGAGGTCGCGCGCCGCCGGGTTGCCGCGCGCGGTGAGCTTCATCCCGTGCTCGGGGCGGTAGGCGAGCCGCGCGGCGTGCGCCGCGACCCGGTCCAGGCCGGGCAGCGCGGCGGCCGGCGCGAGCGCGCGCAGCGGGACCGGCAGGCGCGAGCGCTGCGGCTCGCGGTGCAGGCGGTTGGGCATGAGCACGAGACGCGACGGCGCGAGCTGCCCGGAGACCGATGCCCGCAGGAGGATCTCGGCGCCGGCCCCGTGCCCGCCGACGATCGGGTGCGAGCCGCAGGTCTCGCGGCAGAACGCCGCCATGACCTCGGCGAGCCAGTCCAGCGTGTAGGGGTGGCGCGGGCGGTCCTCGGAGTCGCCGTGCAGCGGCAGGTCCGGCAGGACGAGGCGGAAGCGGTCGGAGAGATGCTCGACGATCGGCGCGAACTCGCGGTGGGAGAGCGCGGCGCTGTGGACGAGGCACATCCCCGGGCCGACGCCGGCCTCGCGATAGGCGATCCGCGCACCGTCGCGATGGTGGTAGAGGCGCAGCTTCATCCGCTGCGCCCGCCCGCGCGCAGCCCGCGGTCGTGCGCCGCGCGCGCGGCCGGCGGCGCGTCGCCGCGCAGCGCGCTGACCCGCTCGATCCGCCGGCCGAGCTCGCTCGCGAGGCTCTGGTTGGCCTCGGCGCCCGTCCTCACCGCGGCGGCGAGATAGCCGAGCATGACCGCGGCGCCGGGATCGCGTGCGACCTGCCCGCGCAGGGTGTCGGCGGCGGTCGTCAGCGCGACGGCGAGCTCCTGGAGGTCGCCGTCGCTGCGCACCCGGCGCACGCACGTCGACAGCCGCGAGCCGTCGGCGAGCCGCACCGCCGCGGGCGCTCGCTGGAGGGCGAGGACGAACGCCGCGGGACCGTCGAGGCAGGCGGCCGGCAGCGGCTCGTCCTCGTGCTCGGAGCAGCCCGCGAGCAGCAGGGCGAGCATCGCGAGGACGATGAGGCCGACCATGGCCGCATCGTAGAGTCCGGCCGCGGCTACCAGCAGGCGCTCGGCAGGTCGGTCGCCGGGGCGCTGCCGCCGTATGAATGAAGGGTTAGGCGCGATAACGCCCCTAAGCCCACATTCGCGCTGACCGTCGAACGAGCGAACCGCCACGCGCGATCCGGCCGAGCCACGAACGCGACTTCGTCCTCAGATGCAGTTTGAGCCCGGCCGCCTACGGGACCGGCTTGCCCGCGACGGCGCCGATGCCCGAGCCGGCGGCGGAGTCGGTCGAGATCGCGTCGGCGATCCGGCTCTGGATCGCCAGCTCGGAGTCGAAGTCGGCGGTGTCGGCGTGGCGGTACTCCATGCCACGGCCCGAGAGCAGGGACGCGAGCGCCTCGACGTACTGCTCGTCGAGCTGCCGGCCGGCGACGCGGCGCAGCTCGGTCATCGCCTGGAAGGAGGTCATGCGGTCGCGGTAGGTGTCCTCGGCGGTCAGCGTGTCGTAGACCTCGGCCACCGCGACGATCCGCGCGATCGGCGGGATCTCGTCGCCCTTGAGCCGGTCCGGGTAGCCGCGGCCGTCGACGCGCTCGTGGTGGGCGCGCACGATCTGCGCGACGGGGCCGTAGACGCCGAGGTCGCGCAGGAGGTCGGCGCCGAGCTCGGGATGCAGCCGGATCGCCTCCCAGTCGTCCTCGGTGAGCGTGCCCTGGCGCTCCATGACGCGGTCTGGGAGGGCGAAGCGCCCGATGTCGTGCAGCAGCCCGGCCGTGTGGGCGAGCTCGGCGTCGCGCTTGCTCATGCCGCACTCCAGCGCGATGTCACGGGAGAAGCTCGCGACCGCGGCGCTGTGGCGCGCCGTCCTGCTGTCACGCCGGTCGAGTGAGCGCACGAGTGCCGAGAGAACGCCCCATGACAACGAGGCGTACTGGCCGGTGCGCTCGCGCGCGATGACGACCAGGCGCGACATATATGTGAACGCGACGATGCTGAGAATCACAAAAAAGCTGGCGGCCATTCCCACACCCGCGTACGCGCCCGCGATCGCGAGGGTGAGCGCGACCGTCAGGGCGAGTGACGGCAGGATCTCGCGCGGGTGGTGCAGCGCCTCGCGCAGGCGTCCGCCGTCGACGAGGACCCCGAACGAGCTCACGAGGAGGAAGTTCATCGCCAGGAAGCCGATCGCGACGCCTCCGAGCACGGCGATGTCGTGGGCGCTCTCCTGGAGCGGCTCGCCGGCGAAGGCGTCGAACGCGAGCGCCGCGATGAGGCTCGGGACCGCCGTCGCCGCGAGGTTCAGCGGCAGGACCACGAGCCGGTAGCGGCGCAGCAGCCACGTCACGACCTCGGCGACGATCGGGATGAAGAACGCGCCCAGCGGCCCGACGAAGGCGACCGCCAGCATGAAGCAGATGAACGCGGCCGAGATGTCGACCGCGCCCTCCCAGTTCGAGGCGCTGTAGACGCTTGCGATCGCGCCGGCGGCGAGGACGAGCGTCAGCCACTCCGTGAGCTCCTCGCGCGGCTCGGCGACGAGCACCGGGACCGCCGCGACAAGCATCAGCAGCGCCGCTGTGACCGCGATCCGGGGATGCCCTGCGTGTGGAGCGTCCGTCACGGGCCAACCCTAGCGCTGAGGGTCGGTCGGACGCGAGGCTGGATCAGTGCAGGCGCCAGGCACCCTCGGTCGCTGCGAGCACGGTGACGGCGGCCAGGAGGAACGGGTACGAGCGGTACTTGAGACGGGTCATGGTTTCTTCTCCCAGGGGCGATGGACGGCAGGCGTGCGTCACCCTCCCAGCAACGTGCAACCGAATCGGGACTGGAGCAAAAGTACACGGGATTGCTTGAAGGATCCTGCGCGAAATGCGCAGCTTCGGGCTTGCAAAGTCGTGCACACACTGCGCGGATCTCGGAAGTCCTTGACGAGTGGTTCCCGTTATGCTCACACCGAATCGCGCAGCAGATCTCGCACCGCCTTCGCGGTAATGTGCGCCAAGAAGTACAGCGGATGTTGCACATCCATGCAGTGTGACGGTGCACCGAAAACCGGCTTGATCTGACGCGCGGTCCGATGGGAGGATGGTGTGAACGCCGGAACAGGGCCCCGAGCGCAGGCTCGTGCGTACACGCCAGACGCTTCTGGCGGCCACGCCTCCTTGCTGCGCTTTGGCCTGCAAACCCGTGCACTTTCCAATTCGGCGCCGCTGCAAGACCCTGCAAAACAGAAGATCATGCCTACGATGAGGACTCTCAAGACGAGTGAGGCGGCGGCGTTGCTGAACGTGAGCCCCAACACCTTGCGTGCTTGGGAGCGCCGGTTCGGCTATCCGAAGCCCCAGCGGTCGGCCGGCAGGCACCGGTTGTACACGCATGGCGAAGTCGCCGCGCTGCGCGACGCGCTCCAGCAGGGCCTCTCGATCTCGTCGGCGGTCAGCCGCGCCCGCGAGGCGCTCAGCACCGACACGCATACCCTCGTCGGCGCCCTGGCCGGGTTCGAGCTCGACCGCGCCGACAGCGCGATGGAGGCGGCGCTCGCGCTGCGCTCCGTCGAGCGCTCCGTCGAGGAGGTCCTGCTCCCCTCGCTCGACGAGCTCGGCAACCGCCACGGCATCGACAGCGCTCCGTGGGCCTTCGCGGCGAGGTGGGCGGACGGCTGGCTGCGCCGCGCGCAGCGTCTCGCGCCGCCGCCGGTGCGCCCGCTGGCGATCCTCGTCGGCGACGCGACCCGCAACGAGCTCGACCCGGACGCCCTCGCGGTTCGTGCCTTCGAGCTCTTCTGCGGCCGCTCCGGCGCCCGCGTCATGGCGCTGCCGGTCGCCGGCGTATCCGGCCTCTCGGACGTCGTCGAATCGCTGTCGCCGGATGCCGTCGTCATTGCCGGCAGCCACGTGCCCGACGACGACGTCGCGCTCTGGGCCTACCGCGTGCGGGCCACGGCCGGCCCGCTGCCGATGGCGCTCTTCCGGCGCGACCACAACGGCGCGCGCGTGCGCACCACCGGGACGCGTGTCCTGCCCGACACGCCGTTCGGGGCCCACCGTCATCTGCTCGCCTTCGTCGACGACCGGCGCAGCGATCGCCTCACCGAGGTCGCGACCGTGTCGCTCATCGAAGACGTCGAGATTCGCGAGGCCCAGGGATGAGGCGGCTGCGCGCCGTCCAGCCCGTCGAGGTCGACGGCCGCGGCCTCGGGCTCGTCGCCTTCTGCGGCCACTGCGGCGTGCCGCCGGCGCTCGACGCCGTGCAGCAGTCGCGCGTCTGCGGCCACTGCGGCCTCGGGCTCGTCCTGCAGGCGCCGTCCGATGTCGCCCCGCGCCGCGACGAGCCGTTTCTCGTCATCGACTCGACGCTCTCGGTGTGCGCGGTCTCCGCGGAGGCCGAGATCCTGCTCGGCGTCGACGAGACCGAGGCCGTCAACAAGCACATCGCGGACTTCCTCGTGCCCGCCGATGCCAACGCGCCGAGCGCCGAGAACCTCCTCGCGCTGCTCGTCGAAGCGGCCTCGGGATCGGGCGATCCCCGCTCCGCCGTGGTGCGCCCGCGCCAGGAGTTCGGCGTGCGGTTCAGGGCCCGCATCGGACCCTGCGGACCGCCGCACGCAGCACTGCTGGTCCTTACGGGCTGAAACTTCGGTCAGGTTCCCCTAACCTGTCGTCCAATCGGTTCGCCCGGGCAGGCGCGAGTTCGTTCGCTGCAGGCGTGGTCAGAGCTCGATGCACCTCACGATGAGCGTCCTACGCACCCACGCCGCCGCGGCCATGTTGGGCGTCAGCCCGAATACGCTGCGGTCCTGGGAACGCCGCTTCGGATATCCGACCCCGCGGAGGACGTCCGGCGGCCATCGCCAGTTCGACCTCGCCGAGGTCGAGGCGCTGCGGCAGGCCTTCGAGGAGACGCACAACGTCTCCTCCGCGATCTCGATCGCACGCGAGCGCGGCAGCGGACCGTCCTCGCCCACCCGGCTGCGCTCCGCGCTGCGCCGGTTCGAGGAGATCGAGGCCGACCGGATCCTCGAGGAGAGCCTCGCCGTCCGCTCGGTCGAGCGCACCGTCGAGGAGGTCCTGCTGCCCGGCGTCGAGGGCCTGTCGGTCGCGCCCGGCGAGCTGCCGACCGCCGAGCTCGGCTTCGCGTGGCGCTGGGCCGTCGGCTGGCTGGCGGCCGCCAAGCGCGTCGCGCCGCCACCCTCCCGCCCGGAGAGCATCCTGATCTTCGACGCCAGCGCCCCGTGCGACATCAACGCGCTCCACGCGCAGGCCCTCGAGCTCTGCCTGCGGCGCGCCGGCATCCGGACGCTCATGCTCACCGCCGAGCTCGACGCGGGCCGCCTCGTGCACGTCCTCCAGGCGCTGAGCCCGCGACTCGTCGTGCTCACCGGCCGGCGCCCGTGGCTCGACGCGCTCGGCCGGATCGCCTACCAGATGCGCCGCTCGCCCGATCGTGTCGAGATCCTCGACTTCCGCGGCGCGCTCGCCGAATCCGACGCGACGTCGGTGCCGCGCCTCGGTACGAGCGCCGTCGGCGCGCGCGACCTCGTGCTCGCCCGCCTGAACGCGCGCACGACGTCCGTCAGCCGCCCGCGGCTCGCCCAGATCTCGTAGGGGACGCAGCCCGATCGACGTCCGGACCGGCCGGTACGGTGCCGGTCTGAGATGACGCTCGTTCCCGGCGATCCGCTGGCCCACCGCGCCCTGGAGTCGCTGCTGCGCGCCGAGGCCTCCGTCCGCCGCCGGCTCAGCGCCGACCTCGAGCGCGAGGGACTCTCCGCCACCGGCTTCTCCGTGCTCGTCATCCTCACCGTCGCGGGCGGGGAGCTCGAGCTGCGCGTCCTGCGCGCGCGCCTGCGCACGTCGAAGGCGAACGCGACCGAGGTCGTCACGACGCTCGAGGGCCGCCGGCTCGTCGACCGGCGCCGGCTGGCGACCGACCGCCGCGCGGCGTCGGTCGCGATCACGGCCCGCGGCGCGGAGATCGTCGACCGGCTCTTCCCGGAGCACAGCGAGCGCGTCGCGCGGGCGTTCGCGGTCCTCGACGAGAGCGAGAAGCGATCGCTCGCCCAGATCTGCCGCAAGCTCGCCGCCTGACGAGCGCTCGCGCCCCGGCTTCGACCTAGACTAGCACCGCCATGGCGAAGCGGCCCGTCGATCCCCAGCAGTCCTTTCCCGCGCTCGAGGAGCAGGTGCTCGAGCGCTGGCGCGAGCGCGACGTCTTCCGCGAGTCGCTGCGCCGCCGCGAGGGCGCGCCGCCGTGGGTCTTCTGGGAGGGCCCGCCGACGGCGAACGGGCCGCCCGGCGTCCACCACGTGCTCAGCCGCGCGTTCAAGGACATCTTCCCGCGATTTCGCACGATGCGCGGCTTCTACGTCGAGCGCCGCGGCGGCTGGGACTGCCACGGCCTGCCGGTCGAGATCGCCGTCGAGCAGCAGCTCGGGATCACGTCGAAGGAGCAGATCGAGGAGTTCGGCATCGCCGAGTTCAACGCGCGCTGCCGCGAGTCGGTGTTCGCGTTCCTCGAGGACTGGAACGCGCTGACCGAGCGCATCGGCTTCTGGCTGGACCTCGAGCACGCCTACCGCACGCTCGACGCCGAGTACATCGAGTCCGTCTGGTGGGCGCTGAAGACGATCGCCGACAGCGGGCTGCTCTACGAGGGTCACAAGGTCGTGCCGTACTGCCCGCGCTGCGGGACGGCGCTCTCCAGCCACGAGGTCGCGCTCGGCTACCAGGACGTCGAGGACCCGTCGATCTACGTCCGCTTCCCGGTCGCCGAGGACGGCGGCCCGCTGCAGGCCGGCGACGAGCTGCTCGTCTGGACGACGACGCCCTGGACGCTCGTCTCCAACGCCGCCGTCGCCGTCGACCCCGAGCTCGTCTACGTCCGCGCGAAGACCGGCAGGCTCGACCCGCCGGTCGTGCTCGCCGAGGCGCTCGTCGAGCGCGTGCTCGGCGACCCCGCCGGCGTCCAGATCCTCGAGCGCTTCCCGGGCGCCGCGATCGACGGCGTCCGCTACGAGCCGCCGTTCGGCTACCTCGGCGCCGACGAGTACGGCGAGCGCGGGCACAGCGTCCTGCTCGCCGACTTCGTCTCCGCCGAGGACGGCACCGGGCTCGTGCACACCGCGATCGCGTTCGGCGAGGACGACTACCGCCTCGGCGCGCAGTACGGGCTGAAGGTCGTCAACCCCGTGCGCCCGGACGGCACGTACGACGAGCGCATCGGGCGCTACGCCGGGCGCTTCGTCAAGGACGCCGACGACGACCTCGTCGAGGACCTGCGCGCGCGCGGCCGGCTGCTGCGCTCCGAGCGCCTCATGCACAGCTACCCGCACTGCTGGCGCTGCGGCACGCCGCTGCTGTACTACGCCAAGCCGTCCTGGTACATCGCGACGTCGAAGCTCCGCCGCGAGCTGCTGGCAGCCAACGAGCAGGTCGACGTGGCATCCGGAGCACATCAAGCACGGGCGCTTCGGCAAGTGGCTGGAGAACAACGTCGACTGGGCGCTGTCGCGCGAGCGCTACTGGGGCACGCCCCTACCGGTCTGGCGCTGCGGCGAGGGCCACGTCACGGTCATCGGGAGCTTCGACGAGCTCGAGGAGCGCTCGGGCGTGCGCCTCGAGGACCCGCACCGGCCGTACGCCGACGAGGTGACGTTCCCGTGCGGCGAGTGCGGCGAGACCGCCACCCGCGTCCCGGAGGTCATCGACGTCTGGTTCGACTCCGGCGCGATGCCCTTCGCCCAGCGCCACGAGCCGTTGCAGTCCGGGCAAGGCGGCCTGGCGCGCCTCGAGGAGCTCTATCCCGCCGACTTCATCTGCGAGGCGCTCGACCAGACGCGCGGGCTGGTTCTACTCCCTGCTGGCGATCTCGACGCTCCTGCGCGGCCCCGAGGTCCCGTACCGCAACGTCGTCTGCCTCGGCCTCCTCCTCGACGCCGACGGGCAGAAGATGTCGAAGTCCAAGGGCAACGTCGTCGCGCCGAACGACGTCATCGACCGCTTCGGCGCCGACGCGCTGCGCTGGTACTTCTTCACCTCCAAGCAGCCCTGGGACGGCTACCTCTTCTCGCTCGACGCGATCGGGGAGGGCGTGCGCCTGTTCCTGCGACAGCTCTGGAACACGTACGCCTTCGCGACGCTCTACCCCGTCGACGAGTCGCGGCCGGCGGCGGCGCCGAACGACCTCGACCGCTGGATCCGCTCGCGCCTGAGCGCGACGACCGCGACGGTCACCGAGCGCCTCGACGCCTACGACGCCACGACCGGGGGGCGGGCGATCGCGGAGTTCGTCGACGACCTGTCCAACTGGTACGTGCGTCGCTCGCGGCGGCGCTTCTGGGAGGGCGACGTCGCCGCGCACGAGACGCTGCGCCACTGCCTCGTGACGGTCGCCAAGCTCCTCGCGCCGTTCGTCCCGTTCGTCGCCGACGAGATCTACGACAACCTCGACGGGACCGAGCCGAGCGTGCACCTCTGCGACTGGCCGAGCCCCGAGGCGCGCGACGAGGAGCTCGAGCTCGCGATGTCGATCGCCCGCGAGACCGTGCGCCTCGGCCTCGCCGCGCGCGGCGCCGCGAAGCTCAAGGTCCGCCAGCCGCTGCACGAGGCCGTCGTCGTCGCGGCCGGCCGCGAGCGCGACGCGATCGAGCGCCTCACCGACGTCGTGCGCGACGAGCTCAACGTCAAGGTCGTGCGCTTCGTCTCGGAGGCCGGCGAGCTCGGCTCCTACACGCTGAAGCCGAACTACCGCACGCTCGGGCCCGCGCTTCGGCAAGGCGATGCCGCAGGTCGCGGCGGCGGTCGCGGCGCTCGATCCCGCGCACGTCGCCGATGCGCTGCGCGCCGGCACCTCGGTCGGCATCTTCGTCGACGGCCACGACCACGAGCTCGGGCCCGACGACCTGCAGGTCGCGATGGCCCCGCTCGAGGGCTACCAGCTCGAGCGCGAGGGCTCGCACGCCGTGGCGCTCGAGCTCACCCTCGACGACGCGCTGCGGCGCGAGGGGCTCGCGCGCGAGGTCGTCCACGCCGTCCAGAGCGCGCGCCGAGACGCGGGCCTGCAGATCGCCGACCGGATCGTCCTGCGCCTGGGCGGCGACGACGAGCTGCTCGCGGCCGCCCGCAAGCACGAGCGCTACCTCAGCGGCGAGGTGCTCGCCGTCGAGGTGCACTACGACTCCAACGGCCTCGGCGACGCGGCGCTCATCGAGGGTCGCGAGCTGCGCATCTCGGTCGCGCGAGCCGGCTGACCGGCGTCGTCGTGACCGCGCGAGGCTAGGCGGCCGGCTCGAGGACGAGCTGCTCCTCGAGCTGGCTCTTGGAGCGCGTCGGACGCAGGCGCTTGGCCTCCGCGCCGTTGTTGAAGAGGATGAGCGTCGGGATCGACAGGATGCCGTAGGAGGCGGCGGTCTCCTGGTTGTCGTCGACGTTGAGCTTCACGATCCGGACGTCCTCGCGCTCGCCGGCGATCTGCTCGAGCAGCGGTGCGATCGCGCGGCACGGCGCGCACCACGGCGCCCAGAAGTCGACGAGGATCGGAGTCTCGCTCTCGATGACCTCGGCCTGGAAGCTGCTGTCGGTGACCTCGATGATCGTTCCGGCCATTGGTGGGTGTCTCCTTTTTGTAACGCGCCGTAGGCGCGAGCCCAGCCCACTATACAAAATGAAGCACGGTCTTACCCGGCCAGGCCGCGCAGGACACCCGGGCTGACGTAGACCTCCACGAACGCCGCGGCGACGAGGATCGGGATCGCGAGCATGACGGTCACGAAGGTCGCCGCGAGCAGCTGATGCCAGTCCCCGTTGCGGCTGGCGATCATCCAGGCCGCGAGCGGGAGGAAGAGGGCGACGAGCTCCGGCAGCGCGTGGGGCAGCAGGCCGACGAGCAGCAGCCCGGGGGAGATCCCGAGCTCCCCGGCGATCGTCGACGCCCCCTCGCCGAGCACGATCGCCTGCGTGACGAGCGAGAAGCCCGTGGCGCCGACGACGAACGCGATCGCCAGCGGCCCCGCCTTGTCGTGCACCCAGCGCCAGACGCCGCCGTAGCGCTGCGCCTCGGCGGGCAGCGAGCTGCCGGCGATGAATCCCGCGACGCACGCCATCGCGTGCAGCGCGAGCACGAGGCCGTTGCGCCAGAGGACGTGCAGCACCTGGGCGACGTCCGGTCCGCCGCCCCGGCCGAGGAAGTTCCCCGAGCCCCAGTCGGGCAGCGAGCGGGAGGCGATGACCCACACCGCCGCGAGCAGCAGCAGCGCGATCCCGAATGCCGCCGCCGTCCAGCGGGCGACGACCGGCCAGGGGCGCTCGTTCCAGAGATCGAGGGTCGCCCGCGTGTCCGCGAGCCCGCGGACGAGCACGAGATCCGATGTCTGCATCTCACGGCGCATCGGCGGGCACGCCCGCCTTCGCGCTCAGGCCCGGCGCTGCTGGCCGGATATGCGAGCGCGGCGGCCGAAGCGCAGCCGGGGGACGAGCAGCGCCGCCTCGCCGGCGATCCTCCACGACATCTTCGACCGGCCCATCTGGCGGTCGCGGAAGACGATCGGGATCTCCACGACGCGGAAGCCCGCGTTGATCGCGCGGTGCGTGAGCTCGACCTGGAAGGCGTAGCCGCGCGAGCGGACCGTCGGCAGGTCGATGGCTTCGAGGACCTCGCGGCGAAAGCACTTGAAGCCGCCCGTGAGGTCGCGCACCCGCAGGCCGAGCACGCGCTGGGCATACCACGAGCCCCCGCGGCTGACGAGCCGGCGCACGGGGCCCCAGTCCGTCACGCCGCCGCCGGGGACGTAGCGCGAGCCGAGCACGAGGTCGGCGTCCGCGGCCGCCGCGAGCAGGCGGGCGAGGTCGGCGGGATCGTGCGAGAAGTCGGCGTCCATCTCCAGGACGTGGCCGGCGCCGTGCGCCAGCGCGTGCGCGAAGCCGGCGAGGTACGCGGGGCCCAGGCCCTCGCGCTCCGTGCGGTGCAGGACCTCGACCGCGTCGAGCTCGGCGGCGAGCCGGTCGGCGATCGCGCCGGTGCCGTCGGGCGAGCCGTCGTCGACGACGAGGATCCGGTGGGCGCCGGGCGCCGCCTGCTCGAGGATCGCCAGCGCCGCGCGCACGATCGCCTCGATGTTCTCGGCCTCGTCGTACGTGGGCAGGATCAGCCAGGCGGTCGGAGGCATCGGCGCGACTACCCTACGGCCAGGACCTCGCCTCATGGTCACCGATCCCTCAAACCTCGAGATCGCCGCGGTCTTCGACGAGCTCGCCGACCTCTACGAGCTCGACGGCGCCGTCGTGCACCGCGTGCTCGCCTACCGCGGCGCGGCGAAGAGCGCGCGCGAGGCGATGGTCTCGGTCGCCGCGATGACGCGCCAGGGCCGCGTCACCGAGCTCGCGGGGATCGGCAAGACGCTCGAGGAGAAGCTCGTCGCGCTGCTGGACACCGGCACGATCCCGGCGGTCGAGAAGCTCCGCGCGAAGTACCCGCCCGGCCTGCTGGCGATGACGCGGCTGCCGGGCCTCGGCCCGAAGCGCGCGCGGCGGCTGTTCGACGAGCTCGGCATCGACTCGCCGGAGACGCTGCGCGCCGCCGCCGAGGGCCAGCAGCTGCGCGGCGTGAAGGGCTTCGGCCCGAAGTTCGAGGAGTCCGTCCTCTCGTCGCTGGCGGCCGGGATCGCCGACGCGCCCGCCCAGCGCGTGCTCCTGCACCGCGCGCTGACCGTCGGCGAGCAGATCGTCGCCGCCCTGCGGGCGCATCCGGCCGCCGAGCGCGTCGAGCTCGCCGGCTCGGCCCGCCGCCAGGCGGACTCGGTCAAGGACCTCGACATCATCGCGACGGCGAGCGACCCCGGCGCGCTCGCCCGCGCGCTCGGCGATCTCGACCTCATCGAGTCGGCGTCCGCGCCGAACGAGCACGCGGCGCGCGGGCGCACGCACACCGGCCTGCCGGTCGACCTGCGCGTCGTCGAGCCGGAGAACTTCGGCAACCTCCTGCAGCACTTCACCGGCTCGCAGGCGCACAACGTCGCGCTGCGCGAGGCGGCCGTGCGGCGCGGGCTGCACGTCTCCGAGTACGGGATCCTCGACGACGAGACCGGCGAGACGTTGCGCTGCGCGACCGAGGAGGAGGTCTACGCGCGCCTCGGTCTCGCCTTCCCCGAGCCCGAGCTGCGCGAGAACCGCGGCGAGCTCGACCCGCGCTTCGAGCCCCCGCGGCTCGTCACCGTCGCGGACCTGCGCGGCGACCTGCACATGCACACGAGGGCCTCCGACGGGCGCAACACGATCGAGGAGATGGCGCGCGCGGCGGTCGCCCGCGGCTACGAGTACATCGCGATCACCGACCACTCCGCGACGCACGGCTTCGGCGACCACGTGACGCCCGACGAGCTCGAGCGCCAGATCGAGCGCGTCGCCGAGGTCAACGAGCGCGTGGACGGCATCACGGTGCTCGCCGGGACCGAGACGAACATCCTGCCCGACGGCTCGCCGGACTACGACGACGAGCTGCTCGCCCGGCTGGACTGGGTCGTCGGCTCGGTCCACACCGCGTTCGGCACGCCGACGCGCGAGATGACCAAGCGCATGGTCGCCGCGATCGAGCACCCGTACATCGACGTCATCGGCCATCCGACCGGCCGCAAGATCGGCCGCCGCGCCGGCTACGGCCTCGACATCGACGAGGTCATCGCGGCCGCCGCGCGGACCGGCACGATGCTCGAGATCAACTCCGCGCCCGACCGCCGCGACCTCGACGACGTCCACGCGCGCGCCGCGGCGCAGGCCGGCGTGCTCATCACGATCGACTCCGACGCCCACGGCGCGAACACGATGCACCACGTGCGCTGGGGCGTCGCGACGGCGCGCCGCGCATGGCTGACGCCCGAGCACGTCGCCAACACGCGCCCCTGGGAGGAGTTCTCCAAGCTCCGCAAGCGCGTGCGGGCGAGCGGGTCCTAGACGGATGGGCGGTGTCTTCGCCGCCGGTGTAGCCGGTAAGTGTCGACGCTCCCGCGCTTCGTATGGCGCGGGCTGGTTACCGCATCGAAGGATGAGGAGCGTCGACATGACGGACGGTATCTGCTTCGCCGGGCTGGATGTGCATGCCCGCAAGACCGCGGCCGCGGCGGTGGTGCTGGGTCTGGTGAGGTGCTCAAGGCGCAGCTTGTCGGGGTCGCCGAGGGCGGCTATCGAGTGGCTGGTGTCGCTGCCGGGGCCGGTCAGGGCGGTCTATGAGGCCGGGCCGACGGGGTTCGGGCTCGCGCGGCAGGCCAGGGCCGAGGGGCTGGAAGTGATGGTCTGCTCGCCCGGCGCGATCCCGCGTCAGCCCGGAGATCGCATCAAGACAGACACTCGTGATGCGCTGAAGCTCGCCAGGCTGCTGGCTGCTGGGCAGCTGCGACCGGTCGTCGTGCCGGCGCCCGAGCTCGAGGCGCTGCGCGACTTGGTCAGGGCGCGTGAGCACTTGCGTGGCGATCTGATGGGCGCGCGCCATCGCATCAGCAAGCTGCTGCTGCAGGCGCGGGTTCATCTTTGACGGTCCCGGCGAGACGTGGTCACAGCGTCACCTGACGTGGCTCAGTCAGATTCGCTTCGAGCAGCCGCTCGTCGAGGTCGTCTTCGGCGAGTATCTCGCCCATCACGAGGTGCTGCTCGCGCGGCGCGATCGCCTCGATCGGCTGATCGTCGAGCAGTCGCTGCAGGGACCGTGGGCACCGACGGTTGCGCCGGTTGCGGTGCCTGCGCGGCATCGACACGCTGACCGCGGTCGGCCTCGTCGCCGAGATCGGCGACGTCGCCGCGTTCAAGCATCCCAAGCAGCTGGCCAGCTACCTCGGCCTGGTGCGTCCGAGCAGTCCTCGGGCACCAAGCGCCGCCAAGGCTCGATCACGAAGGCCGGCAGCAGCCACGCCCGCCGTCTGCTCGTCGAGGCGGCCTGGCATTAGCAACCAGCAGCCGCGGCAGCAGCCCGTCGCGCACGACGACGTCGACCGCTCGCCGCGAGAATCCCGCGACCGTCGCGGCGGCATCGCGGGCGTAGCCGTCGAGCGGGTCGTCGAGCGCGGCGCGCAGCGCGCCCGCGAGGCCCGCGTCGTCGTCGACGACGAGCCGCGGGTCGAGCACGCGCGCGAGCGGCAGCGCGGCGTACGGCCCGGGCGCCGTCGTCGTGACGAGGACGCAGCCGTCGGCGAGCGCCTCGAGCTGGGCGATGCCGTAGTCCTCGCGCCGCGGGGCCGTCGCGAAGACGCGGGCGCGCCGCAGCAGCGCGCGGTAGTCGACCGGCGCGAGGCGTCCCGCGACGCGCACGCCGGGCGCGTCGATGCGCAGGTCGGCGCCGGCGACGACGAGCTCCTCGCCCTCGCGCCGCGCCGCGGCCCAGGCGGCGAGCAGGCGGTCCAGGCCCTTCTTCTGCGGGTTGGCGGCGTACGTCAGCACGGCGATGTCGCGCGGCGCGCCGGTGTCGGGCGACGGCTCGACCGGGATCGGAACGACGACCGCGGGCGCGTGCGGTCGCGGCGTCTCGGCGAGCGTGCCGTCGTCGACCGGCACGAGCAGCGGCGCGCCGGCGAGGCGCCGGCGCTCGAGCGGGCGCTGCCAGACGCCATGGCGGCCGGGACGGTTGGCGGCGGCCGGGGCGTCGTAGCGGATCGCGCCCGGCCGCGGCCAGAACAGGGCCGCCGTGACCGTCGAGTAGACGATCGCGCGGGGCGCGTGCGCGGCGATCCCGGCCTCCGCGGCGGCGCGCGCCGTCCACGCCCAGCCGAGGTCGGTCAGCGCGAACGTCCGCACCTCGCGCGGCGGGCGGGCGACCGTCACCGCGACGGTCGCGCCGGCGCGGCGCAGGCTGCCGGCGAGCTCCTCGTCGGAGGCGCGCAGCCCCGCGGTCGACGCGAGCGAGACGATGAGGACGTCGGCCGCGGGCATCGGCTGCCATCCTCGCAGCCCGTGACCGGGACCTTCATCAACGTCGCCGCCGTGCTCGCGGGCACCGCGATCGGCGTCCTCGTCGGCGCGCGCGTGCCGGCCGGGCTCCAGCAGCGCGTGCTCGCGGGCCTCGGGCTCGTCACCGCGGTCATCGGCATCGACCTCGCGCTGCAGTGGCGCGAGACGAGCCCGCTCTACGTCCTCGGCGCGATCCTGCTCGGCGGCCTCGCCGGTGAGGCGATCGGCATCGAGCAGCGGCTCGCGCGGCTCGGCGACCGCCTGCAGGAGCGGGTCGGTCGCGCACGGAGCCCGGCCGCGGGCGGCGGCACCGTCAGCGAGGCGTTCTTCACCGCGAGCCTGCTCTTCTGCGTCGGCCCGCTCACCGTCATCGGCTCGTTCGAGGACGGGCTGCGAGGGAACATCGAGCCGCTGGCGACGAAGTCGCTGCTCGACGGGTTCGCGTCGATCGCGCTCGCGTCGACGCTCGGGGCGGGCGTCGCGTTCGCGGCGGTCACGGTGCTCGTCGTGCAGGGGGCGCTGACGCTCGGCGCCGGGCTGTTCGAGGGCCTGCTCGAGGGCGAGGCGCTCGCCGCGATGACGTCGGCCGGCGGCGTGCTCATCATCGGGATCTCGCTGCGGCTGCTCGACCTCAAGGACGTGAAGGTCGGCAACTTCCTGCCGGCGCTGCTCTTCGCGCCGCTGCTCGTCGGGCTCGTCGGGCTCGTGCGCTAGGACCTAACTCGGCGACCCGTTGGCCGACGCGAGGTCGCGCCGGAAGCCGGGCGCGCGGACGAGCTTGATCGGCTTGTGCGGCGGCGTCGGCTCGACGTAGAACGCGACGCCGTCACGCTCCTCGATCGCGCTCACCGCCGCCTCCTGCCGGCGCCATGCGAGCGCGGCGATGATCGCGAAGCCGGTCGCGATCCCGGGGATCTGCGGAGCGATGAGCCCGAGTCCGAGGGCGAGGATCGTCGACAGCAGCAGCGGCCACATGCGGTTGACGAGCAGGCTCCCCGGCCGCTGCTCGGGCAGCGAGGTCGTCGACTTCGCGTTCGCGAGGAGGTTCGCGATCGGCGAGTTCGTCTCGGCGCGCCGTCCGAGCCACGCGCCGATCATCCCGGCGGCGAGCCACCAGCCGGCGATGAAGAGGACGAGCGTGTCCGACGACTCCTCGTCGGCGCCGGCGGCGAGGACCGTCACGGTCGCGAGCGCGGTCGCGGCGCCCGCGCAGAGCAGGACGGCGGCGCGCAGGAAGTCCACGAAGCGCATCGCGAGCGGCTACGCGGCCAGGGCGGAGAGCAGCGCGCGCACGCCGAGGGGGCCGTCGACGAGCAGGTCGGAGGCCTCCTCGAGCTCGGGCAGCGTCTCGTCGGAGCGCACGCCGACGCAGACGGCGTGGTGCAGCGCGCCCTCGGCGACGAGCTCGCGCAGCGCCGCGAAGGCGTCGAGGTCGGTGCGGTCGTCGCCGACGTAGAGGCCGGCGGTGATGTCACGCCCGGTGAGCAGCAGGCGCACGCCGCGGCCCTTGTCGATCGCGACCGGCGGGCGCACCTCGAGGACCTTGCGGCCCCAGTGGATGCCCAGACCGCGGCCTGCGCGCGCTCGGCGATCGCGCGCACGGCGTCCTGCGCCGCCTCCTCGTCGGGCGCGCCGCGCCAGTGGAAGGCGGCGATCGCGCGCTTGTCCTCGGGCCGGACGCGCAGGCGCTGCAGGTCGCTGGTCCAGACGTCGCGCGCGAAGTCGCGCACCACCTGCTCGTAGGACGCGATCTCCGGGTCGATCTCGACCCGCGTGCCGCCCGCCGGCAGCAGCTCGGCGCCGTGGTTTCCGACGTAGGAGATCGAGCCGAGCGAGACCATCCGCCGCGCCGTCGCCGCCTGGCGCCCGCTGATGCAGCCGACGACGCCGTAGCGCTTGGCGACGGCGATGAGCTGGACGCGCGTCGGCTCCGGGACGTGCGCATCGTCGGCGTGGCGGACGATCGGCGCGAGCGTCCCGTCGATGTCGAGCAGGATCGCCGCGCGGGCCGGATCGGCTCGGACGGGCTCGAGCGCCTCGACGAGCGTGGCGGCGGCTGACATGACTTCTAGTATGCCGCGCATGGTGCCCGGCCGAACCGCCAGGCTCGCCGCGATCGGGACCCTCGCGGGCCTCTTCAGCGGGCTCTTCGGCGTCGGCGGCGGCGTCGTCATCGTGCCGCTGCTCGTGCTCTGGCTCGGCTTCGACGAGCACCGGGCGACGGGCACGTCGCTGGCCGCGATCGTCGTCATCGCCGGCGTCGCGGCCGCCGTCCACGGCGCGTACGGCAACGTCCACGTGGAGGAGGCGGTGCTCGTCGGTCTGCCGGCGGTCGCGGGGGTTCTCCTCGGCACGGAGCTGCAGCGGCGCGTCTCGGCGAATGCGATCTCGCTGATCTTCGCGGTCGTGCTCACGGTCGTCGCGATCGACCTCCTCGCCGGATGATCGAGGCCGTCTTCATCGGTCTGGTGGCCGGGGTCGTCGCCGGGCTGCTCGGCGTCGGCGGTGGCTCGCTGTTCGTTCCCGCGCTCACGATCGGCCTCGGCCTGAGCCAGCTCGACGCCGAGGCGACGTCGCTGCTGGCGATCGTTCCCGTCGCGCTGCTCGGCGCCTGGCGCCAGCACGGCAAGGGCAACACCGACGTGCGCACGGGGCTGGAGCTCGGCGCGCTGGCGGTCGCCGGCGCCGTCGGCGGGGCGGTGCTCGCCAACGCCGTGCCCGAGCGCGCGCTGGAGATCGGCTTCGCGGGACTGCTGCTCTACGTGGCCTGGAAGCTCGCGCGGCGCGCGCTCAGGGAGCCAGGCCGTGCTCCAGCGCCCCCTTGACCGCGGCGTCGAGCGCGTTGAGGCGATGCAGCGCGAGCGCCTCCGCCGACCCGAACCTCCGGCCCGGAGCGGCGTCCGGACCGTGGTGGCACAGGACGCAGTGCGCGAGCGCGAGCAGGCGGCCGGCGCCGAGCGCCGGCACGCGCGCCGCGACCTCGCGCAGGATGCCGAGCCCGAGCTCGACGTGGCCGAGCAGCCGCCCGGCCTCGGTCAGCCCGATCTCGGCGCCGTACGTGAACTCGCGCGTCTTGCCGAGGTCGTGGACGAGCGCGGCGGTCAGCAGGAGGTCCGAGTCCAGGCGCGGGTGCAGCTGGCAGGCCTCGAGGGCGAGCGTCCCGACCGCGACGGTGTGCTCGAGCAGCCCGCCGAGGTAGGCGTGGTGGCCGCCGCGCGTGCACGGCGCGCGCCGCCACTGCGCGCGCAGCGCGGCATCGGCGAGGAGCACGTCGAGCAGGCCGCGGAGGCCGGGGTCGTGGACCTCGCGCGCGAGGTGCTCGAGGAAGCCGTCGAGCTCGTCGAGGTCGCGGTAGGCGACGGGGAGGAAGGTCGCCGGGTCGGCCTCGCCGTCGCCCGCGCGGCCGATCGCGCGCAGCTCGACCTGCAGCTCGTCGCGAAAGCGCTCGACGCGCCCGGCGACGCGGACGAGGTCGCCGCGGTCGAAGCGGCCCGCCAGGACGTCCGCGTCGCGGAAGGCTCGCCCCTGGACCGCGCCGGTGCGATCGCGCAGCTCGACGGCGAGGTACGGCGTCCCGCCGCGCGACATGAGGCGGTCCTTGCGGGTGCACGCGAAGATGCCCTCCACCTCCTGTCCGGGCCGCAGGGTCGCAATCGTCATCTGCCCATGATGTACCTTCAATCGGATGCAGCCCTTGATCTGGGAGAGCCGTCCCGACGGTCTGCGCGCCCCCGCCCTCGTCTGCGCCTTCAGCGGCTGGAACGACGCGGGTGACGCGGCCTCGGCCGCGCTGACCTTCATCGGCGAGTCGCTCGGCGCCGAGCGCTTCGCGCGCATCGATCCGGAAGACTTCTACGACTTCCAGAGCACGCGCCCGCACATCCGCTTCACCGAGGACCGCACGCGCGAGGTGACCTGGCCCGGGATCGAGATCTTCGCCGCCCGCGTGCCGCGCGCTCCGCGCGACCTCATCCTCGTCCAGGGCCCCGAGCCGTCGATGCGCTGGCGCGCGTTCTGCCAGCACATCATCGACCTCGCCGAGGCGCTCGGAACGCAGCTCGTCGTGACGATGGGCGCGCTGCTGGCCGACGTGCCGCACACGCAGCCGGTCGCGATCACCGGCCTCGCGTCCGACGAGGCGCTCGTGACGAAGCTCGGCCTCGCCGAGACGACGTACGAGGGCCCGACCGGGATCGTCGGCGTCCTGCACACCGCGTGCACGGAGGCCGGCCTGCCGTCGGCGAGCCTCTGGGCGAGCGTCCCGCACTACGTCGCGGCCGCGCCGAACCCGAAGGCGGCGCTCGCGCTCGTGCGCAGGATCGAGGGCCTCGTCGCGGTGTCGGTCGACGCGACCGAGCTCGAGAACGCGACCGGCGAGTACGAGCGCCAGGTCGGTCTCGCCGTCCAGTCCGACCCCGACGTCCAGGCCTTCGTCGAGCGCCTCGAGCAGGCCGCCCAGCAGGACATCACCCCGCTCGGTCCCGGCGACCTGCCGACCGGCGACGCGCTCGCCAGCGAGTTCCAGCGCTTCCTGCGCCAGCAGGGCCCCGAGCGCTGACAGTTCGTCCAGCGCGCGCGACTTGCAGGGCCCGCGCGCGTTGCAGCTGCATGATCTCCCGCTCGGCCCTCGTCCTGCTCACGGCCCTCCCGCTCGCCCTCACCGTCCCGGTGGGCGGCGCCGGTGCCGCCTTCGCCCCGGCGCAGGCGCTCGACCTGCCGGTGAGCGGCCAGCTCGCCGCGGCGCTCGGAGCAGATGGCGAGGCGATCGTCGCCGGCGCAAGCGGCGATCCCACCGACGGCCGCTTCGCCGTCGCGACACGCGCCGGCTCCGGAGCACCCTGGAAGATCACGACGCTGGGCGCCGAGGGCGCGATCGTCCGTGACCCGCAGGCTGTCATCGGGCGGCGCGGGTCGGTGCTCGCATGGTCGGAGATCGGCCGCCGCAGCCAGGCGATCGTCGTCGCGACCGCCGCGCCCGGCGGGCAGCCGGCCGTTCGCGAGCGGATCGCGGTCGACGAACGCATCCTCCGCCTTCCCGCGCCTCGCGCTCCTGCGCAGCGGCGCGGTCGTCGTCGCCTGGCGCGACGGGCGCTCCGGCTCGCGCCGCGCCCGCGTGCGCGTCGCGACGATCGACGAGGGCCGCTTCGCGAGCGCGCCGCGGACCGCCGGCACCGGCGGGGCCGCGCAGATCGTGCTCGCCGCGCGCGGCGCGGGGGCGGCGGTCGGCTGGGTCAGCCGTCATCGCTCCCTCCCGCGCAAGTCCCGCGCGTTCGTGCAGCGACTGGCGCCGCGGACGCTGACGCTCAGGCTGCTCGACGCCCGCGGCCTGCCGGCCGGCGATGCCACGATCGCCGGGCGCGACGTCGGGGCGACGGCCCGCCTGGCCGGGGCGCCCGACGGGCGGCTCGTCGCCTCCTGGCTGCGCCCGCAGAAGATCCTCCCGTACCCCGGCGAGGGCGAGGGCGCCGCGCCACCGCCCAGCGCGTACGTCAACCAGGCGGCCTTCACGCGCCAGCTGCTCCCGCGGCTGCTGCCGGCACGCCCGCTGCGCGCGCCCTCCGGCATCGCCGTCGGCCTCCCGAGCGTCGCCTTCGACGCCGCCGGCCATGCCGTCGCCGCCCTGTCGGCGACGACTGCGCAGAACGCCGGGCCGTCCTACGACGCGCTCACCGCGGGGTCGTCGGACGGCGGGCCGTGGTCGAGCCCGCGGCTCGTCGCGCACCTCGGCTTCACCCGCTTCAGCCCGGTCGTCGTCGCACCCGCGTCCGGGCCCGATCGTCGTCTACTCCGCGCTGCTCCCGAACCCCGGGGCGCCGCACTGGGCGGTCGCCGCCTCCGACGCGGCGGGCCCGCAGATCCTCGGGACGATCACGGGCGGCGACGGTCGCGGGATCGCGGTCGCGCGGGCCGGCGAGCGGGTGCTCGTCGCGTGGCCGTCGGGGGCGGGCGGCGTGCAGGTCGCCGAGCGCCGCGTGAGTCAGCGCTCGGCCGCCGGGCACGCGATGCGGAAGTCGCACATCGAGCACGCCGCGTAGGACGGCGTCGGCTCGAAGTCCTGCGCGAGGATCCCGCCGGCGACCTCGTCGACCGTGTCGGCGATCCAGGCCGCGTCGATCTCGGCGCTCGGGACGCGCACCTTCTCGTCGTCGAGGACGTAGAGGTAGGCCTGCTGCGTGGCATCGAGCTGCCAGGCCTCGCGCGCGCCGACGGCGTAGAGCGAGAGCTGGACGTCCTCCTTCAGCGCCGCCGCCGAGCGCGGCCGGCCGGTCTTGTAGTCGATGAGCTCGTAGGCGCCGCCGGCGAGCCGGTCGACGCGGTCGACCCGGCCGCGCAGCGTGTGCGGGCCCATCCGGAACGAGAACGCGCGCTCGAACCAGACCGGCTGCACGGGCGTCTCGCTGACGCGCTGGTGGTAGCGGCGCAGGGCGGCGTCCGCCTTCTCGCGCAGCTGGCGCTCCTCCTCGCTGTCGCCGAGCCCGGCGCGCCGCCAGCCGCCGTCGAGCAGGACGAGCAGCTCGTCGAGCGACGGGCACGGCGACTCGGACATCTGGTGGTAGCGCTCGAGGACCTGGTGGACGAGGATCCCGAAGCGCTGGTTGAGCGTCGGCTCCTGCGGCACGCGCAGGACGCGCGCGAACTTGTAGCGCAGCGGGCAGGAGCGGTAGGTCTCGATGTCCGACGCCGACAGCGCGAGGCCGTCGCCGCGGCGGGGGAGGAACGCGACGAGGCTCGGCTCGCTGCGCGCGGCCCGCGCCGCCGCCCGCGCGCGGTCGTGGCGCTCGGCGTCGAGCAGCAGCTCATCCAGGCCCGAGGTCTGCAGCACCTCGCGCTGCAGCGGCGACAGCGACGCCGCGAGGCGCTCGTTGACCGGCGCGAGCGCGTCGGCGACCGACTGCCCCGCGGGGCGCTCGATGAGCGCCGCGAGCTTCACGAGCTCGAGGTAGCGCGCGACCGCGTGGGTGACGTCGAGGTCGGTGTCCAGGCGCAGCTCGCCGAGGCCCTTGCCGACGCGCGCGACGTCGGCCAGCAGCTCGTCGCGCAGCGCCGAGAACGTCGCGTGCAGCGCCTCCTCGGGACCGAAGAGCGCCTCCTCGAGCTCCTCCCACTCGGCGCCCAGCGCCGCGCGCGCCTCCTCGGCGAACGGCGACGGCGGCTGCAGCGCGCCGCTCGCGCTCTGCGTCGGATGGGCGAGCACGAGCCCGCGTCGCGCGCGCGTCATCGCGACGGCGAGCAGGCGCCGCATCCCCGCCACCTGCGCGGCCCGGTCGTCGGGCCCGAGCGCCTCCTGCAGCAGCGCGTCGGGGATCGCCTCGCCGGCGCGCAGCCGCGGTCCCGGCATCCGCGCCGCGGTGAGGCCGAGGACGAAGACCCAGTCCAGGTCGCGGCCGCCGGCCGCGTCGAGCGCCATGACCTGCACCGAGCCCGGGCGCGGCGGCGCGCCCTCGCCGTCCTCGTCGCGAAGGTCGGCCTCGGCGACGGCCGCGACGTAGCGCGCGAAGTCCCGCGGCGTCGCGTGCGGCGCGCGGCGCGCGTAGGCGCCGGCGAGCTCGCCGAGCCGGGCGAGGTTCACGAGCCGCTCGACGACGTCGGCCTGCGCCGAGAACACCTGCTGGCGGCGCAGCCCGAGCCGCTCGACGAGGCGATGGACGAAGAGGTCCGGGCGCGTGCTGTCGAGCGTCTCGGCGGCGGCGCGGTGCAGGCGCAGGAACGAGTGGATGTGATCGCGCGCCTCGGGCGAGACCTGCGGTGACTCGGTCGCCGCCTGCAGGCCGGCGACCATGTCGAGCTTGCGCCGGCGCGCGATCTGCACGCAGCGCGCGAGGTCGGAGGACCGCAGCGACACCGGCGGCCGCGCGAGCGCCCGCACGACCGCGCCGGCGTCGGAGGGATCGGCGAGCAGCCGCAGCCAGGCGAGGACGTCGCGCACCTCGGCGTGCGAGAAGAGGTCGGCCTCGCCGACGGTGCGATGGGCGATCGCGCGCTCCTCGAGCGCGACGACGACCTGGCGGCCCTCGTCGCGCAGCGAGCGGACGAGCACGCCGATGCGCTCCGGAGGACAGCCGCCGTGGACGAGCCGCTCGATCTCCGCCGCCGCCGCCTGGGCCTGCGCGCGCTCGTCGGCGGCGCGCCAGAAGCGGACGGTCCCGCCGGGCTCTCCCTGCAGCGGCAGACCGCGGCGCCCGGCGATCGGCTCGACGACCGCGCGCGCGGCGTCGACGATCCGCTGCGGGCAGCGCAGCGAGCGCTCGAGCACGACGACCTCGGCGCCGGGGTGCGCGCGCTCGAAGTCCGCGATGTTCTTCGTCGCGGCCGCCCGGGCGCGGCGTGCGGCGGCGTCGTCGTCGGCGGTGACGGTGATGTTCGCGTGCTCCGTCGCGAGCAGCTCGACGAGCATCGCCGACGCGAAGCCGAGGTCGGCGAACTCGTCGACGAGCACGTGGCGGAAGCGCTCGGCGACGCGCGCGCGCACGTGCGGGCGCTCCCGCAGCAGCGCGATCGCGCGCAGGACGAGCTCGCCCGCATCCAGCGCGCCCTCCTCGGCGAGCAGGCGGTCGTGGTCGAGGTACAGGCGCGCGAACTCGACCTCGCGCGCGGCGCGCATGCGCTGCGCGTCGTCGCCGCCGGGCAGCCCCTCGGCCCACGCGGCGTAGTCGGCGGCGCTGACGAGCTCGGCCTTCAGGCGGTCGATGCGATCGATGACGCCCGCCAGGAGGATCGCGGGCCGCCCGGCGATGTCGTGGCGGCGCAGGTGCAGGTCGTCCATGCGCTCCAGCAGGACCGCCAGCCGGTCGGCGCGGGTGACCGGCGCGAAGAACGGGTCGACGCCCGCCTCGGCCGTCTCGTCGCGCAGCAGGCGCGTGCAGAGGTCGCGGACGCTGTGCACCGGCAGCTCCTCGTAGGGCCCGTCGAGCGCGTCCTCGATGCTGCGCCGCAGCGCCGCCGCGCCGGCGCCCGACGGGCTCAGCGCGAGGATCGACTCGGGCGCCAGCCCCCCGGCGACGAGCTGCGCGAACCGCGCGACGAGCACCGTCGTCTTGCCGCTGCCGGCGCCGCCCAGGACGAGCAGCGGACCGTCGAGGTGCGCTGCCGCGCGCGCCTGGGCCGGCGTCAGGCTCGCCCACGCCGCAGGACTCGAAGCACTCGTCACCCGCCTAGTATGCCTTCGATGACATCGCCCCCGACCGCGCTCGCAGCCGACTGGCTCGGTGCCTGCCGCGCGGCCGCCGGCGGCCTGCGCGACGTCCTGGAGGCGCACCCGACGAGCCGCGAGCGGGTCGTCGAGACCGGCACCCGCGGCGAGGGCGGCGACCGGACGCTCGTCATCGACGAGCAGGCCGAGGACGTCGTCTTCGCGCAGCTCGACGCGCTGCACGAGGCGGGCGCGCGCTTCACGGCCGTCAGCGAGGAGCGCGGCGTCGTCGACTACGGCGCCGAGGACGTGCGGGTCCTCATCGACCCGATCGACGGGTCGCTGAACGCCAAGCGCGGGATGAGCCACTACTCGCTGTCGATCGCCGTCGCCGACGCGACCGGACGGGCGGCGGGCGCGACGATGGCCGACGTCGCGTTCGGCTTCGTGTACGACTTCGGCCCGGGCGAGGAGTGGACGGCGCGCCGCGGCGAGGGCGCCTGGCTCGACGGCCGCCGCGTCGACCCGGCGCCCGAGCGGCGGATGGACGACGGGCGCCTGGAGATGGTCGCCATCGAGTCCTCCGACCCGCGCTGGATGGCGCCCGCGATGGACGGCCTCGCCGCGAACGTCCACCGCGTGCGCGCCATCGGCTCGATCGCGATCTCGCTGTGCCAGCTCGCGCCGACGCGCGTCGACGGGATGCTGACGCTCTGGCGCACCCGCGCGGTCGACGTCGCGGCGGCGCAGCTCATCGTCCGCGAGACCGGCGCGCTCGTCGACTTCCCGGCCTTCGACGACCCGCTCGGCGCGCCGCTGGACCTCGAGCCGCACTCGCCGGTCGTCGCCGCCCGGACGGCCGACGGGCTCGCCCGGCTGCGCGCGATCGTGGCCTGACCCGGCGCCGGTGGCGGGGCCGCCGGCGCCGTTGGGCATGATGAGGGGATGCTCGATCGAGACCTCACGCTGCGGATCGCCAACGCCATCTCCCGCGGAAGCGGACAGGGCGAGCCCGCGCAGCTCCCCGGCGACCTCGCCGCCATCTGCGCCGACGCCGAGGCCCGCGTCGTCGCCTACACCGGGCTGCGGCCCGTCGCTGCGCTGCCCGCGCCCGAGGCGGTCCCGCGCGCGGACTGGATCGCGGCGAACGTCACCTCGATGGGCGCGATCCTCGACACGGTCGGCGACCGCCTGCATCGGCGGCGGCATCGGCATCCTGCGCGTCCCGGCCCGCGCGGCGGCGGGAACGCTGATCTCCGCCGAGGCGGGCGCGATCACCGGCTACCTCTCCCAGCGCGTGCTCGGCCAGTACGAGTTCGTCCTCGTCGATCCGCTGTCGCCCGCGCGCCTGCTCTTCGTCGCGCCGAACATCTCGCTGGCGGCGACCCGGCTGAAGGCCGACCCGGAGCAGCTGCTGACCTGGATCGCCTTCCACGAGGTCACCCATGCCGTCCAGTTCTCCGGCGTGCCGTGGCTGCGCCCGTACCTCGCCGGGCTGCTGCAGGAGCTGCTGGCGTCGCTGGAGGTCAAGGTCGATCCGCGCTCGCTGCTGAAGCTGCCCGCGCTCGACGACGTCCGCGGCATGGTGGCGGCGCTGCGCGAGGACGGGCTCGTGGCGGCGCTCGGCGGGGCCGGGCGCAAGGAGCTGCTCGAGCGCGTCCAGGGCGTGATGGGTGTCGTCGAGGGGCACGCCGAGCACGTCATGGACGTCGTCGGCGCCCAGGCGCTGCCGGCGCTCGACGAGCTGCGCTCGGCGCTCGACCAGCGACGGCGCGAACGCCCGCCGCTGCTCGCGCTGCTGGAGAAGCTCATCGGCCTGGAGGCGAAGATGCGCCAGTACGAGGACGGCAAGCGCTTCTGCGACGCGGTCGTCGCGGCGGCGGGCCCGGCCGCGCTGCACGAGGTGTTCGCCGCGCCCGAACGGCTGCCGACCCCGGCCGAGCTGCACGACCCCGGCGCGTGGATGCTGCGCGTCGGCGTCGGCGCCGCCGCTGCGTAGCCGGCGCTCCCGCCGGGCCAGAACCCGCGTTCGTCCCGTAACCAATCCGTGACCGGGGTTTACAAACACACGTTCGGGTAGTATGGTCCCGACCAGAGACTTAGAACTAATATCCTTAGTCCTCACGAGGAGGCACCCATGGCCACCACCCCCACCGCAGGCACCCCCGCCCAGAAGGCAGCGACGACGCGCAAGACGAACGCCACGAAGCGCTCGACGACCGCGAAGAAGGCTGCTGCGACGCGCGCCGCCAACCGCGGCAGCGCAGCCCGCTCGACCGCGGCCCGCAAGACCAGCGCGAGCGCGAAGTCGACGGCCACCCGCGCCGAGACGACCGCCGCCAAGAAGGCCGCCGAGGCCAAGTCGACGACGAAGAGCGCCGTCAGCCAGGTGACCGAGATCGCCGAGAAGGCCGTCTTCGTCCCCGTCGGCGCGACGCTCATCGCCCGCGAGAAGCTCGAGTCGGCGATCGAGGACATCCGCAAGTCCTACTCCACCCGGACGAAGGCCGAGAACGAGCTGCGCCGCTTCGAGCGCCGCGGATCGAGCGCCTTCAAGGGCATCGAGCGCGACGCCAAGAAGGCCCGCACGCGCATCGAGCGCGAGCTGCGCCAGCGCCGCGCGACGGTCGAGAAGGAGCTCAAGGCCCGCACCGAGGGCATCAAGACCCGCACCGAGCCCGTCGTGAAGAACGCCGAGCTCGTGACCGCGCGCGTCGAGAACGCCGTCCAGAGCGGACGCACCGCGGCCACCCAGGCGACGACGAAGGTCTCCGAGCGCATCGCCAGCCTGGCGTAGCGAACTTCCCGCACAGACCAGCAGCACCCGTAGTTCCCCATAGCAGCACCTCCCCAGCCGATGCCGCGCCCTGTCCCGGGTGCGGCATCGGCGGTTTTCTAGACTGGACGCATGCCGACCGACACCGAGATCCGCGCGGCGCTCGAGCGCGTCATCGATCCAGAGCTGCACAAGTCGATCGTCGAGCTCGGGATGGTCCGCTCGATCGACATCTCCGACGGCGGCGCGGTGAGCGTCGTCGTCTCGCTCACGACGGCGGGCTGCCCGATCCGCAACCACTTCGTCGAGGCCGTCCGGCGCGAGGCCGGCACCGTCGGCGGCGTCACGAGCGTCGCCGTCGACTTCGACGTCCTCTCGGACGCCGAGAAGTCCAAGCTCCAGAAGTCGCTCGGGCGCAGCGCGCTGCCGGCGGGCGCGCTCGCGCAGGTCTCCAACGTCCTGTGCGTCGGCTCGGGCAAGGGCGGCGTCGGCAAGTCGACGCTGACCTCGAACCTCGCCGCCGCGCTGACCGCCGACGGCAGGTCGGTCGGGATCCTCGACGCCGACGTCTGGGGCTACTCGATCCCGCGGATGTTCGGGCTCGGCGGCGATCGCCCGCCGGTCAACGCGGAGCGCAAGATCGTCCCGCTCGAGGCGCACGGCGTGAAGGTCATGTCGATCGGCTTCTTCGTCGAGGAGGACGCGGCCGTCGTCTGGCGCGGGCCGATGCTCCACAAGGCCCTGACGCAGTTCCTCGAGGACGTCGCCTGGGGCGAGCTCGACTACCTCCTCGTCGACCTCCCGCCGGGCACCGGCGACGTGTCGATGACGCTCGCCCAGCTCCTGCCGCAGGCGCAGTTCATCATCGTGACGACGCCGCAGCCGACGGCGCAGAAGGTCGCCCGCCGCGCCGCCCAGATGGCCGGGAAGGTCAACCTCGAGATCGCCGGGATCGTCGAGAACATGGCCGGCTTCACGACGCCGTCGGGCGAGCGCTTCCAGATCTTCGGCGAGGGCGGGGGACAGGAGCTCGCCGACGAGCTCGACGTGCCGCTGCTCGGCAAGGTCCCGCTGACGATGCCGCTGCGCGAGCAGGCCGACGCCGGCACGCCGCTCGTGTTCAGCGATCCCGACGACCCGGCCGCGCAGGCGATTCGCTCGGCCGCGCGGGGGATCATCGCGATGACGCCGGTCGCGCTGCCCGTGCTGCAGTCACCGGCGCCGACGGGCATCAGCCTGCCGATGGTCTAATCCACCTCGCGCAGGCCGCCGGTCTCGACGTCGTAGACGAAGCCGCGCACCGAGTCCTTGTTCGGGATGAACGGGCTCGCCTTGATGCGCCCGATCGACTGGCGGACGTCCTCGTCGAGATCGGGGAACGTCTCGACGGCCCACTCCGGCTTGATGCCGACGTCGTCCTGGATCGAGCGCTTGAACTCGTCGTCGGTGAAGGTCAGCATCCCGCAGTCGGTGTGATGGATGAGGACGACCTCCTCGGTGCCGAGCAGGCGCTGCGAGATCGCCAGGGAGCGGATCTCGTCGTCGGTGATGACGCCGCCGGCGTTGCGGATGACGTGCGCGTCGCCCTCCTCGAGGCCGAGGAGCCCGTAGGGGTTGAGGCGGGCGTCCATGCACGCGACGACCGCGACCTTGCGGCCGGGGGGCAGCGGCAGACTGCCCTTGTCGAACGTGTCGGCGTAGCCCTTGGCGTTCTCGAGCAGCTCGTCGGTGACGCTCATGTGCTGACCTCCTGATCCGGGAATTCCTATCGACAATACCCAGATTAGGTCGCCGAACGCCTCGGTTCCAGCGATCCCGGCGCGTTCGGCGCCGCTACGCGGCGCCTACGAGTTCTGCGCGAAGTAGTCCGCGTTGATCTTCGTGTACTGCTGCCACTCCTCGGGGAGCTGGTCCTCGGCGAAGCAGGCGTCCACCGGGCAGGCCTCGACGCACGCGTCGCAGTCGATGCACTCCTCGGGATCGATGTAGAGCATCTCGACCTTGTCGTAGTCGGGCTCGTCCGTCGTGGGATGGATGCAGTCGACCGGGCACACCTCGACACACGAGTTGTCCTTCGTGCCGATGCAGGGCTCGGCGATGACATAGGCCATGAAGCGTTCGTTCCTTCGCGTTGACTGGGGTCGGACCGGCCCGACATAGTATCCAGGGGTGCTCCTGCTGACCGGTGCCACGGGTCTCGTCGGGCGGGCGCTGCTGCGACGCCTGACCGCGGGCGGGGAGCCTGTGCGCTGCCTCGTGCGCGATCCGCGCGGGCTCGGCGCCGAGCGAGTCCGCGTCCAGATCGCGCTCGGAGACCTCGCCGACCCGCCGTCCTTCCGCAACGCCCTGCGCGGGGTGCGGACCGTCGTCCATCTCGCCGCCTCGATCCGCGACCAGCCGAGCGGCTCGATCGAGGAGCTCAACGGGATCGCGACCTGGCGCATGGTGCAGGCGGCCGAGCGCGCGGGCGTCGAGCACTTCCTCTTCGCCAGCGCGCTGAGCGCGACGAGCCACGACCGCACCCGCTTCCTGCGCGCGAAGGCGCTCGCCGAGCGCGCCGTCGCGGGCTCCGGCGTCCGCACCACGATCATCGCCCCGTCGATCGTCTACGCGCCCGGCGACCCGCTCATGACGCTCGTCGAGCGGATGGCGATGTTCCTTCCGGTCGTCCCCGTCAGCGGTCGCGGACGGGCGCTCTACCAGCCGATCTGGGCCGAGGACGTCGCCGACTGCATCGCGGCCGCGCTCGCGCTGCCGGCCGGCGGGGCACGCCGCTTCGAGCTCGCCGGGCCGCAGACGCTCTCCCACCAGGAGATCGTCGAGCTCATGCTGCGCGCGGCCGGGCGCCCGCGGCCGACGGTCAACGTCCCGATCCCGGTCGTCAACCGCGTGCTGCGCGTCCTCGAGGCGCTCATGAAGTCGCGCGCGCCGGCGACCTGGGACGAGGCCGAGCTGCTCGAGGTGTCGATGACGGCGCGGGGCGGGACCGAGGACGCGCGCGCGCTCGGCGTCACGCCGCGCGCGATGAGCGCGGTGCTCGGGGTCTGATGGCCCGGCCGGCGGTCGCCGCGGCGCTGCGCACGCGCGTCGCGTGGGGCCTCATGCGCGCCCTCGACGTCGAGCAGCGCCGGCGCGCGCACGACCGCGGCTGGCTGCGGCCCGTCGAGGCGCTGCTGGAGCGCGGCGAGCTGCGCGTGCTCGGCGGCCCGGCGCATGGCGCGCGCCTGTCGGGCGAGCACTTCACGCACTGGGGCGCGCAGGCCTGGAGCGTCCTGACGGGGACCCACGAGCCGATGGTCCACGAGGCGCTGCGGCGCACGCTCGGCGCCGGCGGCGTCTTCGTCGACGTCGGCTGCAACCTCGGCTACACGGCGCTGCTGGCGGCGCGCATCGTCGGCCCCGGCGGGCGCGTCGTCGCCCTCGACGCCCAGCGCGAGTGCGCGGAGGCGACGCGCTGCAACGCGCGCCTCAACGGCCTGTCGAACCTCGAGGTGCTGCACTGCGCCGTCACGGGCGGGGGCGCGAGCGAGCGGGAGGTCATCGTCACGCAGGATCCGCTCTGGACGCGCCTGGCGAGCGTCGGCGAGCATCCGCTGGAGATCCGCCGCGAGCTCGTGCCGGCGGCCTCGGTCGACGACCTCGCCGACCGTCTCGGCCTCGAACGCGTCGACGTCGTGAAGATCGACGTCGAGGGCGCCGAGCTCGACGTCATCGCCGGCATGCGCCGCGTCCTCGCCGAGCGCCGCCCGGTCGTCATCGCCGAGATGCACGACCGCAACGAGCCGTTCGCGCGCGCGATGGACGCCGCCGGCTACCGCGTCGTCAACCTCGACGGCCTCGAGCCGGTCGCCGAGGCCGGCGCGAACGTCCACGCGTTCTGCGAGCCCCGCGAGCGCGTCAGCTCGAGCTGAGCGGCGCGCGGCGGTCGCTCCACGGCAGCGCGCGCTCGAGCTGGGCGGCGAGCGCGAGCAGCGCGCCCTCCTGCGCGGGGCGCCCGATGAGCTGGACGCCGAGCGGGAGGCCGTCGTCGCGGGCGTAGAGCGGCACCGAGATCGCCGGGGCGCCGGTGACGTTCGAGATCGCGGTGTACGGGGTGAAGTGGCCCGAGCGCCGGAACGTCCCGAGCGGGTCGGGCCCGCACGGGTCGAGCTCGCCGATCGCGACCGGCGCCTGCGCGAGCGCCGGCGTGAGGATCGCGTCGTAGGGCTGCGCCCAGACGAGGATCCTGCGCGCGAAGGCCTGCAGCCCGTGGGCGGTGAGCGCCGCCTCGATCGAGCCGATGCCCTTGCAGGTCTGCCACAGCGCCCAGCTCAGCGGCTCCATGTCGTCCTCGGCCGGCTCGCGCCCGGTGCGCAGCGCGACGGCCGCGATCTGCGAGCAGACGGAGGGCCCGAAGAGCGCGGTGAAGCGCTCCAGCAGCCCGGGCTCGTGCCACGGCGGATCGGCCTCGACGACCTCGTGGCCGAGCGCGGCGAGCAGCTCGGCGGCGTCGTGCGCGGCGCGGGCGCAGACCGGGTCGAGGTCGGCCTGCAGGAGCGGCATCGCGGTCGTGACGGCGATCCGCAGCCGGCCGGGGTCGCGCGCGGCGCTCGCCGCGAACGGCTCCGCGGGCGGCGGGGCCCACGACGCGTCGCCCGGCTCGGGCCCCGCGAGGAGGTCGAGGACGCGTGCGGTCTCCGCGATCGTGCGCGTCAGGACGCCGTCGGCGACGAGGAACGACTCGCCCGCGTCCGGGGCGGAGGAGATGCGCCCGCGGGCGGGCTTGAGGCCGACGAGGCCGCAGCAGGCGGCGGGGATCCGCGTCGAGCCGCCGCCGTCGTTGGCGGTCGCGATCGGGACCATCCCGGCGGCGACGGCCGCCGCCGATCCTCCCGAGGAGCCGCCCGGGGTGCGATCGAGGTCCCACGGGTTGCGCGTCGGCCCGAAGCGGCGCGTCTCGGTGACGGCCATGATGCCCCACTCCGGCAGGCACGTCGTCCCGACGATGACGAAGCCCGCGGCGCGCAGCCGCCGCGTGACGTTGTGGTCGTGGCGGGCGACGAGGTCGCCGGTGAGCGCGGCCCCGAGCGTCAGCCGCATGCCGCGGACCGCGCGGTTGTTCTTCATCGCGATCGGGACGCCCGCGAACGGCCGCTCGTCGCCCGGCCCGATCGCGTCGGCCGCCGCCCGCGCGCCGTCGTGGTCGACGTCGACGAAGGCGTTGACGGCCGGCTGCAGCGCCTCGATGCGCTCCAGCGACGCGTCGACGAGCTCGCGGGCCGACAGCTCGCCGCTGCGCACGAGCCCCGCCAGCTCGGTCACCGGGCGGAACATGAGGTCGGCGGCGGCGCTCACGGGCCGCAAGCCTACGGAGCCGCTGCTACGGGGCGGCCGGCCCGACGGCCGCGCCCACCGCGACGGTCCGGCCGACGAGGAACGGCACGGCGACGACGGGCTCGCCCGTGAGCGGGTGGAAGGCGACGCGGCTGCCGCGCACGACGACCGCGGTCGGGGGCGTGAGGCGATCGGTGTCGAATGCGCCGCCGGCGCGCCGGATGGCGGCGAACGTCGCGGTGATGAACGACCGCCGCGGCGTCGGCCGCGGCGCCGACCACGTCACCGCGAGCGCCCGGTTCGCGCCGGCGGCGACGTCGTCGAGGACCGCGCCGCGCTGGCGCGACAGGACGAGCACCGCGTGCGAGGCGCCCGGCCCGACGCGCGTGAGCTTCACGACGCGCCGCCCCTTGCGGTCGCGGCCGGTCCAGACGACGTACGTCGCGCCGGCGCTGTCGGTCACCGGGACCACCGGCGCCGCGCGCGGGCCGACGGCGGCGGGACCGCAGCGGCGCTCGAGGCGGCGCGTGCGCCAGGTGCCGTCGGCGGCGCGGACGGAGACCCCGCAGGGCCGCCCCTCGGCGCCCCAGGCGACGACGGCGCGGCCGTTGCGCGCGACGACCGCCGAGAGCCGCATCCCGGTGGTCGACGTCAGGCGGCCGAACGTCGCGGTCTGGCTCCACTCGCCGCGGGCGCGGCGGATCCGGGCGCCGAAGCGGCGCCCGCCGGCGACGAACGCCAGCACGCGATCGCCGCGCTCGTTCATCGCGACGGCGGCGGCGCTGCCGAGCGCGAGGTCGCGCGGCGCCGACAGCGGCTGGCCCGGCAGGCGCTCGGCGACGCGGATGAACGGCGAGCGCTCGTTCGTCCAGGCGATGACCGCCTGGCCGAGCCCGTTGACGGCCGACCACGAGTCGACCGCGAAGTCGTCGAGCGGCGCGAGCGCGCCGAAGCCGCCGTCGGACTGCCCCTCGGCGACGACGAGCCGGCGCCGGCTCTCGCCGGAGCGCACCTCGCGCGCGACGAGCAGGGCGCGCGACTGGGCGTAGAGGTGGATCTGCGCGCTCTGCGGCTCGACGCCCGCGAGGTCGGGCGGGCGCTGCCAGCCGCCCGTCGGGTCACGCGAGGCGACGCCGCCGAAGAGCGGCGGATCGTGGCCCTGCAGCGCCCCGCTCCAGCTCAGCAGGCCGCGCCCCTGGGTGTCGAAGCCGAGGTCGTGCAGGCCGGCGACGCCCTCGGATGCCCCGATCGGCTCCAGGCGCCAGCTCGCTGCGGCGGCCGTGCCGCAGGGCGCGAGCACGGTGACGACGAGCGCCGGCAGCAGCCGGCGCTTCATCGAGCCAGAGGATGAGGTCAAGCGGCCCATGTGTCCCTGCCCTGCTGCGCTCCCCGCGGGCGACACGGTAGCGCCTGGGGCGCGGTCAGAGCAGCCGGACGGCGTCGCCTGCGCGCACGACCGCCGCGTCCGCCGGCCGGCCGATGACGCCGAAGATCGTGTCGTGCCGCGCGGCGAGGTGGCGCAGCAGCTGCGGCCACTTCTCCTGCGTCCGCGGGTCACGGGTCGGGATGGCGCAGCGCTCGCAGCCCTCGACGATCTGAAGCTCGGCGTCACCGACCTGCAGCCGGCGGCCGATCCAGCCCTCCTCGGCGTATGCCTCGGCGTCGAGGACGACGTGGATGTTCGAGCGAAAGCGGCGGACGTCGATCGGCGCGCCGAGCTCCTCCTCGAGCGCGCGCAGCGACGCCTCGATCGTGACGTGCACCGTCGCCGGGCGGTCCTGCTGGCCGCGCGGCTCGCGGGCGAGCGTCACCTCGCGCCCGAGGTCGGCCGCGAGCGCCGCCGGCAGCTCGGGATCGTCCCAGGAGCGCATGCTGCCGTCGGGGGCCGTGACGAGCGGCTGCGGGAGGGCCTCGCGCGCGAGCAGGTCACCGGCGCCGAGCGGATAGGCCGCCGCCCACGCCAGCAGCCGCGGGACGCCCTCGGCATTCACGCGCCGGGGCGCGCCCTTGAACTCGGCGAACAGCGCGTGCGTGCGATCGCCGGCCGCGCCGAGGGGATCGAGCGAGAGCGCGTCGACGTCCTCGCCCGCCATCGACTTCACGGGCCAGCGGTGCAGCGAGGCGACGTGGCCGGCGGGCACCGGCTCAGCGTAGTGACGCCGGCGCGCCTGCGCGCCAAGCCTCCGGCCCGGATCCTGGGACCAGCGCGCGGTCCGGTATACAGCGGGAAACCAACATCCGCGGGAGGGACGACATGGGCGGAAAGATCCGGGTTCGGAAGGCGGTCGCCGCGTGTGCGGTCGTCGGCGCCGGTAGCGTCGCGGTCGCGCTGGGAGGGGGCCTGTTCGCGCAGGCCGCGGAGCCCGCGAGCACGCGCATCGCGCGTGCCACGCTCGTCGACGCGGCGGGCCAGGCGGTCGGCTCCGTGCGCTTCGAGCGCCGCGGCAAGAGCCGCGCGCTGAGAGTCGCCGTCAGCGTGCGCAAGCTCGCGCCCGGCCTGCACGGCTTCCATGTGCACACGGTCGGCAGATGCGAGGCTCCGAGCTTCATGTCGGCCGGCCCACACCTCAACCCTGCCGGAACCGCGCATCCCGACCACGCCGGCGACATGCCGCCGCTGCTCGTGACGAGCGGTGGCAAGGCGGAGTCGCGGTTCACGACCGACCGCTTCTCGCTCGCGACCCTGCGCGACGGCGATGGCAGCGCGGTCATGGTCCACGCGCTCGCCGACAACCACGCGAACATCCCCAAGGACCGCTACGACCCCGACGCCGATGCGATGACGCTCGCAACCGGCGACTCGGGCGCACGCGTCGCCTGCGGTCCCGTGCGATAGCTGGCGCGAACGACCGAGGGCCCGGCATGTCGCCGGGCCCTCGTCTCCTGCTGGAGTACACACACTCCTTGCAAACCGCCGGGCGGCTTGCGGGCTGGCTACATCATGCCGCCCATGCCGCCCATGCCGCCGCCCGTCGCCCATGCCGCCGAGGGAGAGCTCCTTGCCCTCGATCTCGCAGACGATGGCCTCGGTGGTGAGGATGTTCTTCGCGATCGATGCCGCGTTCTGCAGCGCCGAGCGGGTGACCATGGCCGGGTCGATGATGCCGGCGGCGACGAGATCCTCGATCTCGTTCGTCGCGGCGTTCAGGCCCCAGCCCTTCTTGGCCTTGCGGACGTCGTTGATGACGACCGAGCCCTCGAGGCCGGCGTTGTGCGCGATCTGGCGCAGCGGCTCCTCGAGCGCACGCAGGACGATCTTCGCCCCGGTCTTCTCGTCGTCCTCGTAGGTGTCGAGGTCGATCGCGCTCTCGGCCTGCAGCAGCGCGACGCCGCCGCCGGGGACGATGCCCTCCTCGAGCGCCGCGCGGGTCGCCTGGAGGGCGTCCTCGACACGGTGCTTCTTCTCCTTCATCTCGGTCTCGGTGGCCGCGCCGACCTTCACGACGGCGACGCCTCCGGAGAGCTTGGCAAGGCGCTCCTGGAGCTTCTCGCGGTCGAAGTCCGAGTCGGTGGTCTCGATCTCGGCCTTCAGCTGGTTGATCCGGCCCTTGATCGCGGCCGAATCGCCGGCGCCGTCGACGATCGTCGTCGAGTCCTTCGCGACGACGACGCGGCGGGCGCGCCCGAGCTGGGAGATCGTGGTGTTCTCGAGCTTGAGACCCATCTCCTCGGTGATGACCTCGGCGTTCGTGAGGATCGCGATGTCCTCGAGCATCCGCTTGCGGCGGTCGCCGAAGCCGGGAGCCTTGACGGCGACGCCGGTGAACGTCCCGCGCAGCTTGTTGACCACGAGCGTCGCGAGGGCCTCGCCCTCGACGTCCTCGGAGATGATCAGCAGCGGCTTGCCGGACTGGATGACGGCCTCGAGGACCGGCAGGATGTCGCGGACGGAGGCGATCTTCTGGTTGGCGATGAGGAGGTAGGGGTCGTCCAGGACGGCCTCCATGCGCTCCTGGTCGGTGACCATGTAGGGCGAGATGTAGCCCTTGTCGAACAGCATGCCCTCGGTGAACTCGAGGTCCATGCCGAACGTCTGGCCCTCCTCGACGTTCACGACGCCGTCCTTGCCGACCTTCTCGATGGCGTCGGCGATGACGTCGCCGATCTCCTCGTCGCCGGCGGAGATCGTCGCCACGCGGGCGATCTGGTCCTTGCCGGAGACGTCCTTGGCCTGCTTGCCGATGTGGTTGACGACGTCGTCGACCGCACGCTCGATGCCGCGCTTGAGCGCGAGCGGGTTGGCGCCGGCCGTGACGTTCTTCAGGCCCGAGCGGACGATCTGCTGGGCGAGCACGGTCGCGGTCGTCGTGCCGTCGCCGGCGACGTCGTTGGTCGCCGTGGCGACCTCGCGGACGAGCTGCGCGCCCTGGTTCTGGAAGACGTCCTCGACCTCGATCTCACGGGCGATGGTGACGCCGTCGTTCGTGATCGTCGGGGCGCCGAACTTCTTGTCGAGGACGACGTAGCGGCCCTTGGGGCCGAGCGTGACCTTGACGGCGTTTGCGACAGCGTCGACGCCGGCCTGAAGGGCGTTGCGTGCGTCGACGTCGTAGAGCAGTTCCTTATGGGGCATTGATTCTCCTAAAGCCTTTAGAGGATCTTGGCGAGAACGTCGGACTCGCGGAGCACGAGCAGCTCCTCGCCATCGACCTTGATTTCCGTGCCGCCGTACTTCGAGTAGAGGACCTCGTCGCCCTCGGCGACGTCGAGCGGGATGCGCTTGTCGCCGTCCTCGTCGAACTTGCCGTCGCCGACGGCGATGACCATGCCCTTCTGCGGCTTCTCCTTGGCGGTATCAGGTAGGACGAGTCCACTCGCGGTGGTCTCCTCCTCCTCGATGGCCCGCACGATGAGACGATCGCCCAGGGGCTTGAGCTTCATGGTGTGACCTCCAGAGATGACGTGGTGTTTGGCACTCGCACGTGGAGAGTGCCAAGTGCTCCTCTGCGCACTGTAGCGCACCCTGGCACTCTCCACATGCGAGTGCCAACGTGCGGCATGCGTCCAATGCGGGCAAGCGGCCTCAACCGGGCACAGAGCGCCGCCGATCAGCATGCAATGACCGATCCGCGTGTGCTCGCCGTGCTCGCAGGAGCCGCCGTGCTCGTGCTCGCGCTCTTCGCCCCGTGGTACGCCGTCGACCTCAGCGGCCCGGCGCGCGACGAGCTCTCCAGCCAGACCGGGCAGCTCCCGGCCGCCCTCGGCCAGTTCACGCGCGAGCTGCTGTCGGTGCTGCCGGATCGCATCGTCGGCAACGGCTGGGAGGTCTTCGAGAAGACCGACATCGTCCTGCTGTGCTGCGGCCTTGCCGCGTCGTTCGCGGCGCTGCTCGGGCGCTTCGACGTCGCCGCCCTCGCCGGCGGCGCCGCGATCGTCACGACCGTCGCCGTCATGGTCGACGGGCCCGGCCCCGGCGGGGCGATCGTCGAGATGCAGTGGGGCCCGTGGGCGGCGCTCGCGGGCGCGGTCGCGCTGACGATCGGCGCCCGGCTGAGCGCCGGCGCAAAGGCCCCGGCGGCGCCGGCGTTCGATCTCGGCGCGCCCGTGGCGCAGCCCCCGGCGGTCGTCGCCGACCGGCCCGGCTCGGTCGCCCCGCCCGCCGAGTTCTAGTTCTGGGCGCCGCCGATGCCGTGCAGGCGCTCGGTGACCGACGGCGGGTTCTCGACGATCTGCGAGAAGCGCACGACGGTGACGGTGTCCTCGAGCGTCACCTCGCGGCCGTAGATCTGCTCGAGGAAGTGGATCATCTCGTCGGTGCGGCGGAACTCGGGGTTGTCGTGCTCGATGTCACGCGGCGAGAGCTCCTTGACGCGCTTGACCTCGACCGTGTCGATGACCGCCATGAAGACCTTCTCGCGCGGCGAGTGCTGGTAGCCGATCGTCACGAGGATCGCCTGGTTCTTCTGGTACTTGTGCGACTTGTCGCCGAGGCGGATCGTCGCGGTCTTGCGCCCCCGCTTGAGCTGGTCGGCGAAGATCGTCGAGTAGAAGTTCAGTACGCGCACACGCGCAGATTACTGGCCGGGCTCCAACCGTGACAGCGCCTTGCGGACCATGTCGCGCTCCCCGTCGTAGGTCAGCCGCTTCGCCGCCTGCGCGGCGGGCATCCAGCGGGCGTCCTCGACCTCGTGATCATGATCGGCGACGTCGCCGGAGAGATAGCGCAGGAGGAAGAACTCGACGGACTTCGAGATCCGCCGGCCGCCGCGCTGATACCAGTAGCGCACCTGGCCCAGCGACTCGACGACCTCCGCGTCGACGCCCGCCTCCTCGCGGACCTCGCGCAGCGCCGCCTCCGCCGCCGACTCGGGGCCGTCGGGATGGCCCTTGGGCAGCGCGAGGACCCGCGCTCCACTGGCCGCCCGGCGAGTCGGCACGATGACGATGATCTCGTTGGCGTCGTTGAACACGACCCCGCCTGCCGAGAACTCCGAGGGCATCAGTACACGTAGCGCTGCAGCGCCTCGGGATCGTGGACGGTCACGCGGCCGCGGCCCTGCGACACGACGCCGGCGCGCTCGAGCACGGCGAGGAAGCGGCTGGCCGACTCGCGCGAGGAGCCTGCCAGCTGGGCGATGTCGGCCTGCGTGATGACGACGAGGACGTCGCGGCCGCCCGCGCCCTCGGCCTGCGCCTGGATGACGAGCTGCCCGAGGACCCCGGCGACGCGGCTCTGCACCGTCTGGAAGGACTGCCGCGCGATGCGCTCGTTGGCCTCGCGCAGCCGGCGGCCGAGCGCGATGACGAGCTTCACGGCGATGTCGGGGTGCTCGCGCAGCAGCCGGCGCATGTCGGGGCCCAGGACGGCGACGGCGTCGAGCTCGTCGAGGGTCTCGACGGTCGCCGAGCGGCGCTCGTCGTCGAACATCGCGAGCTCGCCGAAGATGTCGCCGGGGCCGAAGTGCGCGAGCGTCAGGGTCCGGCCGTCGCCGTGGGCGCGGATCGCCCGCGCGTGGCCGCCGCGGACGATGTAGCACGTGTCGCTCGCGTCGCCCTCGCGGAAGATCACGTGGCCGGGCTCGAAGCAGCGCGGCACGCTGACGGCGGCGACGCGGGCGAGCTCACGGGGCCCCAGCGTCTCGAAGACCGGCACGTGCGCGAGCAGGTCGACGGCGTCTTGCTCGCGCGTGTCCATGCGTGAGCAATAGCACACAACGCGCGGCTCGAATGGCCCGTCGGGTTGCCCGTGAGCCGCTCAGGCCGGATCCAGCGCCCGCTCGCGGTCGCGCCTGCGGGCGCTGCGGGCACCCAGCGCGATGGCCACGCCGAGCAGCCCGAGGGGAACCGCGACGGCGAGCGTGATGAGCGCGACGCCGGCCATGACCTCGAGGACCCGGACGGCGTCCGCGGCAGCGTCGCCGGGCGTCCAGTTCCCGCCGCCGCCGGTCTCGGAGCCGTCGTCGACGCCGCGGACGGTGAGGCTGACGGTCGACAGGTCGGCGCGCCGCTGCAGCGAGCGCAGGTCGCCCTTGAGGCGGCTGATCTGACTGCGGACGGTCCGCAGCTGCGCGCGGAGGCTCTCGACCTGGGCCTGGGTCGTGGCGCGCCCGAGCGCCCGCAGGAGGCCGCGGCGCTCGGCGCGGGCGTCGGCGAGCCGGTCCTGCACGGAGGTGAAGGACGCGGTGATGTCCTCGAGCTGCTGGCGGCGCTCGGCGACGTGGCCGAGCTTCGACAGCGCGGCGAGGGCGTCGTCGAGGCGGTCGGTCGGGATGCGCAGGTCGAACGTCGCCTCGCCGCCGGAGTCGTCGTCGCTGCCGATCGACGAGGACGCGACGATCCCGTCGAAGCGGTCGACGGTGCGGATGACGTCGTCGGAGGTGCCCGCGAACTTGGCGGACGGGGTCTCGAGGACGAGCTGGGCGTTGCGCTCGACCTGGCGCGGCGCGCCGGTCTTCGTGACGGGCTTCGGGCGGGCGAGCGACTGGACGGCCGCCGGCGGCGCCGTCGTGGGCTGGCTGGCCGCCGGCGCCGGCGCCGCGGAGCGCCGCGCCCCGGACCCGGCGGCGCCGGTGTCGGTGTCGGCCGGCGCGGCCGACTCACGGGTGGCCCCGCCGCTGCTGTCGACGGCCGGGGAGTCCTCGAGCGCGGTGCTCGCGCTCTCGTCGCCGCTCGTCGCGGAGCTCAACGGGCCGGCCGTCCCGCCGCCGGACTGGCCGAGCACGACGACGAGGGCGACGAGCGCGACCGCGAGCGTGCCGGCGGCGGGCAGCAGCATCCAGCGCTGCGGGCGGCGGGCCGCCCGGGGCGGCTCCGGGATCGGCGTGGGAAACCCCTCGGCCGCCTCGTGATCGAGGCGCGCGGCGAAGGCCGGGCTCATCTCGGGCGCCGTCGCGCGGATGTCGCGCACGAGGTCCTCGAGCTCGCGGAGGTCCGCGTCGACGGGGTCGCCGGCGAGGGCGCGCTCGAGGGCCTCGAGCTCGCGCTCCTCGTCGGGGTTCAACAGATCACGACTGCGCATGGCAGGCCTCCCTGAGCTTGGTGACGGCGCGGTGCACGCGCGTACCGGCGTTGGACTCGCTCGTGCCGAGCACGGCGGCGAGCTCGGCGTTCGTCAGCCCGCCGTGGAACTTCAGCGCGACGAGCTCGCGGTCGCGCGGCGCCAGCGCGGCCAGCGCGGCGCGGACGGTGGTTCGGCGGACCGCGAGGTCGGCCTCCTCCTCGGGGCCGGGCGCGGCGTCGTCGGGCAGCTCCCCGACGAGCGGCGCGAGGCGCTTGCGGCGGCGCAGCTCGTCCAGCGCGGCGTTGCGCGCGATGCCGAAGAGCCAGCCGCGCTGGCTGCCGCGCCGCAGGTCGAAGCTCTCGCGGCGCCGGTAGGCGCGCTCGAACGCCAGTGCCGTGACGTCCTCGGCGGCCGCGTCGTCTCCCAGCAGCGTTCGGACATACGCGTAGAGGTCGCGCGCGCTCTCGCGGTAGAGCGCATCGAAGCTCTGGGTAGACGTGTTGGAGGGTTCTGCCATGGTCAGAGCTGCGCTCATACGAGTACTACGCCCCAGCGCGGAGATCATCACGCGTCGCCGAGTCGCGGGTGTGTTCGCCGTTGCGGCCGCTGCGACCCCGATCGCCGCCGCGTCGGCGCAGAAGACGGCCGACAGCGCCCGCAACCCGTGGGCGACCGTCAACGTCTGCGACACCGAGCGCTGGCCGGACACGATCGGCATCCGCGGCTCGATGCCCGGCTCCAAGGACGAGCGCGAGGGCATGTGGATGCGCTTCCAGGTCGAGTTCAAGTCGACCGAGGACGCGCGCTGGCACGCGGTCCCCGAGGGCGGCGACTCGGGCTTCGTCTTCGTCGGACAGGCGCGCGCCAAGGCCGCGCCAGGCCGGCCGGTCGTTCCGGATCTCGCCGAAGCAGGGCGAGCCGGTCGCGCTCCGCGGCAAGGTGTCGTTCGAGTGGCGCCTGAAGGGCGAGGTCCTGCGCCGCGCGACACAGCGCACCCGCAGGGGCCACCGCTCGACGGCGGGCTCCGACCCGCCGGGCTACACGGCGTCGACCTGCACCATCACGCCTGATTCCTAGGCGTCGAAGAGGCGCGGGTCGTTGGAGATCACGCCGGTGACGCCCATCCGCTCGAGCTCGGCGATCCGCCGCCGGTCGTCGACGGTCCAGACGTAGAGCTCGCCGCCGGCGCGCGAGATCGCGCGGGCGAGGGCGGGCGTCACGAGCCGCTCGTGCGCCATGAGCGCCTCGATCTCGCCGCGGCGGATGCGGTTGGCGGCGACGCCCGGCAGCGCGCGGCGCACGTACTGCAGGACGGCGTAGGCGGGCAGCGCCATGACCGGGTTGCGCAGCGGGTTGCTGCGCATGCGCGGCACCGACCAGCCCAGCGCGATCTGCGGGTGGCGCTCGCGCAGCAGCGCCAGCGACGAATCCTCCATCGTCGAGACGAGCACGCGCTCGGCGAGGCCGTGGCGTTCGAGCGCCTGCGCGACGCGCTCCTCGTAGCCGGCGAGCTTGAGATCGACGTCGAGCCCGATCCCGGTGTAGGCCGCGCCGGCGAAGTGCGCGAGGCCCTCCTCGAGCGTGTGCGGCGTGCGGCTCGCCGCGTCCTCGTGGTCGTGGGCGAGCAGCAGCTCGCCGCTGCCGTCGGGGTGCTCGGAGAGGACGTCGAACTCGATCATGTCGACGTCGTGCTCGAGCGCCGCCTCGAAGGAGGCGAACGTGTTGCCCGGTGCGATGTGGTCGGCGCCCTTGTGGCCGACGCGGCGCATCGCCGTCACGTCTGGCAGCTCCCGCACCAGTACGTGATCCGGTTGTCGTCGCCCTGGCCGCGGCTGAGGATCGGGGCGCCGCAGCGCGGGCAGGGGCGGCCGGCACGCCCGTAGATCGTGCGGTGGAGGTCCTGCATGCCGTCGATGCGCGGACTGCTGCATGCCCGGGCGCGTGGCGCCGACGATCGCGAGCGCCTCGTCGTTGCTGACGGCGCCGGTCGCGCGCCATGGGTCGATGCCGGCGGCGAAGCAGCCCTCGCACTTCCAGAGGTTGCCGATCCCGGCGATCGTGCGCTGGTCGAGCAGCGCGTCGCCGATCGGGCGCGCCGGGTCGTCCTCGCGCAGCCGGCGCAGGAAGCCCGGCTCGTCGAGCTCGGGCGCGAGGATGTCGGGGCCGAGCTGGGCGAGGCGGCGATCGAAGCGCGTCCGCGACTCGGTGAGCAGCTCGAGCACCGGGCCGTCGAACTGGACGACCTCGCCGGCGTCGGTCCGCAGGACGAGCCACGCGCGGTGGGCGCCGCGCCGCCAGCGCTGGCCCGGGCGGTACGTGCCCCACGAGCCGGTCATCCGCAGGTGCGAGTGGATCGTGAGCTCGTCCTCGAAGCGCAGGAACAGATGCTTGCCGTGGGCGTCGATCCGCGTGACCGCGCGGCCGGCGAGCTTCTCCGGCCAGCGCTCGCCGCGCAGGCGCGGGTGGGGATGGGAGATCTCCGGCACCCGGCCCTCGACGAGCGGGCGGATGCGGCGCGCGGCGTAGTGGATCGTGTCGCCCTCGGGCATCGGGTCTAGCGTAGAACCCGTGGACGAGCTGGAACGCATCGTCGGGGCCCGGCACGTGGAGCGCGGCGCGGTCGTCGGCGACGTCGGGGTGCCCGGCGCGGCGCGCTGCACGCTCGTGGCGCCCGGCAGCCCGGAGGAGGTCGCGGCGGTCGTCGCCTGGTGCTACGAGCACGACGTGCCGATCGTGCCGGTCGGCGGGCGCAGCGGCCTCGCGGGCGGCGCGGCGGTGCTCGTGGAGGGCGCCGTCGCGCTCGCGCTCGGACGGCTCGACGCCGTGCGCTCGCTCGACGCGCGGCTCTGGCGGATGGAGGCCGAGGCGGGGGTCACGACGCACACCGTCGCGCGGCGCGCGCGCGAGAGCGGCCTGTACTTCCCGCCCGACCCGGGCGCGCCCGAGCAGTCCCAGCTCGGCGGGACGATCGCGACGAACGCCGGCGGGCCGCACGCGTTCAAGTACGGCGTCACCGGCGACTGGGTGACGGGGCTGGAGGTCGTGCTCGCGCCCGGCGAGCTCGTGCGTCTCGGCGGGCCGGTGCGAAAGGACGTCGCGGGCTACGACCTGCGCGCGCTGCTGACCGGCTCGGAGGGGACGCTCGGGATCGTCACGGCGGCCTGGCTGCGGCTCGTGCCGGCGCCCGAGGCGCAGCTGCCGGTCGTCGCCACCTATCCCGACGCCGCGGCCGGCTGCGCGGCGGTGTTGCGAGTGCTCGCCGCGGGGATCCAGGCGGCGGCGCTGGAGTACGTCGACGCCCCGGCGATGGCGGCCGCCGGCGCGGCGTTCCCGGGCGAGCCGCTGCACGGGTTCGCCGTGCTCGCCGAGGCCGACGGCTCCGAGACGGAGGCCGCGCGCGTTCGCGGCGAGCTCGTCGAGGCGCTGTCGCCGGATGCCGTGCGCGTCCTCGTCGCCGGACGGGCGCGCCGGCGTCCGGGCGCTGTGGCGCTGGCGCGACGGGGTGTCGCTCGCGGTGACGACCGCCCGCGGGGCGAAGCTCTCCGAGGACATCGCGGTGCCGGTGGACCGGCTGGCCGAGGCGATCGCGCGGACGGTCGAGATCGGCGCGAGGCACGACCTCGATGCCTGCTCCTGGGGTCACGCCGGCGACGGCAACGTCCACGCGACGTTCATGCTCGATGCCGGCGACGGCGCGCAGCGGGCGCGCGCCGGCGCCGCGGCGGGCGAGCTCTTCGACCTCGCCCTGGAGCTCGGCGGCACGGTCAGCGGGGAGCACGGGCTCGGCGTGACGAAGGCCGGGCAGCTCGCGCGCCAGCTCTCGCCGGCGGCGCTCGCGGCGCAGCGTGCGATCAAGGCCGCGCTGGATCCGAAGGGGCTCCTGAACCCGGGCAAGAAGCAGGCGTGAGTAGGGTTGCCGCCGTGTCCTCCGAGCTCGTACAGGCAACTCGCTACCTCATCGCCGGCCTGAAGACGGGCACGCTCGACGAGGCCCAGGTCGACCGGCTGGTCCGCGCGGTCGGCGCAACGCAGCGCGGCGCGTCGCCGGAAGACTCGGCCGCGGCGCTGCAGAAGCTGTCGGAGGGCCTCGAGCTCGCCGACACGAAGAACGCCGAGATCGCGGCGCGCGTCCTCGGCGCGATGATCGAGGCCGGGCACGCCCCGGAGCCCGCGCGCGAGCCGATGCTCGCCTGCCTGCGCCGCGTGCTGCCGCTGTCGATCGAGCTTGCGAGCGTCCTGCGCCCGCAGGTCGGCGAGCCGCCGCCGGGCATGAGCGAGTACGCCGCCGGCAAGTGGGTCTCGCGGCGGGCGAACGAGGCGCTGCGCCGCGCGGCGTCGACGATGCCCGAGGCCTCCGAGGCATGGGAGCGCCTGCAGGCCGTCTGGCCCGGCGCGATCGCGCTGCTGTCGGTCGACCCCGGCGGCCGCGCGGAGGGCGCCGACATCCTGCCGCTCGCGGAGGAGCTGCAGGACGTCCACGAGGCGGCGGGCTGGCTGACGGCGATGCTCAGCGTCCTGCACGACGCGCCCTTCGTCGCGATCGAGCCGGCGACCGGCATCGGGATCACGGGGCGCATGAGCGGCGTCGTCGACAACTTCCAGCTCAACGTCCTGCTCATGGAGGCCGTCCCGTGGACGGGAAGCCGCCGCGTCGCGCGCGCGGCCGTCGCGACCGCGTCCGGCGAGGGGCCGCAGCAGAGCACGGAGACCGTCGAGGGGATCTGGAACCTCTACAGCTACGCGGCGCTCGGCCCCGACGGCGACCTGCCGGTGCCGGCGGGCGACGACGAGGCCGACGAGACGCTCATCTGGGACGAGGGCATGCCGCTGCACATCCCCGAGCTCGACGGCCACCGCGTCATCCTGCTCGGACCGACGACGTACGAGCGCAGCTGGCGCGTGCAGCGGATGTTCGCCAACCTCCCGGCGACGCTCGAGCGCGAGGTGCTCGACGAGCAGGCCGTCGCGAGCTGGCTCGAGAAGATCCGCGACGCCGCGGCCGCGATCTAGTAGGGCGGCAGGCGCCCGCGGTAGACGGTGAAGCCGAAGCCGCGGTCGCCGCCGTGCGGGCCGCCCTGGATCATCACGAGCAGGCCCGAGCCGGCCTCCGCGATCCCGAGCACGGCCTTGCCGAGCGGTGCGCGCCAGCGCCGCTCGCGCCCGGTCCGTAGCGAACGGGCGTGGATCGTCGTGCCGTCGACCCAGGCCACGGCGTTGCGGCCGAGCGACGTGATCTGCAGGGCGCGAGCGGTGTGCAGCGTGCGCGGCCGGCCGTCGCAGCGCTCGAGGACGAGCTTGCGACGCGACGGCGTGCCGCGGTCGACGAGCGCGAACGGCGGCCGGTAGGCGAAGAGTCGCTTGCTCGTCGGCGGCCGCCGGATCGCGCGGCAGAGCCGGCGCGTGCCCGACGGCGCGTCGAGGTCGGTGACGCGATCGCGCGCGAACGCCGGCGCGGGCGCCGCCTGCCCGGTGTGCCAGTTCAGCAGTCCGGGCGTGCTGCCGCCGCGGTGCCCGTTGATCCCGAACGAGATCCACGTGCGCCCGATCCCGGTGACGGTCGAGCCTTCGGCGCCGCGGGTGAGGATCTCGGTGCCCGGGACGTCGGTGAACGTCCGTGCGGCGAGGTCGTAGACGAGGAGCTTCGGTCGCCCGAGGGCGACGCTGTACGAGCATTCGACGAGGACGAGCCCGCCGGCGACCGCGTGCGGCTGTCCGAACTGCGACGCGCAGGGCGCCGCCAGCGGGACGATCCGGCGCGCGCCGGTGCGGCCGTCGACGATCTCCATCCCGTCGTCGCGCCCAGAGGACGGCCCAGCGCCCGCCGTCGGAGAGCAGGCTGTTCGCGGGGCCGAAGACCTCAAGCGACGCGGCCTGCGCCTGCGCGCAGGCCGTCGCGAACAGCAGCGCGGCGAGGCAGAGCAGGCGGGCGATCACGCACGCTTGAACGTCCAGGCGACGAGCGAGTTGCGGGCGGCGGACAGGTGGCCGAGCGGGTCGCGGCGGCGGCGCGGCGCGCGCAGCTGGGCCGCCCGCTGCGCGAGCAGCGCGACGAGCGCGGCCGTCGGCCGGAACGGGTCGGCGATCGCGATGCCGCCCTCGATCGACAGCGCGGCCACGATCGCGCCGTCGACCTCGGCGAGCAGCAGCGCGCCGTCGGGGACCGGCGACGAGTCGAGCTGCGCGAGACGCTCGAGCGCCTCGCGGTCGTCGGGGAACGCCGGGCGGATCGTCAGCGCCGTCATGCCGCGCGCCCGGTCGCAGCGGCGACGAGCGCCTCGGCGACGCGGTCGCCCGGCCCGCCGAGGTCGGTCTCGGGATGCCACTGCAGGCCGAGCGCGAGGCGCCGGTCGGTGCGTTCGATCGTCTCGACGAGCCCGTCGTCGGACGTCGCCGCGACGCGCAGGTGGCGGCCGACCTTGCGCACGGCCTGGTGATGCTCGCTCGAGACCTCGGCGCGGCGGCCGATGAGCGCGCGCGTCGCGCTGCCGGCGCTCGTGTCGACGCGGTGGCGCGCGGCGTCGTGCGAGCCACGCGCGGCGCCGTCGGTCACGACGTCCTGGAAGAGGCTGCCGCCGCTTGCGATGTTCAGCAGCTGGTGGCCGCGGCAGACCCCGACGATCGGGAGGTCGAGCGCGAGCGCGCCGCGCAGGACCGCGAGGTCGCCGGTGTCCTTCGCGAGGTCGGGGTCGCCCCGCAGCGCCCGCGGCGCCTCGCCGTAGAGCGAGGAGTGCACGTCGCGGACGGCGCCGGTGAGGACGATGCCGTCGGCGAGCGCGAGCTCGCGCTCGGACGGGACCCGGTCGAAGCTCCGCACGCGCGCGCCGGCGTCCTGCAGCCAGCGCACGTAGGGCGCCGGCGACTCGTCGCGGGCGAGCAGGAGGACGAGCGGCGTCGCGTCGGCGCGGACGCGGCGATAGGCCGCGACGAAGGCCGCCCGCGCACGGGCGACGCGCTTGCGCGCGGCCTCCTCGGAGATGTCGAGCAGCCGCGCGATCTCGCCGTGGGCGAGGCCGCCCTCGAAGCGCAGGAGCAGGACGAAGCGCTCGTGCGCGCCGAGCAGGCCGAGCGCCTCGCGCGCGGCGTCGGGTTCGACGGCCTCCGCGGCCAGCGCCAGCGGCGGCGCGGCGTCGAACGTGACGGTCGGGCGGCGGCCGCGGCGGCGCAGCTCGTCGAGGGCGAGGTTCGTCGCGGTGCGCCGCAGCCACGCGCGCCGCCGCCCGGTCTCCGTCTCCGGCGGCAGGCTGCGCCAGGCGCGCGCGAACGCCTCCTGGCAGACGTCCTGCGCCGCGTCGTGGTCGCCGGCGAGCATGCGTGCCAGGCGTCGCATGAGATCGTCGTGCTCCTGGCGGATGAGCGTCTCGAGGTCCATGCCCCTTGAACGCTACGCGGCGCCCGGACCGGACACGCGAATCTCGTTCGGGGCGTCGCGCCGTCGCGGCGCGTTGCGTCCTGGCGCGGCGAACACGCTCGCGGGCGCTCGCGCAGACACCCGCTTCCTCACCGATGCAGTTCGCAGGCGCTGGCTGACCCACAGCCAGTCGAGTTTCCAGAACGCCCGCGCTACGCGCTGAGCGTGAGCTTGCGCGGCCCGGCGCGGAAGCCGAGCTCGACGAGCATCGCCTCGTGGCCCGACCCGACGACCGGCTCGCCGTCGATGCGCTCGAGCGAGAGCTTGCGTCCACGGCCACCCACCACGAACTCCGCGAGCGCCTCGAACGACGGGCGCAGGCGCGGGTCGCCGGGCGCGACGAGCGTCACGATCCCCTTGCCGCCCTTCTCGACGTAGAGCACCGGCTCGGCGCCCGTCAGCACGACATAGGCGCCGCGGACCCGCGCCGGGCGCCGCTGCTCGGCGTCGCGCGACGGCCACGGCAGCGCCGCCCCGTAGGGCTGCGCGGGGTCGGTCGCGGCGAGCACGAGCGGCGGCGACTCCTCGACCGCGCGCTGCGCGCGCAGGCGCTCGACGGCGCCCGGCAGCGCGAACTGCGCGCCGCCGAGGCCCTCGACGAAGTAGCCGCGGCGGCAGACGCCGAGCGTCTCGAGCTGCGACAGCGCGTCGTAGAGGATCGAGAAGCCGCCCGCGATCCCCTCGGCGAGGACCTGCTCGCGCGTGACGATGCCGTAGCGCTCGAGCAGCAGCTCCGCGAGCGTGCGGCGGCGCTGGCCGGGCTCGGGCTCGCGGCGGAAGATCGTGTCCGTGAGCGCCCAGCGCCCTTGGACCGTCGGCTGGGCGCCGCCGCGCCGCGTGCCGAAGCGCCGGGCCGTGTGGCGCGGCGCCTGCCGCGCCCGGGCGAGCGTCAGCCGCGGCGCGCGCAGCGGCGCGAACGCGTCGTTGGTCACCTCGCCCGCCCAGACGAGGTCCCACAGCGCCTCCTGGACCTCCTCCGGCGCGAGCTCCACCTCCGCGAGCAGGTCGGTGAAGAAGCATGGCGAGGCGGCGAGACGCTCGCGGACGAGGTCGTGCTCGCGCTCGCTCGGCCGCTCGCTCTTGTTCGGCGGCCGGCCGATCGCCTCGGCGTCGTCGCGGAAGTACAGCGCGACGCGGCCGGTCGTGCGCCCGAGCGTCCCCGCGCCGACCCAGACGACCTCGCCGGAGGCGCAGAGCTGGTCGAGCCACGTCGGCGAGTAGGCGCCGAGGCGCCGCGGCAGCACGTCGCGCTCCCAGACCTCGGCCGGCAGCGCGAGCCCCTGCAGCGGCACGAGCACCTCGCGCAGGCGGTCGATGCCGGCGCCCGCGGACGGATGGCGGTCGACGCCCTGCCACGACGGCAGGAAGGCGGCGAGCGCGCGCTGGTCGGCGGGCTCGATCTCCTTGCGCAGCGCCGCGAGCGACGCGCGCCGCAACCGCCGCAGGACCTCGGGATCGCACCACTCCGGCTCGCCGGGCCGCCCGCCGGGGCGCAGCTCCCCGCGGACGAGCTCGCCGTCGCGCTCCAGGCGCTCCAGCACGGCGGTCGGATCGACGCCGTAGCGCGCCCGCACCTCGGCCGCTCGTGAACGGGCCATGCGTGCGGGCGTAGCGGGCGAAGAGCTTCGAGAGCGCGTCGGGCACGTCGGCGGTGAACACGTCGGGCAGCCCGCCCGGCGGCACGGCGCCGAGCGCGTCGCGGTAGAGGCCGGCGTCGTCGGCGGCGACCCAGCGCTGCTCGCCGCCGATCCGCAGGTGGATCGCGCGGCGCTCGGCGGCCAGCGCGTCGAGCATCGCATCGGGATCGACGCCCGCCAGCACGCGGTCGGCGACCTCGTCGCGCGTGAGGTCGCCGAGGCGGCGCAGGACGTCGGCGAGCGCGTCGCGCGTCTCGGCGCGGGTGCGGTCGGAGCGGTGCTGGAGGTCCGCCTCGACCTGGTCGAGCGCGCCGGGGTCGATGAGCTCGCGCAGCTCCTCCTGGCCGAGCAGCTCGCGCAGGAGGTCGCGGTCGAGCGACAGCGCGGCGGCACGCCGCTCGGCGTTCGGCGCGTCGCCCTCGTACATGTACGTCGCGACGTAGTCGAAGAGCAGCGACGAGGCGAACGGGGACGCCGTCGGCGTCTCGACCTCGACGAGCGACAGCTCGCGCGAATGCAGCGCGACGAGCAGCTCGTGCAGGCCGGGGACGTCGAGGACGTCGCGCAGGCACTCGCGGTAGGTCTCGAGGATGATCGGGAAGTCGGGATAGCGGCGCGCGACCTCCAGCAGTGACTGCGACTTCAGCCGCTGCTGCCACAGCGGCGTGCGCTTGCCGGGGTAGGCGCGCGGGATCAGCAGCGCCCGGCCCGCGTTCTCGCGGAAGCGCGCGCCGAAGAGGGCGCTGGAGGCGAGCTCGGCGACGACGGCGTCCTCGAGCTCGTCGGGCTCGACCATGACGAGCTCGGCGCCCGGCGGCTCGTCGGCGTCGGGCAAGTGGACGATGATCCCGTCGTCGGACCAGATCGCGTCGGACTCGAGGCCGTAGCGCTCGCGGATGCGCCGCGACAGCGCGAGGCCCCAGGCGGCGTGCACGCGCCCGCCGTACGGCGACAGGACGCAGAGGCGCCAGTCGCCGATCTCGTCGCGGAAGCGCTCGACGACGATCGTGCGGTCGCTCGGCAGGACGCGCGTCGCGGCCTGCTGCTCGCGCAGGAAGTCGAGGAGGTTGCGGGCGGCGAAGGCGTCGAGGTCGTAGTCGGCCTGGAGCGTCTGCGCGTCCTGTTCGACGGCCCAGCGGCTGAACGCGCCGATCGCCTCGCCGAGCTCCTTCGGGCGCCCGACGCCGTCGCCCTTCCAGAACGGCACGGCGCCCGGCGCGCCCGGCGCGGGGGTGACGATGACGCGGTCGCGCCCGATCTCCTCGATGCGCCACGTGCTCGCGCCGAGCAGGAAGGTCTGGCCGGCGCGCGCCTCGTAGACCATCTCCTCGTCGAGCTCGCCGACGCGCCGCCCGTCGGGGAGCGTGACGCTGAAGAGGCCGCGGTCGGGGATCGTCCCGGCGTTCGTGACGGCGAGCTGGCGCGCGCCCTTGCGCGGGCGGATCGTGCCGCCGACGCGGTCCCAGACGATCCGCGCGCGCAGCTCGCCGAACTCGGCCGACGGGTAGCGGCCGTCGAGCATGTCGAGGACGTTCTCCAGCAGCGGGCGCGACAGCTCGGCGTAGGAGTGCGTGCGCGTGACGAGCGCGTAGAGGTCGTCGACCGAGACCGGCTCGTCCTCGGGGGCTGAGGCGGCGATCGACACGACGTGCTGGGCGAGGACGTCGAGCGCGTTGCGCGGGACGACCGTCGGCTCGATCCGGCCCTCGCGCATGAGCTTGACGACGACGGCGCACTCGAGCAGGTCGGCGCGGAACTTCGGGAAGATCCGGCCCTTGCTGACGTCGCCGACGTTGTGCCCCGCGCGGCCGATGCGCTGGAGGCCGCGCGAGACGGACTTCGGCGACTCGACCTGGAGGACGAGGTCGACGGCGCCCATGTCGATGCCGAGCTCCAGCGAGCTCGTCGCGACGAGGCACGGCAGCTTGCCGGCCTTCAGCAGCTCCTCGACGACGGCGCGCTCCTCGCGCGCGAGCGAGCCGTGATGGGCGCGGGCGACCTCGCGCGGCGGGGCGTCCTCGGGCAGATCGGCGTTCGCGAGCTCGTTGAGGCGCAGCGCGAGGCGCTCGGCGCCGCGGCGGGCGTTGACGAAGACGATCGTCGAGCGGTGCTGCTCGACGAGCTTCAGGATCTCGGGGTAGATCGCCGGCCAGATCGACCGGCGCGTCGCCTCGTTGCTCGTCCCTGTGAGCGGATCGAGCGGATCGATCGCGGACTGGCATCCACGTGCTGCTCGGGCTCGACCATCGACTCGACCGGCACGTGGATCTGGAGGTCCAGCGGCTTGCGCACGCCGGCGTCGACGATCGTGCACGTGCGGCGCGGGCCGACCATGAAGCGGCCGACCTCCTCGAGCGGGTTCTGCGTCGCCGACAGCCCGATGCGCTGCGGCTCGCGGCCGTCGGACTGCAGCGCGGCGAGGCGCTCGAGCGTCAGCGCGAGGTGGGCGCCGCGCTTCGTCGCGGCGACGGCGTGGATCTCGTCGACGATGACCGCCTCGACGCCGGTGAGGATCTCGCGCGCGCCGCTGGAGAGCATGAGGTACAGCGACTCGGGCGTCGTGATGAGGATGTCGGGCGGGTTGCGCCGCATCGCCGCGCGGTCGCGCTGCGGCGTGTCGCCGGTGCGCACGCCGACGCTGAGGTCGGCGCCGATGCCGCGCAGCGGGGCGCGGAGGTTGCGGTCGATGTCATAGGCCAGCGCCTTCAGCGGCGAGACGTAGACGAGGCGCGTGTGGTCGGCGGGCTCGCGCGCGAGGCGGTCGAGCCCCCAGAGGAACGCGGCGAGCGTCTTGCCCGACCCGGTGGGGGCGGTGATGAGCGTGTGCTCGCCGGTCGCGATCGCCGGCCAGGCCTGCACCTGGACCTCGGTCGGCCCCTCGAACGCGGACTGAAACCACTCCCTGACGGGCGGCGTGAACTGCGACAACGGCATCCCACCAGGCTAGCTTCACCGCACCCGGACGACACCCGCCGAGTTACCTGCGGGTGTTAGGCAAGATTGAGGACCGCTGCGCGTTGCAACCGATGGACCCCGGCCCATGAACCGTCTCCCGATCGCAGCGCTCACGGCGCTCCTGGCATTCGCCGCCGCGGCACCGGCGCGCGCCCAGACGGCGCCGTCCCAGGACCCGCCGCTGCGCAACATCGACGTCCGCAAGGCCGACGGCGGGCCCGTCGACGACCGGCGAGCGGCGCGCGCGCGCGCGAGCTCGAGCGCTCGCTCGGCGACGAGGGCACCGTCTCGACCGACCGCATCGGCGGCGGCGCGCGGATGGTCGCGCGCACCGACGGCTTCCTCACCGGCCGCCGCTCGGCGCCCGCCCGCCGACATCGCGCTGGAATATGTCCGCGCGAGCGCCCTGCCGTCTTCGGGCTCGACGAGCGCCGACCTCGACCGCCTGCGCCTCACGCGCCGCTACCGCTCCGTCGACGGCGTGACGCACCTCGCCTACGTCCAGACGTACGAGGGCATCGCGGCGTACGACAACGTCCTGCTCGCGAACGTCGACGACGACGGCCGCCTCGTGAACGTCGGCGGCGCGGCCGTCGACGGGCTGCGCGTCGACACCGTCGACCCCGATCTCGACGCCGGCGACGCGCTCGCCGCCGCCAAGACGCGAGGTCGGCGGCGCGCTCGTCGCGCCGCGCGCGCGCCGGGGCAGCGGCCCGGAGCTCCCGACGACGTTCTCCAACGGCGACAGCGCGCGCCTGACGCTCTTCAACGACGGCGTGGCGACCCGCCTCGCCTGGCGCCTGCAGGTCACCGGCGAGCACGACGTCCTCTACGAGCTCGTGCGTCGACGCGGCCACCGGCAGCGTGCTGAAGCGGCGGTCGCTGACGGAGTTCGTCAACGCGAGCGTCCACCGCTTCTATCCGGGGGCCGCCGATCGGCGGCGACGAGCAGGCGTTCGACCTCGCGCCGTGGCTCACGAGCACGACGAAGCTCTGCGGCAACAACGCCCACGCCTACGCCGACGTCGACGGCGACAACGACACGCCGCCCGGCGCCGACCCCGCCTGCCCGCCGTCCGGCGACCTCGAGATCGCGCCGAGCTCGAACGCGCCGCCGCCGGCGAACTGGGTCTTCCCGTTCCTCACGACGCCCGGCCTCTCCTGCCCGCCGACCGGCTGCACGTGGAACCCCGCCGACCCGGCCGGCACGCGGGCCACGAACCGCGCCCGCGCGACGACGCAGCTCTTCTACCTCGTCAACACGTACCACGACCACCTCGCGAACGCGCAGATCGGCTTCTCCAACGGCGCCGGCGAGTTCGAGACCGTCGACGCGGACGGCGGCGGCCCCGGGCTCGGCGGCGATCCCGTCATGGCCGAGACCGACAACTTCGACAACCCGGTGTCGCAGACGGTGCCGCCGCCGAGCGTCAACAACGCGAGCATGTCGACGCCGGCCGACGGGCAGCCGCCGCGGATGCAGATGTACCTCTTCACCAACCCGTCGGTGAACTCCGCCGACGCCGCCGACGTCGTCTTCCACGAGTACACCCACGGCCTGACGAACCGCTCGATCGGCGACGGCGCCGGCCTCGCGACGTTCCAGGCGCGCTCGCTGGGGGAGGGCTGGAGCGACTGGTACGCGCTGGACTTCCTCGTCGACTCGGGGCTGCTCGACGACACCGTGGCCTCCAACGAGCTGACCATCGGCGCCTACCTCGCCCCAGGCGGCCTGCGCTTCCAGGGCGCCGACTGCCCCGTCGGCGGCACCTGTCCGCGGCCGGGCGGGGGCACCGGCGGCTTCACGTTCGGCGACCTCGGCGCGATCAGCCTGCCGGCCGACGAGGTTCACGACAACGGCGAGATCTGGCTTCAGACGCTCTGGGACCTCCGGGAGGCGATCGGCTCGACCGACGCCGAGCAGGTCATCACGAGCGGCCTGCGCCTGTCCCCGAACAACCCGAGCTTCATCGAGGCGCGTGACGCGATCCTCCAGGCCGACCGCGCCGTCAACGCCGGCGTCAACTACGACGCGCTGTGGCGCGTCGTTCGCGGCGCGGGGCATGGGCTACGGCGCACAGACGTCGAGCAGCTCGGCGCTCAGCGTCACCGAGGACTTCGACGCTGCCGCCGGTCCTCGTCCACGAGGACTCGGACGTCACCGACCCCGCGCCCGGCGGCGACGCCGATGCCATCGCCGAGCCGGGCGAGACCGTGACGCTCGCCGAGACGCTGCGCAACCTCAACCCGACCCCGGTCGCCAACGTCACCGGCACGCTGAGCGCGAGCCCGCCCGCGACCGTCGTCCCGGGGAGCTCGACGTCGAGCTGGGGAACCTTCGTCTCCGGCGAGACGCGGACCGGCACGCCGAGCTTCCAGGTCACGATCCCGTCGTCGGTTCGCTGCGGCGCGACGATCGGCCTGAGCCTCGCGCTCACGACGACGACGACGCCGCCCGCGGGGGTGCCGCTCACCGTGCCGCTGAAGCTCGCGACGGGCGTGCGCGCGAGCACGGACGCGCCGCAGAGCATCCCCGCCGACCCCGCGCTCGCGACCTCGACCCTGACGTTCCCGCCCGGCTCGGGGACGATCGACCGGCTCAAGGTCCGCCTCCAGCGCCTCGTGCACTCCTGGGTCGGCGACCTGCGGATGACGCTCGAGAGCCCGGCCGGGACGGTCGTGACGCTCATGAACAGCCCCGGCCCCGGGGCGGACGGGGCGCGGGGCGACAACTTCGTCGACCTCGTCCTCGACGACCGCGCGACGCGCACGATCGAGGCCATTGCAGACCAGCCGGCCGACCCCGCCGGCTATACCGGCAGCTTCCGTCCGGACAGCCCGCTGTCGGCATTCGACGGCGAGCCGCGGGCCGGCACGTGGACGCTGCGCGTCTCCGACCTCTTCGCTCCCGCCGACCGCGGCACGCTGCACGACTGGGGCATCGTGCCCGACGGGCGCGCGTGCTCGGCGCCGCTCAACGGCGATCCCGTTGCGGCCGCCGATTCCTACGACGTCATGAGCGGCACGACGCTCAACGGCTCGAGCGTTCTCGGCAACGACAGCGACCCCGACGCCGGCGCGCTGACCGCGACGAAGCGCTCCGATCCCGCGCACGGCACGCTGTCGTTCGCCTCCGACGGCACGTTCACGCTACACGCCGGAGGCGGGCTTCACGGGGCACGACTCGTTCACGTACGACGCCGACGACGGCAACACGACGTCGAACACCGCGACGGTCGACGATCGCGGTCGCCGAGCAGCCCGTCACGCCGCCCCCGCCCCCGCCGCCGCCGCCGGCCCCGTCCCGCCGCCGCCCGCCACCGCCGCCACCGCCACCGCCGCCGGCCGGGCCGTCCACGGCGCGCGCGCTGGCCAAGCTCGAGGTGCAGCGCGCCGGCGTCAGCGCCGGCCGGCTCGACGTCCGGGCGACGATCGCGCCGCGGGCGAGCGGCAAGGTGCGGGTGCGCTACCGCGCCGCGCGGCAGGACGACGGCGTTCGACGCCGCGATCAGCAACGGCCGCATCCGCGTCCGCAGGACCGCTGCCTCGCGCCCAGCGCTCGGCGTCGACCGGCGTGCTTACGCTGAGGTACGCCGGCTCCACGCTCGTCGCGCCCGGCACCGTGACCCTGCGCGCCGCGCGCCAACGGCGCACGGCTCGTGCGCACCTCCTCGAGCATCTCCAGGGGGCCGCCTGCGCGTCGCCGGCACGGTGACGTCGCGCGCGAGCGGCACCGTCCGCGTGCGGCTGGAGTATCTCGCCGCGGGCACGGTGCGGGCGCTGAACTTCCGCGCCCGGATCGCTCGCGGCCGCTGGTCGCTGAACAGCGCGATCCCCGGCGCGGCGGCGGCGTCGGGCGGGCAGCTCACGCTGCTCTACGCGGGCGACGCCCGCCGCCGCATCGCGCGGCGAGCAGCTCGTGGCCGACGTCGCGCCCGGGGTGATCCGCACGCGCCGATTTCCCGCATCTCCAGGAGCAAACCACTCTTGGAGGTCACGGAAATGTCAGGCAAGACGCTCCCGCAGGTCTACGCGCTCGTGCTCGGTGCGACGCTCGTGGCCGTCGGAATACTTGGGTTCCTCGTCGAGCCGAGCTTCGGCGTCGGCGACAGCGCCGAGCGCGGCACGCTGATCCTGTTCGACATCAACGGCTGGCACAACGTCGTGCATCTTCTGTCGGGCATCGTCGGCATCGCGCTGGCGAAGACCGCCGCGAACGCCCGGCTCTTCTGCATCGGCTACGGGATCGTCTACGTCCTCGTGACGGTCCTCGGCTTCATCGTCGGCGACGGCGGGCTGCTGCTCTCGCTCATCCCGATCAACACCGCCGACAACCTGCTGCACGCGCTCATCGCGGTCGTCGGCCTGGCGATCGGGCTCACGAGCCCGGCCGTCGCCGTGGGCCGCCCCGCGGTCGCCTGACGCTCAACCCGGCCGGGGAGGGACCTCTCCCCCTTCCCGGCCGGCGAGCTCGGCCGCCCGCAGCAGCACATCGTCGAGCATCGCGGGCGTGAGCTTGCCCGTGAACGTGTTCTGCTGGCTCGGGTGAAAGCTCCCGAGCAGGACCGGTCGCCCGTCGCCCGGATCGAACTCCGCGCGGTGGCCGAAGCGCGGCATCGGCTTCGGGATCGCGGCGCCGCGCTGCGCCAGCAGCCGCAGCGCGGCCGCCCAGGCGAACGCGCCGAGGCAGACGACGACCTTCACGCCGCCCAGCAGCTCGAGCTCGCGCACCGCGTACGGCAGGCAGGCGTCGCGCTCGGCCGGCGTCGGCTTGTTGGCCGGCGGCGCGCAGCGGACGGCCGCGGTGATCCACGCGTCGCGGAGCTTCAGGCCGTCATCGGCGCGCACCGAGGTCGGCTGGTTCGCGAAGCCGGTCCGGTGCAGCGCGGCGAAGAGGAAGTCGCCCGAGCGGTCGCCGGTGAAGACGCGGCCGGTGCGGTTGGCGCCGTGCGCCGCGGGCGCGAGGCCGAGGATCATGACCCGCGCCGCGGGATCCCCGAATCCCGGGATCGGCCGGCCCCAGTACGTCTCGCCCGCGAAGGCCGCGCGCTTCTCGCGCGCGACGAGCTCGCGCCACTCCACGAGGCGCGGGCAGCGGCGGCACTCGACGACCTCGAGCTCGAGCGCCTCGAGCGCGTCGAGCGTCACTCGGGCGGCTGGGACAGCAGCCCGACGATGAGGCGCTGGACGAGCGGCTCGAGGTCGAGCAGGCGCTCGGGCTGACCGGTGCGCAGCTGGCGCGAGACGAGCTCGAACGTCGCGCCGACGATCGCGAAGGCCTCGTCGGGAGAGCGAAACGGCGGCCCGCCGCCGCGCTCGGCGCCGCGCACGGTCTCCTCGTACATGACGTTCGCGACGGTGTTCAGCGCCCGATCGCGCAGCTCGGCGACGCGCGGCCCGGCACCGACGGTCTCGACGAGGATCGCCTGCGCCATCGAGGGGTTCGCCTCGGCGATCTCGAGGATCGCCCGAAGTCCCGCCCGGTGACGGTCGCGGAAGTCGCCGCCCGCGCTGCGGGCCGACTCGACGAGGACGCCGAGCACGACCTCCGACGCGTACTGGAAGAGCGCGATGAGGCACTCCTCCTTGTTGGCGAAGTGCTCGTAGAACGTCGCCTTCGACATGCCGGCCTGGCGGCTGATCGCCTCGGCGCTCGCGTCCGCGTAGCCCACGTCCGAGAAGACGATCGCCGCGGCGTCGAACAGCCGCTGCTTCTGCACCTCGAGGCGGACCTCCAGCGGCGGCGCATGGCGCCCGCGCGGCACCGGCGGCTGGGAGTGCTCCAGGGCGGTCATCCGCACGCAGTCTAGATAGGCTCCCGGCCGATGAGAGCCGCCGCCGCCTTTTGCCTCCTCGCCGTCATGGTGGCGGGCTGCGGAGCCGCCCCGCAGGACTCCGCCGAGGAGTTCAGCGGAGAGCAGCGCGCGGTGGCCGCCGTCGTCGAGCGTCTGGAGGAGGCCGCGCGCGACGACGAGGCGACGGTCGTGTGCTCGCGGCTGCTGAGCGATTCGCTGCTCGAGACGCTGCGCAAGCAGGGCACGAACTGCCGGACCGGCGTCCGCGAGGCGTTCCGCGACGCCGACTCGCTCGACCTCACCGTCGACGACGTCGAGATCTCCGGCGACAACGCGACCGCGAAGGTCAAGCACCGCTCGCGCGACGGCGAGAAGACCGCGACGCTCGAGTTCGAGCGCGACGGCAACGCCTGGAAGATCTCGTCGCTCGGCAGCGCCTGAGTCAGTCCTTGATCCGCGAGCCGTACTGGCGCTCGTAGTACTCGCGGTAGTCGCCGGAGCGGATCGGCTCCCACCAGGCGCCGTTGTCCCGATACCAGGCGACGGTCTGCTCGAGGCCGTCGGCGAAGCGCACCCGCGGCTCCCAGCCCAGCGCGCGGACCTTCTCGGAGCCGAGCGAGTAGCGGCGGTCGTGGCCGGGCCGGTCCTTGACGTAGGTCAGCAGCGACTCGTCGGCGCCGGTGAGCTCGATGATCCGCCGCACGACCTCGATGTTCGTGCACTCGTCCGGGCCGCCGACGTTGTAGGCCTCGCCGGGCGCCCCGTGGGCGAGGACGTGCCCGATCCCGCGGGCGAAGTCCTCGACGTAGAGCCAGTTGCGCACCTGCATGCCGTCGCCGTAGACCGGCAGCGGGTCGCCGTGCAGCGCGTTGAGGACCATGAGCGGGATGAGCTTCTCGGGGTACTGGCGCGCCCCGTAGTTGTTCGAGCCGCGGCAGATGACGGCCTGCAGCCCGTACGTGTGGAAGTAGCTGGAGACGAGCAGGTCGGCGCCGGCCTTCGTCGCGCTGTAGGGCGACGACGGCGCCAGCGGCGAGGTCTCGGTGAACGAGCCCTCCTCGATCGAGCCGTAGACCTCGTCGGTCGAGACCTGGAGGTAGCGCACCCCGGCGGCGCGCGACGCCTCGAGCAGCACCCAGGTGCCGACCGCGTGCGTCGTGACGAAGGCGTCGGGCTCGGCGATCGAGCGGTCGACGTGCGTCTCGGCCGCGAAGTTCACGACCGCGTCGCAGCCGGCGATCGCGGTCGCCACGGCGCCCGCGTCCTCGATCCCGGCGTGGACGAAGCCGACGTCCAGGCCCTCGAGGTTCTCCTTGCGCCCGGCGTACGTGAGCTTGTCGAGCACGACGATCTCGTCGCCGTGCTCCTCGAGGCGGACGCGCACGAAGGCCGATCCGATGAACCCCGCGCCGCCGCAGACGAGCAGGCGCATCAGGCGGTCACCCGCGTCGCGAGGTAGGCGGCGACGCCCTCCTGCCAGGCGGGCAGGACGAGCGGGTCGCGGCGCTCGGTGCCGAGCACGCTGTAGGCGGGCCGCGGGGCGGGGCGCGGGAACGCCGCCGTCGTCGTCGGCAGGACGCGGCAGTCGATCCCGGCGCGGTCGAAGACCTCGATCGCAAGCTCGTTCCACGAGCACGACCCGGCGGCCGCGATGTGGTGGATGCCGGTCTCCTGCGGGCGCTCGGCGAGCTCGACGAGCGCGCCCGCGAGGTGGCCGGTCCACGTCGGGCAGCCGATCTGGTCGGTCACGACCGAGACCTCCTCGCGCTCGGCCCCGAGGGCGAGCATCGTGTCGACGAAGTTGCGCCCGCCGGCGCCGAAGAGCCACGCCGTGCGGACGATCGCGTGCGCGGGGTTCGCGGCCGCGACGGCCTCCTCGCCGGCGAGCTTCGTCGCGCCGTAGGCGCCCAGCGGCGCGACCGGGTCGGACTCGACCCACGGCGCGCGCCGCGAGCCGTCGAAGACGTAGTCGGTCGAGACGTGGACGATCGCGGCGCCGACGTCGGCGGCCGCGGCGGCGACGTTGCCGGCGCCCGTGCCGTTGACCGCCATCGCGGCGTCGCGGCCGGACTCGGCGCCGTCGACGTCGGTGTAGGCGGCGCAGTTGACGACCGCGCGCGGGCGCAGCTCCGCGAGGGCGTCGTGGACGGCGGTCGCGTCGGTGATGTCGAGGTCCGCGCGAGCGAGCGCGCGGACGTCGTGGCCGAGGCGCTGCGCGCACTCGGCGACCGCGCGGCCGAGCATCCCGCCGGCTCCGGTGACGAGCAGCTTCGTCACAGGATCCCGATCTCCGAGTTGTCGCCGACCATGAAGCGGTAGGCCTTCGGCTGGCGCACGCCGCGCGAGATCGTGACGTTGCGGCCCAGCAGCGAGGACTCCATCCGGCCCTCGAGGTTGCGCACCGTGCAGCCCGCGAGCAGGATCGAGTGCTCGACCTCGGCCTCGCAGATGACGCAGTCCTCGCCGATCGCCGTGTACGGCCCGATGTAGCAGTCGGTGAGCTGCGCGCCCGCGCCGATGATCGCCGGGCCGCGGACCGTCGTGCGCTCCAGCCGCGCGCCCGCCTCGACGACGACGCGGCCGTCGCACTGGCTCTCGACGAGCTGGCCCTCGACCCGCGGCTCGATGCGGTCGAGCACGAGCCGGTTGGCCTCGAGCATGTCGTCGAGGCGGCCGGTGTCCTTCCACCAGCCGCGGACGATGTGCGGCTCGACGCGCGCGCCACCGTCGACGAGATGCTGGATCGCGTCGGTGATCTCGAGCTCCCCGCGGGCGCTCGGCGAGATCGCCCGCGAGGCGTCGTGGATGCCGGCGGTGAACATGTAGACGCCGACGAGCGCGAGGTTCGTGGCCGGCTGCGCGGGCTTCTCGACGAGGCGCACGACGCGCTCGCCGTCGAGCTCGGCGACGCCGTAGTTCTGGGGGTCGGGCACGGGCGTGAGGAGGATGAGCGCGTCGGGCCCGCTCGTGCGGAAGGCCTCGACGAGCTCGGTGATGCCGCCCTGCAGGAGGTTGTCGCCGAGGTACATGACGAACGGGTCGCCGGCGAGGAAGTCCACGGCGGTCAGGGCGGCGTGGGCCAGGCCGCGCGGCTCGTCCTGCTCGACGTACGTGATCTGCACGCCGAAGCGCGAGCCGTCGCCGGCGGCGGCGCGGATCTCGGCGCCGGTCTCGGGCGCGATGATGATCCCGATCTCCTCGATCCCGGCCTCCGCCATCGCCTCGATGCCGTAGAAGAGCACGGGCTTGTTGGCCACGGGGACGAGCTGCTTGGCGCTCGTGTGCGTGATCGGGCGCAGGCGCGTGCCCTTGCCGCCGGAGAGGATCAGGCCCTTCACGGGTGGCTCCTAGTAGACCCCGGCGCCGAGCTTGCGGTGATCCCACGTCGCGCGCGAGCGCTCGACGAACTGCAGCGCGACGCGCTTGGGCGCCTGCGCGAGGACCATCGCTCGCACGTCCTCGTCGACCTCGCCCGGACCGCCCTCGCGATAGCGGCCGAAGAGCTCGAGCGCGAGGTCGGCGATCTTGTCGGTGTCGCGGTGGATCGTCACGTCGCACTTCAGCATGACGCCTCGCAGCTGCGGATACTCCGTCCCCGCCTCGACCTGGAGCGTCGCGCGCGGGTCGCGCTCGAGGTTGCGCACCTTCTGGCTCTTGGCGAACGTCCACGACCACAGCTCGCCGTCGCGGACGACGTACCACAGCGGCATGAGGTGCGGGTAGCCGTCGCGGCCGATCGTCGCGCAGACGACGGTGCGCTCCTCGTCGAGGAACGCACCGACCTCCGCGTCGGACATCCTGATCTCAGCGCGACGGCTCACGGGCGGGACTGTAGCCAGCCCCGCCCGTGGCGCCGCGAGTCCTGTCTAGCGCTCGTTGCCCGTGAAGACCGCGACGCGCTCGCAGCCGGTGTGGCGCCTGCGCTCGTTGTTGTTGATGCGTGCGACGTCGCTGCCGCTGCCGCAGCTCACGGAGGCCGCCGGACCGGCGGTCGCGATGTTGATGAAGTCGCGACCCGAGCCGCCGAGGACGCGGTCGCGGCCGAACGCGGCGTTGACCGTGTCGTTCCCGGCGCCCGCCGACAGGAAGTCGGTGCCCGGACCGCCGTTGAGGGCGTCCTTGCCCGACGCGCCGTAGATCCTGTCGTTGTCCAGGCCGCCGGACATGTTGTCGCCACCGGTACGACCCTCGATGCAGTCCTTGCCGCGACCGCCGTCGAGCTTGTCGTTGCCGCCGAGACCGATGATCCGGTCGGCGATGTTCGTGCCGGTGATGCGGTCGGCCCTGTTCGTGCCGACGATCGCGAACTTCGGCGCGCCGCTACCGCTCAGGCACGGGCTTGCGCCGAACCTCCTGCGCGCGACGTCCAGCGGGAGCACGGTGCCGCCGCTCGGGCCCTGGAACGGCCGCCCGACGACGATCTCGCCGAGGCTCGAGCCGCCCGTGCCGGCCGGGATGACGCACAGCGTGCCGGTCGCGTTGAGCACGGCGCCGGTCGGGCAGAGCTGGCCGCCGCCGCCGACCGTTGCCGCTGCCGTCGTTCTGGGACGCCGGGTCACAGACCGGGCCGTTCGCCGCGACCTTGCTCTCGGCGAGGACCGCATCGACGAGCGAGGTGCCGCCGCTGGCCGTCAGGACCTTGACGTGCAGCGCGCGCCGGGTCAGCGACGTCGGCGTGCGGATCTCCTCGTTCGGGATGATGTCCACGACGACGTTCAGCGGCTGCAGAAGCTGGTCGATCGCCCGGATGAGCGGGTCGAGATCGAGCGGCGCGCCGCCGAGCGTCAGTCCCGCGACCTGGCTCGTGCCCGTGAGCTTCGGGGTCGTCGAGCCGCTCTCGCAGGTCCCGGTGACGCTCGAGCTCGCGGCGTTGACCCCGAGCGTGACCGTCCCGCCCTGGGGCAACTGGAGCGTGACGTTCTCGACCTTCGCCTCGGACTTCACGCTCTGGTCGATCGCCTTGCCGATCTCGGGCGTGATCGTCGTCACGCCACCGGCCGTGCGGGCGCCGAGGAGGTCCTGCGGGATGCCGATCTGGGTCGCGGTGTTGCCCGCGCCGGTCTCGGCGGGCGCGCACTGCGCGTGGTCGGGGTTACCGCCCTGGGCCGTGTTGATGTTGCCGTTCGCGGCGAATGGCTCGACGCGGTTGCCGTCGTTGACGGCGGTGTAGCTCGGACTCGCCCGACACTGCCACAGCGGCAGGGTGGTGAACGCATTCGCGCTCGGTACGAGCAACAACGACCCGAACGTGGCGGTGATGACCACCAGCAGTTTGCGACTCATCGAGGACTCCTCGTTTCGTGGACGGACCGAAGATCGGTCCGAAAGTTGCGCGTGTGCATCACCGATGGTCGGCCGGCGGACTCTGATTTCGGCGCGCGTGTACTCACCCTGACTCCCAGACCTACCCCCGGCCCCATCGCCCCAAAAGCGATTGATCCCGGATTCGTCTAGATACACCGTTTTTCCTCCCCCCGAAGGTCGGCGGCGTCGCGTCCTTGACGGCCCTACCGTATCGCGGATGCACGCAGGCGCGCCACCGCCGCAAGCACGGCGTCACGCGCCTCCGCCGGCTCGAGCACCGCTGCGTCCCCGGCCTCGGCCAGGATGTCGCGCACGAGGAAGTCGGTGCCCTTGAATCGCAGCTCCACGACGGCCGAGCCGTCGGCGAGCTCCTCGGCGACCCGGTGCTCCTCGCGGGCCCAGCGCGCGCGCTCGGGCGCGACCCAGACGCGGGCGGTCCGGGAGGCCTCGACCTCGCCCGTCCGCAGCCACCCGTCGACCTCGGCCGCCGGGTCGACCTCGGCCCGCGGCTCGTAGGTCTCGTCGCTGACCTCGGCGTGGCGGATGCGGTCCAGGCGGAAGTGGCGGACGGCGTCGCGCTCGGGGTCGAAGCTCGCGACATACCAGCCCTCGCGGCCGTTGACGAGGGCGTAGGGCTCGACGACGCGGGCGGAGAACTCGTCCTCGTTGGGCTTGTAGTAGTCCAGGCGCAGCAGCCGGCGCTCGACGATCGCCTCCGAGGCGACGCGCGCGATCGCGGAATCGTCGCCGGCGGCGGCCGCGACGTGCAGGCCCTGGTCCATCGGGTCGGCGCCGAGCGCGGCGACGATCTTCTCGCGCGAGGACTGCAGCGAGCCCTCCGGCAGGTGCTCGCCGATGAGGTCGATCGCGGCGACGAGCGCCTTGGCCTCGACCGGCAGCAGGCGGGCGGGCCGGGCGAAGTTGTCGGAGTACGGCTCGGGGTCGACCTCGATCTCGCCGGCGTCGTTGATCTCGGCGTACAGGACGTACGAGCCGCCGCCGAAGTTCACGACGTTCAGGACGTTGATGTCCTCGCGCAGCTCGGCGTCGGAGATCTGCATCCGCTCGCAGACGTCGAGCGCGTCGAGGTCGATCTCCGCCCGCCCGGCCTCGATGAGGATCGACGCGAGCGTCACGAGGCGCGCGAAGCGCTCGGGCCGGATCGCCGCCTCGCCGCGCCGCGAGCTGCCGTTGGAGGACGCCTCCTGCTGGCGCGGCGGCCGGGCGGCGACGGCCTCGGCGAGCTCGAGCGCCGGCGCGCGGTGGCGCTCGTACAGCAGCTCGATGCGGTCCAGCAGCTCGCGCTCGAGCTCCGGCGGCCCGAGGACGCGGGCGTGCTCGCCGAGGCGCAGCACCCAGGCCGCGAGCTGGCGGCGGTCGGCGTAGCGCGTCTCGAAGACGATGTCGCCGGACTCCCCGTCGGCGCGAACGGTCCCGAAGCGCCCGAAATGCCGCTCGATCTGCCACGCGATGCGCTCGGAGATCAGGATCTCGGCGGTCTCCGTCGCGTCGCCGAACTGCCAGTCGGCGCGGTTGGCGTACGCGCGCGGGTCAAAGCCCTCCGGGCGCCCCTTGAAGTCGTGCTCGGCCTTCGTCGCGTAGGCGACCTTGCCCTGGATGCGCGAGAGGCGGAAGACGCGCAGCGCGTCGCGCTCGTGCGAGTGGCCCAGGAGGTAGAACTGCCCGCCCTGGAAGAGCAGGTGGTAGGGGTCGACCTTGCGCGTGCCCGTGTCGTCGCGCGCCATCGTGTAGTAGTCGAAGGTGATCGTCTTGTTGCGGAAGATCGCGGTCTCGATCTTCGCCAGCCGCTGGGAGAGGTCGTGGCCGCCGGCCGACGCCGTGATCCCGAGCGCGACGGAGCGCTGCTCGGGCGCGCGCAGCGGGTTGGCGCGACCCCAGGAGATCTGCTGGAGCGCGAGGCGCAGCGGCTCGGCGTAGGCGAACTCGCCGTCGAGCAGCGTCAGCGCGGTCTGCAGCGCGGCGAGCTCGGCGTCGGAGAACTCGATCGCCGGGAGATGGAAGTTCTCGGGGCGCAGCGAGTAGTTCTCCTGCTCGGCGACGCCGTCCACCGGGCGCTCGACCGTCAGCGCGATGCCGAGGGAGTCAAGCTCGGACCGGTCCGCGTAGAAGCGCCGCGCGAAGGCGTCCTCGTTCATCGCGCTGTAGCCCTCCACGTCCCGGCGGATCTCGAGGGCCGTCACGGGTCGCCGCTCGGCCATGAGATACGAGATGAGGGAGAGCTGGCGGATGAGCTTCTCCGTGTCCTTGGCCATGTCCCGGACACGATACGTGCCGCTGCCGGGGGTCCGGCCCGGTCGCGGGTCGGCCGGAACGCTCTTTGCGATGTTTTGCGGGTCAGGCCGCTTCGCGCGCGTCCTGGACGGGCGCCGCGAAGTACGCGCCGCCACCGAGCGCGCGGTCGAAGCGCGACCAGCGCTCGCCCGAGGGCAGCTCCTTCTCCAGGCGGTCGAACGATCCGAGCCGGCCGCCGAGGTTGTCGCAGAAGTGCACGAGGGTCGCCTCGCGCGTGCACGGCACGACCGGGCTGCCGAACTCGAGGCTGCCGTGGTGGCTGAGGATGATGTGCAGCACCGCCTCGGCCGTGCGCTCGTCGAAGCCGTCGATCTGCTCGATGAGCCGCCGGACGCGGTAGTAGCCGAGCGGGATCTCGCCCTGGAGCTTGCCGGCGTCGGTCATCTCGATCCCGTCGCCGGCGAACGCGTAGGCCTCGAGCTTGCCGATGTCGTGCAGCAGCGCCCCCGCGACGGCGACGTCGCGGTCGATGCCGGCGAACGTCGCGCTGATCGCGCTGACGGCCTGGGCGACCGACAGCGAGTGCTCGAGCAGGCCGTGGCGGTAGGCCTGGTGGAAGTGCTTGGCCGCCGGAGCGCTGCGATACCGCGCCCAGGTCGCCGAGCCCTCGCCGAAGACGAGCTCCAGCAGACGGTGCAGGTCGCGGTCCTGCACCGTCGCGACGAGCTCGCGCAGATCGGCCTCCATCCGCGCCGCCGAGCGCGGTGGGCCGTCGGTGATGCCGGACTCGTGCAACGACATGGTGGACACGGTGGCAAGCGTCGCGGACGGACCCGCATATCTGACGCCTGCAGGCGTTACGGTCTGTCGCGATGCCTGCGAGCGCGCTCATCACCGGCGGCACGGGCGGCCTCGGCGCGGGCGTCACGCGCGCCTTTCTCGACGCCGGCTGGCGGGTCGTCGTCCCGGTCTACGACGAGGCCGAGCGCGATCGCGTCGGGTCCCACGAGCGCCTCGTGCTCGAGACCGCGGACCTCTTCGACGCCGCGTCGGCGGGCGCCGTCGTCGCGACCGCCGCGGGCGACGAGGCGGCGCCGCTGCGCGCCGTCGTCAACCTCGTCGGCGGGTTCGCCATGGGCGAGCGCGTGCACGAGACGCCGATCGAGGACTTCGAGACGCAGCTGCGCCTGAACCTCCGGCCGACGTACCTCGTCTGCCAGGCCGCGCTGGGGCACCTGCTCGCCGCCGGCGGCGGCGCGATCGTCTGCGTCTCCTCGCGTGCCGCGCTGCGGCCGTTCTCCGGCGCGGCGGGCTACATCGTCGGCAAGGCCGCGGTGCTCGCGTTCGTCGACGCGCTCGCGGCGGAGTACCGCCAGGACGCCATCCGCGTCAACGCGATCCTGCCGAGCGTCATCGACACGCCGGCCAACCGCCGCTCGCAGCCCGACGCCGACCACTCGCGCTGGGTGTCGCCCGAGCAGATCGCCGACGTCGTGCGCTTCCTCTGCGAGGACGGCTCGGCGGCGATCAGCGGCGCGCACGTGCCCGGTGTACGGGCGGGCCTGACGGCCTGCAAGCGCGCGTGCGCCCTGCGTGAGGCCGCCTCCTCGCTGGGTACAGTCACACGCGCCGATGCCGCTCCGTCTCGATCCTCGCGTCCTGCGCGCTCATGTTCGCCTTCGCCGCCGTCCCCGCCACGGCGAGCGGCCCGCTGCCCGGCGAGCGGATCGCGAAGGGCATCACGCGCCGCCGGCATCGACGTCTCGGGGCTGACGGTCGACGAGGCCGCCGCGAAGCTCGAGGCGGCCTACGGCCCGCGCCTGCAGGAGGGCGTCATCGTGCAGCGCGCCGACCTGACGTTCCGCATGACCGCGGTGGGCGCGAAGGTCGTCTTCGACTCGCAGACGTCCGCGAAGCGCGCGCTCTACAGGGGCCGGGAGATGCAGCAGCCGCTGGCGACCCCCGGCGCCGTCCCGAGCGGGTCCGACGTCCCGCTCGCGGTGAGCCACGACCAGGCCGCCGTCCGGCGCTTCACCGCCCGCATCGACAGCAAGATCGGCCGCCCGGCGCGCGACGCGCAGCTGCGCATCACGCTGCGCCGCGTCCGCGTCACGCATTCCAGGACCGGCCGCGACATCAACGCCGAGCAGCTCGCCAAGGACATCGGGGCATCGTTCGACGACCCGCGGTTGCCGCGGGTGTTCAAGCCGGCGCTGCTGACCGTGAAGCCGAAGCTCACCGCCGACGTGCTGCGCAACAAGACCTCGACCGTCCTGACGATCGACCGGTCGACGTTCACCCTGCGGCTCTTCAAGCGCCTGAAGGTCGTCAAGCGCTACAAGGTCGCCGTCGGCCAGCCGGCGTACCCGACGCCGCGCGGGCGCTTCTCGATCGTCAACAAGCAGGTCAACCCGACGTGGTCGGTGCCCAACAGCCCGTGGGCCGGCGAGCTCGCCGGGTCGACGGTCGTCGGCGGCAGCGCGGCGAACCCGCTGAAGGCGCGCTGGATGGGGATCGCCAACGGCGTCGGGATCCACGGCACGGGCGAGGACTACTCGATCGGCACGCGCGCCTCGCACGGCTGCATCCGGATGCACGTCGGCGACGTCGTCGCGCTCTACAAGCGCGTGCCCGTCGGGACGCCGGTCCTCATCGCCTGACCGCGTCCGCGCAGGAGCCGAGAGGGACCCCGCGGCTCATGCTCACGGCATCGAGCAGCGGCTGGGCCTTCAGCAGCATCTCGTCGTACTCGGCCTCGGCGTCGGAGAGCATGACGATCGCCCCGCCGCAGCCGATCGTCGCGCCCGCCGCCGTCGCGACGAGCGTCCGGATGACGATGCTGAGGTCGGCGGTGCCGTTGAGCGCGAGGTAGCCGAGCGCGCCGGAGTACACGCCGCGCGGCGCGCCCTCGAGCGCGTCGATGATCTCCATCGTGCGGAGCTTCGGCGCGCCGGTCATCGACCCGCCGGGGAACGTCGCGCGGATGCAGTCGACGATGTCGACGTCCTCGCGCAGCCGGCCGCGGACCGTCGAGACGAGCTGGTGGACGGTCTCGTAGCTCTCGACGTCCATGAGCTTCGGGACGTGGACGCTGCCGATCTGCGCGACCCGCCCGAGGTCGTTGCGCAGGAGGTCGACGATCATGAGGTGCTCGGCGCGGTCCTTCGGGCTGCGCGCGAGGCGGTCGCGGGCGAGCAGGTCGCCGGCCGGGTCGGCCGCGCGGCGGGCGGTGCCCTTGATCGGCTTCGTCTCGACCGAGCGGTCGCGGCGGACGCGCAGGAAGCGCTCCGGCGACGAGCTGAGGATCGCGCCCTCGCGCATCCGCAGGTAGGCGCTGTAGGGCGCCGGGTTCACGCGCCGCAGGACGCGGTAGAGCTCGAACGTGTCGGCCGGGGCGGGCAGCTCGATCGTGTTCGTCAGGCAGATCTCGTAGCTCTCGCCGGCCGCCAGCAGCGCCTTGCAGGTCTCGATGTTCGCGAGGTAGTGCTCGCGCCCGCGGCGCAGCTCGAACTCCAGTGCGGCGTGCTCGTGGTCGGGGTCGGCCGCCGGTCGGGTCGTCGAGCGGCGCGGTCCGCGCGAGCGTCGCGGCGGCCTCGTCGAGCCAGCGCTTCCGCGGCGCCGTCATCGCCTTCGCGGCTGAGCGCGAGCGCGTGGGCGACGCCGAGCTCGTGGTCGAAGGCGACGAGCCGGTCGGCGAGCAGGAGGAACGCGTCGGGCAGCTCGGCGCGCTGCCCGCCGGCGGCGCCGCAGTCGGCCTTGAGCTCGTAGCCGAGGTAGCCGACGAAGCCGCCGTTGAGGTCGAACGGCAGCTCGGGGCTCTCCGTGCGCAGCCGCTCGAGCTCGCGGGCGAGGTAGGCGAAGAGCGGCTCGTCGACGACCTCGTCGCGCCCGTCGCGCGTGACCGTCACCCGCCCCTCGCCGGCGCGGTAGCGGACCGCCGCGCCGAGCTCGCCCGCCGCCGCGCCGATGAACGAGAAGCGCTGGTGCTCGGTGCGGCTGGAGTCCAGCCAGAACGCCTCGGGGTGGTCGCCGAACAGGGCCGCGAACGCGCTCTCGGCGTCGGGCGGCGCCGGCGATGACGCGGTGGTGGACGGCGATCGCGCCGGTCGCGGTCGCGGGCGGATGGCCGCCGGGGACGCCGCGTGCGAACGGCGGCCGGCCGCGTCCCGCCGGCCGCGGGCCGCGTGACAGCGCGAGGAAGTTCGCGACGAGCAGCTCGCCGTGTTCGGTCCCGATCGATTCGGGATGGAACTGCACGCCCCAGGCGCGGCGGCGGCGGTCGCCGATCGCCATGAGCGTGCCGTCCTCGGCCCAGGCGATCGCCTCGAGCTCGGGCGGCAGCGCCGGCTCGACGACGAGCGAGTGGTAGCGCACCGCGCGGAAGCCCTGCGGGATCCCGGCGAAGAGGCCGTCGCCGCGATGGAAGACCTTGCTGATCTGGCCGTGGACGACCTTCGAGCCGCGCACGACGCTGCCGCCGCGGACGTGCGCGAGGCCCTGGTGGCCGAGGCAGACGCCGAGCACCGGCACGTCGCCCTGCGCGAGCGCGTCGCGGCAGATGCCGAGGTCGCGCTCGCGCTCGGGCCGGCCCGGGCCGGGCGAGATGACGATGCGGTCCCAGCGGTGGCGCGCGAGCTGCTCCCACGGCAGCTCGTCGTTGCGCACGACGACGGGCTCCTCGCCCTCGACGCGCGCCAGGAGCTGATAGAGGTTGAACGTGTACGAGTCGTAGTTGTCGATCAGCAGCGTCGTCACCGGACGGCAGAGGTTAGGCATTGGCCCGCGCAGACCCCGAGACCGTCCTCGTCGCCGACTCCTGGCTCGTCGCGGACGGGCGGACGCGCGCCCTGGACGCGCACTGGGAGCGCTTCGGGGGCTCCTGTCGCGCCCACGGCATCGGCGACGACGAGCTGCGCCTGCTGCGCGCGGAGGTCACCGCGGCGGTGCCGCCGGAGGGGCGCTGGTTTCCGCGCGTCCAGCTCACCGCCGAGGCGGCCTGGAGCTCCTCCTGCGGCCCGCGCCGCCGCGGTCGGACACCGTCCGAGTGCTCGTCGGGCCGCCGGGCGATCCGCGCGTCACCCCGCGCGTCAAGGGCCCCGACCTCGAGCTGCTCTTCTTTCTGCGCGAGCGCGCGCGCCAGGAGAGCGCCGACGAGCTGCTGCTCTGCGACGACGCCGGCGCCCTGCGCGAGGGCGCGCTCTCGAGCCTGCTCTGGTGGGAGGACGACGCGCTCTGCACGACGCCCGACGAGCACACGCTGCCGGGCGTGACCCGCGCGCTCGTGCTCGCCCTCGCGCGCGAGCGCGGGATCGAGCTGCGCGTGCGCTCGCCGCTGCCCGCCGAGCTCGCCGATCGCGAGGTCTGGCTCACGAGCGCGCTGCACGGCATCCGCGTCGTGAGCGGCTGGCTCGCGCCGGCGCAGCCCGCGGGGCCTCCGTTACGCGCCCCGGGTTGGCAGCGGGCGCTCGACGCGGGAGACTGAGCCATGGGGGAATACGACGCGCTGGCCGACGTCTACGAGTGGCTCGTGCCGGACGCGCTGCTGTCGCCGCAGGGCGCGGCCGCGGCGTTCGCGGACGTCGTCGACTCGCTGGCGCCCGGCGCCCGGGTCCTCGACTGCGCGTCCGGGACCGGCCAGCTCGCGGTCGGGCTCGCGCTGCGGGGGTTCGACGTCGTCGCGACCGACGCCAGCCTGCGGATGGTGCAGCGCACGCGCGAGCTCGCGGACGTCCACCAGGCCGCGCTCGAGGCGGTGCGGCTGCCGTGGGACAAGCTCTGGGACGCGGGGTGGGACGACGCCTTCGCGGCCGTGCTGTGCGTCGGCAACTCCCTGACGCACGCGGCGGGGCGCGCGGCGCGCCGTGCCGCGCTCGTCGCGATGGCCGACGTCCTGGCGCCCGGCGGGACGCTCGCGGTGACCTCGCGCAACTGGGAGCTCGTCCGCGACCGCGGCTCGCGGCTGGACGTCGGCGAGCAGCTCGTCACCCGCGCCGGCCGGCCCGGGCTCGCGGTCCGCGCGTGGACGATCGCCGGCGACTGGGACGAGCCCCACGGGCTCGACACCGCCGTCGCGCTGTTCGGCGACGGCGGCGCCGTCGAGACGGTCGGCGAGCGACCTCGAGTTCTGGCCCTTCAGCCACGAGATGCTGCAGGAGGATCTGGCGGCCGCGGGCCTGGAGCCCGCGACGAGCTCGTACGCCGCCGACGCCGAGCGCTACCTCGTCACCGCCGCCCGCCCCGGCTGAGCGTCAGCCGCCGCCGCTGCTCTGGCGCACCGCGTCGCGCAGCTTCTCGACCTCGTCGAGCAGCTCGCGCTGGCGGCGGATGACGTCGTCGAGACGGTCGCCGACGTCATCGCTCGGCGTCGTCGACGTGCCCTGTGGGGTCGTCGTCGTCGGCGCCGGCTCGTTCGACGTCTGCGTGCTGGCCGGCGCGCCGGGCGCGACGGCCCCCGCGGGGACCTCGCCGGTCTCGATGTAGCGGCGCGTCTTGACCTCGGCCTGCGGGTCGGTGTCGTTGTCGAAGATCGCGACGAGCTTGTTCGTCTCGGCGTCGACGACGACGGTCTTCGAGACCGCGTTGGCGGAGTTCGGGATGATCGAGGCGAGGTACACGACGCGGCCGTTGACGAAGACCGGCCGCGGCTCGACGACGCGGAAGTTGCCGGTCGCACCCGCCTCGTTGCCGAAGTCGATGCCCGGGATGGCGACCGTCCGCACGGCCTGCAGCGCGCGCCGGTTGCCGCTCAGCGACGTGCGCTGCGGCACGCGCCAGAGGCGGGTCTTGCCGGTGATGGCGTCGGTGAGGAAGATCGCGCTGGCGGCGAAGGCGCGGCCGTAGGGCTCGGCGACGGTCACCCACTGCAGCCCGAGGCCGTCGTTGCCGAAGTCGACGAGGTAGGGCTGGCGGTTGGTCTCGGTGTCGGTGATCCGCGTCTGGTCCTCGTGGACGAACCAGGCGTTCCAGAGGCCGCGCTTGTACTGGTAGGCGTCCTGGATCCGGCGCGCCTGGGTGTCGGGGAAGATCCGGCCGGTGATCGCGAGCTCCGGCCGCCGCGCGGCCTCCTCGGGCTCGAGGTCCTCGATCTTGCCGTCGGGCGAGACGACGAAGACGCCGCCGAGCACCGGCCGGCGGATGAGGATCCCCTTGTACTCGAGATAGGGGACGAGGATCCGCGCGCCCTGCGGCGTCTCGATGCCGACCGGCTCCTCGAGCGTGATGAGGAAGCGCTTCTTCAGCAGCCGCCAGCGCAGGTTGTCGGTGATCTGCAGGCCCGGCGCGACCTGGAGCTCGGCGTCGATCTGGCGCAGCGAGCGCGCCGTGTTCTCGGCGTCGAGCTCGACGATCCCCTGGCTCTTCTTGCTGAAGATCCGGAAGGCGCCCTGCGGCGTGCGCAGCGCCGTCCACGTCAGGCCCTTGGCGGTGTTGACGACGCGGAAGTTCGTCAGCGTCTCGGTCGGCGAGTTGAACGCGCTCGAGGCGTTCTGCTCGGCGACGTCGCGCGGCACGAGCCGCACGGCGCCGTCGGCCGGCAGCCCGTCGATCGCCTCGTAGTCCGTCGCGTTGACGATCGCGCCGGCTGACGAGCGGGGCGTTGAGCCCGGCGCTGAAGATGAAGACGACGAACGCCATGACCGGGAACGCGATGAGCCAGCCCGGCGGGCGCACGCCGGACTTGAGGTCCTCGAGCGTCGTCCAGCTGCGCTGCGAGCGGCGCAGCAGGACGCCGCCGGCGACGAGCAGCGCCAGCGGCGGCAGCCAGACGATCGGCGCCGTCCAGAAGAAGAGCGCCAGCCCGTGCCAGATCGGCCGCACGAGCCAGAGCACGACGACCGCGACGAGTCCGAGGCCGACGAGCGCCCAGTTGAGGTCGGGGATCCGGGGGCGGCGCACGAGCCGACTCTAGTGGTGGGCTCGCGGCGAGGCGGCAGCGAGGGCACGCGGGGCGCGCGGGGCGCGCGGCGATTATCCTCGCGGCATGCTCGCCCGCCGGTCGCCGTGGCTGCGAGAGCTGGTCTGGATCCTCGCGACGGCCCTGGTTGCGACGCTCGTCACGATCGTCGATCTCGAGCTGTGGAGGATGTCGGCGAGCGTCCCGATCTCCGGCGCCCTCAACGACACGTCGTTCTTCCTCTCGACCGTCAAGGACGTCGTCGAGCACGGCTGGTTCTGGAACAACCCCGATCTCGCCGCGCCCTTCGGCCAGTCCAACCTCGACTTCGCGGCCTCGTTCGGGGACACCGGCCACTACGTCGTCATCCGCGCGCTCGGCGTCGTCCTCGGCGACCCGGTCGTCGTCTTCAACGCCTTCTACCTGCTCTGCTTCCCGCTGGCGGCGGTCACGGCGTACGTCGTGCTGCGCGACCTCGGGTCGGCGCGGCTGCCCGCGCTCGTGGCGGGCGTCCTGTTCGCGTTTCTGCCCTACCACCTCTTCCGCCACCAGAACCACCTCTTCCTCGCGGCCTACTACGCCGTGCCGCTCGGGGTCTGGCTCGTCATCGCGCTGGCGGAGGGGCGGACGCTGCTTGACCGGGCCGACCGGCGGCGTACGGCGATGACGCTGGCGGCCTGCGTCGTCGTCGCGTCGGCGTCGAACTACTACGCGGTCTTCACGATGCTCGCGCTCGTGCTCGTCGTGCCGCTCGCCGCGCTGGCGTGGCGCTCGCGCGCGATGGCGATCCAGGGCGCGCTCGTCCTCGCGGCGGTCGGGCTCGTCTTCGCGCTCCTGCACGCCCCGACGGTCATCCACGCCGCCGAGCACGGGCGCAACCCGGCGGTCGCCGTGCGCTCGCCGGGGGAGAGCGAGGCGTTCGGGCTGAAGCTCGCGCAGATGGTCATCCCGCGCCCGGACCACCGGGTCGGGCTGCTCGCGCGCCGCGGCGAGAGCTATCGCGAGCGGACGCCGCTGCGCGCCGAGGACTTCTCGCCGTCGCTCGGCGTCGTGGCGACGGCGGGGCTCGTCGGCGTGCTGCTCGTGCTGCTCGTGACGGGGCTCGGCGATCGGGGGTCGTCGCTGCGCCGGCGGCGCCTGTCGGTCGCCGGCGCCGTCGCGCTCGCGTGCTTCCTCGTCGGCACGGTCGGCGGGATCGGAGCGCTCATCGCCTTCGAGCTCTCGCCGCAGGTGCGCGCCTGGAACCGCATCTCGCTCTTCATCGCGTTCGCGGGGCTGCTCGCCGTCGCGCTCGCGCTCACCGCGCTCGGCGAGCGGCTGCGCGCCCGCGGCCGCCCGGCGTGGGTCGCCGGCGCGATCGCCGCCGCCGTCGGCGTCCTCGGGATCCTCGACCAGACGTCGCCGCGCGACACGCCCGGCTACCAGGTGCACATCCCGGCCTGGCGCGCCGACGAGGCCTTCGTGCGCGGGATGGAGGACCGCCTGCCCGACGGGACCGCGGTGCTGCAGCTGCCCTACGCGCCGTTTCCCGAGAGCGGCCCGGTCAACGGGATGCTCGACTACGACCTCCTCAAGGGCTACCTGCACTCCGAGCACCTGCGCTGGAGTCACGGCGCGACGCGCGGGCGCCCGGAGGACTGGCACGGCGTCGCCCGCGACATCGCGCCCGAGGCGCTCGCCACGGCCGCGACGACCGCCGGGTTCGGCGCCGTCTACGTCGACCGCGCGGGCTACGCCGACAACGGCGCGGCGGTCGTGGATGCGCTCACGAAGCTCACCGGCGCCGGCCCCGCCGGCGTGTCGGAGAACGGGCGCCTGCAGTTCTACGACCTGCGCCCCGTGACCGCGCGCGTCGCGGTGCGCTCGACGCCGGCGCAGCGCGCCGCGATCCGCAGCGCGCTGCTGCGCCCGGCGACGGTCGCGTTCGGCGACGGCTTCTCGTTCCTCGAGTTCGACGGCCCCGTGCCGTTTCGCTGGGCGGGCCCGCGCGCGACGCTCGCGCTGCGAAACCCGCTCGACCGCCCGCGCCGGGTGCGCCTGACCGCGACGCTCACCGGTCCCGCCGCGCAGCCGTCGCAGGTGACCGCGCGGCTCCCCGACGGGAGCACGCAGACGATCGACGCCGCCGCCGACGGCGCCTCGCTCGACATCGCGGTCGTCGTCCCCCCGGGCGGCGGGAGCATCAGCCTCGACACGCAGGGGCCCGCCGCGCCGAACGCCGTCGGCGGACCGCCGCGCGACATGCGCCTGAAGGTCGCCGACCCGCGCGTGCGCGACGAGGCGCTCGCCGACGACCGGCTCGCCGAGCTAGTGGACTGAGCGCGCGGCGCCGCGCAGCACGTAGACGTGCTCGCGCCCGCCCGGCGCCGGCGCCGCGTGCAGGACGTCGTCGCCGAAGCCGTCCATGAGCGCGCGCAGCGACGCCTCGTCGAAGCGCTCGGCCTGCGCGCCGCCGGCGGTCGCCGCGCCGCCGGCGGCCAGCCGCGCGACGACGCCGACCCGGCTGGAGGCGAGGTTGCGCACCGGCTCGGAGATCACGACCCGGTCGCCGGCCGCCGCCCGCATTCGCCGGACCATCGCGGCCGCCGTCGCGGCCGGCAGGAAGTGGTAGAGGCTCGCCTGCATGACGACGACGTCGGCGGGCGGCAGCTCGGCGGTCGCGACGTCCGCGCGCCGGGCGTCGACGCCGCGCCGGCGCAGGCGCTCGACGAAGCGCTCGCTCGCATCGAGGCCGACGTAGGAGCGGGTGCGCCCGCGCAGCTCGCGGAGGTACAGGCGGGCGGGGCCGCAGCACAGCTCGAGCACGGTGGCGCCGTCGGGCACGTGGGCGGCGACCGCCGCGTCGCGTGCCGCGTAGTAGCGTCCGTACAGCACGCGCATCGCGAGGCCGTAGCCCCAGGCGCTGCGGTAGATGAGGCTCTCGGGCAGAGGCGCGAGGATAGCCCCGTGATCGAGCTCAGCGTCGTCATCCCCGTCTACAACTGCGCCGACGCGCTGGCGGAGCTGCACGCGCGCCTGACGGCGAGCCTCGAGGAGGTCACGCCGGACTACGAGATCGTGCTCGTCGACGATCGCTCGACCGACACCGCCTGGGAGATCCTGCGCGAGCTCGCCCGCGCCGACCCGCGCCTGCGGATCGTCCGGCTGAGCCGCAACTTCGGCCAGCACGCGGCGATCACGGCGGGCCTCGCGCGCAGCACCGGCAGGTGGACGGTCGTCATGGACTGCGACCTCCAGGAGCCGCCCGAGGAGATCCCGCGCCTGTACGCCAAGGCGCAGGAGGGCTATGAGATCGTGCGCGCCGTCCGCGAGGGTCGCCGGCACTCGGCCTTCAGGCGCTTCTCCGCGACGCTGTACCGGCGGATGCTCAGCGAGCGGGAGGGCGAGATCGAGTTCTCGACGCTCTCGATCGTCTCGCGCAAGGTCGTCGACACGATCCTGCAGCTGCGCGACCGCGACCGCGAGTACCAGCTCATCCTCGACTGGCTCGGGTTCAGCCAGGCGAGCATCACGTTCGCCCACGCCGACCGCGGCGGCGAGTCGGAGAGCAGCTACGGGCTGCGCGAGCTCGTGCGCGTCGCGCTCGACGGGATGTTCTTCCGCACGACCGTCCTGCTGCGCTGGATCGTCTTCGCCGGCTTCTGCATCGCCGGGATCGGGGGGCTCATGGCCGCCTACGCCGTGTTCTCGCGCTACGTCGAGGACACGCCCCCGGGCTACACGAGCATCGTCGTCCTCCTGCTGCTGCTCAGCGGCTTCATCATCATCGCGCTCGGCGTCGTGGGGCTCTACATCGGGCGGATCTTCGACCAGGTCAAGGGACGCCCGCTGTTCGTCGTCGACGAGCAGATCGACGGCGATCGGCTCCCGCGCTCCCCGGCGGAGTAGCAGGGCGTGGACGACGCCCTCGAGCGCTGGACCTTCGAGGCCGAGGAGCGCCACTGGTGGTACCGCGGCCGCCGCCGCGTCCTCGCCGCCGTGCTCGACGGGCTGGCCCTCGCGGGGGACGCCCGGATCCTCGACGCGGGCTGCGGGTCGGGGCGCAACATGGTCGACCTCGCCCGCCGCGGGACGGTCGCCGGGCGTCGAGCTCGCGCCGTCGTCGCTGGACGCCGCCCGCGAGCGCGGGGTCGGGGAGGTGCGCGCGGGGTCGCTGTCGCAGCCGCTGCCGTTCGGCGACGGGGCCTTCGACCTCGCCGTCGCGCTCGACGTCCTCGAGCACGTGCCCGACGACCGGCTCGCCCTGCGCGAGCTCGGCCGGGTCGTCGCCGCGGGCGGCCGGCTCGTCGTGACCGTGCCGCAGTACGCCTGGCTCTGGGGCGAGCACGACGTCGTCTCCCATCACCACCGCCGCTACACGCGCGCGCTGCTCGGGGGCCGCGCCCGCGACGCCGGCTGGGAGGTCGAGCGCATGACCGCGTTCAACTCGGCGCTGCTGCCCCCGATCGCCGCCGCCCGCCTCGTGCAGCGGCTGCGGCGCCGGGCCGTGCCCTCCGACGACCTCGCCCGCACGCCCCCGGGCGCCGTCAACGACGTGCTGGAGCGCGTCCTCGCCGCCGAGGCCGCCTGGATCGCCCGCGGCCGCGACCTGCCGGCCGGCGTCTCGCTGCTCGCGGTCCTGCGACGCCCGGCCCGGGGGTCACTGACGCAGCCCGCTGACCCCAGGTCCTGAAAACGGCCAGTTCTCACCCATTTTCAGAGTCACTTCACACGACCGACGTAGACTCGGTGACGTGGCGCCGACCGAAGGTCGATCGGAGCCGGGCGGGGGCGCCCAACATGGACGGCGAGTGCTGCGCTTGGTTGTGATCGAAGGCCATTACCTCGTCCGCGAGGGGGTCAGATCGCTGCTTGACAGCGAGCCGTGGATCGACGTGGTCGCGACCTGCAGCGACCTCAACTCCGCGCTGGCGACGATCGCCGACGAGCGCCCCGACATCGTCCTGACCGACATCCGGCTGCCGCCCGACAACGGCACCGAGGGGATCACGCTCGCGCACCGCTTGCGCGAGAGCCAGCCGGGGGTCGGCGTCGTCGTCCTGAGCCAGTACACCGAGCCGCACTACGCGCTCATGCTGCTCGAGGCGGGGTCCAACGCGCGGGGGTACGTGCTCGAGGACAGGCTGCACGACCGCGGCGTCCTCTTGCAGGCGATCAGCGCCGTCGCCGAGGGCGGGTCGTTCGTCGATCCGCTCGTCGTCGAGCAGATCGTCCTCGCGACCGGCGCGCGCTCGCCGCTCTCGGATCTGACCCCGCGCGAGCGCGAGATCCTCACCGAGATCGCGACGGGCAAGAGCAACGCCGCGATCGCCGATTCGCTCGTGCTGACCAAGCGCGCCGTCGAGAAGCACATCAACTCGATCTTCTGGAAGCTTCACCTCACCGATTCGGAGCACATCAGCCCACGGGTGAAGGCGGTGCTCATGTGGATCGAGTCCGGCGAGCAGTGACCGCCCGGCGGACGTAGAGCCACTCGCGCTCCGGCGAGACGGTCACCCACGCCGTCCTGTCGACGAACCACCTTGCGAAGCCCGCGACGCTGAACCCGGTGCCCATCGGGGGACGCCGGCTGCGCATGACGAACGGCCGCCCGTCGTACGCGCGCAGGCGCGCGGCGATCAGCGGGCGGACGTTGTCGGTCACGATCAGCACGTCGCCGCTCGGGACGAACCCGTCGGCGGCCATGTCGGGATAGCCCGCGGGCAGACCGCGCAGGTACCAGGACCACGGCGACGCGGACCCGAAGTTCGGGTCGACCTCGATCGTGGGGCGCGGGCGTCCGGCCGCCCGCGCCGCGCCGTCGCGCCGCCGCAGGTCGGCGGCGATCCGAACCACCGCGGCATCGGTGGGCGCCACCGTCATGAGCTCGCGTGGATCGTTCGGGTGCAGGATCTGCACCTGCACGTCGCTCCAGACGAGCACCGCCGCCAGCACGCCGGTCACGGCGATCGCGAGCACGCGGCCCGAGCGCCAGAGCGCCGCGAAGCCGAGGCCGGAGAGCAGCGCGAGCGGCAGCAGCGTCGTCACGAGCAGCCACGCGAAGCGCTCGCCGGCATACGAGTAGATCGCGAGCGAGAGGACCGCTGCGACGCTCATGCCCGTGCCGAAGGCGTGTCGCCGGCGCAGCGACCACACGGCGCCGATCGTGCCGAGCACGAGCAGCGGAAGCTCGTAGGCGACGAGGAGGATGAGGTACGCGAACCAGTCCTCGCCTCCGCGCTGCAGCGAATGCTCGTTCGCCCAGTAGCGCAGGCCGGTGTAGGCGCCGTCCCACACGCCGGAGAGGTGCGTGCCGAACTGGCCGAACAGGATCACGAACACGAGCACGAAGACGCCGGTCCCCGACAGCCACCAGATCAGCGGGGTGTGCAGCCCTCGCCGCCCGGGGCCGCGCAGGCGCCACCACGCGAGGCCGGCGACGATCCCGATCGGGACGTGCAGGAACGTCGCCTCCTTCGTCGCGAAGCTCAGCGCCAGCAGCGCGCCGAGCGCCTCGACGTGCCAGCGCCGCGGTCGCGCCACGAGCTGCGCCGCGACGCTGACGAACCCGACCGTGACGGCGGCGAGGATGAGCTCCTCGCGGGCGAAACGCGAGTGGTAGAGCAGCGTCGGGCTGAAGCACAGCAGCACGCCGGCCACGAAGGCCGCCTGACGACCAAGCTGCCTGCGCAGGGTGAACGCGAGCGCGACGAGGATCGTGCCGGCGAGCGCCTGCGGGATGCGGTTGGCGATGTCCACCGTGCCGAACACGAGATGGCTCAGCGCGGTGAGGTTGGGGTTCAGCGGCCCGTGCAGGACCGGCATGTAGTGGTAGTCGCCGTGGGCGGACAGCAGGTAGGAGGCGAAGCTGATCTGACCCTCGTCGAACTGCAACGGCCGGCTGCCGAGGTCGGCGATTCGGGCCGCGAAGGCGATCGACACCAGCGCACCCCACGCCCACCACTCGCGCGGTGTGGCCACCCGTACGCCGCTGCGCATCCTCGCCCTCCGGTCGTTTGGGGTGGACGATAAGGTTGATGTCCAAGCCGGTCGCATGACGCGACCGGCGCACGACGCAGGCCAGGAAGGCGGCGGCTGCCGGTGAGGGTTCGTTGGGTCGTCGCCACAGCGCTCGTCGCGCTTGCGCTCGGTGGCATCTTCGTCGGCTCGGCGACGTCGCTCGGGCCGGGTGGCTGGGATCACCTCGGCGACGCGGGCACGGCCGGCAGCGACTCGCTCAACGGCAACGCGTCGGCGCTGAACACCGACGCGCCGGGCCGGCTGCTCGTCGGGGGGACGTTCACCGATGCCGGCGGCGACGCCCGCGCCGATCGCGTCGCAAGCTGGAACGGCGTGAGCTGGAGCCCCGTCGGCTCGGCAAGCGACCAGCTCAACGGCGGTGTCCTGGCGATCGCGTACGCCAACGGCAAGACCTACGTCGGCGGCGTGTTCACGAGCGCCGGCGTCCCGAACACCGCGCACCTGGCCGTCTGGGACGGCGCGAACTGGGGCCCGGCCTGCAGTGGAACGTTCTCTGGCAACGTCAACGCGCTGCAGATCATCGGATCGACGCTCTACGTCGGAGGCAACTTCCTCAACGTGGGAAACAACGCTGACGCCGACAACCTCGTCGCGTGCGACCTCAACAGCGGCGCGATGAGCGTGACGCTTCCTGCGGGCAGAACCTTCAGCGGGCCGGTGGAAGCGCTGGCCGCCGACAGCGCGGGGCTGCTGTACGCCGGCGGGCGCTTCAACAATCTCGCCGATGTGCCGGAGGCCGACAACGTCGCCTGGTTCGGCGGCGGGGCGTGGCACGCGATGGGCTCCGGAGGCACGGCCTGCGGGTGCGCGGTCGACGGCTTCGTCCGCAGCCTCACCACCGTCGGCACGGACGTCTACGTCGGCACCGACGTCAAGGACGTCGCCGGGATCGTCCAAGCCGACAACGTCGTTCGCTGGAACGGCTCGGCATGGAGCGCCGTGGGCTCCGATGCCGGCGGGGGCGATGGCTGGTTTCCGTCGCCGACCACGATCTACGCGCTGAGGAGCCACAGCTCCAAGCTCTATGCCACCGGCAACTTCCTCGACGCGGGCGGCGACCCGACCGCCGACAACGTCGCCGTCTTCGACGGCAGCGCCTGGCATCCCGTCGGCTCGAGCGGGACCGGCAACGGGCCCTGGGTCGGGGACGGCCACGCGCTCGCGATCTTCCCCGCCGGCGAGCCGCGGAGCCTCTACGCGGGCGGCGGCTTCACGAGCGCCGGCGGCGACACGCAGGCGCGCGGCGTCGCCTCGTTCTCGGTCTCGGTCGTCACGCCGACGCCGACCCCGACGCCGACGCCCGTCCCGACGCCCGTCCCGACCCCAGTGCCGACGCCGACGCCGACGCCCGACGTCACCGCGCCCACGATCAGCGCGCTGAAGCTCTCCCAGACGACGTTCCGGGCAGCGCTGACAGGCGCGCCGTTCCGCGCCGCCCGCGCGCCGATCGGAGCGTTCCTGAGCTTCACGCTCTCCGAGCGGGGCCGCGTGCGGTTCACGTTCGACCGCAGGACGACGGGCCGCACCGTGAGCGGCCGGTGCGTCAAGACGACGCGCTCCAATCGCTCCCGGAAGAGCTGCAAGCGCTGGGTCGCCGCGAAGGGCTCGTTCTCCGTGACCGGCAAGAAGGGCCGCAACCGGATCCAGGTGCGCGGCCGGATCAGCGGCCGCAGGCTCTCGCCGGGCTCCTACAGGCTCAACGCCCGCGAGACCGACGTCGCAGGAAACCGCTCGCGCACGAAGCGGACGGCGTTCAGGATCGTTCGCTAGCTCGGCTTGACGGCCGCGCGGGCTCGTCGTAGCGTCGCCGGGCTCATGGCCGAACCCGTCACCCACATCAGCCACGCGGAGCCCGATCGCGTCGAGGTCCGCGGCCGCGACCTCACGAGCGACCTCATGGGCCGGCTGAGCTTCACCGAGTACTTCCACCTGCTGCTCACCGGCCGCGAGGCGACGGAGGACCAGCGCTTCTTCCTCGACCTCCTGCTCGTCGCGATCGCCGAGCACGGGATGATGCCGACGAACGTCGCGGCGCGGATGACGCTCGCCGCCGACCCAGGGTCGCTGCAGGGCGCCGTCGCCGCGGGCATCCTCGGCTGCGGGCCGGTCCTGCTCGGGACCTCCGAGGAGTGCGCGCTGCTGCTCGAGCGCGCGCAGGAGGCGGTCGCGGGCGGCGACGAGCCGGCGGCGGTCGCGCTGCGGCTCGCCCGCGAGGTGCGCGACGCCGGCGGGCGGCTGCCGGGCTTCGGCCATCCCGTCCACAAGCCGCTCGACCCGCGCGCCGAGCGGATCTTCGCCCTCGCCGGCGAGCGCGGCGTGAGCGGTCCGCACGTCGCGCTCGCGCACTGCTTCGGCGACGCCGCCGCCGAGGTCTGGGGCAGGCCGCTGACGCTCAACGTCTCGATGCCGATCGCCGCCGTCATGCTCGACCTCGGCTTCGGCTCGGCGGTCGTCAAGGCGGTCCCGATCCTCGCGCGGACGGCGAGCCTGCTCGCGCACCTCGCCGAGGAGCAGCAGCAGCCGGTCGGCTTTCGCATGGCCCAGGCCGCCGAGCGGCTCGTGGCGTACGAGCCGCCGCACGACGACGGGCGCTGATGCTCGAGCCCGCGGTCGAGACGCTGCCGTGGGCGCAGCAGCTCGAGCTCGACGCCGCGGCCTACGAGGCGCAGCTCGCCTACCTCTTCGAGCGCTCGCCGCTGTACCGCTCCAAGCTCGCCGAGGCCGGCATCGCGTCGGCCGGCGCGGCCGGCCCGCTCGCGCGCATCGGCGAGCTGCCGCTGACCGGCAAGCAGGAGCTGCGCGACTCCTGCACGGCCGGCAACCCGATCGGCGCGCATCTCTGCGCGGCGCCGGAGGAGATCGCGCGGATCTACTCGACGAGCGGCACGACCGGCACGCCGAGCTACATCCCGCTGACCGCGGGCGACATCGACAACTGGGTCGCCGGCTCGGCCCGCAGCTACGCCGGATCCGGGATCGCGGCGGGCCAGCGGATCGTCTCGACGTACAACGCCGGCCCGTTCGTCGCGGGCGCCGCGCTCGCGAGCTTCGACCGCATCGGCGTCTGCCACGTGCCGGTCGGCACCGGCAACACCGAGCGGCTCGTCCGCGCCGTCCAGCTCCTGCGCGCGCAGGCGATCGCGATGACGCCGTCGTACGCGGCGTACCTCGTCGAGTGGGCGACCGAGCGCGGCATCGACCTCGCGGCCTCCAGCGTCGAGCGCGTGCTCGTCGCGGGCGAGCCGGGCGGCGGCGAGCCGGCGTTCCGCGCCCGCCTGGAGGAGGGCTGGGGCGCCCGCGTCACCGAGGCGATGGGGATCGGCGACATCGGCGTCTCGCTCTGGGGCGAGTGCGAGCAGCAGGACGGGATGCACCTCGGCGCGCGCGGCTTCGTCCACGCCGAGCTCATCGACCCGGGGACCGGCGCGGCGATCGAGATCGACGACGGCGCCGAGGGCGAGCTCGTCCTCACGCATCTGCGCCACCGCGCGGCGCCGCTGCTGCGCTTCCGCACGCGCGACCACGTCGTCGTCAGCACGAGCCCGTGCCCGTGCGGTCGCACCGGCCCCCGCATCCGCTGCATCGGGCGCACCGACGACATGCTCATCGTCCGCGGCGTCAACGTCTTCCCGTCGGCGGTGCGAGAGGTCGTGGGCGAGTTCGTCCCGCGCGTCAGCGGGCACGTCCTCGTCCGCCCGCGCACCCGGGACGTCAAGCAGGAGCCGCCGCTGCCGGTGAGCGTCGAGCTCGCGCAGGGCGCGGAGCCCGACGCCGCGCTCGCGGACGCGATCCGCGCGCGCCTGCGCAGCGCCCTCGTCGTGCAGACGCTCGTCGAGCTCGTCCCCTGGGGCAGCCTGCAACGCAGCGAGTACAAGTCGGCGCTCGTCGCGCCGAGCGCCGAGACCGGCGCGATGTCCTGAGGACGCGCGCTCACCGCAGCGCGGCGGCGAGGTCGTGGCGCGACTCGATGCCGAGCTTGGCGTAGACGTGACCGAGGTGCGTCTCGATCGTCCGGCGGGTCACGAACAGCGCCTGGGCGATCTCCGGGTTGGAGAGCCCGTCCGCCGCCATCTCCGCGACGCGCTGCTCCTGGGCCGTCAGCGCGTCGACTCCGCTGAGCACGAGCCGCCGCGGGCGTGCGCCGGTGGCGCGCAGCTCGCGGTGGGCGCGATCGGCGAGCGGCGCCGCGCCGCAGCGATGCGCGAGCTCCATGCCCGCCAGCAGCGGCGGGCGCGCCTCCGTGCGCCGGTTGGCGCGCCGCAGCGCCGCCCCGAGCTCGACCTGCGCGCGCGCGAGCTCGAGGCGGCGAGGGCTTGTGTCCAGGAGGCCGGCGGCGGCGCGCAGATGCTCGATCCCGCGATCCCCGCCGGTGACGAGACCGAGCACGATCAGGCAGCTGCCGGTGTGGCCCGCCACGGCCCAGCGCTCGGCGACCGCGAGCATCTCCGCGGCGATCGCGAGCGCGGCCTCGCGATCGCCGGCCGCGAGGAACGCGAGCGCCGGGTTCATGATCGAGCTGGCGCCGACGGCATTCAAGCCGCCCCGCAGGCGCTGGCGCTCGAGCCACGTCACGGTGTCGGCGACGGCCTCGGCGATGCGCCCCTGCGCGAGCCGCAGCCTGGCGCGCGCGGCGAGCAACGGGTTCGCCGGGCTCGTCGCCGGCGGCGGGCCGTCGGCGAGGCCGTGGGCGGCGAGCACGCCGTCCGCCGCGTCGAGCTCGCCGCGCTCGACGAGCGCCACGAGCAGCGCCGACAGGGCGAGCGGGAGCATGAGGCGGTACTGCGAGGAGGAGGCCCCGGCCTCGAGCGCGCTGCGACCGGTGGCCTCCGCACGGGCAAGCTCGCCCTGCAGGTGCTCGAGCCGCGCGAGCGTCGCGAGGGTCAGCGCCGCGGCCGCGGCCGAGCCCCTGGCGCGCGCGTCGGCGATCGCCTCCTCGAACAGTGGTCGCAGCTCGTCGTGGTGATCGCTGTCGCGCAGCGCGATGAGCGGCCCGTAGAAGGCGAAGTGATCGCCGGTGGCCTCGCGCAGCAGCCGGCCGTCGCCGAGCGCCCGGCGCGCGACCTCGGCCACCTCCGCGCCGCTGCCGAGGCCGACGAACGTCCGGTGAAAGACGTTGGCCGCGAGCGCGAGCCGCTCGCCCGGCGTGTCGCCGCGCATCCCCTCGCACAGGCGCTCCAGGCGCGGCGCGACGCGCGCGGCGAGCGTGTCGCTCGCCTGGCTGAGCCCGAACAGGTGCGCCTCGAGGACGAGCCGTGTCTCGCGATCCGGCGCGTCCGCGATCGCGTCGCCGAGCACCTCCACCGCCTCGTCGAGCCGGGTCTCGGTCGCCAGCGCCGTCGCGAGCTCGCGTGCGGCGCTCGTGTGGACGGCGGGCTCGCGGGCGCTGTCGCGCGCTTCGCGCAGCCGGTCCACCGCGGCCGGCTCGCCGGCAAGCCGCTCGGCACGGCCGAGCTCGAGCAGCGTCGCCGCCCGCTGTCCCGGCTCGGGTGGCTCGGCGAGCGCGCGGCGCAGCAGGACGGCGGCCGCCCCCGGTGCGCCGCGACCGACGGCCCTTGCGGCCGCCGTCCGCAGCCTGCCGAGCACCCACCCCGACGCGGCGGGCTCGGTGGCGAGGAGGTGGACGGCGGCCCGGTCGGGATCGCCGCCCTCGGCGTCGAGCAGGCGCGCGGCGTCGCCGTGCTGACCGGCCCGGTGGCCGCGCGGGATGTCCTCGTAGACGGCCCGCCGCATGATCGGGTGCGCGTAGCGCAGGGGCCGGCCCGGGGCGAGCACCGCGGCGGCGGTCAGCTCGTCGGCGGCGCGCTCGGCGGCGCGCGCGTCGAGCCCGGCGAGCGCGGCCGCGTGACGCAGCGCGGCGTCGGTGTCGAGGACGGACACGGCTCGTGCGAGCGCGAGCGCGGCCGGGCCCATCGCCGCGAGGCGGCCGATGACACTGCGCGAGATCGAGCGCGGGACGAGGCGCCGCACGCGCTCCGCCGAGCGCTCGTCGGGGTCGATCCCCTCCGCGAGGAACGCGCGCAGCAGCTGCTCGAGGAGGAACGGGTTGCCGGCGGTGACGTCGTGGCAGGCGTCGCGGAAGCCCGCCTCGGGGGCCCGCCCGGCGAGGCGCTCGATGAGCGTGCCGCTTGCCTGTTCGCTGAGCGCCGCGGGGTTCAGCGATTCGGCCTCCGGCACCGAAGCGAGCGCGTCGAGCAGCGTGCTCTCGGCGCCGGGTCGCAGCGCGAGGGCGACGAGGACGGGCAGCCCGCCGAGGCGCCGGGCGAGGTAGTCGAGGAATCGCAGCGTCGCGGCGTCGGACCAGTGCGCGTCGTCGACGAGCAGGACGAGCGGCGACTCCTCGGCGAGGTTCGAGGTGAGCCAGTACAGCCCGTGGTTGGCGGCAAAGGCGGGGTCGCCGGCCGGCCGGTCGGCCGCCGGGAGCCCGAGGATCGGCGCGGCGAGCGCGGCGGCCCCGCGCAGCATCGCCGCCACGCGGGCCTCCGAGGCCCCGTGCAGCAGCGGCTCGTAGAGCTGGCGGGCGACGCCGTGCGCGAAGTCGCGCTCGAGCTCGGCGCCGCGGGCGGTCAGGACGGTCGAGCCCGCGCCGGCGGCGATCTCGTGCGCCGCGCGCAGCAGGGCGCTCTTGCCGATGCCCGGGTCCCCCTCGACGAGGACGAGCCGCCCGTCGCCCGCGGCCGCCGCGCCGATGAGCTCACGGAGCCGCGCGAGCTCGCGCTCGCGCTCGAGCAGGCCGCCGTCAGGGTTCGCAGTGGTAGATGTCGTGTGCATCTCGCTGCAGCGGCGGGTCGCGCGCCGCTTCGAGCAGTGCGATGAGCTCCATCATGCTCTCGAAGCGCTGCCGCGGCCGCTGCTCGGGTTCGAGCCAGCCGGCGATCGGCACGGCCGCCGGGTCGAACGCGATCGTCATGCGGGCCAATCCGCTCTCGTCGCTGCTCATGCTGCGATTGTGCGCCGCCGCGGCGCCGCTCGCATCCGTGAGGCTCCCGGAGATACTCCGTGAGGCTCCACGATGCGAGCGCGGCGCGGGTCGGCGACGCTGGCTGCGAGCGACGACATGGAGGCGGACATGAGCACGGCGACGAACGTTCACGACAGCGCAGCGACCGGGACACGGGACTCGCGCCTGGAGCGCTACCGCGCGGCAGAGCGGGCGCTGTGGCGGCACTACGGCCTCGAGCCGTCCGAGCGCTGGATCGACCTCGAGCGGCCGAAGGCGCGGCTGCGCGTGCTCGAGGTCGGCGCGGGCGATCCGGTGATCTTCGTCCACGGCACCGGTGGCGCGGGGCCCTACTGGGGCGCGCTCGTGCGCGAGCTGCCCGGGATGCGCTGCATCATGATCGACCGCCCCGGGTGGGCGATGAGCGACCCGATCGAGTACGGCCGGCGCGAGTACGCGGCGGACATCCGCGACGTCCTGACGGGTGTCATGGACGCGCTCGGGATCGAGCGCGCCCACGTCGCGGGCGCCTCGATCGGTGACGTCTGGGCGCTGCGCCTCGCGCAGCGCGAGCCCAGCCGCGTCGGCGGGATCGTGCTGCTCGGGGGCGGGCCGGTGCTCGACGACGTGCCCGTTCCCGGCATCGTGAAGATCATCGCGTCGCCGCTCGGCGCGGTCATGGTCCGCATGCCGTCCAAGCCCGGTCGCGAACGGGCGATCCTCAAGCAGGTGGGACACGGCGCGAGCCTCGCGGCGGGGTGGATCCCCGACGTCTACGTCGAATGGCGTGCGGCGCTCGGCAGCCTGACGCACTCGATGCGCCACGAGCGCGCGATGATCCGCGCCCTCGTGAAGGGCAGGTCGTTTCGCCCCGGCCTGACGCTCGACGCGGCGCAGCTCGCCGGGATCGACCACCCGACCCTGCTCGTCTACGGCACCGCCGATCCGACCGCGCCGCTCGAGGTCTGGCAGCGCTTCGTCGGGATGCTCCCGCGCGGCGAGCTGCAGCTCGTCACCGACGGCGGTCACCTGCCGTGGCTCGACGATGCCGCCGGCGTCGGCGACCGGGTGAGCAGCTTCCTCGGCCGGTGCCGGTGATCCGTCAGGAGGGCAAGGCCTGGGAGATGTGGCTGCGGGAGCTGATGCCGAGCTTCGGGAAGATCCGGTACAGGTGTATCAGACCTCCGAACCCGCGTCGGTCACGTCGGCTGCGCGTGCGCCTCGCCCGGCAGCGGGAACCACCGGATGGCCTCGAAGGACGGCGGCAGGGCGGGATCCTCGACGGTCTCGTCGGCGAGCCGGTCGCCGAGCTCGCCGATGAGCTCCCTCGCCTGCTCGAGCTGGTCGCGCAGCACGCTCTCCGGCGCGGTCGCGCGATGCGCGCCGAACTCCATCGCCGCGCCGGTGTACGAGATGTCGTAGAGGCTCACGGGCGGGCGGGCGCGCGCGTCGCGGTGGTGCCACAGCCCGGTGAACGGGTCGAAGCGGTACAGCGGCAGGAGCTTGGCGCCATGGTCGGCGGTGAGATGGACCGCCTCGACGAGGTAGTCGACCACCGCCGTCGAGACGAAGTAGTTGAAGTTCAGGCGAAACCAGCCGAGCTTGATGCCCTCGTGGCCGCGCAGCACCTCGGACTCCATCGCGAGGACGAGCTCCTCGTCGAGGTCGTGCAGGCGCTGGAGGTACGGTCCGGCGCAGAAGCAGCCGCCGCGCGCCTGGATGCCGAAGAGGTCGTTGAGCACCGCGACGACGAAGTGCGGGTGCAGCATCCCGCGCGGGTGGCGCAGGCCCAGCGAGACGATCGACAGCCGTGGCAGCTCGGTGCTGCCGAGGATGTCGATGTTCGGATTGCGCTGCCACGAGGCGAGCGCGCGCCGCGACGTGGGCCTCCTCGCGCTCGCGGATCGCGTCGATGCCGACGGCGCTCTTGAGCTGGAAGACGAGGCCGGCGCGGATCGACTCGACGATCGCCGGCGTTCCCGCCTCCTCGCGATGCTCGACCTCGTCGAGGTAGGCGTGCTCGTCGACCGTGACGAACGCGACGGTCCCGCCGCCCGGGACGCTCGGGACCTCGTTGGAGAACAGCGCGCGCTTGGCGACGAGGACGCCCGGCGTGCCGGGTCCGCCGATGAACTTGTGCGGCGACAGGAAGACGGCGTCCTTGTAGGCGAGATGGCCGTCGGGCCCGGCGCCTTCGGGGTTCATCTTGATGTCGAGGTAGGGCCCGGCCGCGGCGTAGTCCCAGAACGACAGCGCGCCGTGGCGGTGCAGCAGCGTCGCGACCTCCTCGACGTCCGTGAGGATCCCGGTGACGTTCGACGCGGCCGAGAAGCTGCCGATCTTCAGCGGCCGGTCGGCGTGGAGCTCGAGCTCCGCGCGCAGGTGGTCGAGGTCGAGGCGGCCGTCGGCATCCTCGCGGATGACGCGCAGCTCGGCGATCGACTCGCGCCACGGAAGCTCGTTGGAGTGGTGCTCGTAGGGCCCGACGAAGACGACCGGCCGCTCGCGGGGCGGGATGAGCGCCGACAGGCCGTAGCGCTCCTCGAGGCGCTCGGGGATCCGCAGGCCGAGCGTCCGCACGATCTTGTCGATCGCGGCCGTGGCGCCCGACCCGCAGAAGACGACGACGTCGTCCTCCGAGCCGCCGACCGCCGCGTGCACGAGGCGCCGCGCGTCGTCGCGCAGGCGCATCGTCTGGCGGCCGGTGGCCGACGACTCGGTGTGGGTGTTGGCGTAGAGCGGCAGGACCTCGTGGCGGACGAAGTCCTCGACGAAGCTCAGCGACCTGCCCGAGGCGGTGTAGTCGGCGTAGACGACGCGCTTGGGGCCGAACGGCCCGGGCAGGACGAGGTCGTCGCCGATCACCGAGCGCCCGATGAGATCGACGAGCGCGGCGCGCTGCTCTGCCGAGGGCGCGAGCGCGGCGAACGGATCGAGCAGCTCGGACGACTCATCCGCGGTGCCGTCACCCGTCGCTCGCAGCTTGCCGGCGAGGGGCTCGCGGGCGCGGTCCAGGCGCCGGTGCGCTCCGGCGAGGTTGGCGATCAGCGCCTCGAGGAGCCGCAGCGACAGCGGCGAGCAGGCATCCGCGAGCGCGTCGAACGCGTCCCTGCCGAGTTCGAGCACGACCGCGTCTCCGACCGCCGCGCAGGTCGCGGTACGGGCGCCGCCGTCGACGAGCGCGACCTCTCCGAAGACCTTGCCGGGACCGAGCACCCCGAGGCGCAGGCGCCGCTGGTCGCGCTGCACCGCCACCTCGACGGTCCCTTCGGCGACGACGTACAGCGCGTCGCCCGGCGCGCCCGCCGCGAAGACGAGCTCGCGATCGGCGAGCACCCGCTCGCGCATGTGATCGAGAACGCCGCTCAGGTCGTCGTCCTCGAACCCGGCGAAGAACCCGCAGCCGCGCAGCAGCGCGTGACGGCCGTCCTGCGGCGCTCGCCACCGCGGGGCGGCGGGCGAGGCGGGCCGGCGACGGCGCGCCGTCGTCGGCGACGGTGCTCGTGACGGCGCGCACGCGGGCGCAGAGCTCGCGCGCGAGGCGGTCGAGGACCTTGTGCGCGAGCGGCCGGTCGAGTCCCCGCAGGACGCCGAAGTCGCCGGTGTCGAGCTCGAAGCCGGTCACCCGCTCGAGCGCGACGGCGCTGCCCGAGTGCAGCGTCGCGGTCGCGAGGCCCATCTCGCCGAGCACGGCCCCGGGCTCGATCACCGCGAGCGGGACGACGGTCCCGTCCTCGCCGGCGTGATGCACCGCGAGCCGGCCGCTCGCGACGAAGTACATGCGGTCGGCGGGCGTGTCCTGCCGGAACAGCACCTCGTCGGCGGCGAGGCGGAACGGACGCAGGAGCGCCGCGAGCTCCCGGCGCTCGGCCTCGTCGAGGCCCGAGAACAGCGAGCTGCTCGACAGGACGTCGATGGCCGGCTCGTGAGTCATGGCGGCGGCCGAAATGTAGAGCAAAGCCTGGCCGGGTGGAACTCGCGCGCCGCGCGACGGGCGAATCGCTGCGCCTCACAGGCGGACGGCGAGCCGGGCCTGCGGGCGCATGGCCTGCCGCAGCCATGCGGCGAGGTCGCGGTTGATGACGTCGAGGAACACGAGCGACTCGTCGCTCTCGCCGTCGAAACAGCCGCCGGAACGCGTCCCGCTCGACGATGAGCAGGAGCGCCCGCTCGCGAGCGATCGCCGTCGCCGGCACCGGCTCGCCGTCGATCAGCCCCTCGTAGCCGAACGCCCGTCCCGGCCCCGCCAGGCCGACGCGGATGCGGCGGTCGCCGCGGATGAGCACGCGGTCGACCGCGCCGTTGACGACGAGATAGAACGCCGCCGCCGGGTCGCCCGCCCCCTCGAGCGTCTGGCCGCGCTCGCAGCGCGCGTAGCGTCCCGCGGTGAGCAGTCCCCACAGCGCGAGGGAGTCGAAGGCGCGAAACGTGGCCATCCGCCGGACGTACCTGCTGTCCGGGGGGCCGCTGGGCTCGAGCTGTGCGGGCGCCGCGGCGGCGTCGTCGCCGTCGCTCGGTGCCGGCGGGCCGAGCGTGTCGGCGAGATAGGCGAGATGGCGGCGCAGGCGCGCGGTGGTGACCGCCGCGAAGCGGCGCTTGATCGCGAACGTCGTCGAGTCGTGGCGCAGGACCAGCGCGGCGAAATCCGCCGGGCTGAGGAACAGGACCGTGCTCGCCTCCGTCGCCCGGGCGGTCGCCGAGTGCGTTCCGCCGTCGATGAGCGCGATCTCGCCCAGCGCCTCTCCCGGCCCCGCCTCGGTGAGCTTCAGCGAGCGCTCCCCGGGCAGCCGCAACGTCAGCGACACCCGGCCGTCGACGATCACCGCGAGGCCCTTGGCCTCGTCGCCCTGGTTCCACAGGACCTCGCCCGGCTTGACGGCGCGGCGCCGCATGAGGTGCGCGAGCCCGGCGAGGTCCGCGTCCTGCAGGCCCGCGAACAGCGCGGTCGTCGCCAGGAACCCGGCGGCGTCGGCGATCAGACATCCAGATCGAGCGTCTCGTACTCCAGCACGCCCGAGACGCGCCGCGCGGTGAGGAGGGAGTACTCCGGGACCTCCAGCCAGCTCGAGGTGTCCAGCGTCAGCGGCTCGGAGGCGATGAGCAGCGAGCGCGGCGGGCCGTCGCCGACCATGCTCGAGTCGCCGTCGCTCGCCTCGACATAGCTGCCGCCGACCGTGTACCAGAGGCTCACGTACGGCAGATCGGTCTCGAGCATCGTGTCCTCCGGCGGATACCAGCCGTAGTCGAACGAGAAGCGCGTGCAGACCAGCGACTCGCCCGTCGTGAAGAAGAGGTTGACCGGCGAGGAGGTGTCGATGTCCTCCTGCTCGCGCACGTCGCGCAGCACGAGCAGCGCCGACGCGATCGCCTCGGCGAGCTCGTCGATCTCCGGGACGCCGAACGGGTCGTCGAGCAGCGACAGCACGAGGGCGTAGATCCACTCCGAGTCGGTCGTCCCCTCGATCATCTGCGCGAGCTCCGGGCGGATGTGGCTGATGAGCGCGTAGCGCATGCGCTTGAAGTCGCGCATGTGCCCGTTGTGCGCCATCGTCAGCCGAGTACCGCGGAAGCGGAACGGATGCAGGTTCGACACGCCGATCAGCTCGCTCTCGCCGTAGCTCGTGCCGCGCACGTGGGCGACGAGGCAGGTCGGCTCGAGCTTGCGCGCCAGGCCGCGCAGGTTGCGGTCGAACGCCGGCAGCGTCGTCGTCCGGTAGACGAACGGCTCCTCGGGATGGGTGGACTGCGGCTCCCACGCCGCCATCCCGAACCCCGCGAGGTTCAGGAACGTATTCATCATTCGCGGGCTATACGATTGCCGCACGAGGCAGCTGTCGGTCTCGAACAGCACTCGGCTGAGCGAGACGGGCTCCCCGAGATACGCGACCACGCGGCACATCCGGCGATCGTACCGTGGGGTCAGCCAGCACGATGACCACTGGAGGAGCCCCATGAAGCAGTTCAATTGCGGTGACATCGTTCCCGGTTGCGAGACGGTCATCGAGTCCGAATCCGAGGACGAGATCCTCGAGCAGGTCGCCGAGCACGCGCGCGACGCCCACGGCATGGACGAGGTCCCGCCCGAGGTGCAGGACAGGGTCCGCGCGTCGATCCACGAGCAGTAGCCGGCGCAACCGGCAGATCTCGGGCGCCCGAGGGCCGCGCCCGAGATGCGCTGGCGTAGCGGGCTGCCCGAGATGCGCTTCAGGTGGCGGGCGCCGAGTCCTGCATGTTCTTCATGACGACCTCGAACGTCTCGCCGAGCTTCTCCGTCGGGCTGAACTCGACGACCTCGGTTCCGGCGTAGAGCACCGGTGTGTGCCCGGGCCCGACGTAGTACGCGTCGCCGGCCTCGAACGTCTCCTCTCCGGCCGCGGAGCGGAACGTGACCCTGCCCTTGATCACGTAGCCCAGGTGCTCGCACTGGCACTCGTCGTCCGGGAGCCCCTTGAACAGCGGCGTGAGGTCGGCGTCCTGGGTGTAGGTCTCGAAGCCGACGGTCCAGCCGCCGTCGAAGTGCTCGAGATGGCCTTCGTATCCCTCGAGCGTCTCATGCTCGGACGCGGTCTCTTTCGATGCCTTCGGCATGTCGGCTACCGCGTCTCGCTGATGTCGACGTCGCGTCGACTCGACGAGGGAGATCGCGTCGAGGTCGCGAGCGAAGGCCGCGCGAGCCCCGGCGAGCCCGCGGCCGTCGAGCAGGCGTGCGAAGTTGCGACGCACCTCGACGCTCGTGTGACGCGCGGTCAGGAGCGCGGGGTCGCTCCGCAGCAGCGCTTCGGAAGTGTCGGAGTCCGGCTCATCGACGTAGCGCTTCAGCAGCGCGCTCGAGTCGACGTCGAGGCTGTCGCCTGAGCGGTCATCGGGGTCTCCTTTGTTGATGGTCAGACCGTGCGCGGCGTACGCTGCACGTTGAAGCGCGCTTCAAGTCAAGGGAGATCCTCGAACGTGTCGACCGACGGGCCTGAGCTGACGATCGGAGAGCTCGCGCAACGCGTGGGCCTTGCGACGTCGGCCTGCGCTACTACGAGCGTGTCGGGCTGCTCGCGCCGGCCGAGCGGGTCAGCGGGCAGCGCCGCTACCGCGAGGACGCCGTCGGTCGGCTGACCTTCATCGCCGCGGCGCAGGACGCGGGGTTCACGCTGCGCGAGATCCGCGAGCTCGCCGACCGCACCGACGACGAGCACGATCTCGCCACGCCGATCCGCGAGCTCTCCGCGCGCAGCTTCCCGAGGTGCGAGCGGCGATCGAGCGCGCCGAGGCGATGCGCTCGTGGCTCGAGGTCGCCAGCGGCTGCGACTGTGGGAGTACCGAGAGTGCGCGCTCTTCCCACAGCCCGGGGACAACGAGCCTGCGCTCACCGTGATCCACGTGTCGCCAGGCTCGAGCTGCCGGCGCGTCGGTACCTAGCCGCTCAGCCTGCTCGCGGTCGAAGGTCGTATCGGGGGCCGGCGCCACAACGGCCTTCTGAGCTCTTTGCAGGGACTTCCGAATGGCGAGACCCGGACTCGAACCGGGGACACCACGATTTTCAGTCGTGTGCTCTACCAACTGAGCTATCTCGCCGCGGCGAGGAGGATATCGCCGTCGGGTGGGCGCTCGGCTAGCGTGCCCGGGCGTGTCCGCCGTGACGACCGCTGTCGTGCCCGTCGCCGGCTTCGGCACCCGGCTGCTTCCGGCCACGCGGGCGGTGCCCAAGGAGATGCTGCCGGTCGGGGGCAAGCCGGTCGTCCAGCACGTCGTCGAGGAGCTCGCTGCGTCGGGGATCGAGCGCGCGGTGCTCGTGACCGCCCGGGGCAAGGAGGCGATCGAGCAGCACTTCGCGGGGGAGGACTTCGGGATCGAGCTGGAGTTCGTGCTCCAGCCCGCGATGCGGGGGCTCGGCGACGCCGTGCTGTGTGCCGAGGCGGCCGTCGGCGACGTGCCGTTCGCGGTCGCGCTCGGCGACGCGATCATCGGGACCGGCGAGCGCGTCGACGTCGTCGAGCGGCTCGGCGGACGCGCTGCACGAGCGCCACGCCGCGTGCGCGATCGCCGTGCGTGAGGTCCCGCGCGAGCAGACCAGCCGCTACGGGATCGTGTCGGCGACCCCGGACGGCGAGGTCACCGCGATCGTCGAGAAGCCCGACCCGGCGACCGCGCCGAGCACGCTCGCCGTCACCGCCCGCTACGCCATGACCCCCGCGATCTTCGACGCGATCCGCGAGACGCCGCCGGACGGCAAGGGCGAGGTCGGCCTCAGCCAGGCGATCGCGCTCCTGCTCGAACGGGGCGAGCGGGTCCGAGCGGTGCCGCTGCCGCCCGGCGTCGTCCGCCACGACATCGGCACGCACGAGAGCTACTCCGCGGCGTTCCTGCGCTTCGCCCTCGCCGACCCGACCTACGGCGAGCGGCTGCGCGCGCTCCTCGAGCGCATGACGCGCGCCGAGCGTCCCCGCACGCGCCGGCCTCGTCGGCCACCCCTCCGACGGCTACGGCGGCGCGACGCTCAGCGTCACGCTGCGCAACTTCCACGCGCGACGTCGAGGCTCAGCCGGCCGACGAGCTCCACATCGCGCCGGCCGGCGAGAACGGCTGGCCCGAGGGCGGCGAGCCGCTCATCCGCGCCGCGATCGCGCGCTTCGAGCGCGAGTGCTGCCCGACTCCCCGAGCCCGTGCAGATCCGCTACCGCTCGACGATCCCGCGCGAGGTCGGGCTCGGCGGCTCGAGCGCGATCGTCATCGCGACGCTCCGCGCGCTCGCCGCAGCTCACGCAGACCGCGATCGCGACCGCGCGCGCCTGCCCGCACTCGCGCTCGCCGTCGAGACCGAGGAGCTGGCATCGCGGCCGGCCTCCAGGACCGCGTCGTGCAGGCCTACGGCGGCCTCGTCTTCATGGACTTCGAGCACGACCACCACGAGCCGCTCCCGACCGACCTGCTCCCGCCGCTCTTCGTCGCCCACCGGCCGACCGCGGGCGGCTCGTCGTCCGACGGCCCACGCCACCGTCCGCCGAGCGCTTCCGCGACGGCGACGCGCAGGTCGTCGCCGCGATGCGAACCCTCGCGCACCCTCGCGCGCGAGGCGCACGCCGCGCTGAAAAACAACGACCACGACGCGTTCGCCCAAGCGCTCGATCGCCGGCTACGACGTCCGGGCGCAGATCTTCGACCTCGACCCCCGCCACACCGCGATGATCGACGCCGCCCGCAGCCTCGGCCTACCGGCGACCTACACCGGCTCGGGCGGCGCGATCGTCGGCATCTGCGACGACCCCGAGAAGCTCGCCGCGCTCGCGACCGGCGACGTACAGGTCACCCGCGCGACGCTCTAGCAGCCGCACCACGCCCGCAGCTCGGGCAGCGGATCCAGCGGCGCCCCGCCGTCGATCCGCCACCCGACGTTCCAGATCTCGAAGTGCAGGTGCGCCCCGCTGGAGCCGCCCGTCGAGCCGACCTGGCACAGCGGCTGACCCGCGGCCACGGAGGCGCCCTCCGCCACGACAGTCGAGCGGCGCACGCAATGGGCGAAGAAGTAGTCGCGCCCGTCGATCGCGTCGAGCACGACGTACTCGCCCGCCCCGGACGCCTGGTAGCGGGTCGCGCTCACGACCCCCGCGTACGGCGCGACGACCGGCGTCCCCTCCGGCGCGGTGATGTCCTGTCCCTCGTGGACGTGGCCGCGCCGGGCGGCGCCGAAGCGCGCGTCCGCGCCGCCGAAGGAGAACGCGCCCGCGACCGGGAACACGCCCGGCCCGCCGGGCGACGGCGCCGGCGCCGGCATGAGCTCCACGGGGAGCGGACCAACGGGCGCGACCGCAGCCGGCGGCGCCGCGTGCACGACGATCCGCGCGCGACCGGGAGCTCGCGCCGACCGCGACAGCGTCCGCCCGCGCCCGTCCTTCGCGTGCACCCGCACGACGTAGCGCCCCGTGCGCAGCACGACGCCCGAAGGCCAGCGCATCGTCACGAGCCGCCCCGGCTTGATCCAGCCCAGGACGACGCGCGCGACCGGCCGGTTGCCGCGCACCCGCGCCACGACGACCCGCGCCTGCACCCGCGAGATCCCGCGCTGGCGCACGCGGAAGCGGATCTGCGGCAGCGCCGACCCCGCGACGACCGCCCGCGGCGTCACCGCGATCCGCCGCACGACCGGGCGAGCATCCGGCTTCGGGATCGCCGAGCCGTACCCCGCGCCGCCGCTGACGAGCGGGGCGGGCGTGCCGCCGGCGGCCGCCGGCGTGGCCGGGGCGAGCACGAGCAGGGCGGCCGCGACCGCGAAGGAGAGGGCAGCCGCGTCCATGCGCATGAAGGCAGCGTCGGTGATCGTGCGCAAACGCTCAAGCCCTGCAACGCACCGCTCACCGCGCGATACTGCCGCGATGGCCGATCAGCACCCGGTGGAGATCATCCTCGCGCGCGGCTTCATGTCGAACCTCACGACGCCCGCGTTCCTCGTCGACCCGGTCGGCACGCTCGTCTACTTCAACGAGGCCGCCGCCGATCTGCTCGGCTTCCGCTTCGAGGAGGTCGGGCCGCTGCCGGCGGAGGAGTGGGGAACGATGTTCGTCCCGCGCGACGACGCCGGCGAGCCGATCCCCGTCGCCGAGCTGCCGCTGTCGATCGCGCTCGGCGACCAGCAGCCCGCGCACGGCCGGATGCGGCTGCACACCGGGACGGGCGAGGAGCGCCGGATCGAGGCCCACGCCCTGCCGATCGTCGGCGCCGCCGGCCTGCGCGGGGCGCTCGCGGTCTTCTGGGACATCTCGGACGACGGCGACTGAATGCGCGTCAAGATCTGGGGCACGCGCGGCTCCATCCCGTCACCCGGGCCGGAGACCGTCCGCTACGGCGGCAACACGTCGTGCGTCCAGCTCACGCTCTCCGACGGCACGCACGCTCGTCCTCGACGCCGGCAGCGGGATCCGGAACATGACGCTCGACGCAGCCGGCGGGGCGCCCCGGAGGATCCACCTCCTCCTGACGCACCTGCACCTCGACCACATCCAGGGCCTGCTGTTCTTCTCCCCGCTCTTCGACTCGAAGATGGAGATCACGATCTGGGGCCCGGCCGCGCCCGGCGGCTCGCTCGAGGACCGGATCGCGCGCTACCTCTCGGCGCCGCTGACGCCCGTCGAGGTTCGCGAGCTGCCCTGCCAGCTCGACTTCCGCGACTGCCCGCCGACCGAGTGGGACATCGGGCCGGCGCGGATCCGCGCCGAGGCCGTCAGCCACCGCGGGCCCACGCTCGGCTTCCGCGTCTCCGAGGACGGCGCGTCGTTCTGCTACCTGCCCGACCACGAGCCCGCCCTCGCCGGCCCGCTCGAGCAGCTCGAGGCCGCATGGCTGTCGGGCTACTCGCTCGCGCTCGACGCCGACCTGCTGCTCCACGACTGCCAGTACACCGACGCGGAGTACCCGAGCCACTTCGGCTGGGGCCACTCGTCGCTGTCGGACGCGCTGTGCTTCGCCCGCCGCGCCAACGCCCGCCGCACGCTGCTCGGCCACCACGACCCGCGCCACTCCGACGACGAGCTCGACGCGCTGCTCGGCGTCGCGCGCGAGCGCTGGCAGGCCGACGGCGGCGAGCCCGGCGCGATCGAGATGGCGGCCGAGCTCGACCGAGTTCCAGCTCAGCGCTCGAGCATCCGCGCCATGAGCTCCAGCGCGCCGGCCTTCGCGAGCGGCTCGTTGAGGTTCCCGCACTTCGGCGACTGAACGCACGACGGGCAGCCCGCCTCGCACGGGCACTCGGCGATGAGCCGGTGCGCGTCGGCGACGAGCGACTCGAAGCGCTCGAAGCCCTGGCGCGTGATCCCGACGCCGCCCGGGTGCCCGTCGTAGATGAAGATCGTCGGCCCGCCCGTCTGCGGGTGCGCGTTCGTCGACAGGCCGCCGATGTCCCAGCGGTCGCACATCGCCAGCAGCGGCAGGACCGCGATCTGCGTGTGCTCGGCGGCGTGCAGCGAGCCGAGCAGCACCTCCAGCGGGAAGTCGCGGGCGAGCAGGTCGTCGTCGAGCTCGTACCAGAGCGCCTGCGTCTGGAACGTCGTCTCGGGCATGTCGAGGCCCTGGAGGTCGATGACCTCGTGGCCGGGCAGCTTCTTGCGCTGGTAGGCGAGCACCTGCTCGGTGACGCTCACGCGCCCGAACGAGAGCGTGACGCCGAGCGTCGAGCGCCGGTCCAGCAGCGCCTCGATCTCGGTCATCGTCTCCTTCTTCGGCTGCGTGTAGAAGTCGCCGCTGAACGGCTCGACGAGCGCGCGCCGCGAGTCGAGCTCGAGCGACCGGACGATGTACGAGCGCGCCTGGTGGAGGTAGACGGCGCCGTCGTGGACGGTCGTGTGGGCGCGCGCGGACTCGACGGAGCCGAGCAGCTCGCCGGACGAGACGTCGACGATCGCGAACGAGTCCGGCGACGCCGAGCGCAGCGACACGCGCGCCGCCGGATAGTCCTCGGGGTGGCGCAGGACGTACTGCCCGCGGCGCTCGACGAGCTCGCCCGCGGCCACCAGCGCCTGCGCGTGCGCCTCCCAGCGCGGGCCGAGCGTCTGCGCATCGGACGCGCTCAGCGGCCCCTCGTGCGCCGCGCACAGCAGGTGCGCGAGGTGGATCGGCTCGTTCTCGTACTCGAGGATCGCGGCCTCGACCGCGCGCTCGAGGAACTCCTCGGGGTGACGGCAGAAGAACTGGTCCAGCGCGTCCTCGCCGGCGACGTAGACCGCCAGGCCGCGGCCCCGCCGCCCGGCGCGGCCCCACATCTGGCGCAGCGACGCGACCGTCCCCGGGAACGTCACGACGACCGCCGCATCCAAAGCGCCGATGTCGATGCCGAGCTCCAGCGCGTCGGTCGTGATGACCGCGAGCAGCTCGCCGCGCATCAACCGGCCCTCGAGCTCGCGCCGCTGCGCCGGCGTGTAGCCCGCGCGGTAGGGCACGACGAGGTCGGCGAGCTTCGGGTCCTCCAGCGCGACGATCCGCGCGACGAGCTCGACCGCCTTGCGCGACTTGATGAAGCAGATCGTCCGCGCGCCCCGGCGAGCCAGGTGCCCGACGATCTCCGCCGCCTCGGCCAGCGCGCTGCGCCGCGTCCCGAGCGCCTCGTCGGTCAGCGGCGGGTTCCACATCGCGATCTCGCGCCGCGCGCCCGGCGCGCCGTCGCGATCCACCAGGGCGATCTCCTCCAGGCCGGTCAGGCGCTCGGCGAGCTCGACCGGGTTGGCGATCGTCGCGCTCGCGAGCAGGACGCGCGGCTCGGTGCCGTAGGCGTTGGCGATCCGCCGCAGGCGGCGCAGGACGTTCGCGACATGCGAGCCGAAGACGCCGCGGTAGACGTGCGCCTCGTCGACGACGACGACCGCGAGGTTCGCGAAGAAGTCCGCCCACTGGCGGTGGTGGGGCAGGATCCCCATGTGCAGCATGTCCGGGTTCGTCAGCACGAGGTTCGCGCGGCGGCGGATCTGCAGGCGCTGCTCGCGCGGCGTGTCGCCGTCGTAGATCGCCGGCCGGACCTGCTTCGTCAGGCCGAACGCGTTGATCGCGCGCGCCTGGTCCTGGGACAGCGCCTTCGTCGGGTAGAGGTACAGCGCGCGCGCCTTCGCGTCGCGGCAGAGGACGTCGAGCGTCGGGAGGTTGAAGCACAGCGACTTGCCCGACGCGGTGCCCGTCGTGACGATCGTCGGCCCCGCCCAGGCTGCCTCCAGAGCCTCGGCCTGGTGTGACCACAGCGTCTCGATCCCGGAGCGCTTCAGCGCCTCGATCACGAGCGGGTGCAGCGTGTCCGGCAGCGGCGCCGTCTGCGCCTCGCGCGCGCCCTCGAAGGCCTCGCGCACGAGGCGGGCATCGGCGCGGCCCGCGTCCAGCAGCGCGCTCCAGGGATGGGCTTCGGGGGTGACCGACAAAGCTGGTTGCCATAGTACGAGCGCCTTGAGCCTGCTCGGCACCATGCGCTCGTTTCATCACGCGGAGTTTCCGGCCGATCGTCTGCGCGCCGAGCGCGAGGAGACGATCACGATCTGCATCCCCGCCCGCGACGAGGCCGCGACGATCGCGGCGGTCGTCGCGCCGCTCGTGGCGCTGCGGGCGGACGGGGTCGTCGACCAGGTCGTCGTCGTCGACAGCGACTCCCGCGACGGCACCGGCGCGATCGCCGCCGCGCTCGGCGCCGAGGTGCTCGACCCGTCCGCCGTGCTGCCCGAGTTCGGCCCCGTGCAGGGCAAGGGCGACGCGATGTGGCGCGCGCTGAGCGCCGTCTCGGGCGACCTCGTCTGCTTCGTCGACGCCGACTCCGAGGACTTCGGCGCGCACTTCGCCTGCGGCCTGCTCGGGCCGCTGTGCTGCGAGCCCGGCGTGCAGTTCGTCAAGGGCTACTACCGCCGGCCGTTCAAGGCCAACGGCGGGCCGCCCGAGCCGACCGGCGGCGGCCGCGTCACCGAGCTCACCGCGCGGCCGTTGCTGCGCGCGTTCTACCCCGAGCTCGCGAGCGTGCGCCAGCCGCTCGCCGGCGAGTTCGCCGCCCGCCGCGAGCTGCTCCTGCAGATGCCGTTCTGCACCGGCTACGCCGTCGAGATGGGCCTCCTGCTCGACGTCCACGCGGCCGCCGGGATCGACGCGCTCGCGCAGGTCGACCTCGACTCGCGCCAGAACCGCCACCAGCGCCTGGAGGCCCTGGAGCCGATGGCCTCCGCCGTCCTCGGCGCGGTGACGAGCCGGCTGCGGCGCGAGGGGCGGCTCGTCGACGGCGGCGCGCTGCGCCGAGCTGCCCGAGCGCCCGCCGCTCACGCAGCTGCGCGCGCCCTGCAGCCGCGGCTGACTTTCGGCTCATTCACACGCCATTGACATGTGGTCGTCGGTGGCCGGATTAGCGTCGCCGCATGAACCGCACCTTCCTGGCCGCCGTCGTCGCCCTGCTCGCGACCGCCGCGCCCGCCGCCGCCGCGCCCCCGCTCTCGCCGATCGAGCTCGACCCCCTCGGCCGCACGGCCGCCGCCGGCGAGCTCGGCGCCGAGATCGCCGCCTTCCACGCCCGCACCGCGAAGACGTTCGCGACGAACGCCGCCGCCAACCGCCTCGACATCTACGACTTCTCCGACCCGAGCGCCCCGACGCTCGAGGAGAGCGTCAGCCTCGCGCCCTACGGCGCCGGCCCCAACAGCGTCGCGGTCAGCAAGCACGGGCTCGTCGCCGTCGCGGTCGAGGCCGCGCCGAAGACCGCCCCCGGCTCGGTCGAGTTCTTCGACACCGACGGCGAGCACCTCTGCGGCGTCACCGTCGGCGCGCTGCCCGACATGCTGACGTTCACCGACTCCGAGCGGATGCTCGTCGTCGCCAACGAGGGCGAGCCGAGCGCCAACCTGCTCGTCGACCCCGAGGGCAGCGTCAGCATCGTCGACCTGCGCCAGGGCGCCTGCGACGCGACCGTCAAGACCGCCGGCTTCGACGGCGTGCCGCTGCTGAACAACCCGCGCATCGTGACCTTCGGCAACACGCCCGCGAAGGACTTCGAGCCCGAGTACATCACGACCGCCGGCAACCGCGCCTGGGTCACGATCCAGGAGGCCAACGCGATCGGCGTCCTCGACCTCGACCAGGCGCGCTTCGAGTACGTGCGCGGCCTCGGCTACAAGGACCACAGCCTGCCCGCCAACGCGCTCGATCCCAACGATCAGAACGGCATCGCGATCGCGAGCTTCCCGAACCTCTTCGGGATGTACATGCCCGACGCGATCGCCTCCTACCACTCCGCCGGCGGGATCCACCTGCTGACCGCCAACGAGGGCGACGCCCGCGACCCCGCCGCCGAGGAGCGGCGCGTCTCGACGCTGGCGCTCGACCCGACGGCGTTCCCGAACGGCGCCGGCGCGCTGTCGCGCCTGAACGTCACGAACACCCGGGGCGACACCGACGGCGACGGCGACTTCGACGAGCTCTACGCCTTCGGCGGGCGCTCGATGTCGATCCTCGACGCGTCCGGGGCGCTGACCTTCGACACCGGCAGCGCGCTCGAGACGTTCGTCCGCGACAACGCCGCCGCGACGTTCAACGCCGACCACACGCTCAACGCCGGTCGTCGACAACCGCAGCGACAACAAGGGCCCGGAGCCCGAGGCGCTCGCCGTCGGCGACGTCGGCGGCCGGACGTACGCGTTCCTCGGCGCCGAGCGCCAGAGCGGCGTCTACGCGTTCGACCTCGACGCCGCGCCGGGCGAGGCGCAGATCGCCGGGTACGTCAACACGCGGCCGCTGGACCGCGGCCCCGAGGGCGCGCAGTTCGTCCACGGCAACGACAGCCCGACCGGCGAGCCGCTGCTGCTCATGACGAACGAGATCACCGGCACGATCTCGGCCTTCGCGCTGCGCCGCTGACGCGGGCGCCCGCCGCGCGGCGCGGCGGGTGCGCGACGATGTCGGCGTGCGCGCCGTCTACGTCGACCTCGACGCGACCCTGCTCGGCCCCGGCGGCGTCCTGCTGCGCGGGGCCGGCGGCGCGTTCTCGCTCGACGGCGTCCGCGCGCTGCAGGCCTGCGATCGCGCGGGCGCCGAGGTCGTGCTGATGTCGGGCCGGCGCCAGGCGCAGGTCTCCGAGGACGCGCGCCTCATCGGGCAGGACTCCTACATCTTCGAGGCCGGCTCCTGCGCGGTGCTCGACGGCGAGGAGCACTGGCTGACCGGCGATCTCATGCCCGGCGAGCAGGGCACGATCCACGACCAGATCGAGGCGATGGGCGCGCCCGCGCTGCTGCTCGAGCACTACGACGGGCGCCTGGAGTACCACGACCCGTGGCATCGCAACCGCGAGGTCTCGCACCTCTTCCGCGGGCTCGTCGACGCCGCCGAGGCCGACGCGCTGCTCGCCGAGCACGGGATGGGCGCGCTGCGGCTCGTCGACAACGGCGGCGTGCACCGCCGCTCGCCGCGGCTCGTGGACCTCGACGCAGGTCCGCGCCTACCACCTCGTCCCGCGCGGGGCGTCGAAGGCCAACGGCGTCGCGCGGCACATGCGCGCGAGGGGCCTGGCCGCCGCCGACACGATCGCGATCGGCGACTCGCGCGAGGACCTCGAGACGGCGGCCCACGTCGGGACGTTCTGGTTCGTCGCCAACGCGCTCGAGCGCGACCCGTCGCTGCGCGACGCCGCCGCCGGTCGCCCGAACGTCCGCGTGGCCGGCGCGTCCTACGGCGCGGGCGTCTACGAGGCGGTCGTCACGACGCTGGCGCTGCGGGGCGGCTGAACCGCGCGCGCAGCCGCGACCAGAAGCCCGGCGCGACGGGGCGCCGGAAGCGCGCCGGGGGCGGCACCGTCGTGCGCACGAGCGCGACCCAGTCGTCGAGCGGCAGCTCGCCGGCGATGAGCTTCGCGAGCCCGTCGGTCACCGGCGCCTCGAGGCCGGCGTGAGCGAGCGCGCGAGCGAGCAGCGGAACGGTCTCGAGCGCCTCGACCGCCTGGCCGACGCGCTCGGGGATGTCGGCGGTCGGCACGCCCGCCGCGAGCAGCTCCCCGGCGCGGCGGTTGCGGCTCTGGGGCGCGAGCACGGTCGCGACGAGATCGCCGGTGCCGGCGAGTCCGAGCAGCGACTCCGACCGCGCGCCCTGCGACTCGGCGAAGCGCCAGACCTCGGCGAAGATGTGACCGGCGGCGGCGCCGGCGGCGTTGAGGCCCTGCGCCTCGGTCGCGCCGGCGGCGAGCGCGGCCGCGTTCTTCGCGGCGCCCGCGAGCTCGACGCCGATCGGGTCGTTTGACATCTCGCAGACGACGCCCGCGCGGATGAAGACGCCGGCGAGCGCCTTGGCGAGCTCCTCGTTCGTCGACGCCGCGACGAGGCCGGCGCCCTCGCTGACCATCTCGCGGGCGTGCGACGGGCCGCCGATGCACGCGACGCGCCCCTCGCCGAAGCGCTCGCGCAGGAGCATCGTCGGCGCGACGCCGTGCGGCGGCGACAGCCCCTTGGCGAGCGAGATGACCGGCGTGCGGCCGGCGAGGCCGGAGCGCGTCAGCGTGCGGATCGTGTCGCCGATGCTGCCCGAGGGCAGCGCGAGGAAGACGTAGTCGGTGCGGCCGAGCCCGGCGTCGACGCTCTCGATGCGCAGCTCGCGCGGCAGCTCGACGCCCGGGAGGTAGACGCGGTTCTCGCGGTCCTCGAGCAGCCGCCGGCACTGCTCGGCGGTGCGGGTCTGCAGCGTCGTGCGAAAGCCGCCCCGCGCGAGCAGCACCGCGACGGCGGTGCCGAACGACCCCGCGCCGACGACGATCGCCCGCTTGGCGCCGGGCGTCGGCAGGCGTGGGCGACCATCGGCCATAGTTCGCGAGCGTACGGGCTTTGTGACGAGGAGAGCGATGCCGCTCGCGCCGAGAACGATCGCGCTGTCCACCGGGGTGACGGTGCCCTACGTCGAGCAGGGCGACCCCGCCGGGCCGCCGGTCGTGCTCGTCCACGGCCCGACGGACTCCTGGCGCTCGTGGGAGCTCGTCCTCGCGCAGCTGCCGCCGGAGGTGCGCGCGATCGCGCTGACGCAGCGCGGCCACGGCGACGCCGAGCGCCCCGCCGGACGGCTATCGCCCGGCCGATTTCGCGGCCGATCTCGTCGCGTTCATGGACGGCGTCGGCGTCGAGTCGGCGGTGCTCGCCGGCCACTCCGGCGCGGGGATGACGATCGCGCGCGTCGCCGTCGCGCACCCCCGATCGCGTCGCGCGGGCTCGTGTTCGTCGCGAGCCCGCAGGCGCTCGACGACCACCCGCGCTTCGCGCGATCTCATCGCGACGATCCGGCCGCTCACGATCCGCTGGACCCCGCGTTCGTCCGGGAGCTCGTCGTCGGCACGTCGGCGCCGACGCTGCCGCCCGCCTTCCTCGACGCGGTCGTCGAGGAGTGCCTGAAGGTCCCCGCGCGGGTGTGGCACGCGACGTTCGCGCGGCCTGCGGGGCGAGCGCATCGGCGCCGTCGAGCGTGCCGTCGCTGCTGCTCTGGGGCGACGGCGACGAGATCGTCTCGCGGGCGATGCAGGACGACCTCGCGGCCGCGCTCGGCGACGCCCGGCTCGCGGTCTACCCCGGCGCGGGCCACAGCCCGCACTGGGAGCAGCCGCGGCGCGCGGCCGAGGACATCGCGGCGTTCGCGACGGCTACGACAGCGCCGCCGCCAGCTCGCCCGGGGTGAGCCAGCCGAGCAGCTCGCGCGTGCCGCGCTCCGCGACGGGCGCGCGGGGCGTGGCGGCGGCCGCCCGCAGCGCCGCGACGAAGCGCTCCGGGTCGTCGACGGCGACCTCGAGCTCGGTCACCGCGACCGGGTCGCCGAGCGGGCGCTCGACGGCGACCGGCGCGGCGAAGCGCAGCACGACGTCGGTGCGCCCGTCGGTCGCCAGGCGCGCCCTGCCGTCGCGCAGCAGCAGGCCGGTGCGCCCGCCGCCGCGCCGGCGCTCGACCGCGACGGACACCACGTCGGCGGCGGCGACGCGCGCCCGGTACAGCGGGCCGCTGCGCAGGTCGAGCACGCCGTCGCGCAGGCGGTGCGGGGTCGTCCGCGTCCCGGCGGCGTAGGACAGCAGCATGACGATCCCGTAGAGGTGCACGGCGGCCGCGGCGATCCGCGCCCAGAGCCAGTCGTCGGGCAGCAGGAGGTGGACCGCGACGCCCTCGGCGAGCAGCGCCGGCAGCAGCGCGATCGCGAACGCGAGGTCCTGCGAGCCGCGGTGGTAGGCGAAGCGCTCGCCGCGCGGCGGGCGCCGGCGGCGCCAGAGCGCGAGCGGGATCGTCGCGACGACCCGCGCCTCGCCGGCCATCGCCCTGCGGGCGACGGGATGCATGAGGAGGTCCAGCAGCGCGTCGCGGCGCTCCGGGCCGAGCAGCCGCCCGCCGGCGACCGCGGCCGCGACGACGACCGTGAGGTCGAGCAGCGCGGCGAGCGCGCCGAGCAGCAGGCCGTCGCCGAGCTCGAAGCCGAGCGCGCGCCCGACGACGAAGCCCGCCGGCAGCGTCACGAGGAACGACCAGCGGCGGATGCGCCGGATCCGGGGGCGCAGGAGGAACCCCAGGAGCCTGTCGAAGAGGCGGGTGGCGGTGGGGTTGGGCATCCGAGCCTCCTTGCGGACCGGGGAGTTTGTAACAGCTTGTCACAAACTCCCGGGTCCGGCAAGGATCCGGCTCAGTGGCCGGCCGCGTCCCGGTACTTGCGGACCGCGAGCGGCGCGAAGACCGCGATGAGCACGATCGACCAGACGATGGCGCCCCAGATGCTGTTGCCCGCGGGCGCGCCGATCCACAGCGCCCGCATCGCGTCGACGACGACCGTGAACGGGTTGATCTCCGCGAACCACTGCAGCGCGCCCGGCATCGACTCGACCGGCACGAACGCCGACGAGATGAACGTCAGCGGGAACACCGCGATGAAGCCGAGCGAGTTCGCCGCCTCCGGCGAGGAGACCACGAGCCCCAGCAGCGCGAAGACCCACGAGAACGCGTAGCCGAAGAGCAGCAGGATGCCGAGGCCGGCGAGGATCTCGAGCGCGCTCGCGTCGAACGCGAAGCCGATGATGAGCCCCGTGACGACGAGGACGAGCACCGAGAACGCGTTCGTGACGACGTCGGCCAGCGTCCGCCCGGCGAGCACCGCCGGCCGCGCCATCGGCAGCGAGCGGAAGCGGTCGATGAGCCCCTTGCTGAGGTCCTCGTTGAGGCCGATCGCGGTGACGAAGCCGCCGAACGCGATGTTCTGGACGATGATGCCCGGCAGCAGGAAGTCCTCGTAGGAGTAGCCCGGCGTGTTGATCGCGCCGCCGAAGACGTAGACGAAGAGCAGCACGAACATCACGGGCTGCACGGTGAACGCGAGCACGAGATCGGGCGCCCGGGTGAGGCGCACGAGGTTGCGCTCGGCCATGACGAGCGTGTCGGTGACGAGCCTCATCGTGCTCCCTCCTGCTCGGACTGGTCGTCGTCGTCGCCGGTCTCGGCCGCATGGCCGGTCAGGGCGAGGAACACGTCGTCGAGCGTCGGGCGCCGGAGCGCGAGGTCGTCGACCTCGACGCGGGCCTCGTCGAGGCGCCGCACGGCCTCGACGATGACGCCGGTGCGCCGGCGCACGGTGAGCGTCACGGACGTGCCCTCGGCGATCGGCGCGTCGTCGGACATCGGGGCGAGCGCCGCGACCGCTCGCTCCGCGGCGGCGCCGTTGCTCGCCAGCCGGACCTCGAGGCGCTCGCCGCCGACGCGGTCCTTGAGCTCGTCGGGCGTGCCCTCGGCGATGACGCGCCCGCGGTCGATGACCGCGATCGAGTCGGCGAGGCGGTCGGCCTCGTCGAGGTACTGCGTCGTCAGCAGGACGGTCGTGCCCTCGGCGACGAGCTCCTCGATCGTCGTCCACAGCTCGAGGCGGCTGCGCGGGTCCAGGCCGGTCGTCGGCTCGTCGAGGAACAGCACCGCCGGCTTGGCGACGAGCGCCGCGGCGAGGTCGATGCGCCGGCGCATGCCGCCGGAGTACGTCTTCGCCGGGCGGCCCGCGGCCGCGACGAGGTCGAAGCGCTCGATGAGCTCCATCCCGCGCGCCTTCGCCTGCGCGCGCGACATCCCGTACAGCCGGCCGACCATCACGAGGTTCTCGAGGCCGGTGAGGTTCTCGTCGATCGCGGCGTACTGGCCCGCGAGCCCGATGCGCTCGCGCAGCGCCGCCGCCTCGGACACGACGTCCAGCCCGGCCACGCGCGCCGTTCCGGCGTCGGGCCTTCAGCAGCGTCGCCAGGACGCGCACCGCCGTCGTCTTGCCCGCGCCGTTGGGCCCGAGCAGCCCGAGCACCGTGCCCGGCGCGACCTCGAAGTCCACGCCGTCGAGCGCGCAGACGTCCCCGAAGGACTTGCGCAGCCCGCTGGCGACGATCGCCGGCTCTCCCTCCCGAACGCGGCCGGATTCCGCGCTCGCCCCTGTCCTCGCTGTCGTCATGCGGTCTTCCAATGTCGTTGGCATGGCCGCACCCTATGAACCATTTAGGCCAGTTTCTGGCCGCAACTTCTGACATCCTCGGCGGCCATGACCGAGACCTCTGGACGGCTCCTGAAGCTGCTGTCCCTGCTGCAGACGCGCCGCGACTGGCCGGGCAACGAGCTCGCCGACCGCCTCGGCGTCTCGGGGCGCACGATTCGCCGCGATGTGGAGCGGCTCCGCGAGCTCGGCTATCCGGTGGATGCGGTCACCGGACCCGCCGGAGGCTACCGGCTGCATGCCGGCACCGCGATGCCTCCGCTGCTGCTCGACGACGACGAGGCGGTCGCGATCGCGGTCGGTCTGCGAACCGCCGCGGGGGCGTCGATCAGCGGCATCGAGGAGACGTCGATCCGCGCGCTCGTCAAGCTCGAGCAGGTGCTCCCGGCGCATCTGCGCCGGCGCGTCAACGCGCTGCAGTCGGTCCTCGCGACGCTGCCCGCGAGCGGGCCGCTCGTCGATCCCGAGGCGCTGACCGCGATCGCGAGCGCGTGCCGCGACAGCGAGCGCCTGCGCTTCGACTACCGCAGCCGCGACGCGAGCGAGACGCGCCGCCACGTCGAGCCGCACAGCCTCGTCAACCTCGGCCGCCGCTGGTACCTCGTCGCGTGGGACTGCGACCGCGAGGCCTGGCGGACGTTCCGCATCGACCGCCTCGAGCGGCCACGCCCCGCCGGCGCGCGCTTCCGGCCGCGGACGCTGCCCGCGAAGGATCCGGCCGCCTACGTCGCGGCGAACCTCCGGAGCTTCCCGACGCGCTACCAGGCGCGCGTCACGGTCCACGTCGCCGCCGCGCAGCTGCAGGAGCGGCCCTACCTCTGGGGCACGGTCGAGCCGATCGACGACCACTCCTGCGAGTACCGCACGAGCGACGACAAGCTCGACTGGCTCGCGATGCGGATCGGGATGCTCGGGTGGGACTTCGAGGTCCACGAGCCCCCGGAGCTCGTGGCGGCGTTCGCGCAGCTCGCGACGCGCTTCGCGGCGGCCTGCGAGTAGCCTCCTCGCGGCGGGCTGACGAAAATGCGGACGTTCAGCGCATCGTCGGAGGTCCTGTCGCGTTGTCACTGGTGACACGAAGCGCTCAGCGCACGCATCGCCGTCCTTCCGACGGCCGTCGCTGACGGGGAGCTTCAATTCCACTACCGGAAGGTGTGAAGTGAACTCTCATTTCGTGCGCACGACGGGACTCTGTGCCCTGACATGCGCGATGACGACGCTGTCGCTCGCCGCGGTCGCATCGGCGGCCCCCGCCGGAGGCGGCGTGCAGGCGGCGACGAGTCAGCCCGACGTCACGTCGGCGTCGATCACCGAGCAGCCGCCCGTGACGAACGCGACGGGGACGCCGAAGGTCGAGGTCTGCTTCGACTCGCAGATCTCCGCCCCGGTCGCGGCGAACTTCGCGGTCAGCGGCACCGATGTCACGGGGACCGGCAACCCGCTCGCGCCCACGAGCGCAGCGAGCATCCCCGCCAAGCTGAGCTGCGCGAGCCTGACGTTCGCCGCCGGCACGAACCTCGCCGGCTTCTCGACGCTCGAGGCGAAGGCCGGAGCCGTGGCGCCCCCGGGCGGCGGCGCCGGCGGTAACCCGCAGGGCGCGGTCGCGCTCACCGGCGGCGACGTCGCGCCGCTCGCCGGCCGTGTCGCGGGCCCGAACCTCACCGGGGCGTCCGTCGCCGCGGTCGCCGGCGGGACCGAGGTGACGTTCACCTTCGACAAGCTCATCACGCAGTCCGGCGCCGGCGGACCCGCGTTCGCGCGCTTCGGCTACTACACGTCGGCCGGCGCGCGGGTGCCCGCGACGGGCCTCGTCACCGTCGGCGAGCGCTCGGTCAAGGTCATGTTCGCCACGGCGGTGGCCGCAGGCGCCCGCGTGTTCGCGGGCAACGACGCGGTGACGCTCGCCGGTCAGGTCGACCAGGGCAACGCCGCGACCTCGACCTCCGGAGGCGGCGGAGCGCCGCCCGCGACGACCGTGCCGGACGTCGTGTCGGTGACGCGCGTGACCTCGCTGCAGGGCACGTTCGACCTCGTGTACGACCAGAACATCACGTCGACCGACGCGCTTGCCGTCAACTGCCAGGCGGAGACCCCCGCGAGCCGCTTCTCGGGCACCGCGGCGGTCGTCCAGAACGCGACGACCGTCCGCGTGACGTTCGGCGTCCTGGCTGCCAGCAGCCGCTCCGACGAGGAGATCGTGCGGGTCACCGACCTCGGCGGCTGCGCCGTGGACAACAGCGCCCTGTCGTCCGCCAGCAGCGTCGGCGCGGCGCCGATCCAGAACAAGGACCACACCCCCGGCTTCACGAGCGGCCCGGATCTCACCGGGTGCGCGGGACCGGCCGGCGGCACGGACGTCACGTACGCGTTCGACGAGCTGCTGACGGCCGGCGCGGTGCCGGCCGGCGGCTTCGCGCTCATCGACGGTGACGGCGCCCGCATCACGGGCACCGTCCTGCAGGTGACCGACAACCGCGCGACGGTCCGCTACGCGTCGGCCGGCGTGCTGACGGCCGCGGCGGCGTGCACGGTCGATCGCAACGGCGTGACCGATCGCCAGCCCGGCGGCGGTGAGCCGAGCTCGCTGAACACCGTGAAGGTCAACTCGACCGGGACGCCGGAGAACGCGGCGGCATCGGCGCCTCCGGGCGTCACGCCGGCGCCGCCGCCGGGCCCGGCGACGCCGTTCGTCAAGCGGGCGGCGCGCTCGCTCGGCATCAGCACGCGCTGCGCGCGCATCCGCGGCGGACGCGTGCGCTGCACGACGCGGGGCACGCTGAAGCTCGCGACCGCGCTCGCCCCGCTGGGCAGGAAGAACATCTGCACCGGCAGCGTGCGCGTGCGGTTCACGGTGGGCAGCAGGTCGCGCTCGTCGAAGACGACGAAGCTGCGCAGCACGTGCACGTACAAGACGACGTCGACGTTCCGTGCGACCGCGCGCCAGCGCAGCCGCCTGCGAGTCCAGGCTCGCTACCTCGGCAGCAGCGTCTCGCTGACGAAGCTCAGCAAGAAGATCCGGGCCAGGGTCCGGTAGACCCGGGCGTCCGATCGCAGCAGGAGGGAGGGCGGCCCGCGGGTCGCCCTCCGTCGTCTGGGCGCGTTCTGCCGCGGCGCGTTCGTCTGGGCGCCGGCGCTGACGGCCGTCTTTGAGGGAAGCGTGCGCAGTTGCGGGCGCCGGCGAGCGCCCCGGCGTTGCGAGTAGCGCACGCATAGCGTTTGAAAATCGCAACGCGACCGCGCTGACCGCCCCGGCGCTCCGCTCACCGCTTCCTCAGTGCGGCCGTTCCGCCCGCGCCGCGCGCAGCCGGCCGACGCGCCGAGCGGAGCGCCACCCCGGACTACAGGTACTCCGCGAGCGCCTCGCCGGCCGCCTCGAGCTCCGCGACCGTCCCGGCCTCCAGCACGGCCTGGAGGTCGAGGATCCGCGCGTCGAACGGCTCGAGCGCGCGCTCGCCCACGACCGCGTGGCACGGCACGCCCGCCTGCCGCGCGCGCGTCGCGATCTCGCCCGTGACCCGGCCGCGCAGCGTGCCGCGGTCCAGGCGCCGCTCGCCGACGACGAGCGCGTGCGCGGCGCGCATCCGGGCGTCGAAGTCCAGCGCCTCGAGCACGAACGGCACGCCCGCGACGAGCCGCGCGCCACGCTCGTCGCGCAGCGCGAGCGCCAGCGCTCCCGGGTCGCGCACGTCGCACAACACGACGAGCGCCGCACCCGAGACGCCGCCGGCGTCGTCGATCGCGGCGACGACGTCGCGCGCCCCCTCGTCCGGCGCGCCCGCGCCACAGAGCATCACGACCGCCGCGCCGCTCGCGCCCGCCGCGGCAACCCGCTCGCCGGTGACCACCGGATCCGAGGTGACCTCCACGAGCGCGGTCCCGCCGTCCTCGATCAGCGCGTAGCCGTCCGCCGTCTCGCCGCCGAGCACCGGCAGCAGCACCTCGATCGTGCCGGCCCCGCCGCCCGCGACCGGGCAGAGCTCCGGCGGCACGCAGCCGGCGCGCTCCAGCCCGCGCCCGATCGCCGCCGCGACGGCCGGCGCGCGAAGGTCGTTGCAGAAGGCTTCGGGGGCGATCAGGACTGGCATGCTCTGCATCATGGCCGCGAAGGAGTACACGACGTTCGAGGTCGACGGGCACGAGCTGCGCCTGTCGAGCCCCTCGAAGGTCTACTTCCCCGCCCACGACGGGCGCCCGCCGATCACGAAGCTCGACCTCGCCGAGTACTACCTCAGCGTCGCCGAGCAGACCGTCAACCACCTCCGCGACCGGCCGACGACGCTCAAGCGCTTCAAGGACGGCATCACCGGCGAGTTCTTCTTCCAGAAGCGCGTCCCGGAGAAGCGCCCCGACTGGCTGCAGACCGCGACGGTGAGCTTTCCGAGCGGCCGCAGCGCCACCGAGCTCGTCCCCAACGACGCCGCGCACCTGCTGTGGGCGGTGAACCTCGGCAACATCGACTGGAACCCCTGGCCGGTGCGGCGCCGCGACCTCGACCACCCCGACGAGCTGCGCATCGACCTCGACCCGACGCCCGGCGTCCCGTGGGACGACGTCCGCCAGGTCGCGCTCGCGGTCAACGAGCTGCTGACCGAGATGGACCTCCGCGGCTACCCGAAGACCTCGGGCTCGCGCGGGATCCACGTCAACGTCCGCATCGAGCCCGAGTGGACGTTCACCGAGGTCCGCCGCGCGGCCCTCGCGCTCGCCCGCGAGATCGAGCGCCGGCTGCCCGAGCTCGCGACGAGCAAGTGGTGGAAGGAGGAGCGCAACGGCGTCTTCCTCGACTACAACCAGAACGCCCGCGACCGGACGGTCGCCAGCGCCTACTCGGTCCGGCCGGTGCCCGACGCCCGCGTCTCGACGCCGCTGCGCTGGGACGAGGTCGCCGACGTCGAGCCCGCCGACCTGCGCCTCGACACCGTGCCCGAGCGCGTCGCGACGACCGGCGACCCGTCGGCCGACATCGACTCCAACGCCGGCCGCCTCGACGGCCTGCTCGACCTCGCCCGCCGCGACGAGGAGGGCGGGCTCGGCGACGCGCCGTGGCCGCCGAACTTCGCCAAGCAGCCCGGCGAGCCCAAGCGCGTGCAGCCCTCCCGCGCGCGCCGGGACACGGAGTGACCGGGCTGCAGACCCTCAAGCGCCTGCTCGGCTGGCCGCTGCGCCGCGCGCTGGACCCGCGCGTGGACATGACCGTCCACGAGATCGACGCCCGCCTCGGCAGCGAGAACCTCGCCCGCCCGACGGTCCACGACCGCCTCGACGACCTCGACCGCATGGGCCGCGACATGCTCGCCGGCCTCGGCTGGCGCGACGTCCCGCAGCCCGGCGGCGAGCTGAGCGAGCTCGACGCCCCGCGCGCCGCCTACCTCAACTGGGCGACCGGGCCCGAGGGCTACGCCTCGCAGGCGGGCCTGTGGTTCAACCCGCCCGTCCCGGTCCACCACGCCCCCGGCGGCGTCGAGGTCCTGCTCGTCAACGAGCGCATCGCCGAGCAGCCGTTCGTCTTCGGCGCGATCGCCCGCGCCTTCGACGGGCCGGCGCGGATCCTCGACGTCGGCGGCAGCGAGAGCACCGTGGGCCTCTCGCTCGCGACGCTCGGCCACGACGTGACGATCGTCGACCCGCGCGCGCACCCGCTCGGCCACCGCAACCTCACCCATGCCGCCTGCCGCCTCGACGAGCTGCCCGGCGACACAGCGCCGTTCGACGTCGCGGTCGTCCTGAGCGCCGTGGAGCACTTCGGCCTCGAGCACTACGGGGTCGGGGGCGACGACGCGCGCCTCGACCTGCGGGCGCTCCAAGCGCTGCGCGGGCTCGTGCGCCCCGGCGGCCTGCTCGTGCTCACCGTCCCGTTCGCGCTCAAGGCGTCGGTCGACGACTTCCAGCGCGTCTACGACGAGGAGGGACTGGCGGAGCTCCTGCGCGGCTGGACGATCACGACGTCGCTGCGCGTGGGACGGGTGGACCGCCTGCGGTGGGAGCTCGGCGAGCCGTCGCGCGAGCGTCATGGCGTCGCCCTCGTGCTGGCGACACCAGCGTCATAGGCCCTCCCGGCGGCGGAGCGAAGGCCGGCGGGAGGGTCTGCCTATGACGGCGAAGGTCCGTGCTCCAACCGTGAAGCGCCCGTCCTTCAGGGGGATGCGGGTGCAGTCCGTGCGTGGCGCATATTCCCCCAGCGCGGTGGTGTGCGCACTAGGGACCCACCCCAGAGTTTCCGACCTACTGGTCGAGCTGGTCGAGGCGGCAGTCCGCCGGCGGCTTGTCGTCGCGCCAGCGGACGACCTTCGTGCCGTGCCGGATGCGCCCGTCGCTGACGTGGTCGTAGCTGACCTCGACGACGAGCTCGGGCCGCAGCCCGACCCATTCCAGGTCGCGGCCGTGCGTCCAGCGCGACGGCTCGCCGCTGCCGCGCTCGCCGGTCTCGTAGGGCTCGAGCTCCGCGACGAGCTCGCGCTTGCGCTTCGCCGTGAAGCCGCTGGAATGCCCGACCTCGCGGATGCGCCCGTCCTCGCCGTAGAGCCCGAGGATGATCGCGCCGACCGTGCCCTCCTCCTTGCCGGGCCGCCAGCCCATGACGACCGCGTCGAGCGTCCGCATGCGCTTGACCTTGACCATCCCGCGCCGCTCGCCGGGCAGGTACGGGCAGGCGAGCTCCTTGGCGATGACGCCCTCCTCCTCGCGCAGCCACACCTCGGCCTCGGCCGCCGTCGCGACGACCGGCGTGAGCTCCAGCCCGTCGATCGTCTCGAGGATCGCCCGGCGCTCCTCGTAGGAGCGCTCCATGAGGACGTCGTCGTCGAGCGCCAGCACGTCGAACGCGACGAACCGCGCGGGCGTCTCCTTCGCCAGCCGCTCGATCCGCGAGACGGCCGGATGGATGCGCTGGCCGAGCGTGCCGAACGTCGCCGCGACGATCTCGCCGTCGACGACGTAGCGGCCGGCCGGGAACGTCAGCTCGGGGAAGTAGCGCGACAGCGACTTGCCGTTGCGCGACTGCACGTAGGTCTCGTCGCCGTCGACGAAGACGATCGCGCGGAAGCCGTCCCACTTGGGCTCGTAGGCCCAGCCCTCGCCGTCAGGCAGGCTCGCCCGCGGTCGCGCGAGCTGGGGCGACAGCGGCGGCGTGATCGGGAGGGACACGCCGCCGTACGCTAGACGACGCGCGTGCCTGCAGCGCGACCACCGCGGCGAGCACGAGCACCCCGCCGAGGACCTGCAGCGGGCCGAGCGACTCGTCGAAGAGCAGGACCGCCAGCACGACGGTCACGACCGGCTCGACCGTCGACACGATCGACGCCGTCGACGCGCCGACGCGCTGCATGCCGAGCATGAACGTCACGATCGGCAGGACCGTCGACAGCAGCGCGATCGCGACGATCCAGATCCAGCCGCCGCCGCCGAGATCGAGCGAGCCGCCCGCCGTCCCGGTCACGAGGAACGTCGCCGCCGCGCCGGTGCAGATGAGCGCGCTCAGGTGGAACGGGTCGACGCGCCCGACGACGCCGTCGGCGACGAGGATGTACGTCGTGTAGGTCACGGCGGCGCCGAGCGCGAGCAGCACGCCGGTCGCCTCGAGGCCGCCCGTGCCGCCGCCGAGCAGGACGAGCACCGCGCCGGCGCTCGCGAGTCCGAGCGCTCCCGCCTTCCACGCCGTGAAGTGCTCGCGGCGCAGCGCGACGGCCGCGCAGAAGACGAGCGCGGGATACGTGTAGAGCAGCAGCGACGTCAGCGACGCGTCGATGTGCTCGAGCGCGGTGAAGAAGAAGCCGGCCTGCGCGGCGTAGCCGATCGCGCCGAGGCCGAGCGAGGCGAGCACGAGCCGCCGCGAGGGCTCGACGCCGGACGGCCCGCGCGCGCCCACGATCGCCCAGAAGACGGCGGCCGCGAGCACGAAGCGGGCGGCGAGCAGCGAGGTGACGTTCAGGCCGTCGGCGTAGGCCTGCTTCGCGAAGATCGCCATGAGGCCGAAGCCGCACGCCGAGGCGAGGCACAGCGCGATGCCGCTGCGCCGGTCAGAGGCTGTTGTACGGGCCACGCTGGGGGCGCTCGTCGAATCCGGGGCGCGACTCGGCACCGTGACGGAGGGCGAGAACCTCGAAGATGGCGAACGCCGCGATGGCGGAGACGGTGAGGAGCATGACGACATGATCGGCATTTGTGCTCTCCAGCGGTAGCCTTGATTGTCTTGAGCAACTCAAGGCAACGCCTATGACTCTTCAGCAGCTGCACTACGTCCTCGCGGCGTTCGAGCACGGCTCGTTCAGCGCCGCGGCCGAGTCCCTGCACCTCGCCCAGCCGTCGCTCTCCGAGCAGGTCCGCAGGCTCGAGGCCGAGCTCGGCGTCCAGCTCTTCCAGCGCGTCGGGCGCGGGATCGTCCCGACCGAGGCCGGCCGCGCGCTGCGCCCGCACGCCGAGGCCGCGCTGGCCGCCGCCGAGGCCGCGCGCGCGTCGGTCGGCGCCGTGCGCGAGCTGCGCGGCGGGACCGCGACCTTCGGCACGTTCGGGACCGCCCGCTCGTACCTCGGCTCAGACCTCGTCGAGGACTTCCGGCGCAGCCATCCCGACGTCCGGGTGCGGATCGTCGGCCAGAACTCGTCGGAGACCGTCGAGGCGATCCAGGCGGGCGAGCTCGAGGCCGGGCTCGTCGTCCTGCCGATCGACGATCGCGGGCTCGTCGTCTCGCCGGCGATGCGCGACGAGATCCTCTACGTCTCCGCCGACCCGGCGCGCGTCCAGCGGGCGATGACGGTCAAGCGCCTCGCGAGCGCGCCGCTCATCCTCTCGGAGGCCAGCTGGGGGACCGAGGACCCGACGCGCCGCCAGCTGCGCGAGCTCGCCCAGCAGGCGGGCGTGACGATCGAGCCGCAGATCGACGTCGAGGACATGGAGGTCGCGCTCGAGCTCACCGCTCGCGGGCTCGGCGACACGATCGCCCCGCGCGGCATGCTGCGCCGCCTCGCGACGCCGGAGCTCGGGTGGGCGCCGTTCGCCGATCCGATGTACGAGACGTTCGCCTTCACGTGGCGCCGCGGGGCGCAGCTGTCGCCCGCGACGCGCGCCTTCATGACCTTCGCCGAGCGCCGCCTGGATGCGCTCGCCGAGGTCCTGCGACGCGAGCCGCCGCGCCGCCGCGCGCCCGCGCCGAGCTAACCTCGCCGCCGCGGTGCCGCGCTCGGCCCGCGCAGGCGCCGCAGCACGCGGTCGGCGGCGCCCGGGGAGAGGCCGTTGAGCATCCCCATCCCCTTGACGAGCGGGCGGTAGTGCAGGTGGCGCCGGTCCTTCTCGATCGCCGTCAGCACCCGCTCGGCGAGCGCCGCCGGCGTCGCCGCCTTCGGGCCGCCGCGGTACCAGGCCGGCATGCTCGCCCGCTCGTGGTCGTGCAGCGAGGTGCGGATCTCGCCGGGATAGACCGTCGTCAGCGACACGCCGGTGCCGGCGAGCTCGTGGCGCAGCGCCTCGGCGAACATCCGCTGCGCCGCCTTCGTCGCGCTGTAGGCGGCCGCGCCGGGAAACCCGCGCAGCCCGGCGCCCGAGGACATGACGACGATGTGCCCGCGCCCCTCGGCGAGCAGGTACGGCAGGGCGGCCTTGACGGTGTAGACGGTCCCGAGCCAGTTGACCTCGGTCATGTGCTCGATCTTCTCGAGCGTCTGCTCGGCGACCGGCTCGTAGTGGGCGATCCCGGCGTTGGCGACGAGGAGGTCGAGCCCGCCGGCGGCGACGGCGAAGTCCTCGATCGCACTTGCGATCGATGCCCGCAGCGCGACGTCGCAGACCATGACGCGGTGCGTCCCGGGCAGCTCGGCGGCGAGCGCCTCGAGGTCTGGCGTCGAGCGCGCGGCGAGCCCGACGGTCGCTCCCCGCGCCGCGAGCGCGGTCGCGACGGCGCGGCCGATCCCGCGCGAGGCGCCGGTGACGATCGCGCGGGTACCAGATCCGATCTGCACGTGTTGCGATCCTGACACGACCCTCGTTGCGGTGCCCGCCCGGCCGGTAGCATCGTGAGCCGATGGCCACCGATCACGCCACCGTCGCCGAGGAGGAGTACCTGCAGACGCTCTTCTGGCTGCAGGAGGCCGAGCTCCCGATGACCGGCGCCAACGTGGCGCGCGCGATGCAGCTCTCGGCGCCGACGGTCCACGAGATGATCGGGCGCCTCGAGCGCGACGGCTACATCACGCGCGGGTCCGACAAGGCGATCAGCTTCACGCCGACCGGGCTCGATCACGCCGAGGGCGTCGTCCGCCGCCACCGGCTCATCGAGCGCTTCCTCACCGACGTCCTCGGGATCCCCTGGGACGAGGTCCACGAGGAGGCCGAGCGCCTCGAGCACGCGATGAGCCCGGTCCTCGAGGCGCGGATGCTCGCCGCGATCGGCGACGCGAAGACCTGCCCGCACGGCCACCCGATCGCGGGCGGCAACCGCATCGAGGGCGTCCCGCTCGCGGACGTCGAGGAGGGCGCCTCGGTGAGGATCCTGCGCTTCGAGAACGAGGCCGAGGATCTCCTGCACTACCTCAAGGAGGCGGGCGTCGAGCCAGGCATGAAGGGCACGCTCACCGCGCACTCCGCCGAGGAGGTCACGGTGACGCATGAGGACGGCAACACGAGCACCGTGACGTTCTCGGTCGCCGAGACGGTCTCGGTCGTCGCCGATCCCTCGCCGCCGCCCCGGATCGCGCTGCCCGAGCAGCTCGTCCTCGCGCGCGAGCGCTACGGGCGCTGACGAGCGCTGCCTGGCCTAGCCGTCCAGCCAGTCGCGGCCGCCCTGCAGGGCAGGTACGCTCCTTCCCCGAAGTAGGGGGACAACTTATGCGCACACGGATGGTCTGCCTCGAGGACGGAATCACGTCTTGCGGTTTTCGCAAGATGGCGGCTTACGTCGCCCAGCTCCAGCCCGGCACGGAGTCCTTCTACATCTCGACGGAGCGCTACCGCAGCGTCCGCACGGCCGTTCGCGGGATGGGCGACAAGGCGGTCATCGGCGACGAGCAGGTCGACGAGATGGCCCAGGGCCTGGCCGACAGCGACCTCATCGGGTTCTCCTCGATGACGGGCTACTCCGACCTCACGCGCCGCGTCATCAAGCGCGTCCGCGAGCTCAACCCGTCCGTCTACATGATCTGGGGCGGCATCCACCCGATCATCCAGCCCGAGGACGCGATCCTCTCCGACGTCAACGCCATCTGCACCGGCGAGGGCGAGTTCGCCTTCGAGGAGTTCCTCGACGCCTTCAAGGACGGCCGCGACTACACGAACACGAAGAACTTCTGGTTCAAGCCCAACGGCCACGGTCAGGCCAACGGCGACTCAGATGAGCTCATCAAGAACCACTTCCTGCCGCTCATGAGCGTCCAGGAGATGGAGAAGCTGCCCTTCCCGCAGTACGGCGCCGAGACCGAGAAGATCTACCTCCCCGGCCAGGGCTTCGTGAAGATGGGCGCCGAGGACTATCTCCTCAACGACGGCCTCGGCTACACGACGCTGTGGTCGATCGGCTGCCCGTTCCACTGCTCGTACTGCGGCAACACGAAGTTCATCGCCAACGACGCGAAGTACAAGCGCATCCGCCATCCGAGCGCGCGCTACATGGTCGACCAGGTCAAGGACGCGCGGGCCCGCTTCCCGCACCTCAGCCAGGTCTCCTTCCACGACGACTCCTTCATGGCGATCCCCTACGGCCAGCTCGAGGAGTTCGCCGAGCTCTGGCACGACGAGCTGCGCCTGCCCTTCGCCGTCTACGGCGTCATCCCGAACTACGTCCGCCAGGACAAGTTCGAGCTGCTCTCGTGGGCCGGCATGAACCGCGTGCGGATGGGGATCCAGTCGGGCTCGAAGAACATGCTCGACTTCTACAAGCGCCCGACGCCGCCGGAGAAGATCCTGAAGGCCGGCGAGGTCATCGCGTCGTTCGCGCCGAAGTACCACATCCCCTCGGCCTACGACATCATCATGGACAACCCGATCGAGACTCGGGACGACGTGAAGTCGACGCTCCAGCTGCTGTACATGATGGACCGGCCCTACACGCTGTTCATCTACTCGCTGAAGGTCATCCCGAACACCGGACTGGCCAAGGCGATGGAGGAGCGCGGCGTCGACCTCGAGGAGATCGACGACAGCTATCTCGCGATCCCTCCGCGCTGGGCGAACATCATGCTGTACCTCATCGCGATCTGGCGCCCGCCGCCGTGGCTGTGGAACCGGCTCATGGGCCGCGTGCGCGCGAGCAACGAGCCGCAGAAGCTCTACCCGCGCCTCGGCATCGTGCTGCGCACGCTGTACCTCACGAAGCGCGTGCTCAGCCATCTGCGCGTCATGGACTTCTCGATCACGCCCGGCAAGACGGGCTACTACGCCTGGAAGCTCGGGCTCGTCGGGCTCTGGCAGAAGCGCTTCACGCGCCGGCCGCTGCGCCCGCAGCGCACGAAGAAGCAGAAGGAGGAGGTCACCGTCGGCGTGACGGTCATCTCCCCCGACGGCGTGCGCAACGAGTAGCGGACGCGCGACGATAAACGCGCGCGCCGCGGGGTAAGACGTGGCGCATGGATGCCGAGGACAGGTTCGACGCGGGGCTCCATCGCTTCCTGCGCGCGCACAGCATCCAGCTGCTGCGCATCACGCTCGGGCTCGTGATCCTCATCTTCGGCGTGCTGAAGTACTTCCCGGGCGTCAGTCCCGCCGAGGAGCTGACGAAGATGACGACCGACAAGCTGACCTTCGGCCTCGTGCCGGGCCACATCGCGATCGTCGGCGTCGCGATCCTCGAGACGATCGTCGGCCTGCTGCTCATCACCGGCCGCTTCCTGCGCCTGGCGATCTACCTGCTGTTCGGGCAGCTCATCGGCATCCTCGCGCCGCTCGTGTTCTTCACCGACCGCCTCTTCTCGGGGCCCCACGGCGCGCCGACGCTCGAGGGCCAGTACGTCATCAAGGACCTCATCCTCGTCGCGTCCGGCTTCGTCGTCGCGTCGACGCTGCCGGGCCTCGTGCCGGGCGCCGAGCCCGAGCGCTCCGCGCGCGCGGGCAGCGGCGCGCGGTCGCCGCGCGGCTCCGGCTCGCGGACCGACTGGACCGACTGGTCCGCGGTCCGCGGCTAGCCGACCGCCGCGGGGCTGACCGACCGGTAGGCGTCGGCGAGGCGCCTGATGCCCTCGTCGATCTGGTCGTTCGTCACGCCGGAGTAGGCGAGGCGCAGCGTGTTCTCGCCGCCCTCGAGCAGGAAGTCCGTGCCCTTGACGAACGCGACCCCGCGCTCGTTCGCGGCGTGCGAGCAGCGCGTCGACGTTCGTGCCCTCGGGCAGCTCGACCCACATGAAGTAGCCGCCCTCGGGCGGCGTGTAGCGCGCCTCCGGCAGGTGCTCCTGCAGCGCGGCGTCGAGCGTCGCGACGCGCTCGGCGAGCGCGCTCTTGACCGTCGCGATCGCGCCGTCGATCGCGCCCGACGCGCAGAACTCGTAGACGATCGCCTGGGCGACCATGTTCGGCGAGATGTACGTGTTCGTCGCGAGCTTCTGGATCTGCGCGATGAGCGGCTGCGGGCCGACGAGGTAGCCGACGCGGATGCCGGGGCAGACGGTCTTCGAGAACGACGAGGCGTAGACGACGCTGTCGTTCTCGTCGGACTCGAGCATCGTCGGGAGGTCGTCGCCGCTGAAGCGGATGTGGCGGTAGGGGTCGTCCTCGAAGATCGTGAACTCGAACTCGTTGGCGAGCTCGAGCAGCTCCGTGCGCTTGTCGAGCGACAGCGTGTAGCCGGCCGGGTTCTGGAAGTTCGGGATGATGTGGGCGAGCTTCGCAGTTGATCCCGAAGCCGAGCTGCTCGCGCAGCTGCGCCGTGTCGATGCCGTCGTGCTGGAGGTCGACCATCCGCACGTCGGCGCCGAGGCCGCGGAGGTTCAGCAGCGTGCGGTCGTACGTCGGCTTCTCGACGATGACGGCGTCGCCGGGGGTGACGAGCGTCGCGAAGAGGAAGGCGTCGGCCTGCATCGAGCCGTTCGTGACGATGACCTGGGCCTCGTCGACGCCGTGCTGCTCGGCGATCCAGCGCCGCAGCGGGACGTAGCCGATGCTCGTGCCGTAGGCGGTCGCGCCGCCGGGGTCGTTCGTGAAGGCGCGGGTGGCGGCGTCGCGGAGGCCGTCGACGTCGACGATGTCCAGGGAGGGGGCGCCGCGCGCGAAGGAGATGGTGTCCGAGGGCATGGCGCGGACGATAGCGAGCGGGTGCCGCCGGTCAGAACGCCGTCGCGAGCGCGAGCGGGAAGACCGGCCCCGATCCGCGCTGTCGCAGCTGGCCGCCGACCATCGCCAGCGTCCAGCCGCTGAGGCGCACGTCGTCGAGCAGCAGGCAGCCCTCCGCCGGCGGCTGCGCGGTGACGCGGAACGCGCCGCGGACGTTGGCCGCCTGCTGGACGGCGTTGTCCATCTCGCGCTGCGGCGGGCGCTCGCCGGTGCGCTCCAGCAGCGGCGACGTAGGGCAGCTCGAGCATCTCCGACAGGCGCCGCGCGAGGTCGTCGACGACGCCGGGATGGCGCTGCGACGGGACCGCGGCGATCCAGCCGACGCGCGGCCGCCACGAGCGCACGAGCCGCGCGACGGCGTCGACGAGCTCGTCGTCGAGGCGCCCCTCGCGCAGCCCGCGCTGCAGCACCGGATCCCAGCCGCCGTCGCCGAGGCGCGCGAGCGCGCGGCCCTCCTCGACGACGAACTCGGCGGGGATCCTGCGCATCGCGCCCTCGGCGTTCGGGGCCATCTTCTTGCGTGTCGAGCGTCAGCGGCTGCGAGCGCAGGTGGTCGATCGCCTCGCGGACGAGCCCGGGGTCCAGCGGGCCGTCGTAGCGCGGGCCGGCGCAGACCGAGCAGCGCCCGCAGTCCTGCGGATCGGGATCGTCGAGCTCCTCCTGCAGCGCGCGCATGAGGCAGCGCCCGTCGGCGCCGAAGCTCGCCATCGTCGCCTGCTCGCGGCGGCGCAGGGCGGTGATCGCGGCGTAGCGCTCGCCGTCGTAGGCCCAGTCGCCGTCCGCCGCTCGCACCCAGCGGCTGCCGTCGCGGGCGACGGCGCCCTCGACGTCGAGGACCTTGAGCATCGCGTCGATCCGCCCGCGGCCGAGGTTGACGATCGCCGTGAGCTCGGGCGTCGAGGCGCCGTCGGCGCCGACCGCGTCGAGGTGGGCCAGCACGCGGTCGACGAGCTCCTGGCGGGGGAAGGCCTGCTCGATGAAGAAGTCCTGGATCCGGCGGTCCTCGGCGCCGCGCAGGAGGACGACCTCGGCGCGCTCGATCGCGCGGCCGGCGCGGCCGACCTGCTGGTAGTAGGAGATGACCGAGCCGGGCGCCTGGTAGTGGACGACGAAGCCGAGGTCGGGCTTGTCGTAGCCCATGCCGAGCGCGCTCGTCGCGACGACGGCCTTGAGGTCGTTGGCGAGCAGCCGGTCCTCGACGGCGATCCGCCGCTCGGTCTCGATCTCGCCGGTGTAGGCCTCGGCGGCGATCCCGTGGGCGGTGAGCCACGTCGCGACGTGCTCGGCGTCGCGCTTGGTCAGCGTGTAGACGATCCCCGAGCCCGGCAGCTGCGGGAGGTTCGTCGCCAGCCAGGCGAGCCGATCGGCCTGCCCGGGCAGCTCGACGACCTCGAAGCGCAGGCTCGTACGGCCGAGCGGGCCGCGGTAGACGACGAGCGGCGCGGCCTGATGGCCGGTGCGCAGCTGCTCCTCGACGTCGGCGACGACGCGGTCGTTGGCGGTCGCCGTCGTGCAGAGGACGCCGACGTTCCCGGGCAGGCGCTCGAGCATGTCGGCGATGCGGCGGTAGTCCGGGCGGAAGTCGTGGCCCCAGTCGCTGATGCAGTGCGCCTCGTCGACGACGAGCAGCCCGACGCTCTTGGCGAAGACGGGCAGCATCTGGGCGCGGAACTGCGGGTTGTTCAGCCGCTCGGGGCTGATGAGCAGCAGATCGACCTCGTCGGCGTCCAGCAGCGCCGAGATCTCGCTCCAGGCATCGCGGTTCGTCGAGTTCACGGTGTGGGCGCGGATGCCGAGCCGCCGGGCGGCCGCGATCTGGTTGCGCATGAGCGCGAGGAGCGGGCTGACGATGAGCGTCGGGCCGGCGCCGCGCTCGCGCAGGAGCGCCGTCGCGATGAAGTAGACCGCCGACTTGCCCCAGCCGGTGCGCTGGACGCAGAGCACGCGGGCGCGGTCGTCGACGAGGTCTGCGATCGCCTCGAGCTGGTCTTCTCTGAACGCGGCCTGCGGGCCGGCGAGCTCGTGGAGCAGCTCGGTGGCGCGGGTGGTGAGGTCGGTGGTGGCGGGCATCGTGCATGACCACTCTAGGCCGCGGCCCCCGCGAACTCGCCCCCTGGGCGAGGGGCGAACATCGGCGTCAGCCGCCTATCGAAGGCATGGGAACCGAGCATCGGGAGGACTACGATGAGCGCCGTGCCGACCGCCGGGCTGATGACCGCCGACGAGTTCCTGGCGCTGGAGCCGCTGCGCAGCGCCCGGCGCCGTCAGCTCGTCGAGGGTGAGGTCGTCGTGCACGAGCCGACGTGGATGCACAACGACTCGCAGGTGACGATCCTCGTCGCGCTCGGCATCTGGATACGCGCCGCGCCCGGTCGCGGCGCCGCGAACCTGCCGATCGACGTCAAGCTCGACGAGCGCAACGTCTACGCGCCCGACGTCGTCTGGTACCGCGAGGGGCGCGCTCCCACGCGCGCGGACCCGCCGCCGTACGCGCCGCCCGACATCGTCGCCGAGGTTCGCTCGCCGTCGACGTGGCGCTTCGACATCGGCGCCAAGAAGCGCAACTACGAGCGCCATGGCGTCGCCGAGCTCTGGCTCGTCGACACCGCCGCCGACGTCGTGCTCGTCTTCCGCCGCTCCGCGCCGAAGGCAGCGACGTTCGACGTCAGCGAGGAGCTCGATGCGCAGGCGACGCTGACGTCGCCGCTCCTGCCCGGCTTCGCGCTCCCCGTCGCCGAGATCTTCGGCGACTGACGGGGGCTCAGCGGCCGAGGATCTCCATGGCGATCGTCGGCGACCTGCGTCGGCGTCCGGCCGACCCGCACGCCGACGGCCTCCAGCGCGTCGATCTTCGCCTGCCCGCCGCCGCTGGAGCCGCTGACGATCGCGCCCGCGTGGCCCATCGTCTTGCCGGGAGGCGCGGTGAGCCCGGCGATGTAGCCGACGACCGGCTTGGAGACGTGCGCCGCGATGTACTCCGCCGCCTCCTCCTCCGCCGAGCCGCCGATCTCGCCGCTCATGACGATGAGCTCGGTCTCCGGATCGGCCTCGAACAGCGCGATGATGTCGACGAACGACGAGCCCGGGACCGGGTCGCCGCCGATGCCGACGATCGTCGAGTTGCCGAAGCCGCTCTGGGCCAGCTCGTTGCCGATCTGGTAGGTCAGCGTGCCCGAGCGCGACACGACGCCGACGTTGCCGGGCTTGAAGAACCCCGCCGGGATGATCCCGACGTTCGCCTTGCCCGGCGAGAGCACGCCCGGGCAGTTGGGCCCGATGAGGCGGACGTCGGGGTTGCGCTTCAGGACGTTGTAGACGAGCAGCTCGTCGTGCGCCGGGATGCCCTCGGTGATCGCGATGATCGTCGCGATGCCGGCGTCCTCGGCCTCGAGGATCGAGTCGGCGGCGAAGCGCGGCGGGACGAAGATCATCGCCGTGTTCGCGCCGGTCTCGGCGACCGCCGCGCGGAACGTGTCGAAGACCGGAACGCCCTCGACGTCCTGGCCGCCCTTGCCCGGCGTCACGCCCGCCACGAGGTTCGTCCCGTAGCGGCGGTTGTTCATCGCGTGGTAGGTGCCCTCGCGGCCGGTGAGGCCGGAGACCGCCAGGCGCGTGTCCTCGCCGACGAGGATGCTCACGCGTCCGCACCGCCCCGGGCGAGCTCGACGACGCGCGCCGCGGCGCCGTCCATCGTCTTCTCCGGGTGGACGTTGGGCAGATCGGCGTCGGCCAGGATCTTTCGCCCCTCGACGTCGTTGGTCCCGTCGAGGCGCACGACGAACGGCACGGTCGGCGCGAGGATCCCGTAGGCCTCGACGAGCCCGCGCGCGACCTCGTCGCAGCGCGTGATCCCGCCGAAGACGTTGAAGAGCACGGCCTTGACGTTCGGGTTGCTCAGGATGACCTCGACCGACGCGACGATCGCCTCGGCCTTCGCGCCGCCGCCGGCGTCGAGGAAGTTCGCCGGCGCGCCGCCGGCCGCCGCGACGACGTCGAGCGTCGACATCACGAGGCCCGCGCCGTTGCCGAAGATGCCGATGTCGCCGTCGAGCTTGACGTACGTCAGCCCGCGCTCCTTGGCCATCTTCTCCTGCGGGTCGGCGTCGGTCGAGTCGTCGAGCGTCGCGTTGTCGGGATGGCGGAACATCGAGTTGTCGTCGAGCGTGACCTTCGCGTCGAGCGCGACGACCCTGCGATCGGGGGTGATGACGATCGGGTTGATCTCGACGAGCGTCGCCTCCTCCTTCGAGAAGACCTCGTAGAGCGTCGCGAGCATGGCGCCGACCTGGCGCACGACGTCGGCGTCGACGCCGGCCTCGAAGGCGAGCCGGCGCCCGTGGTAGGCCTGGAAGCCGACGAGCGGGTCGACGTGGAGCGTCGCGAGCGCCTCCGGGTGCTCGGCGGCGACCTGCTCGATCTCCATCCCGCCCTGCGTCGAGAGCATGACGAGCGGCGCCTTCGCCGAGCGGTCGAAGACGATCGCGGCGTAGTACTCGCTCTCGATGTCCGTCGCGAGCTGGAGCCAGAGCTCGCGGACGGTGTGGCCGCGGATGTCCATCCCGAGGATGTTCGTGGCGTATTCGCGCACTTCGCCGGAGTTCTCGGCGATCTTGATCCCGCCGGCCTTCCCGCGCCCGCCGATCTTCACCTGGGCCTTGACGACGATCGGGTAGCCGACCTCGTCGGCCGCCGCGACGGCCTCGTCGACGGTCGATGCCTCCTTGCCGGGGAAGAGCGGGACGCCGTAGCGCGCCAGCACGTGCTTGCCCTTGTACTCGAGGAGGTCCATCGGCGGCACGACAATAGCGACCGCGGTGCCGACCGGGCTGCCGGAGAGAGCGAAATGCGATCATGCCGCAGTCATGGCGCTTCCCAAGCAGGTCTCTCTCGTCACCTTCGATGTCTACGGCACCCTCATCGACTGGGAGGCCGGGATCGTCGATGCCTTCCAGAAGGAGGCCGCTCGCGACGGCTTCACGATCGACCGCGACGAGCTCATCACGAACTTCCACGAGATCGAGCGCGAGATCGAGAGCGGCTCGTACGAGCTGTACGCCGAGGTCCTGCGGCGGACGGCCGTCGAGATCTCCAAGCGCCTCGACTGGCCGCTCGAGCCCTCCCGCTCGGGCTTCCTCCCCGACAGCGTCCAGCGCTGGGCGCCGTTCAGGGAGGCCAACACCCAGCTCAACAAGGTCGCCAAGCACTTCCAGACCGGGCTGATCTCGAACATCGACGACAAGCTCCTCGGCCAGACGCGGCGTCACATCCCGCACGACTTCGACCTCGTCGTCACCGCGCAGCAGGTGCGCTCCTACAAGCCCGACATGGCGCACTTCACCGAGTGCGCGCGGCGGATGGGGACGAAGAAGGGCTGGGTCCACATCTCCGCGAGCTACTACCACGACGTCGAGCCGGCGGTGAAGAACAAGATCCCCGTGATCTGGGTCAACCGCAAGAAGGAGCAGCTCGAGCCGGGCCAGAAGAAGCCGACCGCCGAGGTGAAGAACCTCCTCGAGGCGGTCAAGCTGCTCGGTCTGTAGGCGGCGCGCCGGTGCGCGTCATCGGCCTGCACCGCGACGTGCTCGTCGTGACGAGCCGCGTCTGGCAGACGACCTGCACGATCGTCCGCAGCGGCGACGAGGGCTTCGTCATCGACTCGCCCGTCTTCCCCGACGAGCTCGAGCTCCTGCCGGCGGTCCTCGAGCACGCGAGCTTCCCGTTCACCGGCCTGCTCGCGACGCATGCCGACTGGGACCACCTGCTCGGCCGCCTCGCGTTCGGGCAGGCCTCGCTCGGCGTCGCCGAGACGACCGCCGCGCGCCTCGCCGCCGAGCCCGGCGCCGCCGCCCGCGAGCTGCGCGCCTTCGACGACGAGCACTACCTCGACCGCCCGTCGCCGCTGTCGCTCGGCCACGTCCAGGCGCTGCCGGTGCCGGGCCACTGCGAGATCGGCGACGAGGAGATCGAGCTGCACCCCGCCGACGGCCACACCGCCGACGGCATGGCGGCCTGGATCGGCTGGGCGCGCGTGCTCGTCTGCGGCGACTACCTCTCGCCGGTCGAGGTCCCGATGATCGGCGAGGGCGGCTCGCGCGACGGCTATCTCGCGACGCTGCGCCGGCTGGAGCCGCTCGTGGACGGCGCCGCGTACGTCGTTCCGGGCCACGGCGAGGTCCTCGAGGGCGCCCGCGCCGCCGCGATCCTGCGCGAGGACGTCAACTACCTCGCCAAGCTCCCCGACGGCGAGCTGCCGATCGCCCGCCGCTCGCCCGCGCAACGCGCGATCCACGACGCGAACGTCCGGCGGGTACGGTCCGGGTCGTGATCGGACACGTCGCGATCGAGATCCGCCGGGACGACGCCGACGCCTGCCTGCACTTCTGGTGGCTGCTCGGCTTCGAGCGCGTCATGGCGCCCGACGACCTCGCGGAGCGGACGGCGTGGGTGCAGTCCGGCTCCACGCAGGTCCACCTGCTCTACGCCGAGGAGCCCGTCGCGCCGCCGGAGGGCCACATCGCGGTGATCGCCGAGGACTACGAGGCGACGCTCGCGAGGCTCAGCGGGGCCGGGTTCGAGCCCGATCGGCGCTCCGAGTACTGGGGCTCGCCGCGCGCGTTCGTGCGCTCCCCGAGCGGTCATCGGGTCGAGGTCATGGCCTTCGCGCCACGTTGATCGGGTCTTACGGCGAACTTACGTACGGGGCCGTTCATGCTTAAGCGGAGTTGAAACCACCGACCTACCGTTGGAGCCCATGAATCACGAGTCCGATCCCACCGGCCGCCTCTGGACCGATCCGCGCGAATCGGACGAGCATCAGCAGTGGCTCCGCCCCCGTCCCACCCCGCCGCCGGCGGAGGTCGAGGAGGAGCCCGAGCCCCTTCAGCCCCGCCGCCGTTTCGTCCCCGTCGTCATCGGGACGCTCGCCGCGTTCGTCCTCTTCGGCTCCGGCCTGCTCGGCGCGAGCCTGCTGAGCAACGACGAGCAGCCGCCCGCCCCGGCCGCCCTCCCGGCGATCCCCGGCGCCGCCCCGGCCGACCAGCGCAGCAAGCAGATCCGCGCGATCTACGCCTCCGCGAGCCCGAGCGTCGTCCGCATCCAGGTCTCCGAAGGCGGCGGTCAGGCCAGCGGCACGGGCTTCGTCATCGACGCCGGCGGGACGATCGTCACGAACGCCCACGTCATCGGCAGCGCCGACCGCGCCCAGGTGCGCCTCGACGACAACGCCGCCTCGATCGACGCCGAGGTGCTCGGCACCGACGCCTCCTCCGACCTCGCGGTCCTGCGCGTCGACAGCTCGAAGACCGCCCATCTGCGCCCGCTCCCGCTCGCCGACTCCGACGACGTCCAGGTCGGCGACCTCGCCGTCGCGATCGGATATCCGCTCGGCCTCGACCGCACCGCGACCGCCGGCATCGTCTCCGGGCTCGGCCGCGCGATCAAGGCGCCCAACGGCTTCTCGATCGACAAGGTCATCCAGACCGACGCGCCGATCAACCCCGGCAACTCCGGCGGGCCGCTCATCGACAGCGCCGGCCGCGTCATCGGCGTGAACTCGCAGATCGCGACGGCGGGCGGCGGCGGCAGCGTCGGCATCGGCTTCGCGGTCCCGTCGAACACCGTCCGCAGCGTCGTCCCGCGCCTCGAGCAGGGCGGGAGCATCAAGCGCGCGTACCTCGGCGTCTCGACGCTCGCGAGCACGGTCGGCAGCGGCGCGCTCGTCGCCGACGTCGTCGCCGACGGGCCCTCGCAGGCCGGCGGCATCGAGATCGGCGACGTCATCACGAGCGTCGGCGGCAAGCCGGTCGTCGCGCCCGAGGACATCAGCACGGCGATCGAGGCGCGCGAGCCCGGCGAGCAGGTCCCCGTCGAGGTCCGGCGCGGCGGCGAGCAGCAGACGCTGCGCGTGACGCTCGGGACGCGCCCCGAGAACACCAGCACCCCATAGCGAGGACCGGCGATGCCTGCTGCCACACACGCCGGACGAGCAACGGCGCGCAGTCGTAGATGAGCTTCGGCGAGCCGATCTACCTGCTGGCGCTCGTGCTCGTGCCGCTGGCGCTGCTCGCCTACATGCGTCACGAGGTCCGGCGCCGCGCGGCCGCGGCCGCCTTCGCGGCGCCGGCGCTCATGGCGGCGGTCGCACCGAGCACGCCCGGCTGGCGCCGCCATGTCCCGCTCGGCGTCTACGGCATCGCGCTCGTCGTGCTCGTCGTCGCGCTCGCCAAGCCGCAGACGACGGTCGCCGTCCCGGTCGAGCGCGCCTCGATCATGCTCACGACCGACTACTCGGGCTCGATGCAGGCCACCGACGTCGCCCCGACCCGGCTGGCGGCCGCCCGTGCCGCCGCCGAGAACTTCCTCGGCGAGGTCCCCGCGAACGTCCGCGTCGGGCTCGTGGCCTTCAACCAGAACGCGCGGCTCATCGAGAGCCCGTCCACCGATCGCGAGGCGATCCGGGGCGCCATCTCGTCGCTGGAGCCCAGCGGCGGCACGGCCACCGGCGAGGCGCTCGCCGTCGCGATCGCCGCGCTGACCCGCGAGACGGACTCCGCCGGCACCCGCGCGCCGGCCGCGATCGTCCTGCTGTCGGACGGCAAGTCCGTCAAGGGCCGCCGGCCGCAGGTGCTCGCCCAGCGCGCGAAGGAGCTGAAGATCCCCGTCTACACCGTCACGCTCGGGACGCCGGCCGGCACGATCCAGGTGACGCGCTCCAACGGCGCCGTCGAGACCCGCCCCGTGCCGCCCGATCCCAGCGAGATGCGCGAGGTCGCCGCGCTGTCCGGCGGGAAGGCCTACACGGCCGACACCGCGAAGGACCTCAGCGACGTCTACGAGCAGCTCGGCTCGCGCATCGGCACCCGCAAGGAGCCGCGCGAGATCACCGCCGCGTTCACCGGCGGCGCGATGAGCCTGCTCGTCGTCGGCGCCGCCCTGTCTCTCCTCTGGTTCCGCCGTCTTGTCTGAGCCTCTCCACAGCCCCGAAAGGAACGTTCCCCGATGACCTCCATCCACCTCGGCCCGCAGGGCCCGCACGACGACGACGACGGGCGCGCGCCGCGGCAGGCCCTCGAGGAGGCGCTGTATGAGATCAAGCGCATCATCGTGGGCCAGGACGCGATGCTCGAGCGCCTGCTCGTCGCCCTGCTGGCCGGCGGGCACGTCCTGCTCGAGGGCGTTCCCGGCCTCGCGAAGACGCTGACGGTCCGCACGCTCGCGAGCGTCATGGGCGGCACGTTCCGCCGCATCCAGTTCACGCCCGACCTCGTCCCCGCCGACCTCGTCGGGACGCGGATCTACCGCCCCGACACCGGCCGCTTCGACACCGAGCTCGGCCCGGTCTTCGGCAACTTCCTGCTCGCCGACGAGATCAACCGCGCGCCCGCGAAGGTCCAGTCGGCGCTGCTGGAGGTCATGCAGGAGCACCAGGTCACGATCGGCACGCAGAGCTTCCCGGTGCCGCACCCGTTCCTCGTGCTCGCGACGCAGAACCCGATCGAGTCCGAGGGCACGTACCCGCTGCCGGAGGCGCAGATCGACCGCTTCCTCTTCAAGGTGCTCGTCGACTACCCGACGCTCGGCGAGGAGGCCTCCGTCGTCGGCCGCTCGCTGCGCCCGCCCGAGGACGTCCAGGTGCGCCTCTCGATGCCCGAGCTCGAGCGCTACCAGCGCGCGGCGCAGGAGATCTTCGTCGACCGCGAGGTCGTCGCGTACGCCGTGCAGCTCGTCGACGGCACGCGCCACCCCGAGCGCTACGGGCTGGCCGACCTCAACGAGTTCATCCAGTACGGCGCGAGCCCCCGCGGCGCGATCGGCATGGTGCAGGCCGGCCAGGCCCTCGCGCTCCTGCGCGGCCGCCGCCACGTCCTCGTCGACGACGTCCGCGACCTCGCGTTCGACGTCCTGCGCCACCGCCTCGTGCTGTCCTACGACGCGCTGAGCGACGGCGTGACGGCCGACGACATCCTCACCCGGATCGTCGACCGCCTCAGCGACGGCGTCGGCAGCGGCGGCGGGATCCAGATCACGTCGGAGCACGACGCGGCGGCCTAGTGGCATCGAGGGGGACATTGCGGGTGCCGCCGGCGCGGCAGGGGCCGGGCCCGATCCCGGCCGCGCTCGTCGACGAGCTCTCGCTGTCGCTCGCGCGCCGCGGCGCGGGCGTCCTGCCGGGCGACCGGCTCGCGCCGGGCGTCGGCGCGGGCACCGAGCTCGCGCAGCTGCGCCCCTACCAGCTCGGCGACGACGTCCGCCAGCTCGACGCGGCCGCCAGCGCGCGCTCCGGCGTCGCCCACGTGCGCCTCCAGGTGCCCGAACGGATCCTCACGACGTGGCTCGTGCTCGACCTCTCCGCGTCGATGGCGTTCGGCACCGCCGAGCGCCTGAAGTCCGACGTCGCCGAGGGCGTCGCGCAGGTCGTCGGCCGCGCCGCGACCCGTCACGGCGGCCGGCTGGCGGTCCTGACCGCCGGCGGCGACGAGCGCGTCCTGCCGCCGCGCGGCGGGCCGAACGCGAAGATCGGGCTGAAGCGGCTCGTCGCGGAGGGCGTCGGCGTCGACGGCGCGCCCGGTCGCGGCCTGGGCGTCGTCCTGCACAAGGCCGGCCGGCTCGCGCGCCAGCCGGGCCTCGTCGTCGTCGTGTCGGACTTCCGCGGTCCGCTGGACTGGGCGCGGCCGATCCGCGCGCTCGGCGCCCGCCACCGCCTGCTCGCCGTCGAGATCCGCGACCCGCGCGAGGAGCGCCTGGAGCCCGCCGGGCGCCTCGCGCTCGTCGACCCCGAGACCGGCCGCCTGCTCGAGGTCGACACCTCCAGCCGCGGCCTGCGCGAGCGCTTCGAGGCCGCGGCGGCCGAGGAGCGTGCCACCGTCGCGACGGAGCTGCGCAAGGCCGGCGCCCATCACGTCGTGCTGTCCACGAGCGGGGACTGGATGCGAGCGCTCGGGAAGGCGCTGAGGTAGCGAGGACGTGCGATGAGACCTGCTTTTGACCATCCGGCGAGAAACGGCGCGCAGTCGTGAGCTTCGAGGCCCCCCTCGCGCTGCTGTGCCTCTTCGCGGTCCCGCTCGCGATCCTCGTCCACGTCGCCGCCCAGCGCCGCCGCCGCCGCTATCCGGTGCGCTTCACCGCGCTCTCGACGCTCGCCGCGATCGCCCCGCGCGAGCCGCAATGGCGCAAGCACGTGCCGATCGCGCTCCTGGCCTGCGCCGTCGCCGCGCTGGCGCTGTCGCTCGCCCGGCCGCAGCGCACGGTCGCGGTGCCGGTCGAGCGCGCGTCGGTCGTCCTCGTGACCGACGTCTCGCGCTCGATGTCGGCGACCGACGTCAGCCCGACGCGCCTCGAGGCCGCCCGGCGCGCCGCCCAGAGCTTCATCGACAAGGTCCCCGACGAGTTGCGCGTCGGCCTCGTGTCGTACTCCGACGGCGCCCAGACGCTGCAGACGCCGACGACCGACCGCGACGTCCTCAAGGACGCGCTCGACACGCTGCAGCCGCTGTCGGGCACCGCGACCGGCGCCGGCCTGCGCACGGCGCTCGACGACCTGAAGATCCGCGCCGACACGTCGTCGCGCCGCCCGCCGGCCGCGCTCGTGCTGCTCTCCGACGGCTCGGCGACCGACGGCAACGCCGCCGACGAGGTCGCCGCCGAGGCCAAGCGCCTGCAGGTCCCGATCTACACCGTCGCGCTCGGCACGCCGGACGGCACGATCACGCTTCGGGGCCAGACCCTGCGCGTGCCGCCCGACGTCGAGGCGCTGCAGCGGATCGCGTCGGCGTCCGGCGGCGACTCCTTCGCCGCCGAGGACTCAGACCAGCTCGACGCCGTCTACGACCGCCTCGGCTCGCAGATCGGCACGAAGCCCGAGCTGCGCGAGATCACCTCGACGTTCGCCGGGCTCGCGCTGCTGCTGCTCGCCGGTGCGCTCGGCACCTCGATCGGCCTCGGCGGCCGGCTGCCGTAGGCGCGCGCGACCCTGGCGGCCTGCGAGCCGCCAGCGCTCGCGAACGGCGGCTCTGAGGGAGGTTGCCCGGGCGGTCGTGTCGTCTATGCGACGCATACCGGCGCATAGACGACACGACCGTCGTGTGACGCCTCGCAGGATGCCGCTCCGCGGGCGTTCCCGCGTCAGCGGCGGCGCCCGAGCGGAGCGCCAGCAACCGGACTAGCGCTCGTCGTCGTCGAGCCGCGCGCCGAGGAACAGGTCGCGCCCGGTGCCGAGCTTCGAGCGCGTCGAGAAGCCGTGGCGCTCGTAGAGCGCGATCGCGGCCGCGTTGTCCTCGTTCGTGTCGAGCTCGATGCGCTTGGCGCCGCGCTCGCGCGCGCGCTCCGTCGCGAGGCCGACGAGCGCGTCGCCGACGCCGGCGCGGCGGGCGGACTCGCGGACGAAGAGGTCCTCGAGCCAGGCGTCGGGCGCGGCCATCCAGACGCTGAAGCGAAAGCGCAGCTGCAGGACCCCGGAGGGCGGCGAGTCGTCGTCGGGCGTCGCGAGCAGGAACTCCGTGTCGCGATCCTCGAGCAGGCGCTCGACGGATGCGAGGAAGGCGTTCTCCGACGGCCAGTCGTGGCCGTTGTGGTCGCGGAACTCGACGAGCAGGTCGGCGATCGTCTCCGCTTCGTCGGGCTGGGCGACCCACGCGCGGGCCGTCGTGCTCGTGCTCATCCGGCGTCCTTGATGACGGCGAGGATGTCGCCGCTGGCGACCGACTGGCCCTCCTTGATCGGCAGCTCGGCGATGACGCCGGTCTTGTGCGCCGTGATCTCGTTCTCCATCTTCATCGCCTCGATGATCGTCACGACGTCGCCCTCCGCGACCTTCTGGCCGGCCTTCACCGGCACCTTCCAGACGCTGCCCTGCATCGGCGAGGCGAGGGTATCGCTGCTGACCGAGCCGTTGGCGCTCGCCCCGTTGCGCCGTTCGGCGCGCTTGGGCTTCGGCACGGCCGGCAGCGGCCCCGGCCCCGGCACCGGCGACCGCCGCGCCGGCGGCCGGCGGCGGCCCGATGACGCGGACGTCGAAGCGCCGTCCGGAGACCTCGACGGTGTAGGTCTGCTCGACGGTGTCGTCCTCGGCGGCGTCCTTCGGCGCCTTCTCGAACGCCAGCGCCGCGAGCCAGTCGCGGTCCTCGAGCAGGTCGCGGCAGGTCTCGCCGCGCGCCCACTGCTCGGTCGCCAGCAGCGCGCGGTGAAACGGGATGAGCGTCTTGAGGCCCTCGATCTCGAACTCGCCGAGCGCGCGCAGCATCCGCCGCGTCGCCTGCTCGCGGTCGGCGTCCCAGACGATGAGCTTCGCGACCATCGGGTCGTACATCGGCGTGATCTCGCTGCCCGCGCGCACGCCGGAGTCGACGCGGACGCCGGGACCCGACGGCTCGACGTAGGAGCCGATCCGCCCCGGCGCCGGAGCGAACTTCCGCGACGCGTCCTCGGCGTTGATGCGGCACTCGATCGCGTGCCCGCGCAGGACGACGTCCTCCTGGGCGATCGACAGCGGCTCGCCGGCGGCGACGCGGATGCCCTCCTTGACGATGTCGATCCCGGTCGTCATCTCGGTGACGCAGTGCTCGACCTGGACGCGCGTGTTCATCTCGAGGAAGAAGTACTCGGCGGTATCGGACGACAGCAGACCCTCGACGGTGCCCGCGCCGCGGTAGTCGACGGCCTCGGCGGCGTCGACGGCGATCCTGCCGATCCGCTCGCGCAGCGCGTCGTCGACGATCCACTCGGGCGCCGGCGACTCCTCGATGAGCTTCTGGTGGCGGCGCTGGATCGAGCAGTCGCGCTCGCCGAGGTGGATCGTGTGGCCGTGGCCGTCGGCGAGGATCTGGACCTCGACGTGGCGCGGGTCGGGGAGGTAGCGCTCGAGGTAGACCGTCGCGTCGGAGAAGAACTTCTCGCCCTCGCGGGCGGCGCCCTCGAAGGCGGCCTGCAGCTCGTCGGGCTCCAGAGCCACCCGGAAGCCCTTGCCGCCACCGCCGCCCGCGGCCTTGACGGCGACCGGATAGCCGATCTCCTCGGCGATCTCGCGGGCGGCGTCGAGATCGGGCACCGGCTCGGTCGTGCCCGGCACGATCGGCACCCCCGCGGCCTGCATGAGCTCGCGCGCGCGGGTCTTGGAGCCCATCGCGTCGATCGCGCTCGCCGGCGGCCCGATGAACACGATGCCGGCCTTCTCGCAGGCGCGCGCGAAGGCGGCGTTCTCGGCGAGGAAGCCGTAGCCGGGGTGCACGGCCTCGGCGCCGGAGGCCGCGGCGACCTCGAGGATCCGCTCGCTGTTCAGGTAGCTGTCGGCGGGCGCCGGCCCGCCGAGCAGGTGCGCCTCGCTCGCACGCCGGACGTGCGGCGCGTCACGGTCGAGCTCCGAGTACACCGCGACCGACGCGATCCCGAGCTCGTCGAGCGCGCGGATGATGCGGACAGCGATCTCGCCACGATTGGCGATTAGGATTTTCGAGAACATGGATGGGCAGTATCCTAAGTGCTGCCGGGCGGGATCACTTCAGGATACGTGCGGGGCCCCGGCCCAGGGTGAGCTCGGTGATCGGCACCGGCCGCCCCACGTGGAAGCCCTGGGCGTAGTCGACGCCCTGGGATCGCACGAACTGCTCGAGCTGCGGGTCTGAGACGAACTCGGCGACCGTCTCCTTGCCGAGGCCGCGGGCGATCCGCACGACGGCCTCGATGACGAGCTGGTCGGTCCGGTTGCCGAGGCAGCCGGACACGAACTCGCCGTCGATCTTCAGGTAGTCGAACGGCAGGTGCTTGAGGTAGTAGAACGAGCCGAATCCGGCGCCGAAGTCGTCGAGGGCGAAGCGGCAGCCCAGCTGCGTGAGGCGCTCGGCGAAGCGGCGCGCGAGCGGGATGTTCGAGACGGCCGCGGTCTCGGTGATCTCGAAGATGAGGCGCCGCGGGTCGACCTCCTGGCGCGCGACCTCGGTCTCGATGACACCCAGCAGCGTCGTGTCGTTCAGCGACAGGCCGGAGAGGTTGATCTCCAGCGCGATGTGGCCGCCGGGGTCGGTCGCCAGCAGCGCGATCGCCTGCCGCGCCACCCAGCAGTCGATCTCCGGCGCGAGGCCGAAGCGCTCGGCGAGCGGGAGGAAGGCGCCCGGACTGATGAGCTCGCCGTTGTCGCCGAGCATCCGGATGAGCAGCTCGTGCTGGCCGATCTCGCCGGTGCGCAGGTCGCGGATCGGCTGGGCGTGCAGGACGAAGCGCTCCTCGTCGAGCGCGGCGCGCAGGCGGTCCAGCCAGCTCACGCGGTCGCGGATGCGCTCGGGACGCTCGGCGTCGGCCGAGACGACCGCGTAGCGGTCGCGGCCGGCCTCCTTGGCCTCGTACATCGCGAGGTCCGCCTCGATGAGCCACTCCTCGCCGTTGAGGTCCGCGCGGCCGAACGGCGCGATGCCGACGCTCGTCGTCACCCGCTGGCGGCGATCGCCGGCGGCGACCGTCGCCTCCTCGCGCACCGCGCGGACGAGGTCGGCGGCGACCTGCTCCGCCTCGCTGCAGTCGACGTTCGGCAGGAGGACGGCGAACTCGTCGCCGCCGAGGCGCGCGAGCGTGTCGGTCTCGCGCAGCCGGTCCTGCAGCAGGGCGGCGACGGACAGGATGAGCTCGTCGCCGGCGTGATGGCCGAGCGCGTCGTTGACGTACTTGAAGTGGTCGAGGTCGAGCACGAGCAGCGCGCCGCGCGGTCCGTAGCGGGCGACCTCGGCGACGTGGCGGTCGAGCTCCTGCTCGAAGCGGCGGCGGTTGAGCAGGCCGGTGAGCGGATCGTGGTCGGCGAGCTGGCGCAGCTCGCGCTCGAAGCGGCGGCGCTCGGTGATGTCCTGGATCTGGTCGAGGAAGTGCAGCGGCTCGCCGTCGGCGTCGCGGATGAGGGTCACGCTGCGCGAGACCCAGACGACCGCGCCGTCCGGGCGCAGGTAGCGCTTCTCGTCGGAGGACGAGGTCAGCCGGCCGCCGATGAGCTCGCGCATGACGGCGAAGTCGGCCGGCAGGTCGTCGGGGTGCGTGATCGCCGAGAACGTCGTCCCCGCGAGCTCGTCCGGGGCGTAGCCGGTGATCGCGCAGAGCGCCTGGTTGACCTCGAGGAAGCGCCCGTCGAGGTCGGCCACCGCCATGCCGATCGGCGCGTCCTCGAACGCGCGCCGGAAGCGCTCCTGCGCCTCGCCGATCTTGCGGTTGCGCGCCACGCGCTCGCTGACGTCCTGGGCGATGAGCATCGCGCCGACGACGTGCCCGGCCTCGCTGTCGCCGCGCAGCAGCGGGCTCGTCCGCAGCCAGAGCGCGTAGCCGTGCGTCGCCGAGATCGCGTCGAAGCTGCGCTCCTCGCCGCCGAGCGCCGCGATGCAGGCGGCGACGAGCCAGCCCTCGTCGTCGGGCAGGACCGCGCCGACGCCCTCGCCGATGAGGTCGGCCGGCGCCGGCCCGCCCTCGTACAGCGGCCGGCCGGCGGCGAACTCGAGCGCGAGGTCGTCGCCGATGAGGAACACGGCCGTTCCCGGCAGACCCTCGACGAGCGCCCGGTAGCGGCTCTCGCTCGCGGCGAGCGCGTGCTCGGCCAGCCTGGCCTCGGTGACGTCGCGCGCGATGCCGAGCGAGCCGATCGTCGTGCCGGTCGCATCGCGGAAGGGGCTCTTGGAGACCGACATGACGTAGCTGCGCTCGCCGAAGCGCCCGGCGATCTCGTAGCTCGACGGCGCGTCGCTGTCGAGGACCTCGGTGTCGTGCGCGGTGACCTCGTCGGCGACGTCCGGCAACAGCTCGGAGTTCGCCCGCCCGACGATGTCGCGCCCCGGTCGCCCGATGAGCTGCGCCGTCGCGGTGTTGACGAGCAGGTAGCGGCCCTCGAGGTCCTTGACGTAGATCGAGTCGGTCGTCGCCTCGACGAGCTGCTCGAGCAGCCGGCGGCTGCTCTCGGCGCGCTCGGCGGCGCGGCCGACGACGGGCGCGAGGAACAGGAGCATGACCGACCGCCCCACGATCGTCGCGACGTTCTCGCCCGACCAGCCGAGCAGCGCGATGGCGCTCATCGCGGCGATCGCCGCGAACGCGCAGCGCAGCCCGGAGCCCATGCCGAACTCGGCGGCGACGAGCGTCACGGCGACGATGCAGGCGACGCCCATCGCGACGGGCGGGACGGCGTGCAGCGACAGCCCCAGGCAGGCGGCGGCGATCAGCAGGCCGGCGGTGCCGGTGACCCATCCGCGCCCGGCGCGGCGGCTCCCGAGCATGGGAGTGAGCCCGGCCGGAATCAGTCGTTCGTCGACGACGGCCCCGCGGCTCTCCTCGGGGAGCAGCATTTCACCTGGTATCGGCCTCCTGGGCCGGAAACTGAGGCGCTATTCGTCCATCAGTGCGAACGGCCGTACTGACCGGTGCCCCACGCGACGCCCTCGTCGGGCGCGCGGCCCGTCGCCTCGAGCAGCGCGGCGCGCGCCCAGGCCGAGCGCTCCTGCACCGTCGGGCCCGGCGCGGGCGTCGGCGCGGTGTCGCGCATGAACTGCTCGAGCGCGGCGACGACGGCCGCGGCCTCCTCGGGCGACGCGCCCGGGGCGACGATGCGCAGCTTCGGCCGGCGGTTCACCGGCCGAACGCTAACGGATCATCCCCGCGCCCACGGTGTCGTTGGAGGCCTCGTCGATGAGGATGAACGACCCCGTGGCGCGGTTGCGCAGGTACGGATCGAACGCGAGCGGCTTGGACGTCCGCAGGCGCACCCGGCCGATGTCGTTGAGGCCGAGCTCCGCGGCGTCCGGGTCGGGCGCGAGCGTGTGGACGTCGACGCGGTCGATGACCGCGTCGACGATCGCGCGCGCCGCGTGCGTCGCGTGCTTGATCGCGTAGCGGCCGCCGGCGCGCAGCGGCGCGTCGGCCATCCAGCACACGGTGGCCTCGACCTCGCGCGAGAGCTCGGGCTCGTCCTCGGGACGGCAGATGAGGTCGCCGCGCGAGACGTCGATCTCGTCCTCGAGCAGGAGCGTCACCGACATCGGCGCGAACGCCTCCTCGACGGGGCCGTCGAACGTGTCGATCCGGGCGATCCGCGTGCGCTCGCGCGACGGCAGGACGAGCACCTCGTCGCCGGGGCGCAGCGTGCCGCCCGCGACCTGCCCCGCGTAGCCGCGGTAGTCGGTTTCGTGGTCGCGGATGACCCACTGGACGGGGAAGCGCGCCTCGTCGATGTTGCGGTCGCCGGCGACCTGGACGGACTCGAGGTGCTCGAGCAGCGGCGTGCCGCCGTACCACGGCATCCGCTCGGAGCGGTCGACGACGTTGTCGCCGTGCTTCGCGGAGAGCGGGATGTAGGCGATGTCGCGGACGTCGAGGCCGCGCGCGAAGTCGCTGAAGTCGCGGACGATCGCGTCGAAGGTCTCCTCGTCGAAGTCGACGAGGTCCATCTTGTTGACGGCGACGACGAGGTGCGGGATCCCGAGCAGCGTCGAGATGAAGGCGTGGCGCTTGGACTGCTCGAGGACGCCCTTGCGCGCGTCGACGAGGATGACCGCGAGGTCGGCGGTCGAGGCGCCGGTGACCATGTTGCGCGTGTACTGCACGTGGCCGGGGGTGTCGGCGATGATGAACGTCCGCCGCGCCGTCGCGAAGTAGCGGTAGGCGACGTCGATCGTGATGCCCTGCTCGCGCTCGGCGCGCAGCCCGTCGACGAGCAGCGAGAGGTCGACGACGCCGGCCCCGCCGCGCCGCCGCGAGGCCTCCTCGACGTGCTCGAGCTGGTCGGTGAGGACCTGCTTGGAGTCCAGCAGCAGCCGCCCGATGAGCGTCGACTTGCCGTCGTCGACCGAGCCGGCGGTCGCGAAGCGGAGCAGATCTGCGGAGGCGAGCGACACCATCTAGAAGTAGCCCGCGACCTTGCGGTCCTCCATCGCGGCCTCCGTCGCCCGGTCGTCGGCGCGGGTCTCGCCGCGCTCGGTGACGCGCGTGGCGGCGATCTCGGCGACGACCGAGTCGAGGTCCGCGGCGGTCGAGCGCACCGCGCCGGTGCAGCTCATGTCGCCGACGGTGCGGTAGCGCACCGACTCGCGGAAGGGCAGCTCGCCGTCGATGAGCTCGACGTGCTCCGAGGTCGCGTAGAGCATCCCGTCGCGGGCGAAGACCTCGCGCTCGTGGGCGAAGTAGATCGACGGCACCTCGAGCTGCTCGACCGCGAGGTACTCCCAGACGTCGAGCTCGGTCCAGTTGCTGATCGGGAAGACGCGGACGCTCTCGCCGCGGCGGATCCGGCCGTTGTAGATGTTCCAGAGCTCGGGGCGCTGGTTCTTCGGGTCCCAGCCGCCGAAGTCGTCGCGGAAGGAGAAGATCCGCTCCTTGGCCCGCGCGCGCTCCTCGTCGCGGCGGGCGCCGCCGAACGCCGCGTCGAAGCCATGCTGCTCGATCGCGTCCAGCAGCGTCGTCGTCTGCAGCCGGTTGCGCGACGCCCGCGGCCCGCGCTCCTCGGCGACCCGGCCGCGGTCGATCGACTCCTGGACGGAGGCGACGACGAGGTGCTCGCCGAGCTCGGCGACGCGGCGGTCGCGGAACTCGATGACCTCGGGGAAGTTGTGGCCGGTGTCGACGTGCATGAGCGGGAACGGGAAGCGCCCGGGCCGGAAGGCCTTCTCGGCGAGGCGCAGCAGGACGATCGAGTCCTTGCCGCCGCTGAAGAGCAGCACCGGCCGCGAGAGCTCTGCGGCGACCTCGCGCATGACGTGGATCGCCTCGGACTCCAGCGCCTGCAGATGGGTGAATCCGGCTCGTCCGACCGTCATGCGGGTGCGACCTCCAGCTCGCGGGGGACGGGACGGGACCGCTGGATGAGCCAGGCGGCGAGGCCGACCGCGAGCGGGATCCCGACGAGCGCCGCCGGCGGCACGTCCGCGCCGGCCTTCGACATGACCCCGAGCGCCGACCCGAGCAGCACGCACCCGAGGACCGGGCGCAGCACGCCCGCGGGAACGTGGCCGATGAGCTGCGTGCCGACGACGACGCCGGGCAGCGAGCCGACGAGGATCGTCGCCATGAGGAAGAAGTCGACGTTGCCGCTGACGAGGTGCGCGAGGCCGGCGGCCCAGAGGAGGATCGCGGCGTGGAAGACGTCGGTGCCGACGACGCGGTGCGGCGTGAGCTTGAAGACGAGGATGAGCGCGAGGCCGATGAGCGCGCCGCTGCCGACCGACGTGATCGCCGAGGATGACCCCGAGGACCGCGCCGATCGACACCGCCTGGATCTTCGTGCGGCGCGTCTGCGTGATCGAGTCGACCTCGCGAGCGACGAGCTTCGGCATGAAGAGGGCGCGTCCGAGGATCGTCAGCGCGACGATCAGCAGCGCGACGGCGATCGACATGAGCAGCGTCGGCTCGAAGCTCTTGCCGTACGCGCTGTGCAGGACGCTCAGCAGCCAGACGCCGACGAGCGCACCGGGGACGCTGCCGACCGCGAGCCACTTCGAGACGCCGAGGTCGACGGTGCCCTTGCGCAGATGGCGCCAGCCGCCGAGCGTCTTCGTCACCGCGCCGTAGGCGAGGTCGGTGCCGATCGCGACGACCGGCGGGACGCCGGCGAACAGCACGAGCAGCGGCGTCATGAGCGAGCCGCCGCCGATCCCCGTCAGGCCGATGAGGATGCCGACGCCGAGCCCGAATGCGATGACCATCGGGATCCATCGGCGGCTAGACGTGCAGCCCGCACTCGGTCTTGTCGGTCCCGCTCCAGCGCCCGCGCGCCCGCTGCCGGGCTGCGTGCAGGGCGCGCAGCCGATCGACTCGTAGCCGGCGTCGTGCAGCGGGTGGTAGGGCAGCTCGCGCTCGTGGATGCGCGTCCAGAGGTCGCGCTCGGTCCAGTGCGCGAGCGGGCTGTACTTCGCGATCCCCCCGCGCTTGGCGTCGACCTCGACGAGCTCGGTCGCCGCACGGCGTCGGTCCCTGCTCGCGGCGCAGGCCGGTGATCCAGGCGTCGGCGCCCGCCAGCGCCCGCTCGAGCGCCGCGACCTTCGCCGCGCCGCAGCAGTGCTCCGGGCCCGTCCAGTCGCCCGTCGCGTCCTGCACCTCGATCGTCACGCCGAAGCGCTCCTCGAAGGCGCGCCACGTCGCCAGCGTCTCGTCGAAGAGCACGCCGGTGTCGATCGTTACGACGCGGACGTGCGGCGCGATCGCGAGCAGCTCGTCGAGGATCACCGACTCCTCCTTCTGAAACGAGCAGAGGAAGACGAGCCGCTCGTGCGCGGCGGCCTCCTCCAATGTGGCGGTCAGACCGCGCACTCGCCCTCGCCGCGCACGACCTTGAACGGGACGTCCTTCGTCCAGTCGATGAACGTCGTCATCGTCTCCAGGCCGAACTCGACGGGCATCGCGAGATCGCGGACCTTGTCCTCGAACGCCTTCGTGCCGACGCGGGCGGTGAAGTCGTTGAACGGCTCGTCCTGCTCGCGCTCCTCCTCGTACCAGCGCAGCCAGCGCTCGATCGCGTCGGGCACCCGCTTGGCCGGCAGGCGCACCTTCAGGCGCTGGCCGTAGACGATCTCGCCACCCTCGAAGTTGCCGGCGACGTGCACGACGTAGGCCGGGATCGTGTGCGTGCCGACCTTGATCGACGCGCCGTAGAACCCGATGTTCGCGATGTGGTGCTGGCTGCAGCCGTTCGGGCAGCCGCTCATCTTGATGTGGATCGCGCGGGTGAGCGGATCGGTGATGTCCATCGTCTCCAGGCGCTCCTGGACGGCCGCGTTGAGGCCCATCGAGGAGGTGATCCCGAGCTTGCAGGAGTCCGTGCCCGGGCACGAGACGACGTCGGTGACCTTGTCGGGTCCGACGCCCGCGAGGCCGAGGTCGCCGAGCGCCTGCCAGACCTCGTAGACCGTCTCGTCGCGCACCCAGCGCAGGAGCATGTTCTGGTGGACGGTCGTGCGCATGTAGCCGCCGGAGTAGCGGCGCATGATCTCCGCGACGCCGCGGAACTGCTCGGGCGTCAGGTCGCCGCGGGTGACCTTGACGTGGATCGTCGAGAAGCCGTCCTGCTTCTGCGGCGCGACGTTGTGGCGCACGAAGCGCTCGTAGGCGGAGAGGTCGCCGTTCGGCGTCGCATAGACGTGCGGGACGGCCGGCGCCGAGGCCTCCTCGTCGTCCTCCCACGTGATCGCGCCGATCTCGAAGTTGCGCTCGTCGACCCAGTCGCCCCGCAGCTCCTCCTCGACCATCTCGCGGAAGGCGTCGATGCCGACCTTGTCGACGAGGACCTTGATGCGCGCCCTGGCGCGATTCACGCGCAGGAAGTCCTGGCGGTCGAAGATCCGGAAGCAGGCCTCCGCGACCTTCAGGTACTCGCCGTCGTCGAGGCCGACGAACTCGTAGAGCGTCGGCGCGATGCGCGGCATGATCGACGTGCCGCCGCCGACGCGCACCTCGCAGCCGCGCTCGCCGTCGTCGCCGACCTTCGCGATGAACGCGATGTCGTGGATGCCGGTGAGCGCGCGGTCGGCCGGCGCGCCGTTGAAGGCGGTCTTGATCTTGCGCGGCATGAGCTGCGTCGTCGGGTGGCGGACGAAGTAGCGGACGTACGCGCCGGCGTACGGGGTCATGTCGAACGGCTCGTCGTCGCAGACGCCGGCCCACGGATCGCCGGTGACGTTGCGGACGGTGTTGCCGCAGCCCTCGCGCGAGGACAGCCCGGAATCGGACAGCTCGCGGATCGCCGTGGCGGCGTCGGGCAGCGGGATGTGGTGCAGCTGGATGTTCTGGCGCGTCGTGATGTGCCCCTTGTTCAGCGGCACGTACTTCTCGACGACGTCGGCGAAGGCGTCCATCTGCGCGGGGGTGATGCCGCCGAACGGGAGCTTCACGCGGATCATCTGGACGTCGGGCTGGCGCTGGCCGTAGACGCCCTGCTTCAGGCGGAAGCCGATGAACTCGGTCTCGGTGAGCTCCCCGCGCAGGAAGCGCTGGGACTCCGTGTCGAAGTCGTCGAACTCGCGCTCGAGGATCGGGATGACGTGGCCGGGGACGTCCTCGCGAACCTCGGGGTTCTCGAGCGTCCCCCGGCGGCCGACGGTCGTGCTGGGCTCCATGGGCGTCAGTGCTCCAGGGGGTGGCGTTCAAAGGAGGAGCGCGGATCATACCCATAAATCCCGGTCCGATTTGGTCTAATTAGGTCCGGAATCGACCCGGCCGGGTCGCGGCGGCCGCGAGATAGCCTCCCGGCGATGCCCGAGCTCCTCGTCCTCGACCACGACACGATCCTCGCCGCGGTGTCCGCGACGGCCGCGATCGATGCCACCCGCGACGCCTTCCTGCGCCATCACCGCGGCGACTGGATCATGCCCGCGAAGGTCTACCTCGACAGCGCGCCCTACGGCGACTTCCGCGCGATGCCCGCCCGCGGCGACGATCTCGCGCTCCTGAAGTGGGTCACCTCGTTTCCCGGCAACATCGAGCACGGCCTGCCGACGGTCAGCGGCGTCGTCTGCCTCTCCGATCGCCGGACCGGCGTGCCGCTCGCGCTGCTCGACGCGCGGGCGGTGACGGCGCTGCGCACCGGCGCGGTCGCGGCCGTCGCCTCGCGGGCGCTCGCGCGGCCGGACGCGCGCAGCGCGGGGATCGTCGGCTGCGGCCTCAACGGCTCGTGGGCCGCGCGCTGCCTCGCCGCCGCCGGCTACGGGCCCGGCGTCTGCTTCGACCCTCGCGAGGAGGCCGCGCAGGCGCTCGCCGGCGAGCTCGGCTGGGCGACGGGGTCGCTCGCCGAGGCGCTCGCCTGCGAGATCGTCGCGACGATCACGCCGGGCGCCCATGTCGTCGTCGAGCGCGACGACCTGCGGCCGGGACAGCATCTGAACATGCTCGGCGCCGACGGCTCCGGCAAGGCCGAGGCGAGCATCGCGGCCGTCACCGCGTGCGAGCTGTTCTGCGACGAGTGGGAGCAGGCCTCGCACGGCGGCGAGCTCGCGGGCGCGGTCGCCGCGGGGGTCGTGACGCGCGAGCAGGTCACCCCGCTGGGCGCCGTCCTCGCGGGCGAGTCGCCCGGCCGCAGCGGGCCCGAGGCGATGACGCTCTTCGACTCGACCGGCCTCGCGATCCAGGACCTCGCGGTCGCGGCCGCGGCCTTCCGCGCGGCCCAGGCAGGGGCGGTGCAGGCCGGCACCGTGACCCTCTGACGCCTACCGCAGCGGCGGCACGATCGCGAGCGGAAGCTGCTGGACGGCTTGCGCGCCGGTCGCGCCACGGGCCGTGACGCGCACGGTGTAGCGGCCTTCGCGCAGCGCGTTGAGCCGGTGCGCGGGGATCTTCACGATGTTCGAGCCGGTCCGGCCGCCCGCCGTGACGGTGACGAGCGACCTGCGACCGCGGCCGAGCACGTCGATGCGCAGCGCCGCCGGGTGGCTCAGGGCAAATCGCACGCGCGGGGCGCGCCGGCGCAGCCGTGAGCCGCGCTCGACGACGAGCTGCATCTGCAGGCCGGCGATCGCGACGTCGCCGGCCCGCGGCGCGACGGTCCAGACGATCGGCGGCGCGGTGGTCGCGGTGCCCTGCCGCACCTGGAAGGCGTGCGGGCCCGCGTCGAGGATCGGCAGGCGCAGCTGCTGCGCGCAGCTCGCCCACGGGCGGCCGTCGACGCGGCACTGCAGCGGCCCGGCGGGCAGCGTCTCGCCGGAGATGGACGCCTCGGCGCGGGTGCCCGCGAACGTCGGGATGCGAGGCCCGAACACGAACCCGAGGCCGGGCCGCGGCACGGAGATCGCGGCGGGATAGCGGTCCTTGTTGCCGGCCGCGTCGACTGCGCGGACCTCGAAGACCTCGCCGGGCGGCACGTCCAGCGGCGAGCTGCACGCCGCGAAGCCTCGCTCGGGGTTGTAGTCGCTCGGACGCGTCCGGCACTCGAAGCCGGTGGCGCCGTCGGAGCCGAACGTCGCGATCGCGCGCCCGTCGCCGTCGGGATCGAGGCGGACGACGAGCAGCGTCGACGGCACGTTGACGTCGGTCTTGAAGCGCAGGACGGTCGGCGTGACCTGCGCGACGCCGGTCCGGCTCGTGGCGAGGACCTGCAGCGCGTGGTCGCCGTCGGCGAGCTTCTGGACCGGGACGTCCGGGCCGCAGGGCGCGAAGGCGCCGCCGTCGAAGCTGCAGCGAAAGCTCGCTCCGGCGCGATCGGTCGTCAGGGTGATGACGTCCGCGTGCAGCAGCGGCGCGGAGAGCGGCTGCACCGCGCGCGCGACCGGCGGCGTCCCGTCGTCGCCGGAGCGGAAGTGCGCGTCGATCGTCGCGGCGTCCAGCGCCCGGCCGTAGAGCGCGATCTCGTCGATGCCGCCCATCCACGACTTGTAGGTCGAGAAGCGCTTGCCGGCGACGACGGTGTAGCCGCTGCGGTCGAAGAGGACCGGCGTCGCGGGCTCGTCGGCCTTCGCGACGCCGTCGACGTAGATCGCGATGCGGTCGCCGGCGCGCGTCACGGCGATGTGGTGCCAGCTGCGCGGCGTGAACGACATCGCGGGCGTCCGGACGTCGATGCCGCGCGTGGGGTCCGCGCTCGACGCGATGATCGCGCGCAGCGCGCCATCGCCCTCGCGGGCGAGCGCGACGCCGTCCGCGGTGCCGGCGAGGAGCGCTGTGAGCAGCGCCCGTGGCGTCCCGTTGTCGTCGGCGCGATACCAGGCTTCGTACGTGAACTCGCCGTGCAGGATCTCGTCGGAGATGTTCAGCGACACGTAGCTGTCGACGGGATACGTCGTGTCGGGTGACTGGCTCTGCCAGGCGGTGTCGCCGTCGTCGGTGACGCCCGGCACGCCGAGATCGCCGTAGTGGCCGCCCGACGCCGCGCCGCGGGAGTCGTAGATCCCGCCCCAGGTCGCAGCGACGCCGCCGTACTCGCCGAGGCGCCACCAGTGCGCGAGGCCCGGCGTGCCCGCGACGTCCTGGGCGTAGGTGCGCGTCCGCGCCCGGCGGGCGGAGCTGCCGATGCGCCGCTCGCAGTCGCGCGCGACGCGGTCGCCGGCGTCGACGTGGACGACGTCGCGGCCGCGGCCGCACGTGATGGCGCCGCGCGCGCTGCCGCGGGCGAAGATCGTGTCGTTGCCGGCGCCGGCGGAGATCCTCGTGAGGCCCGCGCCGCGCAGCCGGATCGTGTCGTTGCCCGCGCCGCCCGCGATCGTGCCGTCGCCGATCCCGCTCTGGAGGAAGTCGTCGCCCGCGCCGCCGAGGATGCGCTGCGGGCCGGGGCCGCCGTAGACGGTGTCGTCGCCGGCCCCGGCGTCGAGGACGTCGGTGGCATTCGAACGCACGTCGGGCTGGCGCAGCCCCCAGAGGACGTCGTTGCCCCGGCCCCCGCGCAGGCTGTCGGGGCCCGGACCGCCGAGCAGCGTGTCGTCGCGGTCGGTGCCGTCGAAGCTCCCGCCGCGGTCTCGCGCGAGGTACGTCACGCCCTTGTTCGGGTCGGCGAGCGCGTCGCTGAGGAAGACGGACTCGCAGTCGCCCGAGCGGCGGATCCGCGAGCGGCCGCCGTCGTGGTCGTCGCTGTCGTCGGCGTCGACGGAGATGTAGAGCCGGTCGTTGCCGGGCCCGCAGCTGACGATCGAGCGCGAGGCCCCGTCGACGACGATCGTGTCGTCGCCGTCGCCCGCGGCGATGACGTCGGCGCCGGAGTCGGCGAAGATCCGGTCGTTGCCGGCGCCGCCGAGCAGGTTGTCGATCCCCGAGCCGCCGTGCAGCACGTCGTTGCCGTCGCCGCCGTCGAGCGTGTCGGCGTCGTTGTTGCCGTCCAGCGCGTCGTCGCCGGCGCCGCCGCGGATCCTGTCCGCCCCGAAGCCGCCGAACGCGATGTCGTTGCCGGTGCCGCCGTCGAGCCGGTCGTTGCCGGCCCCGCCCGTCAGGGTGTCGCTGCCGCTCCCGCCGAAGACGCGGTCAGGGCCCGTGTCGCCCGTCAGCAGATCGGCGCCGCGATTGCCGCGGACGGTGTCCGGGCCCTCGGCGCCGCGCAGGAAGTCGGCGCCGCCTCCGCCGCGCAGGACCTGGTGACCGAGCCCGCCGGAGCGCGCGGGCCCCCACGCGCCGGCGACCGCCGGATACGCCGCGAGCAGCGCGACGGTGACGGCGATGGCCCGGAGGCCGAGGTGGGTGTGCGATCGGTGCACGCCCGGCGGTTATCGGCGCCCGGGCGCTGCGGCTATACCGGCACGAAGGGGATGTCCGACGTCAGCGCCCACACGAGCAGCGCGCTGCCGCCGAGCACGACGGCGATGAACGTGAAGATCCGCTGCATGCGCGTCGTCTCGGCGGCCTTGCGCTTGGCGATCTCGCCCTTCTCCAGCGCGGTGTCGAGGAGGTTCTCCGCCCACGCGAACTCGAGCGACAGCAGCGCGAGCCCGATCGGGATGACGACGAACGCGGGGCCCGGCAGGAGGAGCATCGCGACGCCGGCCCCCAGGAGCGTGAAGCCGACGACGACGTAGAGCGCGCGGACGGCGAACGAGCGCTCGCGATGGCGGTCGCGCTGGGCTTCGAGCCGCTGGACGAGCTTCGGCTTCTGTCGTTCCTCGGCGGCCACGCAGGGAGGGTAGCCGCGCGGGGTGACCGGCCGGCTCAGGCGGCGAGCACGGACTCGGCCTCGCCGGCGTCCGTCTCGTGGACCGCGGCGGGGACGAAGCTCATGGCGCGCTCGGCCAGCGCGGTGATCGTGAGGCTCGGGTTGACGCCGACGTTCGCGGGCACGACCGAGCCGTCGCAGACGAGCAGGTTCTCGTAGCCGAAGACGCGGTGGCGCGAGTCGACGACCCCCTCTTCCGGCGAGCGGCCGATGACGACGCCGCCGAGGATGTGGGCCGTCGTCGGGATGTTCGCGAGCGCCTCGGTGACCGAGCTCTGCGGCACGCCGCCGACGCGCTTGGCGATCCACTCCGCGGCCTCGTTGGCGACCGGGATGAACGTCGGGTTGGGCTTCGCGGGATCCTGCTCGGTCTGCAGCCGCATCGCGCCCATCCGCCCCGGGCGCGGGCGCAGCGCGATCGCGTTGTCGAGCGTCTGCATGACGAGCAGGATGATCGTGCGCCGCGACCAGCCGCGCGGGTCGAAGAGCTTCGCGAACGTCAGCGGGTGGCGCGCGGCGGCGAAGGCGAGCTTCAGCGGGCGCGTGACGCGCGTGCCGTCGCCGACGAGCAGCGTGTGCAGCAGGCTCATCGAGTCGCCGGCATGGCCGTAGCTCACGGTCTCGATGTGCGTGTTCTCGTCGGGGTAGATCGAGCCGCTGATCGCGACGCGCTTCGTGAAGTCGATGCTGTCGTCGGGCGCCGTGACGGCGAGGATCGCCTCGCTGTTGGTCCGCACGAGCTCGCCGAGGCGCGGCGAGATGTCCGGCAGCGAGCCGAAGTGCCGGCAGCGCTGCAGGAGCTTGTTCGTGCCGAGCGGGCCGCCGGCGAGCACGACGTTGGCGGCGGTGGTCGTCCGGCGGTCCTTGCGCACCCAGCGGCCGGTGCGCTCGGTGACGACCGCGTAGCCGTCGGAGCCGTCGCCGCGGCCGAGCGGGCGGACGTCGACGACCGTGCGCTCGGCGATGACCCGCGCGCCGGCGCGCTCGGCGAACCAGAGGTAGTTCTTCGGGAGCGTGTTCTTCGCGCCGACGGGGCAGCCGACCATGCAGCGCCCGCAGGCGATGCAGCCCGTGCGCGCGGGTCCGGCGCCGCCGAAGTACGGGTCCTCGACCGTCGTGCCCGGCTCGCCGAAGTAGACGCCGACCCGCGTCTTGGCGTACGTGTCCTGGGCGCCGATGTGCTCGCCGAACTCGCGCAGGACCTCGTCGGCGGGGTCGTCGGTCGTCACCGTCGCGACGCCGAGCATCCGCTCGGCCTCGTCGTAATGCGGCGCGAGCGCGGTCTCCCAGTCGTCGAGGTCGGCCCACTGCGGGTCCTTGTAGAAGCGCGGCCGGGCGCGGTAGAGCGTGTTCGCGTAGCCGAGGCTGCCGCCGCCGACGCCCGCGCCGCTGACGATCGTCACGTCCTTGAAGATCGACAGCCGGAAGATCCCGTGGAGGCCGAGCCGCGGGGCGAAGAAGTAGCGGCGGATGTCCCACGTCGAGCGCGGGAAGTCGTGGTCGCGGTAGCGCTTGCCGGACTCGACGACGGCGACGCGGTAGCCCTTCTCGGTCAGGCGGTGCGCCGCGACGCTGCCCCCGAACCCGGATCCGACGACGAGCCAGTCGAAGTCGTGGTCGCCGCCCTTGCGCGTCATCGGCTGAGACTACCGCAGAAGATGACGCACCCGTCAAGTTTAGGCCGGGAGCTGCCGCAGGAGCTCGGAGCGCTCGCCGTCGAGACCCTCCGACAGGAGCCCCGCGAGCACCGGCCGCGGCTCGCGGGCGGTCAGCCGCAGCACGGTGAACGCCTCGTCCTCGGTGCGGCCGGCGAGCCGGAACGCCGGCACGAGCAGGCGCGCCGACGGCGGTCGCGGGGGCGTGCCGCGCCCGGAGCCGCGGCGCGGGGCGAGCGCGAGGTAGTCGATCTGCGCCGCCGTCACGGGCCGCGCGCCGAAGGGCCGCAGGCGCGGCAGGTAGTAGCGCAGCGGGATCAGCGCGCCCGGCGCCGCGACGACGATCCGCGTCTGCGCCGCCGGCGCCGGGCCCAGCGCGCGGGCCGCGCCGCGCCAGTCGTCGCGCTGGAGCGCCGGGGCGCTGGCGACCCCGATGACGGCGACGAGCGCGAGGGCGCAGGCGGTCGCGGTCGCGGCGATCGCCGCCGGGGGCGGGACGGCCGCGAGCCCCGCGCCCGCGAGCGCCGCGGCGAGCGGCAGCGCGGCGACGACGTTGCGCGTCACGACGTGGTCCTCGCCGGCGAGCGCGAGGAGCGCGGGCAGGACGACCGCCGCCGTCGCGACGACGAGCAGCCGGCGGGCGTCGGTGCGAGCCGCGGCCCGGCCGCGCAGGAGCGCGACGAGGCCGGCCAGCGCCGTGAGCAGGACGACCGCCGACACGACCGCCAGGAGCTTCTCGGCCGGCGCGTCGTAGCCGACGAGGAACTGCTTGACGACCTGCGCGAGCCGGCGGTCGAGGCCGCTCTCGCCGATGAACGCGGCGCTGTCGTTCGAGCGCTGGCCGAGGGCGAGCGGGGCGAGCGCGGCGGCGGCGGCGACCGGCAGCGCGAGCGCGAGCTGGCGCGCGCGCGCAGCGTCGGCGCGGCGACGAGCAGCCACAGCGCCTGCGGGCCGACGAGGAAGATCGCGTAGTAGTGCGTCGCCAGCGCGAGCGCGGCGACGGCTCCCCAGGCGAGCAGCCGCGCCGGGCGCGGCTGCTCGAGCGCGCGCAGCCACAGCAGCGCGGCGAGCGCGGCGAGCAGCCCGAGCAGCGCGTAGGCGCGCGCCTCCTGGCTGAACCACACGAGCATCGGGTTGACCGCCGTCAATGCCGCGGCGGCGAGCGCGGCGCGGTCGCCCCCGAGCCGGCGAGCGAGCGCCCAGACGACCGGGATCGTGGCGGTCCCGAGCAGCGCCGGCAGCGATCGCAGGCCCACCTCGCCGGTGCCGAAGACCTGGCTCCACAGCCACGCCAGCACGTAGTACAGCGGCGGCGTGGACTCGCTGTCGGGGATCGCCGACAGCATGCCGGCGAGGTCCATCCGCAGCAGCTGGGCGGTGACCGCCTCGTCGAACCACAGGCTCTGGCCGTCGAGCGTCGCGAAGCGCAGCGCGGCGCCCGCGACGCACACGAGCGCCAGTGCGCCGCGCGGCCGCGGCATTACAAGGGGATGTTGCCGTGCTTGCGCTTGGGCCGCTCGACGCGCTTCGTGCGCAGGGTCTCGAGCGCGGCGATGAGCTTCGGGCGCGTCTCGTGCGGGACGATGACGTCGTCGACGTAGCCGCGCTCGGCGGCGACGTACGGGTTGGCGAAGCGCGCGCGGTAGTCGTCCTCGAGCCGCTCGCGGCGCTCCTCGGGCGTCGGCGAGCCGGCGATGTCGCGCTTGTAGATGACGCCCACGGCGCCCTCGGGCCCCATGACGGCGACCTCGGCGGTCGGCCACGCGAAGTTCATGTCGGCGCCGAGGTGCTTGGAGGCCATGACGTCGTAGGCGCCGCCGTAGGCCTTGCGGGTGATGACCGTGATCTTCGGCACGGTCGCCTCGGTGAACGCGTAGAGGAGCTTCGCGCCGTGGCGGATGATGCCGCCCCACTCCTGCGCGGTGCCGGGGAGGAAGCCCGGGACGTCGCAGAACGTCACGAGCGGGACGTTGAAGGCGTCGCAGGTGCGGACGAAGCGGGCGGCCTTGACGCTCGCGTCGATGTCGAGGACGCCGGCATTGCGCGCCGGCTGGTTGCCGACGATCCCGACCGCGTAGCCGTCGAGCCGGGCGAAGCCGCAGACGATGTTCGTCGCGAAGAGCTCGTGGACCTCGTAGAACTCGCCGTCGTCGACGACGTGGCGTACGACCTCGCGGACGTCGTAGGGCTTGTTCGGCTGGGCCGGCACGATGCCGTCGAGCTCGGGATCCATCCGCCGCGCGTCGTCGGTCGCAGATGACGCGCGGCGTCATCTCGAGGTTGTTGGACGGCAGGAAGCTCAGGAGGTAGCGCGCGTCCTGGAGGCACTGGTCCTCGTCGTCGCAGGCGAAGTGGGCGACGCCGGAGGTCGTGTTGTGCGTCATCGCGCCGCCGAGGCGCTCGAACTCGACCTCCTCGCCGGTGACCGTCCGGATGACGTCGGGGCCGGTGATGAACATGTGCGAGCTGCCCTTGACCATCGAGATGAAGTCGGTGATCGCGGGGGAGTAGACGGCGCCGCCCGCGCAGGGGCCCATGACGAGGCTGATCTGCGGGATGACGCCCGAGCAGCTGACGTTGCGCATGAAGACCTCGCCGTAGGCGCCGAGCGACACGACGCCCTCCTGGATCCGCGCGCCGCCGGAGTCGTTGATGCCGACGACCGGGCAGCCGATCTTCGCGGCGAGGTCCATGACCTTGCAGATCTTCTCGGCCATGACCTCCCCGAGCGAGCCGCCGAAGATCGAGACGTCCTGGGAGAAGACGCAGACGCGGCGGCCGTCGACGGTGCCGTGGCCGGTGACGACGGCGTCGCCCCAGGGCCGCTTCTTGTCCATGTTGAAGTCGGTGGTCCGGTGGCGGACGAACGTGTCGAGCTCCTCGAAGGTGCCCGGATCGAGCAGCTTCTCGACGCGCTCGCGCGCCGACAGGCGCCCGCGGGCGTGCTGCTTGCGCTTCGCCTCGTGGGTCTCGCGGCCGGCGGCCTCGCGGCGCTCGCGCAGCTGCGCGAGCTTCATCTCATACGTCTGGGGCGGGGTCTCACGCTTGGACATGGCGCGCTCGATGGTAGGACAGACGCGCGATGGGCACGGCGCGCGCCTCGCCTCGGGTGGTCGTTGGATGGACCCGAAGCGAGGCTCTGGCCGTCCAAGCTGTGGTCAGTCGCGCGAGAAGGGTTGGCGGTGCGCGGCGCCGAGGTCGTCGAGGACCTCGGTGAGGATCGCGACGGTGCGATCGGGGTCCGGGACCTCGATCTGCGGCGGCATCGGCTCCGGCGCCGGCGGCGCGGGTGGCGCGGGGTCGGGCACCGGGGTCGGGCCGGGAGCCGGGGGGCCGGGGTCGGGCGGCGACGGATCGGGCGCCGGGGTCGGCGGCGACGGATCGTGGACGGGCGGCCCGGGCGCCGGGATCTCGGCCGCGGGCGCGATGCCCAGGATGCCGAGCAGGCTCGCGAGGAAGCCGCGCTTGGCCGGCGCGGGCGCCGGCGGCTGCGGGGCGCGCGCCATCGCCACGGGCCTCGGGGGCGGTGGCGGCTCGGGCTCGGACGCCGGCTCCGGCTCCGGCTCTGCCGCCGCCGGTTCCGCCGCCGCGGCGACCGGCGAGCTCGTCGCCGTCGCCGTCAGGACGACCTTCGTGCCCCATCCCGCAGGAGCGAGCTCCACCGTGCCGCTGACGCGGTCGCCCTCCCAGGCGACGGTGGTCTCGGGGTTCGTGCGGGTGATGCGGATCTCGCCGAACTCGGCGAAGTGCCTGCCGAGCGCCTCCTCGCTGCTGACCTCCGCCCAGAGCTCGGGCGGGGACTTCACGAGGCGGCGCTGCGCCGTCGATTGCTCCATGTCCGGGGTGTTCGCCCGGCCCAGCGGGAGTCCTGCCCTGCAATCAGGCGCCCGGCTTGGTCACCATGAGGAAGGTCGCGACGATGACGAGCAGGTAGCCGAGGCTGCCGAACATCATGAGCTTCTTGGCTGCGCGCTCGTATTCCTCGCTGAGGCCGCCGCCGGCGCGCAGATCGCGCTCGGCGAGCTCGGCCGCGCGCTTCTCCGTCGGGCCGAGCACCGCGCCGGCGAGCCCGAAGATCGCGATGAGGATCGCGAACGTCGCGCTGATCCACGGGTCACCGAGGCTCCAGCGGTCGAGGGCGAGGTAGAGCCCGGCGACGAGGATGACGACCATCGCCGGCGTGATGAAACGCTGCGTCAGGAAGGCCTGCATGCGGTGCAGGGCGGCGAGGTCGCCGGGGTTCGTGCGCCGCAGGAAGCCGTCGAGCATCGGATACGTGAACACGACGCCGAACGCGAGCACGACCGCGAAGACGTGGACGAACAGCACGACGTCGTAGAAGAGGATCGCTGGAGTGAGCATGGGCGCAAGCCTCGCATGTCGAGCGGCGTTCGCGGCCAGCGCGGTTCAAGGCGCGATCGCACGCTGTCGATGCAACGGGCATGGCCGCCCGCCTCCTCCTCCTCACGCTCGCCGTCGCCGTCGCCGCGCTGCTGTCCGCGCCCGCCGGCGCGTTCGCCCAGCAGAGCTGCAAGCTCATCATCTTCTGCACGCCCGCGCCGGCACCCGCGCCGGCGCCCGCCCCGGCACCGGCCCCGGAGCCCGCTCCGGCTCCCGGGTCCGCAGACGCCCGCCGCCCCGGGCAGCCCGCCTCCTGCCGCCGACCGTCCCGCCCGGCCACGACGCCGCGCGCGCCAACGCCGCCCGCCGAGCCGCTGCCGCTCGCCCGCCTGCGCAACGTCACCGGCGGCGCGGGCGCCGACGCCCTGCGCGGCCGCAAGGGCGCCGACCTCATGCGCGGCCACGGCGGCGCCGACCGGATCCTCGGCCGCGCCGGCGCCGACCAGCTCTACGGCCAGACCGGCCCCGACCGGCTCGCCGGCGAGTCCGGCGCCGACTGGCTCGACGGCGCCTCGGGCGACGACGTGCTGCTCGCCGGCCCCGGCGCCGACGTCCTCTCCGGCGGCTTCGGCCACGACCGCCTCTACGGCTCGACCGGCGACGACCTCCTCTACGGCGGGGCCGCACAGGACCGCCTCGTCGGCGGCGCGGGCGCCGACGTCCTGCACGGCGGCTCGGGCACCGACACCGTCATCGGCGGCTCGGGCCCCGACATCCTCTACGCCGACTCCGGCCCGGACCGCCTCTTCGGCGGCGCCGGGGACGACACGATCCACGTCAACGACGGCGGGCGCCAGGAGCTCGTCGACTGCGGCCCCGGCGACGACACCGCGATCCTCGATCCGCGCGGCCGCAAGGGCGGCATCTCGGACTCGCAGATGAAGCGCGGCGGGCGCGTGAAGCACTGCGAGACGATCACGTACGAGAACGCTCCCGCCGCCGACCCGAGCCGCGGCATCACGTGGCTCGGCCCCAAGCGCGGCGCGCGGAAGACCGGCACGAGCCGCGACGACACGCTGCTGGGCAGCACCGGCGCGGACCAGATCGACGGCCGCGGCGGCGACGACGTCATCTGGGGCAACCAGCTGCACCGCGACCGCAGCACGGCGCTCGACCGCCTGTGGGGCGGCGCGGGCGCCGACACGATCTACGGCAGCCCCGGGCGCAACACGATCCGCGGCGAGGACGGCAACGACTTCCTCCAGGGCGGCTCGGGTCGCAACGCGATCTACGGCGGCAACGGCGACGACGAGATCCGCCTGCGCGGCAACGGCCCGAACACCGTCGACGCCGGGCCCGGCAACGACACGATCCACGCCTACGCCAAGGGCGCGACCTCGATCGACTGCGGCCCCGGCTTCGACACCGTCTACGTCGACAAGGACGACCGCGCCGCGGACTGCGAGCGCGTCGTGCGCCGCTGAGCTACGCCCGCGGCCGGTACGCGCCGAAGACGTCCTTCATCGCCCCGCAGACCTCGCCCATCGAGCAGCGGTCGCGCAGCGCATTGCGGATCGGGATCATGAGGTTGTCCGTGCCGCGGGACGCGTCGCGCAGCTCGTCGAGGCGCTGCGCGACGAGCGCCTGGTCGCGCTCGGACTTGAACGCCCGCAGGCGATCGAGCTGGTCGCGCTCGGTCTCGGGATCGACGCGGAGGATGTCCGTGATCTCGATCGCGTCCTCCTCGTACTTGTTGACGCCCACGACGATGTCCTGCTTGCAGCGGTAGCGCTCCTGGTAGCCCCAGGCCGACTCGTCGATCTCGTTCGTGATGAACTCGATCGCGTTCACCGAGCCGCCCATCTCGTCGACCTTCGTGATGAGCTCGTAGGCGCGCGCCTCGATCTCGTCGGTCAGCGCCTCGACGTAGTACGAGCCGGCGAACGGGTCGACGGTGTCGGTCGCGCCGGACTCGTGGGCGATGATCTGCTGCGTGCGCAGCGCGATCTTCGCGGCCCGCTCGGAGGGCAGCGCCAGCGCCTCGTCGAAGCCGTTGGTGTGCAGCGACTGGGTGCCGCCGCAGACCGCCGCGAAGCCCTGCAGCGCGACCCGCGCGACGTTGTTCTGCGGCTGCTGGGCGGTGAGCGTCACGCCGCCGGTCTGCGTGTGGAAGCGCAGCATCATCGACTTCGGGTTCTTGGCCCCGAAGCGGTCGCGCATGATGTGCGCCCACATCCGCCGGACGGCGCGGAACTTCGCGACCTCCTGGAAGACGTTGTTGTGGCCGTTGAAGAAGAACGCCAGGCGCGGGGCGAACTCGTCGACCTCGAGCCCGGAATCGATCGCCGCCTGCACGTAGGCGATCGCGCTGCACATCGTGAACGCGACCTCCTGGACGGCCGAGCAGCCCTTCTCGCGGAAGTGGTAGCCCGAGATCGAGATCGTGTTCCACTTCGGGACGAACTCGTTGCACCACGCGAAGAGGTCCGTCGTCAGGCGCATCGTGCCCTCGGGCGGGTAGATGAAGTTCCCGCGCGCGATGTACTCCTTCAGCACGTCGTTCTGGGTCGTGCCGCGCAGCTCGTCCAGCGGGCAGCCCTGCTCCTCGCCGACGAGCGAGTAGAGCGCGAGCAGCACCGTCGCGGGCGCGTTGATCGTCATCGACGTCGAGATCGCGTTCAGCGGGATGCCGTCGAAGATCGTGCGCATGTCGTCGATCGTGTCGATCGAGACGCCGGTGCGGCCGACCTCGCCGAGGCAGCGCTGGTCGTCGGAGTCCAGCCCGAGCTGCGTCGGCAGGTCGAAGGCCATCGACAGGCCGGTGCCGCCGTGCGCGAGCAGGTACTTGTAGCGCTCGTTGGACTCCTTCGCCGACGCGTAGCCCGCGTACTGGCGCATCGTCCACGGGCGCTTGCGGTACATCTCGCGATGGACGCCGCGGATGTAGGGGAACGCGCCGGGCTCGCCGAGCTCGAGGTCCGGCGGAAGGTCGTCCTCGCTGTAGAGCGCGCCGACCTCGATGCCCGAGTCTGTGAAGCGCCGCGGGTCGTCCGGGCCGACGATCGGGGCGACGGTGAGGCGTTCTTCTGTGGCCATCGCGCAAGGGTACTTGCGCAGGTCGCACGGGGGAATCGCGGCGCTGACAGAACTCTTATGCACCGGTGAGGCGCGCTTCAGCGCCGCACGGTTCACTCTGTCGCAGATGTCCGGCGACCGACGCGGTTCCCACTTCCTCGCTGCGATGCTCGGCGCGCTCGCCGTCGCGGTGCCGTTCGGCGCCCTCGCGGCCGGTGGCGCGTTCGATTCCGGCGACTCCGAGCCCGCGATCGTCACGACCCCGGCGACGACCGAGGCGCCCGCGGCCGCCGCACCGGCCGCGCCCGCGCGCAGCGCCACCGACGTCTCGGCCCTCTACGAGCGCGTGAGCCCCGGCGTCGTGTCGGTGCAGACGCGCACCGGCGCCGCCGGCGGCACCGGATCGGGCTTCGTCCTCGACGCCGACGGCTACATCCTCACCAACGAGCACGTCGTCGACCAGGCCGACACCGTCCGGGTGCGCTTCGAGGAGGGCGGGCCGGTGTCAGCGCGCGCGTCGTCGGCGCCGACGCGTCGAGCGATCTCGCCCTGCTGAAGGTCGATCCCGAGGGCCGCGACCTCAAGCCGCTGGCGCTCGGCTCGTCGAGCACGCTGAAGGTCGGCCAGCCGGCGATCGCGATCGGCAGCCCCTTCCGCCTGGAGGGCACGCTGACGACCGGCGTCATCTCCGCGCTCGGCCGCTCGATCGACGCGCCGAACAACTTCCCGATCGACAACGCGATCCAGACCGACGCCGCGATCAACCCCGGCAACTCCGGCGGGCCGCTGCTGGACGGCAGCGGGCGCGTCATCGGCGTCAACGCCCAGATCGCGTCGAACACCGGCGCCAACGACGGCGTCGGCTTCGCGATCCCGATCGACACCGCCAAGGACGTCATCCCGCAGCTCAAGGCCGGCAAGGAGATCAAGCGCCCGTTCCTCGGCGTCTCGACGAGCGACCCCGAGACCGGCACCGGCGCGATCGTCGAGAGCGTCGTCGCCGGCGGCCCCGCCGACGACGCGGGCCTGCGCGACGGCGACCGCATCATCTCGATCGGCGGTCGTACCGTCGCGCGCTCGCAGGACGTCGCGTCGGCCGTCGTCGCGCGCAAGCCGGGGGAGTCGGTGCAGCTGCGCGTGCGCCGCGGCGGCGCCACCCGGACGCTGACGGTCAGGCTCGGCACGCGGCCGGACACGACCTCCGGCTGACGGTCGCTCAGCGGGCGACGACCGTCACGTGAAACGGCGTGCGGTACTCGTCGACGATGTTGAAGCCGCTGAGCGTCAGCATGCTGCGCAGCGCCGAGGGTGAGATCCCCCAGTACCACGGGCCGTAGCCCGCGCCGGGACCGGCGGGCGGCTCGGCGTTGGGGTGCTCCTCGGGGCCGGGCGCGATGACGCACGTGCCGCGGCGTCCCGGCGTCTCGGGCACGGTCTCGGTGGCGAGCAGGAGCGTCTGGGCGGTGAGGTCGCGCAGGCGCTCGAGCGTCAGCAGCGGATGCGGCGCGTGGTAGAGGACGCCCGAGCACCAGACGACGTCATGGCGGCCGATCGCCGCGATCGTCCCGGGGTCATGGATGTCGCCCTGCAGGAAGCGGACCTTCGAGTCGCGGCGGCGCAGCTCGGCGTCGAAGCGCTCGGTCGGCGCCATGACGTCGACGCCGGTGACGGACGACGCGCCGGCGTCCTCGGCGGCGAAGCACAGCGCGCCGTGGATCGTCCACATGCAGCCGACGTCGACGAACGAGCGCCCCGCGACGTGGCGCGCGATGAGCTCCTCGCGCGGCGGCGTCGCCGATCCGACGCGGGAGCGCGCGCGGGCGACCGCGGAGAGTGAGCGCGCCAGCAGCATCGCGCGAGTATGGCGCGCGCGACGCGCCGCCGGGTCGCCGCCCGCGACTGCTAGAGCGCGCCGCCCGCGACCGGCGGGGCCGTCGGGTCCGGGCCCGCGTCGGCGGGCGCCTCGCGGGCGAGGTACTCCTCGGCGAGCAGCGGGTTGTCCTTCGCGCGCGTGACGACCTTCAGGAGGTCGTTCATCGAGGCGACCTCCTCGATCTGCTCCTTGATGAACCACTGCATGAACTGCTCGCTGGAGTAGTCGTTCTCCTGGCGCGCGATCGCCGCCAGCCCGTTGATCTGGTCGGTCACCCGGCGCTCCTGCTCGAGCGCGAGCGCGACCGGCGCGACGACGTCGCCGAACTCGTTGCGCGGCTCCGCGACGCCGGGGATCGGCGCCGGCACACCAGCGTCGAGCAGGTACTGGATCATCATGAGCGCGTGGTTGCGCTCCTCCAGCGACTGCGCGTAGAAGAACGAGGCCAGGCGAGGGAGCGTCTCGTCGTCGTAGTAGACGGCGATGGCGAGGTACTGCTGCGATGCGGCGAACTCGTGGCCGATCTGCTCGTTGAGGCGGTCGACGAAGGCTTGTGCTGGCATGCGCGGACTGTACCTGGTTTGACGGGCGCGTTAGGCTCGCCTAATGAAGCTCTTGGTGCGCCCGAAGAAGCGCTGTTGCAAGAGCAGCCCGCGCTGCAAGCGCTGCCCGGTCGTGCTGAAGCGGCTCGAGAAGATGGACCTCGCCACGCGCCGCGCGGACGGCCTCGTCCTCATCTCGGTCGACGTCAAGAAGAAGCACATGAAGGCGGCTCGCAAGAGATAGCCCGGTAGTCTCGGACGATGCCCACCTGCCTCGTCACCGGTGGCGCCGGCTTCCTGGGGTCGCATCTGTGCGACGAGCTGCTCCGCCGCGAGCACCACGTCATCTGCGTCGACAACCTGGAAACCGGTTCGCTCGCGAACATCGAGCACATCCGCTCGCCGTCGTTTCAGTTCCTCCAGATCGACATCGTCCAGCCCTACTTCGTCGACCGTGCGGTGGACGTCGTCTACCACCTCGCCTCGCCGGCCTCGCCGATCGACTACCTGCGCCTGCCGCTGCACACGCTGAAGGTCGGCTCGCACGGCACGCACCACACGCTCGGCCTCGCGAAGAAGCACCGCGCGCGCTTCCTGCTGGCGTCGACGAGCGAGGTCTACGGCGACCCGCAGGTCCACCCGCAGAAGGAGACCTACTGGGGGCACGTCAACCCGATCGGCCCGCGCGGCGTCTACGACGAGGCCAAGCGCTACGCCGAGGCGCTGACGATGGCCTACCACCGCCAGCAGGGCGTCGATACCTCGATCATCCGGATCTTCAACACGTACGGGCCGAGGATGCGTCCCCACGACGGCCGCGCGATCCCCACGTTCCTGCGCCAGGCGCTGCAGAACCGCCCGATCACGGTCTTCGGCGACGGCAGCCAGACGCGGTCGTTCTGCTACGTCGACGACCTCATCCGCGGCATGATCGCGCTCGCCGAGTCCGGCCAGCACCACCCGATCAACGTCGGCAACCCGAACGAGTTCACGCTGCTGCAGCTCGCCGAGGCGGTCATCGAGGTCACCGGCTCGGACATCCGAGATCGTCTACGAGGCGCTGCCCACGGACGACCCGCAGGTGCGCCAGCCGGACATCACGCTCGCGCGCGAGCTGCTCGGCTGGGAGCCGCGCGTCGAGCTGCGCGAGGGGCTGACGAAGACCCTCGACCAGTCGGGGGCCGACGTCCTCATGGGGAGCGGGTCGGCCTGAGGGCCCGAGCAGGAGTTTCGGGGGGCTCGACAAAGGTCCAGCACGGGGTGCGGGACGCCGGAACATCTGCCATCTTCACCCGTTAGAGCAGGGAGATGCCGACGACGCAGCAGCAGCCACGGGAGGGCGAAGAGCGGGCACAGACAACTGTGCCGGCCGGCGATTTCACGCTGTCTGACCGTGACGTCCGGCGCAAGCGGCCGCCGGTCCTGTCGTTCCTGCTGAGGCTCGACACCGTCCGCAAGATCGTCCGTCTCGGGACGCTGCTGACGATCGACTTCTTCAGCGTCTACATGGCGATCATCACGGCGCTGTGGCTCAAGGCCGGGCTGACCACCGGCGAATGGCGCGCCACGGCGCAGTCCGCGCAGACGGCCGAGCTCTTCGACTTCGCCTACCTCGTGACGGTGCTGCTGTTCGCGCGCTCGGGCCTGTACGCCGCGCGCGGCGAGCGGCCGGGGATGTCGCGGATCGTCTCGTCGCTGTTCCAGGTCGCGCTCGTCGCGCTCGTCTTCGCCGTCGCCAGCGGCAGCACGTTCTCGTCGTACTACATCTTCTACGGGTCGCTGTTCTTCGCGGTGATCTACGTCTCGCTGCTGCGCCTGAGCTACGAGAAGGTCACGGGCCGGCTGCTGCGCCTCGCCGGCTACCAGCGCCGCGCGGTGCTCGTCGGCAGCGGCGAGCACATCGAGGCCGTCGGGCACGCGCTGCGCGACGCCGCGACCCCGACGGTGAAGGTCGTCGGCTTCATCTCGCTGACGCCGCGCCCGAACAACGGCCTGCTGTCGCTCGGCACGCTCGACGAGCTCGCGGCGGTCATCCACCGCCACCGCATCGACGAGGTCATCATCGCCGACCCCGACTTCCCGCAGACGCAGGCCGTCGAGGTCGTCGACATCGCGCACAGCCAGGGCGTGCGGGTGCGGATCGCGCCGTCGACGATGGAGCTGCTCGTCCACCGCGCGGAGTTCGTGCCCGGCGAGGCGGTGCCGCTGTTCGAGCTCAAGCCGCCGGTCTTCGAAGGCTTCGACTGGTTCTTGAAGCGGAGCTTCGACCTCACCGGCTCGCTGTTCCTGCTGCTCGTCCTGAGCCCGGTGCTCGCCGCCGCGGCGCTCGCGGTGCGCTTCAGCTCGCGCGGGCCGATCGTCTACCGCTCGATGCGCCCGGGCATCGGCGGCGTGCCGTTCGCGTGCCTGAAGTTCCGCACGATGTACCGCGACGCCGACCAGCGCCAAGCCGACCTCGAGTCGCTCAACGAGGCCTCGGGCGCGCTGTTCAAGATGCGCGACGACCCGCGGATGACGCCGGTCGGGCGCTTCCTGCGGCGCTACTCGATCGACGAGCTGCCCCAGCTCTTCAACGTCGTGCGCGGCCAGATGTCGCTCGTCGGCCCGCGCCCGCTGCCCGAGCGCGACTTCCAGCGCCTCGAGGAGTGGCACAAGAAGCGCTACCTCGTCACCCCCGGCATCACCGGGCTGTGGCAGGTGTCGGGCCGCTCGGAGCTCGACTTCGACGACCTCGTCCGCCTCGACTTCCTCTACCTCGAGCGCTGGTCGGTCTTCCTCGACCTCAGCATCCTCATCAAGACGGTGCCGGCCGTCTTCACGCGGCGCGGCGCCTTCTAGCGTGAAGCCCCGCAACATCGCGGTCGCGGCGCTCTTCGCCGTGGTCGTCGTGGCCGCGGGGATCTACGTGATCCGCGGCGGCAAGGACGCCGAGCCGCTGCCCGGGCCGACGCTGCGCGAGCTCGCCAAGAAGCGCGGGATCGAGATCGGGACCGCGGTCCGCGGCGACGCGCTGAAGCGCACCCGCGCCTACCGCCAGGTCATCGAGACGGAGTTCTCGAGCGTCACGCCCGAGAACGAGATGAAGTGGGACGCGACCGAGCCCTCCCGCGGCGAGTTCGAGTTCGGCCCTGCCGACGAGATCGTCGAGCGCGCGCGCGAGGCCAAGCAGAAGGTCCGCGGCCACACGCTCGTCTGGCACGCGCAGACGCCCGGCTGGGTCCGCGAGCTCGGCGCCGACGAGCTGCGCCAGGCGATGCGCGAGCACATCCACGAGGTCATGGCGCACTTCGACGACGACGTCGGCGTCTGGGACGTCGTCAACGAGCCGATCACCGACGAGGGCGGGCTGCGCCAGTCGGTCTTCCAGCGGCGCCTGGGCGAGGGCTTCATCGAGGACGCCTTCCGCACCGCGCGGACGGCCGACCCCGACGCCAAGCTCTACCTCAACGAGATCGGCGCGGAGGGGATCAACGCGAAGTCCAACCGGCTCTACGAGGTCGTGCGCGACCTCAAGGCGCGCGGCGCGCCGATCGACGGCGTGGGCTTCCAGACGCACGCGAACCTCAACGGCCTGCCGGCGGACATGGTCGACAACATGCGCCGCTTCCGCGCGCTCGGGCTCGACGTCGCGATCACCGAGGCCGACGTCGCGCTGAAGGTCCCGCCGAGCGCGGCCGACCTGCGAAGCGCAGGCGCGCATCTACGCGCAGATCGTGCGCAACTGCCTCGCGGTGCAGTGCCGCTCGCTGACGCTCTGGGGCTTCACCGACGGCCGCTCGTGGATCTCCGAGACGCAGGCCGGCATGGGCGCGGCGACGCTGCTCGACGAGTCGCTGGGCCCGAAGCCCGCGTACCGCGCGGTGCAGCGGGCGCTCGGCGGCTGACCCGGCGGCCATAATCGCAAGCGTGGCCCACCGCTACCTCTTCGAGCAGATGGTCCGGCGCGAGCTGCGCCAGAAGTACAAGGGCTCCGCGCTCGGCGTCCTGTGGTACCTCATCAACCCGCTCGTGCTCATGGGCGCCTACTACCTCATGTTCGGCGTGCTGTTCAAGGTCGCCGGCGACGACCAGCCCGAGCACTACCCGCTGTTCCTGCTCGTCGGGCTCGTCGTGTGGATCTTCTTCAGCCAGGCGGTGATGAGCTCGGCGCCGTCGCTGCTCGAACACGGCGCCCTCGTGCGCAAGGCGCGCTTCCCGCGCGAGGCGATCCCGGCATCGGTCGTCACCGTCCAGCTCGTGACGTTCGTCGCGCTCCTCGCGCTGCTGACGCCGATCATCGTCGCGATCCGCGGCGGCGGCCTCGCGCTGCTCGCGCTGCCGCTCGTGCTCGCGCTCCTCTTCGCGTTCGTTCTCGGCTTCGCGCTGGCGGTCAGCGTGCTGCACGCGTACTTCCGCGACGTCGCACCGATCCTCTCGGCGGCGCTGCTGCCGTGGTTCTTCCTCTCGCCGATCTTCTTCGATCCCACCACCGCCGATCGCTTCAGCGACCACCCCGACCTCGTCTTCGTCCTCGAGTGGCTCAACCCGGTCGCGCCGTTCATCGTCGCGGTGCGCGACGTCGTCTACGACGGCGCGCTCCCCGGGCTCGACGTGCTCGCGTATATCGCCGTCGCAGCGGCACTCGTGCTCGGCGGGGGACTGGCGCTGTTCCGGCGGATGCAGGGCGAGCTGGCGGTGGTCGTATGACCGCGCGCCGCCGGCGCACGGCGCTCGACGAGGGCGTGCGGCCCGGCGAGATCGTCCTCGAGCACGCCTCTCGCTCGTTCAGCGTGAAGGCCGATCGCGGGCGGACGCTGAAGGAGATGCTCATCGGCCGTTCGCGCGCCGGCGGGCCGGCGCCCGTCGAGGCGCTGAAGGACGTCTCGCTGCGCATCGCGCCGGGAGAGACGGTCGGGATGGTCGGGCGCAACGGCGCCGGCAAGTCCTCGACGCTGCGCGTCCTGTCGGGGATCGTGCCGCTGAACTGCGGGGCGGGTGGCGTGCGGCGGGCAGGTCATCGCCCAGCTCGAGCTCGGCGCCGGCTTCGGCCGCGACTTCTCCGGGCGCGAGAACATCTTCCTCAACGGCGCGCTGCACGGCCTGACGAAGCTCCAGATCGAGGAGCGCCTCGACGCGATCATCGAGTTCTCCGAGCTCGGCGACTTCATCGACGCGCCCGTCGCGACGTACTCGTCGGGCATGTTCCTGCGGCTCGGCTTCTCGATCGCGGCGCACCTCGACGCCGACGTGCTGCTCATCGACGAGGTGCTCGCCGTCGGCGACGAGGCCTTCCAGCGCAAGTGCGAGGCGCGCATCGCCCAGCAGATCGCGGCCGGCGCGACGCTCGTGCTCGTCTCGCACGACGCGGCGCTCATCGAGCGCACGTGCGAGCGCGTCGTCGTGCTCGACGGCGGGCGCGTCGTCTTCGACGGGCCGGTCGGCGAGGGCATGCCGTTCTACCACCGGCTCATGGGGACGGCCGAGCCGGTGGCGTCGCCATGAAGCCCGAGGAGGCGCTGCCCGCCGCTCGCGCCGCCGCCGCCGAGCGCGACGACGTCCTGCCGGCGGGCATGACGATCGAGCCGACCGAGCGCGTCTCGATCGAGCAGCTCATGGAGTGGGCGGCGATCGAGCCCGACCCCGACCTCATGCGCTCGACGCGGCGCCTCGGCGCGCCGATCACCTGGGTCAAGCGCCAGCTCGTCCACGTCATGCGCCAGTACCTGCGCGAGCTGCAGTCCCAGCAGACGCGCTTCAACCTCAACGTCCTCATCCGGGTCGCCGAGCTCGAGGACCGCGTGGCGCGGCTCGAGGAGCGGGCGACCGAGGTCGAGCGCAGGCCGGAGCCCGAGCCCGAAATCGACACCCACCGGTGAGAGTCCATCAGATCCTCTCCGGCGCCGGGCCCTACGACGCCGTCACGACGCAGGCGCTCGCGTTCCGCGCGCTGTTCGCGTCGTGGGGCTGGGGCGGGCGCGACGTCGCGGCGGAGATCGACCCGCGCATCGGGCACCGGATCGCGCCGCTGCGGACGCTCTCCGCCGCGGGCGCCGACGTGCTGCTCATCCACTACTCGGCCTACGCGCCGAAGCTCCGCGGCGTGCTCGAGCTGCCCCAGCGCAAGCTCCTCATCTCGCACAACATCACGCCGGCGCGCTGGTTCTGGGACCACGACCCGCAGGCCGGGGTCGTGTGCGCGCTCGGGCGCAAGCAGCTGCCGGAGTTCGCGGCGGCGGTCGACGTCGCCGCGGGCGTGTCGCTCTACAACGCGCGCGAGCTGGGGTCGGAGACCGTCATCCCGATCCTCTTCGACCCGGCGGCGCTGGGCGCGCCGGGCCCGGCGGACCCGCCCGGCCCGCCGGTGGTGCTGTTCGTCGGGCGCCTCGCGCCGCACAAGCGCCAGGACGCGGTGATCCGCGCGTTCGAGCTCTATCGCCGCCGCCACGCGCCCGACGCGCGGCTCGTGCTCGTCGGCGCGCCGATCAACTGGGCCTACGACGCGGCGATGCGCGAGCTCGCCGAGGAGATCTCGCCGGGGCACGTGACGATCGAGTCGGGCCTGACCGCGCGAGCAGCTCGCCGCCCGCTGGCGCGCGGCGCACGCGTTCCTCTGCCTCTCCGAGCACGAGGGCTTCTGCATCCCGCTGCTGGAGGCCTTCCACTTCGGCGTGCCGGTCGTGGCGCGGCCGGTCGGCGGCGTGCCGGAGGTCGCCGGCGACGCGGCGCTGCTGCTGGGCGAGGGCGACGACGAGAGCGTCGTGGCGGAGCTGCTCGCGCTGGCCGTCTCGGATGGGGAGCTGCGGGCCGAGCTGCGCGAGCGCGGCGCCGCCCGCGTGGCGGCCTACGCGCCCGAGCCGACCGCGCGCAAGCTGCGGGCGGCCGTCGAGGCGCTGGCCGCCTGAATCACATCAGCGGCTCGTCAGGCGGCCATCGGGGCCAGTGCGGCGACGTCGACGAGGACATGCACCGTCGGCAGGCCGAACCGTGCGAGCGCAGCGTCGACGACGTCGTGGACGTGGCGGTTCGAGCGCGAGCCAGGCGTGGGTGGCGATGACGAGCTCGGTTGCCGGGAACGAGACGAGCGCGTCGGTCATCGCCTGCATCGGGTCCTCATGGCCGACGTGACCGTCGACCTCGAGGCCGAGGTCGCCGAGCCGCTCGAGGCACTCGGCGAGCCTGAGCGCCGCGACGTGACGGGCCGCTTCGGAGAACGGCTGGCGTCAGTGCGACGCAGGCGCCACGACGTGCACGCGCGCGGCGGGATCGGCGGCGAAAGGCTGCGGACGGTGGCGTAGAGCTCCGGTCCGGTGGCGGACTCGGTCGCCACGACGAGGATGTGTTGTGGGGGCATCGGCATGCGCGCATTGCATCGCGTGCTCCTGAAGCGAGGCCGAGCATTGCGTGGGAATTGCATAAGACTCTCGCTGCTGCCGGCTGAGTGACGCTGGTCACACAGGCGTATCGAATGGCCGCCCGCCGGTGTTCCTCTCCACATGAACTCTCCGCATGTCATCTGGCTTCCTCGCAGGCTGGAGCCGGTCTCGAAGGACACCTTCGCCGAACGCCCGACCGCCGAGCACGTCGTCGTGCCGTGGCCGCTGGAGGAGCGCGAAGAGCCCGAGCCGCCCCGCGCTGCGTAATCGCGCTCCCGCGCGCGGCACGAATGAAGGCTTAGGGGCGATATCCGCCCCTAAGCCCACAAAGAACGCGATGGAGCGCCGCCGGCGAACGAACCCGCTGTCCTCGATGCCGCAGTTCGCGAGCGCCCGCTCCGCGCTCGCCGCTCGAGTCCTGCCGACGCCCGCACGGCCGGCGAGTCACCGCCGCGGCTGGGCCAGCGCGTGGACCGGGCCCGCGGTCGCCACCGGCTCCGGCCCCTCGAGGTTCGTCACGACGTAGCCGGCGTCGTCCATCGCCGCCACGAACGCCTCGTTCGTGTCGTGCAGCTCGCAGACGATCGACGGGCCGGTGGCGCTCGAGCGTCGCGCGCATCCCGGCCAGCGCCTGGAGCTCGGCGCCCTCGGTGTCGATCTTCAACACCGCGGGCGGTGGGATCTCGCCCGCGCCCACGAGCTCGTCGATCGAGACGACGCGCACGTCGATCTCGTCGCGGACGTCGGCGTGTCGCCCGGTCGACGCGAGGTGCGACCACGACGCCTCGCCGACGACGAGCAGCCGCCCGCGCCCGCCGGCAGCGCCGACCGCCTCCTCGCGGATCTCGGCGTGCCCGAACGCGTTGAGCTCGATGTTGCGCCCGACGGCTCGCGCGCACGCCGGCACCGGCTCGAAGGCGACGACGCGGCCCGAAGGCCCGACGAGCCGCGCCCCGAGGATCGTGAAGAACCCGATGTTCGCGCCGACGTCGTAGAACACGTCGCCGGGCGCGAGCAGCCTGCGCAGCGCCTCCTGCACCGGCGGCTCCAACGTGCCGCGGACGATGAGCCCGGCGTGCGCGTGGTCGAGCGGCAGGTCCGCCGTCGAGACGTAGAGCAGATGCCCCAGGCCGCCCGCGATCGGCACGGGCGCGCGGCCGTACCAGCCCGACGCCGTCCGCAGCAGCGCGCGCGTGGCGCGCGTGGCGCGCACGCGCTCGGCGAGCTCCGCGCGGCGGTCCTCGGGCATGCCGGTGATGAGGTGCGTCGCGCTGTTGCGCAGCCGCCCGGTCACCTCCTGGCGCAGCTGGCGCAGCGGAGCTCTCATCGCCTGCATGATCGCAGCCGAAAACCTATGAGAGCGGGCCGGTGATCTGCGGCGAAACACGTCTAAGCTGGCTCAAATGTCCACCTCCGCGGCTGCGGCCCCGCTCTCGAGCGACCGCTTCGACGCCGTCCTCTTCGATCTCGATGGTGTTCTGACGAGCACCGCGTCGCTGCACACGGCGTGCTGGAAGCGTGTCTTCGACACGTTCCTCGACGGCTGGGCGCAGCGCACGGGGGATGCGCAGGCGCCGTTCGATCCCGCGGCGGACTACCTGCGCTTCGTCGACGGCAAGCCGCGCGCGGCCGGCGTCCGCGACTTCCTCGCCTCGCGCGGGATCGAGCTGCCCGAGGCCGCGCACGACGCGGCACCCGGCGACGACACGATCCAGGCGGTCGCCAACTCCAAGCAGGAGCTCGTCGCGGCCGAGCTCGACGCCGGCAACGTCGAGGCGTTCCCCGGCTCGATCGCCTGGGTCCACGAGCTGCACGGCGACGGGCTGCGCACCGCCGTCGTCTCGTCGAGCGAGAACTGCCGCGCCGTGCTCGAGGCCGCGGGCATCAGCGACCTCTTCGAGGAGGTCGTCGACGGCACCGTCGCGCGCGAGATGGCGCTCCCGGGCAAGCCCGCGCCCGACACGTTCCTCGAGGCCGCGCGGCGGCTGGACGTCGCGCCCGATCGCGCCGTCGTCGTCGAGGACGCCCTCGTCGGCGTCGCCGCCGGCCGCGCCGGCGGCTTCGGCCTCGTCGTCGGCGTCGCGCGCAGCGCCGCGCGGGCCGACCTCCACGACCACGGCGCCGATGTGGTGGTCGCGGACCTCGAGGAGATGCTCGCGCGATGAGCCTGCGCGACGCGCGCCTGCAGGCGCTCACCCGCATCCGCCAGGCCCGCGAGTCGCCGGCGCTGCGCGCCGCGATGCCGATCGACCCGTGGCGCCTCGTCTCGCGCCGCCTGTCGCTGGAGAGCCCGGCCGAGGCCGAGACGCTCTTCTCGGTCGCCAACGGCTACATGGGCCTGCGCGGCACGCACGAGGAGGGCCTGCCGTCCAACGATCCGGGCGCCTTCCTCAACGGCTTCCACGAGACCTGGCCGATTCCCTACGGCGAGGCGGCGTTCGGCTTCGCGACGACCGGCCAGACGATCGTCAGCGCGCCCGACGGCACGGTCATGCGCCTCTACGTCGACGAGGAGCCGCTCGTCCTGACGGAGTCGAAGATCCTCGACTACGAGCGGATCCTCGACATGCGCTCCGGGATGCTCGAGCGCAACGTCACGTTCCGCACGGCGCGCGGCGCCGAGGTCCGGCTGCGCTCGCAGCGCCTCGTGTCGCTGCACTGGCGCCACCTCGCGGCGATCTCCTACGAGGTGACGCTCGTCTCCGGGATGGCCGAGCTCGCGATCGCGTCCGAGCTCGTCACGCACCTGCCGCGCCCGAAGGGCACCGACGACCCGCGCGTCGGCGTGCGCATGGACGAGTCGGCGTTGCGGCCGATCGACCGCCACTGCGACGACAAGCGCGTCGTCCTGGAGCTGTGCACGCGCGACAGCGGGATCGGCCTGGCGTGCGGCATGGAGCACTCGATCGAGACCGAGCTGCGCCACAGCGTCGAGACGAGCGTCGAGGCCGACGAGGGCCGCGTCGTGTTCTTCCTCGACGCCGAGCCCGGCGTCCCCGCCCGGGTGACGAAGCTCCTCGGCTACCACCACGCCGAGCAGGCGCCCGCCGGCGACCTCGCGCGGCGCGTCAACCGCACGCTGGACCGTGCCGCCGGCGACGGCTTCGAGCGCATCGCCGAGGTCCAGCGCGAGCGGCTGGACTTCTTCTGGGAGCACAGCGACATCGAGATCGACGGCCCCGGCGACATCCAGCAGGCGGTGCGCTTCAACCTCTTCCAGATCCGCCAGGCGTCGGCGCGCGTCGAGGGCCACGGGATCGGCGCCAAGGGCCTGACCGGGCGCGGCTACGAGGGCCAGTACTTCTGGGACACGGAGATCTACGTCCTGCCGGTCCTGACCTACACCCAGCCGCACGTCGCCCGGCGGCTGCTGCACTTCCGCTACGAGATGCTCGGCGCCGCGCGACGGCGGGCGCAGCAGCTCGGCCACGTCGGCGCGCTCTTTCCGTGGCGGACGATCAGCGGCGAGGAGGCCTCCGCCTACTACGCGGCCGGCACCGCGCAGTACCACATCAACGCGGCGATCTCCTATGCCGTGCGCCAGTTCGTGCGCGTCACCGGCGACGAGGAGTTCTTCAGCCGCGAGGGCGTCGAGATCCTCGTCGACACGGCCCGCTTCTGGGCCGATCTCGGGTTCTTCTCGGTCCGCCGCGACGGCCAGTTCTGCATCCAGGGCGTCACCGGGCCCGACGAGTACTCGGCCGTCGTCGACAACAACGCCTACACGAACCTCATGGCGCGCGAGAACCTCTCCGCGGCCGCGCTCGGCCTCGAGATGCTGCGCCGCACCGATCCCGACGGCTACGACCGGCTCGTCAACCGCCTGCGGATCGAGCCGCACGAGCCCGAGGGCTGGCTGCGCGCAGCCGAGCGGATGTTCGTGCCCTACGACGAGCGCTCCGGCGTGCTGCTGCAGGACGAGCACTTCCTCAACCGCAAGCCCTGGGACTTCGAGCACACGCCGGTGGACAAGTACCCGCTGCTGCTGCACTACCACCCGCTGAACATCTACCGCCACCAGGTCATCAAGCAGACCGACGTCGTGCTCGCGACGTTCCTCGCCGGCGACCGCTTCACGCTCGAGGAGAAGCGCCGGGTCTTCGAGTACTACGACCCGCTGACGACCGGCGACTCGTCGCTGTCGTCGTGCGTGCAGAGCGTCATGGCGGCCGAGGTCGGCGACCTGCAGGCGGCCTACGACTACTTCCTCCTGAGCGCGGCGGTCGACCTCGCGAACCTCGCCGGCAACGTCAGCGACGGGATCCACGTCGCCTCCTGCGGCGGCGTCTGGATGGCGCTCGTCAACGGCTTCGCCGGGCTGCGCGACTCCGACGGCGGCGACCTGCGCTTCACGCCGCGGCTGCCGACCGACTGGGACCGGATGCGCTTCCGGCTCATCTTCCGCGGCAGCCGCATGGAGGTCGAGATGCGCCCCGGCGAGACGACGTACACGCTGCTCGACGGCGGGCCGCTGTCGATCGTCAGCGACGGGCAGGCGTTCGAGATCGCGCGCGACGAGCCCGTGACCGTCCCGGTGGCCGCCGACGCCGACGACCTGCCCGCGGCTGCCGCGACGGCTGAGCTGAGTCAGTCGACGAACGGCAGGCGGTCCGCGAGGTCCGTCATGACGAACAGGCGCTGGACCTTGTCGGGCCCGCGGCGGATCCGGAGGCGGTCGCTGTCCTGGCGCGATCGCACGTCGGCCATGTAGATGAGCCGCACGCCGGTCGAGTCGAGGAACTCGAGCTCGCGGAGGTCCAGGACGATCGTGGCGGCGTCGCCGGCCTCGACGCGCCGGATCTCACGCTCGACGAGGTCGACGCTCGAGAGGTCCATCTCGCCGGCGAGCGCGATGACGTGCTCGTCGCCCTCGCGCGTGCTGCGCATCGTCAGCGCGCCGAGTTGCTGGGCGCCCTCGCCGCGCAGAGGCTGAGTGGTGGGGTCTTGCTGCATGACGTAGAGAAGCTCGATCGACTGCCGATCCGGCGCAGTCCCCGCCATGGTGGGGCGCCGTCTCGCGAACTTGCGCCGCCCGCCGCCTCTGCTCCTGACCCGGGTGGGGCACCGACCGTGTGCAGTTATATCGCTCGACCGTCGGGGCTTGCAAGTCCCTTCCTGTGCGCCGGGATCGTCCACGCGCAGCGTCGGCAGCGTCAGCTCGAAGCGCGCGCCGCCGCCCGGAGCCTCGTCGACGGTGATCGTGCCGCCGTGCGTCTCGGCGACCTGGCGCACGATCGCGAGGCCGAGCCCGGAGCCCGGCCGCCCGCGCGCGCCGCTGCCGCGGTAGAAGCGGTCGAAGACGTGCGGCCGGTCCTGCGCCGGGATCCCCGGGCCGTGGTCGCGGACCGTCAGCCGGCCGTCCCGCAGCCGGACCTCGACGGCGCCGCGCTCGGGGCTGTACTTCGCGGCGTTGTCGAGCAGGTTGTCGACCGCGCGGCCGAGGCGGTCGGGCAGCCCCTCGACGACCGTCGGCTCGAGCTCGGCTCTGAACGTCGTCGCCGGCCGGCGGCGGCTCGCGCGGTGCACGGCCTCGGAGACGAGCGCGTCGAGCTTGACCTCCTCGACGCCGGTCGGCTGCTCGTCGCCGCGGGCGAGCTCGATGACGTCGGTGATGAGCGCGCCGAGCTCCTCGGTCTCGGCGCGGACGTCCTCGAGCAGGCGGCGGCGGTCGTCGTCGGGCAGCTCGCCGCCGGCGAGCAGGACCTCGATGTTCGTCCGCAGGGCGGTCACCGGGGTGCGCAGCTCGTGCGACGCGTCGGCGACGAGCTGGCGCTGGGCGTGGACGGAGTCGTCGAGCGCGCGGCGCGATCCCTCGAGCGTGTCGAGCATCGTGTTGAAGCGCTGGGCCATCCGCCCGACCTCGTCGTCGCCGGGCACGTCGATGCGGCGCGCGAGGTCCTCGGTCTGCGTGATGTGCTCGGCGGCGGCCGTCAGGTCGGTCACCGGCTGGATGACCTGGCGGCCGAAGATCCGCCCGAGCGCCGCCGCCAGCATCGTCCCGGCGGCGCAGAGCAGCGCGAGCACGATCCGCAGCCGGCCGAGCGTCGCGTCGACGTTGCGCAGGCTGCGCGCGAGCTGGATCGCGCCGCCGCCGTTGACGGCGACCGTCAGCACGCGCATGTGCACGCCGTCGGCGCGCGTGTCGCGCAGGGCGAGCCGATCGCGGCCCGCGGCGACCGCGCGGTCGTCGTCGTCGACCGGGACGGGCAGGTCGATCTGCGAGGGCAGCAGGCGGCGGCCGTTGGAGTCCAGCAGCTGGACCGGCCCGCTGGGGGCGCCGCCGCGCGCCGACGGCGCCGGGAAGCGCAGCTCGGGGCCGAAGCCGAAGCGGTCGGCGCGGCTTGCGACCTGCGCGTACTGATCGGCGAGCGCGTCGTCGACCTGGCTGCGCAGCTCGCTGCGCAGGACGAGGAAGGCGACGATCGAGACGAGCACGACCGTGATCCCGACGGTGCCGGCCGCCAGGAGCGTCAGCCGGTGGCGCAGGGCCATCATCGGCTCGCGCAGGACGTAGCCGACGCCGCGCACGGTGTGCAGCAGCCGCCGCTCGCCGCCGGCCTCGGTCTTGCGGCGCAGGTAGCCCATGTAGACGCCGAGCGCGTTGGAGGTCGCGCCGAAGTCATAGCCCCAGACGCGCTCGAAGAGCGTCGAGCGGGTGAGCACCTGGCGCGGGTGCTCGAGGAAGAGCTCCAGCAGCGAGAACTCGGTCTTCGAGAGGTCGATGCGGCGCTGCCCGCGGTAGACCTCGTGCGCGGAGCGGTCCAGGACGAGGTCGCCGAACGCGAGCGTCGGGCCGCCGGGATCGACGCGGCGCAGCAGCGCGCGCAGGCGGGCGTTGAGCTCGCGCAGCGCGAACGGCTTGACGAGGTAGTCGTCGGCGCCCGCGTCGAGGCCGTCGACGCGGTCGTCGATCGCGTCGCGCGCCGTGAGCATGAGGACCGGCGTGCGGTCGCCGGCGGCGCGCAGCCGGCGGCAGACCTCGAGGCCGTCGACGCGCGGCATCATGACGTCGAGGATGATCGCGTCGACCGTGCTCTCGGCGAGCGCGTCGAGCGCCTGCTGGCCGTCCTCGGCGAGCGAGACCTCGTGGCGCTCGAGCGCCAGCGCGCGCTGCAGCGCCGCGCGCACGCCCGGCTCGTCGTCGACGACGAGGACCTTCACGGCTACTCGACGTCCGTCCCGCCGGCGTAGAGCTTCTTGACCGTCAGGACCATCTTGCGCGAGCAGCGGTCGCCGCCGGGGAGGTCGGGCGCGAGGCGGAAGAGCTGGTAGCGGTCGAGCGTCATGAGCGGCGGGCCGACGGCGTCGAACGGCTTGCGCCAGTCGTCGTCGACGAGCACGTAGTCGGCGGCACGCGAGACCGGGACGTGCGGGTAGCTCGTCTCGAGCACCGGGCGCTGCGAGCACAGCGGCTGCCCGGACAGGATGATCCCGGCCCACAGCATCCGCCCGTCGGCGGGGATGTCGAGGCGCACCGAGGCATCCGGCGGCAGGCGCGCGTCGACCTGCTTGAGCTCGAGCATGCTCTTCGGGCAGCTGGTCGAACGTCGCGCCGATCTCGCTCGCCGCGCCGTTGCGGGTCGCGCCGACGAGGAAGATGAGCGCGAGCGCGCTGACCCAGACCCACTTGATCCGCGCGAGCCCGACCGCCGCCATCGTCACCGCCAGCGGCGCGACGAACGCGAGCGCCTTGAAGTGGAAGTACCAGCCGTAGTCGCGCGGGCGGAAGAACAGCGCGGCCGCGAGGCCGAAGACGATGATCCCGCCGAGCCCCCAGCGGATCTCCTTCGGAGCGTGGCGCAGCGCGATGACGAGGCCGGTGCCGACGAGCAGGAAGCCGAGTCCCGGCCATGCCGGCGTCGTCGAAGCCGAGGAAGAAGCGCTCGGGGAAGAAGCCGGTGAGGTCGCCGCCCCAGTTCACGAGCGAGTAGCCGGGGGCGAGGACGCGCGTGGACGACGCCGTCTTCTCCAGCACGCCCTGCAGCGGGATGAGCAGCAGGAGGAAGAGCGGCACGATCCACAGCAGCTGGCGCTTGCTGCGCAGCCGCGGGATGCGCAGCAGCGAGAGCCCCTGGCGGCGGCGCTCGAAGCCGAGGAAGACGAGCGCCGAGATGAGCGGGATCGGCATCGCGAGCGGATAGGCGAACGTCAGGACGCCGAGGAAGGCGGCGAAGAGGATGAGCCCGCCGGCGGTTCGGTCGCGAACGACGTGCCACGCGAGCACGATCGAGAACGCCAGGGCCATGTAGCCCCACGTCTGGTTGACGTAGGGGTGCATCCCGGCGAAGAGCTCGATGCGGTTCAGGCCGACGAGCCCCATCGCGGCGGCGGCGGCCCAGGGCCCCGACCGCAGGAGCTCGCGGGCGAGCAGCCAGAAGCCGAGCGCCGCCATCGCCAGGAGCGCCGCCTGCAGCGTCGCGATGACCGCGTAGGGCTCGACGCCGGCCACCCGCGCGATCGCCCCGAACGCGAGGTAGATCGGCGGCTTGGAGCGCCAGACGAGCGGCACGCGGTCGACCGGCTCCTCGGGGGCGACGGCGGTCGGGTGATGGCCCTGGAGGAACTGGGCGGTGCCGACCGCGAGGTGGGCATCCGAGCCGTTGCCGATGACCGTGACGAAGCCGCCGCGGAACATCGGGACGAGCGCGATCGCGGCGATGAGCGCGGCGAGGTACAGCGGCACGAGCAGCGTGCGCCACGATGCGCCGGGGCCCGGGGCCGAGCGCGCGTGGAAGACCCCCGGGTCGCGGCGCCAGGCGACGACGCCGAGCGCGATGTTCGCGACGAGCATGATCGCCAGCGCCGCGTCGAAGGGGACGAACGCGTAGACGAGCAGGGCGAGCTCGAGCGCCGTCGCGACCGCGCCGACCGGCAGGACCCACAGCAGCTCGTGCGAGCGCAGCCCGGCCGGCAGCAGCAGGCGCGTCGGGGCGAAGCCGACGATCGCGAAGAGCGCGACGCACGCCGCGCCGACGTGCAGCGCGTCGAAGAGCCCGCCGCGGCCCTGGACGCCGGCGTACGTCGCCAGGCCGAGCGCGAGCGCGGCCGCGCCCGGCGAGGCCGAGCCAGGCGAGGATGCGGTTGGCGCGGGTGCTCAGCGGCGGTCGTGGCGCTGGCGGGCCTGCGCCAGCACCCGGCTCAGGAACACCGGGTTGCCCACGAGGTACCGCCTCCACATCCGCTGCGGCTCGATCGCCAGTCTGAAGATCCATTCCAGTCCATTGTCGGACAACGATGCCGGAGCGCGTGGCACGCGCCCGGAGACGAAATCGAAGAGCGCGCCGACGCCCCAGAGCACCTTGCAGTCCAGGCGGCCGACGGTGTTCTGCGCCCAGATCTCCTGCTTGGGCGTCCCCATGCCCACGAGCAGGATGTCAGGCCGGCACGCGTTGATGTCCTCGATGACGCGCTCGTCGTGGCCGGAGCCCATCTCGAAGTAGCCGTGGTGGGTGCCGACGACCCGCAGCCCCGGGTAGGACCGGCGCAGGCGCTGGCCGGCCTGCGCGGCGATGCCGGGGTCGCAGCCGAGGAGGTAGACGGAGGTGTCCTGGCGCTCGCAGAGCGACGCGAGGTCCCAGATCCAGTCGGCGCCCGTCATCCGGTGCGGGATCTCGGCGCTCAGCGCCTTCGCGGCCAGGCGGACGCCGTAGCCGTCGCAGTAGACGAGGTCGGCGCCCTCGAGCGCCGTCCGCAGCGCGGGGTCCTCGCGCGACCGGTTGAGCACGTGGGCGTTGACGTACGCGACGCGCCTCGTCGGGCCGTCCTCGCGCACCCAGCCGAGGATGCGAGCGAGCAGCTCGTCGGGGTGCCCGAGCTCGATCGGGAGCTCGAAGATCCTCGATTGGCGCGGCTGCGACGACGTAAGGGCGGCTTCCGTGACCTCTGGCACTACCCGAGGATCGTAGCCGCGCGTCCGGCCGGCGGCCTCACTCGAAAGTCTGGGTTCCTACGCGGCCGGCTTGCGCCAGACGAAGAGATGGCCGCGCGCCTCGCCGTCCAGACCGAGCGCCCGCACGGCCTCCGTGACGCCCGGATAGTCGTCGTCGTCCCAGTCGTGGAAGGCGACGACGCCGCCCGGCGAGAGGACCGGCTCGAACGTCCGGAACGTCGCCATCGTCTCCTCGCGCTCGTGCGAGGAGTCGATGAAGACGGCGTCGACGGCGGGCGGGTCGGCGGGGCCCAGGCCGCCCGGCCTGTCGTGCAGATGCACGCGGGCGCGCTCCTCGGGCGCCAGCAGCGCGAGGTAGCGCTCGCGCTCGGGATGGGCCTCGACGTCCCAGCTGTGCACGACGCGGTCGGGATGGGCCAGCGCGATGCAGGACGTCGTCCAGCTCGCCGCCGTCCCGATCTCGGCGACGCGCGGCGCGTCGCCGAGCGCGCCGAGCAGGACGCGCAGCTCCGCGGGGCGGCAGGCGACGTCGATGCTCCACGTGTCGTTCGCCGCCTGCGCGCTGCGCATCGCCCGCGCCCAGAAGGCGGCGACCGGGCGCGGCAGCCGCGCGAGGTTGTAGGCCTGCATCGCCAGCCGGCGGGCGCGCTCGACGGGCGGCCGCGCGTCGTCGGTACGAAAGAGGTGCGGCCGGCCGCGGGGCATGCCGGGGGAACCTACCGCCGGCGCGCGAGCGGTGCGGGCGCTGGACGGATGGCCCGCTGTGGCGGACACCTCCGCGCGTGAGATGGTTCCCGCGTGCCGATCGTCGCCATCGATGCCCGCGACGCCTTCGCGCCCGAGCTGCGCGGCTGGGGGCGCTACGCGCGCGAGCTCATCGACGCCCTCCCCGAGCGGCCGGGCCTCGAGTACCGGCTCATCTCCGAGGGCGGCCGCGGGCCCGAGGTCCTCTTCGAGCAGGTCGGCCTGCCGCTGCGCCTGCGCAGGGAGAAGGCCGACCTCGTCCACGCCCCGAACTGCTTCCTCCCGCTCGTGCGCCCGTGCATGGGCGTCGTGACGATCCACGACCTCGCCTTCGAGGTCTTCCCGGAGGACTTCTCCAAGCGCACCGGCACGAAGTACCGGACGTTCGCCCGCCGCGCCGCGCGCTCGGCGCAGCGCGTCATCTGCGTCTCGGGCCACACCGCCGAGGACGTCATCCGCCGCTACGACGTCGATCCCGGCCGCGTGCGCGTCATCCCCAACGCGCCGTCGCTCGCGCTCGGCACCGAGCCGGTGCCCGACGACGGGCCCTACCTGCTCGCCGTCGGCGACCTGCGCCCGAAGAAGAACATCCTGCGCCTCGTGCACGCGTTCCGCGCGCTGCGCCGGGAGGGCCTCGAGCACCGGCTCGTGCTCGCGGGCGTCGACAGCGGCGAGGGCGAGACCGTCCGGGCGGCGGCCGAGGGCGAGCCCGTGCGGCTCACCGGCTATCTCTCCGACGCCCGCCTCGACGCGCTCATGCGCGGCGCCGACGCGCTCGTGCACCCGTCGCTCTACGAGGGCTTCGGCCTCGTCATCGTCGAGGCGATGACCCGCGGCGTGCCGGTCGTCGCGTCGCGCGCGACGGCGCTGCCCGAGACCGGCGGCGACGCCGCGGAGTACTTCGACCCGCTCGACGTCGGCGACATGGCGGCCGCGATCCGGCGCGTCGTCGGCGACCGCGCCCGCCACGCCGAGCTCAGCCGGCTGGGCATCGCGCGGGCCGGGCGCCTCTCGTGGGCCGACAGCGCGGCGCTGACCGTCGCGGTCTACGAGGAGATGCTCTCCTGAGCACGCCGCGCACGACGATCCTCATGCTCAGCGTCGACGAGGCGCCGCTGCTCGCCCACTCGCTGCCCGCCGCCGCCGCGCAGCCCGGCGCCGACGTGCTCGTCATCGACAACGCCTGCACCGACGCGACGCGCTCGGTGGCGGAGGCCGGCGGCGCGCGGGTGCTCGGGCTGCGCGAGCGCGTCTCCTACGCGGCGGCGATCAACGCCGGGATCCTCGCGACCGAGGCCGACGCGATCCTCCTGCTGAACGCCGACTGCGTCCTGGACGCGGGGTTCCTCGAGGCCGCGCGCCCGCGCCTGGCGCAGCGCGGCGTGGGCTCGGTCGCGCCGCGCCTCATCCGGGCGACCGGGATGCAGGCCGCCGACCGGCTCCAGGTGCTCGACGCCGCCGGCATGGTCGTCGACCGCCGCCGCAAGAACACGCTCGTCGGCCACAACGAGCCGCTGTCGCGCTACGGCCAGGCCGCCGAGGTGTTCGGCGGCGACGGCGCCTGCGTCCTGTACCGCCGCGAGGTGCTCGACGCCTGCGCGGTCGGCGGCGAGGTGCTCGACGAGGACCTCGAGCTCTGGGCGTCGGACGTCGACCTCGCCTGGCGGGCGCGGCTGCTGGGCTGGCGCTGCATGTACGAGCCGCGGGCGGTCGCGTGGCACATGCGCTTCTACTCGCCGACCACGCGCTCACAGCTCCCCGAGGCCCACCGCCGGCTGCAGTTCCGCAACCGGCTGCTCATGATCGTCAAGAACGACTCGTGGGCCGACATCCGCGGCGACCTGCACCGGATCGCGTTCTACGAGCTGCTCGCGATCGGCCATGTCGTGCTGCGCGAGCGCCATCTCCTGCGCGCGTACGCGGCGGCGTTCCGTGCGCTGCCCCGCGCGCGCCGCCGCCGCGCCGTCGTGCAGGCCAAGCGCGGGGCGGCGACGCGCCCGCCGTTCGGGCTGCGCGCGCCGCGCTGACGGCGGACCTTTTCGGGTGGATTCGGGGCCGAACGTGAACACTGGCCGCGAGATCGCCCCGTTGCGGGCCGCGCGCGGATAGGCAGGCGAGCGCCGGAGGGATATGGCGCGCCGCACGATGCGGCGTTGCTGCCAAGGAAAGGCGGGGCAGGAACAATGGATGCAGTGACCGCGCGCGCGGATGATGCGCGCACCAGCCGTCGACGGGTGCTGCGGCGCCTGGGTGTGACGGCGCTCTGTGCAGGCTGCGCCGGGATGGCGTTCGCGTCGAGCGCCATGGCGACCGACGAGATCGTCGACGGGACGATCGCGATCGAAGCGGGGGCCGAGCAGTTCGTCTCCGACGCCGACGCGAAGCTCAAGGCGGACGCCGAGGCCGACGTCAACACGCTGCTCGGGGGGCTGCAGCCGATCCTCGACGGGACGTACTCGATCATCGGGACCGGCCGGGCGGACCTCCAGGGCGGAGTCGACAAGCTCCTCTCGGATCTCGGCATCCCGCCCGCGACGCTCACCGCGCTGTCGTCGGCGGCGCTCGTCCTCGCGGGGCCGACGCTGCAGACGACCTGCGAGACGCTGGCCGCGCTGACGCCGCTCGTCCCGAAGTCGATCCTCGGCATCCCGCTGACGACCGGCCTCGTCGGGAGCCACCGTCGCCGCGACGCTCGACAGGCAGATGAGCGACTTCGTGTATCTCCAGACGAGCGGGCTGCTCAAGGCGCTCGCGCCCTCGCAGCTCGACCTCCTGAAGATGAGCTGGCGCTCGACGTTCCGCAAGAGCGGCGGCGGGACGCTCGTCCGCGACGTGCCGGGGTACCTCGGCGTGCCGACGCTCATGGACGTCGACGGCCTCGTCGGCTACGACCTCTGCGGCGTCCTGTCGATCGACGCGACGACGCTGAAGATCACGCAGCAGATCGTGCGGCTGCCGCTCGCGCCGTCGTCGCTGCCCGTCGACGTGACGGGAACGCTCACGAGCCTCGGCGGCATCGGGCTCGGCTACCGGACGCCGTCCTCGACCGCGCCCGCGAACTTCAAGACCGTCCTCGGCCTTGGGACCGGCGGCTCGCTGCTGGCGTTCGACAACACCGTCACGGGCCCGGGCCCGGGACTCGTCCAGAACATCGGGATCGGCAGCACCCTCGGGATCGACTTCTCGTGGGTCGGCGTGCCGAAGACCGCGCACGTCGATCTCGGCGTCGCGGGCGCCGGCATCAGCACCGGGATGAACACGTCGAGCCGGACGACGTTCGGCGTGAGCCTCGTGCTCGGCGGGACGGCGTCGGTCGGCGCGGTGGTCGACGGCCTGGTGCCGTCGGCGACGAACAGCAGGGCGTCGATCGCCTTCCCGGGCGCCGGCCTGCAGGCCAACTACGACGGACCGGCGGGTGACGGCGCGTCGTCGTTCAGCGCCGGCGTGTCGATCGCCGGCCTGCCGCTGAGCGTCAGGGCGAGCCCGCTGCCGTCCAAGCTCGACTCCTGCTCGCTCATCGCGTCGATGGCGTGCGGCAACGTCAACCCGGCGCGCGGGCTGAGCCTCACCGCGCTCGGCTCGATGCATTTCGTGTCGAGCTCGCCGGTCGCGGTCGAGCAGGTGGCGCTCGCGGGCGCGTCGTGCGCGTCGGGCGCCACCCAGTACGCGGCGTTCACCGGCAAGGAGCTGTACTCGAGCTGGGGGCTGTCGGGCACGAGCGGCCACTTCTATGCCGACACGGGCGGCAACCCGATCGCGGGCTGCGCGAACTCGCTGACGCAGACGAGCGTCTACGCCGGCGGCTTCTCGGCCGGTGGCGGCACGCCGGTCGGTCGCCTCGGGACGTTCACGTTCCTCGGCCTGTTGCCGAACACGATCACGAAGTCGGGCGCGATCGCCTGCCCGGCGGGGACGAAGTTCGGCGTCCTGGGCGCCGATCGCACGGCGTTTCTCTGCCCGACGCCGCCGGTGAACACGACGCTGCCGAAGATCAACGGCACGGCGAAGGTCAACTCGACGCTCTCGCTGGCGTTCCTCACCGGGACGTGGAGCTCGCAGAACGCGGTGACGTCGGTGTCGCTGCAGTGGCAGCGCTGCGACGCGGCGGGCGCGAACTGCGTCGCGATCACCGGTGCGACCGCGAGCACCTACAAGCCGGTGGCGGCCGATGTGGGCAGCCGCATCGTCCTGAGGTCGACGGCGGCCAACAGCGACGGGACGGTCTCGGCGTCGAGCCTCCCGACGGCGACGGTCATCGCCTGATTCGAACCGACGCTCGACGACGTCCCGGGCGCGCGACGCGCCCGGGACGTCCGTCGCTTCAGCGCTTGCGCGCGGCGGCGAAGAGCTCGGCGACGGCCGGTTCCATGAAGTAGTCGGTGCCGCCGTCGGCGCGGCCCTCGGTCGCGATCGGGAGCTCGCGGGCGAGCTTGCGGGAGTAGCGCCCGGGCCAGGCGAGGATCCCCGCGACGCCGTGGGCGCCCTTGTCGAGGCCCAGCCGCGCGGCGATCTCGTTGCCCGCGAGGCGTTCGCCGGGCGCGTCGACGAGGAGGTCGAAGAGCGCGCGGGCGGGGGCCGCGAGCTTGCCGTAGAGCCAGGCGGCCTGCTCGGCGTCGTCGGCCGTCCAGGCGGCGGGCTCGGGGAATCCGTGACGCAGGCCGCGGCCGCGGCCGCGGCCGCCCCACGGCGGCGAGCCGGGCTCGGCCGCGAGGAAGCTCGCGAACCAGACGTAGAACTCCGGCACGCGCTCCTCGGGCACGGCGACCGTGACCTGCTTGTCGGCCATCAGGCCGTCTGCGTCTCGGTGCCGGTCGCGGCCGGCTGCTCGGCGGCGTGGCGGCCGGGTCCGCCGCAGTGGCGCCCGTGGCGGCCGTGGCCGCGGCGGCGGGGGGAGCCCGCGAGGAAGCGGCCGTAGAACGCGTAGAACTCCGCGACCCGGTCCTCGGGGACGTCGATCGTGATCTGCTTGTCCTTCGTCGTGCTGGGCTCGGCTGACATGGCCGGCCCTCCTTTCTCGTTACCGTCGGAGATGCCATCATAGACAAGTAAATACTTAAGTACAAGACGTAGCGGGGCAGGATTGACGCCGACGCCGGCCCGTCGCGCTCACGGCGCGGGGCGCGGGTGCCGATGGGTCGTGGGTGAGCGACGCCCGCCTCCTGCCTCCGGCGCTGCTCGTCGTCGTCGCGCTCGTGCTCGCGATGGTGCTCCTCTCGCGCGGCGACGCGCCCGGCGCGCAGGCGCCCGGCGCCGGGCTCGACGGCGCCCGCTACGAGCTGCAGGGCGGGTCCTCGGCGCTGCCCGCCCCGTCCGCCCTGAACTTCGCCCCCGGCGTCGCCCCCAGCGACCGGCAGGTCGTCACCGCGGCCGTCGCGGCGTCGCGCCCGGAGGCGCGCAAGCTCGTCGATCTCGTCGCGGGCCTCGTGACCGTCAGCGTCGGCTCGCCCGCGCAGGGCGTCGCCGGCGAGATGCGCACGACGCCCGCCGGCTACGACGTCCAGCTCGACCTCGGCCCCGTCTACGCGGCCAACGGGCTGCGCGGCGTGCGCCGGGTCGTCATGCACGAGCTCGCCCACGTCATCGACCACGCGGTCGTCCCGGCCGCTCTGGAGCGCGAGCTCGACGCCGCCACGCCGCCGGGCTTCGGCTGCGACGACAACGGGCGCTCCGGCGCCTGCGCGGCGCGCGAGGAGCGCTTCGCCGAGAGCTTCGCGAAGTGGGCGACGGGCGACATCGGCGTCGACATCCACCTCGGCTACCGCGTCCCGCCGCCGGCGTCGCTGCAGACCTGGGGCGCGCCGCTCGCGGCGCTCGCCCGCTGACGCGCGTCACCAGGAGCGGGTCATCCCGCCGTCGACGAGCACCCACTGGCCCGTGACGTAGCTCGCCGCCGGCGAGCAGAAGAACGCCGCGGCCGCCGCGACCTCCTCCGGCGTCCCGAGGCGTCCGGCCGGCACCTCCTCCTCCGCCGCCGCCTCGGCGGCCTCGAGGCTGCCGTAGCCGTCGACGAGCCGGTCGGTCGCGATCCGCCCCGGCAGCACGGCGTTGAACGTCACGCCGAAGCGCGCGTTCTCGCGGGCGAGGAGCTTGAAGCCCGCCAGCAGGCCGGGGCGGTTGACGTTCGAGAGCTGCAGGCCGGGCAGCGGCTCGCGCGCCGCGCTCGACGACACCGCGACGACGCGGCCGAAGCCGCGCTCGCGCATGCCCGGCACGATCCGCCGCAGGACGAGCATCGGCGCGACGACGAGCGCGCGGTGCGCCTCCTCCCACTGCTCGGCGTCGAATGCGAGCGGGTCGTCGCTGCGCGGCGGCCCGCCGGTGTTCGCGACGTAGACGTCGATCGGGCCGAGGTCGGCCTCGACGGCATCCAGGAGCGGATCGACGGAGCCGAGATCGGCGCTGTCGAACGCGTAGGCCGACGAGCGCGACGCGCGCGCGACGGACGCGCCCTCGGCCTCGAGCGCGTCGGCGATCGCCCGCCCGATCCCGCGCGACGCGCCGGTCACGAGCGCCACCCGTCCCTCGAGGCCGAGCTCCATCAGCCCTGGGGCGCGTCGGGAGCGCGGGCGATGACCGCCATGCGATCGCGGAAGTCCGGCGCCCACATGCGGTCGGCGAGGCCCGCGCGGCCGGCCGCGCGCACGAGCGCGCGCGCCACCGGCGGCGAGTAGCCGCCGACGCGATCGAGGTAGTAGCCGACGCTGAAGGCCTTCGGGGCGGTCCGGATCTCCAGGACGGTCCAGCCCTGGCGCTCGAGCAGCGCGCGCATCGAGTCGCGCGTGAAGAACTGGACGTGGGTCGGGATGACCGACCACCAGCGCGCGCGCATCCCGCGGGCGACGAGGCTGCCGGCGTCGGGCAGCGCCATCCAGGCGACGCCGCCGGGACGCAGCAGCGTCGCCATCCGATCCAGCGCCTCGGCGGGGCGCGGGAGGTGCTCGATGACGTCGCCCATGACGATCGCGTCGAAGTGGTGCTCGGGCAGCTCCGTCGTCAGCAGCTCGCCGGTGCGGACGTCGAGGCCGAGCCGGTCGCGCGCGTAGGCCGACGCGAACTCCGACGGCTCGACGCCGACGGCGTCCCAGCCGCGCCCGACGGCCTCGGCGAGCAGGAAGCCGACCCAGCAGCCGAGGTCCAGCAGCGTCCGGTGGCGCGGGCCGCCGTTGCCGGGGATCGGCACGGGGCTGAGGTTCGCCTCGATGCGCTCCAGCGCGCGCCGCGCGGTCTCGCGCTGGCCGGCCTCCTCCTCGATGTAGTCCTCCGAGGCGGCGCCGGCGTAGGCGCTCTCGAGCACCGCGTCGGCGGGCATCGGATCGGTCTGGCGGTGGCCGCAGCGCGGGCAGCGGACGAGGTCGGCGAGGGCCGTGCCGAAGCGGTCGGTCGTCGGGATGAGGCCGTCCGGTCCGGCGTCGCCGGCCACCTTGAGGTACGGGACGCAGCCCGGAGGCCCCGCAGGCGCTGCAGCGCGTCACCCCCGGCAGACTAGATGGCCTAACCGGATGGGGATCGTCCGACGACGGGTTCGCCCTCTACGATCAACGGCGTGGCCGAACGGCATCTGGGCCTGCTGAGCGTCGTCGCGCCGATGCTCGACGAGGAGGGCACCGCGCTCCTGTTCTGCGAGCGCGTGCGCTCGGCGCTCGAAGACCTGCCCTGGGAGCTCGTCGTCGTCGACGACGGGTCCAAGGACGCCACGCCGCAGATCCTCGCCGACCTCGCCCGCGAGGACGAGCGCATCAAGGTCGTGACGCTGTCGCGCAACTTCGGCCACCAGACGGCGATCACCGCCGGCCTCGACCATGCCGCCGGCGACGTCGTCGTCATGATCGACTCCGACCTCCAGGACCCGCCCGAGCTCATCCCGACGATGGTCGAGCACTGGCGCGCGGGCTCCGACGTCGTCTACGCGACGCGCACCGACCGCAGCGGCGAGTCGGCGTTCAAGCTGCGGACCGCGCGCTGGTTCTACCGCATCATGAGCAGGGTCTCCGACGTCCCGCTGGCGGAGAACTCCGGCGACTTCCGCCTCCTCGACCGCCGCGCGCTCGACGCGCTGCTGGCGATGCGCGAGCGCAACCGCTACCTGCGCGGCATGACCTCGTGGGTCGGCTTCACGCAGACGTCGGTTCCCTACCACCGCGACGCCCGCCACGCGGGCGAGACGAAGTACCCGATCCGCAAGATGCTCCGCTTCGCCCTCGATGCGATCACCTCGTTCTCGCGCGCGCCGCTGCAGATCGCGACCGTCGCCGGCTTCCTCTTCGCGGCGCTGGCGTTCCTCGCGATCCCCATCGCGATCGTCTTCCGGATCTTCGGCGCGTTCGTCCCCGGCGTCACGACGACCGTCGTCGCGGTCCTCCTGCTCGGCGGCATCCAGCTCATGGCGATCGGGATGATCGGCGAGTACGTCGGCCGCATCTACGACGAGGTCAAGCGGCGCCCGCTGTACGTCGTGCGCGACCGGGCCAACGTCGCGGACGCCACCGAGGATGAGCACGAGCGCACCCCCGCGTAGCCGGGACAAGGCGCTTGCGACGGTCTCGCCGGCAGCGGTGGCGCGGATCCGCGGCGTGGTCCGCGCCTGATGCGGGTCGCGGTCCTCGGCGCCGGCGTCGCCGGCCTCGTCTGCGCCTACCGGCTGTCGCAGGAGGGCCACGTCTGCGACGTCTACGAGCGCTGGCCGGGCCTCGGCGGCCAGGCCGCGACGCTCGACGTCGGCGGGGGCGAGCAGCTCGAGCGCTACTACCACCACCTCTTCACGAGCGACCGCCACATCGTCGCCCTCTACGAGGAGCTCGGGATGCCCGACGAGCTGCAGTGGAAGCCCTCGACGATGGCGTTCTTCGTCGACGGCCGCCAGTGGGCGTTCAACGGGCCGCTGGACCTCCTGCGCTTCGGCCCGCTGTCGCCGCCCGCGCGGCTGCGGATGGGCCTCGCGGTGCTCCTGCTGCAGAAGCGCGCCCGCGAGGTCGGGCCGTTCGAGTCGATCACCGCGCACGAGTGGATCGAGAAGCGGATGGGCCGCTCGCCGTGGAGCAAGGTCTGGGGACCGCTGCTGCGCGGCAAGTTCGGCGAGCGGGCGGACGACATCTCGATGGCCTGGCTGTGGAGCAAGCTCACGCTGCGCCGCCAGCTCGAGGGCGACGAGGCGCGCCAGGAGCAGCTCGGCTACCCGACGCACTCCTGGGAGCTGCTCTTCGACGCGCTGCGCGACGCGATCGTCGCCGCCGGCGGCCGCGTGCTCATCGATCGCCCGGCCGCCGCGCTGCGGCGCGCGCCCGGCGGCGGGCTGCTCGTGGACGCCGGCGCGTCCGGCTCGTTTCGCAACGGCCACGACCCCCGCCGGTTCGCGCGCGACGGCGCCGCCGGCGAGCACTACGACGCGGTCGTCGCGACGGTGCCCAGCGACGTCTTCGAGGGGCTGCTCGACGACGACCTCGCGGCCGCGATCGGCCCGGGCTACCTCGCCCGCCTGCGCGAGACCGAGTACCACACGGCGCTCTGCCTCCTGCTCGAGCTCGACCGCCGCTTCTCGCCGTTCTACTGGACGAACATCGCCGACCCGGCGCTGCCGTTCGTCGGCCTCGTCGAGCACACGAACTTCATCGACCCCGAGCGCTACGGCGGGCGGCGCTTCCTCTACGTCGCCAACTACCTCGCGCCCGGCGACCCGCTGCTCGAGCTCGGCGCCGAGGAGCTGCTGGAGGCCTACCTGCCGGGGCTGCGCAAGGTCAACCCGGCCTTCTCCCCGGAGTGGATCCGGGCGCGCTGGCTGCACCGCGAGCCGGCCGCGCAGCCGATCGTGACCGTCGGCTACCACGAGCGCATCCCGCCGCTGCAGACCGGCGTGCCGGGGCTCGTGCTCGCCAACACGACGCAGATCTATCCCGAGGACCGCGGCACGAACTACTCCGTGCGGCTGGGCACCGACGCGGCGCGCGCGCTGCTGGACGGCATCCCGGCCGCGCCCTGATCGCCGGCTTGTCCGGCGTGGCGGGTGGCCGGCGGAACTTTCTGGACGAATCGCGGTTGTTGGTGGTTCGCGGCGACCCACAATCCGGGTACTGCCTCGCAACCCCCAACGAGGACCTTGCTTATGGACGCATTCTCACTCTCGCTCGTCGTCTTCACCGCCATGCTGGTCGCGCTGCTCGTCGCGATCTTCTGGGGTGCCTTCGACGACCCCCTGCCGCAGAAGGCCAGCTCGACGTGGGCGATCACGCTCCCGCTCGGCGGCCTGCTGTACGGCATCGGACTCGCTCCGGTCGCGATCATCTTCGCCGTCGTGAGCGCGCTCGCCCTCGGATCGCTCGCCTACTGGTTCCTCGTCACCGAGCCCGATGACGGCGAGGACGACGCCGAGGAGCCCGTGGAGCCCGATCCGGGCCCGAGCGACGACCTCGTCGTCGACGTGCCCCAGCAGCCGGTGGTTCAGGCCGACGCCGGCATCGACTGGGACGAGTTCGATCGCGCCCGCGCGGACTGGGAGAAGGAGCCCGTCCGCGAGCCGCTACCGAGCGGCGTCTGAGTACACCCGCCAGGTCGCCCGCGCCGCGTCGTCCCAGGTCCAGGACGGCGGCGCGGGGGCCGGGCGCGTCGCAGCCGCACCCGCCGCGAGCAGCCCGGCGAGGTCGCCCGGCTCGACGAACGTCGCGCGGTCGCCGAGGACCTCGCGCAGGACCGGGATGTCGGTCGCGACGACCGGCGTCCCGCAGGCGAGCGCCTCGACGGTCGGAAGGCCGAAGCCCTCGTCGTCGGAGGGGAACACGAGCGCCCGCGCGCCCGAGTAGATCGCCGCGAGCTCGTCGTCGGTGACGTGCCCGGTGAGCGTGACGTCGGGCAGCTCGTGGGCCCACGGCTTCGTCGCGCCGACGAGCACGAGCGGCAGCTCGCGCGGCGCCTTGGCGAGCGCCGCGACGCGCTTGCGCGGATCGGGCGTCTGCAGCCCGCCGACCCACAGCAGGTACTCCTCGGGCAGCCCGAAGCGCTCGCGCGCGGCGGCGATCTCGTCGGGGCCGCGCTCGTACAGCGTGGGCGCCGGCGCCTCGGAGATCACGGCGATCCGCTCCGGGTCGAGGCCGAGGTGCTCGACGACCTCGCCGGCGACCGTCTGCGTCGGGACGATGACCCGCGCGGCGCGCTCGACGGCGAGGTAGCGCAGGCGGAAGCGGATCCCGGTGCGCAGGTACTCGCTGCGGCGCTTCAGCGGGACGACGTCGTGGAGCGTCACGACCTGCGGGCAGGGCGGGCGCAGCAGCGCGCCGTCGATCCACGGCGCGTGGAAGACGTCGGCGCGGCGTGGCCGGTGGGTGACGACGATCTCGTTGTCGCCGGCGGTCGTGATGAGCCCGGCGAGCAGGCAGCTCGCGTAGCGGCCGATCCCGCGCGGGTCGGTCGCCGGCCGGCTGTCGAAGGCGACCCTCACCGGCCCGCCGCCGTCAGGAGGATCGCCTCGACGCGGTCGGCGTAGGCGTCGGCGCCGAAGCGCTGGGCGCGCTCGCTGCGCGGCGGCCCCCATCTCGGCGCGGTTGGCGAGCACCTCGAGCACGGCGGCGGCGAGCTCGTCGGGCCGGCCCGGCGTCACGAGCCGCCCGGTCTCGCCGTCGGCGACGACCTCCGCGAGGCCGCCGACGCGGGTCGCGACGACCGGCGTCCCGGCCGCCATCGCCTCGGCGAGGACGGTGCCGAACGGCTCCTGGCGCGAGGGCGCGACGAGGACGTCGAGGTGGCGCATGACCGCGGCGCCGTCGGCGACCCACGGCACGTGCTCGACGCCCTCGGCCTCGCGGACGCGGCGGGCGTAGTCGGGGGCGCTGTCGTACGGGTCGTCGCCGACGATGACGATCCGCGCGCCCGGCGCGCCCGCGCGGATCGCGGGCGCGGCGCGGACGAGGTCGAGCGGGCCCTTGCGCGGCTCGATGCGCCCGACGAAGCCGACGACCGCGCCGTTGCCGTCGCTCGTCTCCCAGGGCGCGGGCACGTCGGGGACGTCGAGCTCGACCGGGCAGTAGACGACGTGCGCCGGCAGGCCCGGCAGCCGGTCGGCGACGGCCTGCGAGTCGGCGAGCACGGCGTCGGCGAGCTTCCAGAAGCGCGGGACGCGGTCGACGATGTCGTGGACGTGCAGGACGGTGCGCCGGCCGGCGAGCCCGGGCAGCAGCCGGCCGCTGACGGTGCCGTTGAGGTAGACGAGGTCGTAGTCGGCGGCCATCCGCCGCACGCGCGGCCAGCTCGCCGCGGCGCGGGCGCCGGCGCCGCGATCCATGCCGCCGAGGGCGATCCGCACGACGGGCAGGCCGGCGTCGTCGAGCGGCCCCGGCTCGGGCGTCGCGAGCGTCAGCTCGTGCCCGCGGGCGAGCAGCCGCCTGGCGAGCCGGAGCAGCCCGATCTCGGCGCCGCCCGGGTGGGCGACCGCACACACGGCGAGAATCCGCACCCGGCGATCCTTGCAGGCAGCGGGCCGCTGCGAGACTTCGGCGTCGTGGTCGCCGAACTGCACGATGCGATCTGGGCGAGCATGCCCGCCGACGCGACGCCGGAGGCCTTCGATCTGCGCCGCGGGTTCCTGCTGGCCAATGTCGCGCCCGGCGACGTCGTGCTCGACCTCGGCTGCGGCGCGGGGGAGTTCAGCGCCGCGCTGGGCGACGCGGGCGCGCTGCCGGTCGCGGTCGATGTCGCCGCCGAGGCGCTGCGGCGCGCCCGCGACCGCGTGCCGGGACTCGACGCGCGGCTCTGGGCCGCGGGGCGAGCCGCTGCCCGTCGACGACGCGAGCGTCGGCGTCGTCTGGGCGGGCGAGGTCATCGAGCACGTCGTCGACGTCGCGCCGTGGCTGTCGGAGCTGCGCCGCGTCCTGCGACCGGGCGGCACGCTGCTGCTCACGACGCCCGATCACGGGCCGCTGACGCTGCTCGGGCTCGCGCTGAGCCCGCGGCGCTTCGCCGCGCATTTCGAGCCGCGCTCCGATCACGTGCGCTTCTTCTCGCGCCGGACGCTGCGCGAGCTGCTCGACGACCTCGGCTTCGACGTCGACCGAGCTGCGCAGCCGGCGCGGGACGATCCTCGCGCGCGCCGTGCGCGGCTGATGCGCGTCCTGCTCGACACGACGTACGCGCTGCGCGGGCGCAGCGGCACGGCGGTCTACCTCGAGCGCCTCGCGGCGGCGCTGCGCGAGGAGGGCGTCGAGGTCGTCGAGGCCGCGAACGAGCGCCGCCCGGCGCCCGCCGGCGGCGGCGCCGGCAGCGCCCGCAACCTCGCGCTCGACGAGTGGTGGACGCAGGTCGAGCTGCCGCGGCGCGCGCGCGAGGCCGGCGCCGACGTCCTGCACCACCCGCTCCCGGCGCTCGCCGTGCGCGCGCCGTGCGCGCAGGTCGTGACGCTCCACGACCTCGCCTTCGAGCGCCTGCCGGAGGCCTTCTCGCCGGGCTTCCGGCGCTGGGCGTCGCGGTCGCACCGCCGCGCCGCCCGCGGCGCGGCGGCGGTCGTCTGCGTGTCGGAGACGACGAGCCGCGACGCGCGGGCGCGCTGGGGCCTGCGACGCGGCGAGCATCGTCGTGGCGCCGCACGGGCCCGGCCAGGAGCTTCGGGTGCAGCGCGCCGTCGCGCCCGAGCACTTCCTCTACGTCGGCGACGACGAGCCGCGCAAGAACCTCGGCCTCCTGCTCGACGCCTACGAGCGCTACCGGCGCGCCGCCGGCGCGGGCGCGCTGTCGCTCGTCCTCGCCGGGCGCGCCCGCAGCGACCGCGAGGGCGTTCGCAGCGAGCCGGACCCGGACCTCGCGGCGCTGCTCGGATCGGCCGTCGCGCTCGTGCACCCCGCGCTGCACGAGGGCTTCGGCCTGACGGTCCTCGAGGCGATGAACGCCGGGGTCCCGGTCATCGCGGCCCGCTCGCCGGGGCTCGTGGAGACGGCCGCCGAGGCGCCGCGCTACGTCGATCCGCACGACCCCGCCGACCTCGCGGCGGCGCTGCGCGACGTCGCGGGCGATCCGGCGCTCGCGGACGAGCTCGCACGGCGCGGGCTGCAGCGGGCGGGCGAGTTCTCCTGGCGGGCCTCAGCGCGTGCGCACATCGAGGCATATACGCTCGCGCGGTGGCCCGGCCGGTGACAGCCCACCCCGTCGCGACGGACCTCGCGTCTTGAGGGTCGCGATCCTCGGCACGCGGGGCATCCCCGCGTCCTACAGCGGCTTCGAGACGGCCGCCGAGCAGCTCGCCAGCCGCCTCACCGAGCGCGGCCACGAGGTCATCGTCTACTGCCGCCCGCACGTCGTCGACCGCCGCCTGCGCGAGCACAAGGGGGCGCGGCTCGTCCACATCCCGGCGGTCCGCAACAAGTACCTCGACACGTTCACGCACACGCTGCTGTCCTCGTTTCACTGCGCCCGGCGGGTGCGCCCGGACGTCGCGCTGTTCTTCATCGCCGGCAACAGCCCGATGTGCCTCGTGACGCGCGGGGCCGGGATCCCGACGGTCATCAACGTCGACGGCCTGGACTCCGACCGCTCGAAGTGGCCCGCGCTCGCGAAGGCCTACCTGCGCTTCGCCGAGCGCAACGCGCCGCGCTGGGCGGACACCGCGATCACCGACTCCCACGCCGTCGCCGAGATCTTCGAGCAGCGCTACGGGCGGCGCATCGGCGTCGTGCCCTACGGCGTCGAGGACCCCGGGCACGAGGGCACCGGGACGCTCGAGCGCCTCGGCCTGCAGCCGCGCAAGTACGTGCTCTTCGTCGGCCGCCTCGAGCCCGAGAACAACCCGCACGTCCTCGTCGAGGCGTTCTCGCGGATCTCCGGCGAGCGGGCGCACGGGATGAAGCTCGTCGTCGTCGGCGGCGCGCCGTACGCCCACGACTACATCAAGCAGGTCCAGCGCGCCGGCGACCCGCGCGTGATCTTCCCGGGCTACGTCTTCGGGCGCGGCTACTGGGAGCTCCAGCGCCACGCCTACGTCTTCTGCGCGCCGACCGAGGTCGGCGGCACCCATCCGGTCATCCTCGAGGCGCTGGCGGCCGGCAACTGCGTGCTCGTCAACGATCATGCGCCGAACGTCGAGACGGTCGGCGACGCCGGCCTGACGTTCTCCGGCAAGGACGGCGTGCCGTCGCTGACCGCGCAGCTCGAGCGCCTCTTCGACGAGCCCGAGCTCGTCGACCACTACCGCGCCCGTGCCCGCGAGCGCGCCCGCCGCTACTCCTGGGACGCCGTGACCGACGAGTACGAGCAGCTGCTCGTCAACGCCTGCCAGATGGGCGGCCCGGGCTCGCTCCCGGCCGAGCTCGTCGACGGCGACTCGCCCGGCGCCGCGGCAGCGGCCGGCATCGCCCCGCGCTGAGCCGGCAGCACCCCGGCGGCCGGACGGACCGCTACCGCTTGATCGAGATCGGCGCCGCGCGGCTGACGATCGCGCGGCCGCCGCCGTTGCGCCAGCGCAGGCGCACGTGGCCGGCGCCGTTGATGCGGACCGTCGAGTTCAGGAAGTGGCGCGTCCCGCCGACCCTGATCGTCCGGCGCGTGCGCCAGCGCTTGCCGCCCTTCGCGCGGACCTGGATCTGGACCGACGGGGTCGAGCCGGCCTTCGCGCCGCGCAGCATCCCGAAGACGCCGACGCTGCGCCCGCGGCGGACGGAGCTCGCCTTGAGGTGGATCGGCGTGATGTAGGCCGTGTAGGCCGGCTTGCGCTTGCCGGTCAGCGACTTCAGCCCGCTCTGGAACGTCCGCCAGGCCAGCTGCGGGTCCTTCGCGGGATCGACGCCGGCCACGGGGGCGTCGTCGACGAGCAGGAACTGGCTCATCGAGCGCACGAGCGGGTTCTTGAAGGCGATGTACTCGGCCTGGTTGATCCACGCCGCCTGGCGGGCGAACGAGACGCTGAAGGGATCGGGCTTCGTCTGGTAGCCGTACTCGGTGAGGTACAGCGGCACGCCGCGGCGCGAGGGCAGCTTCTGGCCGTAGCGGCGGTAGATCCGCGTCAGCTCGCTCGTGAGCTTGCGCAGGTCCGACATCGACACCCAGTCCGGCGCGCGGGACTTGCGCCCCGGCGGCGTGAGCAGCGCGTACGGGTGGTGCGCGTAGCCGGAGGCGTGGAAGAGCGCCGGGTTCTCCGCGACGAACGTCGCCGCGTCCGTCGGGCAGCCGGTCGCGGTCGCGACGTCGCCCTTGAGGATGTTGGCGTTGTCGTCGAGGCAGTACAGGCGGCGCAGGAAGCGCATCGGGTCCAGCGACTGGCTCAGGCCCTTGTTGTCCTGCTGGCCCTGCGGGGCGGTCTCGCCGACGAGGATCGTGTCGGCGCCGTGGCCGGTGTCGGCGAGGTTCGTCCAGGCGGCGGCGACGAGCTTGCGGTACGTCGTCGGCGCGGACTCGATGAAGGCCTTGCCGGTGTTGTCGCGCGGGTCCGGGCTCCACTGCGGCGTGAGCCAGCCGGACTGGTTGGGCTCGTTCCAGATCGACCAGTAGTCGACCCGGGGCAGGCCCTGGTAGCTGCCGCTGTAGCGCGTGCCGAGGGCGCGGACGAACTTGCCGAACTCGTCGGCGTTCGGGCCGAACGTCTCCTGGATGTCGGTCCGCGGGGACTCCGTCGCGGCCCAGCGCGGGATCGGCGACGTGACGTTGAAGTTCAGCGCGATGCCGTAGTTGGCGGCGAGGCGGGTGATGCGGTCATACGGGGCCCAGAGCTCGGGCGGGTACGCGCCGGGATCCGTCGCGTCGAAGTTCGGCCGCGTCGCCTGGTCGTTGGCGGGCGCGACGATGCGCCAGAAGACCGAGATGCGCAGCCGGTCGACGCCGAACGCCTTGAGCGTCGCGAGCGTGCTGTTGACCTGCTCGTCGGTGCCGTAGACGAGCATCGGGTCGTCCTGGAACATCGACTCCTGCGTCGGCGACGCGAGGGCGGCTGAGGGGAGGACCGCCAGTGCGAGGGCGGTCAGGATGAGCGAGAGGAGTGATTTCACGTGTCGGCAGTCTGACGTTGCGCTTGGAGGAACACGGCGACGGCGTCGGAGGAGCGGGGGTCAAGATAGAGGGCCGGGCGAATCGCCGTCAGCGCGGCGGCCGGGCGCTCGTTGACATCGAGCTCGAACTGGGCGAGCCGCAGCCACGTGTCGGGGTTCTCCGGCTGCAGTGCCACCGCGTCCTGCAACGCACGCTGGGCCGCGAACTTGCGCCCCGCCGACGTTTCGATCGTCGAGAGCTCGAACAGCGGGTCGACGGCGAGCGGGTTGCGGTCGCGCGCGGCCTGGGCCTGCGAGCGCGCGCCGTCGATGTCGCCCGCGTCGAGCGTCGCGATCGAGTCCTGGCCGATCGTCTCCGAGCGCAGCGGCTGCCAGACCGTCCACGCGCAGGCGATCGCCAGCAGCACCGCGGCACCCGCGACGACGGCGCGCTCGCGCTCGCGCAGCCCGGCGCGCAGCCGCGCTCCGAGGGCCGGTCCGGCCGCGGCCGCGCGGGCGCCGCCGTCGCGCAGCGGCCCGCGGCCGGCGACCCAGCCGGCGGCCAGCAGCGCGACGCCGGCGTTCGCCGGGACGAACCACGTCCAGTCGATGAGCGAGTGCACCCCGAAGACGACGACGATCGCGACGAGCGTCAGGAGGCCGATGCGCTCGGGGGTGAACGGAAGGCCCCGGTCGCGGCGGCGCAGGCCGGTCGCGCGGGCGGCGCTCGCGAGCCAGGCGGCGAGCAGCGCGAGGCTCACCGCGAGGCCGGCGAGCCCGAGGTCGGCGAGCGTCTGGACGACGTAGCCGTGGGCGTGGCGAACCGCGCCGTCCGCCGTCCGGTAGCGCTTGCGGACGGTCGCGTAGCCGCCGGCGCCGACCCCGCCCGGCGGCGTTGTCTTCGAAGATCCGCAGCGCCTCGTCCCAGTAGCGCGCGCGCACGCTGCCGGCGGCCGTCAGGCGGCTGGGCTCGTTGACCGGGACCCTCGCGTCGGGGTCCGTCAGCGAGTCCCAGCGGCTGGAGATCGAGCCCCGCAGGCCCTGGTCTGAGACGACGAAGCCGCCGACGTAGACGACCGGGACGAGCGCGACCGCGACGAGCAGCCCGATGCCCGCGCGCCGCCGGATCTCCTCGTTGCGCGCGTGGCCGGCGGCGACGAAGTTCAGCGCGAGGCCGGCGAGCAGCAGGACGGCGAGGACGACGAGCAGCGCGAGCCCGAGCTGCAGCCCCGCCTGGTTGCGCAGGTCGATCGGGACGCGGTCCTCGGTCAGGGCGTTCTGCGAGAACGCCCAGGCGGCGACGAGCCCGCCGCCCGCCGCGCCGGTGAGCAGCACCGCCGCGCCGCGCAGCCGCAGCGGGACGACGGCGAACCAGAACGCGCAGCCGAGCGCGGCGGCCAGCAGCGCGCCGCGCGAGTAGGCGAGCAGCATCGTCAGGACGAGCAGGCCGAGCGCGGGATAGGCGAGCGCGTTGAGCCCCTGGTGGCCCGAGCGGCGGGCGCCGAGCCAGAGACAGCCGGGAACGCCGAGCGCCGCCATGAGGCCGACGCTGTTCCAGTAGCCGAACGGCTCGCGCAGCCGGGCGTAGATCTCGTCGGGGTTCAGCGCGCCGGGCGCGATCTTCGTGGCAACCGCGTAGCCGCTGACGACGACCGCCGCGAGCGTGATCGCGCCGAGCACCGCGCTCCAGCGGCCGGGGGCGGCGTGGGCGACCGCGACGGCGGCGCCGAACACGGCGACGTAGGCGAGCGTGCGGTTGGCCTCCAGCCACGCGTCGGCGGGCTGCGCCGCCCAGCCGATCGAGAGCGCGGTGAGGACCGCGAGCGCGATGAGCAGCAGGAGCGGGACGCCGCCCCAGAGGCGCTCGCGGCGCGGCGCCAGCAGCGCGGCGGCCGCCACCGCGAGGCCGCCGCCGAGGATGAGCGCCATCTCGGCCGGCGTCGCGCGGCCGATGAGCAGGCCGCCCTGCGCGCCGAAGGCGATCGCGCAGACGATCGCCGCCAGCCCGGCCGTCAGCAGCGCGTCCGCCCGCGGACGCGCGACGCTCAGCGCGGTCGCGCCGGGCGGGGTGGCCGGACGGGCCGGATGCTCAAGCGCGGCGGGCGTTGACAAGGCTTCGCAGGCGGACCGCGGCCATCGCCAGCGTGGCCGCGAGCAGCATCGCGAGCACGACGACGAGCGGGGTCGGAACGTCGCTGGCCTGGCTGGAGCCGGGCGCGCGCCCGGCGTTCGTCGTATCGACGTTGGCGCTCTCGAGGACGGGCTGCGCGTGCGCGCCTTCTCGACCGCGCTGCGCTCGGCCGGGGTCGCCGCCTCCAGCTGCTCGGACGCCGGCGCGCTGCCGATCGCGCCGCTGCCGCCGTCGTTGCCGCCGGCGGCGGGCGCGGGCGTCGTGCTCGTGCCCTGCTTCTTCGAGCCGGCGGCCGCCTTGAGCTGGGCGCGGCGGATGACCTCGCGGCAGTTGCCGTACTGGTCGGCGTCGGCGGCGAGCTCCGACAGCGCCTCGCGGTACTCCTTCTGCGTGTAGGTCTTCGACATCACCTCGTCGTCGGTGCAGTCGTCGAGGACGTCGCGCCCCGCGGCGAGGGCGGCGGTGGCCGGGACGGCGAGCATGACGAGAACCGCCATGAGGGCGAGCAGGAACGGGCGCTGCACGGTCTTCACCGTATCGAGGCCAGCGCGCCGGCGAACCCTGCTGCCCACGCGTCGAAGGTGTAGGCCGCGACGTCGCGGCGGCCGTGGACGCCCAGGCGCGCGCGCAGGTCGGGATCGTCGTGCAGGCGTCGCAGGGCGCCGGCCAGCGCGGGCGCGTCGCCGGCGGGGACGACGAGGCCGTTGCGCTCGTGGCGCACGAGACCGCCGGCCACGGCTCCGACCTCGTCGCTGGCGATGATGGGTGTGGACTGGTTCATGGCTTCGTTGGCGACGAGCCCCCAGGGCTCGCGGAACGCCCGGGTTCGCACCGACGGTATGACGCAAACGTCCGCGGCGGCCAGGAAGTTGCGGACCTGCTCGGGCGGCTGGGGACCCAAGAAGGCCACCGCGCCGCCGGCGGGGCTCCGGGCGGGCCCGGTTCCCGCACCGACGAGGACGAGCGCGGCGGCCGATGCTCCAAGGCCCGACGAACGCCAGGCATCGAGGAGCAACACCGCTCCCTTTGCCCGACTCGGGCGCCCGAGAAACACCACTGTGAACGGCGACGATCGCTCGACCTCCACCGGCGCGCCCCAGAACGCGTTGTCGACGGCCTGCGGAGCGACGTGGACATTTCGCGCTCCGCGGGCCCGCGCGAACGCCGCGACGTGCGGCCCGTAGGCGACGACGGCGTCGGCGCTGCGATAGAGCGTCGCGAGCAGCGGCGCGCCCCCGACGACGTGCGCGGGCGTCCGCGGATGCGCCCACAGGGCGCTCCACAGCAGAAACGGCACGCCGCGCGCGCGGGCGCCGAGCGCGGCCGCCGGGAGCGCGCTGCGCCCCGCGGTCCCGCAGACGACGGCGGCGTAGCGGCGCGACGAGGCGAGGGCGAAGACGTCGCTCTGGCGCACGTGGCGGTGCGGCACGCCGGGATCGGCGACCCCCTCGGTGGCGTGGGTCGAGCGCCCGCCGAAGATCGCGACCTCCAGCGGCATCCGCGCGTGGAGCGCCGCGAACGCGCCGACGCGCTCGGGCGGCACGTGGTTCGTGACGAAGAGGACGGGCCGGGCCGGCGTCATCGCAGCGCGTCCTCGTAGGCGGCGACGGTCGCCGCGCCGCAGCGCGCCCAGGTGAACGCCGCCTCGACCGTCGCCCGCGCGCGGTCCCCCTCGGCTCGCAGCGCGTCGTCGTCGCTCGTGAGGCGGTCGATCTGCTTCGCGAGCGCGGCGACGTCGCCGGCGGGCACGAGCGTCATCCCGCCGCCGGCGGCGGCGATCTCCGCCGGGCCCGGCTCGCCCTCCGCGCCGATCGCCGGCAGCCAGCCCGCCATCGCCTCGACGTACGCGACGCCGAACGCCTCGTCGGTGGACGGCATCGCCAGCAGCGCCGCGCGGCGCGTGCGCTCGAGTGCCTCGCCGGGCGCGAGCTGGCCGGCGAGCTCGACGCGATCGGCGATGCCGAGCTCGGAGGCGAGGTCGTGGAGCGCCGCGCGCTCGGGACCGTCGCCGACGACGAGGTAGCGCAGGTCGGGGCGGTGGCTGCAGCGAGGCGATCGCGCGCAGGACGTCGGCGTGGCGCTTGCGCGCGACGAGGTGGCCGGTCGTGACGACCGTCGGCTGGGGGTAGGGCTCCGCGCGGCGCGGCGGCAGGTCGGTCCCGAGGCGCACGACGCGCGTCTCGCGGGCGCCGAGGATCCGGCAGCGCTCCTCGATCCCGGCGCTGTTGGCGAGGACGAGCCGGGCGCGGTGCAGCGCCGCGCGGACGGCCTGCGCGCCGCGCTCGGAGCCGGGGGCGGTGTGGAAGACGTCGCCGCCGTGGACGGAGACGACGAGCGGCGCGCTCGTCCGCGTGCGGCGGACGGCCTCGCCCGCGGGGACGGCGTTGTGGGCGTGGACGAGGTCGAACGGCGAAGCTGCGCCGCAGCGCGCGCAGCGCGACGGCGAGCGTCGGGGCGGCCCAGCGGCCCCAGTTGCCGTACGTCTTCGAGCGCGGCGGCGCGAGGAACGGCACGTACGCGATCGGGATGCCGTCGAGCGTCGCCCGGGGCGGCTGGGCGGCCGCGCGGGCGGTGGCGCGCAGCGCGGCGCTCGGTCCGTCGTCGCACGCGGCCTTCGGCGGCAGCGGGCGGTGCAGCACGAGCACGCGGACGTCGGCGCCGGCGTCGCGGGCCGCGACCGCCTGGCGGTGCGCCCAGATCCCGAGCACCGGATCGGCGGCCCGCGGATAGAACTCGGCGACGACGGCGACGCGCATCAGGCCCGCCGCGACCAGCGCGCCTCGGCGCGCGTGACGTACGCGCGCCCGGCGAGGAACGCCGTCGCCTCCGCGATGGCGCTCGCGCGGTCGTAGCCGCCGCCGACCGGCGTCGTGTGCAGGACCGGCGTCGCGTCCACGACGCCGACCGGCCAGCCGTGCTCGCGGGCGAGCGCGCCCCAGTGGGCATCCAGGCCCCAGCCCATCCGCAGCGGCGGGAACGGCAGCAGCGTCGCGTGCGTCGGGCGCGGCGAAGGCCGTCACCGGACCGATCTCGGCGAAGTTCGAGATCCGGGTGGCGCCCCCGGGGCGCCGGCGCGTCACCGGCCAGGCGGCGTGGGAGTGCAGGCGGTGCGCGGGCTGGGCGATGAGCAGTCCCGCGTCCTCGGCGCAGAGCAGGAAGCGATCGAGGAAGCCGCGCGGCAGGACGACGTCGTCGTCGATGACGAGCAGCCAGTCATAGCCCGTCGCGGGGTGCTCGGCGAGCAGGTCGTCGAGGTGCTCGAAGCGGCCGCGCGGGGGGTCGCCCATCTCGACGGTGTGCATCGCGACCTCGTGGCGCGTGCGGTGAAGCTCCGCGCGGGCGCGGTCCATGAGGCTGCCGGGGCGCTGCACGCCGAGCACGAGGACGCGGCGGCGCGGCGGGCGCTCGCGCGCGGCGCGGTCGAGGCGGCGGTTGCGGATCGCGGCCTCGGCGTCGAGCAGCGCGTCGGCGGCGCGGCGCAGCGTTCGGCGCGGGCCGCGCACGGTGCCGCTGCGGCCTGAGAGGAAATCCGGGGCGGCGGGGGCGCCCGGCGGCCTGCGTGCCCGCGCGGCGCTCAGGCGTCCGAGCGAGTGCGCGACCAGCACGATCCCGTTCGGGCAGGCGAAGCGGACGATGTGGACGGCGCAGCCGGCGAGCACTCGCAGCTCGCGCCGCAGCGGCGGGGCGACGCCCTCGCGGACGTCGAAGCGCCGCGCGCTGGCGCCGCGCGTGTAGGCGGCGCGGGCGAGCGAGCGCAGCCGGGCGTCGTCGCCGGCGCGGCGGTGGTCCAGCGCCGCGGCGGCGACGTAGCGGATCCGCCCCCCGGCGGCGAGCAGCCGCCGCTCCCAGCTCTCCTCGTCGCCCGCGCCCGTGGGCCCGTCGCCGAAGTTGCCGATGCGCTCGATCGCGCTGCGCCGGATCGTCATGTTCGCGCCCCAGGCGTGGTCGACGTCGCGGTCGGCGGGACCGTGGTCCTGGGTCGTGATCGGCGGCTTCTCGCGCCCGCAGGAGCGCAGCGGGTGGTCCTCGAAGCGCGCGTGGATCGGGCCGGTGAGGACGCCGACCTCGGGTTCGGCGCGGCGGTCGGCGTCGAGCAGCGCGGCGAGCCAGCCGTCGCGAACCTCGACGTCGTCGTCGACGAAGACGAGCAGCTCGGCGCGGGCGGCGTCGATGCCGCTGTTGCGGGCGGCGTTGAGGCCGCGGGAGGTGTCGTGGGCGACGTAGCGGGCGCCGTGGCGCTCGGCCGCCGCGCGCGTGTCGGCGTCGGGCCCGTCGTCGACGACGATGAGCTCCGCGCCGGCCGCGGCGGCCTGCGGCGCGATCGACGCGAGCGCGACATCCAGGTATCCCGCCCTCTTTCGGGTGGGGCAGATGATGCTCGCAGTCAAGCCCATGGTCTGCAGGGCAGTCTAGGTTTGGCACACCGTCGCGGCCCTTTCGGCACGAATCGTGCGCCGCCGGCAGCTCTCGTGATCCTCTTCCTCCACAACCGCTACCGCACGACCGGCGGCGAGGAGCGCGCCGTCGAGGACCTCATGTGGCTCGTGCGCGAGCACCTCCACGAGGACGCCGAGCTGCTCTCGCGCGACAGCGCCAGGATCGGGCGCGCCGGCGCCGCGGCCGGCCTGCTCGGCGGCGGCCTGCGCCCCGAGCAGATCGCCGACGCGGTCCGCCGCACGGGCGCCCGCGCCGTCCACGCCCACAACCTCAACCCGTCGTTCGGCTGGCGCGCGCTCGCAGCCGCCCGCGCCGCCGGCGCGCGGACGATCCTGCACCTCCACAACTACCGGCTCGTCTGCGCCGTCGGGACGTGCTTCACCCACGGCGAGGACTGCACGCGCTGCCACGGGCGCAACACGCTCCCCGGCGTGCGCCTGAACTGCCGCGGCACCGGCAAGGAGGCGGTCGTCTACGGCGCGGCGCTCGCGCTCTGGCAGCGGCGGCTCGTCGAGGAGGCCGACGCCGTCGTCGTGCCGAGCGCCGCCGCGCACCAGCGCCTGCAGGAGCTCGGCGCGCCGCTCATCCGGCCGGTGCACGTCGTCGGCCACGTCGTGCGCGAGTTCGCCGAGCGCTCGACGGCCGCGGACGGGCGCTACGCGCTCGTCGTCGTCGCGGCTGGCGCCGGAGAAGGGCATCGAGGTCGCGATCGCGGCCTGCGCGGCGGCCGGCCTGCCGCTCGTCGTCGCCGGCGACGGTCCGCAGCGCGCCGCGCTGGAGGCCCGCGCGGCGGGTACCGACACGCGCTTCGCGGGCCACGTCGACGGCGCCGAGCTCGCGCGCCTGCGCACCGGGGCGGGCCTCGCGATCGTGCCGTCCCTGGCGGCCGAGACCTACGGGCTCGCCGCCGCGGAGGCGATGGCCGCGGGGATCCCGGTCGTCGGCAGCGCTGTCGGCGCGCTGCCCGAGCTCTGCGGACAGCGCGCGCTCGTCGCGCCCGGCGACGCCGCCGCGCTGGCGATCGCCGCGCGCGAGCGCTTCGGCGACGCCGCCGCCGGCGAGGAGGGCCGGCGACGGGTCATGGAGCTCGCCGCGCCCGCGGCGGTGGCGCCGGCGCTCGCCGCGGTCTACGAGCGCGTCAGCTGACCGGGGCGGGCTCGGCGCTGTGCACGAGCGCCGCGACGTGGCCGGCGAGCTGCTCGCGCAGCCGCGGGTCGCGCAGCGAGTCGTCGCCGTCGAACGCGTCGTGCGCCTGGCCGACCGGCAGCTCGCCCGGAAGGACGCGCGCGCCGGCCGACTCGAGGACCTTGCGAAGCTCGGCCTGCGCCCAGACGGCGCCGAAGATGCCGGTGCTCGCGCCGACGACGGCGACGGGCTTGTCGCGCAGCGCGCTGCGGGAGTACGGCCGCGACGCCCAGTCCAGCGCGTTCTTCAGCTGCCCCGGGACGGACGAGTTGTACTCGGGCGTCGCGATGAGCAGGGCGTCGGCGTTGGCGATCGCCACGCGCAGCGCGACGACGGGGGTCGGCGCCCAGCCGGCGTCGACATCCTCGGAGTACGGCGCGATCGTGCCGAGGTCCTCGTAGACGTCGAGCTCCGCGCCGGGCGGCAGCTCGAGCGCCGCCGCCCGCAACAGGCGCGCGTTGTGCGAGTCCGCCCGCAGGGAGCCCGAGATCCCCAGGATCTTCATGGCTAGCCCGCGTCCTTGACGAGCTCGAGGTGGGCCTCGATCTCCACGTCCCAGCCGAGCGCGTCGCCGCCGCCGGGGAGCGGGGCCTGCCAGGTGATGTCCCAGTCGCGGCGATCGACGACGGCCACGAGGTCGAGCGCCATGCGGACGTAGCCGCCGAGGTCCTGGATCGGCTCGCGCCAGGTGCCGGTCGCGGTGACCGGCTTGGCGATGCCCTTGATGACGAGCTCGCCGTCGAGCTGCGCCGTGCCGTCGTCTGCGAGCTCGAGGCTCGTGGAGCGCAGCACGATCTCGGGGTGGTTGGCGGCGTCGAAGAAGTCCGCGCCGTTGACGACGTGCTCGCGGAACTCCGGCGGGTTGGCGATCGAGATCGACGCGACCTGGGCGCGGCCCTCGACGGCAAGCCCGTCGGCGCCGGCCTCCAGCTGCGCCGTGACGTCCGAGAACGTCGTGCGGAACGAGCCCACGCCCATGTGGCTGACGCCGGCCTGGAAGCTCGAGTGGATCGGATCTGCGTTGTAGGTGCCGTCGGCGATGCGGGTGGCGATGGTCATGTGCGGCTCCCTCCGAGAAGAAACAAGAACACGTTCCGCTTTGAACGTGGGATCGAGCCTAGCACAAACCGGAACACGCTCCGAATCGGCTATCGTGGAGGGCGATGAACGCCGCTGCCCCCGTCGTCGAGTTGTCGTGGTTGGATGGGGCCGTGATCGAGGATCAGGAGCCCGGACAGCCCCCTGGCCCGCTGCGGATGGCCGGCTCGGTCTCCGAGCGCAGCGACGCGCTGCGCAACCGCGAGCGCGTCCTCTGCGCGGCCCAGCGGCTGCTGGAGGAGGCGGGCGTCGAGACCGTCGACATCCGCGAGGTCGCGCGCGCGGCGGGGGTCGGGGTCGGGACGGTCTACCGTCGCTTCGGCGACAAGGCCGGCCTCGTCGCCGCCCTGCTCGACGAGCGCGAGCGCGCGTTTCAGGAGCGCATCATCCGGGGGCCGGCGCCGCTCGGACCGGGCGCGCCGCCGCGCGAGCGGCTCGTCGCGTTCCTCCACGCCCTCACCGAGCTCGTCGAGGAGAACCTCCCGATCCTCGCGATGCTCCACGGCGCCGGCCCGGGCGTGCGCTTCCGCGTCGGCGCCTACCGCGCCTGGCGGCTGCACGTGACGATCCTGCTCGAGGACGCGGCGCCGGGGATCGACGCCGGCTGGTTCGCCGAGATGCTGCTCGCGCCGCTCGCGGCCGACCTCTACCGCCATCAGCGCTTCGAGCTCGGGATCTCCTCCGAGCGCCTGCGACAGAACCTCGAGGACGCCGTCGACGCCGTGCTGCAGGCGCCGCGGCGCGGCTAGCTTCTGCCGCAGGCTGCGGGACCGCAGCCGACGACTAGCTCTTCTCCGGCTCCTCGTCGGCCGCGTCGTCGCCCTTGTCGTCCGCGTCCTCCTCGGCCTCCTCGAGCGCTTCGGTCGAGGGCACGACCCCGAACGTCGCGGACGGCGGCTCGGGCTCGGGCTCCGCTGCCGCCTCGGGCTCCGGCTCGCGCGCTCGGGCTCGGGCTCTGGATCGGGAGCCGGCGGTCGGCTCGGGCGCGGGCGGCGGCTCGGGCGCGGGCGGCGGCTCGGGAGCTGCGGCGAGCGGCGGAGGCGAGGGCGGCTCGTGCGCCATCGCGCCCGGCGCGGGCGGTGGCGGCGGGGGCGGTGCGGGCGGCATCGCGGCCGGCTCGTGGGGAGCGGGGGGCGTGTAGATCGGCTCGGCGCTGCCGCCCTTGAGCTTGCGCGCCAGGGCCGCACCGAGACCGCCGACGAGCGCCGCGCCGGCGACGATCTTGCCCGTCGTGCCGGAGAGGAGGCCCTTGATGCCCGACGAGCCGCCGCCGGGCTTGAGGTCGGCGGCCTTCTTCTTCGTCTTGGCCACGCCCTTGCCCGCGCGCTTGGCGAGCTGCCACTCCGACCAGGTCTTCGCCGCGGACGCGACGACGTCCAGCGCCTGGTCCTGCTTGCGCTTCGGTCGCCTGCCCAGCCTCATTGCAACCTCCCGGTCGTGATCGTCACTGCCAGCGGCCCTACCCCTGGCCCGGCACAGACCAAACGGGCTTCGAATGTACCCGACTAAGATCCTCCGCGCATGCGGACGCTCGTCACCGGCGGGGCCGGTTTCATCGGCTCACACCTCGTCGACGCGCTCATCGCCCGCGGCGACGAGGTCGTCGTCGCCGACGACCTCTCGAGCGGGCGCGAATCGAACCTCGAGGGCGCGCTGCAAGCCGGGGCAGCGCTGCACAGGATCGACATCCGCGATGCCGCGGCGCTCGGCGAGCTGTTCGACGACCAGCGCCCCGGGCTCGTGTTCCACCTCGCCGCCCAGGTCGACGTCCGGATCTCGATCGCCGACCCGGCGTACGACGCGCGCACGAACGTCGAGGGCACGATCAACGTCCTGGAGGCCGCCCGGGCCGCCGGCTCCAAGCGCCTCGTCTTCGCCTCCACCGGCGGCGCGATCTACGGCGAGACCAGCGAGCTGCCGACGCCCGAGACCGTCGAGCCGCTGCCGATGGCGGCCTACGGCCAGAGCAAGTTCTGCGCCGAGCGCTACCTCGGCCTCTACGAGCGCCTCTACGGGATGTCGACGGTCGCGCTGCGCTTCGGCAACGTCTACGGCCCGCGCCAGGACCCGCACGGCGAGGCCGGCGTCATCGCGATCTTCTGCGGGCGCCTGCGCGCCGGCGAGCGCGCGCGGATCTACGGCGACGGCCGCCAGACGCGCGACTACATCTACGTCGCCGACCTCGTCGAGGCGCTCCTGCGCGCGGGTGACACCGACGTCGGCGGCGTCGTGAACATCGGCACGCAGGAGGAGACGTCGGTGCTCGACATCGTCGCGCGCCTGGCCGAGCTCCACGGGCCGGACGCGCCGGAGCCGGAGTTCGCGCCGGCGCGGCTCGGCGAGATCGAGCGGTCCTGCCTGGACGCCGGCCGCGCGCGCGAGGTCCTCGGCTGGCGATCGCGGACGCCGATCGCCGACGGCCTCGCGCTGACGTACGCCGCGCTGCCCGCTACCTAAAGATGGCTTGCGCTACCGGGCGCGGGCACTTACTGTCCCCGCTCGTTGCTGGGGGAGAGGCGCGGCCGCGCGGGCCCCGGGACGCAGTACATCCCCGGGAGCCTGCGCGCTGCGACCCGCTACGCGGCTGCGAGCCGGTCGCGCAGCCAGTCGGCCGTCTGCGCGATGCCGTCGCGAACGTCGATCTTCGCCTCCCAGCCGAGCACCGTGCGGGCCTTCTCGACGCTCGGCCAGCGCCGCTGGACGTCGACGGCGAACGTCGGGAGATGCTCGAGCTCGAACTCCTCCGGATCGCGGCCGCAGACCTCCCAGACGATCCGCGCGATCTCCGCGACGGTCAGCTCCTCGGAGGCCGAGATGTTGAAGTCCTCGTGCAGCCCGCCGGGCGCGCCCATCGCGGTCACGACGCCGTCGGCGATGTCGTCGATGTGCGTCAGCGTCCGCGTCTGCTCGCCGGAGCCGAAGATCTGCAGCGGGTGCTGGCCCGACAGCGCCTTGCGGATGAGGTCGGGCACGGCGTGGGCGATGCCGGGCTCGTCGTCGGGCATCTCGCCCGGGCCGTAGGCGTTGAACGGGCGGCAGATCGTGAACGGCAGGCCGTGCTCGTCGTGGGCGGCGCGGCACCAGACCTCGCCCGCGAGCTTCGAGAAGCCGTAGGCCGAGCGCGGCATCGCGACCTCCCAGACGTGCTCCTCGGTCGTCGGATACTGCGTCGCGCGCTCGAAGACCATCGAGCTCGACACGTACGTGAAGCGCTCGACGTCGTGGTCGAGCGCGGCCTGGATGACGGCGTCGTACAGCGCGCTGTTGACCGATGTCAGCGTGTGCGGAAGCTTGTGGAAGTTCGCGATCCCGCCGACGATCGCGGCGAGGTGGATGACGTGCGTGCAGCCCTTCGTCGCGGTCCGCGCCTCGCCGAGATCGCGCAGGTCGCCGGTGTGGACCTCGCAGCCCTCGCGCATCCACTGCGGAGCGGCCCGCTGGTCGGACACCCGCACCTCGAAGGCCGGGTCTCGCAGCAGGCGCCGAACGACCGCGGCGCCGATCGTGCCGGCGCCGCCCGTGACCAGCACCCGCCCGCTCACGGCAGCGCGACCTGCCCGTTCGTGATGGCCGACAGCTCGGTGACGTAGGCGAAGACCTGCGCGGCACCGAAGCAGTTCCAGGGATCGACGATGAGCGTGTCCTCGCCGGCGAGCTCGGCGATCAACCGCAACGGCACGTTGCCCTGGAACTCGTCGTGGTTGGCGGCCACGACGATCGCGTCCGCGCTGCCGACGGCCTCCTCGAACGGCGTCGTCGGCGTCGCGACGAGCGGGTCGTGGACGACGACGTCGGCGAGCTCGCGCTCGAGCAGCCGGACGAGCTTGTGGGCGAGCGAGTCGCGCTCGTCGTCGGTGTTGCCCTTGAAGGCGAGGCCGAGGACGGCGATCTTGCGGCCGTTCAGCGAGCCGATCCGCCGCTTCATCCCCTCGACGAGGAACAGCGGCACCGACTCGTTGACGCGCGAGACGGCGAGCAGCATGCCCGGGGCGTTGGAGCGCTCCTCGCTGAACGCGAAGTCCTTGCGCAGGCACGTGCCGGCGGTGAGGCCCGGCATCGCGATCCCGCCGCGCGGATAGTCGCGGTTGATGAGGTCGATGACCTCGAAGACGTTCGCGCCGTGCTGCTCGCAATCCATCATGAGGAGGTTGGGCAGCGCGAAGTTCGCGTAGCGCAGGATGTTCGTCCAGATCTTCGCGAGCTCGGCCTGCACCGGCGTCGTCTGCACGATCGGCGCGCCGAAGACCGAGAACAGCGCGCCGACGCGCTCGCCGGACTCCTGGTCGACGCCGCCGACGATGCACGGCAGCGTCACGATCTCCTCGAAGAAGCGGCCGGCGGCGATGCGCTCCGGCGCGTGCGCGACGAAGACGTCCTCGCCGATGACGAAGCCGCGGTGCTTGGCGAGATAGCCGGCGACGAAGTCCGTCGTCCCCGGCGCGATCGTCGAGCGCAGGACGATCGTGTGGCCGCAGGTCAGGTGCGGCAGCAGGTCGTCGAGCGCCGAGCGGATCTCGGACATGTCGATCTCGATGTGCGAGAGCGACGGCGTCCCGAGCGTGATGACGATGTGCTTGGCGAGCGCCGCATCGGCGACGTGCTCGGAGACGGAGAGCGTCCCGGCGGCATGGACGCGGTCGAGCGCCTCCTGCGCGCCGGGCTCGGCGAACGGCATCCGCGCGTCGCGGACCGCCTGCAGGCGATCGGGGTCCTTGTCGATCCCGAGCACGCGCAGTCCGCGATCTGCGAACGAGATGGCCAGCGGAAGGCCGATCCGTCCGAGACCGATGACGGCGACCTCGGCGGGAATGTCACCGGTCATGTGGCGCTTGAATCTACTGATCGGACTGGCCGGCACGCAGCCGGTGGTGCGCGTATTGACGCGCGAAGCCCGTCACGAAGCGCGGGTTGTAGCGGACGTAGCGCGGGCCGAGCCGGCGTGGCTCCTGCGCCATCCGGTACAGCCACTCCAGGCCTGCCGACTGCATCCAGTGCGGCGCCTGCGGCACGAGCCCGGCGTGGAAGTCGAAGGCCGCGCCGACGCCGACGAGCACCGCGGCGTCGAGGCGCGAGCGCATCGCGGCCATCCACTTCTCCTGCTTGGGCGCGCCGACGCCGATCCAGATGACGTCGGCCTTCGTGCGGTTGATCTCGTCGACGATCGCGTCCTCCTCCTCCTCGGAGAGGTCGCGGAAGGGCGGTGAGTAGCCGCCGACGATCTTCACCCCGGGGTAGCGCTGGCGCAGGTTGAGCGCGAGCTGGACGAGCGCGCCCTGGTTGCGCCCGCCGTAGAGATACATCCGGGTCCCGTTCTGCGCGGCGCGCTCGCAGTAGCGCGCCATGAGGTCCGGGCCGTAGACGCGGTCCTCGAGGTCGCCGCCGAGCGCGTTCATCGCCCAGACGAGCGGCTGGCCGTCGGGGACCGTCAGCGACGAGTTCAGCACCGCCTCGCGCAGCTCCGGGTCCTCGTGACAGACCATGATCGTGTGCGTCGCGGCGACGCAGATGTAGCCCGTCTCACCGTGCGCGATCGTCGCGTCCATCCACTCCATCGTCTGGTCGTAATCGGTCAGTGCCAGGGGCACGCCGAGCACGCTGACTTCGCGTGGGGTGGTTGGGGCGGGCGATGCCGGCTGGGGGGACCGGGACAACCCACTGGGGAGGGGGCGGGAGAGCGTCATCCGGGGTGGGGATGCGTGCGCGTCGGGACTAGGGTACGAATGAGAACGCGCGCGGGCCGCAAAGGTTGCGATCTTGCAAGTCGTCTGTCCTACGACCGCTACCCCGGTCGTTTGACGCGAAACCCCGGCGTCCGCGCGCGCCCGGGCGATCACTACGCTTCGCGCGTGCCGCGGGCGCTCATCACCGGGATCACCGGTCAGGACGGCTTCTATCTCGCGGAGCTGCTCCTCGCGGAGGGCTACGACGTCGTCGGCATGGTCCGCACGCCGGTCTCGATCGATGGGGTCAGCACGGTTCACGGCGACCTCGGCGATCCGGCCTCGCTGCGCGCGGCGGTCCTCGAGACCGAGCCGGACGAGCTCTACCACCTCGCGGCGCCGACGTTCGTGCCGGCGTCGTGGAAGGACCCGGCGGGCACGCTCGCGCTCGTCGCCGGCGCGACCGCGACGCTCCTGACGGCGGCGCGCGAGGCGCCGCGGCCGCCGCGCGTGCTCGTCGCGAGCTCGGGCGAGGTCTTCGGCGCCGCGGCCGAGTCGCCCCAGAACGAGGAGACGCCGATGCGCCCGCGCTCGCCCTACGGCGTCGCGAAGGTCGCCGCCTACGGCCTCGTCGACACGCTGCGCTCCAAGCACGGGCTGCACGCGAGCAGCGCGATCGCCTACAACCACGAGTCGCCGCGGCGGCCCGAGCGCTTCCTGCCGCGCAAGGTCAGCCGGGGCGCGGCGGCGATCAAGCTCGGCCTCCAGGACGAGCTCGTGCTCGGTGACCTCGCGGCTGTGCGCGACTGGTCGCACGCCCGCGACATCGTCCGCGGCTACCACCTCATGCTCCAGCAGGACGAGCCCGGCGACTACGTCCTCGCGGGCGGCGCCGGGCCGCACGGTGGGCGAGCTCGTCGCGGCGGCGTTCGGCGCTGTGGGGCTGGATCCCGACGACCACGTCGTCGTCGACTCAAAGCTCGTGCGCCCGTCCGAGCGCACGCCGCCGGTCGGCGACATCTCCAAGGCGCGCGAGCGCCTGGGCTGGGAGCCGGAGACGAGCTTCGAGGCGATGATCGAGGAGATGGTGCAGGCCGACCTGGAGGCGCTGAGCGCTCCCTGAACCCGCCCCGGGGGGCGAGTTTTGCGTCCGCGCCGCCTCTGGTTGACATGAGCATCACCGAGGAGGCCGGACCGGACCCGGCGCTCGATCGACTCGTGCAAGCCCTGGTGCTGTGGGGGGCGACCGCGTCGCAGATCGTCGCGCACATGGAGCACACCAAGCGTTCAGGAGCCAGCCGATCGCAGGCGTCGACGGTCGAGGCGTTCGCCACGCTGGTCGGCGAGATCGCGCGGCCGGTGGTGGCCGGAGCGCGGCATGCCGCTCGAGCAGGCCGCACGCGCGATCGAGCTGATCGAGGAGGAGGTCCGCGCGGAGGTGCTGCTCGTCGATCTCCCCGCTGCCCGCCCACGCACGCGCCACCGCCGCCGGCCGCGTTGAGCGTGACACGGCGTGGAACCGCCGCTAGCCTCGATGCCGCCATGCTCGGTACCGAGGACCCCGCGCTGCATCGCCTGTCGGTCGAGGACGTGTACCGGATGGTGGACGCCGGCATCCTCCGCGAGGACGAGCATGTCGAGCTCATCGACGGCGTGCTCGTCGACGTGAGCCCACCGGGCCCGGAGCACAGCACGATCGTCTCGTGGCTCAACCGGCACTTCGTGATCGGCTGCCCGGAGTGGGACGTCCGCGTCCAGGACGTGCTGCTCGTCGAGGGCGGGTTCGTCCTCCCCGATCTCATGGTCGTCGAGCGGCTCGAGCGCGACCGGCATCCGGCGACCGCGGCCCTCGTCGTCGAGGTCTCGATCACGACGCTGCGCCACGACACCGCGAAGGCGTGGCGCTATGCGCGCGCCGGGGTCGGCGAGTACTGGCTCGTCGACGTCGCGCGCCGGTCGGTCACGGTGCACCAGGCGCCGGGCGCGGAGGGCTACCGCCGGGTCGAGGTGCACGGCGACGGCGCCGTCGTGCCTGCTCCCGCGGGCGCGCCGCCCGTCGTCCTCGGCGAGCTGCTCGGACCGCGGTGACGTCAGCCGCTGACCCAGGCACCGCCGGCGACGGCCGCTCCGTCGCCGACCCGAGCGCGGCGGATGTCATCTGGAGGGCGGGACGATCCGGACGCGCCACTCCTGCGCGAACGGCGTCGCCGCGACCGCGGCGCCCGGCCGGTCGTTCCCGCGCAGGCGCACCTGCAGCAGCGCCCGCGGCGCCGTGCGCAGCGCGCGCCGGGCGGCCGCGCCGAGGTCGACGCGGACGCGTCCGCGCTCGCCGCCGCGGAGCGTGACGGTCCCGCTGCCGAGCTCGAGGCCCGTCCGCGCGGGGCGGAAGAGCCGCAGCGCGATGCGCAGCGTGCACGACGCCGCGGCCGGCCGGCACTGCGCCGCGAACTGGAATGCGCGGTCGGTCCGGCGCGGCGTCGCGGCGATCGCGACGACGGGGGACGGCGTGAAGTCGAGCTCGCAGCCTTCCAGCGCCGTGATCAGCGGCCGGCCGGGGAGGCTCAGTCCGAAGACCCGGTCGCGCCCGCGTCCGCACGCGAGCGCCGCCGGCGGGACCGAGATCGAGAACGCATCGTCGCCGGCGCCGCCGTCCAGGCGCGCGCCGCCCGCCAGGGCGGTGATCCGGTCGGCACCCTCCCCGCCGCGCACGCGGTCGCCGGAGCTGACCGACGCGAGCTCGTCGTCGCCGGAGCCGCCGTCGACGACGTTGCGACCGCTGCCGCCGCGGATGCGGTCGTCGCCTCCGCGGCCGTCGAGCACGTCGTCGCCGCGCCCGCCCTGGAGGACGTCGGGCCCGTCGCTGCCGCGCAGGACGTCGTCGCCGCCGCCGCCGGTGACGCCCTCGACCGCGCGCAGCACGTCGCGCTCGCCGCGGCCGCCGTCCGGGCGGGCGTCGGCGAGGTCGACGCGGACCGCGCCGGCGCGGCCGTAGGTCACGAGATCGCGTCCGCCGCCGCCGTCGAGGAGGTCGTCGCCGCTGTTGCCGTCGAGATCGTCCGCGCCGTCGCCGCCGCGCAGGGTGTCGTCGCCCGCTCCGCCCTCGAGCGCGTCGTCGCCCGCACCGCCTTCGAGCGTGTCGTCGCCGAGGCCGCCCGTGAGCCTGCCGTTGCTTTGCAGGCGGTCGTCGCCGGCGCCGCCGTCGATGTCGAACAGCTGGAGGCGGTCGGTCGCCGCGAGGACGGTCCGCACGTTGTCGTCGCCGTCGCCGGTACGGACGTCGAAGCTCGCCAGCGACGCGCCGCCGGCGGGGGCGCAGCGCGCGGTGCGGGCGTCGACGCTCTGGCAGCCGCTGGCCGCGGTCACCGCGGCGCCGTCGTCGTGGACGAGCCAGATCGTCCCGCCACCGCCGGCCGGCGTGATCGTCACGGCGTTGCGCTCGCCCGCCGCGGCCTCGTAGACGATGTGCGAGAAGCCCACGCCGTAGCGGCCGTCGGTGACGACGTCGACGCGCGCGACGCCGGCCGACGCCGGCGGGCAGAGGACGAGTCCGGCGAGGAGCGCGAGCAGGAGCGGCGTCGGCCTCATGGCTCTCCAACGCCCGTGGGCGGCGGGGGTTGCGGAGTCGGACGCATGTCGCAACGGGCGTCCGGCCGCATCGGCGCCAGCTTCTACACTTCGCCGCATATGGCCGTTGGAGTCATCGGCATGGGCTACGTCGGCCTACCGCTCGCCGTTGCCTTCGCCGCGGAGGGCCGCGAGGTCGTGGCGGTCGACGCCGACCGCCGCAAGGTCGACGCGCTCAAGCGCGGCGAGTCCTACATCGAGGACGTTTCGAACGAGTCGCTCGCCGCGGTCTCGCCGCGGATCGAGGCGACGACGCGCTTCGCGGCGCTCGCCCGCTGCGACGCGATCCTCATCTGCGTCCCGACGCCGCTGACGCCCAACCGCGAGCCCGATCTCGGGATGCTCGTCGGCGCGTCGCGCGACCTCGCGCGGGTGCTGCAGGGCGGCCAGCTCGTCGTGCTCGAGTCCACGACGTACCCGGGGACGACGCGCGATCGCGTCGCGCCGATCCTCTCGGAGTCGGGCTTCGTCGCCGGCGTGGACTTCAACCTCGCCTTCTCGCCGGAGCGCGTCGATCCCGGCCGCACCGACCACACGATGCGCACGACGCCGAAGGTCGTCGGCGGGCTGACGCCGGCCTGCGGCGACCGCGCCGAGGCGCTCTACCGCGAGGTCTGCGACACGGTCGTGCGCGTCTCGACGCCCGAGGCGGCCGAGCTCAGCAAGCTCCTGGAGAACATCTTCCGCTCGGTGAACATCGCGCTCGTCAACGAGCTGGCGATGCTCTGCGACCGGATGGGCATCGACATCTGGGAGGTCGTCGACGCGGCGGCGACGAAGCCCTACGGCTTCATGCGCTTCGACCCCGGCCCCGGCATGGGCGGCCACTGCCTGCCGGTCGACCCGTTCTACCTCTCGTGGCGGGCGCGCGAGTTCGACATGACGACGGAGTTCATCGAGCTCGCGGGCAAGATCAACCAGCAGATGCCCTACCACTGCGTCGCGAAGGTCGAGCGGCTGCTCAACGACGCGGCCAAGCCGGTCCGCGGCTCGACGGTCGCGGTCCTCGGCGTGAGCTACAAGGCCGGCGTCGGCGACGTGCGCGAGTCGCCCGGGCTGAAGATCGTGGCGCTGCTGCGGGGGCTCGGCGCGAACGTCCGCTACCACGACCGCTTCGTGCCCGAGCTGCCCGACCAGGATCTGCGCAGCGAGGCGCTCGACGACGTCCTCGCCGGCGCCGACATCGCGCTCATCGTCACCGCGCATCCCGGCGTCGATCACGACGACGCCGTCGGACGCGTCCCGCTGGCGCTCGACCTGCGCGGCGTGACGCGCCGGTCGGGCAACGCCGTCCTCTTGTGACGGACGCGGTCCGGGTCGGCGTCGTCGGCCTCGGCTACTGGGGCCCGAACATCGCCCGCAACATCGACGGCCTGGCGGGCGCGGAGCTCGCGTGGTGCTGCGACGAGCGCGACGAGGTCCGCGAGCGCCTGGCGACCGTCCACCGCCGCGCGCGCTTCACGGCCGACCTCGGCGACCTGCTCGCCGACGACGAGCTCGACGCGATCGTCGTCGCGACGCCGGTCCCGACGCACGCCGACCTCGCGGTGCGCGTGCTCGAGGCCGGCAAGCACTGCTTCGTCGAGAAGCCGCTCGCGCAGTCGGTCGCTCGACGCCGAGCGAGCGGTCGCAGCGGCTGCGGCCGCCGGGCGCGTGCTCATGGTCGGGCACCTGCTCGAGTACCACCCGGGCGTGCGCAAGCTCAAGGAGATCGCCGACTCCGGCGAGCTCGGCGACATCCACTACATCTACTCCAACCGCCTGAACCTCGGCCAGCTGCGCGCCGACGAGAACGCGCTGTGGAGCCTCGGCGCGCACGACATCTCGGTCATCCTGCACCTCGCGGGCGAGGACCCGAGCACGTGCTCGGCGCACGGCGAGTCCTACATGCGCCCGGGCGTCGAGGACGTCGTCTTCGCCTTCCTGCGCTTCCCGAGCGGCCTCGCGGCGCACCTGCACCTGTCGTGGCTGGACCCCCACAAGGAGCGGCGCTTCACGGTCGTCGGCTCGCAGCGGATGGCGACGTTCGACGACATGGACCTCGAGCGCAAGGTCACCGTCTACGACAAGGGCTTCGACCAGCCGTCGGGCTCCTACGGCGAGTACATCACCCGGGCGGGCGACATCTACTCGCCGCGGATCTCCAACGCCGAGCCGCTGCGGCTGGAGGTCGAGCACTTCGTCGGGTGCGTCCGGGACGGGACCGCGCCGCGCTCGGACGGCGCGAGCGGGCTGCGGGTCGTGCGCGTGCTCGAGGCGCTGCAGGCCGATCTCGATCGCACGCGGCGCCCGGCGTAGTCGCGCGTGGGTCCGTCCGCGCTGTTGCGGCGTCCGGCGTCGGCGGAACTGCGGCGATGAGGAAGGCGGGTCGGTCGCTTGCGGCGCGTCGCGCGAGCGGTCGTGTCGACGAGGTCGTGCGCCCTCGTCGACACGACCGCTGCGGAGGTCCGCCGGAGCGCCGCGGGCGCTGACGTTCCTCATCGCTGCCGTTCGCAAGCGCCGGCGCTCCCGAGCCGCACGAGCTGGCAGCTGGCGATGACTCAGCCGAGAACCGCGCGGACCGCGCCCACGACCTCCGCCGCCTGCTCCGCGCTGAGCACCGGGCTCATCGGCAGCGCGACGTGCGTCCGGGCCAGCTCGTCGGTCGCGGGCAGCAGCGCGCCGCCCCAGGGCCGCATCGCCGCCTGGCGGTGGACCGGCGTGCGGTAGTAGCCGCGCGCGCCGATCCCGGCGGCCGACAGGCCCGCGACGAGCTCGTCGGCGCGCTCGCTGCGCACGACGTAGAGGTGCCACGCGGGCTCGGCGCCGTCGGCGACGACCGGGAGCGTCACGAGCTCGCCGAGCCCGGCCTCCTCGTAGTGGCGGCCGGCGGCGCGGCGGCCGTCGGCCCAGCCGTCGAGGTGCGGCAGCTGCACGCGCAGGATCGCCGCCTGGAGCTCGTCGAGGCGCGAGTTGTAGCCGACCTCCTCGTAGGTGACCTTGTCGCGCGAGCCGTGGAAGCGCAGCGACCGCACGCGCTCGGCGAGCTGCTCGTCGCCGGTCGTGATCGCGCCGCCGTCGCCGAAGCAGCCGAGGTTCTTGGAGGGAAAGAAGCTGAACGTCGCCGCCGTGCCGAGCGCTCCGGGGCGGCCCGCAGCCGAGCGCGAGCCGGCCGCCTGGGCGGCGTCCTCGAGGACCGGGACGCCGAGCGCCTCGATCTCCCCGACCGGCGCGACGTTGCCGAAGAGGTGCACGACGACGACGGCCTTCGTCGCGGGCGTCAGCGCCGCGCGGACGGTCTCCGCGGTCATGCACATCGTCCCGGCGTCGACGTCGCAGAAGACCGGCCGCGCGCCCGTCGGGATGACGGCCTCGGCGGTCGCGAAGAACGTGAACGACGGGACGACGACGTCGTCGCCCGCGCCGACGCCCATCGCCTGCAGCGCGATCGTCAGCGCGTCCGTGCCGTTGGCGACGCCGATCGCGTGCCCGGCGCCGCACGCCGTCGCGAACTCGCGCTCGAACGCCTGGACCTCGGGCCCGAGGATGAAGCGCTTGGAGTCCAGGACGCCCGCGATCGCGGCGTCGATCTGCTCGCGCAGGGGCGCGAGCGGCGTCGCGGTGTCGAAGAGCGGGACGGCCATGAGCTGCCGTGGAGCGTATGCGTCACTAGCATCACGCCGGCATGACGCCCCCCATCGAGGCCGACTTCTGGCGTGACCGCGCGGTGCTCGTCACCGGGCACACGGGCTTCAAGGGCGCGTGGCTGACGCTCTGGCTGCAGGCGCTCGGCGCGCGCGTCACGGGGTTCGCCGACCGCGTGCCGACGAACCCGTCGCTCTACGAGCTCGCCCGCGCCGGCGACGGGATCTCCGACGTCCGCGGCGACGTCCGCGACCACGCCGCCGTCCTCGACGCGTTCGCCGCGGCGCAGCCGGAGATCGTCATCCACATGGCGGCGCAGGCGTTCGTGCGCCGCTCGTTCGCCGAGCCGCGCGAGACCTACGAGACGAACGTCATGGGCACCGTCAACGTCCTCGAGGCGGTGCGCGCGACGCCGTCGGTGCGCGCCGTCGTGAACGTCACGTCGGACAAGTGCTACGACAACTTCGACGGCCGCCCGCCGCGCCCGTTCGTCGAGGACGACCCGAAGGGCGGCCACGACCCGTACTCGAACTCCAAGGGCTGCGCCGAGCTCGTCAGCGACGCCTACCTGCGCTCGTTCTTCGCGCCCGACGGCGAGGGGCCGCGGCTGGCGTCGGCGCGGGCGGGCAACGTCATCGGCGGCGGCGACTGGGGCGAGGACCGCCTCATCCCGGACATCATGCGCGGCGCGCTCGCGGGCGAGCCGATCCCCGTCCGCAACCCCGAGGCCGTCCGGCCATGGCAGCACGTGCTCAACCCGCTGAGGGCTACCTGCGACTCGCCGCAGGCGGCTGCACGCCGATCCCGGCGCTCCAGGGCGGCTGGAACTTCGGCCCCGACGCCGGGCGACGCGCAGCCGGTGCGCTCGCTCGCCGACCGCCTCACCGAGCTGTGGCCGGGGGAGCTGCGCTGGGAGCTCGATCCCGGCCCGCACCCGCACGAGGCCCACCACCTCGCGCTGGACTCCTCCAAGGCGCGCGAGCAGCTCGGCTGGGCGCCGGCGTGGGGCCTCGAGGAGGCGCTGGCCGGCATCGTGCAGTGGTACCGCGCGCTGGCGGCGGGCGAGGACATGCGCGCGGTGACGCTCGCGCAGATCGAGTCCTTCGGGGCTACCCGAGCAGCGCCAGGTCCGAGCGCGTCATGAGGCGGATGAGCTCCTCGAAGCTCGTCTGCGGCTCCCACCCGAGCCGGGCCTTCGCCTTCGCCGGGTTGCCGATGAGCTGATCGACCTCCGCCGGGCGCAGGAACGCCGGGTCGATCGTGACGTAGCGCTCCCAGTCGTCGATCCCGGCCTCGTCGAAGGCGATCTGCACGCACTCGCGGACGGTGTGGGTCTCGTTCGTCGCGATGACGTAGTCCTCGGGCGTGTCCTGCTGGAGCATGAGGTACATCGCCTCGACGTAGTCCTTCGCGTAGCCCCAGTCGCGCTCGGCGTCGAGGTTGCCGAGGCGCAGCTCGTCGCGCAGCCCGTGCTTGATCGCCGCCGCGTGCCACGTGATCTTGCGGGTGACGAACTCGATGCCGCGGCGCTCGGACTCGTGGTTGAAGAGGATCCCCGAGCAGGCGAAGAGGTCGTAGGACTCGCGGTAGTTCACGGTGATGAAGTGCCCGTAGGCCTTCGCCACGCCGTAGGGCGAGCGCGGGTAGAACGGCGTCGTCTCGGTCTGCGGGACCTCGAGGACCTTCCCGAACATCTCCGAGCTCGACGCCTGGTAGAAGCGCGCCTCGGGCGCCGCCTCGCGGACGGCCTCGAGCATCCGCGTCACGCCGACGCCGGTGAACTCCGCGGTGAGCGTCGGCTGGATCCACGACACCGCGACGAAGCTCATCGCGGCGAGGTTGTAGATCTCCTCCGGCTTGGCCGCGCGGATCGTGTCGACGAGCGAGCGCTGGTCGAGCAGATCGCCCTGGTGCAGGGCGATGTCGTCCTTGAGATGGTCGATGCGCTCGAACTTCTCGGTGGACGCCCGGCGGACCATCCCGTGCACGTCGTAGCCGCGCTCGAGCAGCAGCTCGGCGAGGTAGGAACCGTCCTGGCCGGTGATCCCGGTGATGAGTGCTGAGCGCGCCATGGGGGCGCCGCAGACTACCCTGAGCCCGTGAAGGCGGTGATCCTCGCGGGTGGCCTTGGCTCACGTTTGAGCGAGGAGACCACGCTTAAACCGAAGCCCATGGTCGAGATCGGCTCCAAGCCGATCCTCTGGCACATCATGAAGATCTACGAGTCCCACGGGATCGACGATTTCGTCGTCTGCCTCGGCTACAAGGGCTACGTCATCAAGGAGTGGTTCGCGAACTACGCGCTGCACACGTCGGACGTGACGTTCGACATGCGCAGCGGCGAGATGGAGATCCACAGCTCGACGACCGAGCCCTGGCGCGTGACGCTCGTCGACACCGGCGACGAGACGATGACCGGCGGCCGGCTGAAGCGCGTCATGCCGTACCTCGGCGACGAGACGTTCTGCCTGACCTACGGCGACGGCCTCGCCGACATCGACCTCGGCGCCCTCATCGCCCACCACCGCAGCGAGGGCCGCCTGGCGACCGTCACGGCGATCCAGCCGCCGGGGCGCTTCGGCGCGCTGGAGATCGACGGCGCGGCGGTCGGGAGCTTCGCCGAGAAGCCGCGCGGCGACGGCGCCTGGATCAACGGGGGCTTCTTCGTCTGCGAGCCCGCCGTCGCCGGCGCGATCGCGGGCGACGACACGAAGTGGGAGGAGGAGCCGCTGCGCGACCTCGCCGCCCGCGGCGAGCTGACGGCGTACCGGCATCGCGGCTTCTGGCAGGCGATGGACACGCTGCGCGAGCGCAACGAGCTGCAGGCGCTGTGGGAGTCCGGGCGCGCTCCGTGGTGCTCGTGGCGGTGACGCCGGCGCAGGCACGCTGCCGCTTCTGCGCCGCCCCGCTCGAGCACGTCTTCGCGGACCTCGGGATGTCGCCGGTGGCCAACGACAACGTGCCGCTGGAGCACGCGAACGCGATGGAGCCCTTCTTCCCGCTCTGCGCGCTCGTCTGCTCGGAGTGCTTCCTCGTCCAGCTCGCGCCGTTTCAGTCGCCGCGACCGCTCTTTCGCGACGACTACGCCTACTTCTCGTCGTACTCGTCGTCGTGGCTGGCGCACGCGCGCCGCTATGCCGAGGAGATGACCGAGCGGCTCGGGCTCGACGGGTCGCAGCCAGGTCGTCGAGCTCGCCTCCAACGACGGCTACCTCCTGCAGTACTTCGCGGCGGCGGGCGTGCCGGTGCTCGGCATCGAGCCGACGGCGAACACGGCGCAGGTCGCGATCGACAAGGGGATCCCGACGCGGGTCGAGTTCTGGGGCGCGGAGACCGCCGCGGCGCTGGCCGAAGGAGCTGCGGGCCGACCTCCTGCTCGGCAACAACGTCCTCGCGCATGTGCCGGACATCAACGACTTCGTCGCCGGGATGAAGCTCGCGCTGAAGCCCGGCGGGCTCATCACGATGGAGTTCCCGCACCTGCTGAAGCTCGTCGAGCTCAACCAGTGGGACACGATCTACCACGAGCACTACTCCTACCTCTCGTTCTCGACCGCGGCGCGGATCTTCGCGGCGCACGGGCTGCGGCTCTTCGACGTCGAGGAGCTGGCGACGCACGGCGGCTCGCTGCGGATCTTCGGCTGCCACGAGGACGACGAGCGCGCGGAGACCGAGGCGGCGCGCGAGATGCGCGAGCGCGAGCGGGACGCGGGGCTCGGCGACGTGGCGACGTACACGGCCTTCGGCGAGCGCGTCCCCGAGGACAAGCGATCGATCCTCGAGTTCCTCATCGAGCTCAAGCACGGCGGCAACTCGATCGCCGGCTACGGGGCGCCGGCGAAGGGCAACACGCTGCTGAACTACTGCGGCGTGGGGCGCGACTTCGTCGACTTCACCTGCGACGCCAACCCGCACAAGCAGGGCCACGTCCTGCCCGGGACGCACATCCCGGTCCTCGCCCCCGAGGCGATCGCCGAGCGCCGCCCCGACGTCGTCCTCGTCCTGCCGTGGAACATCAAGGAGGAGATCATGGATCAGCTCTCCTACATCCGCGAGTGGGGCGGGCGGTTCGCGGCGCGGTCCCCGGAGCTGCGGTTGTTCTCGTGAGGTTCGAGCCGACGCCGCTGGAGGGGTGCTTCGTCGTCGAGCTCGACCTGCTCGGCGACGAGCGCGGCTGGTTCGCCCGGACCTATGACGAGGCGCAGTTCGCCGCCCACGGCCTGGAGCCGGTCGGCGTGCAGGCCAACAGCTCGTTCAACGCGGCGCGCGACACGCTGCGCGGCCTGCACTACCAGGCCGCCCCGCACGGCGAGGCCAAGCTCGTGCGCTGCGTGCGGGGCGCGATCTGGGACGTCGGCGTCGACCTGCGTGCGGACTCCGCCGAGCCACCTGCGCTGGCACGCCGTGGAGCTGACCGCCGACAACCGCCGCGGGTTCTACCTCGCGCCGGGCATCGCGCACGGCTTTCAGACGCTGACCGACGACTGCGAGGTCCAGTACCTCATGGGCCACGTCCACGTGCCGGAGGCGGCGCGCGGCGTGCGCTGGGACGACCCGGCGTTCGCGATCGACTGGCCCGCGCCGCACGGCGAGCGGACGATCTCCGAGCGCGACCGCGGCTACCCGGACTTCGCGCCGTGAGCGCGCGGCGCGTGCTCGTCACCGGCGCGAGCGGCTTCGTCGGCCGCCCGGCGCTGGGCGAGCTCGTCCGCCGCGGGTTCGACGTGCACGCCGTCACGCGCAGCATCCCGGCGGATGCGGGCGCCGACCGCGTGACGTGGCACGAGACCGACCTGCTCGACGCGTCGGCGCGCCGCGGCCTCGTCGCCTCGCTCGGCGCGTCGCATCTGCTGCACCTCGCCTGGTACGCCGAGCCGGGCGCGTTCTGGGCGGCGCGCGAGAACGCGTCGTGGGTTGGCGCGACGGTCGGCCTGCTCGACGAGTTCGCCGCGGCGGGCGGCGCGCGGGCGGTGCTCGCCGGCACCTGCGCGGAGTACGACTGGAGCGCGCCGCAGCCGCTGCGCGAGGACGCGCCGCTGGCGCCCGGCGACGTACTACGGCGTCTGCAAGGACGCCACGCGGCGCGTCGCCGAGGGGCTCGCCGAGCGCGCCGGGCTGTCGCTCGCGCTGGGGGCGGATCTTCTTCCTCTACGGCCCGCGCGAGGACGAGCGCCGGCTCGTCGCGGGCGTCGCGCGGGCGCTCGTCGCGGGCGAGCGCGCGCCGACGAGCGCCGGGACGCAGCTGCGCGACTTCCTCCACGTCGACGACGTCGCGGGCGCGTTCGCGGCGCTGCTCGACAGCGATGTCGAGGGCGCCGTGAACATCGCGTCGGGCGAGGCGGTCGCCGTGCGCTCGATCGCCGAGCAGCTCGCGCAGGCGGCGGGCCGCGAGGACCTGCTCGACGTCGGGGCGCTGCCCGCGCGCCCCGGCGAGCCCGAGGAGATCGCCGCGGACGTCGCGCGGCTGCGCGACGAGGTCGGCTTCCGGCCCGCGCGCTCGCTGGACGAGGGCCTCGCGCAGACCGTGCGGTGGTGGCGCGAGCGCCGTTAGGATCCACGCGATGGCCCTCCCCGGGCAGCTCGAGTTGCTCAGGCAGCGCGTCTATCACTCCAGCGCGCTGCTGCTGCGCCGCGACTCGAAGTTCGTCTCGCGCTACCTCAAGGGCCTGAAGGGCGTCGAGATCGGCGCCGCCGCGTCGAACAACTACTTCCTCGACGCGCTGAACGTCGATCGCTGGGGCGAGCTCGACACCCCCTACAAGCAGCAGGAGCGCAAGATGGTGTTCCACGTCGCGCGCGTCGACGTCGTCGCGCCCGGCGACGACCTGCCCTTCGAGGACGGCTCGCACGACTTCGTCTTCAGCTCGCACGTCATCGAGCACTTCCCCGATCCGATCCGGGCGCTCCTGGAGTGGCATCGCGTCGCGCGGCGCTACGTCGTCGCGGTCGTGCCGCACCGCGACCGGACGTTCGACGCCGACCGCGCGCTGTCGACGGTCGAGGAGCTGCTCGCGCGCCACCGGACGGGCTTCGGCTCCGACGAGGACCGTCACTGGTCGGTGTGGACGCGCGAGAGCTTCGTCGAGCTCTGCGAGGCGATCGGCCTCCGGGTCCTCGACAGCCTCGACCCGGACGACAAGATCGGCGACGGGTTCATCGTCGTCATCGACGCGACGGGCCCCGCACCGGCGATCTGAGCGCCGGCTCAGTCGCGAACGGCGGTGAGCGAGAGCGCGGGCCCGTGCGCGGCGTCGGGCTGATCGAAGCCGATCTGCGACGTCGCGCCAGCCGAAGTGCTCGAGCGCGCGCATGAGGTCGTCGCGCGACAGCCAGTTCGCGTGTCCCTGGTTGCCGCCGTAGAAGCCGACGAGCTTGCGGCCGAGCCCGTACGCGAAGCGGTGGTGGTCGTGGGCGAACCCGCGCGTCTCGGCGGGCGTGGCCTCACCGGCGAAGTGGCGGCGGATGCGCGGCGGGAGGCGCGCGACGTGCGCGGCGTCGTAGTACTGCGTCCACAGCGCGAGCCGGCGGGCGCGCTCGGCCGTCAGCGCGATGAGCTCCACCGGATCGACCATGTGGTAGAGGACGCCCTGCACGAGCGCGAGGTCGTAGACGTCGCTCTCGGCCTGCAGCATCGCGACGAAGTCGCCGAGCCGGAACTCCACGACGTCCATGCCCAGGAGGTCCTTGACGACGAGGCACTTGAGGAAGTGGCGGGCGTTGCCCTCGACCGCCACGACGCGTGCGGCGCCGGCCTGCATCGCCATGTAGGCGTGCCCGCCCTCGAGCGGTCCGAGATCGAGCACCGACTGGCCGTCGAGCGGGCCGAAGCGCTCGAGCGTCCAGCGGATGCGCTCGTCCTCGAACAGCGTCGCCTCTCCGGCGCGCAGCCCGTCGTAGGGCGGCGGCAGCCGGGACGCCCATTCGCCGGCGAAGATGTCGAGCATCGCCTGCGGGTTCGGCGGGCCCTGGACGTGCGTCCCGGATGCCTCTCCCCACCAGTGCACCTTCTGGCTGCCCAGCACGCCGGCGAGGCCGCGCGCGCGGCTCGCGAGCGTCGCCGGGCTGAGGCGCCGGTCCATCAGCCGCCCGCGCGTGTCGTAGAGCCCGTGGAAGAACGCCCGCTGGATCGGGTGCGTGCGCTCGTACACCGTCCGCCACGACGGCGGGATCGGATAGCTCGCGCGGTCGACGACGACGTCGTCGTCGGGGTTGTGCCAGCGGCTGCACTGCTTGGAGTAGAAGAAGCCGTCGGTGTGGCGGTCGGCCTCGCCGAGGTAGTGCGCGATCTGCTCGGGGCGCATCTCGTGCAGCGAGCTGATGTTCACGAACAGCGACACGCCGAGCGGGTCCAGCAGCGAGAGCTGGTTCGGCGTGAGGAACGCGATCTGCGCCTCGGCGAGCTCGCCGGCGATCTCGGCCGCGTCGTCGAAGTGGCGGAAGCGGAACGTGCGCCTGCTCGCGGGAACAGCGTCGTGAGGTACTCCTGCGCGATCGCCAGCGCGGGCGGGATGTCGACGAGGACGTAGCGCGCCCGCGGGAACTCCTCGAGGAAGACCCAGGCCACGCGCCCGTAGCCGCCGCCGAGCTCGAGCACCCCGCCCGGACCGGGCTCGTTGCCGGGCAGCGCCGCGGTCGCGCTGTAGAGCTCGTAGACGGAGTTGCCGAGGTCCTGGCTGATGCGCCGGCCGCGGTACGTCGCGACGACCGGATCGCCGAGCTCGGGCTCCTCGAGGCGCAGGAGGATGTCGCGGCGGTCGACCCGCCGGACGTGCTCCCACAGCAGCGCGAGGAAGAGCCCGTGGATGCGGCGGGCGCGCGCGCTCTCGAACGGGTTGACGCGCTCGTGCCCGGCCTCGAGCGTGCTGACGTCGCCGAGCCGGGCCGCCACGACGGCGGGCGCCGGCCGGCGCAGCCAGTCTTCGCCACGGCCAGGAGCTGGTCGTCGAGCGGCGTGTGCGGGATCCAGCCGAAGTAGTTCTGGTTCACCGTGCGCTTGAAGCGCGCGAAGCCCTCGTCGTCGATCTGGCGCGTGTTGCGGTCGTTGAGCGCGCGCCAGAAGTCCGACGGCTGCACGATCTCCGGCGCCCGCTCCATCTCCGTCCACATCGCCTGGATGTCGGCCAGCGCGGATGCGGTGTCGGGGGGCGGCGGCACGCGCGGAACCTAGCAGCGGCCCGATCCGGCTCCGGGTGGCGCCCGACGTAGGGTGCAGCCTGTGAACGCGGCGCCGCCCGACCTCATCGACACCGCGGCGGCGGGGCCCGCGGCGATGCGCGGAGGCCTGCTGCGGATGAGCGCGTTCGCGGGCTCGCTGCTCATCGGGCTCGCCTCGGCGCCGCTGCTCGTCCGCCATCTCGGCGAGGTCGAGTTCGGCCGCTACTCGACGGCGCTGGCGATCGTCGCGATCGTCGCCGGGCCTGACCGAGGGCGGCGTCGCGACGGTCGCGCTGCGCGAGCTGTCGGTCGCGCGCGACCCCGCGCAGCGGCGGCGGCTCATGAGCGACCTGCTCGGCCTGCGGCTCGTGCTCAGCACGCGCGGGCATCGCCGTCGCCGTCGCGCTTCACGGCGGTCGCCGGCTACGGCGGCGACCTGACCCTCGGCGTCCTGCTCGCGAGCGTCGGCATGCTCTTCGTCACGATGCAGCTGCTGCTCGTCGTCGACCTCCAGAGCCGGCTGCGCTTCGGCTGGGCGGCGCTCGTCGAGCTCGCCCGCGGCGTCGTCGGGATCGCGCTCATCATCGCCCTCGTGCTCGCCGGCGAGGGCACCGTGCCGCTGCTCGCGGTGGCGATCCCGGCCGGCCTCGCGGCGCTCGCGCTGACCGTCCCGCTCGTGCGCGGCACGACATCTCGCTGCGCCCGGCCTTCGCGCCCGCCCGCTGGCTGCCGCTCGTGCGCGAGGTCATGATCGTCGCGCTCGCCGTCGCCGTCTACGCCCTGTACTTCCGCGTGACGCTGCTCATCACGTCGCTCGTCTCGAGCGCCGAGCAGACGGGCTACTTCTCGATCTCCTTCCGCCTCATGGAGGCGCTCGTCGGCATCCCCGCCCTGCTCATCGGCGCGGCGTTTCCGATCATCTCCCGCGCGGCGCACGACGACCGCGAGCGCTTCGAGTACGCGACGAGCCGCATCTACGAGCTGTCGCTGTTCCTCGGCGGCCTCATGGCGCTCGGCCTGCTGCTGTCGGCGCCGTTCGCGATCGAGCTGCTCGTCGGCACGAGCGACCATCCGTCGGTCGAGGTCCTGCAGATCCAGAGCGCCGCGCTGCTCGCCGGGTTCGTCGTGGCCGCGACGTCGTTCCCGCTGCTCGGCATGCGCCGCTACCGCGAGCTGCTGATCGCGACGAGCAGCACGCTCGTGCTCACGGCGGTGCTCGCGCTCGTCCTGGCGCCGGCACACGGCGCGGACGGCGCGGCCGTGGCCGCGGTCACCGGCGACTTCGTCCTCGCTGCCGCGCTGACCGTGGCGCTCACGCGCGGCGGAGGGCCGCCGCTGCCGCTGTCGGCGCTGGCGGTGACGCTCGTCGCGGGCGCCGCCGGCTACGCGGCGGGCCGGCTCGTCGGCGTGCACCCGCTGCTCGACGCCGTCGCCGGCTGCGGCGTCTTCCTCGTCGTGCTGCGGCTCGCCGGGCGCTTCCCGTCCGAGCTGCGCGAGGTGCTCGACATGCGGCGGGCCGGCTGACCGATGGCCGCGACGTGCCCGCTCTGCGGCGGCGCCACGGCCCTCGCCTTCGTCACGCGCGATCGCAACCGCGGGATCGGCGACGAGCGCTTCGAGTACCGCCGCTGCGAGCAGTGCGGCTCGCTGCACCTGCGCGACGTGCCCGCCGACCTCGGTCGCTTCTACCCGAGCGAGTACTTCGCGCGGCCGTCGGTGCAGGAGCTGCGGGCGCTCGGCCGCGGGCCCGAGGCCTACCGCATCGAGCTGCTGCGCCGGCACGCCGACGGCGGGCGGCTCGCGGAGGTCGGCCCGGGCGACGGGATCTTCGCCGTCCAGGCGCTCGACGCCGGCTTCGAGGTCACCGGCGATCGAGATGGACGCGGCCGCCTGCGAGCACCTGCGCGCGACGCTCGGCATCGACGTCGTGCGAGTCGGCGGCGCCGCACGAGGCGCTGCGCGCGCTCGGCGCCGCTGCGGGCGGTGGCGGCCTGGCACGTCCTCGAGCACCTGCCCGATCCGTGGGCGCTCGTCGACGCCGCCGCGGCGGCGCTCGAGCCCGGCGGCGTGCTCGTCGTCGCGACGCCGAACCCGGCGCGCGTTCGGCCTGCGGGTCCTCGGCGCGCGCTGGCCGCACGTCGACGCGCCGCGCCACCTCTTCCTCATCCCGCACGGCACGCTCGCCGAGCACGCGCGCGGCGCCGGCCTCGAGCCCGTGGAGCTCACGCACGCCGATCCCGGCGGCCGGCACTGGAACGCGTTCGGCTGGCACTACGCCCTGCGCCGGCCCGGCATCCCGCCGCTCGCCGACCACGCGGCGCAGCTCGCGGGACGGGCGGTCGCCGCGGCGCTCGCGCCCGTCGAGCGCCGCGGGATGCGCGGCGCCGCCTACACGCTCGTCCTGCGCAAGCGCTCGTAGAGCGGGGCGCGCGGGACGGGCGGCTGCGGCGGCGGGCGCTCGAAGACGTCGAGCAGCGTCATGTAGCGGCCGCGGACCTTCGGCGGGTCCCAGTTGACGAACTGGCGCAGCGCCAGCCCGTGGAGCGCGCGGTAGAAGAGGTGTTCGCAGGCGCGGCGAGGCGCGGTGCCGGATGCGCTGCAACGCCCCGACGACGGCGCGCGCGAGCGCCCGCTCCCACGGCCGCAGGTGGCGCTCGAGCTCCTCGCGCTGGCCCTCCGGCGCCGTCTCGCCGAGGACGTTCGAGTAGACGTGGACCGCTTGCAGGAGGCGATAGCGCCGGTGCCCCGGCGCGGTCGGCGCGAGCGCCGGGTAGCGCTGCGGCGATCGCCTCGACGGCCGACAGCCAGCCCGGTGTTGATGTTCGTGCCCGGCATGTCGGCGAGGCTGTCGCCGGGCCGCTCGTCGTCCGCGCCGAGGAACGCCTTGCCGGCGCTCTCCTGGGCGTTGAGATGAAAGAAGCCGTAGGACTTCGGCGTGACGCCGATCGCCGACGAGCGGCCGCGGCTCGACGACGATCCTGCGCGCCGTGAGGAAGAGGACGTTCGTCGCGTAGTAGTCCGGGAAACGCGGACTGAAAGAACGGGCCCTGCGGCGCGAGCTCGTCGACGAGCCGGCGGCTGACCGTCGAGAACTGCATGTTGAAGCCGTGGCGCACGCGGAAGCGCATCGCCTTGCCGCCGACTTGCGCGCGGTCGCCGGATCGAGGACGAACGGCTCGCGGGCGCCGCGCAGGAACGTCGAGTAGCCGTAGGGCTGCAGGAAGCCCTCGGGCTCGGACGGCTGGACGCCGGGATAGGAGAACAGCCAGGCGCTCTGGTAGATGACGTCGGGCTCCTCGAAGCGCTCGACGAGCTCGCGGATCGCGCGCGACGTAGCCGGGCATGAGCCCGTCGTCGTCGCCGAGCATCACGACGTAGCGGCCGGTCGGCGTGCGCCAGCGCGGTGTTCCAGTTGTCGGTGACCGGCACGAACGACGCGGTCCGCACGTAGCGGATGCGATCGTCGCGCGAGGCTCGCGACGTGGCCCGCGATGTCCTCCTCGGAGTCGTTGTCGGAGACGACGAGCTCCCAGTCGCCGTCGTCCTGGCGGCGCACGGTCTCGATCGCGGTGCGCAGGTACTCCAGGCGGTTGCGGGTCGGCAGGAGGACCGAGACGAGCGGCGCCATCGTCAGCGTTCGAGCATGCCGGGGACGCGCCGCCGGCGCAGCAGCGCCGCGCCGTTGCCGGCGAGGTCGCGATAGACCGACCACTTCTGCGCGTCCAGGCCGCGGAAGACGAGCGCCCGCGGGACAGCCATCGCGACGAGCAGCGCGCCGAGCGCGCGCGTCTGCGACCGCGGGAAGTGGATCGAGCCGTAGCGGACCATCCCGTGCAGCATCCGCCGCAGCGACTCGGCCGCGCTCCAGCGGCTCACCGTCGCGCCGCCGACGTGGCGGAACGTCGCCTCCGGCGCCCAGAGCGCGATCCCGTGCTCGGCGAGCCGCCGCGAGATGTCGACGTCCTCGAACCAGAACCAGTAGCCCTCGTCCCAGCCGCCGATCCGCTCGAGCACGTCGCGGCGGACGAGCAGCCCGCCGCCGGCCGGCTGGTCGACCTCGATCGGGCCGTTCGCGTCGTCGAGGTCGCGGTGGCTGGCGCGGCGCCGTGAACGGGTTGCGCTTCCAGACGCGGTCCAGGCCGCTGAGCGTCGTGGCGTAGCTCGCGAGCGTCGGGAACGCGCGCGGGCGGTAGGCGTCCTGGGTGGCGAGCGTCGCGGGGTCGGCGAGCCGGCCGCCGGCGGAGGCCGCGCGGGGCTGGCCGTCGAGCACCGCGGCGAGCCGGTCGATGGCCCCGGGCTCGGTGAACATGTCGTCGTTGAGGAAGAGGACGTACGGCGCGGTGCCGGTCTCGCTGCCGCGGTTGAAGGCGAACGACAGCCCGTGATGCTCGTCGAGGCGCACGAGCCGCGCGCGCGGCGCGTGCTCACGCACCGCGTCGGCGGTCCCGTCCGCGGAGGCGTTGTCGACGACGACGATCGGACGTGATCGACGCGTCCCGGAGGTGGTCGAGGCACTCGAGAACCATGTCCCGGGCGTTGTTCGTGACGATGACGACGTCGACCATCGGCGGTCCATCCTAGGATGAGCGGGCCTTGCCCGACGCCTCCGTCACGCTCGTCGTGCTCAGCTACAACGGGCGCGACCTGCTCGCCGCGACGCTCGCGTCGGTGCTCGTCGCAGGGCGGCGACGCGCTCGTCGTCGACAACGGCTCCGACGACGGCACCGCCGACTGGCTGCGCGCCTCGTGGCCGCGGGTTCGGGTGCTCGAGCTGCCCGAGAACGTCGGCGTCGCGGCGGCGCTCAACCGCGCGATCGACGCGACGGCGACGGAGTTCGTCGCGCTGCTGAACAACGACGTCGAGCTCGCGCCGGGCTGGCTGGCGCCGCTGCTGGCGGCGCTCGAGGCGCACCCCGAGGCGGCGTCGGCGACCGGCAAGCTCCTGCGCTACGACGACCGCGAGCGCCTCGACGCCGCCGGCGACGTCCTGCTGCGCTCGGCGGCCGTCATCAACCGCGGCGCGGGCGAGCTCGACCGCGGCCAGTACGACCGGCCCGAGGCGGTCTTCGGCGCCTGCGCCGGCGCCGCGCTGTACCGGCGCGCCGCGTTCGACGCCGTCGGCCCGTTCGACGAGACGTACTTCGCCTACCTCGAGGACGTCGACTGGGCGATGCGCGCGCAGCTCGCGGGCTTCGCCGCCCGCTACGAGCCGGCCGCCGTCGGCTTTCACATGGGCGGCGCGACGACCCGCCGGCGCCCCGGCTTCTACGGGCGCCTGCAGCGGCGCAACCAGCTGCTGCTCGTCGCAAAGACGTTCCCGGCGGGCACGCTCGCGCGCCACGGCTGGCGGATCGCCGCGACGCAGCTCGTCTCGCTCGCGGCCAGCGCGCGCGAGGGGATGCTGCGCGAGCACGCCGGCGCGTGGGGCGAGGCGGCGCGGATGCTGCCGCGCGCGCTGCGCCGGCGCCGGGCGCTGCAGCGCGCGCCGCCGGGTGCCGGTGCGCGACGTCGAGCGGCTGATGGCGGCGGGCGTCCCGGCCGAGCTGTCGCGGCCGCTGCGCGTCGCTCTTCGAGCTCGCGCCGGGCGTCGCGCGGCGGCGGGCGGGGCTGTCTCAGGTGAGCGGCGCGGTCGCGACGAGCTCGACGTTCGTCGCGATCCGGTTGAGGCCCGGGACGCGGGCGAGCGCCGTGTTCGCGCTCCAGACGGCCGCTGTGACCCGGGGGCGCTGCGCGATCGGGACGTCGAGCGTCAGGGGCAGCATGTTCGCGAGGCGCAGCTCGCGGATCTCGTAGCCGTGGCGCTCGAGCAGCTCGCGCGCGCCGGCCGGCGTGTAGAGCAGCTCGTGCGGCTCGGCGCCGTGGTAGTAGAGGCCCATCCGCTTGGCGAGCTTCTCGAGGTAGGAGAAGCGGTTGGGCAGCTTGTAGACGTAGAGCGTCCCGCCGGGCTTCAGGATCCGGGCGAGCTCGTCGAGGCTCGCGTCGGGGTCGAGCACGTGCTCGAGGACGCCGCAGCTCAGGACGGCGTCGAAGCTGCTGCGTCGTCGTAGGGCAGCGCGCGGGGATCGCTGGAGACGTGGGCGCGGACCTGCGGGAAGAGCTTCAGCGCGACGACCTCGTCGGGCGCCGTGTCGCCGCGGTAGTCGAACGAGCTGACGTTCAGCCCGGCGTCCTGCAGGAGGGCGGAGACCTGGCCGAGGCCGCAGCCCCAGTCGAGGATGCAGGACGGCGCGTCGGCGGCGATGCGCTCGACGAGCGCGTGGTACTCCCGCATCTGCGGCGCCGATCTCAGGCCGACGTCGTCGCCGCGCGGCTGCGTGGGGCGCTCGTGCATGAGGCTCGGGCAAGATAGCGCGCGTGACGCGCGTGCTGCACGTCCTGCCCCACCGCGGCGGCGGAGCGGAGACGTACATCGATCTGCTCGAGCGACTCGACGGATTCGAGCACGACGCGCGCCGCGCTCTCCGGCGGGCGCACGCCGCTGTCGGCGGCGGCGTCGCTGCCGCGCGGCTATCCCGCGATCGCGCGCGCGGCGGCCGCGGCGGACCTCGTCCACGCCCACGGGGACGTCGCCTCGGTGCTCGCGCTGCCGCTGCTGCGCGCGCGGGCCGTCGGTCGTCACGACGCATGGGCTGCACTTCCTGCGGCGGGCCCGCGGTGCGCGACTGCTCGCGGCGCAGCGGGGGTTCCGGGCCGTGGCGCGCTCGGTCGGCTGCGTGGTGTGTACGTCAGCGGCCGAGCGCGACGAGCTCGCAGCGCTGCTCGGGCCGGACCTCGCGCAGCGGCTGGCGGTCGTCCACAACGGGGTGAGCGTCGCGCCCGATGACCCGGGCGCGCGGGTCGCGGCGCGGGCCGAGCTCGGGCTCGGCGGCGATGACGTCGCCGCGCTCTTCCTCGGCGAGCTCGAGGCGCGCAAGGCGCCGCTCGTCGCCGTCGCCGCGGCTCGGCGGGCCGCGTCGGAGGGCGCGCCGCTCGTCCTGCTCGTCGCCGGCGACGGGCCGCAGGCCGGCGCGGTGGGTGCCTGGCGCTCGGACATCATCCGGCCGCTGGGCTTCCGCCGCGATCCCGAGCGCCTGCTCGCCGCGGCGGACATCTTCGTGCTGCCGTCGGAGCGCGAGGGCCTGTCGTTCGCGGTGCTCGAGGCGATGGCGGCGGGGCTGGCGATGGTCGTCTCCGACGGGCCGGGGAACCCGGAGGCGGTCGGCGACGCCGGCGTCGTGGTGCCGTTCGGCGACGTAGCCGCGCTGGCTGCGGCCCTCGGCGACCTCGCGCGCGACCCGGCGCGGCGCGAGCGGCTGGGCGCGGCGGCGCGCGAGCGCGTGCGGGCAGAGTTCGGCGTGCAGCGGATGCTGGGCGGCGTGGCCGCGGCCTACGCGGCGGCGATGCGCTGAGACCCCAGATGGCGCCCGCTGATCGACGTCGTCGTGGCAGAGTGCGCCGGATGACGGTACGCGCGCCCCGCGGACTCGGCCGGCTGCTCGCCGTCGTGCTCCTGCTTGCGGCAGGGTCGTCGATGACCTCGGACAGGACGTCGGCGGCAGCAGCTCGAGCGTGCTTCGGCGCTGCAGCGCGCGACCCGGCGCAGCCGTGCGTGACGCGATCGGGTGCGCCGGTCGGGCTACCGGATCGCCCTCTGCGCTTTCCCTGCACATTCCCCACCTTCGTCTTGGGGTCCTGTGTCCTCGGCGTCCCTGCGAACCGGGCGAGGGCGCACGTCGCGCTGATCGGCGACAGCCATGCGGAGCAGTGGGAGCCCGCGTCTGGACGTCGTCGCGCGGGCTCAGGGTTGGCGCGCGTTCGCGGTCACCATAAATGCGTGCTACCTCACGGCCGCCGTCGACCGGTATCTCGAGGACGTCCGCGAGCGCTGCACGTCCTGGTACCGCTCCGTGCGGGCGTGGCTCAGAGACCATCCGGAAGTCAGCACCGTGTTCGTGTCACAGCACGCGGCCGCGGCGCTGATCGTCCGCCCCGGGGAGACGACCTTCGCGGTCCGGTCCGCCGGCTTCCGGCGCGCCTGGCGAGCGCTGCCGAAGACCGTGAAGCGCGTCGTCGTCATCCGCGACGTGCCGGAGAGCTCCAATCCGCAGTTCAACTGCATCGACAAGGCGGTCGCCGCGGGCGAGCAGCAGCCCGGCGCGGCGTGCGTGCTGCCGCGTTCCGCGGTGCTGAGATGGGATATGGCGGTCTCGACGGCGCGGCGATTGCGCTCGCGCCGCTACGCGTCGGTCGATCTCACGGAGTTCTTCTGCGACAGGGATACCTGCGCGGCCGTCGTCGGCGGCGTCGTGACCCACAGCGACGTCGACCACATGACGTACGCGTACTCGCGGACGCTGGGGCCCTACCTGCTGCGCAAGGTTCGCCGGGTGATGGCGTCCTGGTGACCGCGCTCGCTACGGCGCCTGTCCCAGCCGCCGCCGCCGCGCGCGCTTCAGCGCCACCGGCGTCAGCCACGCCACCGCCGGCACCGCGAGCCCCGAGGCGCCCCGCAGCGTCCGCCGCCGCACGAGCGTCCGCGCCCGCATGACCAGCGCCTCGCCCGTCTGCGCCCGGTCGGCGCGCGCCGCGACGTTCGAGGTCCCCATGACCCGCGTCGACAGCGGCTCGTCGAGCGCGTGCACGACGTGGGAGTCCGCGATCCGCAGCCAGAGGTCGTACTCCATCGCGTAGCGGTAGCGCTCGTCGTAGCCGCCGAGCGCGAGCGCGACGTCGCGGCGAAACGCGCTCGACGTGTTCGGGATCGGGTTGAAGCGCAGCAGCACGTCGTTGACGTCGCCGGCCCGGAACGACGTCCGCGGCGCCAGGGCGCGCCCCGCCTCGTCGACCTCGTGCATCCGCGAGCCGACGACGGCGACCTCCGGCCGTGCGGCGAGCAGCGCGAGCTGGCGCTCCAACCGCTCCGGCGCCGAGTAGTCGTCGGCGTCCTGCACCGCGACGACCGCCGCCCGCGCCGCCCGCAGCCCCTCGTTCAGCGAGCGCGAGATCCCGACGTTGTGCGCCATCGTCAGCGCGCGCACCCGATCGTCGCGTGCGACCGCCGCCGCGATCACCTGCGGCGTCTCGTCGCGCGAGCCGTCGTCGACGAGCAGCAGCTCGAGGTCGGCGACCGTCTGGGCGAGGATCGAGTCGATCGCGCGGTCGAGCGTCGAAGCGTTGTCGTAGGCGCCGATGAGGACGCTGACGCGGGGCGTCATCGCGAGCGCTCCCGGTAGGCCGCGGCGACGACGTCCAGCGACCCGTCGATCGACAACCGCGAGGCGTTGGCCGCGAACCAGTCGCGCGTCGACGCCCGCAGCGCAGCGCCGCCCTCGTGGACGCGCACGATCGCGGCGGCGAGCGCCGCCGGCGAGGCGTCGGGCGCGACGAAGCCGTTGGCGCCCTCCTCGACGAGCTCGACGGCGGCGTTGTCGGGCCCGGCGACGACGACGCTCGGCGTGCCCGCGGCCGCCGCCTCGATGACGACCATCCCGTAGCCCTCGCGGCTGGACGGCAGCACCATGCACAGCGCCGTGGCGAGCGCCTCCTCGACCTCCTCGCCGGACACGAACCCCGGCGCGTCGACGACGTCGCCCAGCCCGAGCGCGTCGATGCGGGCGAGCACCTCACCGCGCTCGGGCCCGTCGCCGAGGATCGTCGCGCGCAGCTGCGGGAGCGTCTCGCGCGCGGCCGCGACGGCCGGCACGAGCGCCGGGACGCGCTTCTCCGGGATGTGCCGGCCGGCGAAGACGACGTGCGCGCGCGCCGGTCGCTCCGGGCGCGGCCGCAGCGAGCCCGCGTACTCGCCGTCGAGCACCGTCACCTCGCCGCGGACCCGCTCCTCGACGAGCCGCCGAGCCGTCAGGCGCGCGAAGCAGAACGCGCGCTGGCGCAGGCGCACGCCGCGCAGCTGCACGAGCCAGCCGATGCGCCCGCCGACCGGTCCGAGGTACTCGCGCCAGTAGTCGCGCGACCACAGCTCGTGCCAGTCGACGACGAGCCCGTAGCCCTGCGCGCGGCGCAGCAGCCCGGCTGCCAGCAGCGAGAAGTACGGAAACGACGCCGTGTGCACGACGTCGTAGCGGCGGCCGCGCAGGAGCAGATGCCACAGGACGCCGGCGCCGAAGACGAGCGGCGGCGCGATCCGCCGGCGCCCGCCCGAGTACAGCGCCATCCGCGGGCCGGCGACCCGCACCGATACGCCCGCGACGGACGGCGACTCGCCCCGATCCCACTGGCGCAGCGTGAGGTACGTGACGTCGTGGCCGTCGCCGGCCAGGCGCTCGGCGAGGTTGCGATACCAGCGCTCGGCCCCGCCGATCGTGTGGGGGAAGAGGCAGTCGTAGACGATGAGGATCCGCACGCGCCAGGCAGGGTCTCAGACCGCGGGCGCGCGGGGCGGGCGTGACGGAGCGATGCCGGAGGACCCACTAGGCTTGCGCCCTAAGGCGCAACCTCGTTTGTGCCGATGCGTTTCATGTCCCGAGGGCCCCGCCCGGTCCTCGCCGGACACCGACCCATGGCGTCGATCCACAGCACATCGGAAGGGCTCTCCGAAGTCCTCACATCCTCGCCCGCGATCGAGGTGTCGGTCGTCATCCCGTGCCTCAACGAGGCCGAGAACATCGAGGAGTGCGTCCGCCGCTCGCTCGAGGCCCTCGACGAGGCGGGGATCGCCGGCGAGGTCGTCGTCGCCGACAACGACTCCAGCGACGGCAGCGCGGAGCTCGCCGTCGCCGCCGGGGCGCGGGTCGTCCACGAGCGCCGCCGCGGCTACGGCTCGGCCTACCTCGCCGGCTTCGCCGCCGCGCGGGGCGAGTACGTCGTGATGCTCGACGCCGACATGACCTATCCGTTCGGGGACATCCCGAAGTTCGTCGATGCGCTGCGCGACGGCGCCCAGCTCGTCATGGGCGACCGGATGGACAACATCCAGCCCGGCGCGATGCACTGGATGCACCGCTACATCGGCAACCCGCTGCTCAGCGGCACGCTGAACCTCTTCTTCCGCACCGGCGTGCGCGACGCGCACTGCGGCATGCGCGGGTTCCGGCGCGACATCCTGCCGGTGCTCGACCTCCGCGCGACCGGGATGGAGTTCGCCTCCGAGATGGTCATCCGGGCGTCGAAGGAGAAGCTCGACATCCGCGAGTTCCCGATCGCGTACCACCCGCGCGGCGGCGAGTCCAAGCTCTCGCGCTTCCGCGACGGCTGGCGGCACCTGCGCTTCCTGCTCGTCCACAGCCCGACGCACCTCTTCATCGTGCCGGGCGCGGTGCTGCTGCTCGTCGGGCTGCTCATCTCGCTCATCTCGCTGTCGCAGCTGGCGATCTTCGGCCGCCCCTGGAACCTCCACACGCTCATCGGCGGCGAGCTGCTGTGCGTCGTCGGCGTGCAGATCGTCGCGCTCGGGCTCTGCGCGCACGCCTACGGGACGTACTTCATGGGCGAGAAGGACGCGTGGTTCGATCGCATGCGAGCCCGCTTCCGGCTCGAGCACGGCCTCATGCTCGGCGGCGCTGTCCTGGCGGCCGGGTTCGTCGCCGGCGCGATCATCGTCGGCACGTGGATCAACCGCGGCTTCGGCGCATTGTCGGAGGAGCGGCTCGCGGTGACCGCCGCCGCGCTCGTCATCGTCGGGCTGCAGATCTTCTTCTCCTCGTTCCTCCTGTCCATCCTCGGTCTGCGCCGGCGAGACTGAGTCTCCGGTAGGTCGTGCTGGACCTGCTGGCAGCCTGGGTGCTGTACCCGCTGGCTCTGGGCGCGCTGTGCCTCGGCCTCGGACTGCTCGTCGCGCGCGTCGCGGACTGGGATCTGCCGGGAGCGCTGCTGCTGCCGGTCGGCTGCGCGACGCTGCTGACGTTCGCGCGGATCGTGACCTCGAGCTCGGCGACCGCGGACCTCGCGCTGCCGGCGCTCGTCGTGCTCGCCGTCGCCGGCCTCGCGCTCGGGCGCGCGCGCCTGCGCGCGCATGCGGCCGGACCCGTGGCTCGCGGCCGCCGCGGTCGCGGTGTTCCTCGCCTTCGGCGCGGCGGTCATCGCGTCCGGGAACCCGACGTTCGCGGGCTATCTCGCGCTGCCGGACACGTCGCACCAGCTGGCCCTCGCGCAGGTGCTCGCCGAGCACGGCCCGGACTGGCAGGCGATCGAGCCCGGCTCGCTGCGCTCCTCGATGGGCAGCTACATCACGAGCCGCTACCCCGTCGGCGCGCAGGCGGCGCTCGGCATCACGGCGCCGCTCGGCGCCCTCGAGATCGCCTGGCTCTACCAGCCGTTTCTCGCCTTCCTCATGGTCGTCCTCGCGCTGTCGCTGGCGTCGCTCGCCGCGCCGCTCGTGCGCGATCGCCGGCTCGTCGCGCTCGTCGCGTTCGCCGCGGCCCAGCCCGCGCTCGTCGTCGGCTTCGCGCTGCAGGGCTCGATCAAGGAGCTCGCCGCGCTCGCGATGGTCGCCGTGCTCGTCGCCGTCGTGGCGGCCGCGCCGCGGGGCGCGGACTCGCGTGGGGTGCGCTCGCTGCTCGCGGTGGCGATGCCGGCGGCCGCGGCGCTCGCGGCGCTCGGCCCGGCGGCGGCGCCGTACCTCGCCGTGCCCGCGCTCGCCGCCGCCGTCGTGTGGGGCCGGGCGCTCCTGCGCCGCCGGAAGCGCACCGACCTCGTCTGGCTCGGCGTCGCCGCCGTCGCCGCGGCGGTCGTCGCGATCCCGGCGCTGAACTCGCTGCGCAACGCCGTCGAGGTCACGAAGCTCGTGCTCGTCGACAACACCGATCTCGGCAACCTCGCCGGGCCGCTGCAGCTCGAGCAGGCGATCGGGCCGTGGCTCACGGGCGACTACCGCTACCGGCCGACCAACAACCTCATCGCCCACAACGGGCTGCTCGTGCTCTTCGCCGCGGCCGCCGTGCTCGGCCTCGGCTGGTCGCTGCGCCGGCGCGCGCTCGGACCCGTGCTGCTGGCGGCGACGCTCGGGGTCGCATCGCTCCTCCTCCTCTCCCGGGGCAGCCCGTACGCGGACGCCAAGGTGCTCATGATCCTCTCGCCGCTCGTGCCGTTCCTGGCGATGCTCGGCGCCGCGAGCCTCTGGCGCGGGCGCCTGCGCATCGTGAGCGCCGGGGTCGCCGCGGTGCTGCTGTCGGGACTGCTGTGGTCGGGGGCGCTGGCCTACCACGACGTCTCGCTGGCCCCCTACGACCGCTACTCGGAGATGCTGACGATCAACGAGCGCCTCCGGGGGCGCGAGCCGGCAGTCCTCAACGAGTACGACGAGTTCGCGAAGTACTTCCTCCGCGACCTGCCGATCCTCAGCGAGCCCGAGCAGATGACGCGCTACCGCCACGCGCCCTACGACCCCGACGCGCTGCACGACCCGCGGCGCCGGCCGAGCGTCAAGGCGCCGATCAACATGGACGACCTCGACGCTGGAGTACGTCCAGGCCCAGCCGTGGCTCATCGTGCGCCGGTCGCCGACGGCAAGCCGCCCACCGGCGAATTTCCGCCTGGACTGGCGCGGACGCTGGTACGAGCTGTGGCGTCGCGCGGATACGCCCCAGGTGTTGCGCCACAAGCCGCTCGGACCCGACGTCTATCGCCCCGCTGAGCCGGTGACGAGCGAGGTCGCCAGTGCCTGGGCCGATCGCGCCAACGCGCTCGGCGGCCGCATCGCGTACGCCGAGCGCTCGCCGCTCCGCCCGCTGTATCCGCGCCAGCTGCCGCGGCCCCGCGGGTGGTTTCTCTTCGCCGACTATCCCGAGGCCGTCGTGCCGACGTCCCCCGGCCGCGCCGAGGGAACGATCACCGTCGCCCGCGCCGGCGAGCACCGGCTCTGGGTCGAGGGCTCGTTCGCGCGGCGGATGACGCTGCGCGTCGACGGCGAGACCGTCGGCCGCACCCCGGCCGAGCTCAACAACCCCGGCGCGTACGTGTCGCTCGGGCCGCTGCGGCTGACGCGCGGGACCCATCGCGTCGAGATCGGCCAGGGCGGCGGCGACCTGCGCCCCGGCAGCGGCGGCTACCTCTCGAGCCTGCGCCACGTCGGGGCGATCCTCGTCGTCCCGGTCGCCGACGAGACCGCGCCGGTGCGCGAGATCGACGCGCGCGACTGGCGGCGCCTCGTCGGCGTCAACGCCGACTGGCTGGAGATCGTCCGCCGCTGAGCGCCGTGTTGCGCAGGCGCACGGTCTCGCAGGACTCCGTCGCCTCGAAGCCGTCGGGCGCCGGCAGCTGCGGACTCGAGCCCTCGAGGTAGATGAGCTCGACGCGCGCGAGCAGGTCGGGGTTCGCCGCGCGCAGCAGCGCCGGCTCGTAGCCCTCGACGTCGATCTTCAGGACCGAGATCGAATCAGCCGACCGCAGGACGTCCTCGAGCAGTCCGTCGATGTGCCGGCAGGGCACGGTCGTCATCTCGTCGCCCTGGATGCCGATGCCGCCGTAGCGCCCGAACGGGTCGAGGCGGAACTCCGCCTCGCCGTCGAAGTCCGCGACGGCCACCTGCTCGAGCTCGTAGCGGTCCTCGTAGCCCTCGAGGTTGCGGCGCAGGCGCTCGACGTTGCGCGGCACGGGCTCGTAGAGCCGGCAGCGGACGTGCGGCCCGCGGGTGAGGAAGTACAGCGCGGAGAGGCCGATGTTCGAGCCGATGTCGACGACGAGCGCGGGCGGCTCGCGGACCCCGTAGTCCTCGCGGCAGAAGACCTCGTTGAGGGTCAGCATGTCGTGGAAGGACCACAGCGCCGGGCGCACGATGCCGGCGGGCGTGCGCACCGAGAAGCGCGTGGGGTAGGTCCCGCGGCCGAAGAGGTAGCGGCCGTAGGCATCGAGCGGGCGCGGGTAGCGGCGGGCCATGTTGACGAGCGCCCGGTAATGCGCCGGCTCTGCGATGTTCTCCGCGACGAACTTCAGCGAGCGGTCGCCGAGCAGGCGCGTCAAAGCTCCTCCGCCGCGCGCGGCGCCATGCGGTCGAAGACGACGACGCCGAGCCACGTGGCGCCGATCGCGATGACGAGCGGGACCGCGATGAGCGCGTCGTTGCCGATCGCCTCGGAGAGCGACATGCCGCCGACGAGCAGGTGGCGCGACTCCTGGATGATCGCGGCGATCGGGTTGCACAACGCGATCGTCGCGAGCGTCTCGGACTTGCCGATGACGGCCTGGATCGGATAGAGGATCGGCGTCGCGTAGAAGAGCGCCTGCAGGACGACCTCCCAGATCGGGCGCACGTCGCGGTAGCGGACGTACAGCGCGCTGAGCAGCAGCGCCACGCCGCCGGCGAAGACGAGCATGAGCGCCAGCGGGATCGGCAGCAGCAGCCAGCTCCAGCGCGGCTGCACGCCGCTCGCCACGACGAAGACGAGCAGCACGACGAGGTTCAGGGCGAGGTTCATCGCCGCGACGAGCGCGACCGCGAGCGGCACGACCGCCCGCGGGAAGCCGATCTTGCGCAGCAGCGACTCGCGATCGACCATCGCCGTCGTGCCGCCCGACGTGACCTCGCTGAAGAAGAAGTAGAGGATCATCGCCAGCAGGAGGATCACGCCGTAGTGCTCGACGCCCGCGTCGGCGCCGACGACCTCGCTGAAGACGAAGTAGACGATCCCGAAGAGCATCAGCGGGCGCAGGAGCGACCAGACGTAGCCGAGCGCTGAGCCGTAGAAGCGGACCTTCCAGTCGGTCGCCGCCAGCGTGCGCGCGAGGTTCCAGAAGCGCCTCGGATCGCCGCCGATCGCCGACGGGCCGCGGACGCGGTAGGCCTCGGCCGTCACAGGTCCGCCCGCTGCATCGAGGGCGCGGGCGTGATCTCGAACGTGTGCTCGAGGTCGAGGACGCCGCCGCCGCCGGCGGTCCCGGACACCGCGAACGACGAGATGTCCTCGCGGTAGGCGAGCAGCTCGGGCTCGGCGCCCGGGAGCGTGACCTGCACGGAGATCCAGTAGCCGCCGGCCGCGAGGCGGTTGCGGAAGCCGACCGCGACGTCGAGCTCGTCGCCGGCGGCGTGGCTGCCGGTCGCGTGCTCGGAGCGGTCGGTGCTGACGGCGAGGACCGGGCGGCGGTGCTCGTCGGTGATGACGAACGCGAAGGCCGGCTCGACCGCGGCGGCGCCGAAGCGCACCCGCATCGCGAGGCCCATCGGCTCGCCCGGCTCGAGCATGTCCGTGCGCCCGGCGAGGTTCTGCGCCCAGGCGTCGACGACCGTCAGGCCGCTCGGGGCGGGCGATGCCGTCCGCGCGGTGCCGGCGCGGACGATCGACTCGCGCTCGGCGGGCGCGGCGAAGTTCAGCTGCGTGTACTTGCGCGCGACGGTGCGCGAGTCGTCGATCGCCACCATCCGGCCGCGGTCGAGCAGCAGGGCGCGGTCGCAGAAGCGCTGGACCTGGTGCATGTCGTGCGTGACGAGGAGGATCGTGCGGCCCTCGTCGCGCGCGTGGCTCAGGACGTCGTAGCACTTCTGCTGGAAGGCGGCGTCGCCGACGGCGAGCACCTCGTCGATGAGCAGGACGTCGGCGTCGACGTGGACCATGACGCTGAACGCCAGGCGCACCTGCATCCCCGACGAGTAGTTCTTGAGCTTCATCTCGGCGAACTCGTGGAGCTCGGCGAAGTCCATGATCGAGTCGTAGCGCTCGCGCGCCTGCTCGGGGGTGAGGCCGAGCATGACGGCGTTGATGAGGACGTTGTCGTGCGCCGTGAGGTCGGGGTTGAAGCCGACGCCGAGCTCGATGAACGGCGCCATGCGCCCGCGCAGCCACATCTCGCCCGCGTCGGCGGCGTAGATCCCGGCGAGGCACTTCATGAGCGTGCTCTTGCCCGACCCGTTGCGCCCGAGGATCCCGAAGACCTCGCCGCGGCGGACGTCGAACGTCACGTCGACGAGGACGTCGAGCGGATCGAAGCGCCGGCGGCGGGTCGGATGCAGCACGCGCTCCTTCAGCGTGCTGACCTGCTCGACCGGCAGGCGGAAGGTCTTGCAGACGCCGTCCACGCGCACGGCGACGTCGGCTTCGGGCGCACGGCTCACCGGCTGAAGGGTAGCCTCGCCACCCTATGGCGGACGCCCTGCAAGAGCCTGCCCTGCCGCTCGGCGTGAACCTCGCCGGCTACCTCGACGCGACCGCCGGCGTCGGCGAGGCGGCGCGTCACGTGCAGGAGGCGCTGCGGGCCGCGGGCGTCGCCGTCGCGCCGCTGCGGTTGCGCAGCGCGGCGCCGTCGGAGGGCGCTGTCGCGGCGGGCGAGGCGGTCCACCCGGTGACGATCGTCTGCGCGAATCCCGCCGGCATGACGGGGGCCGTCGACGAGCTCGGCCCGGCCGCGCTCGACGGCCGCCACGTCATCGGCATGTGGTGGTGGGAGGTCGGCGCGCTGCCGCAGCGCTGGCTGCGCGCGTTCGACCTCGTCGACGAGGTCTGGGTCGGCTCGCGCTTCGTCGCCGACCTCCTCGCGGCGGTGTCGCCGGTGCCGGTCGTGCACGTGCCGCTGGCGGTCCCGGAGCCTGTCGTGGCCGCAGGCGTCGGGCGCGCGGAGCTCGGGCTGCCCGCGGGCTTTCTCTTCGGCTTCGTCTTCGACTACGCGAGCGTCGCGGCGCGCAAGAACCCGCTCGGCCTCGTCGAGGCGTTCGGGCGGGCTTTTGCTGCGGGCGCGGAGGGCGGGCCGTCGCTCGTCGTCAAGACCCTCGGCGGCGAGCGGTACGCCGCCGAGCACGAGGCGCTGCTGGCGGCTGCGGCGTCGCATCCCCGTGTCGTCGTCATCGACCGCCACCTCCCGGCGGGCGAGAAGAACGCGCTCATCGGCGAGCTGGACTGCTACGTCTCGCTGCACCGCGCCGAGGGCTTCGGGCTGACGATCGCCGAGGCGATGCTGCTCTCGACGCCCGTCATCGCGACCGACTACGGCGGCACGCGCGACCTGCTGACGGCCTTCAACAGCCTGCTCGTCGACCACCGGCCGGTCCCGATCGGCCCCGGCAACGACCCCTACCCGGAGGGCGGCGAGTGGGCCGAGCCCGACCTCGACCACGCGGCGTCGCTCATGCGCGCGGCGTTCGCGGATCCGGAGGCGGGCGCGGCGCGGGCCGCCCGGGCGCGCGCCGACGTGTTGGCCCGCCACGCCCCGGCGGTCGCCGGGCGCGCGATGGCCGACCGCCTCGCGCGCGTCCTGGCGCTGCCGGTGGACGGCGACGGGCGCAGCGCCGCGCTCGACCTCGGCGGCGTGCGCGAGCGGATGGCCCTCGGCCCGCGGGCGGCGCCGGGCACCGATCGCGGCCCGCGCGGCGCCGTCCGCGACGCGGCGCTGCGGGCGATGCGGCCCTACACCGTGCACCAGCGGCTCGTCGACGAGGAGCTCCTGCGCGTGCTGGAGACCCTGGACGAGCGGGTCCGCGGGCTGGCCGCGGGGCAGCAGGCGCTGGCGGCGGAGCTCGCGCGGCTGGCGCGCGAGACGCTTGCTGACCTGCGCTTTGGTGACTCGGCGGCTGCCGGCCGGCGAGCGCCGGCGAACGGCGTCGATGAGGAAGAAGTCGCGCCCGCGGCTTGGCCGGTTCGTCCGCGGCGGCTCGGGCGAGCGGTCGACGCATCGCGGCGCGGGTCGATCGGCCTGCGGCCACGCTCGCGACGACGCCCGGGCGCGTCGGTCGAGTGAGGGCATCTCGCGACGCGCTCGCGGCCGCGCGGCGCGACGCGAGCGGGTCCGCTGCCCTCAGAGATGCCGGAAGCGCCGAACCCCTGAGACGCGGCGCGGCAGAACCACCGCGCAGTCCCGCCCAGCGCGTATGCGACCATCGGCGCGTGCCGCCGACCTCCTCGCCGCTCGCCTCCATCGGCGTCAACGCCGCGGGCTTCCTGCGCGGCGGCCTCGGCCTCGGCCAGGCCGCGCGGCTCTACGTCCAGGCGCTGCACGAGGCCGGCGTGCCGGTGCGCACGACGACGCTCGACGTCAACCTCCCCGACGTCGTCGCGCCCGACGGCCGCCGCGCGGAGATCAAGACGACGGACTTCGCCGACCTCCACGTCGAGGGCGAGCTGCCGTTCAACCTCGTCTGCGTCAACGCGCCCGAGCTGCCGGCCTTCCACGCCGAGCTCGGCGAGGACTTCTTCCGCGACCGCTACACGATCGGCGTCTGGGCCTGGGAGGTCGACGTCGTGCCCGCGAGCTGGGACCGCGCGTTCGCGCTCGTCGACGAGATCTGGGTCTACTCGAGCTACGTGCGCGAGATCCTCAGCCACGTCTCGCCGGTGCCGGTCGTCCGCGTGCCGCTGCCGATCGTCGCCCCGCCGCCCGGCGGCGACCTCTCCGGCCTGCACCTGCCCGAGGGCTTTCAGTTCCTCTTCCTCTTCGACTTCTACTCGACGCTCGCGCGCAAGAACCCGCTCGGCCTCGTCGCGGCGTTCACGAAGGCGTTCGAGCCCGGCGAGGGCCCGCACCTCGTCCTGAAGAGCCACAACGGCGACTTCAAGCCCGAGAAGCTCGCCCAGCTGCGCGAGGCGATCGGCGACCGGCCCGACATCCACATCGTCGACCGCTTCCTCTCGAGCCAGGACATGGCCGCGCTCATGCGGCGCGCCGACTGCTACGTCTCGCTGCACCGCGCGGAGGGCTTCGGGCTGACGCTCGGCGAGTCGATGGCGCTCGGCACGCCGGTCATCGCGACGGGCTACTCGGCGAACCTCGACTTCATGACCGCCGAGAACTCCTACCTCGTGCGCCACACCGAGACCGAGGTCGGCCCGGAGGGCGAGAACTACCCGGCGCAGGGGACGTGGGCCGAGCCCGATCTCGACCACGCCGCGCAGCTCATGCGCGAGGTCTGGGAGCACCAGGACGAGGCGCGCGAGCGCGGCGCCCGCGCGCAGCGCGACATCGCCGAGCACTTCTCGCTGGAGGCCGTCGGCGAGGCCGCCCGCGCCCGCCTGAAGCGCCTGGCGATCGCGCGCCGCCACTCGGCGAACGGCAGCTACGACCCGTCGGTCGAGTCGCTGCCGGCGCAGTCCTACGTCGAGTCGGCCCAGCGGATGATGAGCTGGGACCCGAAGCGCCACGCCGAGGAGACCGGCGGCGCGAAGGGCGCGATGCGCAAGGCGGCGCTGCAGGCGATGCGGCCCTACACCGCCCACCAGGACGAGCTCAACCGCGTCCTGACGCAGGCGCTGCGCGAGGTCGACGAGCGCATCGACGACCTCGCGCTGGAGGCGCGGCGGCTGCAGGTCAACCTCCGCAAGCTCACCGGCGCGGTCGCCGCCGACGAGCTCGGCCTCATGCTCGAGGGCCTGCGCGCCCGGCCGGCCTCGACGCATCCCGCGATCTCCCAGCCCGACGACCGCGGCCAGCGCGTGCTGCGCTTCGACAACGCATCCAGCGACGAGGCGACCTACCGCGGGTTCGAGGACATCTTCCGCGGCGACGAGCGCGCGGTGCGCGAGCAGCAGGCCGCGTACCTCGACGCGTTCGCGGGCGCCGAGTGGGTGCTCGACCTCGGCTGCGGGCGCGGCGAGTTCCTCGACGCGCTCGTCGCGCGCGGGATCGGCGCCAAGGGCGCCGACATGGACGAGTCGATGGTCGCGCGCTGCGCCGAGAAGGGCCTGGATGTGCAGCTCGCCGACGCCGCGACGTACCTGCGCGGCCTCGACGACGGCTCCGTGCCGGCGATCTTCGCGGCGCAGGTCGTCGAGCACCTCGATGCGCAGCAGCTCACCGAGCTGCTGTCGCTGGTCCAGGCGAAGCTCGCGCCCGGCGGCCTCGCGATCTTCGAGACCGTCAACGGCCACAACCCGGCCGCGCTGAAGGCGTTCTGGACCGACACGACGCACCACCACCCGCTCTATCCGGAGGTCCTGCTCGCGCTCGCGCGGCTCGCCGGCTTCGAGTCCGGCGAGGTCCGCTTCCCGCAGGAGACCGGCGACTTCAACGCCGACGTCTACGCAAACCGCGACTACGCGGTCTACGCCCGCAAGGCCGGGGCCTAGAGCTCGCGCACGAGCCGCGCCGGCACGCCGGCGACGAGCGTCTGCGGCAGCGACGTCCGCGCTGACGACCGCGCCCGCGGCGACGACCGCGTGCGCGCCGATCCGGCACGGGCCGAGCACGATCGCGCCCGAGCCGATCCAGGCGCCCTCCTCGACGACGATGTCGCGGCCGGCGTCGGGGATCGCCTCCTGGCGCTCGACGCCCCGCTTCGTCAGGTCGTGGCTGCCGGTCAGCACGCGGACGCCGTGGCCGAAGAACGCGTGCTCGCCGATCGCGATCGTGCCGGACATCGTGTTGAGCAGCGCGTCGTTGACGATCGCCGTGGATGCGACGCTCAGCCGGTCCGCGGGCCCGTAGACGACGGGCTCGTCGAGGTCCGCGCGGCGCGCCGCCGCGACGGCGCGCGCCTCGATCTCGGGCAGCCGCTCGTCGAGCGCGCGCGCGACCTCGGCCGGGCAGCCGGGCCTGGACCTCGCGCTGCACGCGCGCGTCGATCGCGCGGTCCAGCAGGCGGTAGAAGCGCGGCCCGAGCGTGTCGCGGATCGCCGCCAGCGGTCGCTCGGATCGAGGTGTCGCCCACCGCTGCAACCTACTTCCGGGCGTGGATCGTCGCGCGGTAGTGATGCGGCCCGCCGGGCGCATCGAGCAGCGACGGGTCCGGCCCCGCCGTCACCCGCGTGGAGGCGAAGCCCGCCGCGCCGAGCGCGCCGCGCAGCGCGACGGCGTTCGGCGCCCACCAGTTCGAGACGTCGCCGTTGAGCTCGCCGCCGGGGAAGAAGCGCCACAGCGCCTCGGCCTCGAGGCCCGGCACGACGACGGCCTCGGTCTCCACGACGGCCAGCTCGCGGGTCACGGCGGACACCCGCCGCAGCGCCCGCAGCGGGTCCTCCATGTGGTAGAGCACGCCGAGGTACAGCACGACGTCCCACTGGCCCAACGCGTCGAGATCGCAGTCCATGAAGTCCATCGCGAACGGCTCGACGGCGCTGCCGAGCGCCTCGCGCGCGAGGTCGAAGCCGCGCCGGCCGGGCATCGTCTCGGGCTGCCAGAACTCGGTCTCGTGGTAGGGGCGCGGCGTGACGCCCTCGTCCATGCAGCGCCGCCAGTAGGCCTGCTGGCCGGGCGAGTCCATCGCCCACATGTAGTGGTCGACGACGCCGACGCGCGCCGCGCCGCGGCGCTCGGCCTCGAAGGCGAAGAAGCCGTCCCAGCCGCCGATGTCGAGCACCGACTTCCCGCGCAGGTCCGGCAGCGCGAGCGCGTCGATCTCGCGCGCGAGCTCGGCCTGGTCCTTGTGGCCCGGCGTCACGACGCCGTCGCCGAGGTCGATCGAGTGAAACCAGAACGGCACGGCGTCGACGCGCTCCTGAAGGCTCATCGCGCGCTGACGACCTCCATCCAGTCCAGGCGCCGGTCGCCGCGGCAGACCTCCATGCCGCGCGCCGCGCTCACGATCCGCACGGGCGGGCCGGGGCCGGGGCGGGTGACGGAGATCGGGCCGATCCGCGTGATGATGCCCTCCGGCCCGAGCTCGTTGCCGGTGCCCGGCAGGACGCTGCCGCCGCCGCGCAGCACCTCGAACTCGTGCGGGCGCCCGGCCGCCAGGCGCGCGCGGCCCAGCGGCTCGTAGTGCAGCGGGTAGTTCTCCTGCCAGCGCACCGCTCCGAGGCGGCGCCCGTCGACGGACACCGTCACGCGGCGCCCGAACGAGCCGCGGATCCAGACGTCGAAGTCGCCCCCGCCCCCGAGCCTGCCGCCCGTGCGCAGCCGCCCGGGACCGCGCGCCAGGCGCTCGTCGCCGTCCGACAGCCAGTTCAGCGGCAGCCCCTCGGGCGGGTACTCGAACACCGCGCCGCCGGCCGTCGCGACGTACGCGATCCGCGCGCCGGCCGGCGCCCGGCGCAGCGAGCGCCGCAGCGATGCGCAGTACGCGTCCGAGCGCGTCCCGGCCGAGCCGTGGTGGGCGAGCACCTCGGGGCCGGACGCCGACCTGCGCCAGACCTCGTAGTAGCGCGTGCGCTCCACGAGCCGCCAGTCGGCGGGCGGGCGGCTCTGGGTCGGGTCGCCGCGGCGCGTGACGATGAGCTCGAAGCGCTCGACATAGCCTGGCCGGAAGTCGTCGAGGTTCGCCACGAAGCCGGCGGCGAAGGTCGTCTTCGACGCCCGCGGGAGGTCGTCGAGGCCGACGTCGAGGAGCGTGAAGAGCCGGGAGTCGCGCAGGAAGTACGTCGCGTACTCGTCGAAGGACGTGTGCAGCGCCGGGCCGACGCCCGCGTAGCGCTCGCCGAGGTCGGCGAGCTCGGAGAAGCGCTCGTACGGCGCGAGCGGGACGTTGCGGTAGACCATGAGGTTGCCCGCGAGGATCGACGCCGCGATCCCCGCGCCCGCGAGCAGCGCCAGCGGCCGCCGCCGGCGCGGCCCCGCGAGCGCCGCCGCGCCCGCGAACGCGACGGCGGCGACGAGCGGCGCGCTGAACGCGAACGCCTTGAGCTCGACCCAGGCGCTGCCGCGGACGACGACGACCGCGACGCCGATCGCCGCCGCGGCGCCGGCGGCGTAGAGGCCCCGGTCGCGGGTGGCGACCGCCCGCGCGAACCCGGCGGCGGCGAAGAGCGCGACGGCGGCGGCGAGCAGCGCGGTCGTCGTCTCGGTGCCCGCGAGGTCCAGCGGGTAGCGGTGGTCGGACGTCAGCCAGGGGCCGAGCACCGACCAGAAGGGCACGGGCTCGGTGAGGTTGCCGAGGTCGGGCGGGCCGCCCGAGCGCAGCAGCGGCGTGAGCTTCACCGCCGCCGTGTACGTCGGGAACGCGACGAGCGCGAGCGCGGCGAGCGTCACGAGCCACGCGCGCCCCCCGATCCGCAGCCGTCCGCGCCCGCGCCCGCGGGCGATCTCGACGAGCCGCGGCCCGAACGCGACCGCGAGCAGGACGGCGACCCACGGCGCGAGCCCGATGTTCACCGCGCACAGCCCGGCCGCGATCGCCAGGCCGGTCGGCAGCGGGCCGCGCGGCGAGGTCGCCAGCAGCGCGGCCGTCAGCGCGATGAAGAGCGCGCCCGCGAGCTCCTTGACGCCGGAGACGAGCGCGTAGGAGTAGAGGATCGTCGGCTGCGCGGCGACGCCCGCCGCGACCGCGCGCGCCGGCGCGGACGCGATCGCCCGGCCGAGCAGCGCGTAGAGCGCGAGCGCGAGCATCGCGCCCATCCAGGCCATGAACGGCTGCCAGGCCCAGACGGGGTCGATGCCCGCGAGCTGCGCGGTCGCGCCGAGCGCGCCCTGCGCGCCGGTCGGGTAGCCGTTGTTCAGGAGCTGGTCGGTGACGAGGTGATACGACGAGTCGACGTCGATCGCCGTCGAGCGGCCGTGCTCGACGAGGTACGCGGCGAGGTCGATCTGCGAGGCGAGGTCGACGATCCGCACGAGCCCCGTGAGGCCCGGCTTGCCGGTGAGCAGGACCGGCGCCGCGAGCGCCGCGAACGCGATCGCCGCGGCGAGCGCCGGCCACAGCCAGGCCGGCGACGGGAGCAGGTCGCGGCGGCGGTCGCGCAGCGCGAGCGCGAAGCCCGCGAGCGCCGCGACGGCGAGCGCGGGCGCGGCGAGCTCGGCGGTCGCGTCGAGGACGGTGAAGACCGTCGCGAGCACGACGACGGCCGCGAACCCGACCGGCAGCAGCAGCGGCCGCGCGAGCGACCCCCGCTCGAAGCGGTCGACGAGCAGCCCGCAGCCGAGGCAGAGGGCCGCCAGGACCAGCGGATAGACGAGCCAGCTCAGGACGAACATGCGGCCGAGAACCCTATGGGCACGGTCGCTCGCCGGTCGCCGCAGCCCGTAAGGTCCCCGCGGTGGCTGAGCTGTCCTCGATCCGCGGGCTCCGCGGGACCGTCCGCCGCGAGGCGGGGCTGCGCGCCACGACGCGGTGGCTCGAGGCGCGGCTGGCGCTGGCGGGGCGGACGGGGCGGCCCGTCGTCGCCGGGCCGTGGATGTCGGAGGTCGGCTTCGAGCTGCTCTACTGGATCCCGCTGCTGCGCCGGCTCCTGCACCGCCACGGCATCGACCGCGAGCGCGTGACGGTCGTGACGCGCGGCGGCGCCGGCCTCTGGTACGCGGACATCGCCGCCCGCGCGGTCGACATCTTCGACCTCGTCTCCGTCGAGGAGTTCCGCGCGCTGCAGCAGCGCCGCCAGGACGCCGCCGGCCACCAGAAGCAGCTGCGGATCAGCGACGTCGAGCGCGAGCTGCTGTCGCTCGCGAGGCTCGACCCGGGCCGCGCCGCCTGGGCGCACCCGCTGCTCGCCTACAGCCGCCTGCGCTACGTCTTCGACGCCGGCGCGCCGCTCTCCAAGCTCGACGACCTCTGCGAGTTCCGCCGCATCGACGCCGGCGAGCCGCCGGCCGCGACGCCCTACGTCGCGGTCAAGGCGTACTTCAGCGACTGCCACCCCGACACGCCCGCAAACCGGGAGGCGCTGCAGGCGCTCGTGCAACGGCTCGCCGCCGAGATCGACGTCGTCCTGCTCGACACCGGCCTCGCCGTCGACGACCACGCCGACTCCGTCGCCGCGGCGGGCGGACGGGTGCGCTCGCTGCGCGCCGAGATGTCGCCCGCGAGCAACCTCGCCACGCAGACGCGCGTGATCGCCGCTGCCGCCGCCTACGTCGCGACCTACGGCGGCATGTCCTACCTCGGCCCCTTGCTCGGCGTCCCGACGACGGCGCTGTTCTCCGAGCGCAACTTCAACGCGGTCCACCTCGCCGCGGTGCAGCGCGCTGCGGCGGGTCTGCGGTCCCCGGGCTTTATCGTGCGTGACCTCGGCGCCACGACGCCCCCCGCGCTCGCCGCGACCGTGCTGTCCAGCGCCTCCCCGCGATGATCATCGACTCAGACAAGCTTGCCGAGCTGCGCGGCCGCGTCGCCATGACCGACGGCGGCTTCGACCCCCTGCACGCCGGCCACGTCGAGTACTTCGAGGCCGCGGAGGCGCTCGGCCGGCCCGTCCTGTGCAACGTCGCGCCCGACGAGTACGTCGCACGCAAGCACCCGCCGCTCCTGCGCGCCGCCGACCGCGCGCGGGTCATCGACGCCCTGCGACCGGTCTCCTACACCCACCTCGCGTCCGGCGCGACGGTCGACGTCCTGCGCGAGCTGCGCCCCAGCCACTACGTCAAGGGCGCCGAGTGGCGCGACCGCCTGCCGGCCGAGGAGCTCGCGGTGTGCGAGCAGTTCGGCATCGAGCCGGTCTACCTCGACACGAAGCGCGACTCCTCGTCGGCGCTCATCGCCCGCTTCGCCGAGCACGGCAACGGCGCGCTGCCCGCGCCCGACGCGGCCGCGGTCGCGCGCTTCGAGGAGGTCGTCCTCGCGCAGCGGCCGATCGCGTCCGAGCACTACGACGCCGAGTACTTCGTCGACGGCTGGCGCGAGGCCGGCAACTCCTACGAGCTCGAGACGCGGCGCCGCATCGAGGGCCGCAACCCGGCGCTCATCAAGGAGGTGTTCGCCCCCCGGCGCGTCCTCGACCTCGGCTGCGGCCCCGGAGCGTTGATGACCCTCCTGCACGAGCTCGGCGTCGACGCCGACGGCGTCGACTTCGCCCAGGCCTCCAAGGAGCTCGCGCCGCCCGAGGTCCGCGACCGCATCCGGATCGCCCCGGTCACCGACCCCGGCGTCGAGGACCGCGCGTACGACCTCGTGATCTGCCGCGAGGTCATGGAGCACCTGACCGTGCTGCAGGTCCGCCGGACGGTCACGGCGCTCTGCCGCGCCAGCTCGCGCTTCGTCTACATCACGACCCGCTTCCATCCCGAGCCCGCCGACCTCCTCGACGTCACGACGCAGTTCGAGGTCGACCCGAGCCACATCACGCTCCTCAACAAGGAGCTCCTGCGGGCGCTCGTCGTCCTCGAGGGCTTCCGCCGCCGCGAGGACCTCGAGCGCGCGATGGACTGGGGCCGGAAGAACCGCGTCCTGGTGTACGAGCGCACCGCGCCGTGACGCCCGCCACCGACCTCGTCATCGGGCACCACCTCGACCCGTTCCGCTCCGGCGTCGCGCGCTTCAACGCGCTGCTCGCGGGGCGGCTGGGCGTCGGGGTCGTCAGCCTCCACGACGCGGCGGCCCGGGCGGCGCGGCGGCCGCTGCTGTCGTTCAAGACCTCCGAGCTCGACGCCGCCGAGCGCGCCGACGTCGCCGCGCTCGTCGAGCGCCTGAGCGCCGCCGGCTTCGACGTCTTCCTCCACGAGTTCGACGCCGACGACGAGCTGGACCGGAGCATCGCCGGGCTCGCGGCGCGCTGTCACTGCGGCAACGACGCGGTCCTCCATGCCGTGACGGCGCTCGGCGTCGCGGGCGAGCCGGCCTGGGCGCCGGGACTCATCGTCGACTGCCGGCGCATGGACCAGGCGCCCGTCTCGGTCTTCTCCTTCGGGATGGCCCACAAGGTGCGCACCGACAGCTTCGCCCGGCTGCGCGAGCTGCTGGAGGCCACCGGCCGCGAGTACGCGCTGCGCATGTCGCACGCCAACCACGAGACCTCGACGCTCGCCGAGGCCGAGCTCGTCTTCGAGGAGATGCGGCGCGTCATCCCGCGCGGGCTGTTCTTCCTCGGCAACCTCAGCGACGTCGCGATCTACAACGAGCTCCTCGACACGACGTTCTTCGCCGCGTTCTTCGCCGGGGGCGTGCGCGCGAACAACACGTCGGTGGCGTCGGCGATGGAGCACGGCGCCGTCGTCATCACGAACCTCGACGAGTTCTCGCCGCCCGAGCTCGTGCACCTCGAGAACGTCATCGACATCGAGCGCTGCGACGCCCTCCCGCTCGATCCGCCGACGCTCGAGCGCATCGGCTCCAACGCCCGCCGGACCGCGGCCGAGCGCGGCTGGGACCAGCTCGTGGGGCGGCTGCGCAGCGAGGCGCCCGTGCGTCGCTGAGCTGCCGTGCGCGTCCTCGTCGTCATCGCCGCCGACCACTACGTCCGCAACCTCGTCGAGCCCGGCGCGTTCGACGCCCTGCACGGCGAGGACCTGCGCTACGTCGCGTCGCGGACGGGCGTCGTCCACGAGGCGGCGCGCGAGCGCCTCGCGCGGACCGGGCGTCCCGTGACGTACGTCGGCGAGTCCGCCCGCCGCCAGCGGGTGTACGCGAACCTCCAGCTGCTCGTCATGTGGACGCTGCGCCGGCGCTCGCGGACGATGCGGATCAAGAGCCGCCTCATGCCGCGCTGGCAGCGCGCCCGCTTCGGCGTCGCGGCGCTGCCGGGACTGCGGGCCATCGTGAAGGCCTCGTACCTGCGCCGGACCGGCCTGCACCCGGAGCTGCACGCGCTCCTGCGCGAGGTCCGCCCGGACGTCGTCGTCGCGCCGTCGAGCGGCACCGACGCGCTCGTCACCGACGCCGTGCGCGCCGCCCGCGACCTCGGCATCCCGAGCGTCGTCGTCGCCCACAACTGGGACAACCTCTCCAGCAAGGGGGCGTTCGCGGTCGTGCCCGACGCCGTGGCGGTATGGGGCGAGCAGAGCGCGCGCCACGCCGTGCAGATCCACGGCCTGCCGCGCGAGCGCGTCGCGGTCGTCGGCTCGCCGGCGCTCGATCCGTACTTCCGCCACCGGCGGGGCTCGTCGGCCGCGCCGTTCGAGTTCGAGTACGTCCTCTTCGCCGGCTGCTTCGCGCCGTTCGACGAGCGCGCCGCGCTGCGCCGCCTCGACGCGCTCGTCGCCTCGCACGGGCTCGACCTCACGATCGTCTACCGCCCGCATCCCCACCGCCAGCCGCGGCGGACCCCCGACCGGATCGCCGCCGGCGAGCTGCGCCACGTCGTGCTCGACCCCGGCGTGCGCGAGCTCTACGACGCGTCGTTTCACGAGCCCGCGCGGGGGCGCGCCAAGCCGCTGTTCCCGCCGCTCGACGAGTACCCGGCGCTGCTCGAGCACGCGCGCTTCGTCATCAGCCCGCTGTCGACGATGGTCGTCGAGGCCGCGATCTTCGAGCGTCCGGTGATCGTCGTCGCCTACGACGACGGCATCCACCCCAACTCGCCGGACGTCGTCGCGACGTTCGACCACTTCGACGGCATCCGCGACATCGCCGGCCTGCACGTCGCCGACACGCCGGCGGCGCTGGACCGCGCCTTCCTCGCGCTCGCGGCGGGCGGGGGCGGCGGCGGGCCCTCGCTGCGCGACCAGGTGGGCGACTGGCTGCACCACGACGACAGCACGTACGCCGAGCGCCTGGCGGCCGTCGTCCGCGCGCAGGCCGGCCGTGGCGAGCGGCTAGGGGCGGCGGCCGACGTAGGCGTACTCGGCGAACGCGATCCCGTTGAGCCATGACAGCGGCGGGCGCATGAGCAGGCGCCCGCGCCGCCCGGTCGCGCCGCGCGCGGCCACGCGCCGCACGTCCTCGAAGCCCGCCGCGCGCAGCCGCCGCTCGTAGCCGCGCGCGCTGTCCTCGTGCTCGAAGCAGCCGTGGCTGCCCTCCAGGCCGTGATCGCGGGTGCGCCGCAGCAGGGCGAGCGTCGGCTCGCGGAAGAGCAGGACCGTCCCCCCGGGCCGCAGGAGGCGCAGGGCGACGCCGGCGAGGTGGCCGGGATCGGCGGCGTGATGGAACGCCGCGTCGGTGACGACGAGGTCCGCGCAGCCGTCGGGCAGGCCGGGGGCGTTGAAGTCCGCGCGGCGGCGCTGCACCTTGGCCGCGGGCGCGCCGAGGGCGGCGATCGCGATCGGCGCGAGCTCCTCGAGCCGGTGGCGGGAGAACTCGACCGCGATCGCCCGCTGCACCTGCGGGTCGCAGGCGAGCGTCGCCGACAGCCAGCAGGTGCCGGCGCCGAGCTCGACGACCGTCCCGCGCGGCCGCACGCCGCTCGCGCGCAGGACGTGCTCGAGCTTGAGCAGCAGCTCCTTGGAGCGCATCCACGGCACGACGTCGGTGCCGCGCAGCTCGGGCTCGACCTCGTCGCGGAAGCGCAGCTCCGCGGCGTCGGCGAGGTCGCTGAAGGCGGGCCCGTCGGCGAGCGGGCTCTCGGCCGCGGCGCGCGCGATCTCCTCGGCGGCGGGGATCCGCAGCGTCATCGTGGTGGGCACGATCATCAGCCGCCGGCCGCGCGCTCGTAGGCGGCGACGGTGACGTCGGCGTGCCGCGCCCAGTCGAACTGCGCCGCGCGCCGCAGGCCGCGCTCGCGCAGGTCCCGCCGCGCCGCGTCGTCGCCGAGCAGGCCGGCGACCGCGTCGGCGAACGCGCGCGCGTCGCCGGGCTCGACGAGCAGCGCGGCGTCGCCGGCGACCTCGGGGATGCTCGTCGCGCGCGCGGCGACGACCGGCGTCCCGCACGCCATCGCCTCCAGCGGCGGCAGGCCGAAGCCCTCGTAGCGCGACGGGTACAGCAGCGCGCCGGCCCCGCGCAGCGCCCGGACGAGCGCGTCCTCCCCGACGTGGCCGAGGACGTGGATGCGGTCCCCGAAGCGCGACGCCCGCAGCCGCGCCACGGTCTCCTCGTCGCGCCAGCCGCGCGCGCCGGCGACGACGAGCGCGTGCGGCAGGCCCGCCGCCGCGAGCAGCTCGAATGCCTCCAGCGCGGTGGCGAGGTCCTTGCGCGGCTGCAGCGTGCCGACCGCGAGCAGGTAGGGCCCGTCGACCCCGTCGACCCCGCGTTCGCCGCCGGGCGTGAACGCCGCGTCGACGCCGAGCGGCGCGACGACGATGCGCTCGGCGTCGAGGCCCAGGCGGCGCACGAGCTCGCCGCGCGTGAACTGCGACGACGTCAGGACGAGCGCCGCCCGCGCCAGCACGCGCTCGAGCACGAGCCGGTGCTGCAGGACGTTCGCGCGGCCCATCCACTCCGGGTGCTCCCACGCGAGGACGTCGTGGACCGTGACGACGAGCGGCACGGCGAGCGGCCCCGCCGGCACGAGCGGCGACGGGCAGTGCAGCACGTCGATGCCCGCCCGCCGGGCGCGGCGGGGCAGCTCGAGCGGCAGCCAGGCGAGCTCGCGCAGCAGCCCGCGCGCGAGCCGGCCGCGGGCCGCGCCGCGCTGCGCGAACGTCACGAGCTCGACGTCCGGGCGCCCCGCGAGCTCCCGCGCCAGGCGCCGCGCGCTGCGCGCGACGCCGCCGCGGTCGAGCTCGAGGACGGTGAGCTCGAGCCCGGCGCGCACGCCGCTCACGCGGTCGTCGCCGCCGGCGGGGCGGGGTGCAGCGGCGGCGGCGGCTCGCCGCGCGCCGCCGCGTCCAGCGACGCCGCGAGCTCGCGGGCGTTGGCGTCCGAGCCATCGACGAGGCTCGGCTTGCCGGGACGGCAGGCGCGCATCGCGGCCGCGAGGAAGCGCAGCGTGCGCTCGCGATCGGGACGGAAGGCCAGCACGGCGGGCACCGCCGCGCGGATCTCGCTGAACGAGTCGACGTCGAGCGTCACGCCGTAGCCGGAGTAGAACGGCTGGCCCAATGTCAGGACGGGCCGGCCGTGCAGCAGCGCCTCGAGACCGACGGTCGAGGAGATGACGACGACCGCCTCGGCCTCGCGGATGAGCTCGTGCGAGGAGGTGTAGGGGTCGACGATGCGGGCGTTCGGGATCCGCGCGAGGCGCCGCAGCATCGCGAGGCCGTTGCGCCCGATCGACATCGGGTGCTCCTTGAGGACGATGTCGTAGCCGTGCGGCAGCGCGCCGGCGACCTGCTCGATGAGCGAGGCCTGGTCGTAGGTGTGCGGGATGACGCGCAGGATCTTGTAGTCGTCGACGACGTGCAGCGGGAAGTAGACGAACGGCCGCCCCGGGCGCCGCGGCCGGTACAGCCGCCGTGCCGCCGCGCCGCGCGCGCGCTCGCGCAGGTGGTCGGAGACGAAGCGCGCCGGGCGCAGGTACTCGTTGTCGCGGTCGTCGCGGAGGCTCACGGCGACGTGGCGGGCGAAGTCGCGCAGCGTCGCCGGGTTGACGCGCGCCTCGCGATAGTCGCGGATCGGCTTGTCGCGCGCGGTGAAGTCGGCGATGAACGCCTCGACGTGCTCGCGGTCGGCGGGCGTGAGCTCGCGGATGTCGTCGGCGGCGACGATCGGCGCGTGCATCGTGTCGCGGTACAGGCGCAGGGGCCGCGGAAAGAGCGTGTAGAAGAGAAACAGCACCCCGATCCCGCGCCGCAGCGCGATGAGATGGGTCGCGGTTCGCATCGTCTCGCTGCCGACCTCGGGGACGACGATGTCGGGGCGCAGCTCGTCGAAGATGCGCTCGAGCGCGAGGAAGTGGCGCACCGTTCGCTGCACCGCGGCTGCCTCGTCGCCGGCATCGACCGGCCAGTCGGTCTTGTAGACGTCGCGCAGCGTCGGGATGTCGTACTCGGCGGCGATCCGCCGACCCTCGGCCTCCCAGTCCGTGCCGTCATCGACGGCCGCGAGCTCGTCGGCGAGACAGCGCGCGCCGAGCGCCCGCGCCGACCGCCGCGAGAACGTCACGTGGTCGACCTCGTGCCCGAGCCGCCGCAGCTCCTCGCCGACGCGCTCGTAGAACTCGCTCTCGCGGAACTGCAGGGTGGTGAAGAGGAACCGCATTCGCAGGCGAAGGCTAGTGGCGATGGTCCGCGTGACAGCGGGGCGCAGTGTCCCCCGACCTTCTCGCACGACACCGGTACGGTGTCGCCATGGTGGCGAGCAAAGATCGATTGCGTGCGGCGCGGTACCAGGCGGGTGCCGCGGGCTGCTTTGCGTGCCGACGGTCGGTTGGTGTCACGGCGTTCGCCGGCTGATCGCTTGCGGGTCCTGTTCTTCCTGCGCCACGGCGGCTACGTGCGCAACTTCGACTCCCTCATCAGCGAGCTCGCCGAACGCGGGCATGAGGTGCACGCGGCGCTGGGCCACAGCAAGATGCGCTGGCTCCAGGGTCGTACGCAGCCGATCGTCCCGCTCGCCGAGCGCTACGAGAACGTGACGTTCGACGAGCTTCCCGACCTTTCGCATCCGTTGAAAGCCGATGCCGAGGGCGTCCGCGCCGTCCTGGACTGGTTGCGGTACCTGCGTCCGGAGTACGCCGCTGCTCCCCGGCTGCGCGCGCGCGTCGAGGACCGCCTGCCTCAACGGCTGCGAGCGGTCCTCCTCGCGGCAGGCGCGGCCTCCCCAGCGGGCAACGTCGCGCTTCGGCGAGCGCTCTCGGCGGTCGAGCGCTCGCTGCCGATGGTCCGCGGAGATCGATCGCTACATCGCGGCGCACCGGCCCGACGTCGTATGCGTCACGCCGCTCGTCGACATCGGCTCCAACCAGGCCGACGTGCTGCGCAGCGCGCGCAAGCAGGGCATCCCGACCGTGCTGTGCGTCGCGAGCTGGGACAACCTCACGAACAAGGGGCTCATCCGCGGTGAACCCGACCTCGTGACGGTGTGGAACGAGCAGCAGCGAGAGGAGGCCGTCCGGCTGCACCATCAGCCGCCCGCCGCGTCGTGGCGACCGGCGCGCAGTCCTACGATCACTGGTTCGCGTGGGAGCCCACCCGCTCGCGCGAGGCGTTCTGCGGCGAGGTCGGGCTGCAGGCCGGCCGGCCGTTCGTGCTCTTCCTCGGGCTCCTCCCCGTTCATCGCGCCGACCGAGGTGCCCTTCGTGCAGCGGTGGCTCGCGGCGCTGCGGGCAGCGCCCGATCCCGCCGTGCGAGAGCTGGGAGTGCTCGTCCGCCCGCACCCCCAGAACGGCCGCCAATGGGAGGAAGCGGACCTGCGGACGCTCGAGAGCGTCGCGGTCTGGCCACGCGGCGGCGCGGACCCGGTCGACCGCACGTCGCGCGAGAACTTCCACGACTCCATCCACCATTGCGTGGCGGTGGTGGGCATCAACACGAGCGCGCTGATCGAGAGCGCGGTCGTCGGTCGTCCCGTGCTCACGATCCTCGACGACGAGTTCGCCGACTCGCAGGGCGGCACGCTGCATTTCGCGCACCTTCAGCGCGCAGGCGGGGGCCTGCTGCAGGAGGCGCGGTCGCTCGACGAGCACGTCACGCAGCTGGCCGTCGCCCTCAACGGTCAGGACGGCTTCGCGGTCCGCAACCAGCGCTTCCTCGAGGCGTTCGTGCGCCCGCACGGGCTGCGGGCCCCCGCGGCTCCGATCCTCGCCGACGCCATCGAGCGCGCCGCGGCGGCCGGGCCGCTGCGACGGTCCAGCGCGCCTGCCGAGCGCCTCAGCGGGCCGGCGTGGCGCGCGCTGTCGGCGGCTCGCCGGATCACCGGACGGCAGCCGCGCGCGCGCAAGAAGCCGTCGTCTCGGAAGGAGAAGACATGAACGACGACGCGGGGTCTGCGTCCCTCGTCGCGCTCGGACGCCGGATCGACGAGCTGCGCGACGCTCCGCCCTACCAGGCATATCTGCGGGCGCGCGAGGCGGTACTGGCCATGCAGGACCTCGCCGGCGGCGACGTCAGCGCGTACTGGCAGGAGGAGCTTGCGGGCTTCGAGTACCTGCTCGACGCGTCGCCGCTGCTCATCGAGCGGCTGCGTCACCACACGTTTCACGTGACCGGCCTGAAGACCTACGACTACCGGACCGGCAAGGACCAGCTGCGCGCGCGGATGGCCGAGAAGCTGCGGCTGCTGCGCGAGGTCGGCGACGACTCGCTGCTCGTGCCGGAAGCGCCCGAGCTCGGCGGCTTCGGCTTCGACATCGGCGGCGCGCGCTACAACGTCGACACGCTGAAGTTCTTCGAGGTCATGATCGCGCTGGAGCTCGGCGCGGTGCTCCCGAAGCTGCGCGAGCCCGGTCCCCGGCGGGCGGTGTGGGAGATCGGTGCGGGCTGGGGCGGCTTCGCTCGCGTGTGGAAGACGGTCGTGCCGAACACGACGTACTTCATCGTCGATCTTCCCGAGCTGTTTCTCTTCTCGGGCACCTACCTGCAGACCGTGTTCCCCGGCGCCGCGATCCGCTACTGGCAGGGCGAGTCGGCCGCCAAGCTCATGGACGGATGGGAGGACCTCGACTTCGTCATGGTCCCCGCGGGCGCGCTCGAGCTGTTCCGGCCCCCGCGCCTGGAACTGGCGATCAACATGGTGTCCTTCCAGGAGATGACGACCGCGCAGGTGCGCGGCTACGTCGAGCACGCGCACGACCTGGGCTCGCCGTTCCTCTACAGCCTCAACCGCGACCGCAGCCTCTACAACCCCGAGCTCACGAGCACCCGGGCGATCATCGGCGAGCGGTTCCGGCTGCACGAGATCCCGGTGCTCGATCTGCCGTACACGAAGATGCCCAAACCGGCGGGGCCCGGCCTCGTCCAGCGGACGCTGGGCACCCTGCGCGCGGAGAACGCGAACGAGTACCGCCACGGCATCGGCTGGCGTCGCTGATGGGCGAGACGCGGCTTGTCATCGGCATGCCCCTGTACGACGCCGGGGAGCACCTCGAGGAGGCGCTCTCCTCGATCCTCTGTCAGACCTACCGCGAGCTCGCCGTCGTCATGACCGACGATCGCCCCACCGGCGAGGTCGAGCAGCTCATCGAGCGGCTGGGCGATCCGCGGGTGAGCTACACGGCTAATCCGCAGCGGCTCGGGCTCATCGGCAACTGGCAGCGCGCCTTCCAGGTGGTCCGCGAGCGATATCCCGAGGCGCAGTACTTCGCCTGGGCCAGCGACCACGATGCCTGGCACCCGCTGTGGGCCGAGCGGCTGATCCGCGCCCTGGAGGACAACCCGGACGCCGCGATGACCTATCCGCAGACCTTCCGCATGACGATGGAAGGGCAGACGCTGAAGACCAACCAGGCGCGCCGCCCGGCGCAGCACGAGCCCGACCCCGCCCGCCGCCTGCGCCTGGCGGTGCACGGGATGTCCGCGGGCAACATGGTCTACGGCATCTTTCGCGTCGACCCCCTCGAGCGCGCCGGCGTCCTGCGCCGGGTGCTGCTGCCCGATCGCCTGCTGCTGACCGAGCTCAGCCTTGCGGGCGACCTGCTGCAGGTCGACGAGCGCCTGTTCTACCGGCGGGTGACCCAGCAGCCGACGATCGCGCGACAGCGCGCCGCGTTCTGGCCGGAGGGCCCGCCGCGCTACGCGAGCCTGCCCTGGACCGTCCAGCACATCGGGCTGCTGACCGCGCTGCTGCTGCGGCGGCGCGCGGGTCCTGCGGACGCGCCGTTTTCAACCCGGTGCGGCTACGCGACGACCCACGCGACGGCGGTGATGGCGTACGCGTCGCGGCGCGTCGTGGTCCGCGCGTACGGCCGCGCCGCGAGGATCGCCCGGCGCTCGATCCGGACGGTGCACAAGCGCAGCATGGCGCTGCTCGTCGGCGCCGTGACGCGGGCGCGCGGCGGGCAGGGGGATCCGAGCTCCCCGACCTGATCAGGGTGGTGGCGGCGCCAGGTTCTCGAAGTCGACGAACTCCGCGAACGGCTCGGCCGGGATCGATTCGATGCGGTAGTGCTGCTCCGCCGGGCGCCAGGGGTCGGGCCGGCGCTTGCCCGCCGCATCGAGGTAGTAGAGGACGAGGATGAGCTGACGGCCCTTCGAGTTCGTGCCGTAGCCACGGTAGGCCTCGAGCTTCGTGCTGCGGCCGTAGGGCTCGAGGTGGAGGTCGGAGAAGTGCTCGAGCCGCTCGGCGTACTTCCTCGGGATGCGGCGGGTGGAAAGCGGCTCGGGCTGGCCGTCCTGCTCGAGCTCTTCCTCGTCGTCGTCCTCGTCGTCGTCCTCGGGCTCGTGGTCGGTCAGCTCGCCCTTGAGATGCAGGAGCCTCCCGCACTCGTCGCAGCGCACGAAGCTCAGGTGAAAGCGGGTCAGCGACCCATGTCCGGCCGGGCAGCGCTCGCCGAGAGCGATCTGGCCGTCCACGAACTGCACCCACAGGTAGTACTGGTGCCCAAGCGGATCCTTGACGATGTGGGCGTACTTGCCCATCGCCTCTGCGGCGGGGGCGAGATCGAGCATGACGTCCTGGATGTCACCGCGGTAGTGCTTGCCGCGCTTGAGCCGGTGGACATGACCGTCCGCGAGCTTGCCCCAGTCAAGCCCCTGGCGGAACGCAAAGCCGCCGACGGCGCTGCCCTGCTGCGCGGCTCCCCGCCGGAGCCTCATCACGTCACCACGTTCTCGTCGCGCCGCTCGCGGTAGGCGGGGAAGTCGCGCCAGACCCAGGGTGCGCGGCGGGCGAAGACGTACAAGCCCAGCAGCAGCACCACGAGCGTCACGGCGCAGGAGATCGCGATCGCCTCCGGGCGCAGCTCCGCGGCGCCGAGGAACCCGTACTTCGTGAGCTCCACCATCGGCGCCACGGGATTGACGGTGGCGAGGAACCTCAGCCCTTCGGGCAGCTGCTGCACCGGGTAGATCACCGGGGTGATCACGAGCCAGAGCTGAAGGATGTAGCGCAGCGCGAAGAACGTGTCGCGGGCCTTGGAGTTCAGGATCGCGGTGAGCAGCCCGAGCCCGATCCCGAAGGCGTAGGCCAGCACCAACCCGGCGACGCCCAGCAGCAGCTCCGGCCCGGTGTTGAGATAGAGCGTGCCGTCGACGATCACGAAGTAGACGATCATCACGGCCGCGACGATCGTCAGGATGAAGGTCTCGACGACGTTCAGGCCTCCGGCGCTCACGGGCACGATGAGCATCGGGACGGGAAAGTTCGCCCAGAGCCGCCGGTAGCGATCGAGGCTGCGCGTCGCCCAGAAGACCGTGCGCTCGAACATCCGCCACGCGATGAGGCCGACGACGAGGAACAGGAGGTAGGGGACGCCCTCGGATGGGGTTCCCAGGACCGCGCCGAACAGCAACGCCATCCCGAACAGGGGCAGCACGGTGCGCGCGACGAGCCAGAAGCGCCCGAGCCGTGTCGGGGCGTACGTCTTGATGACGAGCCGCGCTCCGAAGCGCGGGATCGCACTGCGCTGGCGCCAGAGGTCGCGGATCATCTCGCGCGCCGTCGGGCTGCGCTCGGTGACCGACACCGTCGCCGCAGGAGCCGCATCGGCGTCGCGCGGCGCGGTCGTCGGCGCGCCGCTCATCGAGGCTGCGGAGAGCGGCGCGCGCCGTCGCGCCGGTTGCCGGCGACCAACGCGGCCAACGCCCGTTCCAGCCCGCGAAGATCCTCGCGGAGCCTCGGCGGCCCGCCGCGCAGGTGCAGCGCAAAGGGCTCCTCCCGCCAGAAGAACTCCTCGCAGTTCTCCCCCGCGAAGTCGTGGTGGCCGAGGGAGGCGAGCCCGCGGTCGGTGATGTAGCCGGGTCGCTTGGGGAGCATGCAGAAGCGATCCGGCAGGAGCGTCTCGAGCACGCACTCGCGCGGAAGCTTCGTCCGCGAGCGCAGATGCTGGGAGATCATCACCGACTGCACGCACTCGGTGGCGACGCCCGCGGCCCGGTGGCGGCGGTAGAACGCGATCCCGGTGTCGACCGAGGTCTCCGCGCTCAGGCGATGGTCCATGCCGGCTCGGCGCAGGAGGGCGGCCGCGGCGCGCGCGGCACCGCGCAGCTCGGGTCCCTCGTCGCGCTCCTCGACGGTGCCGGGGGTCCAGTCGATGCCCACGAGCGGCAGCCGCTCGGTGTCCACCACCATCCCAACCCCGCAGGGCACGTAGCGGATCTTCTGACGCGCGCGGGGGTGGTAGGGGACGCCGAACGTCGCGAGCCCCTTGTCGAGCATGTGGCCGACGACGTCCTCCACCCACCCGGGCCGCAGCAGAAAGCAGTCCGGTGAGAGGAACGTCACGAACCTCGTCTCGACGTGCTGGGGCAGAGGCCCATGCCGGGCGCGTGGTGCGTGCTCCCCGGGGGCGGCCCCCGACGACCTCGGGTCCCGAAGCGCGCCCGGGAGACGTCGAGACCCCGTCGGACTCGAGGATCTCGTCCGCGGGCTTCGGCGGCATCTTGCGCACGACGAGCCAGCGCGGCGTCCCTTCGGGTTTGTCTGCTCGGTCAGGCGACGGCTGATCGCCGACAGCGGCCCCTCGCCATACGAGACGGAACAGATGGTCAGCTGATCGGGGCATACACCGATCTCACGTTGGCCCAACGGCGCGGCCCACGAACCAAGCGCCTATGGCTCAGCGGGATGGACCTCCGCGACAAATGCGTGCTCGTCACGGGCGGGACGGGCTCGTTCGGGAACTTCATCGTCCACCGGCTGCTCGACTCGGGCGCGCGCGAGGTCCGCGTCCTCTCACGCGACGAGAAGAAGCAGTACGACATGCGCGTCTTCTACGGCGAGCGCCCGGAGCTCACCACATCATCGGCGACGTCCGCGACCGGCACGCGGTGATGGAGGCCACGGACGGGGCCGACGTCGTGTTGCAGGCGGCGGCGCTCAAGCAGGTCCCGACCTGTGAGCGGTACCCGATGGAGGCGGTCCGGACGAACGTCCTCGGCGCCCAGCACGTCGTGGAGGCGGCTCTCGCGCATGGGGTCGAGACCGTCGTCGCCATCACGACGGACAAGGCCGTCAAGCCGGTCAACGCGATGGGCATGACGAAGGCGCTCCAAGAGCGCATCGTGCTCGGCGCAACCAGGCGCAAGGCAACCGCGGCACGCGCTTAGCGTCGTCCGCTACGGCAACGTGCTGCGCTCGCGCGGCTCCGTCGTGCCCTTCTTCCGCCGCCAGCTCGCGCGCGGCGAGCAGCTCACGATCACCGACGAGCGGATGACGCGCTTCCTGCTCACGCTCAACGACGCGATCGACCTGGTCCTCTACGCGGCCGAGCAGGCCGAGGGCGGCGAGGTCTTCGTCCGCAAGGCGCCCTCGGCCCGGGTGATCGACATCGCCGCGGTCCTGAGCGACGAGGCCGGAGTCCCGCTCGACTATCGCCCCATCGGCACGCTGCCCGGCGAGAAGATCGACGAGATCCTCATCTCCGAGGAGGAGCTCCGCCGCACCGAGGACCTCGGCGCCTACTTCAAGATCCACCCCTGGTCGGCTCAGGGCCACCAGGACCTGGTCGCCGAGTACTCCTCGCGCGGCGGGATCGTCGACCTCAAGGACATCAGGGCCCTCATCGCCGACGCCGACGCCGAGTTCGAAGCGATGGAGATGGTCGGCGGTGAGTTCGCCCACTTCTGACCCGCCGCGATCCCGCTCTTCCGGGTCCTCTGCCGCCCGAGGAGGCGCTCATGCCGGCGCTGCGCGACGTCCTCTACTCGGGGCAGATCTCCGAGGGCCCGCCGGTGCGCGCCTTCGAGGCGGGCTTCGCCGACCTCGTCGGCGCCCGCCACGTCTCCGCCTGCTCGTCGGGCACGGCAGCGCTGCACCTCGCGCTGGCGGTGGCCGGCGTCGGTCCCGGCGACGAGGTGGTCTCCACGGCGATGACGGCGGAGCCGACGAACATGGCGATCCGCCACGCGGGCGCGGACGTTCGGTGGGCGGACGTCGACCCGCGCAACGGCAACGTCACCGCGGATCCGTCGCCGCGGCCATCACCCCGCGCACGAAGGCGATCATGGTCGTGCACTACGGCGGCGTCCCGGCGCCGCTCGAGGGCATCGGGCGCCTCGCCGACGCGCACGGACTTCCCGTCGTCGAGGACGCCGCCCACGCCCTCGGCGCACGCTACGGCGGCCGGCCGATCGGCAGCCACTCGCGCTTCGTGATGTTCTCGCTGCAGGCCATCAAGCACATGACGACGGTCGACGGCGGGATGCTCGCCTGCCGCACCCGGGCGGACTACGACGACGCCCGCCTCGTGCGCTGGTTCGGCATCGATCGCGAGCAGCCGCGCACGGAGGTCGACGTCGCGCGCGGTCGGCTTCAAGTACCACATGAACAACGTCACGGCGACGATCGGCGTCGTCGCACTGCAGTACGTGCGCCCGGCGCTGAGCGCCACATCGCGAACGGGCGCTTCCTCGACGGCGCACTCAGGGGCTCGACGGTCTCGAGCTCGTCACCTGGGACGAGAACGCCGAGCCGTCCTACTGGCTCTACACGGTGCTCGTCGACCGGCGCCCGGATTTCATCGCCCACCTGGCCGGCCGCGGTATCGCAGCCTCGACGGTCCACCGGCGCAACGACCACCACTCGGTCTTCGCCGCCGCCCGCACGCCGCTGCCGGGGCTCGACGCGTTCACGGAGCGGATGGTGCACATCCCCTGCGGCTGGTGGGTGGGCGACGACGATCGCGAGCGGATCGTCGAGGCGGTCCGAGAGGGCTGGTGAGCTCCGGCGTCGCGATCCCGCTGCATCGGGTCAACATGCCGCCCGGGGCAGAGGCCCGGGTGGCCGACGTCCTGCACAGCGGCTACATCGCCGACGGCGCGACGGTCCGGGAGTTCGAGGAGCGCCTGCAGGCGTGGATCGGCAACGACCATGTCGTGACCGTCGGCGACTACTCCGCCGGCATCGTGCTCGCGCTGAGCGAGGCGGGCGTCGGCCACGGCGACGAGGTCATCGCGACCCCCGACGCCTGCCTCGGGACGAACATGCCGATCCTAACGTCGGCGCCCGGCCCGCTGGGTGGACCTCGATCCAGCCACCGGGAACATCGCGCCGGACGCCATCGCCGCGGCGATCACGCCGCGGACGAAGGCGATCGTGTACGCCCACTGGGGCGGCAATCCGGCCGACATCGACCGCATCAACGCGATCGGCCGCGCCAACGGCCTGCTCGTGGTCGAGGACGCCAGCGAGGCCCTCGGCGCCGAGCACGCGGGCCGTCGGGTGGGGGGCCACGGCAGCGACGTGACGGTGTTCTCGTTCGGGCCGGTGCGCCATCTCACGACCGGCGAGGGGGCGGCGCTGGCGTTCGCCGACGGGGAGCGAGCCGCGCGCGCGCGCTGGCTGAAGCGCTACGGCATCCACCAGCCGAGCTTCCGGCGACCGGATGGCGAGATCGATGCTGGATCTGACATCCCCGAAGCCGGCTTGAACACGTACATGAACAACATCGCCGCCGCCATCGGGCTGAACGGCCTGGACCACCTCGACGCGGCAGTGCAGCGCCATCAGGCCAACGGGCGCTGGTTCGACGGCGTCTTCGGCGACGAGCCCGCGGTCGGGCGCCTCGTGCACCGGCCCGGTGATGTCCCGGCATGGTGGGTCTACACCGTGCGCGTGACCGATCGCGACGGCCTTCGCACGGCGCTGCGCGCCGCCGGGATCGCCTCCTCCTCGCTGCATCTGCGCAACGACGCGTACTCGGCGTTCGGAGACGGCCTCGCGCAGCTTCCGGGCGTCGACGAGTTCTCCGCCCGCCGCCTGTGCCTGCCCAGCGGGTGGTGGGTCAGCGATGCCGATCGCGAGCAGATCGCCGAGCTCGTGCTGGCGCACGTGCGACGATCGTGACGCTGGTCGGCGTGGCGCTGCCCGAGCAGCGCGCGGACGTGCTCGACCTCATCGACGCCGAGTTCATCGTCTCGCGCGGGCGAGTTGGCTCGGTGCGCAGCAGCTTTCCGGGCCTGCTGGAATCCGAGGGCGAAGCGGTGGTCGCCGACGACGGCGCCGGCCGGCCTGCCGCCGCCGCGGTCTGGCGGCCGTTCTCGTGGTGGGATGGCGAGCGTCGCTGGCGGGCCGCGATGGTCGGCCTCGTCGTCACCCGTCCCGACCGTCGCGGCGAGGGCCTGGGATCGGCCGTGCTGCTGGGCGTCCGGCAGCGGCTGGCCGAGCACGGCGTCGAGGTCGCGGTGCTGTGGGCGCGGCGGCACGAGTTCTATCTCCGGCTCGGCTGGCGTGCCGCCGATCCAGGCGTCCGGGCGGCCGTCGCGGGGGCCGGTGGCGACGCGCCGTCCGCCGCCGAGTCGGTCACCCCGGAGCTCGCACGCGATCTGCTCGCCATCCACCAGGCTCACGTCCCGCAGCGAGTGGAGCGCTCGGTCGACGCCTATCGGGCCGTCCCGCCGCCCGCCGAGCAGGTCGTGGCGTACGTCGCCGGCGATGGTTACGCCCTCGTCGGCCGGCGCGGGCGCGACGCATTCGTGCTGGAGGTCGTCGGGAGCCGCGCCGCCTTCCCCGCGCTCTGGCAGGCCATCAGCACGGACGCCGGCGACATCGTCGTCAACGAGCGCCGCGGCAGCCCGATGCAGCGCTGGCTGGCCGCCGAGCAGGGGCTGCGGTTCGAGGCGCAGGAGCTCGCGCTGTGGCTGCCGCTCGCCGCCGACGCGGAGCGTGCCCCGCTGGGTGACTGGCACGTCGGCTGGCTTGACCGCATCTAGCGCCGCGCCGCTAAGGTGCCCCGGATGCCGAACTGGCTGCGCAGCCGCAGCGTCGAGAAGCCCGACGCCAAGGAGCTGAGGCGCGAGCAGAAGGCCGCCGTCGTCAAGGCTCCCAAGCCCGCCGCCAAGGAGAAGACGCCGTCGACGTTCGGCGAGGATCAGCGGCGGGCGCTCGCGCTCATGCGCGAGGACAACCTCGAGGCCTCCGCGCCCTATCGCGCGACGGACTACTGGATCGAGCTCAACGCGCGCTTCGACACGTGGTTCTCCGAGCAGGGCCTCCTGAGCCTCGAGAAGCAGCCGTACAACGCGCTGTTCTCGACCCCCGCCCGCGGCAGCGGGAAGTACTACAGCTACGCGGTGACGCTGCTGTACCGCGAGGTGCTCGAGCAGGATGCGCACGGCGTGCTGGACCGCGTCCATGCCCACGGTTCGCCGAAGAGCGTGCTGGCGTTCGGTGAGCACCGGGTGTCCTGGGAGCTGCTGCTGTCGATACGGACGCTGTACTCGATCGGCGAGGTGCAGCCGGCGGTCTTCAGCGAGCCGGTCGTCGTCGCCGATCTCGGGGCGGGGTGGGGACGGATCGGACATGTGTTGAAGTCGGTCAACCCGCGTGCGACGTACCTCGCGTTCGACCTGCCGGAGGCCCTGACGGTCGCCTCGTCGTTCTTGCCGCCGCTCCTGCCGGACGCCAGGATCGTGGGCTACGAGGACAGCCGCGGCCTCGAGCTGACACGCGACCTGCTCTCAGAGCCCGCAGTCCGCTTCCTCGGGACCCAGCAGCTCGAGGACGTCGAGGACGGCGCGATCGACGTGCTCGTCAACGTCGCCAGCTTTCAGGAGATGACGACCGCCCAGGTCACCGCCTATCTGGGGATCATCGACCGCGTGGCCCGCGGCACCGTCTTGGAGGAGCGGCGGACGAGCCCCGGTGGGCTCACCGACCGCGTGATCCCGGCTACGAGGCCTACGCCTTCCCGGCTCGCTGGGAGCGCCGCTTCCTGCGTGAGACGTCCCACTCGTCCGAGTTCTTCGAAGTCGGATTCTCCGTGCCTCGCGGCTCGAGTTCCTGAGCGCGCGCGAGACGTGCGGTGATCAGCGCGCGGCGCGCGCGTTGGAGCCCCTCCTCGTGGTTTGCGCGCAGCAGCCTGTTGCGGGGTGTGCTCCGGGAGGTCAGGAGCTCCAGCGCGATGAGCCACAAGAGCCCGCGGCTGCGCTTGCGGAACGAACGCACGCGCTTGCTCAGCGTGCGCCGGCGGTGGCGCAGCTGCGAGCTGACGACGGCGCCGGGGCCAGCTCTTCGGAGGCGGCGCCGCAGCTTCCTGACCCTGCGCCAGCGTTTCTTCACTGCGCGCAGCAGCCGGCGGCGATCACGGGCACGTTCCTTGCGGGCGCGGCCACGGGCCTTGTCGACCGGCTTCATCGGCAGGTACACGAGCGGCGTGAGCGCGGCGCGCAGCATCGTCGGGCCCCATGATGTCCCACGGACCGTCGTCCGGGAGCCGGCGCCCGCCGCGTGCTCGATCGCATCGACCACGATGCCAGTCGCCTCGGCGTCGAGCCCGTACGGGCGGATGAACCGGTGGACGAACCGCAGCCGGCGCTGCTTGTCGGCATCGGGGTCCTCGAGCACCCGCGCGAGCTGATCGAGATGCTCCTCCCAGCTGTGTCCGACGATCAGCATCCCGTCCGGTCCGGCGATGAGCTCGAAATGCATCGTGCCCTCCTGCGACGGCGCATACTCGGGCGTCAGCATCGAGAGGGCCGGGCGCCCGATGATCGCCGTCTCGATGAGCGACGTGCTGTTGAGCCCGACGACGGCCCGCGCGTGATGCACCGTGTCGAAGTACTCGTTCTTGGCCTGCTCCGTCGCGGGCTCGGTGTCCTCGGTGCGCCACAGCGCCACCTGATCCAGATGCGCGTGATCCGCAGCCGACCCACTGTGGAGCGTTCGCAGGGTGCGGGCGGATGAGGACGCCCACGTCGCGAAGTGCGGGGTGATCCGCCTCGCGCAGTCGCGCGACCCATGCCCGGACATGATCTGCCTCGTGACCGCCGATGAACCCCGAGGAGCACATGTAGACGATGAAGGGCTTCGCCGGATCGAGCCCGACCTGTGCGCAGAACGCGGCGCGGTCGGTGCTGGGTCTCCAGGTGAACCAGTGATCGTAGGCCTGGGCGCCGGTCGCGACGACGTGCTCCTCCGTGAGGCCGTGGAGTTCGACGGCCTCACGAACCTGATAGTGGTTCCAGACGATCGTCGTGCCGGGATTCTCGTGAATCGCTCCTTTGGTGGTGAGGTTGTCCCAGCTGGACACACACACCACGGTGGGCAGCCCGAGCGCGTGCGCCGCTCGCAGGTAGCCGACCTGGGGGCCGCCGTCCAGCAGCGGCGTGACGACGACGAGGTCCGGGGAATGCTCGGCGATGTATGACCGGTCGGTCGCGCGGATCGGTGTCGCCCGCTCGAGCACGCGGGCCGCGCGCACGAGGAGGCGGACGGCGACGGCGCGGTAGCCGAGCGCGTGAACCAGCCGCTGGATGAGCCGCGGAGCCCGCGGCGCGATCCGGGCTCGCGCCTTCGTGGCCCCGGCCATGCTCGGCCGCACGTAGTGCAGCCAGTCGAGCGCGGTACGCATTCGGCGGCCGAAGTCCTCGCGCGCGTCGACGGGCGTGGCCGGCGTGAGCCCGAACGTGAGGTTCGGGTACCGGCTCACCAGGCTGCACAGGGCCTCCATCGTCGGCCGCCCGGCAGGTGGCTCCGCCAGGTAATCGAAGGCGAGGTGGACGGCATGGCCGCGCGTTGCAAGCTCCTCGAGCGTTGACTCGAAGTTCTTCACGTAGCCCTGATGCCGCATGAAGAAGAGGATGCGCATGAGCGAAGAGGCCGAGATGTTGCCGTATTACCCGCGTCGCCGTCAGGCAGCGAGAGCGTCAGTGTGGCCGGGCGCGGCCGGAAGCGGATTCCGGTGACCCCCCGGAGGTCCGCGGGGGTGCTCCCAGACCTACGAGCTGCTGGAACTCCTCAGGCGCCGGCAGCTGCTCGAGCGCCACCCACGGCTCGCAGGCCTCGAGCTCGGCGAGCGTGTAGGACGGCCCCGTCGCGACCGCCACCGTGCGCGCGCCGATGACCTTGCCGCAGCTGATGTCGTGCGGCGTGTCGCCGACGACGTACGTGCGCTCGCCGTCGTAGGCGTCGCCGGCCAGCGCCTGCGCGCGCGCGCGCGATCGACGGGCGGTCGGAGCCCTCGACGCTGAAGGCGCCGCCGGCCGTCGCGCGAAGAACTCCCACAACCCGTAGTGGCGCAGCTTCGCCTCCGCGCCCGCGCGGATGTTGCCGGTCAGCAGGAGGCTGACGGCGTCGTCGCGAGCATCGAGCGCCTCGAGGTTCTCGCGGACGTTCGGCAGCACCTCGCCGCGCCGGCGGTGCAGGCGCTCGGGCAGCAGCCGCCCATAGGCGCGCAGGTACGCGCCGTGCAGCTCCTCGCGGCCGTGCGCGCGGCAGACCTCGATCGCGATCTCGGCGTCGGTGAGGCCCGCGGTCCGCATCGTCGAGAAGTCGACCTCGACGCCGAGGACCTCGACCGCCGCGTCCTCGAGCGCGAAGATCCCGGCGCGGGCGGTGGTCAGCAGCGTGCCGTCGATGTCCCAGAAGACGTGGACGGTCATGCCTTCAGCCGCTGTGCGAGCGACGCCGCATCCAGGCCGTGGGCGCGGAGGACCTCGTCGTTGGTCCCGCAGTCGGGCACGCGGTCGATGCCCCAGACCTCGACCGTCTCGCCCGGCAGCGCCGCGCGGACCGCGTCGCCCTGGCCGCCGCTGAGGACGTGGTTGTCGAGCACGACGATCCGCCGGCCGCCGGCGACCCGCGACAGCCACGCGCCGTCGATGTCGCGCAGCCATGGCAGCAGCACGAGCGCGGCGCGGTCGACCTGCCACGCCTGCGACGCGAGGACCGGCCCCGTGCAGACGAAGACGACGTCGCCGTCCGCGCGCGCGACCGTCCCGCGCCCGCGCTCCAGCCGCTCGGCTCGCGGCGGCTCGAAGCCGAGCTCCCACGGCACGGAGACGAAGCGCAGGTAGACCGGACCGCTGGCCTCGTCGACGGCCCAGTCGCACGCACAGCCGAGCCTCGTGCTCGGTCGCCGGCTCCAGGCAGGCCATGCCCGGCACGCTGCCCATGAGCGCGATGTCGCGTACGGACTGGTGCGAGTGCCCCGGCCCGCCCGGGACGATGCCGGCGAGAAAGCCCGCGTAGAGGACCTTCGTGTGCTCGCTGGCGTTGTTGTAGATCTGCTCGTTGGCGCGCGGCGTCAGAAAGCAGGCGAACGAGTGGACCGCCGGCAGCATGCCTCCGAGCGCCAGCGCCCCCGCCTGGCTGACCATGTCCTGCTCGGCGATCCCGCACTCGACGAAGCGGCCGGGATGGCGCTCGCGGAAGGGGATGAGGCCGCAGTCGAGGTAGAGGTCGGCATCGAGCGCGACGAGCCGCGGCTCGCGCCCGGCGGCGTCGGCGAGCGCCTCGCCGTAGGCCGCGACGAGCTTCTGCGGGCTCGCCGGCCGCGGCGCGCTCGGGGACGTCGGCCTCGGCGACCTCGGGCTCGCGGCCGAGGCGGTCGCGGAGGCGGTCCAGCAGCTCGCCGATCGCCGCCTGGTACTCCTCCGGCGCCGGCGCGCCCGAGTGGTAGGCGTAGAGCGCGGTGCCGCTGCGCTCCAGCGCGTGCGGCTCGAAGAGCGCGACGCCGGCGCCCTTGACGGTGTCGGCGACGAGGAGCTTCGGGCGGTCGGGCTCGCGCTCGAGCAGATCGGTGAGCGTCGTCGCGAGCGCAGCCATGTCGTTGCCGTCACAGCGCGCGGTCGCCCAGCCGAACGCGGCGACCTTCGCCTCGAGGTCGCCGAGGCCCGAGACGTGCTCGACCCAGGTGTCCGACTGGATCTTGTTGTGGTCGACGATGACCGTGATCTCGCCGAAGCCCTCGTTGGCCGCCTGCCCGAGCGACTCCCAGAACTGGCCCTCCTGCAGCTCGCCGTCGCCGGTGACGACGAAGACGCGCCGCCGGGTGGGCGGGTTGGATAGGCGCGCCGCGCGCGCGAGGCCCTTGGCCTTCGAGACGCCCATGCCGAGCGAGCCGGTGTTCGTCGTGACGGCGGGGACCGCGGCGATGTCGGGATGGCCCGGCAGTCCGTCGAGCCGGCGAAGCCGGTGCAGGAGCTCGAACTCGAGCTTGCCGACTCCGGCGAGCACCGCGTACACCGCCGGCGAGTCGTGACCCTTGGAGGAGAACGCCGCGTCGTCGCCGCGCAGGACCTCGAGGTGCAGCCAGCTCAGGATGTCCATGACGCTGAACGACGTTCCGATGTGGCCCGAGCCCGCCTCCATGATCGACGACAGCGCGTTGATGCGGCAGGCGTCGGCGAACGCGCTCGCGCGGGCGACCGGGTCCTCGATCGCGCGGATGCCGTCGAGCTCGGCGAGCGTGACGTAGCGCAGGACGAGCTGCTGGTCGACGGCGAAGGTCGCGGCCTCCATCAGGCGTGCACCTCCACCGCGGGCAGCAGCGCCGGGTCCGCGGCGGCCATCCGCTCGGCCGCCTCCCAGTCGTCGGGGTAGTCGATCGAGAAGCCCTCGGCGCCCTGCGGCTCAAACGGCACGACGCGCCGGCCGGCGATCTCGCGGTCGGCGACGATCCGCGTCCAGGCGATCTCCAGCGACGAGTCCTGGACGTAGACCGGCGGCAGGGCGGCGGTCTGGCGCGAGTGCGTCGGGACCTCGCCCACGGGCTGCTCGAGCAGCGGCACCATGAGCTCGCCCTCGATGCGCCACATCTTGCCCGGGTGCTCGCGGACCGGGCGCACGGCGCGCAGCGAGTCGGCATCCGGGTATCGCGGTGAATTGCTCCCAGGCGCGCACGATCGTCGCGCCGCGGCGAAACGGGCTCGTCGGGCGCAGGATCGAGAACGCCTCGAAGTCGCCGAGCAGCCCGAGCACGTGCTCGATCCAGTCGATGTCCGACGACGTCGACGTCGCGATCTCCGTCGGCCGCAGGCCCGGCACGTCGGCGCCGTAGCGGCGGGCGACGTCGGCGATCTGCTCGCTGTCGGTCGAGACGACGACGGCGTCGAAGAGCCCGCTCTCGCGCGCCGCGGCGATCGAGTACGCCAGCAGCGGGTGGCCCGCGAGCTCGCGGACGTTCTTGCCGGGCACGCGGACGGACCCTGCCCGCGCTGGGATCAGGGCTACGACGCGCTGCACGGACCCACCGAGCTCAGCCAACGATGACCGCCTGCACGCCCGGGAGGTCGGCGAAGTCACGATCACGCGTGTACACCGTCAGGCCGTTGGCGGCCGCGGTGGCGGCGATCAGCGCGTCTGCGGTGCGCGGCCGGCGCCCGGCGGCGCGCGCACCGGCGACGATCGTCCCGTAGGCGCGCGCCACGTCGCCGTCGATCGGCAGCGGCTCGAACGCGCTCTCGACGAAGGCCAGCCGCCGAAGCCGGATGGCGCGGGTGGCGCCGTCGGCAGCGTGCAGGACGCCGAAGTGCAGCTCGGCGAGCGTCATCGCCGAGATGCATGCCTCGTCGACCTCGGGTGGGCGCGGGCCGCCGATCACGACCGATGTGTCGAGCAGGCCCCTCACGCTCGGCCGGGCCACGGGTCCTGCGGCTCGTCGGGCCGCAACTCCTCGCGCAGGGCCGGCCAGCCGCCGTCACCGGGCAGCGCGAAGAGCCGCTCGAGAACGTCGGGTCCGACGAAGCGGGCGCGGTTGCGGATCGGGGTCAGGTCTGCCACCGGCCGCCCGTTCACGGTGATCCGCACCGTGCTGCCGGCCTCGACCTCGCGCAGCACGTCCGCTGTGCGATTGCGCAGCTCTCGTTGTGGGACATGGCGGGGTGTCGCCATAGTGCTACACCGTAGCAATACGGCTACACGCGCTCCGGGTCGTGGGTCACGTGGACGGTCTTCCAGTCCGAGTAGACGTCGAGCGCCTCGGTGCCCGGCTCGCGCCAGCCGGTCCCGGAGTCCTTGACGCCGCCGAACGGCCAGTGCGGCTCGGAGCCGTACGTCGGCCCGTTGACCGACGCGACGCCGGAGCGCACGCGGGTCACGAACTCCTGCCCGCGGTGCACCGACGCCGTCCAGATCGCGGCGGTCAGACCGTAGGGCGAGGCGTTGGCGAGCTGCGACCGCCTCGTCGAAGCCGCCGACGCGGTGCAGCGTCGTGATCGGGCCGAAGAGCTCGCTCGCCGACAGCTCGTCGGAGCCCTCGATGAGCGTCGGCGCCATGTAGAAGCCGTTGCCGTAGTGCTCGCCGGTGAGGCGATGGCCGCCCGCGAGGATCGTCGCGCCCTGCTCCTTGGCCTCGCGGACGCGGGTCAGCATGTTCTCGAGCTGGCGCTCGTTGATGACCGGCCCGAAGTCGTGCTCGTCGCCGGAGCCGACGCGCTGGGCGTTCGTGCGCTCCAGCAGCAGCTCGCGGAACTCGTCGTAGACGGCGTCGAAGACGATGATCCGGCTGCCCGCCGCGCAGCGCTGGCCGGCGTTCGAGAAGGCCGACAGCGCCGCCGTCTCGGCCGCCTTGCGCAGGTCGGCGTCGTCGCAGACGACGAGCGGGTTCTTGCCGCCGAGCTCGAGGCAGACCTTCGCCAGGCGCTCGCCCGCGACGCGGGCGATCATCCGCCCGACCGCCGTCGAGCCGGTGAACGAGACGAGCGCGACGCGCTCGTCCTCGACGAGCGGCTGGCCGGCCTCCGGGCCGAGGCCCTGGACGACGTTCAGCACGCCGTCGGGCAGGCCCGCCTCGGCGGCGAGGCGGGCGAACGCCAGCGCGCTCTCGGGCGTGTCCTCGCTGGCCTTCAGGACGGCGGCGTTGCCGCAGATGAGCGCCGGGAAGACCTTCCAGGCGATGTTCGGCAGCGGCGTGTTGGCGGCGATGATGAGGCCCGCGACCCCGACCGGCTGGCGCACGACGATCGGGTGGCGGTTGGGCACCGCCGGAGGTCAGCGTCCGGCCGTAGAAGCGGCGCCCCTCGCCGGCCATGAAGTAGCCCTGCTCGACGGCGCCGCCGGTCTCCCCGCGCGCGTCGCGCAGCGGCTTGCCGGTCTCGGCGGCGACGATCCGCGAGATCTCCTCGCTGTCGCGCTCGAGCAGCTGGGCGATCCTGCGCAGGACCGCGCCGCGCGCGACCGGGGTCTCGCGCGCCCAGGCCGGCTGGGCGGCGACCGCGGCGCTGACGGCGGCGTCGACGTCGGCGGCGCGCGAGCGCGCGACGTGCGAGAGCAGCTCGCCGGTCGCGGGCGCGAACTTCTCGAGCGTCTCGCCCGCGGCGGCCGGGACCTCGACGCCGCCGATGACGTTCTCGATCGTGCGCGTCGCGGTCTGCACGTCGTCATGCGGTGAACCCTCCGTCGACTCGAAGCTCGTGGCCCGTCAGGTAGCGCGACGCGTCCGAGGCGAGGAAGACGAGCGGGCCGCCGAGATCCTCCGCCTCGGCCATCCGCCCGAGGGGCACCCGGGCACAGTACTTGCGCAGGAACTCCGGGTCCTGCTCGCCGCGCACCCCGCCCGGCGACAGCGCGTTGACGCGCACGCCGTGCGGGCCCCACAACCGCGCGAAGTACTTCGTGAGCTGGACGAGCCCGGCCTTCGAGGCGCCGTAGGCGGGCGGCTTGAGGAAGCCGTCGAGGTGGTCGTAGAGGCGCGGCTCGGGCGCGATCGAGGCGTAGAGCGAGCCGATGTTCACGATGCGGCCGCCGCCGCCCGCGGCGATCATCGCCTCGCCGAAGACGAGCGTCGCGTTGAACGCCCCCGCGAGGTTGACGTCCAGGACGCGCAGGAACTCGGCGTGGTCGAGCACGGCCTGCGCGCCGGCGTCGGGCGGCTGGTCGATGCCGGCGTTGTTGACGAGGATCGTCGGCGGCGCGTCGAGGCGGTCGCGCAGCGCCTCGAGCGCCGCGCGGTCGCGCACGTCGGCGTCCTCGACGTCGACGCCGATCACCTGCGCGCCGGCCGCCTCCAGCGCCGCGGTCCAGACCGGCCCGAGCCGCCCGCGCGCCCCGGTGACGAGGGCGACCTCGCCGGCGAGCGGGCGAGCGCCGTCAGGTGCCATCCGGCGCCGACGCGGCGGCGAGGGCCTCCTCGGACTGCTCCTCGAGCACCTCGAAGCGCAGCCCCTCGTCCTCGACGACCGGCCGCGTCAGCCGGCAGCCGACGACGCGGTGCAGCTCGTACGGCGGCAGGCCGTCGCCCGGCGACTTCATCGCGACGTCCTCGGCCGCGAGCACGTGGCCGGCGGGCAGGTCGCGCGCGGCGACGAGCTTCTTCGCCATCTTGATCGCCGGCGCGGCCTCGCTCTCGTAGACCTTCTTGCACCCGTCTCCCATCGCGAGATGCAGCCGCGACAGGTCGCGGCACATCTTGCGCAGGCCCTGCGGCTCGAGCGAGAAGCGGTGATCGGTGCCCTTCAGCACGCGGTCGAGCGTGAAGTGCTTCTCGATGACGCGCGCGCCGAGCACGTGCGCGGCGACCGCCATCGCGATCCCGTTGTCGTGGCTGGAGAGCCCGATGACGGTCTCCGGGAACATCTCGCGGAACGTCGCGATGACGCCGAGGTCGAGCTCGTCCCAGGCCGCCGGGTAGCCGGCGGTGCACTGCAGCAGCGCGATCTCGGGGTTGATCTCGGCGACCGCGGCGTGGGCGCGCTCCACGTCCTCCATCGTCGAGGCGCCGGTCGAGAGGACCATCGGCTTGCCGAACGACGCGACGTGGCGCAGCAGCGGGATGTTGCGCAGGTCCGCCGACGCGATCTTGTAGGCGGGCATGTCGAGCTCGGCGAGGAAGTCGGCCGACGGCATGTCGAACGCCGTCGCGAAGAACGTCACGCCGATGCGCCCGGCGTACTCGATGAGCGCCTCGTACTCCTCGCGGCCGAACTCCAGCGCCTCGCGGTGCTCGCCGTACGTCGAGCCGAAGGAGTTCTCGTTCTCGTAGGGCTTGTCGAACGCCTCGCGGGTGTAGAGCGAGCGGTTGTCGCGCTTCTGGAGCTTCACGGCGTGGGCGCCGGCGCGGCGAGCCTCGTCGAAGAGGTGCATCGCCTGGTCGAGGTCGCCCCCGTGGTTGTGGCCGATCTCGGCGATGACGTAGGTCTCCGTCTCGTCCGAGATCAGCCGACCGTCGATCGTCAGGGTGCGGGTCACGGGACCTCCTGGGGAATGGGCGCGGGGGTGTCGTCGTTGTGGTCGAGCGCGGCGGGCAGGCGCTCGCGCGCCTCGAGCCCGGCGAGCCGCTCCTCGCTGAGCGCCAGCCGCTGGGCGAGCACCTTGCTCTGGTCGGCCAGGCGCGAGACCGCGATGGAGAAGTGAAGCAGCAACACGATGATGAAGAAGAACGCGGCGGCGAACAGCGCCGACGGCGGGTACGCGGCGCCGATCGCGTCGGCGAGGATCTGCAGCAGCCGGTCCCAGGCGCTCAGCGCGACGAGCGCGAGGGCGCAGCCGAGCCACAGCAGCGCGTAGCGCTCCAGCAGGCGGCGCTGGCGGACGAGCTCGAGCACGATGAGAAAGAGGCAGATCGAGGCCCCGAGGGCGACGACGCGAAGATGCGGATCCATGCTCAGAAGCTCCCGGCGCGCACGGGCGCCGCGTCGCCGGCTTCGACGATCGGCCGCCGGCGGACGAGACCGACGAACATCGCGAGCAGGACCTTGATCATGTAGTAGACCGACTTGCCCGAGCGGATCGAGGACCGCCCGCCGCCGCGCTCGAACATCCGCACCGGCGTCTCGCGCATGCGCAGCCGGTGGAAGTGGAGCATGAGGACGGCCTCGACCTCGGGGTAGTCGTGCGGGTAGTCGCGGGCGAAGAGCTCGATCGCGCGGCGGTTGTAGAGGCGAAAGCCCGACGTCGGGTCGCTGACGCGCTGGCCGACGATCCGCGACAGCAGGAACGCGAAGATGTGGATCCCGGTGCGGCGGCTGATCGGCGCGGGGTACTTCAGCTCGGGGCTCAGGAAGCGCGAGCCGCAGACCATGTCGACCGCCGGGCCCTCCTCCATCGCGGCGAACAGCGCCGCGATCTGGCCGGGGTCGTGCTGGCCGTCGCCGTCGACCTGGACCATGTAGTCGTAGTCGTGCTCGAGGGCGTAGATGAAGCCCGTCTGCACGGCGCCGCCGATGCCGAGGTTGAACGGGTGGCGCAGGACGATCGCGTCCTCGCGGTGGGCGAGCAGCGAGCTGTCGTCGGTCGAGCCGTCGTCGATGACGAGCACGTCGATGCCGGGGGCCTCGTCGCGGATCGCGCGGACGACGTTCGTCACCGTCGCCGACTCGTTGTAGACGGGCACGATTGCAAGGGTCGACTCGTGTCGGTCACGCACCATCTTCATGGTCCAACGTTGAAACTGACGGAAAGTCGCGTCCTGCCGCCGATGCCCCGAAGCATAAAGGGCGTCAGAACGGCAGCTCCGGCGCGATCTCCCGCAGCGTCGGCGCGTGCATGTCGCGCTCGGAGATCAGCAGGGCCATGTCGCCGGGCCATTGGATGCCGACGTCGGGGTCGTCGTAGCGAAACCCGCGCTCGACGGCGCCGTCGTAGTACGTCGAGCACTTATAGGTGACATCGGCCACCTCCGACAGCACGCAGAAGCCGTGCGCGAAGCCGACCGGGATGTAGAGCTGGCGCGCGGCGGCGTCGTCGAGCTCGACGCTCTCCCACTCGCCGAACGTCGGCGACTCGCGGCGCAGGTCGACGACGACGTCGAGGATCCGGCCGCGCGCGCAGCGCACGAGCTTCGCCTGCCCGTCGCCGATCGAGACGTGCATCCCGCGCAGGACGCCCTGGCTCGAGCGCGAGTGGTTGTCCTGGACGAAGACGTCGTCGACGCCGTGCTCGGCCCAGACGTTCGCGCGGTAGCTCTCCAGGAAGAAGCCGCGGCCGTCGCCGTGGACGTCGGGCTCGAGCAGGACCGGCCCGTCGAGGCGGGTTGGCAGGTGGCGCATGCGCGAGGGAATCTAGAGCGTCGCGGCCGCGTCGAGCGCGCGCTCGTAGGACGCGAGCGTCCGCTGCGCGCAGGTCTCCCACCCGAAGCCGGCCGCGCGCCGCAGGCCCCGGCCCACGCGCTCGCGAACCTGCGGCCCGGCGGCGAGCAGCTCGGACATCGCGCCGGTCATCGCCGCGCGGTCGCCGGGATCGAAGAGCAGCGCCGCGTCGCCGGCGACCTCCGGCAGCGATGTCGCGTTCGAGCACGCGACCGGGACGCCGCGGCGCATGGCCTCGAGGATCGGGAGGCCGAAGCCCTCGTGCAGCGACGGGTAGACGAAGCCGTCGGCCAGCGCGTAGAGCCCCTCGAGGTCGGCGTCGGAGATCCAGCCGGTGAGCCGCACGCGAGCGGCGAGGCCGAGCTCGCCGATGTGCGACTCGAGCGCCTCGCGCGCGCGCCCCGGGTGGCCGGCGATGACGAGCACCGGCTCGCCCTCGACCTCGGCGAACGCCTCCAGCAGCGCGTGGAGGTTCTTGTGCGGGAGCGCGGGCGAGACGCAGAGCAGGACGCGGGCTTCGCCGAGGGCGTGGCGCTCGCGCAGGTCGGCCGCCGGCGTGGGCACGCAGCCGTTCTCGCTCGCGACGCCGAGCCATGCGACGTCGATGCGCTCGCGCGGGACCTTCAGCCGCTGCACGACGTCCTCGAGCGTGGCGTGCGAGTCGGTCAGCACGCGCCGCGCGCGCCGCGCCCCGAGCGGGACGAGCAGCCGCAGGCCGGCGCGGGCGGCGGCCGGGAAGGCGTCGGGGAAGTGGTCGTAGATGAGGTCGTGGACGGTGACGACGCGCGGCGCGGCGCCGCTCAGCGGCGAGGTCGTGCCGAGCGAGTGCAGGAGGTCGACGCGGTGGCGGCGCGCGGCGGCGGGCAGCAACGTCAGCTCGGCGAGGATCCGCGCCGGCTTCACCGCGCAGCGGACGGGCAGCTCGACGACCCGGACGTTCGCCGGCCAGCCCTCCGCGCGCAGCGAGGGCGCCGCCTCGCGGCCGCAGAAGGCGAGAAACAGCGTCTGCGGGCAGCGCGCGGCGAGCGCGCGCACGAGCTGGCGCGCGTAGGTCTCGGTGCCGCCGACGGCGCCGGGGACGAGGTAGAGGAGGTTCAGCCCGACCCGTCGTCCGATAATGCCGTCATGCGTCGAGGTCATGGTCGGCAACAGGCTACGCCCGCCCGCACCGGCCACCGCCGGTGCTGAGCCTCGCGATCATCGTCGTCTGCTTCGGGGAGGACAGCCGCGAGCTGCTCGACGAGCTCGGCCGCCAGCGCCGGCCCGGCGACGAGGTCCTGCTCGTCGACAACGCCGCCGGCGGCACGCCGTGGATCCGCGAGCACCCGCAGGCCGACGCGGTCCTGGACCCCGGCGGCAACGTCGGCTACGGCCGCGCGGTGAACGCCGCGGCGGCGCGGGCGAACGCCGACGCGATCCTCGTCCTCAACCCCGACGCGATCCCGCACCCCGGCTGCCTCGACGCGCTGCGCCGCGCGCCGGAGGACTGGGGGGCGTGGATGGGGGTCGTCACGCTGCCGGACGGCAACCTGCTCAACGCGGCGCGCGGCGAGTCGCACTACCTCGGCTTCTCCTGGGCGGCGGGCTTCGAGGAGCCCGCCGGCGAACTGCCCGGCACGCCGTATGACACGGGCTTTCTCTCGGGTGCCTGCACGGTCGTCCGGATGAGCGCCTGGCGGGCCGTCGGCGGCTACGCCGAGAACTACTTCCTCTACCACGAGGACGTCGACCTCTCGCACCGCCTGCGCCTGGCGGGCATCCGATTCGGCGTCCTGCCCGCGGCGCGCGTGAGCCACGACTACGAGTTCCTCAAGGGCGCGATGAAGTGGCGGATGCTCGAGCGCAACCGCTGGAAGACCGTCCTGCGGACGTACCCCGCGCCGCTGCTCGTCGCGGTCCTGCCGGCGCTGCTGCTCGTCGAGCCGGCGGTGGTCGTGTTCGCGGCGCGCGGCGGCTGGCTGGGATCCAAGCTGCGCTCCTGGATCGACGTGCTCGCATGGCTGCCGCGGGCGCGCGGCGAGCGCCGCGCGATCCAGCGGGCGGCGGTCGTCGCGCCCGCGCAGTTCGCGGCGGGGCTGACGCATCGCCTCGACTCGCCGTTCTTCGGGCGGGCGGGCGGCCGGCGCTGGCTGCAGGCCGCGCTGCGCGCGTACTGGTCGGCCGCGACGCGCATGCTCCCCGGCCGGTGACCGCCATGGACGACGCGCGGGCGCGGCGGCTGACGCTCGTCGCCTGCATCCTCGGCTCCTCGATCGTCTTCGTCGACCAGACGGTCGTCAACGTCGCCCTGCCGGCGGTGCGCGACGACCTCGGCGCGACGCTCGCCGGCCAGCAGTGGGTCATCGAGGCGTACCTCCTGATGCTCGGGGCGCTCGTGCTCGTCGGCGGCGCGCTCGGCGACCTCTACGGGCGCCGGCGGATCTTCGCGATCGGCGTCGCGGGCTTCGGCGCGAGCTCGCTGCTCTGCGCGGCGGCGCCGTCGGTCGAGGTCCTCGTCGCGGCGCGGGCGCTGCAGGGGGCGTTCGGGGCGCTGCTCGTGCCGAGCTCGCTGGCGATCATCGCCGCGGTCTTCACCGGCCCCGAGCGCGCGACGGCGATCGGCTCGTGGACGGCCGGCACGGCGGCGGGCGTCGCCCTCGGCCCGCTCGTCGGCGGCCTGCTCGTCGACACGATCTCGTGGCGCGCGATCTTCGCGGTCAACGTCCCGCTGGTCCTCATCTGCCTCGGGCTCATCGTCCGCGCGGTGCCGGAGATCCCGGGCTCGGGCGCGCGGCGGATCGACGTCCCGGGCGCGGTGCTCTGCGCGATCGGCCTCGCCGGGCCGGTGTACGCCCTGACGCAGCAGGCGGTGCTCGGCTGGTCCGCATCCGTCGGTCTGGATCGCGCTCGTCGGCGGCCTCGGGGCGCTCGGTGCCTTCGTCGCCTACGAGCGCGCCGCGCCCGACCCGATGCTGCCGCCGTCGATCTTCCGCTCGCGCAACTTCGCCGTCGGCAACGTCGTGACGCTGCTCGTCTACGCGGGCCTCGGCGCCGCGACGTTCCTCGTCACGCTGTTCCTCCAGCAGATCGCCGGCTACAGCGCGCTCGAGGCCGGCCTGGCGCTGCTGCCGATCACGCTGCTGCTCGTCGGGCTGTCGCGCTGGTTCGGCGGGCAGGCGACGCGGGCCGGCCCGCGGCTGCTCATGAGCGCCGGGCCGCTCGTCGGCGGGGTCGGCCTGCTGCTCTTCGCGCGCCTCGACGAGCGCGCCGAGTACCTCACCGGCGTCCTGCCGGCCGCGCTGCTCTTCGGCCTCGGCCTCGCGATGACCGTCGCCCCGCTGACGGCGACGGTGCTCGAGGCCGCCGACCGGCGCTACGCGGGCATCGCCTCGGGCGTCAACAACGCGGTGGCGCGGGTGGCGGCGCTGCTGGCGATCGCGGCCGTCGGCGCGGTCGTCGCGGCGCAGCTCGGCTCCGAGCTCGATCGCCGCTTCGCGGCCGTGCCGCCGGGCAGCCCGGCGCGCGCCTACGTCGACGAGGCCCGCGAGCACGCGCTGGCGCTGCCGGAGGGCGCCGGGCCGGCCGCCGCGCGCGCCGAGGTGCGCGACGCGAACGTCGAGGCGTTCAGGACGGGGATGCTCGTCGCCGGGCTGCTCATGATCGCCGGCGGCCTGCTCGCGGCCGCCGGAATCGAGAACCGCTCGCGACCCGCCAAGGGCCCCTAAGCTCCCGCCCGATGAAGGCCCGCCTCGAACGCTTCGCCGTCACCCCCGAGCGCTACGCGCTCATCGCCCGCATCGCGCTCGTCATGCTCACGCTCATCGTGCTCACCGGCGCGGCGGTGCGCGTGACGGGCTCCGGCCTGGGCTGCCCGACGTGGCCGAAGTGCACCGACACCTCGCTCTACACGCAGCTCACGACGCACGGCGTCATCGAGTTCGGCAACCGGCTGCTGACGTTCTTCGTCGGCTTCGCCGCGATCGGCGCGTTCGCCGCGGCGTTCCTGCGCCGGCCGTTGCGCCGCGACCTCATATGGCTCTCGCTGCTGCTGCCGCTCGGCGTCGTCTGCCAGGCCGTGCTCGGCGGCTTCACCGTGCTCTACGACCTCGCGCCGGGCTTCGTCATGAGCCACTACCTGCTGTCGATGGTCATCCTCGTCGCGTGCGTCGCCCTGGACTGGCGCGCGCACCGCGAGCCGGCGGACGGCGGCGCGCCCGCCGACCGGGTGCTCGTCCGGGGCGTCTGGGCGCTCGTCGCGCTCGGCGCCGTCACGATCTTCGCCGGCACCGCGGCGACGGCGGCCGGCCCGCATGCCGGCGGCGCCGGGACCGGCGACGTCATCAAGCGCCTGGACTTCAAGGGCGCCGACACGCTGCGCTTCGTCATCGAGCAGCACGCGCGCCTGGCGACCGTGCTCGGCATCCTCGCGGTCGTGCTGTGGGTGCTGGCGCGGCGCCGCGGCGCGCCGGCCGAGCAGGTCCGCGCGCTGACGGTGCTCTGCGTCCTGCTCGCGGTCCAGGGCGTCATCGGCGGCCTGCAGTACCAGCTCGAGCTGCCGGCCGAGATCGTCTGGGTCCACGTGACGCTCGCGGCCGTGACGTGGCTGGCGATCCTCTGGGTCTTCGTGGCGAGCGGGAGCCCGTCGCCGGGGCGGGTCGCCACGCCGCGCGGCGCGCCGGCGAGCCGGCTGCGGCGCGCTAGCTCCTTGGCGCGTTCGGTCGGGATCGGCGCTAGCTCGGGGGCTAGCGGGCCCGTTCGGTCGGCATCGGCGCTCCCGCATCTGAGGAAGTGACCTGCACGCCAGTCGGCGCTCCCGCGATGCGAAGCGCGCGCCCGGAGGGGGTGTGGTCTGAAAGTCCCAGGCGCGTTTCGGCCACGTAGTCCATCGGACCATATACGTCTCGCTCAGACCAGACCCCCGCGCGAGCCGCGGGCAAGCCGAACGCACTACCTCTGTGATGCCGGTAAATCCCGCCCAAGGCGCCCGTTCACAGCGTCGCCACGGCCTGGTCTCGCAATCGTCACGGGAACGCCGGGCGCGCCGAACACGATGCTTGCGTGTCCCGCGCCCGCGCCTCCTCGGCCCGCTGCCGGTGGGCGATCGTCGTCGCCCTGACGGTCCTGTCGTTCGGCGGCCTGCAGTGGGCGTCGGCCACGACGGCCGGGCCCAGCGCCGCCGCGCAGCGCTAGGAGTGGACCACTAGACGAACGCGGGCGCGACCGCGGCCAGCACCATCAGCGCGGCGGCCGCGCAGACCATGACGAGCGCCGCGGACCGCACTCCCCGGGCACGCCGCCGCGCCCAGCGCCGTTCACGGCGCGTGAGGGTGCTCGCGTAGATCTGACGCGGCTGCACAGCGCGATCATCAAGCATGCGTCGGATGTCACAATGCGCGCCGGGACCGCGTCAAGTCCGCGGCGACGTTCATGCCGCATCCTGGGCGAGAAACCGCTTCGTCCGGACGCCACTAGCCTCAAGCCCGTGCGCAAGGCCCTCATCGTCGCGGTCGTCGTCATCGCGACCCTCGCCGGCGGCGCGACCGCGCTCGGCACGTTTCGCATCGATCGCAGCCTCGACGTCGGCACCGTCCGGCTGTCGATCGACCCCAGCCGCCGCGGGGCGCTGGACCTCTACGTCCCGGTCGTCGACTGGGGGGTGCGCTTCCCGGTCGTGCGCCTGCCGGCGCGCGTCAGCGTCGACGTGCGCGCCGTCGACCGCGACGCGATCCTGAAGCTCGCGTCGGCCGGCGAACTCGACACGGAGGTCGTCCGCACCCAGGCCCGCGACGCCCTCGCGTTCTACCTGCGCCTCGCGATCCTCTTCGCGGTCTTCGGCGGGCTCGCGTTCGGCGTGCTCGTCGCGCTCGCCGTCCGCGGCGGTCCGGGACCCGGCCTGCGGACGACGATCTCCGCCGCCGCCATCACCGCGCTCGCGCTCGGCGCGGCGCTCGTCGTCCTGCTGCCACCGCGCTCGAACGTCGACGCGCCGGAGTACTACGCCAACGGCACCGAGGTCCCGGCCGCGCTGCGGACGATCGAGGCCCTTGGCGCCTCCGCCCAGACGCTCGACGACGAGATCGACCAGCAGCTCGTCGGCATCGCCCGGCTCGTGACCTCTCCCGCGGGCCGGCCGCCCGTCGAGACCCTGCCGCGGCTGACGGTCGCCTCCGACCTCCACAACAACGTCCTCGCGCTGCCCGCCCTCGAGCGCGCCGCGAGCGGCGCGCCGCTGTTCTTCACCGGCGACCTCACCGACCGCGGCTCGCCCGTCGAGCAGGCGCTCGTCCTGCGCGTCGCGCGAGCCGGATCGCCGCTCGTGTTCATCGCGGGCAACCACGACTCCGACGTGCTCGAGCGCAAGCTCGCGCGCGCCGGCGCCGTCGTCCTGACGCGCAACGGCCGCCTCCGAGCCGACGGCACGACCGACGGCGCGCTCGCCACGAACGTCCGCGGCCTGCGCGTCGCCGGCTACGACGACCCGCTCAAGCGCCTCGCGCGCGAGGACTACCGCGACAACGGCGGCACCCCGACGGCCGAGCAGCAGGCGCAGTTCACCGCCTGGCTGCAGGCGCGGATCGGCACGGTCGACGTCGTCATGGTCCACGCGCCGGCGCTCGCGCAGCCGGCGATCGACGCCCTCAAAGACGCCGCGCCGCAAGCGCCGCTGCTCATCCTCGAGGGCCACACGCACGCCTCGAGCATCGAGCACGAGGGCACGCTCTCGGTCGTCAACGGCGGCTCGGTCGGCGGTGGCGGCACGGGCAACCTCACCGAGCTCGAGGGCGACATCGGCCTCGCCCGCGTGACGTACTCCCGCACCCCGGCATTCGCCCCCGCGGCCGCCGACCTCATCGAGATCGATCCGGGCGACGGCGAGGCGCGAGCCGAGCGCGTGCGCCTCGACACGCCGGCCGCAGACGACGGTTGAGATCCGCAACGTTTGGCAAAAGTACGGGTTGCACCACGGAACGACCCTTCCGCGAAAGGACCGTCCGCGTGATCCACAAGCCCGCGCTCATCGCCCTGCTCAGCGTCATCGCAGCCAGCCTGCTGCCCGTCTCGCCGGCCTCCTCGGCCGCCCGCAGCCCGATCCGCGTCGGCGTCGCCGACCAGAGCCCGCGGATGTTCGGATCACCCGACTTCCAGCGGCTGAACACGAGGATCACGCGCTATTTCGTGCCGTCCGACGTCATGCAGGACGGCGCCGAGCGCGCGAAGGCGCGCGCGTTCGTCCAGGCCGCGCGCGCATCCGGCGTCTCGACGCTGCTGCACATCTCGACGACCGACCTGCGCGAGAAGCGCGGCCCGGTCGTCTCCACGGGCACGTACCGCCGCAACGCCGGCCGGATCGTCTCGTACTTCCGCAAGCTCGGCGTCCGCGACTTCGGCGCCTGGAACGAGGTCAACCACAAGACGCAGGAGACCTGGAACCGCGTCGGCAACGCCGTCTCGTACTACAAGAGCATGTACAGCGCCGTGCGCCGCCGCTGCCGGTCCTGCCAGGTCGTCGGCCTCGACATGCTCGACCAGGCGGGCTCGGACCGCTACATCCGCAGCTTCTACTCGCGGCTGAGCTCGACGTGGCGCAAGCGCCTGAAGGTCGTCGGGATCCACAACTACTCCGACGTCAACCGCAACCGCGACACCGGGACGCGCCGGATCATCGCCACCGTGCGCCGCTACAACCGCTCGACGAAGTTCTGGTTCACCGAGACCGGCGCGCTGGCGAGCTTCCAGCGCTCGTTCCCCTACAGCGAGTCGCGCCAGGCCGGCCGGATCCGCAACATGTTCACCTACGCCAACCGCTACCGGCGCCAGGGCGTGCAGCGGGTCTACTCCTACAACTGGTTCGGCACGACCAACGGCGGCTGCGGCCGCGCCTGCCCGTTCGACGCCGGGCTCGTCGACCCCGACGGCACGCCGCGGCCGGTCTACCGCGTCTTCGCGGCGAAGCCCGAAGAGCTACTCGCGCTAGTCGCCGGGCGCGTCGACGAGCGGCAGCAGCTCGGCGAGCCCGGAGATCTCCAGCACGCGCTCGATCTGGCGCGGACCGCGCCAGATCGACAGCGCGAAGCCCGCCTCGTCGGCGCGCGCGTTGCACTGGGCGAGCGCGCGCAGGCCGGTGGAGTCCATGAACGTCAGCTCGCGCAGGTCGAGCACGAGCTCGGCCCCGGGCTCGTTGGTCGCGTCGGCGATCGCCTGCTCGAACTCGGGCGACGTCGCGATGTCGAGCTCGCCCGAGGGCGCGATGCGCGTGGCCCGGTCGGTCTGGACGACCTTGAGCTCGAAGGACGGGATCGACATGCCAGGGAGGGTACCGCCGACCTCTACAGGCCCGGCGGGTGGCGTGCGACGAATCCGCCGGTGCCGCGCATCGCCTTCTGCCAGCGCGAGCCGGTCGATGCCCTCCCGGTCGTGTCGAAGCGGACGCCCGCGACGACCATGAAGACGTGTCCGGGGTTCGTGTAGATCGTCACCCACTTGCCCGGCCCGGGCTCGCCCCAGCTCATGAGCGGCCCCGACGCGAGGGGCGCGTTGAGCAGGCCGGCCGAGGCGAGGGCGTAGGAGATCGAGCCCGAGCAGTCATAGCCCGTGTCGAGCCACTTGCCGTGGCCGCCGCCCCACAGATACGGCGTGCGGGCGATCGAGTTGCCGGCCTCGATGATCTGGCGCACGGCGTCGGGCGCCTCGATCGGCGGCAGCGCGATGCCGTTCTTCAGGACGTCGGCACCGCTGATCGCGGGGTCGTTGGTCGGGCCGCTGCCCCGTCGCTTGGATCCGCGCGGCAGCGGCGCCGAGCCGCCGCCGACGGCGAGCGGCTGATCGCGCGGGTCCTCGGTGGGCAGCGCGGCGGTCCCGGCGGTCTCGCCGGCGACCGGCTCGATGACCTTCGCCCGCGAGTTGCGGGTCGGCAGCTCCTCGACGACCGGGCCGGCGGTCGTGGCCGCGCCCGCGCTCGTATCGCCCGAGCCGCCCGAGGAGGCCAGAGCGACGGCGATGAGGAGGACGACGAGGACCCCCGGTCCTGCGATGAAGACGAGACGACGCGGCACGACGCAGGAAGTATGCCGACGCGCCGCCGTTCATGATCCACGTTTGGACGGAAGTCCCAGCGAGCATCATCCGCCCACGATGCTCTACTCCGACCCCACCGAGGTGCGCGAGCGCCTCGAGCTCCTGCGCATCGAGCACGAGCTCGCACGCTCCATCGGCCTCGACGCGGATCTGGAGTACATGGCCGACCTCGAGCGTCAGCTCGCGACGCTGGAGGCCGCCTGGATCGGCGCCCGCGTGACGGAGATCGCCGTCACGCAGGCTCAGTGGCTGGGCCGCCCGCAGGGCTGAGCACCCGGCCGTCCTCCGCGTCGCGCTGCGGCCGGAACCCGCGCAGGCGCAGCGAGTTGGCGACGACGAAGACGCTCGACGCCGCCATCGCGGCGCCCGCGATCATCGGGTTCAGCAGCCCCGCGGCGGCGAGCGGCAGCGCGGCGACGTTGTAGGCGAACGCCCAGAAGAGGTTGGCCTTGATCGTCGCGAGCGTCCGGCGCGAGAGGCGCAGCGCATCGGCGGCCATCCGCAGGTCGCCCGCGACGAGCGTCACGTCGGAGGCCTCGATCGCGACGTCGGTCCCCGTCCCGATCGCCATGCCGAGGTCGGCCTGCGCGAGCGCGGGCGCGTCGTTGACGCCGTCGCCGACCATCGCCACGACCCGGCCCTGCGCCTGCAGCCCGCGCACGACCTCGGCCTTGCCGGCCGGCAGGACGCCGGCGATGACGTCGTCGAAGCCCACCCGCGCGCCGACGGCGCGCGCCGTCGCCTCGTTGTCGCCGGTCAGCAGGATCGTCCGCAGCCCGAGCGCGCGCAGCCGCCGGACGGCCTCGGCCGACGTCGGCTTGACGCTGTCGGCGACGACGAACAGCGCCTGGGCGGCGCCGTCCCAGCTCGCGGCGATCGCCGTGCGCCCCTCGTGCTCGGCGGCGGCACGGGCACGCTCGAGCTCCGGCGGCAGGGCGAGCGCGGGATCGGCGGCCGTCAGCAGCGCCGGGCGGCCGGCGATGATCGCGCGGCCGGCGACCGTGCCCTGCACGCCCATCCCGGGATGGCTCGCGAAGTCCTCGACCGGTGCGGGCGCGTTCTCGAGGTTCCGCGCGGCGGAGGCGATCGCTCGCCCGATCGGGTGCTCGGAGCCGTTCTGCAGCGCGCCGACGAGCCACAGCGCCTGCGCCTCGCTCACGCCCTCGGCGACGTCGATGCTCTGCAGGCTCATCCGCCCGGTCGTGACGGTGCCGGTCTTGTCGACGAGGATCGTGTCGGCGCGGCGCGTCGTCTCGAGGATCTCGGGCCCGCGGATGAGCACGCCGAGCTGCGCCCCGCGGCCGGTGCCGACGAGCAGCGCCGTCGGCGTCGCGAGCCCGAGCGCGCAGGGGCAGGCGATGATGAGCACCGCGACGGCGGCGGCGAACGCGAGCCCCGTGTCGCCGGCGCCGATCCAGAAGCCGAGCGTCGCGACCGCGATCGCCAGGACGATCGGCACGAAGACCGCGGCGATGCGGTCGGCGAGCCGCTGCACCGGCGCCTTGCCCGACTGGGCGTCGGTGACGAGGCGGCCGATCTGCGCGAGCGAGGTGTCGGCGCCGACGCGCGTCGCGCGGACGATGAGCAGCCCGCCGCCGGCGTTGACCGTCGCCCCGGTGACCGGGTCGCCGGGGTTGACGTCCACCGGCACGCTCTCGCCGGTCAGCAGCGAGCGGTCGATCGCCGAGCGGCCCTTGTAGACGATGCCGTCGGCGGCGACCTTCTCGCCCGGCCGCACGATGAAGCGGTGGTTGACCTTCAGCTCCTCGACCGGCACGCGCTGCTCGACCCCGTCGGCGTCGAGCACCGCGACGTCCTTGGCCCCGAGCGCCAGCAGCGCGCGCAGCGCGGCGCCGGCGCTGCGCTTCGCGCGGGCCTCGAACCAGCGCCCCGCCAGCAGAAACGTCACGACGACGCCGACGGCCTCGAAGTAGACGTTGCCGACCGGGGCGTCGCGCTCGGGGACGAAGGTCAGCTCGTGGCGCATGCCGGGGTCGCCGGCCCCGAGGAACAGCAGCGACACGACCGACCACGTCCATGCCGCGATCGTGCCGATCGAGATGAGCGTGTCCATCGTCGCGGTGCCGTGGCGGAGGTTCGTCCACGCGGCGCGGTGAAACGGCCAGGCCGCCCAGACGAGCACCGGCGTGGCGAGCTGCATCGAGATCCACTGCCAGTTGTCGAACTGGAGCGCCGGGATCATCCCCATCGCGAGCAGCGGGACCGACGCGATCGCCGCGAAGATCAGCCGCCGGCGCAGGTCGGCGACGGGGTCGTGGGCGTGCTCGTGCGCCTGCGGGGCGCTGGATGGCAGCACGGCCGTGTAGCCCGCCTGCTCGACCGCCGCGACGAGGTCCTCGGGCGTGACGCTCGCGGGCGGGAACGTCACCGCCGCCCGCTCCGTCGCGTAGTTCACCGTCGCCTCGACGCCGTCGAGGCGGTTCAGGCGCTTCTCGACCCGCGCCGCGCAGGAGGCGCACGTCATGCCGCTGATCGGCAGGTCGAGGTGCGCGGCCGCGGCCGGCGCGGCGCTGGTCACGGCGTGACCTCGCGCGTGAACGCCGCGGTGTGGACGCGGTCGCCGTGGCGGAACTGGAGAAACAGGCGGTAGCTGCCCGGCTCGGTCGTCGTGCTCGAGAACGCGATCCGGCCGGGCGCGGATGCGGCGCCGAGCGGGTGGACGTGCTCGTAGGCGAGGTCGCGGGCGCGCAGGACGACGAGATGGCCGCGCGCGCCGAGGTACGGCTGCAGGTCGGCGACGTCGGTCCCGTCGCGGCTGACCGTGAACTGCAGCGCGCCGGTCTCGTCCTCGCGGAGCTCGACGTCGTAGCCGTCGACCGTCGAGGTGAGCTTCGGCGAGGGCAGCGGCCGGTTCTCGAACTCGCCCGGGGCGACGACGCCGACGCCCAGCGTCATCCGCTTGCCGCCACTGCGGAAGTCGGCGTACGCGCGGTAGATGCCCGCGACGGGCAGTCGCAGCTGCGTCGACCAGCCGCCGGAGGCGGCCTGGACGGGGTGCAGGTGCTGGAAGTGGCGCAGATCGCGCCGCACGACGACGAGGTGCATGCGCCGGCCCTGCTCGGTCTCGAAGGCGCGGATCGTGCGGTTGCGGTCGTCGACGATCCGGAAGGCGAAGCGGCCCGGGCGGCCGGCGGTCAGCTGGGTGTCCGTCGTCGCGAGCCGCAGCCCGTCCTGTGTCGACGACACGCCGCCGGCGGGGCTCGCCGGCCCGTGCTCGTCGTGCTCGCCGCCCGCGGCGTGCTCGGACGTCGCGCCGTCGGCGCGCGTGCTCGTCTCAGGATCGATCGCGCGGCCGGTGACGACCGCGACGGCGAAGATGGCGGCCAGCAGCGCGACGAAGCCCGCCACTCGGACGCCCGTGGTCATGAGACCAGCGCGTACCCCGCCTCGTCGACGGCGGCACGGATCGCGTCGTCGTCGAACGTCTCGCCGGCGACCGTGAGCTGCTTGCTGTCGAGGTCGACGTCCACGGCGCGCACGCCGGGAACCTGGAGGACCTCGGTCATGACGGCGTTGCGGCAGTGTCCGCAGGTCATGCCGTGGACGGTATAGGTGCGCTTGGGAAGGGACATGGAGCGCAGTATACCCCCATGGGGTACTGTAGACTGGACATCGTGGCAAGCATCGACGATCAGCCCCCGGCCCCGGTCCAGCGCGGCTACACCGCGAGCAAGGACCAGCTGCTCGCCCGCCTGCGACGCATCGAGGGCCAGGTGCGCGGGATCGAGCGGATGGTCGTCGACGACCGCTACTGCATCGACGTCCTCACGCAGATCTCAGCCGCCCAGGCCGCGCTCGACAAGGTCGCGCTCGGACTGCTCGACGAGCACGCGCGCACGTGCGTCCTGTCCGCCGAGGGCGACCTGCAGGCCGACCGCACCGACGAGCTCATGGCCGCCGTCGGCCGGCTCGTCAAGCGCGGCTGACGCCCAAGCGCTCGCGGTCGCGCCGTCCGGACGGGTGCGGCGCGATGCCGTGAACGCGCAGCGCGAGCGACAGCTCGAAGCGCGCGTCGGCGTCGTCGAGCTCCGCGCCGAACGCCTCGCGCAGCTGGTTGAGGCGGTAGCGGACGGTCTGCGGGTGGACGTCGAGCGTCCGCGCCGTCTCGTCGATGCGCCCGTGCCGGTCCAGCCACGCGCGCAGCGTCTCGACGAGCCGCTCGCGCACGGCGGGCCGCAGCGCATCCAGCGGCGCCAGCCGCTCGCTCGCGAGCTCGAGCGCGAGCGCCGAGTCGGCGTGCAGCAGCAGCTCGGCGGCGTGCTCGGCGGCGACGACGAGCCCCTCGCCCGGCAGCGCGCCCGCGAGCCGCAGGTCGAGCGCGCGCCCCGCGCGCTGCGCGCTGCGCGAGGCGGCGGCCGCCGGGACCGTCGGCCCGAGCGCCGCCGCCCGCGAGCCGACCGCCTGCTCGATCTGCGCGCGGCGGCGCGGGCGCCCCGGATCGGGCACGAAGGCGAGGACGCGCGCGCCGCGGCCCGACGCCGGCGGGCTGTCGGGGCTCTCCAGCGCGGCGGCGAGCGCGCCCGGGCCGAGGCGCCCGGCGAGGCGCTCGGAGTCGATGCCCTCCACGACGACCGCGGCCAGCCGCGCCGGCGGCGCCCACCCGGCGCGCACGGCCGCGGCGCGCAGGGCCTCGGGCGCGGGGGGCGGGTCGGCGGCGAGCAGCATCACGAGCTGCGTGCGGCGGCGCTGGCGCTCGCCCGCGGCGGCCGACTGCGCGTCGGCGTAGCCCGCGATCGACTCGCCTGAGATCTCGTCGATGTACGCGAAGATCGCCTCGCCGAGGCGGTAGAGCGTGGCCGGCTCGAGGCCCGCGGACGTGCCGGCCTCGACGAACCGCCGCCAGGCGATCTGGGCGCCGACGCGGTAGGCGGCGAGCAGCGCGTTGAGCGTCCGGCCCTCGCGCATCTCGAGGCGGCCGAGCTCGACGTAGATCCGCCGGTCGCGCTCCGAGACGGCGGTCGGATGCTCGATCGAGTCGAGGAAGCGCCGCAGCGCGCGCTCGGTGCCGTAGCGCACGGTCTCGCCGAGCCGGCCCTCCATCGGGCGCGAGTAGTCGGGCACCTCGCGGCCGATCGCGCGGATCGTCTCCGCGGCGATCTCCGGGAGAACCGGGCGCAAGACCACTGCTACCTCGGGCGGGATCCCCTCCATTTGCGCATAACCTACAGATTCCGGCCCGCTGCGACGGAGGAATTCGACAAGAACCCTCGCTGGCTTGACCGTTAGCCTCAAACCCATGCCCAAGCTCACCAAGTACGCGAATCTTGGCGCCGTCGTGGTGCCGTTCATCGCCTTCCTCGTCGCGGTCGTCCTGCTGTGGAACAAGTCCATCGACGCGATCGACCTCGGGATCCTGGTGTTCATGTACGTCGTCACCGGCCTTGGGATCACCGTCGGCTATCACCGGCTGCTGACGCACCGCGCCTTCCAGACGAGCAAGCCCGTCGAGTACGCCTTCGCGGTCGCCGGCTGCATGGCCGTCGAGGGGCCGCCCGATCGCCTGGGTCGCCGACCATCGCCTCCACCACGCCCACACCGACGAGGAGGGCGACCCGCACAGCCCGCACGTCGGCCACGGCTCCGGGCTGAAGGGCCTCTGGCACGCTCACAGCGGCTGGCTCATGAAGACCCAGGGGAGCGCCGAGTTTCGCAAGTACGCCCCCGACCTCTGCGAGGACAAGGGCATGCGCTGGATCAGCCGCCACTTCCTCCACTTCGTCGCCCTCGGCCTGTTCATCCCGTTCCTGCTGGGCTTCGTCCTGCACGGCTTCTCGCTCACCGCGGCGCTGTGGACCCTGCTCTGGGCCGGCTTCGTGCGGATCTTCTTCATCCACCACGTGACGTGGTCGATCAACTCCGTCTGCCACTTCTTCGGCCGGCGCCGCTTCGACGTCGACGACAAGTCGACGAACGTCGCATGGCTCGCGATCCCGACGTTCGGCGAGTCCTGGCACCACAACCACCACGCCTTCCCGCGCTCGGCCCGCCAGGGGCTCGGCCGCTGGGAGGTCGACATCTCCGCGATGTTCATCTGGACGCTGGAGCGCCTCGGCATCGCCCGCAACGTCGTGCGCATCACCCCCGAGCGCCAGCGCCAGAAGCTCGCCGGCGCGAAGGCGGCCGAGACCGCCGCAGCCGCCTGACAGCGACGCTGCCGCGATCGCGGCAGCGGTCGCGAGCCTCTACGGTGTGCCTCTCGTGTTCGACGACGCGAAGCACCGGCACGTCCCGTTCAACGTCCCGCATCTCACCGGGCGCGAGCTCGGGTACGTGGAGGAGGCGATCGCCTCGCGGCGGCTCGGCGGCAACGGGGCGTTCAGCGGCCGCTGCGCCGCCCGGCTGCAGTCGGCGACCGGGGCGTCGCGGGTGCTCCTCGTCCATTCCGCGACGGCGGCGCTCGAGATGGCGGCGCTGCTGTGCGACGTGGGCCCCGGCGACGAGGTGCTCATGCCGTCCTACACGTTCGTCTCGACGGCCAACGCGTTCGTGCTCCGCGGGGCCGTCCCGGTCTTCTGCGACATCCGCGAGGACACGCTGAACCTCGACGAGGCGCGCCTCGAGTCCGCGATCACGCCCCGGACCCGCGCGATCGTCGCGGTCCACTACGGCGGCGTCGGATGCGAGATGGATGCGATCCTCGCGATCGCCGAGCGCCACGGGCTGCGCGTCGTCGAGGACGCCGCGCAGGGTCTCGCGGCGACGTACCGCGGGCGGCCGCTCGGCTCGATCGGCGACGCGGCGGCGCTGAGCTTCCACGAGAGCAAGAACGTCGGCAGCGGCGAGGGCGGCGCGCTGCTCGTCAACGATCGCGGCCTGGGCCGAGCGCGCGGAGATGCTCCAGGAGAAGGGCACCGATCGCACGCGGTTCTTCCGCGGCGAGGTCGAGGAGTACACGTGGCACGACGTCGGCTCGTCCTACCTGCTCGGCGAGCTCGCGGCGGCGTTCCTCCTCGCGCAGCTCGAGGACACCGCGCAGATCACGGCCGACCGGCTCGCGAGCTGGGACCGCTATCACGAGCGCTTCGCCGCGCTCGAGGACCTCGGCCGCGTCCGGCGCCCCGTGGTCCCCGCGCACTGCGGCCACAACGCCCACCTCTACTACCTGCTGCTCGAGGACCGCGCGACGCGCGACCGCGTCATCCGGGAGCTCGCGGCGCAGGACGTCTCGGCGTACTTCCACTACGTCCCGCTGCACTCCTCGCCCGCCGGCCGGCGCTACGCGCGCGCCGCCCACGACCTTTCCGTGACCGAGTCGGCGGCCGGGCGGCTCGTGCGCCTGCCGATGTGGTCGGGCATGGGCGGCTGCGACGTCGATCGGGTGGTCGGGGTCGTCTACGGCGCGCTCGGCGTGCCGGTGCCGGTCGCCGCATAGCGGCACGGCGATGAGCGCCATGGGACCCGGCGACGGCGGCGAGCAGCTCGAGCTCACGCTCGGCCCGCTGTACCTCGTCGTCGTCGACGACCGCGTGAGCGGGGCGCTGACGAGCCGCACCGAGCGCACGTACCGCTCGCCGCCCCAGCAGCTCGCCGACGCGCGCTGCCTCGCGGCGCTCCTGCTCGACCGCGGCGGCGAGCTCGAGGGCGACGGGCCCTGGCGCCGGCCGCTCGCCGGCGGCCAGCGTCACGTGTCGATCGTGCCCGCCCCGCCGGGCGGCCAGCTCGGCGCCTGACCCGCCGGGAGCGTCTCGGGAAGTCCGGAGCACCCGATCGCGAGCGATGAGTTTGGCGAGCCGGGGCGGTCATTGCTGGACACCGCACCGCGACTCGGAAAGGCTCACGACATGACCGCTCAGAACATGACCGACCGCAACCGCTGGATCGCCCTCTACGTCCTCTGCGCCGGAATGCTCATGATCGTCCTCGACGTCACGGTCGTGAACGTTGCACTGCCGTCGATCCAGGACGACCTCGGCTTCTCGCAGTCGAGCCTCGCCTGGGTCGTCAACGCCTACCTCATCGCCTTCGGCGGCCTGCTGCTGCTCTCCGGGCGCTTCGGCGACCTGCTCGGGCGCAAGAGCGTCCTCATGGTCGGCCTCGGCGTCTTCACGGTCGCGTCGTTGCTCTGCGGCATCGCGTGGAGCCAGGAGACGCTCGTCGCCGCGCGCTTCATCCAGGGCATCGGCGGCGCGATGACCTCGGCGGTCATCCTCGGGATGATCTTCACGATGTTCCCCGAGCCGCGGGAGCAGGCGAAGGCGATCGGCGTCTACGGGTTCGTCGCGTCCGCGGGCGGCTCGATCGGGCTGCTGGCCGGCGGCGTCCTGACGCAGTCGATCAACTACCACTGGATCTTCCTCGTGAACATCCCGATCGGGATCGTCACCGCGGTCCTCGCGCAGCGGCTCATCCCGCGCGACGAGGGCATCGGCGTCGAGAAGGGCGCCGACGTCGCCGGCGCGATCCTCATCACGGCCTGCCTCATGCTCACCGTCTACACGATCGTCGACCCCGCCGCCGAGCAGGGCTGGGGATCGGCCGAGGCGCTGTCGCTGCTGGCGCTGTCGCTCGCGCTGCTCGTCGCCTTCATCGTGCGCGAGGCGCGGGCCGCGACGCCGCTCATGCCGCTCGGGATCTTCCGCTCGCGCAACCTCTCGGGCGCGAACATCGTCCAGGCGCTGATGGTCGCCGGGATGTTCGGGATGTTCTTCCTCGGCTCGCTGTACCTCCAGCGCGTGCTCGGGTACTCGGCCCTGGAGATCGGCCTCGCGTTCCTGCCGGGCACGGTCATCATGGGCACGATCTCGCTGCGCTACGCCGAGCGGCTCATGATGCGCTTCGGCGCCCGCCGCGTGCTGATCCCGGGCCTGGCGCTCGCCGCGATCGGGCTGCTGATGTTCGCCCGGGTCCCGGTCGACGGCACCTACGTCGTCGACGTCCTGCCGGTCATGGTCGTCATGTCGGTCGGCATCGGCGTGTCGTTCCCGCCGCTCATCGCGCTCGCGATGTCCGGCGCCGGCATGGAGAACGCGGGCCTCGCGTCGGGCATCGTCAACACGTCGGCCCAGGTCGGCGGCGCGCTCGGCCTCGCGATCCTCGCGACGGTCTCGGCCTCGCGCACCGAGCATCTCGCCGCGAGCGGCGAGGCGACCGCGCAGGCGCTGACCGGCGGCTACCACCTGGCGTTCTTCATCGCCGCCGGGCTCGTCGTGGCGGCGCTCCTCGTCGCGCTCCTCGTGCTCGAGCCCGAGGCGCAGGCGGCGGCGCCCGAGGCGACGGCAGAGGCGGCGGTCTAGAGGCCGTCTGAGCTTCCAGACGCCGGGCGCCGCCGGTCAGCTGCGCCGGCAGCGCACCTGGTAGATCGACGTGAAGCCGGTCCGAAAGCCGGAGCGCGCGGCGCGCAGGTACAGCCGCCAGACGCGCACGCGCTCCGGCCCCGCCAGCCGCGTCGGCCTCCTCGGCGTGGTCGTCGAGGCGGGTGAGCCAGTGCGTCAGCGTCCGCTCGTAGTGCTCGCGGAAGCCCTCGACGTGCTCGATCTCCAGGCCCGCCGCCTCGAGCGCGGACTGCACGACGCTGAGGTGCAGCGGCGCGGCGTCGGGGAAGACGTAGCGCTCGGAGAAGCCGCCGGCCTCGGCCTCGCCTCGGCGCAGGCGCGCGATGCCGTGGTTCAAGAGCCGCCCGCCGGGGTCCAGCAGGCCGGCGAGCTCGCGGGCGTAGAGGTCGATGTTGCGCTCGCCGACGTGCTCGACCATGCCGATGCTCGCGATCGCGTCGAAGCGCTCGCCGCGCAGCTCGCGGTAGTCGGCGACGCGGATCTCGACGCGGTCGAGACGCCTGCCGCCGCCGCGCGCTCGCGGGCTCTCCGCGCCTGCGGATCGGACAGCGTGATGCCGACGACGCGCGCGCCGTGGTGGGTCGCCGCGTGGACCGGGAAGCTGCCCCAGCCGCAGCCGACGTCGAGGACCCGCTCGCCGGGTTGCAGCGCGAGCTTGCGGCAGACCATCTCGAGCTTGCGCTCCTGCGCGTCCTCCAGCGGCTCGGTGTCGCCGGACGGGTCCTCGAAGACCGCGCAGGAGTACGTCATCGACTCGCCGAGGAAGAGCGCGAAGAACTCGGCCGAGACGTCGTAGTGGTGGCGGACCGCGCGGGCGTCGCGGGCGAGGCTGTGGCGCCTGCCGCGCGGGCGCAGCTCGACGGCCGGCCGCGGCGGCGGGCGCATGAGGCCGGCGGCGCGGGTCGCGGCCAGCAGGAGCCGGCCCCGGGTCACCGCGCCGATCGGCGGCGGCTGCCACTCGCGCAGGACGTCGAGCACCGCGTCGAGGTCGTCGACCGCGAGCTCGCCGGAGACGTAGGCGCGGCTGAGGCCGAGCTGCCCGGGTGCGCTGAGGGCATGCGCGACGGCGTTCGGCGAGCGGACGCTGAACACCGGCACGACGCCGTCGGAAGCCGTCGCCGGCAGGGCGCTGCCGTCCCAGAAATGCACCTCGAACGGGCGCTCGGGAAGCGCTCGCGCAAGCCCCCGGCGCAGAGGCGCCGTGGTGGAGCCCATCCCCATGGCCACACGATAGGTTGCCGCCCATGCGGATACGAGCCGCCGTGCTGGAGGAGTTCGCCAAGCCGCTCGTCGTGCAGGAGCTCGACCTCGCCGAGCCGCGCGCCGGCGAGGTCCTCGTGCGCGTCGTGGCGTGCGGCGTCTGCCACACCGACATGTACACCGCGTCGGGCGTCGACCCGTCCGGCTACGCGCCGACGGTGCTCGGCCACGAGGGCGCCGGGGTCGTCGAGGCGGTCGGCGAGGGCGTGACGTCGCTGGCGGTCGGCGACCACGTCGTGACGCTCTTCTCGCCGCAGTGCCGCGAGTGCGTCCACTGCCTGAGCCCGAAGACGAACATCTGCCTCGCGATCCGCGACGAGCAGGGCAAGGGCCACCTGCCCGACGGCACGACGCGGCTGTCGCGCGACGGCGAGCCGATCCGCCACTTCATGGGCACGTCGACGTTCGCCGAGTACACGGTCATGCCGGAGATCGCGCTCGCGAAGGTCTCGCCGGAGGCGCCGCTGGACCGCGCGTGCCTCTTCGCCTGCGGCCTCTCGACCGGGCTCGGCGCGGCGATGTTCACCGCGAAGGTGCAGGCCGGCTCGACGTGCGTCGTCTTCGGCGCCGGGATGGTCGGACTCGGCGCGGTCGCCGGCTGCCGCCTGCAGGGCGCGGCGCGGATCGTCTGCGTCGACCTCTCCGACGAGCGCCTCGAGCGCGCGCGGGCGCAGGGCGCGACCGACCTGCTCGTCGGCGGCGAGGACACCGTCGAGGCGATCCTCGAGATGACCGCGGGCTTCGGCGCGGACTACACGATCGAGGCGACGGGTCTCGTGTCGGTCATGCGCCAGGCCGTCGAGTCGGCGCGGATGGGGTGGGGCCTGGCGACGATGTGCGGCGTCGCGGGCAAGGGCGAGACGCTCGACATCATCCCGCGTTACCTCATCACCGGCCGCCGCGTCGCCGGCTCGTCGTTCGGCGGCGTCAAGGGCCGCGACCAGGTGCCCCAGCTCGTCCAGCGCTACCTCGACGGCGACATCGACGTCGACGCCTTCCTCTCGCACCGGATCACGCTCGACGAGGTCAACCACGGCTTCGAGCTCATGGAGGCCCAGGACGGCATCCGCAGCGTCATCGAGTTCAGCTGATCATCCGGCGGCGCGGATCTCGATGCGCCCGTCGTGCTCGCGGGCCTCGTAGCGCGGCTGCGGGTAGGCGGCGGGCCCGCGCTCGACCGAGCCGTCGTCGAGCCGGAAGCGGCTCGCGTGCCACGGGCACTCGATGCAGTCGCCGACGAGCTCGCCCTCGTGCAGCGGCGCGCCGCGATGCGAGCAGCGGTCGGCGAGCGCGTGCAGCGTGCCGTTGCGCCGGACGATGAGGACCGTGACGTCGCCGACCGTGGCCGCGGTCGGCCGGTCGTCGCCGAGCATGCTCGCGTCCAGCGCGGGGGTCCAGTCCTCCGGCCCCTCCTGGAACGCCGTCTGGTCGACGCCGACGCCGCGGGCGAGCGTGAGGTCGCCGCCGAGCCAGCCGGCGGCGCCCATCGCGCCGGCGCCGGCGAGGCCGAGCATGACGCCGGTCCCGTGCGCGCCGCGCCTGCGCGCGAGCAGCGAGGCGCCGTAGAGCGTCGCGGCGGCGCCGTTGGCGGCCGCGTGGACGATGCCGATGCGGCGCACCTCCTCGTCGCCCACCTCGCTGTCGGCCCAATCCGACCAGCCGGCCCAGGCGGTCGGTCCGGCCGCGAGCAGCCCGACGCCGATGAGGCGCTGCGCCGCCGGGCGGCTCTCGCGGCCGCCGACGAGGTCGAGCACCGTCGCGCTCGTCCAGGCGCCGATCGGCACGTCGGTCAGCAGCGGGTGCAGGGCGTGGCCGAGCCACGTCCCGCTCAACGCGTCCTTGACCGGGCCGGGCTTGAGGATGTTGCGGATCTGCGTGCCGATCGCCTTGGCGGGGGCGTCGAGCGCCGACAGCGAGCCGATCGCGTCGACGATGGCGTGGGCGCGGGGGCGCCGGGCGAGGGGGGTGTCGGTCATGCGCTGCGCGTACCCACTCGCGCGCCGGGTCACCCGCGTCCCGGCGTGGGCTAGCCTCCCCGCGTGCAGCGGATCGGCGACGAGCAGCGGCGGGCGCGGCTGGCGCTCCGCCACCACCTCGCGCCGGCGGCCAGGTCCGCGGATGTCGTCGCGGTCGCGGGCGATCTCTGCGGGCTGCACGCCACCGATCCGGCGACGATCGCCCTCTCGGCGGGAGCGCGCCTGACGGTGCCCGCGCTGCCGGCGCTCGAGCGGGCGCTCTACGAGGACCGCGCGCTCGTGCGGATCCTCGGGATGCGGCGCACGGTGTTCGTCGTCCCGGTCGCGCTCGCGCCGGTCGTCCAGGCGGCGTGCGCGCGGGGGCTCGTGGCCGGGGAGCGCAAGCGCTTCGTCGCGATGCTCGAGGGCGCCGGCATCACCGCCGACGGGGAGCGCTGGCTGCGCGCGGCCGAGCGCGAGACGCTCGCCGCGCTCGCCGCTCGCGGCGAGGCGACGGCCAGGGAGCTGGCCGAGGACGTGCCCGCGCTGCGGGCGAGGTTCGCGGTCGCGGAGGGCAAGCCGTACGCCGCGGTCCAGGGCGCGGGACCGCGGGTCCTCTTCATCCTCGCCGCGCAGGGGCAGGTCGTGCGCGGCCGCCCGCAGGGCTCGTGGACGAGCACGCTCTACCGCTGGGCGCCGGCCGCGGCCTGGATGCCGGACGGCGTCGCGGAGCTCGACACCGACGCCGCCGCGGCGGAGCTCGCGCGCCGCTGGCTGGCGGCGTTCGGCCCCGCCACGACGGCCGACCTGCGGTGGTGGACGGGGTGGACGGCCGGGCTGGCGAAGCGCGCGCTCGCGCGGGTGCGGACGACCGAGGTCGCGCTCGACGGGGGCGCGAGCCGGGCTCGTGCTCGCGGGCGACGAGGCGCCGGTCGGCGAGGTCGAGCCCTGGGCCGCGCTGCTGCCCGGCCTGGACCCGGCGCCGATGGGCTGGAAGGAGCGCGACTGGTATCTCGGCGAGCACCGGGCGGAGCTCTTCGACCGCAACGGCAACGTCGGCCCGACCGTCTGGTGGGAGGGGCGGATCGTCGGTGGCTGGGCGCAGCGCCCCGACGGCGAGCTCGTCGTCCGGATGCTCGAGGACGCCGGCGACGACGCTCGGCGCGCGATCGACGAGGAGGCCGCGCGGCTGCGCTCGGCGCTCGGCGACCTGCGCGTGACGCCGCGCTTCCGCACGCCGCTCGAGCGCGCGCTGGTGGCGGCATGACGCCGACGTTCCGTCGCGCGACCGCCGCCGACTCGCGCACGTGCCACGCGGTCTTCCGCGCCTCGCTGTGGAACTACATGCGGCGCACCGGCTACGCCGCCGCCGCCGACCCGCAGCCCGACCTCGAGGAGGAGTGGCCGCGATCGGCGGCGATCTTCGAGCACCTCGCCGCGACGGCGGCGGAGTGGTGGATCGCCGAGGACGGCGACGGGCGCGCGGTCGGCTACGCGCGCAGCACGCTGCGCGGCGAGGTCCTGGAGCTCACGGAGTTCTTCGTCGCGCCGGACGCGCGCCTCGGCGGCGTCGGGCGCGGCCTGCTGGAGCGCGCGTTCGCCCCGGGGCTGGGGGCGCATCGCGCGATCATCGCGACGGTCGACGCGCCGGCGGTGGCGCTCTACCTGCGCTTCGGCGTCGCCCACGAGGGGACGTTCGTCGACATGACCGGCGCGCCGCGGGCGGTCGCGGTCCCGGACGAGTACGAGGTCGTCGCCGGCAACGCTCGAGGACGTGCTCGCGATGGAGGCCGAGCTGCTCGGCCACGGCCGCCGCGAGGACGTCGCGTTCATGCTCTCCGACCGTCCGGGGGTCGTGCTGCGCCGCGACGGTCGCGCCGTCGCCTACGCCTTCGGGCTCAGCGCCGCCGGCCTCGCCGGGCCGGTCGGAGCGCTGGATCCCGCCGACCTGCCCGCCGCGCTCGCACACGTCGAGGGCAGCGCCGCCGCGGCCGGCGCCGAGCGCCTGGACTTCACCGTGCCGCTCGCCGCCCGCACCGCGATCGACTGGTTGCTGGTGCAACGCGGCTTCCGGATCGATCCGTTCTACGCGCTGTTCCTCGCCGACGGTCCGTGGGCGCGGCTCGACCGCTACCTGCCGTTCAACCCCTGCCTGATCCTGTGAGCCCGAGGCGCCCGATGCGCCATGATGGCGCGCAGTGGCCCCCGTCGAGATCCGCGACCTCACGAAGCGATTCGGTCGCTTCGAGGCCGTCAAGAACCTGACCTTCGACGTCGAGCCCGGTCGCGTCACGGGCTTTCTCGGTCCCAACGGGGCCGGCAAGTCGACGACGCTGCGCGCGCTGCTCGGGCTCGTGCGCCCGAGCGCCGGGACGGCGACCTTCGGCGGGCAGCTCTACGAGGAGCTCGATCGCCCGAGCACGCGCGTCGGCGCGGTGCTCGAGGACGCGGCGTTCCACCCGGGGCGCACCGGGCGCAACCACCTGCGCGTCATGGCGGTCACCGGCGAGCATCCGCCCGAGCGCGTCGCCGCGGTGCTCGCCGACGTCGGCCTGACGGAAGCCGCCGACCGCCCGGTGAAGGGCTACTCGATGGGCATGCGCCAGCGCCTGGCGATCGCGAGCGCGCTGCTCGGCGACCCCGAGGTCCTCATCCTCGACGAGCCGACGAACGGCCTCGACCCTCCCGGCATCGCCTGGATGCGCGGGCTCCTGCGCACGCAGGCGGGCCGCGGCCGCGCGGTGCTGATCTCCAGCCACCTGCTCGCGGAGGTCGCGCAGTCCGTCGACGACGTCGTCGTCATCTCCCACGGCGAGCTCAAGGCCCGCGGGCCGCTGGAGGTCGTGCTCGGCGGCGACGGCGGCCCGGTCACCGAGGTGCGCTCGCAGGACGACGCGCGGCTGACGCGGGCGCTGCAGGCCCGCGGCCTGACGGTCCAGGGCGACGGCACGGCGCTGCTCGTGCCCGGCGCGACGCCCGAGCAGGTCGGCGTCGTGGCCGGCGACGAGGGCGTCTACCTCACGGGCCTCGCGCCGCGGTCGCGGTCGCTCGAGCAGGCGTTCTTCGACCTCACGGGCGGCGAGGGCACGTGACGACGCTGCTGAAGGCCGAGCTGCTGAAGCTCCGGACGACGCGGACGTTCGTCGCGCTCGTCGGCGCCGCGCTGGTCCTGTCGCTGCTCGTCGTCGTCCTGACGGCGCTCATCGGCAGCGACTTCACCGAGCAGGACGTCCGCAGCCTCTTCACCGCCGACTTCACCGGCCTGTTCATCCTCCTGCTCGGCATCATGGGGATGGCGGGCGAGTGGCGCCACCGGACGATCACCGGGACGATCCTCGCGGCGCCCGACCGGCTGCGGCTGCTCGGCGCGAAGGTCGTCGCCTACGCCGCCGCCGGGGCGCTGCTGTCGCTCATCGTGACGGTCACGATCATGCTCGTCGGCACGATCATCCTCTCCGCCCGCGGCGAGCCGACGGTCGGGGTCACCGACCTCCTCGACGTCCTGTGGCGCAACCTCCTCGTCGCGGCGCTGCTCGGCGCGCTGGGCGTCGGCATCGGCGGGCTGCTGCGCAACCAGGTCGTCGCGATCGTCGGGATCCTCGTCTTCTCGTTCGTCGTCGAGCCGACGCTCTTCGCGCTCGTGCCGGACGTCGGCAAGTTCGCGCCGACGAACAACGCGCCGACCGGGATCATCAACGTCATCCCGTTCGGCGACCAGGACATCAGCGACCTGCTGGACCCGGGGATCGCGGTCCTCGTGATGCTCGGCTGGATCGGGCTGTTCTTCGCCGCGGCCGGTGTGCGGCTGAAGAAGTTCGATCTCGTCTGACCCTGGCCGTTTCGGGGTTGGCGCTCGCCGCCACGTGCGAGGTAATCTCGCGTCGCCTCATGGCCATCAAGATGATGGGACGCTACGAGCCGGGCTCCGACAAGGACCGTGCTCACAAGCTGCTCGAGGAGTACGACGTCAAGGTCGATCACGTCTACGGCGTCGACATGCAGGCGTCCGGCATGGAGGAGATCACCTTCACGCATGACGGCAACGCGAGGACCGCGTTCGCCGAGAACGAGCGCGTCGTCCACGTCATGGAGGGCTGGGACGTCATCCCGCCGAAGCCCGTCGAGGGCATCTGGCGCGGCGGGTACTAGACGCTCTCTTCGGTCAGCGGGCCGGGTTTCGCGCGGGGCGGTGAGGCGCCGGCGCGGGCGACCGTGCGCGCCGCCACGACGGCGGCGAAGCGCGCGGCGTCGGTGACGAGCTCGGTCTTCGGGAGATCGTCGCGCGTGAGGTCGCGGGAGTGCCACCAGGCGAGAAAGCCGCCGCCGAACGCGTCGCCGGCGCCGATCGTGTCGACGACCTCGGTCGGCTGGGCCGGGATGTCCGTGTCTGCTGTCGGGCGTGATGACGGTGGCGCCGCGCGGCCCGCGGGTGAGCAGGACCGCTTGCGGCCCGTGGCCGAGGAGCTCGCGCCCGGCCTGTTCGGCCGGCAGGCCGGGCCGCAGCCAGGCGAGGTCCTCCTCGCTGACCTTCACGACGTCGGCGCGCTCCAGCACGCGGTCCAGGCGCGCACGGTAGGCCGGCTCGTCGTCGATCGCCTGCGGGCGGCAGTTGGGGTCCAGGACGATCATCGCGCTGCCGGCGAGGCGCTCGACGACCGCCTCGAGCGCGGTCGCGAGCGGCTCGAGCACGAGCCCGAGCGTGCCGACGTGCAGCGCCGCCGCGTCCCGCGGCAGCGCGGCGAGCGCCTCCTCGGGGCGCAGGCCGGCGGCGGCGGTGCCGCCGGCGTAGAAGCTCCAGCTCGCGGCGCCCTCGGCGTCGAGGCTCGCGAGCGCGAGCGTCGTCGGATCGCTCGTGCGCACGACGCAGCCGGTGTCGACGCCGTCCTCGGCGAGCATCCGCTCGTGCGTCGCCCCGAGCCGGTCGGTCGACAGCCGCCCGAGGTACGCCACCGGCCGCCCGAGCCGCCCGAGCGTCCTCGCGACGTTGAACGGCCCGCCGCCGGGGTGCCCGTGGAGCTCGCCCCCGGCACCCGCGACGAGGTCGTACAGCGCTTCGCCGGCGACGAGGATCGGACGCGCCACGCGGCCAGTGTGCCGCACGCTCAGGCCGCGAGCAGCGGCGCGAGCTCGGCGGCGGTGTCGGCGGGGCGCTCGAAGATGTCGCCGTAGGTGTAGGCGAGGTGGTTGGAGCGCCGGCGGCGTGCGATGTCGGCTTCGAAGGCCGTTCGCGTTCCGTGGAAGCGGTAGCTGAGCAGTTCGACGGTGAGGTTGTGCTCGGGCCAGTGGCAGTCGACCTTGTCGCCGTGGTGGTCGACGTTGGTTCGCGGCCGCGGGAGGTGGTGGTCGTCGATGACGGTGAGGAACTGGTCTTCGAGCATGCTGAGCGTGACGTCGGTGCCCAGGGTGCGGCGGAGCTTGGCGGCGCCTGGTTTCCGGGGGTTGCGGGCGATGCAGGCTTCGATGAGGTCGGGTCCGGTGCGGTGGTGGATCCAGGCTTCGTGGCAGGCGCGGGCGAGCTCGCTGGGCGGCGGTGCGGGGCGCGAGGTCGAGCAGGGTGCGCGGGACGGTGGTGATCGGGATGCCGTCGAGGGTCGAGATGTCCTGCTCGTGGAGCACGGATCGGTGGATCGTGATGCCCGGGCGCTTCCGGCTGTCCTTGGCGGGGATGGTGACCTCGGGCGCGGGAGGCGCTCCGCGTATGAGCCGCAACAGGTGCGCGGCGGCGGCGTGGCTGAGGACGGCGCCCGAGCCCGCGGCGAGGACGGCGGCCATGTAGTCGCCGCGGATCGACGGGGCGGTGTGGCCGAGCGCGTAGACACCGCGGTGCACCCGGATCAGGCGGCCGTCCGCGAGCCAGCGCTCGATGCGCTTCTCGTCGATGCCCGCGGCCAGGAGCTGTGCTCGCGTGATCCGCCCGTGCTGGCGGCTCGCGATCCAGGCGACGATGTGGGCTTTCCCCCGGATATAGGGGGAAAGCCTTCAGCGACCTCCGATTCGCCCCTCTCGCGAGATCAGCGCTTCGTCCTGGGGCGCTTGACCTTCACGCTCTTGGAGACCGACGACAGCGAGGAGAGGGCCGTGTGCGCGGTGAACTGCACCGAGCCGCCCTTCTTCTTCAGCCGCTTCGCCGTGCTCCTGTTGAGCTTCACCGTCACCGGCGTCGTGCTGCCGCGCGGCAGGGCGACCGTCATCGCGGGCATCGCGCGCTGGCCGGCGACCTTGCCGCTGAGCTTCACGAGGCAGCCCTTCGGCGCGGATGCGGGACAGGCGACGGAGAACTTCACGCTCGTGCGCTTCTTGGAGACCTTCAGCGTGCCGAGCGTCGCCCGGTAGGCCGTGAAGCTCGCGTTCGCGATGGGGATGCTCGCGACCGGCAGCCGCACGGGCGTTCCGACGGCCGGCTTCGTGCCGGCGCCCGGCGTGGTCGTCGTCGTGCCGCCGCCATCGCCGGTGGGCGTGGTCGTGCCGCCGCCGCCGGTCGTGCCGCCGTCGCCGGTCGTGCCGCCGCCACCCCCGGTGACCGGGTTCAGCAGGACGTTGATCGAGTTCACGAGCTCCGACAGCGGCGCCAGCGGCGTCCCCGCGAGCAGGCCGCTCGCCGTCGCCAGCAGGCCGTTCAGCACGCCCGTGTCGAGGCCGGCGGTCCCGAGCAGCCCGCGGGTCGTCGTCAGCAGCGAGCCGAGGTCCGTGAGCTGTCCGGCATCCGTCGGCAGGCCGCCGCCGAGCAGCGCGGTCACCTGGCCGAGCAGGCCGTCGACCGCGCCCGCGCCCGGCGTGCCGCCGCTCAGCGAGGTCGCAGAGCCGAGCAGGCCGGTGATGACGCTGCCGGTGCCGCCCGCGCCGCCGAGCAGGCCGGTGATCTGGCCCGGGCTCAGGATGCCGACGATGTCGGTGAGGTCGCCCCCGCCGAGGGTCCCGAGCCCGCCGGCGAGCTGCGTGCTCGTCAGCGCGCCGAGCAGGCTCGTCAGTCCGCTCGGGTCGGCGACCGCGAGCAGCGAGCCGGTCTGGCCGGCCGTCAGGCCGTCGACGACGGACGCCGAGCTCCAGCGCGCTGAGCGTGCCGAGGGAGTTCGTGAGCTGCGCCGTGTTCAGCACGCCGAGGACGTTCGTGAGCTGCGTCCCGGTCAGCGGCGCGAGGATGTCGCCCGTCTCGCCGGCGGTCAGCATGCCGAGGACGCCGGTGAGCTGCGGGCTCGTGAGGCTGCCGAGCAGCGTGCTCCTGCGCGTCGTGTCGGCGAGCATCAGGACGTCGCGGTTCTCCGTCGTCGAGAGCGTCCCGAGCGCGCCGGTGAGCTGCCCGTTGCTCTCGGCGGCCGGGACGAGCTTCGCGAGCTGCGCCGCGTCGGCGGCGACGAGCAGATCGCCGACCTCCGTGACGTTCAGCGACTGCAGCACCGCCGCGACCTGGCCGACGGTCTGGTTGACGACGTTGTTGAGGATCCCGAGCAGCCCGCCGAGCAGGTCGCCGAGCAGCTGGGCCGGCGCCTGGGGCGCACGGGCAGTGGTGGTGTCGGAGGCGGCAGCGACGGCGGTCGACGAGCCACCGGCGATGAGCGCCGCCGTGGCAAGCGCGGCCACGCGGAGTCGGGGACGAAGGTCCATGACCAGGTCATCGGCCGGACCGCCCGGATCCTTGGACGAGTTGCGCCGAAATTCGGCACATTGGCCGAGACGCGGCGACGCGCGCGTCTTAGCCCGGCAGCGTCGCCGAGGCGACGCAGACCAGCCCGCGCGGCCCGACGGCCCGCGCCGTCACGCGGTCGGCGCCGCTGTAGTCCGCGACGCGGTACCCGAGGCTGAACGACCTGCTTCGCCCGGCCGTCCGCCGCCAGCCGCTGTAGGCGACGTGGCGCTCGTGCGAGATCGTCACCCGCCAGCGCGAGCCGGCGCGGACGTGGTGCAGCTCGAACTCCGCCTCGATCCCGCCGTCGCGCGACTTGAGCTTCAGGCGCGAGCTCGCGCCCGAGCCGCAGGTTCCGGCGACCCGCACCTCGGGCCGCTGGTCGCCGCCACCGCCACCGCCACTGCCCGCTGCCACTGCTGCCACTGCTGCCCGGCGCGCCGCGAGCCGGCGCGGGCGAGAGACCCGCGAGCGCGAGCGCGAGCACGGCGAGGACGGGCGCGAGGCTACGGACGGGGCGCGACATGGGGGCCGCCGACCTTCGCGCACCCCTGGGTGGAGTCGCAATACGACGTTAGTCGCGCTGGATCTGCAGCCCGTGACGCTCCGCCCACAGCGCGGCCTGCGTGCGGTCGGTGACGCCGAGCTCGCGGAAGATGCGGGTGAGGTGCGACTTCACGGTCTTCTCGCTGATCTCCAGGCGGCGCGCGATGAGCTTGTTCGGCAGCCCCTCGACGAGCAGCTCGAGGACCTCGCGCTCGCGCGACGACAGCGCCCCCATCGGGTCGGGCTCGGCGCGCGCGCTGATGATCGTGCGCGCGGCGCGCGGATCGAGCGGCGACTCCCCGCGCGACGCCGCGCGGATGCCGTCGGCGACCTCCTCGGAGGACGCGTCCTTGAGCAGGTAGCCGCAGGCGCCGGCCGACAGCGCGCCGAGGATCCGCGCGCGATCGGAGAAGGACGTGAGGACGAGCACGGCCGTGCCGTCGCCCTCCTCGGTGATGAGCTTCGTCGCCTCGATCCCGTCCATGACGGGCATGTCGAGGTCCATGAGCACGACGTCGGGGCGCAGCTCGCGGCAGCGCCGCACCGCCTCGCTGCCGTCGCTGGCGACGCCGACGAGCTCGATGTCGTCGAGCGCGCCGATGAGGCGGCCGAGGCCGTCGCGGATGACGCCGTGGTCGTCGGCGATGAGGACGCTGATCATGTCGTTGGCACCTCGAGCTCGAGACGTGTTCCCTCGCCGGGCTTCGACGTCACGACGAGCGTGCCGTCGACCTGCTTGACGAGGCCGTCCAGCAGCGCGAGCCCGACATGGCCGTCGGCCTGGCGCCGGACGCGGTCGCCCGGAGCGAAGCCGCGACCGTCGTCGGTGACGACGAGGCGGGTCGTGTGCCGCGTGGGATTGGACACCTCCACGCACACCATCGTCGCATCTGCGTGGGCTTGGGCGTTGCGCACCGCCTCGCGCGCCGCCCGGTAGATGAGCGGATCGCGCGGCGAACCGGCCGCCGCGGAGTCCGCGACGTAGAGCTCGGTGGCGATGCCGGACGCCACGAGCGGGCTGAGGAGATCGTGCAGCGCGGCCTCCAGACCGGCCGATTCCAGCGTCGGCGGGTGGATCTCGACGAGCAGCGTCCGCAGGCCGCGGACCCCCTGTCGCAGGCGCGCGACCGCGTCCTTCAGCACCGCCGCCTCCTCGGTCGCCTTGCGCCGCTCGGCGTCCTCGGCGAGCGGCGCCAGCCCGAACGCGACGCCGGCGACGTCCTGCACGACGCCGTCGTGCAGGTCGGCCGCGATGCGGCGGCGCTCCTGGTCGGAGGCCTCGATCGCGCTCGCGAGCAGCATCTCGCGCTCGCGGTGGCCGCGCTGCAGGCGGCGGGCCATCGTCCAGGCCAGCGGGGTCTGGAAGAGCAGGAGCGCCACGAGCCCGCCGAGGAGCGGCGGCGCGAGCGCGCTGAGCAGCCGCCCGGCGCTCGCGCTCACCGAGCCGAAGCGCTGGTAGATCTCGAACAGGACCGGCTCCTGCGTCTCCGGCACGCGGATGACGGTGTGCGCCTCCAGGAGCTTGCCCTCCTGGCGCTCGAACTGGTTCTCGGACTTCGAGAGGTCGCTGAGCTCGGCCTGGGTGCCGCCGGTCTCGAAGAGCTCGAGCTCGTCGGCGCCGAGCCCGAAGCGCTGGCCCCGCAGGTCGTCCGCGTCGGAGTAGAGGATCTTGCCGTCGCGCGACCAGATCTTCACCCGGACGACGGAGGTGTCGTTGAGGATCTGGCCCTGGACGACGCCGTCGAGCTTCGCGAGCGCGGCCCGATCGCCGCGCACGACGCCGTCGGACAGGCCGGCGGCCTCGACGAGGTGGCCGTTGAGCCGGACGAGCTCGCGGGTGTCGCGCTCGGCCTCGTCGATGCCGACCGTGCGCAGGCTGAAGAACCCGCCGACGACGACGACCGCGATGGCGACGAGGCTGCCGAGCATGAAGCGGGTGACCGCCCATGTCGTGCTGTCCTTGTCGTGCCCGCGGAGCATCTGCCCATCTTGCAGCGCGCCCCGCGCCGGGGGGCCAGCCGTGCGACGAAAGTCTCACCGCCGCTGCGCGGCGCCGCAGTCAGGCTGCGACGCGCTCGCGCCCCGCGCTGCGGGAGCTGTCGCAGGACGCGCGGCTCACGGGTCGCCGGCCCCACTGCGCGAGGAGCGCGTAGCCGACGAGCGCGTCGAAGTACGCGCCCAGCGGCGCCGGCTGCAGCGCCGCGCCGAGCGCCGCCCGCGCTTCGCCGTCGTCGTAGTGCACGCGCATCGCGAAGTACGGCAGGTAGGCCTCCGTGGCCCGCAGGAAGCGCCGGTGGCGCGGGCCGGCGCGCAGCAGCAGCAGCGGGTGCAGCACGCGGCGGTACAGGTGCGGCCCGACGAGCGGCGGCCGGCGGCAGCCCAGCCGCGCGACCGCGAGGTCGAGCAGCTCGCCGATGCTGCTGGCCCGCGCCGACGCGGTGAGGTGGAACGTCCGCCCTGACGCATCCGGCAGCCGCGACAGCGCGCAGATCGCGTCGGCGACGTAGTCGACCGACACGACGTCGACCGGCGCGCTGCGGCGCGCCGGCAGGATCGGGTAGGCGCCGCGGTGCAGCGCGCGCAGCGGCCAGTACAGGACGTTGAACGACGCCGTCCAGCCGCTGGCGCTGTCGCCGACGATGATGCTCGGGCGCACGACCGTGACCGGCAGGCGATCGTCCCACGAGCGCACGAGCGTCTCGGCCTCGAACTTCGACTGCTCGTACGGGTTGCGGAAGCGCTGCCCGACGTCGAGGTCGGCCTCGCGGAAGACGCCGCGGTGCTCGCCCGCGACGTAGGCCGTCGAGATGTACGTGAAGCGCCGCAGCCCGCCGTTGCGCCGGCAGCGCTCGGCGAGCTCGAGCATCCGCCGGGTGCCGTCGACGTTGATCGCGCGCGAGCGGTCGAGGGGCAGCTCGAAGGAGACCGACGCCGCGCCGTGGACGATCTCGCCGACCGCCGCGGCCAGCGCGCGGGCGCGGTCGGGGCGCAGGCCGAGCCGCGGCCGCTCGAGGTCGCCGGCGATCGCGGTGACGCGCCCCGCGTAGGGCTCGGCCGACCCGAGCGCGTCGCGCAGCGTCGCGTGCAGCCGCTGCGTCGCGTGCTCGTCGCTGTCGGCGCGCACGAGCGCGTAGACGTGGCGCTCGCCGCGCTGCAGCTCGCGCACGAGCAGCTCGGTCCCGACGAAGCCGGTGGCGCCGGTCAGCAGCAGCGCGTCGCCGGCGTCGTCATGCGGCGGCGCGCTCCAGCAGCTCGCCGATCGAGGCGTCGATCCCCGCCGCGATGGCGTCGGCGTCGCCGGCGAGCACGGCGTCCGCGTAGACGCCGAAGCAGGCGCGCTCGTGGATCGTCGTCATGCCGATCGAGATGCCCTTGCCGTCGGTGAGCGGCACGACGGGGTAGGCGTGGCGCACCTCGCAGCCCATGAGGTACAGCGGCACCTGCGGCCCGGGGATGTTCGAGATCGTGAGGTTCGACAGCTGCGGGCTGGCGAGCACCTTCGAGGCCAGCCGCCGGACCGCGCGCGGCGCGTGCGAGACGGCGTTGAGGACCGCGTCGGCGCCCTCGGGCTCGCCGTCGCGCTTGCGGTCGCGCATCGCGACGTGGATGTCGCGCAACCGCCAGACCGGGTCGGGCTCGTCGCAGGGCAGCCCGAGGAAGAGGAACGCGATGCGGTTGCCCCAGCGCTCGTCGGGCGCCTCGACGCTCACGGGGACCATCGCCTTGACCGGCTGCGGCGACTCGTCGCGCTCGCTGCGCGAGCGCACGCAGCGCGCCGGCGCTCGCGCTCAGGAGGATGTCGTTGACCGTCGTCCCGAAGCGGCGCTTGATGACCTTGAGGTCCTCCAGCGGGCGCGAGTGGCAGGCGAGGTGGCGCAGCGCCGACATCTCGCCGTCGATGCGGCTGGGCGGGGCGAGCGGCTGGGCGGTGTGGACGACCGCGCGGGCGACGCGCCAGGCCTGGCCGGGGAGGTCGAGCAGCCCGCCCGGCGCGCGGGCGAGGTCCAGCGGCGCCCGCGCGAGCCCGAGCGCCTCGTCGAGGCGGTGGCCGACGGCATCGCGCGCGAGGGCGAGCGCGCTCGGGACGGCGCGCGGCACCCAGCCGTTGCCGTCGCCCGGATCGGGCTGCGGCGTGACGTCGAGCAGGAGCGCCATGAGCTCGACCGCGGCGAGCCCGTCGACGAGGCAGTGGTGGGCCTTGCCGACGACGCCGATCCGGCCGTCCGGCAGGTCGTCGGCGATCCACAGCTCCCAGAGCGGGCGGTCGTGCTGCAGCGGCGAGGACATGACCTCGTCGACGATCCGGCCGAAGTCCGCGCGCGGCGCGCGCAGGACGTGGTCGGCGATGTGAAAGGCGGGGTCGTCGACCCAGACGGGGTCGCCGAGCCCGAGCGGGATCGGGGCGAGCTTCTGGCGGTAGCGCGGCGCGCGGCCGAGGCGGCCGTCGATGTGGGCGAGCACGTCCTCGAAGCGCGGTGGCGGACCGTCGGCGGGCGGGTCGAAGAGCGCCGCCCAGCCCACGTGCATCGGCGCCCGCTCGGTCTCGAGCGACAGGAACGCGGCATCGAGTGCCGAAAGCGGAGCCGGGCCCACGTTGCTGAATACGTGATGGCCGTCACGCCGGTTCAACCGCACGTGATCCGAACCGGGCGTCCGACCGCCATAGGGTCTGGCGGATGAGCGACGACGCGATCGACATCCTGGAGGGCGAGCTCGACGCCCGCGTCCCCGAGGCGCTCGAGGTTCTCGGCGACGACGAGCTGCTGCTGCTCGCCGATCTCCTGCACGACGCCAAGGCGCGCCAGGCGCAGGAGCTCGACGAGGGCGTCGAGGCGTCGCTGGAGATCGTGCCCCGCCTCATGCGCGGCCCTGTGCGCAAGATCCTCTTCGGATGACGCTCCTCGAGGTCGACGTCGAGATCGAGCGGCTCGCGCGGCTCCTGGACACCGAGGCCGGCGAGCTCGGGTTCCTGCGCGAGCTCGACTGGCGCGAGCTGCGCGACCTGCGCGAGCAGATGGGGGTCGTGATGTTCGAGGCCGACCGCCAGATGCTCCAGCGCGTCGCGGCCGCGACCCGGCTCGTCCCGCCGAAGATCACCGCGGTCATGGCCGAGCGCGCCTTCGGCCCGCTGCTGTGCGCGCGCGTCACCGGCCTGCTGGACCCGTCGCGCGCGGTCGACATCGCCGGCCACCTGCGCGCCGACTTCCTCGCCGACGTCGCCGAGCGCATCGACCCGCGCCGCGCCAGCCGCGTCATCGCCGAGATCCCGCCGAAGCAGATCGCCGCGATCACGACCGAGCTCGCCCGCCGCGGCGACCACGTGACGATGGGCGGCTTCGTCGGCCACCTCTCGGCGCGCGCGCTGCAGGCGGCGCTGGACTGCGTCGACGACGCGACGCTCCTGCGCGCCGCCTCGGTCGTCGAGTCCAAGGCGAGCCTCGACGCGCTCGTCGCGATCATCGACGAGCCGCGGCTGGAGGACATCATGGCCACGGCGACCGAGGAGGACCTCTGGCCCCAGGCGCTGGAGGTGCTGCGTCACGTCAGCGAGCGCCGCCGCGGCCTGCTCGGCGACCTCGCCGCCGCGCAGGACGACGAGGTCCTCACCGCGCTCGTCACAACCGCCCAGCGCGACGGGCTCTGGGCCGACGTCCTGCCGGTGACGCGGGCGATGAGCCCGGATGCCCGCGCGCGCTTCGCGAAGCTCAAGGCCGTCCAGGCGCGGCCCGTGCTCGCCTCGATCGTCGACGCCGCCAAGCAGCGCGGGCTGTGGGGCGAGCTGCTCGTGCTCCTGCCGCTGCTGCCGGCGGCGTCGCGGCGGCGGGTCGGCGCGCTCGGCAAGGGCTTCGGGCGCTCGATCCTCGCCGAGATCGTGCAGGCCGCCGAGCGCGAGGGCCTGCAGGACGAGCTCGCCGACGCTCCTCGACACGGCGGGGATCGAGTGGCGACCGGGGTTAGCGCGCCAGGATCGCGGATAAGCTCGCCGCGTGGCCAAGAACTCCGCCGTGCAGGAACCCGATCGCGAGGCGCTCGAGGCCTACGGGCCCGTCGGGCGCTCGGAATGGATGGACATCGACTGGCCGCAGCACCTGCGCTGGGTGCGCGTCCAGGACCGCTGGATGAACGTGCTCGACTACGGCTCCGGGCCCGCCGCTGCTCTTCATCCACGGCCTGTCGGGCTGCTGGCAGAACTGGCTGGAGAACATCCCGTACTTCGCCCGCGACCATCGCGTCATCGCGGTCGACCTGCCCGGCTTCGGGCAGTCCGAGATGCCCGCCGAGGACATCTCGGTCAGCGGCTACGCCGACACGATCGACGCGCTCATGACCGAGCTCGGCATCGACACGGCGCAGATCGTCGGCAACTCGATGGGCGGCTTCATCGGCGCCGAGCTCGCGATCCAGCACCCGGCCCGCGTCGAGCGGCTCGTGCTCGTCGCGGCCGCCGGCCTGAGCATCGAGTACATCCGCACGCAGCGCACGCACGGCCTGCGCCACCGCGGCGAGAACGTCGCGTTCTTCTACCTCGGCTGGCTGGCCTCGCAGTCGCACATCGTGGCGACCCGCCGGCGCCTGCGCTCAGCGCTGCTGCTGCTCGTCGCCGCCCACCCGGCCAAGCTGCCGCCCGCGCTGACGATCGAGCAGGTCGCCGGCTCGGGCAAGCCCGGCTTCTCCGACGCGCTCGACGCGATGCTGACCTACCCCCTGCGCGACCGCCTCGAGAAGGTCGCCTGTCCGACGCTCATCGTCTGGGGCGACAAGGACCGCCTCGTCCCGGTCAAGGACGCGTACCTCTTCGAGGAGCTCATCGACGACGCGCGCACGATCATCTACAAGGACACGGGCCACATCACGATGATGGAGCGCCCGGCGCGCTTCAACGCCGACGTCGACGCGTTCCTCGGTGAGGACCCGGGCGAGAGCGAGCCGAAGCCGGGCGCGCGCGCCTTCGCCGCCTGACACGGCGCCGAGCCGCGCGGCGCCGGGGCTATCCTCCGCTGCGTGGCGACGACGGCGACCCCCGGCGCGGACGATCTCGCCGCGCCGGAGACCTACGGCCCGGCCGGCCGCTCCGCGTGGATGGACATCGACTGGTCCGAGCACCTGCGCTGGATGCGCGTCCACGGCAGCCTCGTCAACGTCCTCGACATCGGCGAGGGCCCCGCGGTGCTCTTCCTCCACGGCCTCTCCGGCTGCTGGCAGAACTGGCTCGAGAACATCCCCGACGTCGCCCGCGACCACCGCGTCGTCGCCGTGGACCTGCCGGGCTTCGGCGCCTCGCCGATGCCGCCCGACGCGATCTCGATCAGCGGCTACGCGCGGATGCTCTTCGCGCTGCTCGACGAGCTCGGGATCGACACCGTCAGCATCGTCGGCAGCTCGATGGGCGGCTTCGTCGGCGCCGAGATGGCGATCCGCCACGGCGCGCGCGTGCACCGGCTCGTGCTCGTCGCAGCGGCCGGCCTGAGCATGCGCCAGATGCGCCACGAGCGCCGCCGCGGCGTGCGGCCGCGCGTCGAGAACGCGCTGTTCTTCTCGCTCGGCCGCCTGGCGGCCCACAGCGACGTCGTCGTGCGCAGCTCGCACCTGCGCCGCGCGCTGCTCATGCTCGTCGCCGCCCATCCCGAGCGCCTGCCGGCCCCGCTCATCGCCGAGCAGGCCAACGGCGCGGGCAAGCCCGGCTTCGACGACGCCCTCGACGCGATGACCGGCTACCCGATCCGCGACCGGCTCGGCGAGGTCGCCTGCCCGACGCTCGTCGTGTGGGGCGAGGAGGACCGCCTCGTCCCGCTGCGCGACGCAGCCGAGTTCGAGTGGCTCATCCCCGACGCCCGCAAGCTCGTCTACGCCGACACCGGCCACATGGTGATGTTCGAGCGCCCCGACCGCTTCAACCGCGACGTCATCGGGTTCCTGCGGGAGGCTTGATCGCGATCGTCTCCAGACCGGCGCGCGCGCTGCTGCTCGGGCTCGCCGTCCTCGGCATCCTCGCCCCGGCGGCGACGGCGCGCGTCTCGCTCGTGGCGACCGGCACGCCCGAGCTCGTCCTCCTCGACATCACGACGCGCCAGGTCGCCGCGCGGCTCCCGCTGCCGGGCCCGTCGCGCGCGGTGGCGATCCGCAGCGACGGCTCGCGCGGCTACGTGACCGCCGGCGGCGAGGTCGTCGCGGTCGACGTCAACAGCCGGTCCGAGAGCCTGCGGACGCAGTTCGCCGGCCCCGAGATCACCGACATCGAGCTGTCGCCGAGCCAGACCACGCTCTACGCGCTGCAGGGGACGCGGCTGGTCGTCCTCGACGCGCAGACGCTGGGGCTGCTCGCGGCGGTCGAGCTGCGCGGCGAGGCCACGGCGCTCGCGGTCGATGCGGGCGGCTCGCTCGGCGCAGCCGTCCTGCGCACGGGCCGGGTCGCGATGATCGACCTCGCCCGCAACGTCCTGCTGCGCCACGTCCGCCTCCCCGGCGCGGCCGGCGTCGCGATCGCCGACAGCCGCGTCACGTACGTCACCGCGCGCGGGCGGCTGCGGACGATCGAGCCCGCCCAGCACCGCGCGACGAAGCGGGCGATCGAGCTGCCGCCGGGCGCCGGCGGCGCGCTGACGCTCTCGCCGGGGCGCTCGCGGCTCATCGTCGGCGCGGCGCCCGGCGGGGCGGCGGCGGCGCTCGTCGTCCTGCGCAGCGGCAGCGCCCGGCGCCTCGTCTCCGGCGCGGGACCCGGCCGCGGCGCCTGGTACCCGGACGCCAGCCGGATCCTCATGGCCGACGGCGGCGCGGGCACGATCTCGCTCGTCAGCCCGTTCTCGCGCAACCGGATCGGGCTCGTGAGCCTCCCCGGCACGGTCCCCTCCGACCTCGTCGTCCAGCCCGGGCTGGCCGTCATCGAGGGCGGCGACGGGCCCGACACGATCCGCGGGACGCGCGGCGACGACCGCATCGACGGCAAGGGCGGCGACGACGTCCTCGGCGGCGGCCGCGGCCGCGACGTGCTCGTCGGCGGGCCCGGCGCCGACCGGCTCGGCGGCGGCGCGATCAGCGACGAGCTCAACGGGGACGAGGGCGACGATCTGCTCGTCGGCGGGACCGGCAACGACACGCTGCGCGGCGGCCCGGGCAACGACGGCGCCGACGGCGAGACCGGCAACGACGAGATCCTCGGCGAGGACGGCGACGACCGGCTCGACGGCGGCGACGGCGACGACACGATCTCCGGCGGCAACGGCAACGACTCGATCGTCGAGAAGGGCTTCGGCGACGACAAGCTGCTCGACGGCGGCCCCGGCGACGACGTCATCCGCGGCGGCCGCGGCTCCGACCAGGAGATCGCCGGCGGCGACGGCAACGACCAGCTCTTCGGCGAGACGGGATCCGAGCGCATCCGCGGCGGCAACGGCAACGACCTGCTCGACGGCGGCCGCGCGGGCGACCGGATGGAGGGCGACGCCGGCGACGACACGCTCAAGGGCGACGCCGGCAACGACCACCTCTACGGCCACCAGGGCAGCGACCGCCTCGACGGCGGCTCCGGCGACGACGAGCTCGTCGGCCACGAGGACAACGACGAGCTCGTCGGCGGGTCGGGCCGCGACACGTTCGACGCCGGTCCCGGCGACGACACGATCCGCGCGGCCGACGCGACCGCCGACGTCGTGAGCTGCGGCCCCGGCCGCGACACGGTCTACACCGAGCCGGTGACCCCGGTGCAGGACGTGCTGACCGACTGCGAGGTCGTCATGACGGCGCCGCCGGAGGCCGACAGCGACACGACGACCGCCCAGACGATCCGCGGCACGCGCCGCAACGACGTCCTCAACGGCACGCCGGGCGACGACTCGATGTTCGGTCGCGCCGGCAACGACAGGCTCTTCGGGCTCGACGGCGACGACTACGTCGACGGCGATCGCGGCCGCGACGAGCTGCACGGCGGCCCGGGCCGCGACCTCATGGCCGGCCGCTTCGGCAACGACCTGATCTTCGGCGACGAGGGCGACGACCGGATCACCGGCGACCGCGGTCGCGACCGGATCTTCGGCGGCGCGGGGAACGACGCGCTGTTCGGCAACTTCGACGACGACCGCATCGACGGGGGGCCGGGCGACGACCGCATCAACGTCGTCCACGGCGAGCGCGACCGGGTCGTCTGCGGGCCGGGCGCGGACGTCGTCTTCGCCGATCCGCGCGACGTCGTCGCGGGCGACTGCGAGGACATCCGCCGCTGAGCGATTTTGGTCGCGGCCGGCGCCTGGGATACGTTTCTCGTACGGGGACCGCATTCCGGTGCGGCGACGACGCGGGCGCGGCGAGCGCGCGCGACAGCGGAAAACCGGGTGAAACCACAACTTCGTGAGGGTGCTCGGGCGGGTCCCCGCCTTTGGATGTATGACGGCAAGGATTCTTCTTTTTCGCAGCGCGAACTCCAAGCCGATCAGGGTGCGCGTACGATGAGGCCGCAGCGAAAAGTGAGGGACCGCGGGCGCAACCCCGCCTGATCATGTGATGGCAGTCGCCACGTCACGACCGCTCGAGGCGATCGCAGCCCGCGAGGGTGAGCTCACGCGCTGGCTGCACGCCCAGTTCCGCCGCCGGCTGACGGCCGAGGACACCCGGGATGCGATCGCCGACGCGATCACGACGGCGCACATGTCGCGCGACGAGCTCGACGGCCTCGACCCCGCCCAGCTCGAGGCGTGGGTGCGCACGCGGGCGTACCGCAACGCGATCGACCAGATCCGCGCGATCGACGGCTACGGCGCCGAGAAGCGCAAGGCGAGCGTCAGCGTCGACGACTACGCCGAGCGCCTCGCGACCGACGACGACCCCTGGCAGGGACTCGACGACGAGCTCGCCGACGCTCACCTCCGACAGCACCGCCGAGCGCAGCCTCGCGCTCGCGATCGAGCGCCTGACGCCCGACGAGCGGCGGCTGCTGCGCCTGCGCCACTACGACGGCCTCGACGTCAAGACGATCGCGACGCTGCTCGACATCCACCCGAAGAAGTACGAGCGCCTGCACACCCGCGCGATCGGCAAGCTGCGGACGATCTTCATCGAGACGACGGCGAGCGAGCACTGCGAGCCCGTCCGCGGCCTCATCGCCCGCTCGCGCCGCGAGGCGCTCGCGCCGGAGCTGTCGGCCGAGGTCGCGGCGCACGTCGAGGCCTGCGAGCAGTGCCGGGCCTACGAGAAGCGCAGCCTGAAGCTCATCGCGGCGCTGCCGCTGCCGGCGCCCGCGCTGCTGGACCGCTTCTGGTCGCGGATGCAGGACCTCGTGCCCGGCGCCGGCGGCCACGGCGACGCCGCCGCGGCCGGCGCCGGGGGCGCGGTCTCGACGCGGCATCCTCGCCGGGCTCGGCGCGAAGGCCGCGGTCATCTGCGGCGGCGCGGCCGTGACCGCGACGTGCGTCGGCGCCGTCGCGATCCCCGTCATCAAGAGCACGACGACCCCGCGCCGGCGAAGCCGGCGGCGACGCAGAGCGCCCAGCAGTCGCGGGCCGCGGCGAAGCCGGCCGGGACGTCGTCGGTCGCCTCGCGGCCGCCGGTGGTCGTGAGCCCGGCGCGCAAGACGACCCGGCGCCGGTCGAAGACGGCCGGGACGAACAGCAGCGCCGGCAGCGGCGCGTCGCTCGGCCTCGAGAGCTTCGGCGTCCCGTCTCCGGGCGCGTCGCGCTCCGTCGCGCCACCGCCGCCGCCGCCGCCGCCGGCTGCGCGCTTCAGCGGCGAGTTCACGCCGTGAGGCGGGTTCTGCGCCTGTCCACGGCGCTGGGCGCCGCGCTCCTCGATCGCGCCGGCGGCCGCGTCCGCGGACCCGTACACGATCGCGTTCTGCAAGGCCTGGACCACGGACGCGCCGGCCCCGGTGCTCTCCGGCGTGTCGGCCTACGGCGGCATCCTCGAGAACGGCTGCGGCGCCGGCGGAGCCGCAGCGGCGATCGGCCTGACGATCCCGGGAGCGAGCATCGCTCCGAGCGGTGCCGCCGGGCTCGCGCTCGCCGTCCCGGCGGACCGTCCGAACCTCAAGATCTCGCGCGTCTGGACACGGTTTCGGATGGAGCCGGTGCAGTCGGGGAGCACGGCCTTCGCCGAGCTGTTCGCCGGCGATCAGCGGCTCGACACGCCCGCGTTCCCGCGTGAGCCCTCCGCCGCAATCGAGCCCTCCCTCGACCGGGCGTTCCCCGCCGGCGTGCGCGGACTGCGCTGGAACGTCTTCTGCAGCACCGACGCGTCGACAAGCTGCAACTGGGCGAACGTCGGCGTCTTCGGCCTGCAGAAGAACCTCCTCTTCCTCGACGAGTCGGTGAGCCCGACGCTCACGGTCAGCGGCGGGACGCTGCTCGGCGGCGGTGCGAAGGCGGGGCAGCAGACGCTCGCGTTCGATGCCGGCGACGTCGACTCCGGCCTCGCGAGCATCACGGTCATGCTCGGCTCGATCGTCGTCGCCGAGACGAAGTACGACTGCAAGGCCGACGACTGGTCGGCGTGCCTGCGCGACCGGCCGGACTCGACGATCACCGCCGACACGACGAAGGTCCCCGACGGCTCGCACGTGCTGAGCGTCGTCGCCCGCGACGCCGCGAACAACGCCGTCACGCGCTCGCCCGGGACCGTCACCGTCGCCAACGCGGCCGGCGGCGGGCAGGCCCAGCCCGGCGCCCCCAACGGCCAGGGCGCCTCGCGCCTCGCGACGCTCACCGCGCGCTTTGCCCGCAACCTCCGCACGCGGCGGCTGCGCTTCACCTCGCAGCCGCGCGTCCGCGGCCGGCTCGTCGAGCGAGGGCTCGTCGCCGATCGCGGGCGCCCGCATCGACGTCCTGAGCACGCGCCGCACCGCCGGCGCGCGACCGGTCGCGATCGCCGCCGTGACGACCGCGGCGGACGGGACGTTCGAGTACCGGCTGCCATCCGGTCCGGCGCGGAAGGTCACGTTCTCCTACTCCGCCTTCGCGGGCGATGCCAAGCCCGCCGCGACCGCCGCCGTCCGGGTCTTCGTGCGCGCGTCGCTGACGCTGCGGCCGAGCCCGCGGGTGCCGCGGGTCGGTCGCAGCTTCCGCCTCTCGGGCACGCTGCGCTTCCTGCCGCGCTCGGGGGTCCAGGTCGCGATCCAGGCGCGCGACGGGCGTCGCTGGCGGACGATCGACACGGTCAAGACCGGGGCCGACGGCCGCTTCTCCTGGCCCTACGCGTTCAAGCGCTCGGGCGCCGGGCGCTCGTTCTTCTTCCGCGCCCGCGTCGACAGCCCGCTCTACCCCTTCACGGCGGGCAACAGCGCGACGCTGCGAGTGTCCGTCCGCCGCTGAGCTCGAGAGAAATGTGAGGGACCGGGCCGCCGCGCGCGCCTGTCTCACATGAGCGTCGATCACGCGCGCGCAGGTCTATGTCATCGACCGGGATGGTCGTCACCGCGCGCTCGCGGATCTCGTGCCGGGCGGCGTCTACCTCGAGCTCGGCCTCACCGCTCCCGGCTCGGCGGTCATCAACCCGTGGGACGTCGACGACCCGGCGGCGCTCGAGCCCGCGAAGGTCGCCTTCCTCATGCGCCTGCACGGGCTGCTCATCGGCCGCCACGATCGCGGCACGCGGCTCGTCGGCCTGTCGGCGCTCGAGCGCCGGCTCATGTCGATCGCGATCCGCGACGTCTACGCGCGCGCGGCGGACGGGGAGGGCCTGCCGTCGCACGGCTTCCTGCGCGACGTGCTCGCCGACCTCGCGCGCCAGGAGCGCGCCGACCCGGCCGGCGACGGCGCCAGCGCCGCGACCTACGAGGACCTCGCCGGCCGCCTCGCCGACCTCTGCGCCGGCGGGGCCTACGGGCACGTCCTCGACCGGCCGACCCAGCTTGACCCCGGCGACGCGCCGCTCGTCGTCGTCGGCACGAGCGACGTGCCGCGCGAGATCGTGGCCGCCGTGCTGCTCGCGGTCGTCGAGCTCGTCAGCCGCATCGCCCAGCGCCCCGGCGGGCCGCGCGTCACGCTCCTCAGCGACGCGCTCGAATCCCCGGCGGCGGCCGACGAGCTGCCGCCGGCGTTCGCCCGCGACAGCCTGCTCAACGGCCTGCACGAGAGCTACCTGCGCCGCCGCATGCGCGCCGGCGAGACGCACTCGATCGCCTACCTGCACGCGATCAGCGACGTCGCCCACTTCCTGCACCCGCCGACGGCGCTCGTGCGCGCCGATGGCGTCTCGCACCCGCCGAGGTCCTCATAGGGCGTCGGCCGGGGCGCCGGTTGCCTAGGATCGGCGCCATGAGCGTCGTGAAGATCAACGCGATCACCGTCCCGCGCGAGCGGTTCGGCGAGTTCGAGCAGCGTTTCGCCACGCGCGCGGGGCGGGTCTCGAGCGCGGAGGGCTTCGAGTCCTTCGAGCTCCTGCGCCCCAACGACGACCGCGAGGTCTGCCTCGTCATCACCCGCTGGCGCTCGGAGGAGGACTTCCAGGCGTGGCTCGGCGGCGCCGATTTCAAGGCCGGTCACGCGCAGCATCGCACGGGCGGGCCGGTCGGCACCGGGAGCGAGATCTGGTCGTTCGACGTGCTCGAGACCGAGGGTCCGGCGGCTTCCTCCTGACGACCGGATTGCTGTGCTACGTTCCGGCGGTCAGACGCCGAGTCGCGACGCTCCCGGGCGCCGCGAACGGGGGACCCAACGAGCCGCGCCATCGTGGCTCAGGGGCGAATCGCCGTCGGTTGCGGCGTAGCGCGCAAGCGCGAGCCCGTCAGCTCACCTCGTAGGCACCGACACCGACCGACGAGGAGGATCGCAGCGAATGGGCCCCAGTGGGCTGTACGTCACGTCACGATCGCAGGGTTCGACGGAGGTCCTGTCCGTCACCGGCCAGATCGACATCGCGACGACCGACGAGCTCGCCAACGAGATCCGCGACGCGCTGGGCCGCGCCCCGGAGACGGTCGTCGTCGACCTCTCCGCCGTGGCGTTCTTCGGCTCGGGCGGCCTCAGCACGCTGCTGGAGGCCGACGGCCACGCCCGCGCCAGCGGCTGCCGGCTCGTCGTCATCCCCGGCACCGGCGTCGTGCGCCGGCTGCTGGACCGCACGAAGGCCGAGCAACGACTGACGATCGCGACATGATGATCCTCGACACCTCAGGGGTCCCGGAGCGCAAGCCGCCCCGCCTCATGCGCCGGGCGATCGCGCTGCGCTGCACGCTGACGCGCGGCGCCGGCTCCCCGATCTCCGCCTGCACGATCGACCTCGGGCCGACCGGCATGCGCGTGACGACCGAGCGCCCGCTGGCCGTCGACGAGACCGTCGCCTTCGACCTGCCCTGCGGCGACGTCCGCATCCACGGCGACGCGCGCGTCGTCTGCCAGGAGCGCCCCGACGTCTACGCCGTGCGCTTCGGCCGCCTCCCGCAGCCGATGGAGCGCTGCCTGCGGGACGTCGTCGACGACGACGCCCCGCAGACCGCCTAGCCGAACTCAGGCCGAGGCGCGCCCGGCGGCGACCGCGGCGCCGGTCCGCGGCAGCCACGACAGCCCCCGCGGCAGGTACCAGTTCCGCTCGCCGAGGAGCTTCATCGTCGCCGGCAGCAGCACCGCCCGGACGATCGTCGCGTCGATGAGGATCGCGACCGCGAGGCCGACGCCGAGCTGCTTGAGGTCCATCGCGCCGAGCGTCGCGAAGACCGAGAACACCGCGATCATGACCGCCGCCGCGCTCGTCACGACGCCCGCCGTCGCCTTCACGCCGTGCGCCACGGCGGCCTCGGTCGACATGCCGCCGAGCACCGCCTCGCGGATCCGGCTGACGATGAACACGTGGTAGTCCATCGAGAGGCCGAAGAGCACGACGAAGAGAAACAGCGGCAGCCACGACACGATCCCGCCGCCGGACTCGAAGTCCAGCAGCGACTCGCCCCAGCCGTGCTGGAAGACGAGCGTCAGCACGCCGTAGCTCGCGGCGACCGACAGGAGGTTCAGGACGATCGCCTTCAGCGGGATGACGAGCGACCGGAACGTCACGAGCAGCAGCAGGAACGCCGTCGCCCAGGACGAACCCGAAGACGAGCGGCAGGCGGGACTTCATCGTGTCGTTGAAGTCCTTGCTGCCCGCGGCCGCGCCGGTGACGTCGACGCTCGTGCCGGGCACGCGCTCGATCGTCGCCGGGATGACGTCGTCGCGCAGCGCGCTCAGCGACGTCGTCGCCTCGCGGCTGTCGCCGCCGCCGTGCAGCGGGATGCTGACGACCGCGAGCGTGTGCGCCGGGTTGACGCGCACCTCGACGGGCTCGGACATCCGCCCGCTCGCGATCGCCGCGCGCCGCAGATCGGCGATCCCGTCCTGCACCGCGGGCGCCGTGACGTCGTCGGCCTGCACGACGACCTCCGCCGGCTCGGGCGCTCCCGGGAACGCGGCCTGCACGCGCTCGTAGCTCTGGCGGAACGGCGTGTCGGCCGGCAGCCCGTCGATCCCGGGCGTGTACGTGTGCATCCCGATCGCCGGCAGCGCGAGCGCGACGAGCACCGCGGCGGCCAGCCCGGCCGAGATCAGCGGGCGCGCGAGGACGCGGTCGAGGATCCAGCCCCACGCCCGCGAGCGCCCGGCGCTGCGGTGACGCAGCCGTCCGAGGACCGGCACGCGCCCCTTCTCGGTCCAGCCCTTCTCGCCGAGCCACGAGAGCATCGCCGGCAGGAACGTCAGCGAGCCGACGATCGCGGCGGCGACGACCGTCATCGTCCCGACGGCGAACGACGTGAAGATCGCCGAGCCCGACAGCAGCATCCCGGACATCGAGAGCAGGACGATGAAGCCCGACACGACGATCGCGTGACCGGACGTCGCGGCCGCCGCCTCCAGCGCGGCCCGCGGGCCGCTGCCCTTGTCGCGCTCCTCCATCTCGCGGCGCAGGTAGAACATCGAGTAGTCCACGCCGACGGCGAGGCCGATGAGGAGGATGACCGAGCCGATCTGGTCGGTCACCGGCGTGAGCTGGCTGATCGGGCCGAGCAGCCCGAACGTCGCGGCGACGGCGGTGAGGCCGAGCAGCAGCGGCAGTCCGGCGGCGACGAGCGCGCCGAAGGCGACGAGCAGGATGAGCAGCGTCAGGGGGAGCGAGAGCGTCTCGGCGCGCTTGAAGTCGTCGCCGAGCGACTGCTCGAACGCCTTCTCGCCGGAGGCCATGCCGAGCTGCTCGACGCGCAGCTCGGGGTTCGCCCGCTGGACGGCGGCGGTGGCGGCGAGCGTCGCGTCGACGCGCTCCAGCGCGGCCTCGTCGTCACCGGCGATGTCGAAGGTCAGCAGCGCCGAGCGGCCGTCCTCGGAGACGTTGCCGTTGGCGTCGGGGCCGAACGGGCGAGCTCACGCGCTCGACGTGCGCAACGCGCTCGAGCCGCGCGGTGAGCTGTGCGGCGGCGCGCTCCAGCGCGGCGCCGCCTGCACCGGCGCGCGCCTGGAGCAGCACCTGCTCGCCGCTGGACTCGCGGAATCCCGCGGCGTCGACGGCGAGGTCGGCCGTGCGCGACGAGCCGTTGCCCATCTTCGCGGGCTCGAGCTCCTTCGTCCCGATCATGCCGCCGCCGATCGTCGCGAGGACGACGAAGGCGATCCAGCCGAGGATCGCGATCCTGCGGTGCTGCGCGCTCCAGCGTCCTGCACGTGCTGCGAGATTCCGGGGTCCCATGACGGCTCCTGGGTCGAGTGAACGTGCTGCTCACTCTCGTCGCGGCGGGCCCGAGAATCGCTGGGGCGCGCGGGCGAACGGGGGTGGGGAAGACCCCCCGGCCGGCGGTCCCGCCGGCCCCCCGTCAGCCCGCGCGCAGGAACGCCAGGACCGCGAGCACGCGCCGGTGGTCGTCGTCGCTGGCAGGCAGGTCGAGCTTGGCGAAGATGTTGCGCACGTGCTTCTCGACGGCGCCGCCGCTGACGACGAGCGCCCGCGCGACCGCGGCGTTCGAGCGTCCCTCGGCCATGAGCCCGAGGACCTCGCGCTCGCGCGGCGTCAGCGACGCGATCGCGCCGTCGCCCGCGCCGCCCGCGGTCCGCGCGCGCATGAGCTCGGCGACGACCTCGCGGTCCAGCGCCGTGCCGCCGGCCGCCACGCGCTCGACGGCGTCGATGAACGACCGCACCTCGCCGACGCGCTCCTTGAGCAGGTAGCCGACGCCCGCCTCGCCGGACGCCAGCAGCTCGGCGGTGTAGACCGGCTCGACGTACTGCGACACGACGAGGACCCCGAGGCCCGGGTGGCGCTTGCGCGCCTCGATCGCCGCGCGCAGCCCCTCGTCGGTGAACGTCGGCGGCAGGCGCACGTCGACGATCGCGATGTCGGGCTTGTGGCCGGAGACGATCCGCTCCAGGCCGGGTCCGTCCTCGGCCTCGGCGACGACGTCGATGCCGTTCTCGCGCAGGAGCGCGACGATCCCCGCCCGCAGGAGCGCGAGGTCCTCGACGATCACCGCTCGCACGGCAGCTCCGCCCGGATCGTCGTCCCGCCGCCGCCCGGGCTCGTGACGGCCAGCGTCCCGTCGAGCGCCTCGACGCGCCGGCGCAGGCCGGTGAGGCCGCCGCCGGCGGGGTCGGCGCCGCCGGGTCCGTCGTCGGAGATCTCGACGACGAGCCGGTCGTCCTCGAGGCGCGCGTGGACCCGTGCCGGCGCGCCGCCGCCGTGCTTGGCGACGTTCGTCAGCGCCTCGGCGACGACGAAGTAGGCGGCGGTCTCGACGACCGGCAGCAGGCGCAGCTCGGGATCGGCCTGCACCGTCACCGGGATCGCCGAGCGCCGCCCGACGGCCTCGATCGCCGCGGCGAGCCCGCGGTCGGCGAGGATCGGCGGCGCGATGCCGCGAGCGAGGTCGCGCAGCTCGGCGATCGCCGCCCCCGCGTCCTCGCGCGCGCCGCGGACGAGCGCGGCGACCTCCGGCTGGTCGGCGAGGCGCTCCTCGGCGCGGCCGAGCTGCATGCTCAGCGAGACGAGGCGCGCCTGCGCGCCGTCGTGGAGGTCGCGCTCGATGCGCCGCAGCTCGGCGGCCTGGACGTCGAGCGCGCCGCGGCGGGTGCGCGTCAGGACGTCGACGCGCTCGACGAGCGCCTGCTCGCGGGCCCACGGCAGCCGGTCGCGGTAGACGGATATCGCGCGCGCGGCGAGCGCCGTGGCCATCCCGAGCATCGGCCAGACCGGCCACGCGTAGCCGCCGCCCGCCAGCGCCCAGACGATCCAGCAGATCGCCGCGATGACGCCGCACAGCTCGGCCTTCACGCGCAGCCCCGCCACCGCGTCGCCGGCCGCCGCCACGGCGCGCAGCGAGAGCACGTGCAGCGCGACCGCGATCGCCAGTCCGAGCCAGACCCAGACCGGCCAGAAGTAGCCGAAGCCCGTGGCCGCCCAGATGATCGTCACGACGACGCCGACGAGCAGCGAGAAGGAGACGTGCAGCGGCAGCGGGAGGGCGAGCGGCGGGTCGGACTGCGCCGCCGGCTCGCCGGCGGCGGCGCCGCCGGCGCCGCGCCGGCCGTCGCCGCGTCGCCGTCGCGCGGGGTCAGCAGCCAGCGCATCCACGCGATCTCCGCGACGGTCAGGCCGCGGACGAGCGCGCCGGCGACCGGCACGAGCAGCAGGCCGGCGGCGGCCGCCGCGAGCGCCCGCGGCAGCGTGTCGATCGCGAAGATCCCGATGTCGGCGCCGTCGGGCAGCGCCCAGTACCAGGCCGGCAGCGACACGAGCCCGAGCACGGCGGCCCAGAGCGTCACCGCGAGCGCCGACAGCGCCTGGCCGACGATGCCCGACAGGCCGGTCCAGGCGAAGTCGCGCCACGTCGTCGGGTCGCCCATGAGCGTGTGCAGGCGCGTCGTCCAGCGCGCGTCGTCCAGCGGCCGGTAGCGCTCCTGGATCGGCGCGCCCAGCACGATCGCCGCCCGCCGGCGCTCGACGCGCGCGAACCAGCGGCACGCCAGCAGCGTCCCGAGCGCGATGACGAGGCCGAAGTACGTGATCGCGAGGCCGAGGCTCGTCGCGACGCCGGTCACCCAGATCGTCAGCCCGATGTTCGTCGTGACGATGCCCGCGAGGTGGAAGACGAGATCGCGCGACCAGCGGGCGGCGCGGGGCGGTGTGGGCGCGGCGGTGGACACGAGCATGAGCATGCTCGCAGCGCGGGGCGACCGCAATGACGCCTGTGGGCGTCCCGGCGGTGGGGACAACCCCCGTCTAGGTCTGGCCGAGCCAGTGCGCCGTGACGACCGTCTCGCGGAACCCCGCGCGCAGGATGTTGCGGTAGGAGTTGCTCGGCCGGCCCTCCGTGCGCTCGCCGGTCTCGGTGACGAGCAGGTCGCAGCGCAGGTCGGCCGCCCGCCGCATGCGTTCGGCGAGCAGCGCGCTCTGCGCACCGAGGCCGCGGGCGGCGGCGAGCGTCCCGGCGAAGCCGAGGTAGCCGACGCCGTCGGCGGCGTAGAGGCCCGCCGCGCCGACCGGCTCGTCGCCGTCGTAGGCCACCCAGCACCGCCAGCCCATGTCGGCAACGCGGGCGAGCCGCGGCTCGATGGCAGCGGGGAGCCCGTAGCTCTCGCGCACGATCCGCGCGAACGCCGCCGCCTCGTCGGGCGCGGCGACCTCGGCGACGCGCAGCGAGGTCCGCGCCGCGGGCGGCGCCGTGACGTCGCGGTGAAAGCGCATCCAGCCCCAGCCCGGCGTCAGGCCGCGCGCCTCCAGCCACCGCGGCAGCTGCGCCGGTTGCGCCCGCGGGGCGATGTCGACGTAGAAGCTCACGCCGGGCGCGATCGCCGCGATCGCCGCGTCGACCTGCTCCTCGGTCGCGGCCGCGCCGGCGCCGAGGCCGACGATCCGGTTGAGCATCGGCGAGCCGGGCGCCTCGGGCACGAGCAGCGCCCGCGCGCCGTCGAGCTCGACGACGTCGGAGATCGCCTCGAGCGCCGCCGCGACGACGTGGTCGCTGCGGCTGGGCTGTGCGTCGGACGGCGTCATGCGAGCGTAGTCTCGCGACCGCGTGCATCGTTTCGTGCGCGAGCCCGGGCACGTTGACCGTCCCCTGAGCGGCTGCGAGGATCGCCCGCAATGGCGCCCGCAGACGGCTATGCATGGGATCGCCTCGAGGATCAGCTCGGCTGGTACGGGCGCAAGGCGAAGGTCAACAAGGACGCGTTCTACCGCCTGAAGGTGGCGCAGATCCTCGTGGCCGCCGCGATCCCGGTGGCCGCCGCGGCGGGCGCGACCGCCTGGCTCGTCGCGGCCACGGGCGCGACGATCCTCGTGCTCGAGGGCCTGCAGCAGCTCTTTCAGTTCCAGCAGAACTGGATCGGCTACCGCGGGACCGCCGAGGCGCTGAAGCACGAGAAGCACCTGTACCTCTCCGAGGCCGGGCCATACGCCGGCGCGGTGCGCGCCGACGCGCTGCTCGCCGAGCGCGTCGAGGGGCTCGTGTCGCAGGAGAACGCGGCCTGGTCGGCGGCCCAGAGCGAGGCCGGCAAGTCGGGCAGCAGCGGCCAGAGCGGCTAGGCGAAGACGAGCCCCGCCTCGCGGATCAGCGGGTCCGGGCACGAGGCCAGCGTGATCGCCTTGTTCGTCACGAGGTAGCGCCCGGAGAAGTGCAGCCCGAGGATCTGGTGGGTCTCGAGGTCGACGACGCACGATCCCGAGTTGCCCCCGAGCGTCGAGCAGTCGTGCATGAGCAGGTGGGCCTCGGGCTCGACGCCGACGATCTGACCGGGTTGCAGGCGCTTGACGTCGAAGACGTTGGCGAAGATCCGGCGCTGCTCCTCGGGATCGTTGCGCCGCGAGTCCGCCGCCGGATAGCCGACGACGTAGACGTCCCGCCCGCTCGCCGCCGCCGTCTCCGGCGCCAGCGCGATCGGCGGCGGGATCGCGCCCGACGCGCCGGTCTGCTCGGCTCGCAGGAACGCCATGTCGAAGGCGTCGCTGATGCCGATGAGCTCGGCGATCTGGAACTCCCGCGGCCGGCTGTCGCCGAGCTCCTCGGCGAAGTCGACGCGCGGCACCATGCCCGGCTCGAACGACCAGGCCGCGTCGGCGCCCTGCCGCGAGAACTCCTTCGCGACGTGGCGGTTGGTGACGATGACGTCCGGGGCGACGAGGAAGCCGGTCCCGACCCAGTCGAGCGCCGGGTGGCCGTCGAGCTCGATCCGCCCGACGCTCTTCAGCGTCGCCTCGATCGCATCGCGATGGTCCTCGAGCTTCTCCCAGGGATGGCAGGGCGGCATGAAGTGCCCGTCCTGGACGAGGATCGCCGGGCGGCCGTAGAGCTCGATGATCGCCTCGACGCCTGCTGCTCCTCGGGGACGCAGGTCGGCGTCGGCGCCGTCGGCGCGGATCTTGTCGATCGCGCTGCCGGGCGGCCTCGCCGGCGCGGGCGAAGGCCTCCGTGTCGGGCTCGGCGTCGCCCGGGCCGCGCGAGCCCGGCGGCGGCGCGGCCGCCGCCGCAAGGCTCTCGCCGGGATCGTCGCCGAGCACCTCGCTCGATCCGGTCGACGTCGGGGATGACCTGCTGGAAGCGCTCCACGACCTCCGTCGCGGAGCGCGTCCGGCGCGGGACCGCCATCAGAACTTGTGGTGCTTGTTGAAGTGCATCGTCAGCTCGTAGAGGTGCGGGTAGTCGAAGCCGTCACCGGGATCGGAGCGGTCGTTGAAGCCCGCCTTCTTGGAGACGTTCTCGTGCGACGTGTGGCCGCGGCGCTGGACGCCGACGAACCTGTTGCCGGGCGTGATGATGGCCCGCCGGGCCGGCACGCCGTGGGAGACCAGGACCTGGTTGGCGCACCACGCGGCCGCGCGCATCTGCTTCTCCGTCCAGGCCTCGCCGACGTCGAAATGCATGTGCTCGACGCCGCAGGCGAGCTGGTTGGCGCCGCGCTGGCCGAAGCAGAGCTCGTCGAAGCGCGTGTAGAGCGCGACGTTGCCCTCGGCGTCGGTCGCGGCCTGGATCGCGAGTCCCTTGCCCCGCAGGATGTTGCCGAGGAGGATGAAATCCGCGGTGCCCGGGGCGTTGCGCACGACCGGGATGTGGTGGACCATCGCGAGCGGCCGGATCCGTCCGCCGTTGGGCGGGCACAGGCCGGTGCCGCGGAAGTCGAAGACCTTTCCCATGCCGGGGATCGCGCGGACGCTGCGCGGTTGGGGCGCCGGGCCCTCCTCATCGCCGAGTCCTTCGGCGAGCTCCTCGTCGACCTCGTGGATGTCGCGCTCCTCGAGCGACGGGTCGATGTCGACGTCGAAGACCGTCTTCGATCTCCGGGTCGAGCGCCTCGTCGAAGTCCGTGTCGTCGTCGACAACCGGTGCTGCTGCTGGGGTCTGCACGTTGGCCTCCGTTCGCTGAGCGGGCGGGACACACCGCGGGCCCCCACCCAGCCGACGGTAACACCGCGCGGGCCGCGCGCAGTGAGAGGGAGATCACACGGCGATCGCGCCGGCGATGCGGTCCAGCCAGATCCCCTCGTTGGCGGGATACGTCCCCGCCGCGCCGTGCAGTCGCGGCATGGTCGCGCTGCCGGCGTGGTGCACGGCGATGACCTCCCACGCGCGGTTGAAGACCGGGCTGCCGGAGCTGCCGCCCTCGGTCGGCGTGCGGTAGTGCAGCCGCACGTCGTCGCCGTCGAGCACCTGGTTGTCGCGGACGGAGAGCATGACCTGGTCCCAGCCGCTCGGATGGCCGATGACGTACGTCTGCGGCGGCGGCGTGCCGTCGAGCGCCGGCCGGCGCGACGCCACCGGGCACGACGCGACCTCGGCCGGGTAGCCGTCGAGCTCGGCGATCGTCGTGTCGAGCTCGCCCAGCGGCGATGTCCACAGCACGCGGGCGATGCGGTAGGCCGCGGGATCGCTCTCCAGTGCGCGGAACGTCACCCGCGCGTCGGCGGGATCGAGCGCCATCGGCGCGTCGGTCGCCGACGACGTGGGCGTTCGTGACGAGGACGAGCGCCGGGAAGGCGGGGTGCAGCGCGGGCCCTGCGACGAGAAAGCCGCTGCCGACCGGGCGCGCGGTGTCGTCCTCGATGCGCGCGACCGCGCGGCAGCGCTCGAGCGCCGTGCGAAACCACTTCAGGCTCTCGAAGCGCTCGGTCCCGAGGACCTTCTGCAAGCCCGGGTCCTGCGCGGCCGCCGCACTGTCGAGGTCGGCGGCGCCGACGCGGACGTCGGTCCGGCGATCCTCGTGGTCGAGCAGCGTCGCCTGCAGGACCGGGATGAGGCTCGCGCCCGGCTCCTGCGCGGCGTCGAGCTCCCAGACGTCGACGAGCTGGCGCAGGGTCCCCGCGACCGCGAACGCGTCGGCGCGGGCGAGGAACGCGTCGAGGCGCTCGAGCGCGTCCTCGTGGCGCCCGAGCGCGATGCAGGCCTGCATCGCCGTGGCCTGGTCCCAGTCGCCGGCCTCGCCGAGCGCGTCGATGGCGTCGAGGATCTCCTGCGCCAGCGCGACCGCGGCGCCCGCGGGATCGGGCTCGCCGTCGAGCTCGATCCCGTCGCGGCCGGCGCGCGCGAGCAGCGCCACCGCGTTGATCCCGTGCCAGCGCAGCAGCGGCGACTCGCGGTACATGTCGCGGTACGCATCGAACGCGCGTTGCAGATGGAGCCTCCGGCGCGCGGGCGCGCCGCGGCCGGTCGCGACGAACATCTCCTTGTACGCGCGCCCGAGCAGGCCGCGCGCCTCCGCATGCTCGGGCTCCGCCTCGCCGGTCTGCGCGACGAGCCGGTCGAGCACGGCCTCGGCGGCGATCAGGCGCCCTTGGTCCAGCAGCGCCTGGGCGTGCTGGCGGCGGACCGTCGGGTCATCGGTTCCCGCGCGCACGAGCGCTTCGGCGACCGCTTCGATGTGCGCGAAGTGGCGCCCGGAGCGCAGCTCGAAGAGGATCGTGCGGGCACCGGCGGCCGGGTAGGGCTCGTCGTCGTCGCGCAGCGCGGCGACGAGGTCGCCGCAGAGCTCGGCGACGCGACGCGTGTCGAGCTCGCGCACGGACTGCCGGAGCTCGGAGACGGAAGCGCGGCGATCCCATGCCATCGCTCGACCCTATCCGCAGTCTCGCCGCGGACATGCGAACGGCCCGCCGAAGCGGGCCGTCGCGGAACTTCAGAGGCGGTCGGGCTAGATCGTCTGCACGTTGCCGGCCGCGGGGCCCTTCTGGCCCTGCTCCGGGTCATACGAGACCTTCGCGCCCTCGGCGAGCGACTTGAAGCCGCTGCCGACGATCGAGGAGTGGTGGACGAAGAGGTCCTTGCTCTGATCGTCGGGCGTGATGAAGCCGAAGCCCTTGTCGTCGTTGAACCATTTGACGGTTCCAGTTGCCATGTGGCATCCCTCCCGGGAGATATGTGTGCTGCGAAACGCGGGAGGTGCAAAGGCAACAACTACGAACGCGGGCACTACGTCGTCGAGCCGGTTGCTCGACGGAACTCCACCGAGTCTAGCCCCCTCAGCCAACCGCGGCTTCGCGAGGCGCGAACGCGGCGGCGATTCGCTCGAGGCCGCGCAGCCGCAGCCCCGGCTCGGCGACCTGGCTCGTGAGCATGAGCTCGTCGGCCCCGGTGCGGTCGACGAGGTCGAGCAGCCCGGCGCGCACGGTCTCCGCGCCGCCGGCGATCGGGCGCGCGAGCGCGTCGTCGACCGTCGCGCGCTCGGCCGGCGAGAGCGCCGGCAGCAGCGCCTCCGCGTCCCGCACCGACGGGATCGGCTCCGGGCGGCCCTGGCGCAGGCGCAGCATCGAGATCGCCCCGGGCAGCGCAAGACGCGCGGCGTCCTCGTCGTCCTCGCCGACGACGATCCCGGCGGCGACGATCGTGCGCGGCGCGTCGAGCAGCTCGGACGGCTCAAACAGCGTGCGGTAGAGGTCGAGCGCGGGCTCGGTGAAGTGCGGATGGAAGTGGTGGGCGAAGACGAACGGCAGCCCGAGCTTCGCCGCGATCCGTGCGCCGCCGTCGGTCGAGCCGAGCATCCAGAGCTCGGGCGTCGTGTGCTCGCCGGAGACCGCGCGCATGCCGCCATAGCCGTTGCCGAGATGCCCGCGCAGCTGCGCGAACTGCTCCTCGAAGAGCTCCGGCGACGTGCTGCGCAGCGCCATCGCCGTGCGCATGTCGGTGCCCGGCGCGCGCCCGAGGCCGAGATCGATGCGCCCGGGGTGCAGCGCCTCGAGCATCCCGAAGCGCTCGGCGACCGCCAGCGGCGCGTGGTTGGGCAGCATGACGCCGCCGGAGCCGACGTGGATGCGCTCGTGTTCGCGGCGAGGTGCGCGATGAGGACCTCGGGCGCCGTCGAGGCGACCGACGGGATGTTGTGGTGCTCGGCGATCCAGAAGCGCCGGAAGCCGAGCTCGTCGGCCCGGCGGGCGAGCTCGGTCGTCTCGGCGAGCGCGTCGGCCGTGGTCCGGCCGGCCGCGATCGGTGCGAGGTCGAGGACGGAGAGGGGAGTGGTCATCCCCTCAAGAGTAGGCCCGCCGGGAGTGCTGCCTAGCGCCCGCCCGCATCCTGCACGAGCAGGGCGATCTGGACGCGGTTGTCGACGTCGAGCTTGTCGAGCAGGCGGGAGACGTGGGCCTTGACCGTCGGGACGGAGAGGTGCAGGGCGGCCGCGATCTCGGCGTTCGCCTGGCCGCGGCCGACCGCGACGGCGACGTCGCGCTCGCGCGGGCTGAGCGCCGCCATGCGCTCGCGCGCGCGCTCGGTGCGCGCGCCCGCGTCGGAGTCGCCGGCCACGAGCGCGATGAGCCGGCGGGTGACCGCGGGGGAGAGCATCCCGTCGCCGGCGTGCACGAGCTCGATCGCGCGGACGATCTCGGCCGGCGGCGTGTCCTTGAGCAGGAAGCCGGACGCGCCGGCCTGCAGGGCGCGCAGGACGAGCTCGTCGGCGTCGAAGGTCGTGAGGACGAGGACGGCCGGCGGGTGCGGCTGCGCGCAGAGCAGGCGCGTGGCGGCGATGCCGTCGAGCTGCGGCATGCGGATGTCCATGAGGACGACGTCGGGGCGGTGGAGGTCGACCGCGCCCAGGACCTCGCGGCCGTCGGCGGCCTCCGCGACGACCTCGAGGCTCGGCGCGCCGGCGAGCATCATCCGCAGGCCGGAGCGCACGAGCGCGTCGTCGTCGACGAGCAGGACGCGGATCATCGCGGCAGCCGGGCGCGCAGGACGAACGCGCCGTCGGGGTCGATGCCGTGCTCGAGCTCGCCGCCGGTGAGCGAGACGCGCTCGGCGAGGCCGATGAGGCCGGTCCCCGCGCCGGGCAGCGGCGACGCCGCGGGGACGGCGACCGCGGCGAGGCTGCGGACCTCGACCTCCAGGCCGCCGTCGGGCGCGTGGACGGTGAGCGTCACGGCCGCTCCCGGCGCGTGCTTGCGGGCGTTCGTCAGGCCCTCCTGCGCGATCCGGTAGGCGGTGCGGCCGACGGCGGCGGGCGGCGCCGCGTCGCCCAGCTCGATCCGCGCGGTGATGCGCATCCCGGCCGCGCGCGACTCCTCGACGAGGGCGGCGAGGTCGGCGAGCGTCGGCTGGGGAGGTTGCGTCAGGCTCTCGCTGCCGTCCTCGCGCAGGACGCCGATGACGCCGCGCAGCTCGTCGAGCGCGGCCCGCGCGCTCTCGCGGATGACGCCGGCCGCCTCGGCGACCTCCTCGGCCGGCGCGTCGGGACGGAACTCGAGCGCGCCGGCGTGGACGGAGAGCAGCGAGAGGCGGTGCGCGAGCACGTCGTGCATCTCGCGCGCGATCCGCCGCCGCTCGGCCGCGCGCGCCTCGTCGCCGGCGCGGTCGGCCTGCTCGCGCAGCGATCGCACGAGCTCGCGCCGCGCGCGCACGAAGAGCCCCCAGCCGATGACGACGCCGGCCATCAGCAGGCTCGCCGCGACGTCGACCCAGTAGCTGCCGGCCGCCGGAGCGCTCGGGCGGGGCGGGTAGAGCAGCGGGTTGACGAACGCCCAGGCGATCAGGAGGCCGCCGATGATGGCCAGATCGCGGCCGCGCGCCCGGATCGCCGCGTTGAAGGCGGCGGCGAGGTTCGCGCCGGACGCCGTGATGATCACGACCGAGACCGCCGCCGGTGACGATCCCGACGGCTGCCGGGTGGGTGCGCCGCCAGCGCAGGGAGACGCAGCGACGCGACCCCGACGACGATCGCCACGACGCGCAGCCACGGTGGCTGCTGCTCCCACGTGTCGGCGAGGGTGGCCGCGCTGATGACGAACGCGAGCAGGTAGATCGTCGCGTCGACGACGCGGTCGCGGCGGCCGCGCTCCTCGTCGCGGGGCGTCGATGACGACCCCCGGCAGCGCGGAGCGCATCCAGCCGGTCAGGCCGTGGGTGAACCGTGCTGTCGCCTCGCGTGCCATCGCTCGAGGACGAAGGCTAGGCGAGCGCCGCGGCGCCGACCCCCTACCAAAGTCTCTGACCGCCCCCGCCGGAGGGCTCGGCGAACGTAGCCCGGCGGACCGTGGTCGCGGCTCCGGCCGGCCGCGAGTCTGGCGGCATGATCGAAACCCAAGCACTCACCAAGCAGCTCGGCGGGCGCACCGTCGTCTCCGATGTCACGTTCCGCTGCGAGCCGGGCACCGTCACGGGCTTCCTCGGCCCCAACGGCGCCGGCAAGACCACGACGATGCGGATGCTCGTCGGCCTCTCCGAGCCCGACGGCGGCCACGCCCGGATCCTCGGCGGGCGCTACCGCGACCTCCCGAACCCGGGCCGCCGCGTCGGCATCCTGCTCGACGCGTCGGCGCAGCACGCCGGGCGCCGCGGCCGCGAGGCGCTCGCCCTGTCGGCCCAGACGATGGGCGTGCCGGCGCGCCGCGTCGACGAGCTCCTCGAGCTCGTCGGCCTCGACGAGACGGCCGCCCGCAAGCGCGTCGGCCAGTACTCGCTCGGCATGCGCCAGCGCCTCGGCTTCGCTCATGCGCTGCTCGGCGACCCCGAGGTCCTGATCCTCGACGAGCCCGCCAACGGCCTCGATCCCGAGGGCATGCGCTGGATGCGGGGGCTGCTGCGCGGCTTCGCCGACCGCGGCGGGACCGTGCTGCTCTCCTCGCACCTGCTGGCCGAGGTCGAGGCCGTCGCCGACCGGATGATGATCATCGGCGGCGGACGGATCCAGGCACAGGGCACCCGCGCCGAGCTGCTGACCGAGTCCGGGACGATCGTCGAGGCCGGCGACCTCGCCGGGCTCGACGCCGCGCTGCGGCGCGCCGGCCTCGCGATGCACCCCGCCGACGGCGATCGGCGGATCGTCGAGGCCGAGCCCGAGGTCGTCGCCCGCACGGCGATGGCCGCGGGCGTCGTGCTGCGCCGGCTCGCCCCGGCCGAGGGCGCGGGCCTCGAGCGCCTCTTCTTCGAGCTGACCACGACCGGCGCGGGCGCGCCGTCACCGCAGACCCATTCGATCCACCCCGAGCTGGCAGGAGCGACATCATGAGCGCCACGACCCTCGCCGCACCGATCCGCGTGAACACCGCCGGCGTCCACGCGCGCCCCGGCCTCGGCCGCCTCGTCGCCGTCGAGCTGCGCAAGGTCGTCGACACCCGGGCCGGCTTCTGGCTGCAGTTCGCCACCGTCGCGCTCACGATGGCCATCGTGATCGTCCGCCTCATGATCGGCGACGCTGCCGATCACACCTTCGCCGCCGTCTTCGACGTCGCGCTGCAGCCGGCGGCCGTCCTGCTCCCGGTCGCGGGCGTCCTGCTCGTCACCTCGGAGTGGTCCCAGCGCACCGGCCTGATCACCTTCGCGCTCGTCCCGGTCCGCTCGCGCGTCCTCGGCGCCAAGCTCCTCGCGAGCCTCGTCCTCGCCGTCGCGATGCTCGTCGCGATCGTGGCCATCGTCGCCGCGGGCGTGCTCATCGCGTCGCCGGGCGTCGACGGCGCCTGGTCGGATGCCGCCACGCTCGTCGGCCAGACGACGGTCTTCCTGACGGCCGGGATGGTCATCGCCGTCTCGTTCGGCGCGATCCTGCTCGCCTCGGCGCCGGCCCTCGTGGCGCTCTTCGCGCTGCCGAGCTCGTGGGCGGCGTTCGTCTCGCTGTCCTACTTCGCCGACATCGCTCCCTGGGTCGACACGGCGCGCGCCCTCGGGCCGATGCACGAGGAGGTCATGACCGCCACCCAGTGGGCGCACGCCGGCACGGCGCTGCTGATCTGGATGGTCGTCCCGCTCCTCATCGGCGCCTACCGGATCACCCGGCGCGAGATCAGGGCGTAACTCGGCTGCCACTCGGCGCTACGCGGCCGCGGGCTTTGCCCGCGGCTTGCGCTTGGCGCTCGGCTTCACCGGCGCGGGCTGCCGGAGCTCGGCGAGCGACTCCTCCAGCCAGCCCATGAACCGGGCGACGTCGGGCATCTGCTCGCGGTCGGCGACGATCCCGAAGTCGAGGTGGCCGCAGTAGCTCATGACGGTGATGTTCAGCCCCATGCCGTCGGTGATGACCGACACCGGGTAGTTCGCGACGAGCCGGGCGCCGGCGAGGTACAGGGGGAACTGCGGCCCCGGGACGTTGGAGATCACGAGGTTCCAGACCGGCCGCCCGGGGCGGCTCGTCGCGATCCCGAACGTCAGCCGCGCGGCGCGCGAGAACACGGCGGGCGGGATGAAGTGGTTGGCGTCGGCGAGCAGGTCGGCGGGCAGCGCGCGGTGGCGCTGCTTCATGTCGCCGAGCGCGTCGTGCGTGCGCCGCAGCCGGGCGAGCGGGTCGGCCTCGTCGGTGAACAGCGGCGCCGCCATGAGCATGATCCGGTTGCCGTAGGTCCCGAGCTGCTCCTGGGTGCGGACGGACACCGGGATCTGCGCGACGAGCGGCTCCTCGGGCAGCTCGTCGTGCTCGAGCAGCCAGCGCCGGACGGCGCCCGCGCAGATCGCGACGATGACGTCGTTGACCGTCACGCCGTAGGCGTTCTTGACGGCCTTGACGTCGTCGAGCGAGAGCTGGCCGAACGTGAAGCGCCGGTGCGCGGACACGCGCCCGCTGAAGCTCGTCTTCGGCGCGATGAGCCGGTCGCCCATCTCGTACGGCGCGTCCTGGCGGGTGATCGCGAGCTGCGCGCGGTTGGCGAGCCGCCCGAGCGCGGCCGCGCCGGGGATCGTGCTGAACTGCGTCTCCTCGAGGTTCGGCAGCGTCGACGGCAGCGCGCGCAGGGCGCGCAGCGGGTAGCGCGCCGCGCCGAGGACGCCGCGGGCGAGCATCCCCAGCGGGCCCGGCACGAGCTCGTTGTCGCCCCAGCTCGCCGGCACGTCGATCTCGCGGCCCTCCGGGGTGAGGTCGAGCAGCAGCCCCATGATCTCGGCGCCCGACATCCCGTCGATGACCGCATGGTGGATCTTCGTGAGCATCGCGACGTTGCCCGCCGGCAGGCCGCTGATGACGTAGAGCTCCCACAGCGGCTTGGAGCGATCGAGCGGGCGCGAGACGATCCGCGCGACCTGCTCGGCGAGCTGCTCGTCGCTGCCCGGCGCGGGCAGGGCGAGCTCGCGCACGTGGAACTCGAGGTCGAAGTCGATGTCGTCGACCCAGTACGGGTAGTCGAGGCCGAGCGGCACCTCCTGCAGGCGCCAGCGCAGCGGGGGCAGCAGCGGCAGCCGATCGAGGATGAGCGACTGGATGTCGGCGAGCGTCAGCGTGCCGCTCGGCGTCGTCGACGCGTCGAGGATCGCGACGCTCGCGACGTGGCCGCTCTGGCGCGGCGTCTCGAGGGCGAGGAACTGCGAATCGAGGCTCGTGAGCTGGCGCATGCGCTTCCGCGCTCAACGATACGACGCGGGGACCGCCGCGGAGCGGCCGAGCGCCAGCACCTCGTCCTCGATGAGGCCCGGCAGCTCGCCGATCTCGGGCAGCGCGTCGGGGTCGGCGTAGCACCCGAAGAAGAGCTCCTGGCGGTAGCGGACCATGCCGATCGCCAGCGCGTGTCCCTGCGCGATCGGGACGACCGAGTAGACCTCCTCGAGCTCGCAGCCGAGGAGGTACAGCGAGCCGCGCGGCGCCGGCGACTGCGAGACCGTGAGGTTGAACTGCCGCGGCGTGGCCATCGCCCTGGCGACCGGCGAGCGCAGCGGCGTCGGCAGCAGCCCGCACGCCGAGTAGAGCGTCTGCGTCCCGGCCGGGCGGTCGGTGTGCTTCAGCAGCTCGGTCTGCTCGCGCACCCACTCCAGCCGCTCGGCCGGCGTGTCGAGGTGGACCGGCAGCGGGATGAACACCATCGAGATCTGGTTGCCGGCCGCGGTGTCGCCGAGGCGGCGCATGCTCACCGGGACCATCGCCTTCAGCGGCTCCTCGGGCGGGTCGCCCTCCTCGCGCGCGATGAGCGTCCGCAGCGCCCCGGCGACGGCGGTGAGGCCGACGTCGTTGAGCGTGCCGCCCGCGCGCCGTGCCGCGCGCAGGTCGTCGCGCCGGGCGTGGTAGCCCACGAGCGTGCGCCGCGAGCCGATCGGCGCGTTCAGCGGCGACGGCGGGGCCGGCGGCAGCACGTCGTCGGCGACGGCGCCGAGCACGCGCCGCGCGCTGCGCATCGCGCCGCCGACGGCCGACTCGGGATGCGTGACCGCATGCGCGCCGGCGCGCAGCGCGCCCGCGCCGTCGTCGACGGTCTGCTTGACGGTGTCGAGGGCCCAGCCGACCGTTCCCGGGCGCCCGCGCGGGCGCCAGCCACGGGCCGGCGCGGACTCCGCGTCGGGCTGCGAGTCGACGAAGAGGCTCACGATCTGCAGCGCCGCGAGGCCGTCGACGAGCGCGTGGTGGATCTTGCCGATCATCCCCACCCGGCCGTCCTCGAGGGTCGGCACGAGGAAGATCTGCCACAGCGGCCGCGACCGGTCCAGCGGCGCCGACAGGACGGTCGAGCGCAGCGACTCGAACGTCTCGTCGCTGACCTCGTCGCCGGGCTTCGTGAGCGCGACGATGTGGGCGCAGAGGTCGAAGTGCGGGTCGTCCACCCAGCGCGGCTCGGAGATGCCGAACGGCGCGCGGTCCAGGCGCCAGCGCGCCCAGGGCACCTCGTGCAGCCGCCCGGCGGCGCGCTCGCGCACGCCCTCGACCGTCGGCCGCGGCTGGTCGCCCGGCGCGGCGAAGACCGCGCTGAAGCCGACGTGCATGTGCGACTGCGGCGACTCGAGGCGCAGGAACGACCCGTCCACGGCCGACAGCCGCCGGCCGTGCTCACCGTTGCCGTTCACGCCGTCGGAGTCTGCGATGCGAGGCGGCGGTTGGCGTTGCGATGTCGTGACTGGCATGTCGCCTCCTTATGACGTGACGGGCGTGCGGGCAGCGGGAACGGCAAGGCTCGGCAGGCGCGTGCGGCGCGCCCCGGCGACGTCGCCGAGCGCGCGCACCTCGGCGGCGATGAGCGCGGGCAGCCGCGTCGCGTGGGGCAGCGCCTCCGGATCGGCGTGCAGGCCGAAGTGCAGGTGGCGGTGGTAGCGCAGCATCCCGATCGACAGCGCCTGGTCCTCGGCGACCGGGACGACGGGATAGATCTCGTCGAGCCGCGCGCCGAGCATGTGCAGCGGCCGCCGCGGCCCGGGGATGTTCGAGACGGTGAGGTTGAAGCTCCCGAGCGAGGCGGCGCGCAGCATCGCGCCGCGCAGGCCGCTCGGCAGCAGGCCGAGGCCGGCGATGACCGAGCCGACGCCCGCCGGCCGCCCGGCGGTCTTGAAGCGCGACGTGGCCGCGCGGATGCTCGCCAGCCGCGCCGCCGGCGAGCCGAGGTGCAGCGGCAGCCAGACCGCCGCGAGCGAGACGTGGTTGCCGAGCACGCCGCGCTCGTGCGGGCGGCGCGTGTCGACGGGGACGAGCGCCTTCAGCGGCTGGGCGGGCAGGCCGCGCTCGAGCGCGAGCGCCCGCAGCGCGCCGGCGACGACCGCGAGCCCGGCGTCGTTGAGCGTGCCCTCGCCCGCGGCGCGGAGATCGTCGAGCGCCTCGCGGTGGCTGATGAGCGTGCGGCGCGGGCCGAGGTCGTGGTTGAGCTGGGACTCGGGCGCGCGCGGGAGCAGGTCCTCGGTCAGCGCCCCGGCGATGCGCTGGACGTCGCGCAGCATCGCCCGCGCGCTCGCGCGCGGCCGCCGCGCGGCGCGCGCCGCGTCGCTCATCGCGTGGACGGCCATCTCGGCGCCGTGCAGCAGCGGGTCGACGGCCCGCAGCGCCGGGCCCGGCGCGGGCTCCGGCCGCCAGGGCGCGTCGCTCGCGGCGTCGTCCGCGCCCTCGCTGTCGAGCCCGAGGGCGGCGACCTGCAGCGCCGCCGCGCCGTCGGCCATCGCGTGGTGCACGCGCCCGATGACGCCGACGCGGCCGTCCTCCAGCAGCGGCGCGAACCCCATCTGCCAGAGCGCGCGGGAGCGGTCCAGCGGCACCGAGAGCAGGTCGTCGCGGAGCTCCGCGAAGCGCCGCAGGCTCAGCGCCTCACCGGGCTCGCCGAGCGCGACGACGTGCGCGGCGAGGTCGAAGCCGGGATCGTCGACCCAGTGCGGCTCGCCGAGGCCCAGCGGGTGGAACTGCAGGCGCTGGCGGCAGCGCGGGACCCAGCGCAGGCGGCTCTCGACGCGTGTCCGCAGGTCTTCGACCGTGGGGCGGACGGCGCCCTCGGGAAGCGTCCCGAGAGCGCTCCAGCCGACGTTCATGTGGGTACGAGCAGATTCCAGGTGCAGAAACGACGCGTCGATCGGCGTCAGGCGGGACACGGTCACCTCGCAGGCGAGAGACGGGACAAGGAGCCCGCGCGCGGCACACAGCACGGGCCTCCAATGTACGCCCTACCCGACCTGGCGCAAGCGGAACGTCGGTCGCCGAGTCGTCGCAGCCGGCGTCAGGTCGCAGCGGGCGCCGGCGCCGCCGGGGTCTGCGCCCCCGCCGACAGCGGGCTCGCGTCCGAGCGCTCGGCGGCGGCGAGCTCGCCCGGCGCGACGTTCAGCGGGTGGTGGCACGCCGCGAGGTGGCCGCCCGCGTAGCGCGTCAGCGGTGGCTCCACCTCCCGGCAGACGTCGGTCGCGTGCGGGCAGCGGGGGTGGAAGACGCAGCCCGGCGGCGGGTCGATCGGGTTCGGCGGCTCGCCGCTGACGACGCTGCGCGTGCGCTCGCGGTTGCGCCGCGGATCGGGGATCGGGATCGCCTCCAGCAGCGCCGCCGTGTACGGGTGGATCGGCTTCGTGTAGAGCTCCTCGGCGGGCGAGACCTCCATGAGCTTGCCGAGGTACATGACGGCGATGCGGTCGGAGACGTGGCGCACGACGCTGAGGTCGTGGGCGACGAAGAGGTACGTCAGCCCGAGCTCGTCCTGGAGGTCGTCGAGGAGGTTGACGATCTGCGCCTGGATCGAGACGTCGAGCGCGGAGACCGGCTCGTCGAGCACGATGAGGCGCGGCTCGAGCGCGAGCGCCCGCGCGATCCCGATGCGCTGGCGCTGCCCGCCGGAGAACTCGTGCGGGAAGCGGTTGACGTGCTCGCGCTGCAGCCCGACGCGGTCGAGCAGCTCGAGCACGCGGCGGTCGGCCTCGGCGCCGCCGACGCCGTGGCGGCGCAGCGGCATCCCGACGATCTGCGCGACGCGCTTGCGCGGGTTCAGCGACGCGTACGGGTCCTGGAAGACCATCTGCATCTCCCGGCGCAGCGGCGCGAGCTGCTTGCGCGAGGACTTCGTGACGTCCGTGCCGCGGAAGCGGATCGCGCCGCCGGTCGAGTCGGCGAGCCGCATGATCGTCCGCGAGAGCGTCGTCTTGCCGCAGCCCGACTCGCCGACGAGCCCGAGCGTCTCGCCGTCTCGCAGCGTGAACGTCACGTCGTCGACCGCGTGCACGTGCGCGACGACGCGGTCGATGAGCAGCCCCTTCTTGATCGGGAAGTGGAGCTTGAGGTGCGACACCTCGAGCAGCGGTGCCGGAGGCGCCGGAGCGGCGGGCGCGGCAGTCATGCCGCGCTCTCCTTCGGCCCGAGGCCGATCTCGCCGGAGGCGATCGTCCGCAGCGTGCGCTTCTTCGCCGGCGGCAGCCAGCAGCGGTCCTTGTGGCCCGGCGTCTCGGTCCCGCGCGCCTCCAGCGGCGGCACCTTCGTGCACTCCGCGAACTCGTGCGGGCAGCGCGGGCGCAGGTGGCAGCCCTCCGGCCGGTTGGCGAGCGACGGCGGGAGCCCGGCGATCGTCGGCAGGCGCTTGGGCCGCGGGCGGTCCATCCGCGCGATCGAGCCGAGCAGCCCCCACGTGTACGGGTGGCGCGGGTCGTAGAAGATCTCGTCGAGCGTCCCCTGCTCGACGATCCGCCCGGCGTACATGACCGCGACGCGGTCGGCGATGTCGGCGACGACGCCGAGGTCGTGCGTCACGAGGATCAAGGCGGCGTTCGTCTGCTCGCGCAGCTCGCGGAAGCGCTCGAGGATCTGCGCCTGGATCGTGACGTCGAGCGCGGTCGTCGGCTCGTCGGCGATGAGGATCTTCGGGTCGCACGACAGCGCGAGCGCGATCATGACGCGCTGGCGCATGCCGCCCGAGAACTCGTGCGGGTAGGCGTCGATCCGCTCCCGCGCGCGCGGGATCCCGACGCGCTCGAGCAGCGCGACGCTGCGGTCGCGCGCGTCGGCGTCGGAGACGTGCTCGTGGGCCTGGATCTGCTCGGCGATCTGATGGCCGATCCGCTGGACCGGGTTCAGCGCGGCCATCGCGTCCTGGAAGACCATCGCGATCTCGGCGCCGCGGATCGAGCGCAGCGCCTCCTCGGAGGCGCCGATGAGCTCGGTGCCGCGGTAGTGCGCGGTGCCGCCGAAGCGCGCGTTGGGCGAGCGCGTGAGGCCGAGCAGCGTCATCGCCGTGACGGACTTGCCGCAGCCCGACTCGCCGACGACCGCGAGGACCTCGCCGGCCTGCAGATCGAAGGAGACGTTGTCGACGGCCTGCACGACGCCGTCGTCGGTCGCGAAGGAGACGGCGAGGTCGCGGACCTCGAGCAGGGGCGGGGTCGTGCTCACGACAGCCTGATCCGCGGGTCCAGCGCGGCGTAGATGATGTCGACGATCGGTGTTCAGCAGCACGACGAAGAACGCGGCGAACATCACGATGTCGATGACCGGCGGGATGTCGAGCTGGCCCACGGACTCGGCCGCGTACTGGCCGACGCCCTGGAGGTCGAAGACCGTCTCGGTGAGGATCGCGCCGCCGCCGATGACCGCGGCGAAGTCCAGCCCCCAGAGCGTGACGATCGGGATGAGCGAGTTGCGCAGGACGTGGCGCGACGATGACCTGGCGCTCGGAGAGCCCCTTGGCGCGCGCGGTGCGGACGTAGTCGTCGTTGATCGTGTCGAGGACGTTGGAGCGCAGCACGCGCGAGTAGACGCCGATGAACAGCAGCGACAGCGCGGTCCACGGCAGGATGAGGTGATAGGCCCAGTCCAGCGGGTTCTCCGTCAGCGGCACGTAGCCGCCGTTGGGGAAGATCTTCCACTTGAAGCCGAGGTAGTAGTTCATGAGCGCGCCGACCCAGAACACCGGCATCGAGATGCCGATGAGCGCCAGGACGGTGAGGAAGCGGTCCGCGAACCGCCCGGCTCTCATCGCCGTGTAGAGGCCGATCACGACCGCGAAGAACATCCACATGATCGCCGCGCCGATCGCGAGCGAGAACGTCCGCGGGATGCCCTGGAGGATCTCCTTGTCGACGTCGACCTGGTTCGAGTAGGAGACGACGTCGCCGGTGAAGACCTTCTCCATCGTCTTGACGTACTGGACGTAGAGCGGCTTGTCGAAGCCCCACTGGCGGCGGATCGCGTCGAGCTGGCTGGGCGTCTGGTTGCGGCCCGCCAGCCGCAGCGCGGGGTCGCTGTTGGGGATGACGTTGAAGATCGCGAACGTCAGCAGCGAGATCGCGAAGAGCACCGCCACCATCGCGATGAGCCGCCTGACGATGAAGCGCGCCACGTCAGGGCTTCAGGCGCACCTTCGCGCGCGGGTCGAAGGCGTCGCGGACGCCGTCGCCGAAGACGTTGAGCGACAGGACGGTGAGGACGAGCATGAGCCCCGGCACGATCGTCTGGTGCGGCGCGGTGACGATGCGCGGATGCCGTCGCCGAGGATCGTCCCCCACGACGGGTCCGGCGGCCGCACGCCGGCGCCGAGGAACGACAGCGCCGCCTCGAGCAGGATCGCGTTGGCGACCATGAGCGGGAAGAAGACGACGATCGTCGACGTGAGGTTCGGGAGGATCTCGGAGAACATGATCCGCGCCGAGCCCGCGCCCTGCGCGCGCGCCGCCTCGACGAACTCCTTCTCGCGCAGCGCGAGCACCTGGCCGCGCAGGGGTCGCGCCATGTACGGGATCTGGACGAGCGCGATGATGAAGATCGGGATGAGCTTGGAGTCCGCCGCGATCTCGATCGGCCCGACCTTCAGGCCGCCGATCGCCAGCGCCGTGCCGAGCGCGATGCCGCAGCAGCAGCGGCGGGAAGGCCCAGAGGATGTCCAGGCTGCGCGAGATGATCGTGTCCGCCCAGCCGCGGAAGTAGCCCGCGATCGTGCCGATGATGATCGACATGAAGATCGTCACGAGCGCCGCGCCGATGCCGATGAGCAGCGACGTGCGGCCCGCCGTAGAGCAGGCGGACGGCGATGTCGCGGCCGTTGCCGTCGGCGCCGAGGAAGAACTCGCCCTGCGCACGTCGGGCCGATCGGCACGCCGTCCGGGCGCGACGACGTCCTTCTCTGACGCCGTCGACGACGATCCGGTCGGTCAGGTGGTTCTGGAAGGGATCGGTGTGCGCGACGTGGTCGGCCCACAGCGGCGCCGCGAGGCTCAGGCCCACGATGACGACGAACAGCACGCCGAACGCGAGCGCGACCTTGTTGCGCCTCAGCCTGCGCAGCGCCAGCCGCCACGGCCCGAGCCCGGCGACGCGGTCGCGCGGGTCCGCGGCGAGGACGGCGGGATCGCCGAAGCTCAGCTCGGAGGCAGGCTCGGTGGCCATGGGTTCTTCAGTATGTACGCCGGGGCCGTGCGCCGTGCGGGGAGGAGCGCCGTGAGCGCCCCTCCCCGCCGTGCCGGACAGGCGCTACTTCAGGCAGAACAGCGACCAGTCGATCTTGTACACCGGGTGGACGCCGGAGCAGTTCTCGAAGTCCATCCGGTCCGAGTAGAACGCGGTCGACAGCTCGTTGCCGTAGACCGCGATGTTCGCGTTCTCGATGACCTCCCTGTCGAGCTTCGCCCACTCCTCGGCGACGGTCGCCGGGTCCGCCTCCGGCGTCAGCTTCGCGATCCCCTCGTCGACCTTGGGGTTGCTCGCGAAGTTGAAGTTGAACGTCGGCGAGGACGCCAGCGCCTTCTTCGAGAGGTTCGGCTCGAAGAAGTCCGCCGGGATGCGGGAAGTCCTGGAACCAGTCGGTGAACCCGGTCTGGGCCCGCGTCTTCTTCAGGCCGATCGTGCCGAAGTAGACCTGCTGGTCGAGGATCTTCGTCTTCGCCTTGAAGCCGATCTGGTTCAGGATGTCGCGCTGGTAGTCGGCGATCGCCGGGCGCGGGTCCTTGCTGTTGCCCCAGACCGTGACGCTCATGCCCTTGTAGCCGGACTGCTCGACGAGCTGACGCGCCTTGGCGAGGTCCGGCGGCCCGGCGGGATCGCCGTACGGGCAGGGATCGATCTTCTCGTAGCCCGGCCCTCGTAGGCCGGCGGCAGGAAGTTGCAGCTCGGCTGCAGCCGGCCACCGAAGATCCTCTGCAGCGCATTGCTGTCGATCGCGTAGTTGAACGCCTGGCGCACCTCGAGCTTGTCGAAGGGCGGCAGCGTCTCGGTTCATGAAGAACCAGTACGTGTTCGGCGGGTTGGGGTCCATCCGGAAGCGGTCGGCGTACTTCTCCCTGACGAGCGGGAGATCGTCGCCCGCCGGATCCTCGGTCATGAAGTCGAGTCTTGTTGTTGATGACGTCCTGCGTCATCTTCGGCACCGTCGACTTCACGACGGTGAACGTGTCGATGTTGCCCTTCGCGATCCCCGGGATGTCGAAGCCCGGCGTCTTGCTTCAGGATGATACTGCCGCGTCGGGTTGTCGATCTTGATCGAGTAGGGCCCGACGCCGGGCGATCGAGTTCGAGGACTTGAACGGCGCCTTGGACTCCGGCGTCGGGGCGGCGTTCGGCGAGCGCGATCGCGTAGAGGAACTTGCCGTCGGGCTCGTTGAGCTTGACGGTGATCTCGCCGGTCTGACTCGTTGGCGGTGATGCCGCGTGATGTCGGCGTTCTCCTTCTTGGCCGCGGCGTACTTGTCGAGGCCCTCGATGCCGCTGACATGAACGACGAGAACGGGCCGCCGAGGAACGTCAGGCGCTTGATCGTGTGCTCGAAGTCGCTGGCCTTCACGGTCGATGCCGTCGGAGTACTTCAGGCCCTCGCGCAGCTTGAAGGTGTAGGTCTTGCGATCGGCTGGAGATCGTCGGCATCGCCTCCGCGAGGCCGGGGATGAGCTTGTTGCCCTCCGGGCCCTCGGCGTTCTTGTACGTCACGAGCCCGGTGTAGTCGAGATGCAGCCCTGGTTGGCCTGCACCGTCTGAAACAGGACCGGGTCGTAGGAGTCCGGCAGCGCGCTGCCGACCCGGATCGAGCCGCCGGTCTTGCCGGTCGTCCCGCTGTCGTCGCCGCTGCCGCCGTCATCGCTGCCACAGGCGGCCAGTCCGACGCCGCCCGTCGCCGCGATCGCCGCGATGGCGAGCGCGTGCCCAAGCTTTCTCATTCGATTCCTCCGATTCCCCGTCGCCCTGCGCGGATGTGCGAGTTGTCGCGATCTACCCCGTCGGTAGGCCTTTTGCACGTCGGCGTACAGGCGCTGTTTCGCGCCAAGTTAGCGCGGGTGGTCGCGGGATGTCGCAGTTCACTGAACGGAGTCGTTCCTCCGCGCTGAGCGATGCTCAGTAGACGCGTGGCGACGCGGCGGCGCCAAGCGCGGCGGGCTCGATGCCCACGATCTGCGCGACGTGCGCCCGCGCCTCGTGCTCGTCGGCGGCGGGCACGTTCTTCACGAGCAGCGGCGGCGCGTCGCCGTAGGCGGCCTTCGTCCCGGGGGCGACGATGACGCCGTCGATCGCCTCCAGGCGCACGCGCGTGTCGTCGTCGACCGCGTGCTCCGCCGGGATGCCCACGACGAAGAGCTGGCGGTAGCGGCGCCCGGTGTCCAGCGAGTGGTGCACGCGCTCGACGCTGAGGCCGTAGCGCCTGGCGATCGCGGTCGCCTCGCCGCGATCGAACTCGGCCTCGTTCTCGCCGATGTGCCGCGACGCGTCGGACTTCGCGACGTCGCAGAGGTCCATGAGGAACTGCTCGAGCTCGGCCTCGCCACCGGCGACCGGCCGGTCGAAGCCGAAGCTCCTGATCGAGCGCCCGCTCTGCCCGTCGGGCCACGCGAAGCGGCCGTCGACGACGTGGTGCTCGAGCAGGTAGCGCATCTGGTAGAGGCCGTCGTCGGCGGCCGCCTGGGCGTAGTCGGCAAGCGCCTCCAGCGCGTCGGCGCCGCGCTCGTGGCGGCCGTCCTCGGGCTGCCGCGCAGCCGTCGCCCGATGCGCGGCCGCCTGCTCGCGCAGGTACTCCGAGATGGCGTTCATCGCGACCCATGATGCCCGTCGGGCGTGGCGGGCCGGCAGGCGGTGCTCGCAACCGGGCGAGTTCCGGGCGCGCGTCCGCGCCTGAGCTAAGGTGTGCCACAGCCGCGGTCGGTGACCCATGACGCGTTGCTGACGGCGGTCGTGCTGCCTCTCGGGTACCGCCGAGCTCCTCGTGGGCTTTCAGGGCCTCGGGTCCTGTCCTTCATTGCGGAGACGACATATGGACGCGAGCCAGCCCCCAGCGGCGACCGAGCCGACCAACGACCACGGCATGCTGAGCGCGATCTCCAACGAGATGGTGCGCATCTACAAGGACCAGTTCGGTCGCGGGCCGACGAAGACGCGGACGCAGTGGGCGGGACCGGACATCATCATCGTGACGCTCGAGCAGACGCTGACGCCCGCCGAGCGCAAGCTCGTCGATGCTCGGCGAGCACAGCCGGCTTCGCGACCTGCGCCTCCTGTTCCAATACGCCGAGGTCGAGGTGTTCTGCGGCCCCATCGAGCGGCTCACCGGGCGCCTCGTGCGAGCGTTCGTCAGCGGCATCGACACGCAGTCCGACCTCGCGAGCGAGATGTTCGTCCTGCATCCGCGCGGCTATTCGGGGGCCTCGCGGATCACCATGGGCGGAGCTTGAAGGCGGCGCGACGCAGGAGTAGCCTGCCGTGTCCGGCTTCGTCGTTAGGGGGGCGCGCCGAGTCGGTGTCACCACCGAGGGACTAGCCGCGAACCCAACGCAGACTAGGACCGCCGCAATCCACGCGAGGTCGCCTTGTCAGCCAGTCTTCCCCCAGCCACGTCAGATGCATACCGCCACGCCGTCGGACTCGTCGGCGCCCGCTCCGCCGAGAGCGCTGCCGCACGCGCCCAGCGCCGCGCCAGGAGCCGGCGCGTCGGCCAGGCCGCGCTCGCCTCGGCGGTCCTCGAGCTGCGCTCACACCGAGCCGGGGAGCGCGTCAGCCGCCTGGCGTGACCCAGTCGCCGGCGCCCGTCAGCTCGCGTCCTCCGCAACTGCTCTGCGCAGCGTCTCGTCGAACGGGAGGGTCTGCAGCGCGAACGGCGCGGCGCCCGACGGGTCGGTGACGACCGTCGCGGTCGTCAGGCCCTCGACGAGCGGGCGCGCGACGTTCGTGTCGACCGGCGTGACGAGGCCGAGCCACAGCGCCGACAGCGCGGGCGTCAGGAGGGGCACCGGGACCTTCAGCGGCGGGCGCTTGCCCATCGCCACCGCCATGCGGTCGAGCATCTCGCCGTAGGAGAGGACGTCGGGGCCGCCGATCTGCACCTCGCGGCCCGTCGAGGACTCGACCTCGGGCGCGCGTCGCAGGTACTCGACGACGTCGTCGATGCCGATCGGCTGCGTCGCGGTCTTCAGCCAGGAGGGCGTGATCATCACCGGCAGGCGCTTCACGAGGTAGCGCAGCGTGCGGTAGGACTCGCTCCGGCTGCCGACGACCATCGCGGCGCGGAAGTACGTCAGCGGCGGACCCTCGGCGGCCAGCAGCTGCGCGGTCTCGTGGCGGCTGCGCAGGTGCTTGGAGGTGCTCTCCTCGCCGAGACCGCCGAGGTAGACGACTCGCGCGATGCCCTCGCGCCGCGCCATCCGGGCGAAGTTCAGCGCGCCGAGACGCTCGCGCTCGTCGAAGCCGGGGCCGCCGGCCATCGCGTGGATGAGGTAGTAGGCGACGTCGATGTCGCGGCCTGCGCCCTCGATGCTGCGCGCATCGATGACGTCGCCGCGCCGCAGCTCGCAGCCCTCGCGCTCCAGCGCGGCTGCCCTGGCGGGATCGCGCACGAGGCAGGCGACGCTTGCGCCGGCGCGCGCCAGCCCGGCAGCGAGGCGGCCGCCGATGAACCCGGTGGCTCCGGTGACGAGCGCGCGCGTCGCGATCGGCCAAGGGTACTCAGGCTCCACGCCGTCGCCGACGACCAAGGCCCTCGCGCAGCGGCCCGCGCGCCTGAACGTCCAGTTCTGGCGCGCCCGCGCGCCAACGAACGTTCTATCTCTGGTTTGTGCGGTTTGTGCCGATGACCGAACGACAAGGCGACGGTCTCGCTGGTCCCTGCGAGGCCCCGCCGAGTGCCACGAAAAGGAGCTGCGATGTCGACCGGTGAACTGCGCGAAGCAGCCCGCGTGTCGGCGATCGCGACGACCGTTGCAGTGCTCTGGATGACCGCGGGCCTCGGCTGCGACGGCGAGTCCGTCGCGATGACCGGCGCGACCTCCCCGAGCCTCGAGGACCTTCTCGGCGGCGTCATCCCCGACGCCCCCCGGCTCGTCATCCACAACCCCGTCCTCGCGTTCGAGAACGGCGACGACTTCATGCAGGCCTGGTACGACGCCGAGGAGGGCCTGCTCGACCCGTTCATCCTCGTCGTCGAGGGCGCGATCGGCGACGAGAAGCGCAGCGGCGAGGGCCACTGGACGGGCTTCGGCGTCAACGAGTTCGACGGCCAGCCGATCACGGTCAACGAGTGGATCGACCGGCTCGCGCCGAAGGCCGCGGCGCTCGTCGCCGTCGGCACCTGCGCGACGTACGGCGGCATCCCGGCGATGAAGAACAACCCGACCGGCGCGATGGGGCTGCCGGACTTCCTCGGGTGGGGCTGGAAATCTCGCCTCGGCGTGCCGATCGTCTGCATCCCCGGCTGCCCGGCACAGCCCGACAACATGACCTCGATGCTGCTCGAGCTCTCGCTCTTCGTCGGCGGGATCGGCCCGTTGCCGGAGCTCGACGATCGCCTGCGCCCCACGCGCCTCTTCTCGCGCACGACGCGCGAGAGCTGCGGCCGCGCCGGCTTCACCGAGCAGGGGCTGTTCGCCACGACCTACGGCAACGACCCGCGCTGTCTCGTCAAGCTCGGCTGCAAGGGCCCCGCCGCCCTCTGCAACGTCCCGCAGCGCGGCTGGATCAACGGCGTCGGCGGCTGCCCGAACGCCGGCGGCATCTGCATCGGCTGCACGATGCCCGGCTTCCCCGACAAGTACATGCCGTTCATGGAGCCCGACCCGTGGGGCAACGCCGCCGCGAACTTCCAGCGCTTCACGTACGGCCCGCTCTTCCGCCACTTCCGCAAGCGCAACCTCATCCTGAAGTTCGAGCAGGAGCCGGCTTGGCGCAAGCCCTCCGCGGCCTCGGCGCGCAAGAACGGGTCCGGCTAGTGGTCCTCCCGTGATCACGTTCAGCGAGTTCCTGCGCTGGCTGCTCTACCGGACCCGGAGCACGTACTACCGGTTCGTCCGCCGGCTCATGCGCGGGGACCGGCTGCTGTGGGGCTCGGAGCACAAGTTCCGCGCGCTGCTGGAATCGGCGCCCGACGCGATGGTCATCGTCGACAGCCACGGCCACATCGCGCTCGTCAACGCCCAGGCCGAGCGGATGTTCGGCTATCGCCGCCAGGAGCTCATCGGCCAGAGCATCTCCGAGCTCATCCCGCGGCGGCTGCGCGCCGGCCATCGCCAGCACGTCAAGGGCTACCAGCACGACGCCGTCGCGCGGCCGATGGGCGGCGACCTCGAGCTCTACGGCCTGCGCAAGGACGGCAGCGAGTTCCCCGTCGAGATCAGCCTCAGCCCGCTGGAGACCGACGAGGGCCAGATGGTCTCAAGCGCGATCCGCGACATCACCGCGCGCAAGCGGGAGCTCACCGAGCTGGCGACCGCCGAGGAGCTCTTCCGCGGGGCGTTCGACGGTTCGCCGATCGGCATGGCGCTGGCCGCCGCCGACGGCTCGATCGTCCGCGTCAACGTCGCGCTGTGCCAGCTCACCGGGCGCACCGCCGGCGAGCTCGTGGCGATGCGCATCGACGAGCTGACGCATCCCGTCGAGGCCGAGTACGACCGCGGCGAGCTCGGCGGCCTGCTGTCGGGCCAGCGCGCGCAGTACAAGGTCGAGACGCGCTTCATGCACGCGACCGGCGCCCCGATCTGGGTCGCGCTGCAGGCGACGACGATCGCCGACGACGAGGGCCGCCCGCGCCGCTTCCTCGTGCAGGTGCAGGACGTCACGCACCGCCGCCACTACGAGGAGAACCTCCAGTACCTCGCGTCCCATGATCCGCTGACCGGGCTGCACAACCGCTCGAGCTTCGCCGCGCAGCTCGACACCCACGCCGAGCTCGTGCGCCGCTACGGCTCCGACGGCGCGCTGCTGCTGCTCGACCTCGACCACTTCAAGTACGTCAACGACACGCTCGGCCACCAGGCCGGCGACCAGCTCATCGGGCGGATCGCGAAGGTCCTCGCCGCGCGCCTGCGCGAGAGCGACGTGCTCGCGCGCCTCGGCGGCGACGAGTTCGCGGCGCTCCTGCCGCGGGCGACGGCGCAGACGGCGCAGCGCGTCGCCGAGGACCTGCTGGAGGCCGTCCGCGCGGAGCGCATCGGCGTGCCCGGGACGAGCGGCCGCACGATGACGGCGAGCATCGGCATCGCGATGTTCGAGGACGACGAGGGCCTCAGCGGCGAGGACGTGCTCGTCAACGCCGACCTCGCGATGTACGACGCCAAGGAGGCCGGCCGCAACCAGCTCGCGGTGCACGTCAGCGGCGAGGACGCGCAGGTGCGGATGCGCGGGCGCATCACGTGGGCCGAGCGCATCCGCGTCGCGATCGACGAGGACCGCTTCTCGCTCGTGGCGCAGCCGATCTTCGAGCTCGCCACCGGTGACATCACGCAGTTCGAGGTCCTGCTGCGGATGCGCGACGACCACGGCGACCTCATCCCGCCGGGGGTCTTCCTCGCGACGGCGGAGCGGCTCGGGATGATCCAGCAGATCGACGCGCTGACGGTCGGGCGCGCGATCCGGGCGGTCGCCGCGCACACGCCCCTCGGCGCCACCGGCCCGCGCGTGGAGATCAACCTCTCGGGCGCCTCGATCGGCGATCCGGACATGCTGCGCACGATCGAGCGCGAGCTGCGCGAGACGGGGCTGGATCCAAGCCGCGTGATCTTCGAGATCACCGAGACCGCGGCGATCGCGAACATCGGCAAGGCGCGCGAGTTCTCCGACGCGCTCGTGAAGCTCGGCTGCGCCTTCGCGCTCGACGACTTCGGCGCGGGCTTCGGCTCGTTCTACTACCTCAAGCACGTGCGGTTCGACGCCCTGAAGATCGACGGCGAGTTCGTGCGCGACTGCTGCTCGACGGCGACCGACCGGCTCGTCATCCACGCCGTCGTCGACATCGCCCGCGGTCTCGGCAAGCAGACGATCGCCGAGCACGTCGGCGACGAGGCGACGGTCACGCTGCTGCGCGAGCTCGGCGTGTCGCACGGCCAGGGCTTCTACCTCGGCGAGCCCAAGCCGCTGGAGGGGTTCCTCGCCGAGCTCGACGGCGTGCGATACGACCTCGTGACGCCCCACCCGCTGGCGTAGCGGCGGCGCGGAGGGGCGGGCGCCGGTTGAGCGCGCTGATACCGTCAGTGGATGGCTTCTCCGCGTCCCACCTCAAAACCGCCCGCTCCCTCGTCCTATCAGTCTCGCCCGCGCGAGACCGCGACCGATCGCCGCAACCGCCAGCTGGAGGCCGCGACGAACGTGCAGGCTGACCTCAAGCGCGAGGCTGCCGAGCGTCGCGCCAAGCGCGACGCCGAGTAACTGCTGACTAGACGTCGATCGCGACGGTGATCGTGCCGGTGTAGCCGCTGCGGATCGCCGAGCCGCGCTGCTTGAGGCTCAGGACCTGGCCGCTGCCGCCCTGGCGGTAGATGTTGTCGGCGCTGTTGCGCACGCGCGCGACGCCGCGCTTGGAGTACGGCGAGAGCTTCGCGACCTTGTCGGTCGTCGCGTCGCGGAAGAAGAACTGCCCCGTGTGGGCGCGCGTGCCGCCGGAGTACGTCGTCCCGGCCCTGCCGCCGACGTGCGCCGTGACGTGGATGTGGGTCGCGCGGCCCTGGTACCAGCCGGGGTAGATCGTCCGGATCCGCGCCAGGCCGCTCGAGTTCGTGAGCTGGATCCCGCGCAGGTAGGTCTTGCCGGAGGTCCCCTCCGAGCCGATGCCCGAGTACTTGCCGGCGGCGTCGCAATGCCAGACGTCGACGGCGACGTTCTCGATCGGCTTGCACGTCGAGGCGTCGACGACGCGGACGCGGAGGTCCAGCCGCAGCCCGGCCTTGCCCTCGGTGATGTTCTGGCGGATCCTGCGCAGGTCGAGGTAGTACGGGCCCTCGGTGAGCTCGGGCGTCAGCGTGCACGACGCGGCGTACGCCTGCTCGGCGCCGTCGCCGCCGCCGAGCAGGACGCCGCCGAGCCCGCCGAGCGAGGCGAGCCCGAGGCCGCCCGCGCCGATGCGAGCGAGCGCGCCGCGGCGCGTGACGCCGAGCTCGTCCTCGGTGAGGATCGCGGGGTGCTGGGGGACGTCGTGGTCGTGGTCGTCGTGCATGGCGGGCTCCTCCGGAGGCGGGCGGGGTCGTTGTCTGCGGGAGGATCGGCGACGAAGCTGGGAGTTGCCTGGGAACTTGCCGAGCGTCGCCTACCCGGAGCCCGGGCTCACGAGCCCGGACTCGTAGGCGAGCACGACCGCCTGGACGCGGTCGCGCAGGCCGAGCTTTCCGAGCAGCCGCGCGACGTGGGTCTTCACCGTCGTGTCGCCGACGACGAGCTCGGCGGCGATCTCCGCGTTCGACAGGCCGCGCGCCATGAGCTTGAAGACCTCGAGCTCGCGCGCGGTGAGCTCGTCGAGGCCCGGCGGCGGCTCGCGGCGCGCGGCCGCGCCGCCGCGGGCGAACTGCTCGATGAGCCGGCTCGTGACCGACGGGGCGAGCAGCGCCTCGCCGCCGGCGACGACGCGGATCGCCGCGACGAGCTGCTCGGGCGGGCTGTCCTTCAGGAGGAAGCCGCTGGCGCCGGCGCCGAGCGCGTCGTAGACGTACTCGTCGAGGTCGAACGTCGTGAGGATCAGGACGCGGGCGTCGGCCGCGCCGTCGCCGCGCGCGATGCGGCGCGTCGCGCCGATGCCGTCGAGCTCGGGCATCCGGATGTCCATGAGCACGACGTCGGGCTTCAGGCGCTGCGCGCCGTGGACGGCCTGCTCGCCGTTGGCGGCCTCGCCGACGACCTCGATGTCGTCCTCGGCCTCGAGCACCATGCGAAAGCCCGCGCGCACGAGCGCCTGGTCGTCGGCGATGAGGACCCCGATGCGGCTCATGGCGCGATCGGCAGCGACGCGCGGACGACGAAGCCGCCCTCCGGCCGCGGCGCGGCGTGCAGGTCGCCGCCGTAGAGCGCGACGCGCTCGCGCATCCCGACGAGCCCCTGCCCGGCGCCGTCGTCGGCGGCAGCGGGCCGGCGCGCGTCGCCGTCGTCGCTGATCTCGAGCTCGAGCTGCTCGCCGCGATAGCGCACGGCGACGCGGGTCGGCACCGGGCCCGCGTGCTTGAGCGTGTTCGTCAGCGCCTCCTGGACGATCCGGTACGCCGACAGGTCGACGCCCGACGGCAGCGGCGCCGGCTCGCCCTCGGTGACGAGCTCGACCGACAGGCCGCTCTGGCGGGCCTGCTCGACGAGCGCGGCGAGGCCGTCCATCCCGGGCTGCGGCGCCAGCGGCGCCTCGCCCTCCGGCTTGCGCAGGACCCCGAGCGACCGCCGCATCTCGGCGAGCGCCGTGCGGCCGGTCGCCTCGATCGCCGCGAGCGCCTCGCGCGCGCGCTCGGGATCGCGGTCGAGCATCCGCTGCGCGCCCTGCGCCTGGACGACCATGACGCCGACGCTGTGCGCGACGACGTCGTGCAGCTCGCGCGCGATCCGGGCGCGCTCCTCGCCGACGGCCGCGCGCTCGCGCTGCAGCGCCTCGCGCTGGAGCCCCGCGATGCGCTCGGCGCGGGCGCGGTGCACGCGGCCGGCGAGCCACGGCGTCGCGACGACGAGCCCCGCGGAGAAGAGGTAGCTCGCGAGGTCGCTGTCGCCCGAGACGAGGATGGCCGCCCAGAAGCCGCCGACGCCGAGCGCGGCGCCGAGCAGCGCCGGCCGGTCCTCGGCGTGCATGCCGAGCGAGTAGAACGCCACCGCGCCCGCGAGCAGCGAGGCGGGAGGCGGCGGGTCGCCCTCGTAGAGGCCGCCGCCGAGGATCGCGTTGAGCAGCGAGACCGCGACGAGGATGCAGGCGACCTCGAATGGCGCGCGCCGCCGCGCGGCGAGCGGCAGCGTCAGCGCGAGCGCGCCGACGACGTCGACGGCGAGCTGCGTCCCCTGCGCGTCGCGGCTCAGCACGACGTGCAGGACGAGCGCGATCGCGAGGCCCACCGCGAGGAGTCCGTCGATGACGCGGGTGTCGAGCAGGCGCCGCATGAGAGCGACGGTAGCGCGGGGGGCCGGCGTCGTCCTCGCCCGGGCGGACGACGGCGCGTCCTCCTCGCGGATGAGGCGCGCGGGCGCGGATCGTCCGCTGGGCCACCCGCGATCACCGTCGCGGCCGACGACGGCGGCGCCCGCGGCCGCGAGTGTCCCGGCCATGACGACCCCGACGAGAACCAGAGGTGATCGCATGACCACGACCCCCGCCCCGCCGGCGGTGTCGCTGCGCGCCGTGACGAAGCGCTACGGCGAGCGCGCCGCCGTCGACGACCTGACGATCGACGTCCCCGCGGGCGTCGTCGCGGGCTTCGTCGGGCCCAACGGCGCGGGCAAGACGACGACGATGGCGATGCTGCTCGGCCTCGTCCGCCCGACCGCCGGCGACGGAACCGTCCTCGGCGAGCCGCTCGGCGATCCGGCCGCCTACCTCGGGCGCGTCGGCGCGCTCATCGAGGGCCCGGCCTTCTACGGCGCGCTGACCGGAGCGCAGAACCTCGCCGTCCTCGCGACCGCCGGCGGCCACGACACCGCCGAGGTCCCGCCGCTGCTGGACCTCGTCGGGCTCGGCGCGCGCGGCGACGACCGCTTCCGCTCGTACTCGTTCGGGATGAAGCAGCGCCTCGGGATCGCCGGCGCGCTGCTCGGCGACCCGCGCCTGCTCATCCTCGACGAGCCGATCAACGGCCTCGACCCGGCCGGCGTCCACGAGATGCGCGGGCTCGTCGGACGGCTCGCGACCGGCGACCGCACGGTGCTCGTCTCGTCGCACGTCCTGGCCGAGCTCGAGCAGGTGTGCGACTGGCTCATCGTCATCGACCACGGCCGGCTCGTGTACCAGGGCCCCGCCGACGAGCTGCTCGGCCGGACGGGCGCGAAGCTCGTCCTCGCGCCCGAGCACGCCGCCGACCTCGCCCGCCTCGGCGAGCTCGTCGCCGCCACCGGGCACGAGAGCCGCGCCGCCGCAGACCGCGTCGAGATCGACTGCAACGGCACCGACCCGCGCGCCCTCGCGGTCGCGATGAACCGCGCGGCGAGCGCCGGCGGGATCGTCCTCGCCGAGCTGTGCGTGACGCGCACGAGCCTCGAGGACCGCTACCTCACGATGGTGAACGGAGGAGACCGATGATCCGGATGTTCAACGCAGAGCTGCTGAAGCTGCGCCGGCGCCGCGTGGCGATCGCCGTGGCCGTCGGCGCGCCGCTGTTCGCCCTGTGCGCGTCGATCGGCGTGTTCCTCGCGGCGGCCGAGACCCCCGGGCGCCCGGGCGACAGCGTCGTGACCGTCGAGTCGCTGGGTCAGGCCGGCGGCGCCACCGAGCCGTTCGCGATCGTCGCGTCGTTCCTCGGGATCCTCGCGCTCGTCCTCGTCATCGCCAACGTCGCGGGCGAGCTCTCGCACGGGACGTTCCGCACGCTGCTCATGCGCCAGCCGCGCAGGATCGGCCTGCTCGCGGGCAAGATGGCCGCGCTGCTCGTCTTCGCGGCGGTCGTGCTCGCGATCGCAGAGCTGTTGACCGTCGCGGCCTCGGTGCTCGTCGCCCCGACCCAGGACGTCTCGACGTCCGCGTGGTTCACCCTCGACGGCCTCGGCGAGGCCGCCGCCGACTACGGCGCCGCGCTGTTCGCCGTGTCCGCGTGGGCGTCGCTCGGCATGGCGCTCGCGATCTTCGTGCGGTCGATCCCGATCGCGCTGGGGATCGGGATCGTCTGGTCGGGCCCGCTGGAGCACATCACCCAGGACGCCTGGGCCACGGCGACCGAGTGGTTCCCGGGCCTGCTGCTGGAGTCGCTCGCGGCCGGGGGAACCGACGAGGTGTCGGTCGCAGCGCGCGCTCGTGCTCGTCGCGATCTACGTGACGATCGCCGTGACCGCCGCCGCGCTCGTCTTCGCCCGCCGCGACGTCACCGCGTAGCCCGCGGGTCCCGGGCGGCCGCCGCGGCGGCCGCCCGGATGCTGCTCAGAGTGAGGCGAGGTCGTAGGCCTGCGTCAGGCGGACGGCGTTGCCGGACGGGTCGCGGAAGCCCGCGTCGATGCCGTACGGGCGCTCCTCCGGCGTGTCGGTGAACTCGACGCCGCGGGCGCGCAGCTCCTCGTAGCTGGCCCGGCAGTCGTCGGTCGTGAGGAAGATCGCCCCCGCGACGCCCTTGCCCATGACCTCGCGGATCTGCGCGACGGTCTCCTCGGAGAACATCGGCGGGCCGGGGATCGCCATGAGGACGATCGAGAAGTCGTCGTCGCCGGGAGGGCCGACGGTGAGCCAGCGAAAGTCGCCCATCTCGGGGAGCGTGACATCGGCGCGGACCTCCATGCCGATCTTCTCGGTCCAGAACGCGAGGGCCTCGTCCTGGTCGTGAACCCAGAGCTGCGCGTGTGCGATCTTGATCATCGGGGGCCTCTTTCGGAGCGGGTTGACCGTGCCCCGCTGACGCTAATCGCGCGTGCCGTTGCTGTCTTCTCGAAACGTGCGGTGTTGGGGGCGGGCGTAGGCGCGGACGATGCACGCCGGGACGCGGGCGAGCTGCGACGCGGGCGGAAACGACGCGCGGTAGGCCGTCGGCGACTGGCCGAACGTCCGCGTGAAGCTCGTCGTGAACGAGCCGATGCTCTGGAGGCCGACGGAGAGGCAGATGTCGGCGACCGAGCGGTCGGTCGTGCGCAGCAGCGCGGCCGCGCGCTCGAGGCGGCGGGTCAGCAGGTAGGCGTGCGGCGACTCGCCGAAGGTCTTGCGGAACTCGCGGCTGAAGTGCGCGCGCGAGAGCCCGGCGGCGGCGGCGAGGTCGTCGACGTCGAGCGGCTCGGCGTAGCGGGCGTCGGCGAGGTCCTTGGCGCGCAGGAGGTGGCGTGCGGGCGGGACGAAGGCCATGCAGGGCCAGTATCGCGCGCGCGGCAGCCTGCTCCGCCGGGCGGTGCCCTCGTACCGGTGCGTCGCCGTCAGAGCGTCCGGTCGTCGCGGCGGCGGTCGACGCCTCGTCGTCGCGCGGATCGGTCGCCGGATCGACGTAGCCGTCGATCCGCGGGTCGGCTGCGTACGTGTCACCGTCGGCCATCTGCTCGGCGGCACGCTGATGCTCCGTGCGCATCGCCTCGCCCTGCATCGAGGCGGCGACCCTTCGGGCCTGCGCCTTCATGCGCTGCTCGGCCGCGATGACCTCCTGGTCACCGGTCGCGTTGGCGTGCTCCACGACCACCTCGGCCATCGGGTGGTCGCTGCGGACGCCGCGCCCGAGCGGGGCGCGGCGCGGGCGCCGCAGACCGCCGGCGGGCCGGCGCTGGACGACGATGAACGCGACGGCCGCGAGCAGTGCGATGACGACGATGACGGCGAGGATCTCCATGTCGAAGACGTACCCGTGCGTCCGCGCGGGCAACCTCGACGCGGGTCGCGAGTGGCTCGTCGCGGCGCGCGTGAGAGGATCCTCGCGAGACGGCGATGACGGAGGGGAGCGACAGCATGGCGGAGCGGACGAAGGCCGATCGACAGGCGGCGGCGAAGAAGGGGGCGGCCACGAGGCAGCGCAAGGCGGCGGAGAAGAGCGGTGCCGACGCCAAGCGCTCGGCGGCGTCCGCCGGCAAGGCGGCGGCCGCGACGGCGAAGTCGCTCGGCGAGGCGGTCAAGCAGGGAGCCAGGTCGGCGGCGAATCTCCTCGGGGCATTCCGCAAGCGGCGCTGAATCACCGCGGCGTGAGCTGCTGCACCGCCCAGGCGTTGCCGTCGGGATCGCTGAAGAACACGAAGCGGCCCCACGGGAAGTCCTGGACGTCGCTGACGGCGACGCCGCGCCCGGAGAGCTCCGCGTGCGCGGCGTCGGCGTCGTCGACGACGACCTGCAGGCCCTTGACCGAGCCCGGCTCGGCGTCCGTCAAGCCCTTTCCGATCGCGATCGAGCACGCGGATCCGGGCGGGGTCAGCTGGACGAAGCGCATCTCGTCGCTGACGGCGTGGTCGTGGTCGGCGTTGAAGCCGGCCTGCTCGACGTAGAAGGCCTTGGCGGCGTCGACGTCGCTGACGGGGATGGTGATGAGCTCGAGCTTGTAGTCCATGGCTCGGAGCCTACGAGGCAATGCGGCCAGGATCTGGCCGCAATTGTGAAGTTCCCGGCGGCCGCTTTGCGGGCCCCGGACAAGGGGGTCTCCCCGATGACCGGGCGGCGAGATCGCTCCAAGCTCGAAGCGTGTCCAGATCTCACTTCGACGGAGGAACCCGATGACCAACTCAGCCCATCCCATGCTGCGTCGTGCGCTCGTCACCGCGCTGGCGGGCGTCGCCTGTCTCGCCGCTCCCGCGGCGGCGTCGGCCGCGCCCGCGCCGAAGCTCCAGCGCGCGCTCGACCGCGTCGTCGCCGCCGGCGCGCCCGGCGCGACCGTGCTCGTCCGCGACGGCGCTCGCACGACCCGCCTGTCGGCGGGTCACGCGAACCTCGCGACGCGGCGCCCGATCCGCGTCTCGGACCGCACGCGCATCGGCGGCGTGACGAAGTCGTTCGTCGCGACCGTCGTCCTGCAGCTCGCCGCCGAGGGCCGGCTCTCGCTCGACGACTCCGTCGCGCGCCGGCTGCCCGGCGTCATCGCCGGCGGCGACGCGATCACCGTGCGCCGCCTGCTGAACCACACGAGCGGGATCTTCAGCTACGACAAGGATCCGGCCGTCCTCGCTCCGTACATGAAGGGCGACTTCACGCGCGCCTTCGACCTGCGCCGCGCGCCCGGGATCGCGAACGGGCACGGCCCGCTCTTCGCCCCGGGCGCCGAGCTCTCGTACTCGAACACGAACTACGTCCTGCTCGGGATGATCGTCGAGGCCGTGACGCACGACACGATCGGCGCGCAGATCTACCGGCGCATCGTCGTGCCGCTCGGCCTGCGCCACACGTCGTACCCGCGGACCTCGCGGATCGCCGGCGCGCACGTTCACGGCTACCTGCCCGGCAAGCAGCCGGCCGACGTCACGTCGCTGAGCCCGACGCTCCTCGGCGCGGCGGGCGCGATCGTGTCGAACGCCGCCGACGTCGCGCGCTTCTACCGCGCGCTGCTCGGCGGCCGGCTGCTCGCGCCGCGGGAGCTGGCGGAGATGCAGACGATCGACCCCGTCGCGACCGGCGGCATCGCCGACGCCGGCATCCGCGGCGGCGCATGGGGCCTCGGCCTCCTGCGCGAGCGGTTCCCGTGCGGCCTGGCCTGGGGCCACGACTCCGAGACCCCCGGCTACATGGCCGCCGCGTGGAACAGCCCCGACGGCGCCCGGCAGGTCGTGGTCGTCGTCAATGCGGCGTACGACCACGACGCGCCGGTGAGCCGTGCGATGCGCAACGTCCTCGCGACGGCGTACTGCCGCTAGCTCTGCTCGAGGCCTGCCAGCAGCTCGTCGAGCCGCTGGTAGGTCTCGTTCATCCCGCCCTCCATGCCCGAGTTCAGCATCCCGTCACGCTCCTCGGTCGTGTGGAAGAGCGAGGTCGTCGTGACCTTCGTGCGGCCGTCGCCGAGATCCTCGAACACGGCGGTCTCGACGGAGATGTAGCCGGGCATGCCCTCCCACTCGAAGGTCTGCACGATGCGCTCGGGCGCGGTGACCTCGCGGTAGGTCCCGCGGAAGCCGGTCTGCGTGCCGTCGGAGTTGTGGCAGATGAAGCGCCAGTCGCCTCCCGTGCGGCAGTCCATCGCGACGACCTCGGTCGTCGTGCCGCGCGGGCCCCACCACTCGGGGATGAGCTCGGGGTCGGTGTAGACGGCGAAGACGCGGTCGCGCGGCGCCTCGAAGGTGCGCTCGATGTGGATCTCGCGCTCGGCCGGGGTCGTGAGCGTGGCGGTGACTGTCGACTGGCTGGTCATCGGTGGGTTCCTTTCGTGTTCTCCAGCAGCTCCCCGAACCGGTCGAGGCGCTCGTCCAGCATCCGGCGGTAGGTCTCGACCCATTCCTGGAGGTCCTCCAGGCGCCGCGGCCCGAGGCTGCAGTGGCGCGCGCGACCGACCTTCTCGGTCGTCACGAGCTCGGCGTCCTCGAGGATCCGGACGTGCTTCTTCATCCCGGTGAGCGACATCTCGTAGGGCTCTGCGAGCTCTGTGATCGTCGCGCCGCCGTGGCCGAGGCGCTCGAGGATGCCCCTGCGAGTGGGGTCCGCGAGCGCCGCGAGGGTCCGGTCGATGGGCTGATGCTGAACCATTTGGTTCAGTGTAGTGGCACGACTCGACTCGTGTCAAGCCCTGCGTCCGGCGGCCGCCGCGGTCAGCGGTCGGAGAGCTCGCGGTCCTCGGCGATCCGGGCGACGCCGTGCTCCGTCAGCGCCCAGCCGCCGGCGCCGGCCGCCTCGACGACGTCCTCGTCGGCGAGCGACTGGAGGTTCAGCGGCGTGCGCATGTCGCCGCGGCCGCGCCCGATCGCCTCGTCGACGTCCGCGACGTCGATCGCCACGCCGGCCCGGCCGCCGGAGAGGTTCCACAGCGCGGTCATGACGTGCGCGAGATCGCGGCGGCTCATCGACCGGTCAGCGTCGCAGCCGTGTGCTCGTTGTCAACACGAGCGAGGCCGCCGCCCCGGTGGGACGGAACGCCGTGCGCAATACGAGGCGCCTGGCGTTGCGCCGGCGCAGCTGGCGCAGCCCGGCGGCGGTCGCCTTGATCGTCATCCGCACGGTCCCCGCGCGCCTGACCGTGCGCGTGGCGCGCCCGATGACGACGCTCTTGCGCCCGGCGCCCGCCGGGATCGAGAGCGTCCACCGTGCGTTGCCCGCGGCTGGAAGCTCCTGGCGGAACGGCAGGCCACGGCGGGCGAAACCGCGGCGCGTCCTCGTCGTGAACAGCGGACGCCCGAGGCGCAGCGCGGGCTTCTGAGCCGGGTTGCGGGACCGACGCGGGCGCGGCGGGCTGCGCGGACACGGCGATACCCAGACCGAACAGCGTTATCGCCGGGATCTGCTCCGAGCCTGCGGCGACGAGGCGTAGCGTGGCGTTGCTGCGGCCCGGCAGCAGCGGGGCGAACGCGAACCGCATCGAGCAGGCGGCGCCGACCGCGAGCGTCGCGCCCGTGCACGCGTCGCTCTCCACCGGAAACTCCTCCACGTTCCCCTCGCCGAGCACCTCGATCGCCGCGGCTGCGCCCGGTCCCTCGTTGAGCCACTCGATCGTCCTCGTCGCAGAGCGCGAGCCGACGGCCACGGCGTTGAAGTCCGCGAGGATCGAGCTGACGGTGAGTTGAGCCCCGAGCCCGTACTGGATGACGTATGCGTCGGGGCCGGCGCCCGTGCGCGAGCCGCTCGTCACGAGGTCCGGCCGCCCATCACCGTCCATGTCGCCGACCCGGGGGCCGGCCTGCCCGGGAGGCCCGGCCCGGAGCGCATCGATCCGTTCGAACGTGAACGAGCCGCGGCTGCTGAGCAGGGTCGGCGCGTTGATCGTGTTCTGCAGGGCGTCGGCGACGAGCAGGTCGTCGCGCCCGTCGCGATCGAGGTCGCCGACGGTGATCTCACGGCCCTCGACCGCGGAGTCGATGTCGAACGCGGCGCCGAGCCCCGGCGCGGCGGCGGTGCCCTTGAGGATCGTCGTCGGGAGTGGCGGGCCGTTGCGATGCGACACGGCGACATCGATGCGTCCGTCGCTGTCGAAGTCTCCCCACGCGAGGCGATGAGCGGGCTCGCCGGCCGGCACGTCGGCGGGCGCTGCGAACGTCGCCCCGGTCGCGCCGGGAAAGACCCTCACCGCCGTCGTCGCGATGAGCGGATCCTGCGCCACGACGATGTCGAGGTCGTCGTCGGCGCCGCCGAGGGCAAGCAGGAGCACGTCGACCGGCCCGTCGACCGCCAGTGTTTGCCCGGTCGCCGTCAGCGCGCCCGCGCCGTCGTTGACGAACACCGTGAGCTGGCCGGGCTCTGCCGGCGCGCGCCCCACCACCGTTACGACGTCGAGGTCGCCGTCGCCGTCGATGTCACCCCAGTCGACGCCGGTCGTCCGCCCGCCGGGAACGGTCGGCGCGATCGAGTAGACGTCCGCCGCCGCCGGCGCGGCCAGGACGCCGCCGGGGTCCCCGCGCAGCACCACGAGCGAGCCGGTGTCGCCGAACGTCGCGAGGATGTCGTCACGTCCGTCGCCGGTGATGTCCGCTGCCGCGATCGCCGTCTGCGTGCCGCCGACACCAGCAACGGTGACGCCCTGTTCGGCCGCCCAGCCGCTGTTCGTTCCTCTCAGAAGTCGCACGTCGCCGCCGTCGACGCCGTTCTGGCCCTTGGCGCTGGCGATGTCGTTGAAGCCGTCGGCGTCGAAGTCCAGCACGTCGATCGCCTGACCCGGTGTGCCGGACACGATCTCTGGCTCGCTCAGTGGGAAGACGGCCGCCTCCGCGGCGCTGACGCAGCAGGCGAACGACAGGACGAGAACCAGCAGTCCACGTAGCGGAGCGGGGGTCCGAACCTCGACCATGCGATTGTGATCCTTCGGTCGGCGGGCCCCGTTGGGCGGAGCGTAGCGGTGCGCGTCTCACCTGTCACCTCGGTCACCCCTTTCACCATCGCGACCGCGTGACGCGCGCGGCGTCAGCCATCGGGCGAGGTTGTCGTCGTCGTCGCGCAGCACCGCGCGCGAGACGGTGCCGGTGCCGAAGCGCTCGGCGATCTCGTCGAGCGCCGTGTCGAGCGCGACGCGGTCGCGGCGCTCCAGCGGGAGGCTGAGCTGGCCGCTGTCGCGCTCGAGGTTGGAGAGCGTGATGCCGACGAGCGTCAGCGGGCGGTCGGCGATGAGCGGCCCGGCGGCGTGCAGCAGCGCCCTCGCGGTCGCGAGCACCGGCTCCGTGGCGGCCGTCGCGCGCGGCATCGTCCGCGAGCGCGTCGCGCGGGTGAAGTCCTCGAAGCGCATGCGCAGCACGACGGTCCGGCCGGCCAGCCCGGCGCGCCGCATCCGCCGCGTCACCCGGTCGACGAGCGTCGCGAGCGCCGGGTCGATCTGCGCGACCGGTGTGCCCGGCCAGCCGAGCGCGCGCTGCGAGCCGACCGACCGCCGGCCGCGGCCGCTGCGCACGCGCTGCACGACGCGGTTGTGCGCGACGGCGTACAGGTGGCGCCCGGCCGAGCGCCCGAGGACGCGCATGAGCGCCGGCTCGCCGGCGGCCGCGAGATCGGCGACCGTGAGCAAGCCGGCGTCGTTGAGCTTCGCCGCCGTCGCGGCGCCGACGCCCCAGAGCCGGCCGACCGGGAGCGGGTGCAGGAACGCGAGCTCGGCGCCCGGCGCGATGACGAGCAGGCCGTCGGGCTTGGCCATCGTGCTGCCGAGCTTCGCGACGACCTTCGTCGTCGCGACCCCGACGCTGATCGGCAGCCCGACCTCCTCGCGCACCCGCGCGCGCAGCGGCGCGGCGATCTGCTCGGGCGGGCCGGAGATCCGCTCGAGGCCCGTGACGTCGAGAAACGCCTCGTCGATCGAGACGCACTCCACGACGGGGGCGACGTCCTCGAAGATCGCCCGCACCTCCTTGCTCGCTGCGACGTAGCGCTCCCAGCGCGGCGAGACGACGATCGCGTCCGGGCACAGCAGCCGCGCGCGGCGCCCGCCCATCGCCGAGCGCACGCCGCACGCGCGCGCCTCGTAGCTCGCCGCCATGACGACCCCGCCGCCGACGATCACCGGCCGGCCGCGCAGTCGCGGGTCGTCGCGCTGCTCGACCGCCGCGAAGAACGCGTCGAGGTCGGCGTGCAGGATCGCGGGCGCGGACCACACGAACACATGTTCGCACAAACCGAGCGCCGTGCTCGGGCGCAGCGAAGCCCTGCAAGATGCGTAGCGAAAAACGTGAGTTCATCGTGTCAGCGCCCGTTATGCGTGGCAGACTGCACGGCCCATGCGCGCCGCTGCACGATCCTCGCCATCGCGACGGCCGCCGCGCTCGCCCTGCCGGCGGCTGCCGAGGCCGCGGCCGACATCGAGGGGGTGTGGGCGGTCAACGGCGGCCAGGTCGCCGTGCAGGCCGCGGCCGACGGGACGTTCATGGGACGGTCGTGCGTCCGGTCGCGTTCTCGGACTGCGTGCATCCCGGTCGGCGAGCAGCTGTGGACGCGGCATGGTCGCGCAGCCCGGCGGCTTCTACCGCGGAGCGCATCAGTGGTTCGCCGCCGGCTGCCGTGCCACGAACGGGCGCGGCGCCACGGCCTACCGCGTCCTCACGAGCCCCGATGGCTCGCACCTGCTGCGCGCATGCTTCGCCGATCCGGCGAGCACCGAGTTCGCGCCCGCGATCGCGCCACACGGCATCGCGACGAGTATCGAGCGGCCCTGCGTGGACTTCGACGCGGTCGCGCTGCCGGCGACGGCGCGACGCTCGCGGACATCACCGACCTCCCGTCGACCAAGCGCTGCCGAACCAGTCGCTCGCTGACGATCGGCCTGCGCGAGCCCGCCGGCGACGCGCTCGCGAGCGTCATCGTCACCGTCGACGGCCGGCGCACCCAGGCGCGCGGGGGCGACCGCGCCGATCGTCGCCACGCCGCGCGCGGGCCGCTACTCCGTGAAGGTCCACGCCACGACGGTGCTCGGCCGGATCATCGCCGGCAAGCGGCTGTACCGGGCCTGCGCCGGCGAGCGTCCGGAGCCGCGCAACCGCGCTCAGTGGCAGCACTGAATCGGCTTGCCGGGCCGCGCCGTCGCTGCGAGCATCGGCGCATGCGGCGACCTTCTGTGACGGCCTGGGTCCTGGCCCGCGGCCGTGGCGCTCGCCGCGCTCGCGGCCGTGCTGGACGTGCTCGCCGGCCGAGCACGGAGAGGCCTGGTGGCAGAGCGCGCTCGGCGAGTTCGCGGTGCTCGCGTCATCGGGGGTCGGCCTCCTCGTCGCGCTGCGGCGAAGAGCGCACCCGATCGGCTGGCTGCTGCTCGCCAGCGCCCTCGCTCCTCGGCAGCATCGGCGTCGCGCAGGCCTACGCGCCAGTACGCGCTGCTCGAGCAGCCCGGCGCCCTGCCGGGGGCGCGCTGGGCGGTGCTGTGGGACCAGTCGTCCTGGCCGCTGCTCTTCGCGCTCCTGACCGCGATCGTGTTCGTCTTCCCCGACGGCCGGCTGCCACCCGGGGCGCTCGCGGCCCGCGGCCGATCGCCGCCGCCGCCGTTCGCCCTCTTCCTCGTCGCTCAGCTTCTTCGATCCAGAGCCCTTCGAGGCGCCGTTCGCGGCGTCGACCGGCCGCTGCCCGCGCTGCCGGACGCCGCGACGGTGCTCTGGCCGCTCGCGCTGCTGGGCATGCTGGCCGGCCTCGTCGGCGCCGCGCTGGCGGCCCGCGCGCGCTTTCGCCGCGCGGCCGGCATCGAGCGCCTGCAGCTGAAGTGGCTCGCGCTCACCGCGACGCTCGTCCCGGCGACGCTCGCTCATCTGCGGCGCCGGCGCGGCGGCTCTCCGACGGCGTCGAGGACGGCCGATCTCTTCAACGCGCTCTTCCTCTTCATGCTCGCCGCCCTCCCGACGTCGATCGGCGTCGCGGTCCTGCGCTACCGGCTGTACGACATCGACCGCGTCATCAACCGGACGCTCGTCTACGGCGTGCTGACGCTGCTGCTCGGCGCGACGTACGCCGTCGCGACGCTCGTGCTCGGCACCGCGCTCGACAGCGGCTCGGCGTGGGTCACCGCGATCTCGACGCTGCTCGCGGCGGCCGCGTTCACGCCGCTGCGCGCACGCGTCCAGGACGCCGTCGACCGCCGCTTCAGCCGCGCCCGCTACGACGGCCTGCGTCGCATCCGCGCCTTCCTCGAGGAGCTGCGCGCCGGGATCGTCGCGCCCGAGGCGGCCGAGCCGCTGCTGCGCGACGTCCTGTCGGACCCCGGGCTCGAGCTGCGCTTCTGGCTGCCCGAGAGCGAGATCTACGTCGACGGCTCGGGGCGCGCGGCGAGCGACGATCCCGAGGACGGTCGCGTGCGCACGCCGGTCACGCGGGCGGGCGTGCCGCTGGGGATGGTCGTCCACAACGCGGTCGACGAGGAGCGCTCGGGCGCCCTGCAGGAGGTCGTCGAGGCCGCCGGCCTGGCGATCGAGATCGCGCGGCTGCGCGTGGAGCTGCGCCGCCAGCTCGCCGAGGTCGAGGCGTCGCGCGCCCGGATCGTCTCCGCCGGCTACGAGGAGCGCCGCCGGATCGAGCGCGACCTGCACGACGGCGCGCAGCAGCGGCTCGTCTCGATCGGCCTGGCCCTGCGCCACGCCCAGCACGAGCTCGGCGCGCCGGCGCACGAGGCCAACCGGATCCTCGACCTCACCGTCGACGAGGTCGGCCTCGCGCTCGACGAGCTGCGCGAGCTCGCGCGCGGCGTGCGCCCGTCGCAGCTCGACCACGGGCTCGCCGCGGCGCTGCGCGAGCTCGCCGCCCGCGCGCCGCTCGCCGTCGAGGTCAAGGCCGACGGCGAGCGGCTGGCGCCGGATCTCGAGGCCGCGGCCTACTTCATCGCCAGCGAGGGGCTGACGAACGCCGTCAAGCACGCGCAGGCGTCGCGCGTGCGCCTGTGCGCGGAGCGCGTGAACGGCAACCTCGTCGTGTCGGTCAGCGACGACGGCGTCGGGGGCGCCGCGGCGGCCGGCGGCTCCGGCCTGCGCGGGCTGTCGGACCGCGTGGCGGCGCACGGCGGCACGCTCGCCGTCGACAGCCCGGCGGGGCAGGGCACGACGCTCGTCGCGGAGCTGCCGTGCGCGTCGTGATCGCCGAGGACCAGGCGCTCCTGCGCGAGGGCCTGCGGCGGCTGTTCGAGGACGCCGGCCACGAGGTCGTCGCGTCGCTGGAGGACGCCCGCCGGCTGCCGGCGACGGTCAGCGGCCACCGCCCCGATCTCGTCGTCGTCGACATCCGCATGCCGCCGACGTTCACCGACGAGGGCGCGCGCGCCGCGCGCGAGATCAAGGACGCCCACCCCGAGATCGGCGTGCTCGTCCTCTCCCAGCACATCGAGACGCAGTACGCGGTGAGCCTCGTGAGCCTCGGCGGCTTCGGCTACCTGCTGAAGGGGCGCGTGCTGCGCGTCGAGGACTTCCTCGAGGCCGCGCAGCGCGTCGCCGCCGGCGGCTCTGCGCTGGACCCGAAGGTCGTCGCGACGCTCGTCTCCGGCGGCGCCGACGACCGCCTCGGCCAGCTCTCCGACCGCGAGCGCGAGGTGCTCGAGCTCATGGCGGAGGGCCTGACGAACAACGGGATCGCCAAGCGCCTGTTCCTCAGCGAGCGCACCGTCGAGGCCCATGTGCGCAGCCTCATGATGAAGCTCGACGTCGCGCAGGCCGAGGACGGACACCGCCGCGTGCTCGCCGTGCTCGCGCACCTCAGCGCGATCCACGCTCAGTACTAGCGCTGAGCGAGGACGCGTGCCCGCCCCGATGCCGGGGCGCCTTCCCGCTCGTAGGTTCGACGGCATCGAGCAACCACCAAGGAGGCACGCATGTCCACCTCGACGCCCGTCGATCTTGCACCGAGTCCCGCAGCGAAGCCCGGCCTCGCGCTGGCGCTCGCGCTCATCTCCGTCCCCGGCGTCACGATCGCATGGGACATCGCCGACGGCGCCGGGTTCGTCGGCGTGGCGATCGGCATCGCCGCGATCGTGCTCGGGATGCAGGCCCGCACGCGCCTCGGCGGCGCGAAGGGCACGACGATGGCGACCGTCGCGATCGCGATCGCGACGCTCGCCGTGCTGTCCGTCGTCTTCTTCCTCATCGTCGGTCCGCCGGACTGAGGCCTGCAGGCGGCGGAGCCGCGCGAGTCACGCCACCGAACGGGTGACCACGGGCAGGCGACGTGGCAGGCCGAACGGCGACGTCGTGAGCCACTCGGCGAGTTGCGGCCCGGGCATCGGCCGGGCGAAGTGGTAGCCCTGCGCCTCGTCGCAGCCGTAACCGAGCAGCATGTTCATCGTCTTCTCGTCCTCCACGCCCTCCGCGACGACCTTGACGCTGAGGTTGTGGGCCAGGTCGACGATCGAGCGGACGATGACAGCGTCGCTCTCGACCGAGCCCATCGTCATGACGAACGACTTGTCTGCCTTGACCTCGACGACGGGGAGGCGCTGGAGGTACACGAGCGAGGAGTAGCCCGTGCCGAAGTCGTCGATCGAGAGGCGCTGGTCGAGAGCCTGCAGTCGCACGAGCAATTCCGGAAGCGCCGTGTCGATCAACGCGCTCTCGGTGAGCTCCAGCGTGAGCTTGTCCGGCGGGATGCCCCAGGCGGTCGTCATGTCGCCGACCGATTCGAGGACGCCCGCGTCAGGCGCGAGGCAGCGTGCACCGAGGTTCACGGCCATCGTGAGGTCGAAGCCCTGATCGCGAAGGAACCGCAGCTCGCGTAGCGCCTCGTTGATCACCCACCTGGTGATCGAGAGCATCAGATCGTTGCTCTCGATCTCGGGAATGAACTCGTCGGGCGAGAACAGGCGCCCGGACGGATGGTTCCACCGGATGAGAGCCTCGAGGCCGATGGCCTCGCCGGTCTCCAGATCGATCCTCGGCTGGTAGTGCAGGACGAGCTCGTCGCGCTCGACGCAGTGACGGAGGTTGTCGAGCAGGGCCAGCCTGCGCGCCGGGGCGTCCTCCTGCTCTGCGGTGAACACCGCGCACTTGCTCTGGTGACGCTTGGCGTCGTACATCGCGAGGTCGGCGCGACGCATGAGGTCGTCGACGGTCCTGCCGTGCTCGGGCAGCAGCGCCATCCCGATGCTCGCGGTGAGCTGCAACGAGTGCTCTCCGACCACGAACGGCGCTTCGAGCGCGGCCTGGACCGTCCACGCGACGGCGGCGGCGGCCGAGAGGTCGGTCGGTTCGATCGGAAGGATCGCGAACTCATCGCCGCCGAGCCGCGACACCGTGTCGCTCTCCCGCAGGCAGCCGACGAGGCGAGCCGACAGGAGCCGCAGCAGGGCGTCACCGTTCTGGTGGCCGATCGTGTCGTTGACGTGCTTGAAGTCGTCGAGGTCCACGAGGAACAGCGCGAGAGGCTCGCCGGTCCGCATCGAGCGGCTGACCGCGTGGCCCAACCGCTCGCGGAAGAGCACGCGGTTGGGAAGCCCGGTCAGGGCGTCGTGCAGCGCCTGGTGGCGCAGCGCATCGGTGTAGGCCTCACGCTCGGAGATGTCGCGCAGACAGACGATGTGCACCGTGCGCGTTCCGAGCTGCACATGGCTCAGGTTCTGCTCGACCGGAAAGCTCGAGCCGTCCTTGCGAATGGCCGTCGCCCCGGCCAGCGGACCGGGTTGGCCGGGGCTTCCCATCGGGATCATGCCGGCGAACGGCTGACCGATCGCTTCGTCTTCGGTGTAGCCGAACAGGCGGGCCGCCGCGCGGTTGAACGTCTCGACGAGCCCGTCGGCACTCACCGTGACGATGCCGTCACCGACGTTGTGCAGGACGGCGCGGGCGTGGGCCTCGCTGTCGCGGAACTGCTCGCTGAGCGAGGTGACCTCCCCGAGCGACCGTTCGAGCTCGAGCGACTTCAGGTAGAGCTCGACGAAGATCGAGACCTTCGCCCGCAGGACGCCGGGCATGATCGTGCCGACCATGAAGTCCACCGCGCCGCTCGCGTACGCGATCGGGATCTGGGCGTCGCCGCCGTCACCGGCGGTGATGAAGATGATCGGCGTGTGCTCGCACTCGCGCCGCAGACGGATCAGACGTGCCGTCTCGTACCCGTTCATCGACGGCATCTGGACGTCCATGAGGATGACCGCGAACGTCCGGGCCATCACCGCGTGCAATGCCTCCTCGCCGCAGGTCGCCTCGACGACCTCGTGCCCGAGCGGCGCAAGCGTCGCCTGGATCGACAGACGCTTGCGGGGGTCGTCGTCGACGATCAGGATCGCAGCGCGCAGCTGATCCCCGCAGCCGTCGGGAGCGCGGTCGACCGCCATCAGGCGACGATCGGGTGCGGTCGTGTCATCCGCGGGCGCGAGCGGAAACCACCTGGTCAGGACCGCGAGCAGCTCTGCCGTGTCGACGGGCTTCGGGATGTAGTCCGATGCGCCCGCTGCGATGCAGCGCTCGCGCTCACCGCCGACCACCTTCCCGGTGACCGCGATGATCGGGAGCTTGGCGAGACCCGGCCGCGCGCGGATCGCGGCCATGGTCTCGTAGCCGTTCATGATCGGCATCATGATGTCCATCAGGACGAGATCGACCCGCTCGTGCTGCTCCGCCAGGATCGCCAGGGCCTCCGGTCCGCTCTGGGCGGCGATGACGGACAGCCCGCCGCGCTGGAGCAACGCGGTGAGCGCGAAGATGTTGCGAAAGTCGTCGTCGACGATCAGCGCGGTCGCACCGTCGAAGATCCCGGTGTAGGCCGACAGCGCGCTGCGGGCCAGGCGTGCATGCTCGCGGGCGGCGGTCTCGGACGCATCGTCCGGCGCGCGAACGTGCTCGGCGCTTGGCCGCGACGCCGGAGTCCCAGCGAGGAGCGGGAGCGACACGGTGAAGGTGCTGCCGGCGCCGAGCGTGCTCGCCAGCGTGATCTCGCCACCGAGCAGGCGAGCGAGGTCACGGCTGATCGACAGACCCAGGCCGGTGCCCCCGTAGCGGCGCGCGGTCGCGCCGTCTGCCTGTGCGAAGGGCTCGAAGATGGAGTGGTGCAGGTCGGGAGCGATCCCGATGCCCGTGTCCGCGACGCTGATCGCGATGACGTCGTGGGCGGCGGCGAGGCGCTGGGAGCCGGGCGCCCGGTCTCCTGCTGCCCGCGCGATGCGCAGGCTCACCTCCCCGTGCTCGGTGAACTTCAGCGCGTTGGACAGCAGGTTCTTCAGGATCTGCCGCAGGCGGAGGGGATCGGTGACCATCGTGGCGGGCAGCGCCTCGTCGACCGAGACCGAGAACGCGACTCCCTGCTGCTCGGCGATCGGGCCGTAGTTGCGCACCATGCTGTCGGCAAGATCGGCCAGCGAGAGCTCGCCCATCTCCAGGCGCACGGTGTTGGACTCGACCTTCGCCAGGTCGAGGATGTCGTTGAGCAGTTGCAGCAGATCTCCGCCGGAGGCCCGGATGACGCTGGCGTACTGGACCTGGCGCTCGGTGAGGTTCCCCTCCGGGTTGTCCTCGAGCTGCTCGGCCAGGACGAGCAGGCTGTTCAGCGGCGTGCGCAGCTCGTGCGACATGTTGGCGATGAACTCCGACTTGTAGCGCGACGAGAGCGACAGCTCCTTGGCGGACTCCTCGACCGTGCGCTTGGCCGTCTCCACCTCCTGGAACCTGCGCTCGACCTCGGCGTTCTTCTCGGCCAGCTCCTGGGCCTGGGACTGCGCCTGCTCGAGCAGCCGGTCGGTGACCGACGACGCGTCGACGGTGTTGAGCACGAGTCCGATGTTCTCCGCGAGCTGGTCGAGCAGCGACTGGTGCGTGGGGCTGAACGGCGCGAACGAGGCGAGTTCGACGACCGCCCGAACGGCGCCCTCGAAGAGGATCGGCAGCACGATGATGTTCAGTGGCGGCGACTCGCCCAGGCCCGACGTGATCTGCACGTAGTCGTCGGGGACGTTCGTCAGCAGGATCCGCTCCTTCTCGATCGCGCACTGGCCGACGAGGCCCTCTCCGAGCCGGAACGTGCTGGAGAGATCCTTGCGCTCCTTGCGGCCGTAGCCGGCCTGCATCGTCAGGACGGGACCGCCGTCGTCCTCGGTCAGCACGTAGAAGACGCCGTGCTGCGCGCCGACGAGGGGTGTCAGCTCCGACAGGATCATCTTCGACACCGTGGCGAGGTCGCGCTGGCCCTGGAGCATGCGCGTGAAGCGCTCGAGGTTCGTCTTCAGCCAGTCGCGCTCGGTGTTCTGGCGAGCGGTGTCGCGCAGGTTGCCGATCATCATGTTGAGCTTGTCCTTCAGCACGGCGACCTCGCCGCTGGCCTCGACCTTGACCTCCCGCGTCAGGTCGCCTTCGGTCACCGCCGTCGCGACCTCGGCGATCGCGCGAACCTGATCGGTCAGGTTCGCCGCGAGCTGGTTGACGTCGTCGGTGAGGTCCTTCCAGACCCCCGCGACCTCCTGCGACTGAGCCTGGCCGCCGAGCTTGCCCTCGACACCGACCTCGCGTGCGACGCGTGTCACCTCGCCGGCGAAGCGGTTGAGCTGATCGACCATCGCGTTGACGGTGTTCTTGAGCTCGAGGAACTCCCCGCGGACGTCGGCGGTGATCTTCTTGCTGAGGTCGCCGTTGGCGACCGCGGTCGTGACCTCGGCGATGTCGCGGACCTGGCCGGTGAGGTTGCCCGCCATGAGGTTGACGTTGTCGGTCAGGTCCTTCCAGACGCCGCCGACCTCGATCGTGTAGGCGGCGGCCTGCCCGAGCTTGCCTTCCGTGCCGACCTCGCGCGCGACGCGCGTGACCTCCGAGACGAAGCCGTTGAGCTGGTCGACCATGCCGTTGATCGTGTTCTTGAGCTCGAGCATCTCGCCCTGGACGTCGACCGCGACCTTCTTGCTCAGGTCACCGTCTGCGACCGCGCCGATGACGCGCTGCATCTCGTTGCTGGGGCGGACGAGGTCCTCGATCAGGCTGTTGACCGATTGCAGGCAGCCGGCCCAGACCTGGTCTGTGCCGTGGAACGACACGCGCTGCGAGAGCTTGCCCTCCTTGCCGACGACTCTGCTGACCCGCTCGAGCTCGGCGCCGAGCGCCTGGTTGGACGCGAGCACCTCGTTGAGGCTGTCGGCGACCTTGCCCGCGACGCCGGTCCAGTGCAGCGGCATGCGTGCGGCGAAATCTCCCGCCCTGGCCTGAGCGAGGACGTTCAGGAGCACCTCGGCGTTGACCTTCTTGACGTGCTCGGACTGCTTGGCCGACATGGATCTCCAACTCGGCGTTGTCGTGCGGTCCGGACCGACAGCGACCGGGTGGCTCATGCGCTCTCCCCATCTCATCGACCGCGCCGACCGCGACCTTGAGGAGCCGGGCAACCCCGCTCCTAACCCGCCGCCGCGAGCCGCCGGTCCCAGGCACCCGTGGAAGCGGTCTCCCGCGCGTAGTCGGCGAAGTCGCGCGGCGCGCGGCCGAGCGCCTGGCGGACGCCGTCGGCGACGTCCGAGTTCTCCTCGACGAGGACCTCGGTGAAGAGGTAGCGCAGGAGCTCGACGACGTCCGCCGGCTCGCCGGCGGCGGCCGCGCCGGCGGCGAACTCGTCGGTCGTGATCGGGATGTAGGCGAGCTCGCGGCCGGTCGCGGCGGCGATCTCGTCGACGGCCTGGGCGAACGTCATCGGACGCGGGCCGGTGAGCTCGTAGAGGCGGCCGATGTGCGCGTCGTCGGTGAGCGCGGCGACGACGACGTCGGCGATGTCGTCGGCGTCGACGAACGGGGCGGGAACGTCGCCGCCGGGCAGCGCGATCTCGCCGGCGATGACCTGGTCGAGCATGAACGCCTCGCTGAAGTTCTGCATGAACCAGCTGCAGCGCACGATCGTCCAGTCCGCGCCGGAGGCCTGCAGCGCCCGCTCGGCGCGCTCGGCCTCCTCCTCGCCGCGGCCCGACAGCAGGACGAGGCGCTTCGTGCCCTCGCGCAGCGCGATCGCCGCGAGCTCGGCGATCCGCTCGGGCGAGCCCGGGACCGCGAGGTCGGGGTAGTACGTGATGTACGCGGCGCTCGTGCCGCGCAGCGCCGGCGCCCAGGTCGACTGGTCCTCCCAGTCGAACCGCCGCTCGCCGTTGCGCGAGGCGATGCGGACGGGGATGTCGCGGGCCCGCAGGCGGCTCGCCACCCGGCTGCCGGTCTTGCCGTTGCCGCCGATCACGAGGATGGGGTTGTCTGTCGTCGTCATGGCCTGGCTCCTTCGAGGTCGCTTGATCGAGGGTCCAGTCTGCGACGGCTTGCCACGACTGTCTATGACGCTGCATCGCTGTTTCATGCTCGATCGTCCACGACTACGGGACTCTGGGATGGCGATGCGCGATACTTGCGGGCATGCAAGCCGCGACCCCGACGGAGATGGCGGCCCCGGACGCGCTCGGCGAGGCGCTCGGCGTGCTGCGCATGAGCGGCGCCTTCTACTGCCGCTCCGAGCTCACGGCGCCCTGGGGCATGACGCTGCACCCGATGGCGTCCCATCTCTGGTTTCACGTCGTGACGTCGGGGCGCGTGCTGCTGGAGACGGGCGACGGCGCGCAGACGTGGCTGCATCCCGGCGACCTCGCGCTCGTGCCGCACGGCACCGGCCACACGCTGCGCAGCGCCGCGGATGCCGAGGCGCCGAACATCCTCGACCTCGACCGCACGCAGCTCAGCGACCGCTACGAGGTCCTCGTCCACGGCGGCGGAGGCGAGGCGACGCGCCTGATCTGCGGCGCGGTGCGCTTCGATCATCCGGCGGCGCGGACGCTCGTCGGCGTCCTGCCGCCGACGGTCCTCGTCGAGGCGTCCGACGCGCCGCGGGTGGCGTGGATGCAGGGCGTCTTCGCGCTCATCGCGTCGGAGGCGCGAGATTTCCGCCCGGGCGGCGAGGCGATCATCACGCGGCTGGCCGACGTCCTCGTCATCCAGGCGATCCGCGCCTGGCTGGAGACAGCGCCGACGGCGCGGACCGGCTGGCTGGGCGCGCTGCAGGACGAGCAGATCGGCCGCGCGCTCGCGCTCGTGCACCGCGAGCCGGCGCGCGACTGGACGGTCGCGTCGCTCGCGCGCGAGCTGGCGATGTCGCGCTCGGCGTTCGCCGCGCGCTTCACGAAGCTCGTCGGCGAGCCGGCGATGCAGTACGTCACGCGCTGGCGGATGCAGGTCGCGCTCGACGCGCTGGAGACCGAGGGCGCGACGGTCGCGCAGCTCGCCGACCGGCTCGGCTACCGCTCGGAGGCGGCGTTCGCCCGCGCGTTCAAGCGCGTGATCGGCGTCTCGCCGGGTGCCGTGCGCCCGCGCTGACGCCGCCTGTCGAGGTCAAGACTCGTGTGTCTCCGCGGGCGGCTGCGGGCAGCATCCATCGGATGAACATCGAGACCGAGCACGACCCGCAGGAGCCGCCCGTCGATCCCAGCGCCACTCCCGCCGACGAGGAGGAGGGGCCCGAGTACACCGCCGACAACCCGCCCGGAGCGACCGACTTCCTGAAGGCCGCGAAGGAAGGCGCCAAGAACCTCAAGAACCTGGAGCCCTGAGCGCGCGGCGGCGCTACCGTCGGGTGCGTGCGGATCGATCATGTGATCTACGCCACCCGCGATCTCGATGCCGCCGCCGCGAGGATCGAGGCCGAGCTTCGCACGGGGCGGGAGTGACGTGCGGCGACCCTGGCTGCTGCCGCTGGTGCTCCTGCTCGTGACGGCCGGGATCGTCGTCGCGCTGCTCGACAGCGAGCCGTCCGGGACGGGCGCCGAGAACGTGGGGGAGCGGGGGCCGGAGCCGCCCGCGACGACCGCGACCGCGACCACGCCCGCCGGCGATGACCGCGAACGTCCGCAGCGGCGCTGCAAGGCGACCCAGAGCAACCCCGGCGGCACGAACAACTACATCCCGGACGCTCCGGCGCTCGACACGCTCGGCAGCGGCTTCGTCATCACCGGCCTCGTGCGCTCCGCCGACGGCTGCCGGCCGCTGGAGGGCGTCCGCATCCAGATCTGGCTGGCGACGAAGACCGGCGGCGAGCAGGACAACCGGGCGAGCGTGCGCACCGGCGCCGACGGCCGCTACCGGATCGAGACGGCGCCCACGGTCCCGCAGTTCGGCGAGCCCAACATCCACGTCGGGTACGACGACGACGCCTACCGCGAGGTCTTCATCCGGCGCGTCGTCGACCTCGACGACGAGCGTGCGGTCGTCGACCTGACGCTCGCACGCGATGGCTGACGGGCGCACGCTCGCGCTGGGGGCGGGCGCGATCGCGGTCGTCGCGGTGCCGGTGACGCTGGCGCTGACCGACCCCCATCTCGCGGACGCCTCGACGGCGCTCGTGCTGTCGACCAGCGCCGGAGCGCTTGCCGTGTCGGCGCTGGCGATCCAGCCCCTGCTCGCCCGGGGCCGGCGGATCTCGCGCCACCAGGTCTTCGGCGCCGTCGTGCTGTGCCTCGTGCTCGTCCATGTCGCCGGGCTGTTCGTCGAGTCCTCCGAGGACGCATGGTTCGCGCTGTCGCCCGACGGGCCGACGCGCGCCCGCATGGCGCTCATCGCGACGATCTGCCTCTTCGTCGTCGTGGGGCTCGGAGCGCTGCGCACCATCCTCCCGCTGCGTCCCGCCACCTGGCGCGTGCTGCACGCCTATCTCGCCTCGGTCGTCATCGCGCTGGGGTTCGGGCACGCCGTCCTCACCGACGGCGCGCTGGACGGGGCCGGCACGACGGTGCTCGTCGTGCTCGGGATCGTCGGACTGCTCGGCGTCCCCGCCGCGCACGTCGCCCGCGCGCGGCGCGCGCGCCGCGGCTGACCCGGTCGTGGTCGCACCGGTGCGCAGATCTCGCGCCGGCCGGTCCTCGCGCCGCTGGTCTACTCCGAGAACGACCTGCGCTCGGCGTCGGTCAGATCGCGGGTGGCGTGAGTCGCCGCGAGCCGCTGCAGGCGCTCCAGTCCGACGCACGTCTCGCACGGATACACGCGCACCGCGCGATCCTCGCCCCCGGCGACGATCGATCCATCGGTGAGAAACGCGGCGCTGTTGACGCGCCCCGCGTGGCGCGCGAGCACCGACAGCTGCTCGCCTGTCGATGCGTCCCACACCCGCGTCGTGCCGTCCGAGCTGGCGGTGACGATCCGCCGCCCGCCGCGGCTGTAGGCGACGCTGCGCACGACGCTCGTGTGCCCCGACAGCCGGAAGCTCTTCTCGTCGCCCGAACCGGCGTCCCAGAGGCGCACGTCGCGCGAGCCGCCGACCGCGATCGTGCCGCCGTCGGGGCTGAAGACGCCGCGATAGTACGCCTCCGCCCCCGGCGAGCGGACGCTGCCGGACGCCAGGACGTCCAGCCGCCTGTGCGATCGGACGTCGAAGACGAACGCGCCGCCGACCAGCGTCGTCACGAGCAGTCGGCGGCCGTCGGGGCTGAAGGCGACGTCGGTCGGCTGCTCCTCGGGCGACACCGGGACCTGCCACACCCTGCGGGAGCGCGACGAGCCTGCGGGAAGCTCCCACAGGTCGACGCGGGTGCTCCGCAGGCCGGACCCGATCGAGGCGCCGCCCAGGACCGCCGCCAGGCGACCGTCGCGGCGCAGCGCGAGCTTGCGGACGGCTCTGCGGGCGATCGTCGCGCGCACGCGCCCGGTGCCGGTCTCCAGCAGCAATGCCCGGCCGCCGACCTCCCGCGCATCCATGTAGCCGACGAGCATCAGGCGCCCGCCGGCGCTCAACGCGACGCTCGTCGGGGCCTGCGACGCGGGCATCGCCCCGCGCCGCCCGCCCGGAGTCTCGCGAGGGAGAGGACGACTTGACGATCGACACGGACGGGGAGGGTGGGGAGATCGCGCGGCGACCGACCAGGCCGCCGCGCGTCGGGGACGAGGACACGGTCGCGGGGCCCAGATCCGGCTCGAAGATCTCCGCCGTCTGCGCCCGGGCGTCCCAGACCTCGAGCTCTCCGCTGTCCTCCGCAACGACCACGCGCGAACCAGCGCCGACCGGCGCAACGACCTCGATCTCCCTCGATCCCCGCAGCGCGCGCTCGCGTCCGAGGTCCCAGAGCCGGATCGTCAGATCCTCGGAGGCCGTCGCCACGAACCGCCCGGCGGCGTTGAACGCGAGCCCGAGGACCGCCGCCGCATGGCCGCGCAACTCGGCGATGAGCGCTCCGGTCGCGCTCTCCCACACGCGCGCGGTCCCATCCGTGCTCGCCGTCGCGACGAGCGTGCCGTCGGGGCTGAAGACGACCGCGTTGACGCGGTCGGTGTGGACGAGCTCGCCGACGCGCCGCGGCCTCGTGCTCGCGGCCTGCCACAGCTCGACGCGCGCCCCGCGCAGCGTCGCGACGTTCGTGCCGTCCGGGCTGATCACGGCGTCACTGACCGGATCCTCGCCACTGCCGGCCGGCAGCCGCACGACCTTGCCACCGGCGGAGACGATCCGGATGGCGGCGTCGGCGGCGCGGTCGACGGCGAAGCGGGCCGTCGTCGCGAAGCGCGCCTGCTGGACGAACTCGGGCGAGCCCTGTCCGGCCACGACGCTGACACGGCGCGAGCGCCACCGCCAGCGCAGGAGCCGGCCGTCGAAGTCCTGGAGCACGACATCGCCGCGGGGGCCGAACGCGAGGCTGTCGTACGTGTCGTCGGACAGCGCCCGCAGCCGCTTGCCGCTGCCCGCTGCCCAGACGACCGCGCCTCCCTCCGCGCCGAGCGTGGCGACGTAGCGCCCGTCGTCGGACGTGGCCCCGTGCGAGTAGCTGCCGGGCAGCCGTCTTCGCCGCGGTCCCGTCGGGCGTCATGAGCGCCGTCGCGCGTGCGCCGACGACGAGCAGGCGGCGGGCGTCGGGCGTGAACGCGACGCCGATGACGCCGCCGACGTCGACGCCGGGCTTCAGGCGCTCACCGGTCTGCGGTCGCCAGAGCCGCAGACGCTCGCCGACGACCCCGGCGACGGTGCGCCCGTCGGGAGCGATCGCCAGTTGCTGCGCGACCGCGCCGGTCGCGCGCACGCGCCGATGTCGGCAGCGCTGCGCACGCCCCGCACGGCCGCGGGCGCCCGGAGGGTCGAGCCGTGCGCGCACGCGCGACGCGGCGATCGCGCGCCGCAGCGCCTGCTCGGCCTCCGCGGTGTCGAGCTTGTCGACGGCTCGCATCGCCAGCAGCAGGCCCCGCTCCGGATCGATCGGGAGCTGCGTCATCGCGCTCGCCGCGAGGCTGCGAGAGCCGGCGATCCGGTTGTTGTGCAGCGCCACGAGGATCGCCGCCACGAGGCCGATCGTCAGCGCTCCGAGGCCGAGTGCCACCCGCCGCACGATCCGGCTGCGCCGCTCGCGGCGGCGCTCGCGCGCGGCTTCGCGGCGCTCCTGCTCCTCGGCTTCGAGTCGCGTCGCGAGCCGGTCCCGCTCGCGCTCGGCCTCGCGCTCGCCGCACCACTCGAGGATCGGCGCGGCGAGGATGTCGTGGAAGATCTCGTAGCGCGGGGAGGGGTCGCCCTGGCCCGGCGGCGGCATCGTCGCGCGCAGGATGCGCTGCTCGCCGCGGGCGAGCTCCTCGAGGATCGGCTCGATCTCGGCGGTGGCGTGCTTGGCCCAGTAGGCGATGTCGGCGGCGCGCCAGGCGATCTTCGTTCCGGTCGGGGAGACGAGCGGGCGCAGGACGTCGACAGCGAGCTCGCGGTGCGCGTCCGACAGCGTGGCGAGCGCGTCCTCGAGGTGGCGGTAGACGATCCGCTCGGTCCCGCCGAGGCTGTCGCTCAGCGTCGCGAGGCGCAGGTGCGGCGTGCCGTCGGCCGCCGCGGCGGCCCAGAGGCGCTGCATGACGAGCTGCAGCAGCGGCGTCTCCACCCGATCGGTCGCCGTCGCCGCGTCAGCGGACTCGGGGGGCGGACCGTCGGGGCCGTCGAGCGCCGCATCGCGCGTGCGCACCTGCGTCAGGACGGTCTCGACGAGGTCCTCGTCGATCGCGGCCGGCTGCGCTCCGGCCGGGAGCCGTCGGTTGTACTCGGCCAGCGGGCCCTCGACGGCGCGCCGCGCAGCGGTGAGGTCGAGGTGGCCGACGCGCAGGTAGTTGTCGAAGAGGCGCGGGATCCGGCCCTTGAAGCGATCGAGCTTGGCGAGGCCGTCCTCGCGCAGCGACACGAGGAAGTTCACCCGCAGGTCCGCGCGCGTGACGATGTCGACGAACTCGCCGGCGAACGTGCCCGGGCCGTCGTCGTGCGGGTGATAGAGGAAGTACTCCTCGAACTGGTCGAGGACGATGAGGAGGCTGCCGACGGGCCCGAGCCAGCCTGCGAACGCGTCGGCCAGCGGCGTGCCGGGCGTCCACGCCTGCACCGGCTCGCCGGTCGCCTCCTCCACCGACGCCGCGACCGCCGCCGCGAGCCCGTGCAGCGGCGCGTCCGTCCAGGAGCTGAAGACGGCGACGGCGAAGCGGACCGGCTCGCGATCGCCCTCGTCCTCGAGCTCGCGCGCCGCGCGGTCGCGCGCGACGAGCTTGCGCAGCGCCGGTACGACGCCCGCCAGCAGCACCGAGCTCTTGCCGACGCCGCTCGCCCCGTAGAGCAGCGTCAGCCGCGCGGAGCGCAGGTTGGCGCCGATGATGCGCTGCTCGCGGTCGCGGCCGAAGAACCACGTGACGTCGTCCTCCCCGAACGGCAGCAGGCCGACGTACGGGTTCTCGCGCGGCGGGGCGCCGGCGACGTCCGCCGGTTCCTCGATGCTCGTCACGGCGCGCGCGACAGGCGCTCGAGCTCGCGGGTCAGCTGCGCGCCGAGCTTGTCGACGTACTCGTCGAGCAGGATGTAGAGCAGCTCGACGTCGCGCTCGCTCCACAGCGTCTGCTCGATCTCCTTGCTGACGGGCTTCGTCGGCTCGCGCTGCACCGCCCAGGACTGATTCGTCATGACCTCGCTGCCGCCGAGCCGCTCGAGGACGACGCGCAGGTTCCAGTCGCGCATGCTGTAGCCGAGGAACAGGAGGTGGCTCTCCTTGATGCGCGCGCTCAACAGCGCCGGCAGCTGGCTGGCGATCTCCGAGCGCGTGAGGTAGTGGATGTAGTCGTCCTCGGTGATGACGTAGCTGTCCTGCGCGGGCTGCGCGGGAACCATCGCGCCGTGGAGCTTGACGATGACGGTGCGCTCGTCGGGATCGATCTCGTCGTACTCGTTGGGCAGGAGGATCGGGACGCTCGTGCCGTCGTCGTCGTGCATGAAGTGCCCGCTGTGCGGGCCGCGAGCCTGGTACCAGATGAGGTCGAACGGCTCTCCGGCTGCGACGAACGCCCGCTCCAGCGCGTCGTCGTAGTTCGTCGTGAGGATCACCTGACGTGGCCGCCCGCGCTCGCGCAGCATCCCGGCGACCGTGGCGAGGAACCGGTGCAGCGCCGTCGGCGGATACGGCGCGTCGAACTGCTCGCGCATGAGCTCGTAGAGCGGATCGGGCCCGAGCACCGCGTCGACGAACTGCGAGATGCGCATGAGGTCGCGGTCGTCGTCGTCCGGATACATGACCGTGGCGGCGAGCTCCTGCGCGAGCTCCGCGCCGCTGGGCAGGTACTCGCCGCGCTTCCAGGCCTGCCCGTCGGGGCGACCGCAGAGGTTCGCGCCGGCGCCGAGGAACGGCACGACCTTGCCCTTCAGCAGGCGCGTGGCGACGAGAAAATAGTGCCGGTTCTCATCCACGGATCGAATGCTCATCCGGCGGTGACCCCTTCCTGGTCACGGCGACCGTACCGCCGTGTCAGCCGGGCGACAAGTGTGGCGTCCGGCACACGAAACCCGCAGCGCCGCCATGACGGCCTAGTGTTGCGAGCGTTGGCACATTCGCCACTTGGCGCGGAGGGGTCTGAGATGGGGCGCGGATGGTCGGTCACGGTCGTGGCGGTCGCGACGCTGATGCTGTGCGCGGCCGACGCATCGGCTCAGGGCTGTGCGACGGCCGGCGCCTTCGGCACGACGACGACGTTCGACGCCCGCGGTGAGAGTTGCTACGTCGTGCCCGCCGGAGTGCGGCTGCTGCGCGTCGTGGCGACCGGCGAGCGCGGCCAGAGCACCGCCGTCGGCGGTGGCGCCGCCGCGCGTGCGACCGCCGACATCGCCGTGACGCCGGGAGAGACGCTCTTCGCCGACGTCGCGGTCGGGGGCGGCGCCGCGGCGGCGAACGGCGCCGCCGGCGGCGGCGCATCCGATCTGCGGCGCTGCTCGGCGGCGGCGGCGTGTGGCCCATTCGAGACGCGCCTGCTCGTCGCCGGTGGTGGCGGCGGAGCGGGCGGCGTCAACGGCGGCGGCGCGGGCGGCGCCGCTCTGGACTTCGCCGAGGACGGCTGCGCCAGCGGAGCCGGCGGCGGCGGCGCGACCGCCGGATCGGCCGGCTCGGGCGGCCAGGGCGCGACCTGCATTGCCGGCGGTGCCGGCGGCGGCTCGCCGGTTGCGGCGCCCGGGGCGGCGGGCACGCGCGGCGCGGGTGGCGCCGGCGGGCAGACCGGTGGCGGTGGCGGTGGCGGTGGCTACTTCGGTGGAGGTGGCGGCGGCGGCGGCGGCGACAACGGCGGAGGCGGCGGAGGAGGATCGAGCTTCGGGCCCGCCGGGACGGCGTTCGCCGCCGCCGGCTCGGAGCCGCCGGCGGTCGCGCTGACGCCGCTGGGCCCGAGCATCGCGATCGAGCCGGCAGCTCTCGGACCGGATGCCTTCAGGGGGGCGCCCGTCCCGCTGACGGTGCGCAACACCGGCAGCGCGCCGTTGGCGATCTCGAACGTCATCATCACCGGGCCGCATGCGACGGACTTCCGGCTGGAGGGGCAGAGCTGTCAGGCCGACGTCCCCGTGGGCGGCAGCTGCGTGGTGCTTGTCCGGTTCGTGGTCGACGACATCGGTGGCGGGACGCGCTCGGCGACGCTCGTGGTCGTCAGCGACGCGCTGTCCGGCATCGGCACCGCCGCGTTGTCCGCGTTCGCGCCGACCACCGGAGCATCGAATCCTTCTCTGCCAGTGACGCGAACACGAGGATCGCGCTCGCGAAGACGCCGCCGAAGCTGTCGAAGGCACGCAAGTTCTCACTGAAGCTCACCTGCCCCGAGCTCGATCTGAAATGCAGCGGGACCGTGTCCGCGAAGACGGTCGCAAAGGTGAGCGGCAGCAAGCGGAACCTTGGCACGAAGAAGTTCTCGATGTCATCCGGCAAGTCCCGCACCGTCGTCTTCGTGGTCTCGAAGAAGACACGCGAGCCTGTTGAAGAACAGGAAGACGGTCAAGCTCGCGATCAGGGTGACCGGACGGCTGGAGTCCTTCGGCGCCCTCAAGGCGCTGAACCGTCAGGTCACGCTGCGGCTGCGCTGACGGCCACGCTCGGAGGCGCCGGCGAAGCTGCGCTCAGTCCAGGACGAGGAGTGGCTCGGATGCGCCGCGCAGCTCGGAGATGCGCCGGGCCTCGTCCTCGAGGTCGCTGGCGCGCGATGCGTCCGATGAGCTCGATCGTGATCTCGGCCTTGCGGCCCTTCGCCTTGACGCGCCACAGACCCACGAGCCGGCCGTCCTTCAGCACCGCGCCGGGGCTCGCCACGGGCCGGAAGAGCCGCTTGCGCAGCTCGGGCTCGGGCGCGAGGAGCGGGCGGTTGGGCTTCTGGAGGTACGGGTCGCCGGGCGGGATGAGGCGGACGCCCACCGCCGTCTGGGGGGACGCGAGCGCGGCGCTGTCCGCGCGCAGCGCCCAAGCGCCGCGCTTGCCGACGGCGACCTCCTCCAGGTCATCCTCGGCGTCCGCCCAGAGCCGCCGGGCATGGGGCTTGGCGAGCCCCGCCCAGTCGCCGAACTCCGCGCTCGTCGACGGACCGTAGAAGTGCAGGAAGCGACGTACCGCCTCGGCCGCCGCCGGCGCGCGGCCGGGCTTGCCCTGGACGTAGCGGCGCTCGGAGTCCAGCCGCGCCCCGGCCTTCACGCCGCCGTAGCGCCAGAGCATCGGCGCGACGTGGTGGCTCCCGCAGCCCCGACACCACGGCATGAGGTCGGCGCCGACGCGATCGCGCAGTTCGTCGTGCAGCTCGTTCTTGCTCAGCGCGCGCCCGCGCGGCGAGGGCGGCCTTCGTCGCCTCGGCGACCTCCGCGAGCGCGTCGGTCGCAGCGAAGCCCTTCTCCGCCGCGAGCCGCTTGACCTGCTCGCCGAGCTGGCGCGTCAGCTCGTCGTCGTCGCGGGCGACGAGCGCCCGTCCGTAGAGGGCATGGTCGCCGGGCGCGAGCGCGTGGATCGCGCCCCGGACGACATGCGCGACGACGAGCTCGCCGCTGTCGACGGCCGCGTCGTAGCGCTCGCGCGTCAGGCCGTCATGGCGCGCGGCGAGCGCGAGCAGGGCGGCGTCGCGCGCGAAGTCCGAGGCCGGGCAGGCGGCGGCGTGCGCGAGGTCGCTCGCGTCGCGGGTCGCCAGTCCCGAGCGGGCCAGCCGGAAGGCAAGGATCTGCTCCGCCTGCACCCGCCGAGGGTAATCGCCCCGCTCAGGCGCCGACGTAGACCACGCACTCGCGCTGGTTCTTGAACGCCGTGCCGTTCGCGCGCAGGACGTTGCGCCAGTCGTTCTTCTTGCAGTCGGTGACCGTCGTCGCGATCGCCAGGCAGCTTGCCAGGCTCGTCGAGCCGGTCGCTCTGCGTCGTCCTGCCGCGCTGGATACGCCGTCGCCCTCGCGTCTGCTCCTGTGACGCTGACGTATGAGCCGACCGGGGCGAGGATGCTCGCCGCCTGGCCGGCGGCGGCTGGAAGCGCCCGTTCGGGCAGAGCGTCGCCGTGGTCGCGCCGGTGGCGCCGACGAACGAGCGGATCGGGGCGGCACGCGGCCCTGGCGGGCTGAAATGTCCCGTCAGTACAGCGAAGCGCTCGGCGCCGGCCGTGCTGACCGATCAGAGTCGCGGCCGAGCGCGACGCTGCACGCCTTCTGAGCTCCAAGAGCTCGGGGCTGGTAGGTCCGCGATCAGGCTTCATCTGGCGCTCGCGGTCGTCGATCGTGCTGACGTAACGAGCGCGGCTGCGGCGCGTTCGTCGCACGACGTCTCGGACCCGTGGTGGGCTGCTCCATGCCGGCTTGACAGAGGTCGCCGAGCTCGACCCGGTCAAGCCGACGTCAGGTAGCCAGCGCGCCGGCGCGTTGAGCCAGAACGCCTCCAGCTCGATCGTCCAGCTCGACCAGGTCCCGGTCGCGCAGAGCGTTGCCGACGTCGCATCCGCGTTCGCTCGGCGACCAAGGAGCCGGCCGGTGATCGTTCAGCAGGCGGATCTCCATCGCGCGCTCGTCTAAAATCGCGGCCGGAAAACTGTCGATGCCGTCCTTGAGCACCGCGCGAGCGATTGCCCGGGCATCGATCACGTCAGATTTGCCGCTGTCGCGCTCGGCACGACGCGACTGCCGCATCAGCTGGCGTCGCCGACGAACGAGCCCGCGGGCGCGTTGAGGCAGGACGTCTGGCCTTCGCTCGGCTGGTAGGTCCCGGCCACGCAGGGCGTCGCCGAGATCGCACCGGTGGAGTCGACGAACCTGCCGGCGGGGGCGTTCAGGCACGCTGCCTGGCCCGCCTCCGGCTCGTAGGTCCCGACGGCGCAGAGCGTCGCCGTCGTCGCGCCGGCGACACTCGACGAACGACCCCGCGGGGGCGGGCGTGCAGCGGGCCGATCACCATGCAGCGTCGCTTCATCGGCGGTAGAACGAAGCCGATCTCGGGCACGGCGCGACGGCGAGCTGCGGGCGTGCGCACCGGCCATCAGCGCGCCGGCGAAGCCTCGCGCAGACGAGGAACGCCGCGAAGGCCGCGACACGGCCGAGCACCGCGGCGGATCGCCGGCGGATGAGAGCTCCGAAGTGGCCGGAGCCATCGTCGACGACCTTTCGATGGGGGTACCTGCCCGCGCGTCCCCGGCACGGGCAAGCTCGCGCGAGTCTACGCCTGCGATTCGCGTCGGCGCCAGGGACCTTGTGCCGGTGCGATCGGCTCCTCGCGCCGATCCTCCGACCGCCCGCCGCAGCGCCTCGGTCTCGCCGGCGTCCAGGCCGATCCCGAACGTCGCCGCGAGGACGTCGAGCAGCTCGGCGGTGGACAGCTGCCGGCTCGCCGCGTCTTCGTCCGGGCGGGTCGTCGTCAGCTCGTGACCTCGCAGGTCGTACCTCACGTCGTCTTCGGTCCGCAGCGCGACGACCCGGCCGACGAACGGCGAGCGCGGGTGCGTCGCCGTGAAGTGGTTGAAGACCTCGTAGTCGCTGCGGCGCTGCGGCTCGAGCGTGAACGCGTACATGTCGGTCCAGTCGCCCGTCTCGCCGCGGCTCAGCAGCCAGCCCGCGTCGCCGAGCGCGTCGAGGCGGTAGCTCCACGCGCCCTGCCGGCTGACGCCGGGCTCCAGGAGCAGCGGCTCGAGCAGGCTCGCGCCGAAGCCGACGTCGGCGAGCCACGACCGCCCGTCGGCGACGACGCGCAGCGTCATGTGCGTGCGCAGGCCGCCGCGCTTGGGCTGGACGCGCGCGGCGAGCCGCGTCACCTCGAACCCGATCTGCTCGAGCGCCGCCGCGAAGAGCAGGTTGTGCTCGTAGCAGTAGCCGCCGCGCGCTCGCCCGACGAGCTTGGCCTGGATGCGGTCGAGGTCGAGCTCGATCCCGCGGCCGAGCACGATGTCGAGGTTCTCGAACGGGATCGTCGCCGCGTGCGCGCGGTGCAGGCGCCGCAGCGTCGTGGCGTCGGGCGCGAGCGGGACACCGACCGCGATCCGCGCGAGGTAGGCGTCGAGATCCAGGCGCGCGATCTCCCACTCGCGGGACTCGGTCTCGGCGCTGACGGTCGTCATGCGACCAGGCTAAAACCTCAACCAGGGTCGAGGTCAAGATCGCCCCCCATCGTGCTCCGCGCTGCTGTATGTATTGCGCAAACGGGACCCGAGCGACGGAGACGTGTCGATGAACGCCACGCCACACCCCCTGCATATGCGCAGCCGCGGCCACGCGCGAGCCGCACGACGACCGGCGCTGCTCGTCGCCGCTCTCGCAGCGTGTCTCATCGGACCCGCGTCACCGGCGCTTGCGGTCACGCCGGGGCAGTGGGAGGTCCTCGCCACCGGCACGGGCGAGCCGGGAGCGTCCGACGATCCCGGCCTGTTCCGGACGCCCGACGGGCGGCTGCACGTCGCGTGGGTGCGCGCCGAGGCGCCGCTGAACGACTCGCTGCTGGAGCGCGTGATCTCCCCGAGCGGCTCGCTGCTGCCCGGCACGACGACGATCGTCTCGTCGTGGGTCGATCTGGCCGATGCGGCGTTCACGAACGACCCGGCCGGGCTGCGGGTGTTCTTCGGTGGCCAGCAGACGGCCGTCACCGGCTCGCCGCTCGGGGTCCAGACCGCGACGAACTCGGGCGCCGGCTGGAGCGCGCCCGCGCAGCTGACCGACACGTACGGCGCGGTGTCCGCGGCCTCCGCCGCCCCCGGTCAGCCGGTGCTCGCGTTCACGTCGCAGTCGCGCACCGCCGCATATGGCGGTCTCGTCGCCGGGTGCTCCGTTGCTCGTGCTCGCGAGCGGCGTCAACGACGCGAGCCCGAACATCGCCGTCGACTCCGCGGGCCGCGCGTACGTCGCCTGGTGCGCCTTCGGGCCCAACGCGGGCGGCATCCACGTCCAGCAGATCGACGCGGCCGCGACCGCGCCTGTCGGTGCGCCGGTCGTCATGCCCGGCTCGCTGTCGCCGTTCGGCGGCCAGAACTACTCGACCTGCGTCCTGCAGACCACGGCGAGCCGGCGCACCCCGCTCGTCGCGCGGGCCGGCGGCGGCATCTTCACCGCCGCCTCGGCCGGGTATCCGACCCTGTCGCGCGTGCTCGTCTGGCGGGTGGGATCGGCGCAGGCGACGACGGTCGCGTCGCGCGCCAACGTCGGCCATCGCGAGCCGCAGCTCGCGGCGGCGAGCGACGGCCGCATCTGGGTCGGCTGGATCGAGGCGAGGACCGGCGCGCCGGTGCTGTTCGTGCGCCGCTCCAACCGCAGCGCCAGCGTCTTCGGCGCCCCGGTGCGCGTCCGCGCGCCGGGTGGCTGGCAGCTCGGGTCCTTCGAGTCCTCCGCCACGACCGCGCAGCTCGACATCATCGCCCAGCTCCAGCGCACCGATCCGACGAAGAGCCTCCAGCACACGGTCGCGCTGCCCGGACTGACCCTGCGTCGCGTCCGTACGGTGCGGCGCTCAGGGGGCCGCCGCGCCGTCACGTACGAGGTGCTCGACGCGGGCGACAAGGTCAGCGGGGCCACCGTGAAAGCGGGCCGCGTGAGCGGACGCACGACCTCCTCGGGACGGGTCACGCTCGTGCTGCGTGGCTCCTCGAGCGCGACGGCGACGAAGCCCGGCTACACGCGGGCGTCGGTGTGATCAGTCCCAGAAGTCCGGGACCTTCTCGTTGTCGCCGCCCTCGGGCCTGCGGCTGCCGATGCAGATGACGTCCATGCCCTCCGGGCCGGCCTCGAACGAGCGCGCGACCGCGGGCGCGACGCGCACGACGTCCCAGGTCGCGAGCTCGACGATCTCGTCGTCGAGCTTGGCACGACCCGTGCCGGCGACGACGACGTAGACCTCCTCCTGCTCGCCATGCCGGTGCCCCCACGGCATGCGGGCTCCCGGCTCGTACTCGAAGCGGCTGACGCCGATGTCGCGCGAGTGCAGGACGTCGCGGGCGAAGCGCCACTGCATCGGGACGTCCGCCGGGCTGCGGTCCTCGAGATCGTCGAAGTTCTTCTTCGTCCAGTCGGGCATGTTCGAGCTCTCCTCTGACAATAGAGCGGGCACACGCTCATGCGCGCGAGCGCGGGTGACATGCGTGAGCAGCCGGTCGATCGCGACACGGCTGGCCTCGAGCGCCGCCGGATCGCGAAAGAGCTGCTTGGCCGAGTTGCCGGCGGTGACGTAGGCGTGCAGCTCGAACGCGAGCTGGCGCGGGCTCGCGTCCAGGGCAGCCAGCTGTCCGCGGGTCTGGGCCGTGGCGACCTCCCGCTCGATGACGTCGAGCCAGACCCGCCACGCTGCGGCGACCGCATCGCGCACGGGCCCCGGCCGGTCGTCGAACTCGATCGCCGCCGCGGTGAGAAAGCATCCGCCCGGAAAGACCTCGCGCTCGAGGTAGGAGAGCCAGCTCGCCATGAGCGCCCGCAGCCGCGCGAGGCCGCCGGGCTGCTCGCTGACGGGGGCCCAGACCTCGTCGCGGAAGCGGCGGATCGCCGCCTCGACGGTCGCCAGCTGCAGCTGCTCCTTCGATCCGAAGTGTCCGATGACGCCGCTCTTGCTGAGGCCCGCCTCGGCTGCCAAGTCGTCCGATGCTGAGCGCCTCGAGTCCTTCCGACGAGCCCAGCGCGGTCGCGCGCTCGAGGACCGTCGCCCGCGTCATCGCCGCCTGCTCCCTGGACCGCCGTGGCACGTCCGGCAGTTTAGCGAACGATCGTACGCTATTGTTCCGCGCTCGCTCGGACGACTCACGGCGAGGCGAGGGGCAACGTGCGGCTGCGGCGACTGGGATGGGCGGGGATCGAGCTCGCACGCCGGCGGCGAGCACCTCGTCGTCGACCACGTGCTCGACCCGGGCGTCTTCAAGGCGTTCTACGGCGATCCCCGTGACGAGCTCATCGCGCCCGAACCCGGCCGCGCGTGCGCGGCGCTGCTGACCCACCTGCACCGCGATCACGCGGACGTGGCCGCGATCGAGCTCGCCCTCGCCAGCGCTGGGGCCGTGCTTCGGCCGGCACGCAAGGTCCTGCGAGTCCCCACTCGACGACGCGGCTACGGGCGAGGCGGAGGCAGCCCTCGCCGGCAGCCGCCCTGAACGTGCGCTCGTGCGACGCGGGGGATGCGTTCGAGATCGGGCCGTTCGCCGTGATCGCGCTGACCGCGTCCGATGGCTTCGGCTCTCCCCAGGTCTCGTGGCTCATCGAGTCCGGCGGCGAGCGGGTCCTCCATGGCGGCGACACGCTCTGGCATGGGGCGTGGTGGGACATCGCCCTCGCCCACGGGCCGATCGACATCGCCTGCCTGCCCGCCAACGGCGCCGTGGTGAGCTTCCCGGGCTGGCAGCCCGCGGCGAGCGTGCCCGCCGTCATGACCGCCGAGCAAGCCGTCGAGGCCGCGCGGGCGCTTCGGGCGCGGCTCCTGATCCCGATCCATTACAACCGCACGATCGAGCACCCGGAGTACTACCGGCCCGCCCCCGATGCCCGCGAGCGCATCGCCGCGCTCGCCGCCGGGCGCGGCGTGGCGGTCCGCTTCCTCGCTCCCGGGGAGTGGATCGAAGTGGGTCTCGGCGCGCCGCCGGCGTGAGCTCCATCACCCGTCGTGCCCGCCGGCGGACCGGAGTGCCGCCGCCTCCGTGAGGTGGATGTCGATGGCCTCTTCGAGGCGCGTGCCCGAGCAACGTTCCGGCGACGTCCGCGGCGCCACGCCGATGAGTTTTTCGCCACCGCGCAGTCTGAACAGGCGTAGGATCCATCAGGCGCGGTCCCGCGCCCAACCCCCGGTTCCGGCGCTCACGCCGCCGGCCGAAGCGGGGGCAAAGGGGGCCTTGAGCTCTCGGGACGTCCGGTCATGGTGTTCGCCCTTTCCCGGTGGGGTGTCGTGAGCGTGAGTCGCGGGACCGCCGCCGGCGATGGGAGCACGCGACATGACCGTTCAGAAGTCCTTCAAGCGCCTCGTGCGCGCACGCGCCGAGAAGACCGGCGAGAGCTACACGGCGGCGCGGGCGATGCTGCTTGCGGCGCGCCCCGAGCCGGACGCCGCCGGGACCGAGCCGTGGCTGGCGACGTCCGACGAGAAGATCCGCGCGCGCACGGGACGCGGGTGGGAGGAGTGGTTCGACCTGCTCGACGAGTGGGGAGCGCCAGACCGACCGCGCCCCGAGGTCTCGCGCTGGATCGCCGGGCAGCTCGGCATCCATCCGCTGGCGTGGAACGCGCAGGCGATCGTCCACAGCTACGAGCGCACCCGCGGGCTGCGCGCGGCCGGCGAGCACGCCGACGGCTACCGCGTGTCGGTCTCGAAGACCGTCGCCGTGCCGGTCGCGCGGCTGTTCGACGCCGTTGTCCGGGAGTCCGAACGAGAGACCTGGCTCCCCGGTGCGCCGCTGCGCGAGCGGACCTCCACCGCGCCGCGGTCCGCGCGCTTCGACTGGGGCGACGGCCCCGGCCGGGTGCACGTCGTGCTCGACGCCAAGGGCGACGCGAAGAGCACCGCGGTGGTCAGCCACGCGCGCATCGCGGACGCCGCCGAGGCCGAGCGGCTGAAGGCGTTCTGGCGCGAGCGGCTGGCTGTGCTGAAGGCCGAGCTCGAGGGAGGCGACGGCGATGCCTGACGTCAACCTCGTCGCCGTGGCGGTCGCGACGCTCGCCGCGTTCGTCCTCTCCTCGACGTACTACACGCTGCTCGCCGCGCCGCTCGCCACGGTCAGCGAGGCCGCCGCCCACGGCGGCCAGCCGCCGGCCTGGAAGATCGCCGCCGAGCTGCTGCGCTGCCTGATCCTCGCGGCCGTCGTCGCCGGCCTCGCCCGCAACGGCGGCGTCGACTCGCTCGCCGGCGGCCTGCTGCTCGGCGCCGCGCTGTGGATCGGCTTTCCGTTCGTGCTCTGGACGGGAGCCATGATCTGGGAGAACGCGCCGCGCAGGCTGGCGCTCATCCACGCGGGCGACTGGCTGCTGAAGCTCGTCATGCTCGCGGTCATCGCCGCCGTCTGGGCGTAAGCCCGTCAGCGCCGGACCGGCTGCGAGGCAGCCGGTCCGGCGGCGAGCGCGTCCCTCGAAGCAGCGCGGCCAAGATCCACTCGTCGGGGGGCACGCCCCGCAGCCCGCCCGGCGTCGCGAACAGCCGACACTTGAGCCCGAAATCGGCGCGGGCGCCCGCGCCCGGTTCGATGTCCTCACCGTCCACGCGCACCGTTGGGGACCCGAGGAACCGCTCGCGCTCAGCCGCCGCGTCGTCCTCGACGCGCACCAACTCGATGTCCGCGTCCACACCACTGGATCGCACCGCCTCCCGCAGGGACTCCAGCAGCGCCTCGTGGTTCGGGCACCCGTCGAAGTACAACACCTCGACCTTCACGCATCTGACGGTACCGCCCGCTCCCGCGCGCGGACGACGTCACTGCGACCCGGTCACGCGACGGCTGCGGCCGTGAGGCCGGCGGCGTCGCGCAGCGCGGCGGCCTTCGTGGTCTGCTCCCAGGTGAAGTCGGCGTCGTCGCGGCCGAAATGCCCGTAGGCCGCGGTCTTCTGATAGATCGGTCGATGCAGGTCGAGCTCCCGGCGGAACGAGCCCGGCCGCAGGTCGAAATGCTCATCGACGAGCTCCTGCAGGCGGCTGCGGCTCACTCGACCCGTGCCGAAGTCCTCGACCATGACGCTCACGGGATGCGCGACGCCGATCGCGTAGGCGACCTGCACCTCACAGCGAGCGGCCAGCTCGGCGGCGACGATGTTCTTCGCCACCCAGCGCGCCGCGTACGCAGCGCTGCGGTCGACCTTCGACGGGTCCTTGCCGCTGAACGCTCCGCCGCCGTGGCGCGCCATGCCGCCGTAGGTGTCGACGATGATCTTGCGGCCGGTCAGCCCGCAGTCGCCGACCGGCCCGCCGATGACGAAGCGGCCCGTCGGGTTGACGAGGAACTGCTTGCGCAGCTCCTCGGCGTCGTACATGGCGGCCGGCAGGATCGGCACGACGACGTGCTCCCAGAGGTCGGCCGTGATCTGGTCGCGCGACGCGCTCTCGGCGTGCTGCGTCGAGATCAGCAGCTTCTCGATCGCGACCGGGACGCCACCCTTGTAGCGCACGGAGACCTGCGTCTTGCCGTCGGGCCGCAGGTACCCCAGCGTGCCGTCGTGGCGGACCGCCGCAAGCTGCTTGGCGAGTCGGTGGGCCAGCGAGATCGGCAGCGGCATGAGCTCGGGTGTCTCGCTCGTCGCGTAGCCGAACATCATGCCCTGGTCGCCCGCGCCGGCGATGTCGAGCTCGTCGTCGTCCGTCGGATCTGTCTGCGCCTCGTAGGACTTGTCGACGCCCTGCGCGATGTCCGCCGACTGCTTGTCGATCGCGTTGAGGACCGCGCACGAGTCCGCGGAGAAGCCGAGATCCGCGTCGATGTAGCCGATCCCGCGAATCGTCTCGCGCACGATGGCCTGGATGTCCACGTACGTCTCGGTCGTGATCTCCCCGGAGACCACGACGAGCCCGGTGTTCACGAGCGTCTCGCACGCCACGCGCGACAACGGATCGTCGGCCAGGCAGGCGTCCAGCACGCCGTCGGAGATCTGGTCGGCCACCTTGTCGGGATGGCCCTCCGTCACCGACTCGGACGTGAACAGATACTCGTCCTCTTCGAAGCTGGTCATGGGCATCGCCGCAGCATGCTGAGATGCGCGGCCCCGCACACCTCTCGTGGGGGTGGTCTTGCCCTACCGAAGGGTGGGAGTCTCGGCCGCGGAGGAGTCGTTGAGCGTCAGCCGCAGGTAGCGCGCGCCGGCATCTCCGCGGTTGGACGCATGCATCTTGCGCAGGATGTTCTTGACGTGGAACTTCACGGTCCCCTCGGAGATGAACAGCCCGCGCGCGATATCGCCGTTCGCCTTGCCCTCGGCGATCAGGCGCAGGACGTCGATCTCCCGGGGGGTCAAGTGGGTGGCCAGACCGTCCTCGGTGAACAGCTCCGCGGGCGCGGCGCGGTGGTCCTGCTCCTCGGCGAGGTCGCCCGACAGCTCGATCGCGCCGTCGCTCAGCTCGCCGCTGCGGGCCTCGGCCCACGACGAGATGCGACGAATCTCGCGGCGCTGGTCACGCAGGCGCCGGCGCAGCACGGCGCGCTCGAACACCAGGGCGAACCCGGCGGCGAAATGCTCCAGCGCATCGGCGTCGAGCTGTGCCAGCGGTCGCCGGCCCGGTGCGCGGTCGCCGTGCAGGAAGCCGACGGCCGCCGTGTCCACCAGGATCGGGGCGGCGATGTACTCGCGCCACCCGAGCGTCTCGAGGAACGCGTAGCGCGACGGCTGCGAATGGTCGATGTCCGCGACGAGCCGCGCCTGCCGGCGGCGCAGCAGCTCGCATTCGAGCAACGGATAGGACAGGCGCAGCGGGGCGTGGCGCAACGGCTCGCCGGTGCCGTTGTCGCGGGCGTCGCCCGTGTGCATCCGCTCGACGACGAGCGTGCCGTTGTCGATCCTGCTGAGCACGACGCGATCGAGGTCGGCCGCGGCGCGGGCCGCCTCGGCGCAGCGGTCGATGATCTCGCTGACCGGTCCCAGATGCGCCAGCGAATCGACCGCCTGACGAACGCGTTCGTGGGCTGCAAGTCGCAGGGCGTCGTCGCCGGACATCACAGCTCCCCGTAGCCCGCGGGCGCGCTCGTTGCCCCCGCGTGCCAGCGGATCTCCAGGAGGTACGCCACGAGCAGGTCGCGATCGCCGGCGCGCGGGTGGCTGGCGTCGCTGAGTCGCTCGACGCGCCCGATCTGCGCCCGGTGCTCGTCGAGCGCGGGGGGAAACGGGAAGACGCCGTACTCGACGACGCGAACCTCCAGGCCGCTGGCCGCGAGCAGCTCGGCCGTGCGGCGCTGCGACAGGATCGACAACTGCACGACGTAGGCGACGCCCTCCGGCGCGAGCGCGTCGGCGAGCTTCGTGAGCACGGGGTCCAGCGGCGTACGCCCCCAGTAGTCGATCGGTCTGTGCCCCGTGACCTGCTGCTCGGGATCGACGGGGATCTGGTCGACACACGCGACGATGACCTCGTAGCGCTCCTCCGGCACCCACGGGAAGATGTCGATCCGCGCGGCGGACATCCGCTCGCCGACGCCGTTGCGATGGGCGTTGGCCTCCGTGTTGCGCACGGCGCGCTCGTCGATGTCGATGGCGCGCACGTGCGACGCACCGTTGAGCGCGAGCTGGACGCCGAGGATGCCCGTGCCGCAGCCGACGTCGAGGCAGCGCTGATGCGCTCCGACCGCCTGGTCGTAGAGATAGCGCCACGCCATGAGGCTCGCGCTGGAAGGCGCCGTGACCCCGGCCTCGGCGACGAGATCCGGGAACGGCAGCGGATACAGCGAGCGTCCCCGGCGGTCGGTCCACGCCGGCGCAGGCGCGGGCTCGCGTTGCAGCAGCCGATCGGGCACCGGCAGCGGCGCCGCGGCCGAGGTTCGATCGCCGGCGACGGTGTGCTCGAGCAGCTCGCGCGCCGCCGCGATGTGCGCCGGGCCCACCCCGCAGCAGCCGCCGATGATCTGCGCACCCTCCGCGCGCCAGCGCAGGGCCATCGCCGCGTACTCGGCGCTGCCGACGCCCGGCGCGAAACGCCAGCCGTCGTCGGTGTAGTAGCCGAGGTTGGGATACACCCCGAGCGGCAGGTCGGTGAAGTCCCGCAGGTAGGACACCATCCCGTCGACGTGGTCGGGCGGAATGCAGTTGACCATCAGCGCGTCGATGCCCATCTGCTCGAAGCGCGTCGCGGCTCGGCCGAAGGCGTCGCCCTCCGGCCCGCCCCAGTGCTGCCCGTAGACACTGCACAGGCCGTGCCGGCAGCGGCGGAACGACAGCCAGACCGGAATCCCCGTGTCCAGCAGCGACTGGACCGTGGCAAAGAGCGACGGCCGCACGACCGCGAGCGTCTCGAGGAGGATGAGATCGGGCGGCTCGTGCGCGAAGAGCCGCGCGAGCAGCCGGATCGTGCTCTGGCCCTCGTCGGAGTCGACGTCGCCGTTGATCGAGAACGCGACCGCGCAGCTGTCGTCGCGCCCGCCGTCGCCGACCGCCTGCCGAGCCAGGCGCAACCCCTGCCGCGCGAGATCCATCCAGTGCACCGGCTGCGTCGAGCTCGAGCCGGGCGCGACGCCGTGCAGCAGGGCGCTCGGAAGGCCCCACGTGTTCGTCGAGATGACGTCGCAGCCGGCAGCGACATAGCTGCGGTGCACGTCGAGCACGGCGTCCGCCGCCTCGATCAGCGCGCGCGTGCCCCAGAGCCGCTCGTCGACCGCGTGCTCGGCGTCGCCGAGGTGGGGCAGCTCCGTGGCGGTCGCGCCGTCGAGGACGACGCAGGCGCGTGCGCCGAACTTCTCGAGAATGTGGCCGTATTGCGGTGAGTGCGTGGTCTGCACTACGGACACGGCGATCGAATCAGACCGACCGGTCTCCCCTTGAGGACGAACCTACGCTCGACGCCATCCCGCGTCAAGCCCGCTGATGCGCGCTGCCTCAACCGTCCTTCGTGGCGGTGATGTAGGTCCAGCACGCCTTGAACGAGTCCCGCCCGCCGAAGATCGTGTCGATCGCGTGGCGCATGATCCGCAGCCGGTCGGCCACCGCCTCCTCCGACGGCTCCTCGCCCTCGATGCGCTTCGTTCCACCGACCCAGCCAAGCACGGCATCGTGGTACGCGGTCAAGAACTCGAACCACTCGGCGACGTCGGCGACGATCGTCGTCTGGCTGACGTCCGTCACCGTCAGCCCGTTGCGCACGAGGGCATCGGTGTAGTACGCCAGGGGCCGGGGCGCCAGGAACACGCGGTCGCGGTGCGCGTGATGCGCCGCCAGGCGCTTCGTGTCGTTCAGCGCCTCGCGGTAGCGCGCGTACTCGGGGTCGCTGTGCACGAGGCTCTCCGCGAGGTCGTTGATGACCCAGACCGTCTCGTCGAGGATCCACTCGCCGGGCTTCGCGCTCGGGTTGCGGAGGTTGCCGGAGTTGATGAAGACCTTCCCGCCCGGCCTGAGCGCACGCATCCATGCCGATGCCACATCGTCGATGTCGGGATACAGATGGATCGCGTTGACGGCGGCGATCGCGTCGACGCCGCGTTCCAGCAGGACGGGCCCGAGCACCTCGTCGAGGGACTGCAGCCGCCGCTCCTCCTTGATGAAGCGCAGCAGGCGCGCCGCAAAGCGCGGGTCGTCCTTGTACTTCTCGTGCGCGACGCGGAGGAACTTCGCCGACGCGTCCACGACGATCGTGCCCACGGCGCGATCGAAGATCCGCAGGCGCAGGCGGTCGAGCAGGATGCCGGTTCCGCCCGAGTAGTCGACGAGGATGTCGCCGTCCTGGAGGTGCGCCGAGAGCTGCTCGACGCTCGGGTTGAGGTTGTCGTACCAGCCGTGCTCGTCGACGTTGTCGTACGCCGCGCCCGCCTCGCTGATCGGTGCGCGCGTCCATTCCGCGTCGGGGATGCGGTCAAACCCGGCGGGCCACGCGAACGCCGTGTGGCGCCGTGGCACGTCGAGGCGGTCGCAGGTCGATCGATGCAGCTGCAGCAGCTCGTCGACCACCGCCGACCCGCCGCGTCCCCACCCGCAGTCGGTGGCGACGCCGAAGCCCTGCACGTAGCGGCTCGCGCAGCTGATCCTCCGTCGCGCGCCCACCGTGCCGTCCTGGAGGTGCAGCACGCCGAGATACAGCTCCGTCCTGGGATCGAGGCGCAGCTCCTGCAACGGCGCGAAGTACTCCTCCTCGGCCTCGGCCGGGGCCGGCACGTGGATCCAGTTCAGCGGCCGCGACAGCGCGGTCGCGAGCGCATTGGCGACCTCGACGAGCTTGCGCGTGTCGGATGGAACGATGAGGTGGCCGTGGTAGTCGTCGCCGTAACAGAGATGGAAGCCGAGCTCGACATCGGCGGGCACGCCGCGGCTGATGCGCAGGAGCCGCTCGAGCACGCCGCCGCGAGCTCCGTCGAACCACGCCGGCGTGACGCCTTCGAGGATCGCGAACTCCAGCCGCGTGTCCCATTGCAGCGCCAGCTGGTCGTGCGGCACCGCGTCGAAGATCTCGTCGAGCTCGCGCAGAACCTGGGCCTCGTAGATCGGCTCGACCGACGCCCGGTGCTCCGGATCGATGAACGCGCTCACCGGCGCCAGCGGCGTCGGGAGCGACACCTGGAAGCGCACGTGCGCCGGGATCACTCCGTCGCGCTTGAGCTTGGCGAAGATGGCGAACGACGAGATCGCGGCGTCGGCGAAGCCGAGGTTGTCGAGCACGATGTCCTCGGCGCGCTCGCCGTCACGCAGCCGCAGCTTGGGCAGCGTGCGGTAGCTGTCGCTCCCCGGAGGGCCGACCTCGAACTGCGGCAGGGCGCTGAACACCGGGTACTGCCAGAGGATCCAGTCAGACCGCGGGCCGGGCTCGCCGTCCGGTAGCCGGCGCAGCCGGTCGCCGAGCGCCTCGGCTGCCCGGCGGAAGACCTCCTCGACCCCGCCCAGCGGCACGCTGCCGACAAGGTGGACGCCCACGGGCGCGGGCGGAGACAGCGTGTCGGCGTCGTCGCTGTCCTGCCCGGCCTGCGTTGCCGCCGTCGCGATCGTCGCCGGCTCGCTCATCGTCGCTCCTCACTCGTCGGGGTCCGGCTGCCGTCGGTCCGTCTCATCGATGCAGGGACCGGCCGCGGCGACGATACGTCCGACCCGGAGACCCAGCAACGCGCCGGAAGGGATGGATCACCTTCTCGATCGAGCAGTCATGCGTGCCATCGCGGGGCCGTGCTGATAGAGACCGGACGATGGCCGGCACCACGAGGGAGGCCGTTTGACCTCCGCCTACATCATCGGATCGGCAGCGACGCGTTGCGGCCGTTTTCCGGACGCCACGGTCGCCGCCATGGCGATCGAGGCGCTGGATGGGGCGCTCGACGATGCCGGTTGCGACGTCGGTCGCATCGACGCGATCTTCTTCGCAAACGCGCTCTCCGGGCTGCTCAGCGGCCAGGAGTGCGTGCGCGGGCAGGTCGCGCTGCGTCACTCGCGCTATGGCGGGATACCGACCGTGAACGTCGAGAACGCGTGCGCGAGCGGTTCGACGGCGCTGCATCTCGCCTGCATGGCGATCGATGCGGGCGCATACGAGACCGTCGCCGTCGTCGGCTCGGAGAAGATGTCGCATCCGGACAAGCGCCGATCGATCCAGGCGCTTGCCGGCGCCGCAGACGTCGATCTGCTCATCGATGCGCCCGCCGATCACAGCGTGTTCATGGACAGCTACGCCGAACGCGCCCGCGGGAGGATCGAGCGCAACGGCTGGAGCGCGGCCGACTTCGCCCGCGTCGTCGTCAAGAACCGTCGCCACGCCGTCCACAACGCGGGCGCGCAGTTTCGCACGGAGATGACCGTCGACGAGGTGCTGTCGAGCCGGATGATCACCGAGCCGCTCACGCTGCCGATGTGCTCGCCGATCGGCGACGGCGCCGCCGCGCTCGTCCTGACCGGCGCGCCGAACGGCGCCGCGGCTCCGATCCGCGTGCGCGCGAGCGCGATGAGCGCGACCGGCGGGCAGGCCCCGGGCTCGGTCGTCCAGCGCGCGAGCGCGACCGCACGCGAACAGAGCGGCCTGTGCGCGCAGGACGTCGACGTCATCGAGGTGCACGACGCGACCGCGTCCGCCGAGCTCGAGGCCTACGAGCACCTGGGGCTGGCGGAGCCGGGCGAGGGCAACCGGCTGATCGCCGAAGGCACGACCCTGCTCGGTGGCGCGCTGCCGGTCAACACCGGCGGCGGCCTGCTGTCGCGCGGACACCCGGTCGGTGCGACCGGTGTCCTGCAGGTCGTCGAGCTCGTCGCGCAGCTACGCGGGCGCGCGGGTGAGCGCCAGGTCGACCTCGACCCCCGGCTCGCCCTCGCCCAGAACGCAGGCGGCTTCGTCGAGGGCGACAACGCGGTCGCGGTGATCACGGTGCTCGAGCGCGAGCGGTAGCGCGGCAGGTGGGGCGGCAGCAGGCGAGAGACAACGAGGAGGAGAACGCATGACCGATTACGATCCGAGGACCGACACGGGGATTCCGACGGAGCCTGTGGGTTCGCTTCCGCGGCCGGCGAAGTTGCAGGCGGCGTATGCGGAGTACGACGAGGGCAAGATCTCCAAGGAGGATCTGGAGACGTTGCAGGATGAGGCTTGTAAGGACTCGATCGAGCGTGGTGAGGCGACGGGCTCGCCGATCATTTCTGATGGTGAGCAGCGTTGGTCGTCGTTTGCGACGTACCCGATCGCCGATACGTTGGCGGGGACGGGGTTGGCGGCGAATCTTGGTCCGGGCGGTCAGTTCTTCGCGATCTTCGCCGATGGTCATGGCCGGCAGTTGCCGAAGCTGACCGGTGGCCCGCTGAAGTACAACTTCTATGCGGCGGACACGCTGAAGAAGTCGTTGCCGTATGCGACCAAGCCGATGAAGCAGGCGGTCATCGCGCCGTCGATGCTGGCGTTGTTGTATCCGTTGAAGGATCCGGTCGAGGGCTACTCGCGCGAGGAGTTCGAGGAGGACATCGTGCAGGAGTGCGTGACGGATATCCGCAAGGCGTTCGAGGCCGGTGCGGCGCGGGTGTCGATCGATTTCACGGAGGGCCGGCTGGCGACGCGCGAGGATCCGCGCAATCCGTGGACGGGCGCGGGGTTGCTGCCGCATTTCATCGAGCTCAACAACCGGGTGCTGGAGAACTTCTCTGATGAGGAGCGCCAGAAGATCGGGATCCACACCTGCCCGGGCGGTGACCGCGACTCCGTGCATTCGCGCGGATGTGCCGTACAACAACCTGTTGCCGGAGATGTTCAAGATCAACGCCGGCTACTTCCTCATCCAGTTGGCGTCCGAGCGTGACAAGGACCCGATCTATGAGTCGATCGGGCAGAACAGCCGCGACGATCAGATGTGTTACATCGGTGTGACGGTGACGCAGTCGCCGCGGGCGGAGAGCGCGCAGGAGATCTGCGACATGCTCGTGCGGGCCGCGGATTTCATTCCCAAGGAGCGTCTGGGCTCGACGGATGACTGCGGGTTCTCGCCGTTCTCGATCGACGAGAAGCCCAACCACGGCTCGCCGGACTACGCCCGCGAGGTCGCGTTCCAGAAGATCACCAACCGCGTCGAGGGCACGCGGATGGCCGCCGAGAAGCTCGGCGTCGGCTGAGCCGGGAATCGCCCGGGTGGGGGCTGCCACAGACGCAGCCGGCGGCCCGCTCCGGCGGGCCGCAACGCGCATCCGGGTGCCGGGCCGACTCCCTCTCAGGGCAATGGAGAACTCCACGCGCCAGTCCGTCACCGCTTCCCCGCCGGACGCCTGCCTCACCGCGGGCGCCGTCCTGCACGACCGCGATGGGCACAGGGTCGTCGCGCATTACGGGTCGGTTCCCGGCGAGATCGCCGTCTGCATCAAGCGCGTCGGGCTCGCCGACCACTCCGACTACGGCGCGTTCGAGCTGCGCGGCGACCGCGAGTTGCTCGACCGCGCGCTGATCGCACGCGTCGGCGACCCGACGACCGCAATCGGCACCGGCCGGCGCCTGCGCGGCGTGTGGTACCTGCGCCTCGGCGCGCGCCACGCCCTGCTCGTCGGCCCGCACGCGGCGCTCGCGTCGAGGGCCGCGATCGGACGAGGACGTGACCACCGCGACCTCATGCTCGCCGACATCAGCGCATCGCTGGCGATCGTCGGCGTCGTCGGTCCACGCGCCGCGCGACTGCTCGCCGCCGCAGGCCTGCCAGGCGAGCTGCCGATCGGCACGATCGGCTCCGACGCCGACAACCGCGGCATCGTCGCGATCCTGCGCGAGAGCCAGCGGCGCTTCCTCGTGCTCGTCCGCGCTGACGCCGCCGACGCATGCTGGGCGCGCCTGCTGTCCGCCGGCGAACCGCTCGGCGCCGCCCTCGTCGGCCAAGACGCGCTGACGCTGCTGGACGCTTCGTGGTCCGCCGCGGGCTGAGGCCGGCTGACCGGAGCCGCGGGACGTTCAGGTCCGGATCGGGACGACCGGTGGGGCGCGGAGCTAGGCGCCCGTCAGGCGCTTCGCCTCGTGGTCGACCACGCCCGACGACCTGGTGATCTCCGGGTGTCCTCGCTGTTCCGACACGAGGATGAGCACGACCGCGACCAGCATGACGAGCGCGATCGATGCCGCGATCCATAGTGCGGCACCAGTGACCGGGCGTCCGATTTCGGCGATGACGATGGCTGACATGACAACCTCCTCCTCCCCGGCAGGGGGCTACCGGCCCGCGATCGCCGCCGCGATGCGGCTCTCATCCCGGATCGCGCTCGCGCTCGGAGCCGAGGTGCCGACGGCGGCGGCGATCGCGCTCTCACTCGGGCCGGCGCTCTGGCGCGAGCCCACGGACGCCGCGACGGCGCCTTCGTTCGGCCCGCCGTCGGTGCGTGCGGCCGGCTGATCGGACAGGAGCGAGCCTGTGGTGTCCGCGGACGATCCGCCGAGCGCGAATGCCGCAATGACGAGCGCGGCCGCGAGGAGCCCGAGGACTCCCGCGATGATCGCGGTGCGGCGGATGTCCGACGAGCTGCCGACGAGCGCTGCTGGTGATGCCGTGACGTGCGACATGTGTGTCCTCCGTAGGTCCAGTGGTCGAGGACAGCCTGCTCCGGGGCACCTTCAGAGCTCCTACGAGGCGGTAACAGCGCGTGTTACCGTCGTGCTGAACCGACGATGGACTTCAAGATCCTTGGCCCGCTGGAGGTGTTCGACGACGATCGGCCGGTCGCTCTCGGAGGCGCGAAGCAGCGGGCGTTGCTGGCGCTGCTGTTGCTGCATGCCAACGAGGTCGTCTCGCAGGACCGTCTGCTCGACGAGCTCTGGGGTGACGGCAGGAGCGAGCGCGGCACCAAGGTGCTGCAGGTGGCGGTGTCGCGGCTGCGACGGGCGCTCGAGCCACAGCTCTCCGCCGGTCAGGAGAGCCGGCTGCTGATCACGCGCGCCCCGGGCTATGAGCTTCGCGTCGAGCCCGGCACGCTCGACCTGCATCGCTTTCAAGCCGCCGTCGCGAGTGGCCGCGACGCGCTCGCCGCGGGCAACCCTGCTGTTGGGTCAGCGCTCCTCTCCGACGCGCTCGCGCTCTGGCGCGGGCCGCCGCTCGCCGACCTGGGCGACGAGTCGTTCGCCCACGATGAGATCGGCAGGCTCGAGGAGGTTCGGGCGGGAGCGCTCGAGGATCGGATCGCGGCGGACCTCGAGCTCGGCCACCATGCGCAGCTCGTCGCCGAGCTGCGCACGATCGCGCGGCGCCAGCCGCTGCGTGAGCGGGTGCGAGCACAGCTGATGCTCGCGCTCTATCGCTCTGGACGGCAGGCCGAGGCGCTCGAGGTCTACGCAGACGCGCGTCGTGTGCTCGTCGAGGAGCTCGGTATCGAGCCCGGCCGTGAGCTCCAGGAGCTCCAGGCGGCGATCCTCGGCCATGACGAGTCGCTGCGTTGGGCCGATCGCGCCGCGACCGAGCCCGTGGACTCGCCGGCGCCGGCTGCCGAAGCCCCGCGCACGCGGCCGGCGGGCCCATCGCAGTCCGCGTTCGTCGGGCGCGTCGCCGAGCTCGCGGAACTCACCGCCGGTCTCGACGACGCATTCTCCGGCCGTGGCCGGCTGTTCGTGCTCATCGGAGAGCCGGGCATCGGCAAGAGCCGGCTGGCTGAGGAGCTCATTGCGGATGCACGGACCCGCGGAGCTCGGGTTCTGATCGGGCGTTGCTGGGAGGCGGGCGGCGCCCCCGCCTACTGGCCGTGGGTCCAGGCGCTGCGTGTCTATGTTCGCGAGACGGAGACGTCCGAGCTGCGCGCCCAGCTCGGAGCGGGCGGTCCCGCCCTCGCCCAGATCCTGCCCGAGCTGCGGGAGCGGTTGCCCGAGCTGACCGAGCCGCTTGCGCTCGAGTCCGACGGCGCACGCTTCAGGCTGTTCGCGGCCACCGCAGAGTTCCTGAGAAATGCGTCCGAAGTCCGGCCGATCGTGCTGGTCCTCGACGATCTCCACGCGGCCGACGACTCGTCGCTACTGCTGCTGCGGTTCCTGGCCCGGGAGCTCAGCACGGCGCGGATCCTCGCTGTCGGTGCCTGTCGAGACGTCGATCCCATTCCAGGACATGCCTTGACGGCGATGCTCACCGAGCTCGCGCGCGAGCCGCAGGTCCGCCGCCTGTCGCTCGCCGGTCTGAGCGAGGCCGAGATCGCGCAGTACGTCGAGCTCACGACGTCGAGGGCCGCGGCGACGAACCTCGTCGCCGCCCTGTACGAGCAGACCGAGGGCAACCCGCTGTTCGTCGGTGAGGTCGTCCGCCTACGCTCCGTCGAGGATGCCGGGTCAGGATCGACCGGGCCCGCAACGCGTTGCGACTGCCATCCAAGAGGTCATCGGCCGGCGCCTGGGGCACCTGTCAGAGCAGTGCCACCGGGTGCTCGTGCTTGCCTCCGTGATCGGTCGCGAGTTTCGGATGGACATCCTCGGTCGCCTGGCCGGCGTCTCCGACGTGGCGCTCCTCGAGACACTCGACGAAGCAGTCACCGCACGTGTCGTCTCCGACGTGCCCGGCTCGAACGATCGCCTGCGGTTCGCCCACGCGCTCATCCGCGACACGCTCTACGAGAGCGTCACGATGCCGCGCCGCGTCCGGCTCCACCGGCTTGCGGTGCAGACACTGGAAGACGTCTACGGGGAGGCGGCCGGAGCGCATTTCGCCGAGCTCGCCCACCACGCGATCGCCGGCGGCCTGTTCGAGAAAGCCGTTCAGCACGCTCGCCGGGCGGGCGACCGCGCGCTCGACCTGCTCGCCTACGAGGAGGCCGCACGACTGTACGCAACGGCGCTGGACGCCCTCGAGAGCACCGCGAAGCCGGATGAGGGCGCGCGTTGTGAGCTTCTCCTCTCGATCGGTGAGGCCGAGGCACGGGCGGGAAACAGCTCGTCGGCAAGGCACGCCTTTCTCGATGCGGCGAGCGTGGCGCGCCGCGCTGCGCTTCCGCGCCAGCTCGCGCTTGCCGCGGCCGGCTACGGCGGTCGTCTCGTCTGGGGGCGTGCCGGCGACGACGAGCGGCTCGTTCCGCTGCTCGAGGAGGGGCTGGCGGCGCTGGCCGATGCGGATATCGACCTGCGGGTCAGGCTTCTCGCCCGCCTGGCAGGGGCGCTTCGAGACGAGCGGGCCAGAGACCGGCGCGACGCCCTCAGCGACGAGGCCGTGGCGCTTGCCCGGCAGGCACAGGCACCGGCCGTGCTCGCCTACGCGCTCGACGGCCGGATGGCAGCCATCCTTGCACCCGACACGGTCGCGGAGTGCCTCGCACTCGCAGGGGAGCTGCGCGACATCGCCGAGAAGCACGGCGATCTCGAGGCACTCTCGGCTGCACTCTGCTACAGCATCGAGGCGCGGCTCACGATCGGAGACATCAGCGGCGCGAAGGCCGATCTGGCCGCTGCTTCACGCAACGCCGAGGAGCTCAGGCAGCCCGCCCAGCTGTTCGTCGTCCGTGGCGTCGAGGCAATGATCGCCGTGGCCGAGGGAAGGTTCGAGGAGGCCGGCGAGCTCAGCCGTCAGACCCTCGCCTACGGGGAACCAGTGCACCCGGACGCCGCGAGGTCCATCGATTCGCTCCATCGCTATGCCATATGCGAAGCCTGCGGGGGGCTCCAGGACGTCGAGGCGCCTGTTCGAGCGGCCGTCGGCCGGCACCCAAGCCGCACGATCTTCCGGTGCGCCCTCGTGTGCCTCCTCGCGCGAACCGGACGGCCGTCCGAGGCCAGACGCGGCCTCGGCGAGCTGGCCGCCGGGGGATTCGCCGCCCTGCCGTTCGACAAGGAATGGCTCGCGGCCACGAGCTTTCTGGCCGAGACATGCGTTCGCCTCGGCGAGTTCGAGGCTGCGGACGCGCTCTACGAACTCATGCGTCCATGGGCGGCCTACAACGTCGTCGATCAGGCAGAGGTCGTGAGAGGCTCGGTCTCCGGCCACCTCGGGATGCTCGCGGCGCTGCTGAAACGCTGGCAGGCGGCGGAGCGCCACTTCGAGGATGCGATCGCCATGAACGAGAGGATGGGCGCCCGGCCCTGGGTGGCCCATACGCAGGCCGCCTACGCCCGGATGCTGCTCGATCGTTGCGACCCCGGCGATCGCCGGCGTGCCCAACCGCTCGTAGCCTCGGCGCTCGCGACATACAGCGCCCTCGGCATGACGAGCCACGCGGAGATCACCCACGCGCTCTGCCCGCAGGCCCGCTGATCCGATCTGCGGGCTGGAGCCCGACCTCCGCGAGCCGCCACCGCTCGGGACGCTCAGCCCCGTCGGGCGCCGGCCAGAAGACCATCCTGGCCGGGCCGACTACACAGCCTCAGCCGAGGCGCCGCGGAACAACACTCAGCCGCAGCCGGTGTTGTTGCCGCAGCTCGAGCACGTGTAGCACGAGCCGGTCCGCTGCATCATGCCTCCGCACTGCGCGCAGGCCGGGCCGAGATCGAGGCCCTTCATCCGGATCGGGACGACGGGCGGCGCGTCGGTGAGGGCGTCGGCGGCGGCGCGGGTCGTGGCCGGCTCGGTGCCGGCGACCGTGCCCATCGGGCCGTGCTTGTGCCCGCCGTTGCCGCCGTTGGCGGGCCCCGCGGTGTCGGAGGACTGGCCCGTCGAGGTGCCGGCGTCCTCGGCCATCTTGCGCGCGCGGACCTCGGGGGTGAGGATGCCGAGCTCCTCCTGGGTGTCGGTGTCCAGGAAGCGCGAGGCGAGCCAGCGCATGATGTAGTCGGGCATCGACTTCGCGAACGGGATCTCCGGGTTCTGCGTGATGCCCTCGGGCTCGAAGCGCATGTAGGAGAACTTCTCGACGAGCGTCCCGAGCGGCACGCCGTACTGCAGCGCGATCGAGATCGACGTCGCGAACGCGTTCATCATGCCGCGCAGCGTCGAGCCCTCCTTGCCGATGTCGGTGAGGAAGATCTCGCCGACGGTGCCGTCCTCGTACATGCCCGCCGTGATGTAGCCCTCGTGGCCGGCGATCGAGAACTTGTGCGTGATCGACTGGCGCTCGCGCGGCATGCGGTTGCGCTTCGGGCCGATCTCCGCGACCGCCTTCTTGCGCGCGGCCGCGACCGCCTCGGCGACGAGCTCGTCGACCTGCTCCTGAGAGAAGCCCTCGACGACGACCGTCTCGGCCGGCGCGGACTTGCCCTCGTGCGCGTCGGTCCGCAGCGCCTGCGCGGTCTTCGACCCGTCGCGGTAGATCGCCAGCGCCTTGACGCCGACGTGCCACGCCTGCAGGTAGGCGTCGGCGATGTCCTCGATCGACGCCTCCTGCGGGAGGTTCACGGTCTTGGAGATCGCGCCCGAGATGAACGGCTGGACGGCGCCCATCATCTTGATGTGGCCCATGTGCGAGATCGCTCGCTCGCCGACCGCGACGTCGAAGACCGACAGGTGCTCGGCCGCCAGGCCGGGCGCGCCGACGATCGTCGCGTGCTCGTTGATGTGGGCCTCGATCTGCTCGATCTCGTCGTCGCCGTAGCCGAGCGTCCGCAGCGCCATCGGGATCGTCTGGTTGACGATCGTCATCTGGCCGCCGCCGACGAGCTCCTTGAACTTCACGAGCGAGAAGTCCGGCTCGACGCCCGTCGTGTCGCAGTCCATGAGGAACGAGATCGTCCCCGTCGGCGCGAGCACCGTCGCCTGCGCGTTGCGGTAGCCGTGCTCGTCGCCGGCTGCGACGGCCTCGTCCCAGACGGTCCGCGACGCCTCGAGCAGCGCGGTGTCGGCGCACGTCGAGTCCGGGATCGCCAGCGACGCGTCGCGGTGCATCCGCATGACGGCGTTGTGCGCCTCGCGGTTCTCGGCGTAGCGCTCGTAGGGCCCGATCGCCGCCGCGACGCGGGCCGACTCGAGGTACGCGCGGCCCGTCATCAACGACGTGATCGCCGCCGCCGTCCCGCGGCCGGCGTCGGAGTCGTAGGCCACGCCGTTTGACATGAGGAACGCGCCGAGGTTCGCGTAGCCGAGGCCGAGCTGGCGGAACGCGCGGGCGTTGACGCCGATCTCCTCGGTGGGGTAGCTCGACGGCCCGACGAGGATCTCCTGCGCGAGGAACATGATGTCGACGCAGTGCTCGAAGCGCTCGACGTCGAACGTCCCGTCGGCGCGGCGGAACTTCATGAGGTTCAGCGACGCGAGGTTGCAGGCCGAGTCGTCGACGTGCATGTACTCGGAGCACGGGTTGGATGCGTTGATCCGCC
>CAWHLF010000005.1:0-5575 GCA_963830085.1 uncultured Actinomycetes bacterium | reverse complement strand
GCGCGACGAGCTCGGCGCCGAGCCGCTGGGCCAGCCCGATCGCCCCCTGACGCATGACGTAGTCGTGGTTCCAGGCAAAGGCCGGCCTGGCCAACCGCGACAGGCGATTCATCCATGCCCGCGTCGTCGAAACGTCCCAGCTGTAGACCAGCGCGGTGCCCGCCGAACCCTCGTACAGCCGCCAGATCCCGACGCCCACGAGCTCGCCGCTCGCGTGGCCTTCGAGCAGATAGGGCGGCTCGGAGCGCGTCACGCGCATGTCGAACTCCAGCGAGTAGGGCAGCTTGCTGCGCCATTCGAAGCGCTGCAGGGCGCCGAGGCCGTGCTCACCGCCGGGCTCGAGCTCCTCGACCTTGCGCACGCCCTTCCACCACTCCGGATAGCGGTCGCTCGCCGAGATGACGTCCCAGACGTCCTGGATCGGTGCGTCGACGCACCAGGTGGTGAGGAAGCTGTAGGCCGCCATCCGCGGCGCGAGGATAACGCCCGCGCGGCCCGGCGACCACCCGGCCGGCGCGGTGAGGCGGGCAAGCGGACGACGGGCTTCGAACCCGCGACCTCGAGCTTGGGAAGCTCGCGCTCTACCAACTGAGCTACGTCCGCGCCGACCGCCGATTCTAGTCGGCTGCCGGGGATCGTTGCGCGGGCGGAACACTAGGCTCCATGCCCCGAATGAAGCGCCTGATCATCCCCATCGTCGCGGGTCTCGTCGCGGTCGCGCTCGTCGGCCTGCTCGCCTACGGGCTCGCCTCGCGCTCGACGAGCGACTCGCTCGCCCAGGCCGTGGCCGACGGAAAGCTCCCGCCCGCGCCGAGCCGCACGATGCCGGTGCTCGGAAGCGAGGAGACGACCTCGGTCGCCGACCTGCGCGGACAGGTCGTCCTGCTGAACTTCTGGGCCTCGTGGTGCATCCCGTGCCGCGACGAGGCGCCGGTGCTCGAGCGCGCCCAGCGCCAGCTCGCGGCCGCCGACGCCGGCTCGGTGCTCGGCGTCACGGTCGACGACTCTCCCCCGGCCTCGCTGCGCTTCGTCGCCAAGCACAACATCGGCTTCCCGAGCGTCCGCGACGTCGGCTCGGAGCTGGGCAAGCGCTATGACACCACCGGCGTGCCGGAGACGTTCCTCATCGACCGCCAGGGCCGGATCGTCGCGCTGCGCCGCGGCCCGATCGACGACGCGTGGGTCAGGGCCGCGCTCGGCAAGGTCCTCTGATGCGGCGCGTCGTCTTCCTCGCGGCGCTTCTGTTCGCCCTTCTCCTGCCGGCGGCGGCAGCGGCCGCCGCCGCGGCCTCGCCCAAGGCCGACCTCGTCGACCTCGAGGACGAGGTCATGTGCGTCACGTGCAAGGTCCCGCTGAACATCGCCGAGGGCGCGCAGCCCGAGAGCCAGCGCGACCGCATCCGTGAGCTCATCGCCGAGGGCAGGACGAAGGACGAGATCAAGACGACGCTCGTCGCCGAGTACGGCCCCGACGTGCTTGCGCTGCCCGAGAGCGAGGGTGTCGGGATCACCGCGTACGTGATCCCGCTCGCGCTCGGGGCGATCGTCGTCGCCGCGCTCGCGCTGCTCGTGCCGCGCTGGCGGCGGCGCGAGGCGACGGGGATGGCGAGCGCCGACGGCCGCGCCGCGGACGCGGACGGTGCGGACGGCGCGCGCGAACTCAGCGACGACGACGCCGCGCGCCTGGACGCCGACCTCGCGCGCTACGACGCGTAACCGCCCGCTCGGCCTACATCTTGTTCGGCGCGCTGACCCCGAGCAGGTCGAGTGCCCGGGCGATCGTCCGCTTCGTCGCCGCGCTCAGCGCCAGGCGGAAGGACTCCACGCCCCCGCCCTCGGCGCCGACGACCTGGCAGTCGCGGTAGAACGCCGTGAACGTCTGCGCGAGCTCGAGCGCGTAGGCCGCGATGCGGTGCGGCGCGCGGCGCTCGGTCGCCTCGGCGACCTCGTCGGGGAACGCCAGCAGCTTCTTGACGAGCGCGCGCTCGGCGGGCTCGAGCGCGCCGCCGTAGCCGGGCGCCTCCACAAGCGCTGCGGGGACGCGCCCACCGCCGCCCGCCTTGGCGAGGATCGAGGCGATCCGCGCGTGGGCGTACTGGACGTAGAAGACCGGGTTGTCGCTGGACTGCTCGCGGGCGAGGTCGATGTCGAGATCGATCATCGTGTCGTGCGAGCGCTGCACCATGAAGAAGCGCGTGGCGTCGACGCCGATCTGCGACAGAAGGTCGTCGAGCGTCACGAACTCGCCGCGGCGCTTGGACATCTTCGAGCGCTCGCCGCGCTCGACGATGTTCACGAACTGCATGACGATGAGCTCGAGCGCGTCCCTGGGGTGGCCGAGCGCCTCGAAGGCCGCCTGCATACGCGCGACGTGGCCGTGATGATCGGCGCCCCAGACGTCGATGAGCCGGTCGAAGCCGCGCTCGCGCTTGTCGAGGTGGTAGGCGATGTCCGACGCGTAGTAGGAGGGCTCGCCGGTCGAGCGCACGAGGACGTCGTCCTTCGGCTCGCCGTGCGCGCTCGTGCGCAGCCACAGCGCGCCCTCCGAGCGGTACGTCTCGCCGCGCGCCGCGAGCGCTTCGAAGGCGTGGTCGACCTTCGACGCCTCGCCGGCGTGCAGCGTTGCCTCGGAGAACCAGACGTCGAAGTCGACGCCGATCGCATGCATCGACGCGCGGATCTTCTCGAGCAGCAGCGAGATGCCCCGCTCGGCCACGACCTGCAGATCGTCGTCGCCGGCGCCGGGGATCCGCTCGGCCAGCTCGCGCACGTAGTCGCCCTCGTAGCCGCCCTCGGGGACGTCCTCGCCGCGGGCCCGGGCCCGGATCGACGCGCCGAGGCGCTGCACCTGGCCGCCGATGTCGTTGATGTAGTACTCCCGCGTCACCGCGTGCCCGCTGAACTCGAGCAGCCGGGCCAGCGAGTCGCCGTAGGCGGCATGGCGGGCGCCGGCGGCGGTCATCGGCCCGGTCGGGTTGGCCGAGACGAACTCGACGTTGACCTTCTCGGCCGGATCGGCGCCGCCCCCGCCGAAGCTGTCGCCGGCCGCGAGCACGTGGCCGAGCGCGGCGACGCACCAGGCGTCGGACATGAAGAGGTTCAGGAAGCCGGGCCCGGCGATCTCGATGCGTTCGAGCGCGTCGCCGAGGCGCCGCTCGAGGTTCTCGGCGAGCCGGCCGGCGACCTCGCGGGGCGGCACGCCGGCGCGCGGCGCGAGCAGCATCGCGGCGTTCGTGGCGTAGTCGCCGAAGCCGGCCTTCTTCGGGCGCTCGAGCGTGGGCAGCGCCGAGGCGTGGCCGTCGCCGCCGGCGACCGCGACGGAGGCGGCGGCGACGGCGGCGCGGAGATCTGAGAGCGGAGCGGACATGGGCTTTGAGCGTACGCAGTCCAACCTGTGGGTGGATAGCGGCCGGCTCGCCAATCAACGTCAGGGGGTTGACGTGTCAGATGGGCCCCCCGGCCTGCCGGACTTGGGTTCGCTTGACGACGGCGCGCTGAGAACGCTGGTTCGCTCACTGGAGGCCGGGGGACCGGCCGGCGACGATTGCCTCGATCTCGGGGAGCTCGCGCAGTCGTTCGCCGCTGACCGCCAGGATGCGGGCGGGTGTTCGTGCGATCGCGCTGGCGGTGCGCGGCATGCGGTGGAGCACGGCGATCTCGCCGAAGCCGTCCCCCGCGGCCAGCACCCGGCGCAGGTCGCCGCCGACGCGGATCTCGATTTCACCTTCGAGGATGACGCAATAGCGATCGTCCTCGTCGTTCTCGGCGAAGAGCAGCTCGCCCGGGGTCAGCGCGACGTCTTCAGCCGATGATGCGAGCTCGGCCAGCGCGCGGCTGTCGACGGCGGCGAGCGCATGCTGGCGGCGCAGCGCCTCGACGCCGTCGCGTGGCGCGCCGAGCACCGAGGCCGGCGCGCTCGTCTCGGTGCGCAGCACAGCCCGCAGGAAGTCCGCACGCTCGAGCGCGAGCAGCGACACGTCGGTGGTCGCTCGCACCGTCGCGCTGCGTGGCTCGTCGCGCAGCAGCCCCCGCTCGCCGAACGCGTCGCCCCGGGTGGCACGGCCGATGACGAAGTCGTTGATCAGCACCTCCAGTTCACCGCTGGAGACGAGATACCAGCGTGTGCCGAAGGAGTCTTGCCGCACGACCGCCGTTCCGGCGGTGGCATCGACCTTGACGAGGGGAGCGACCACGGCCTCCAGCCCGTCGACGTTCAGCGGCGCGAACAGCGGCACCCCGCGCACGAGCTCGAGCACCTCGACCTGCCCGACCGCGCGACGATCGATCGCTCGGAAGCCGCGCCGGTCGGCGAGGACGGCGAGCCCGATGGCGACGCTGCCGTAGAGCAGAGCTCCACGGACGCCGACGAGCGCCACGAGCGCGGGCGCGAGGATGCAGCCGAGTGCCTCGGCGAGCAGCTTCGCAGCCTCCATTGCGCCGACGACACGAGCCAGCTCGCTCGGCGCCACGACCCGGTTGAGCAGGGCCGAAGCGCCAACGTCCGACAGCGCCATCCCCACGCCCCAGATCACCATGAGCGCGAGCGCCGGCGGCGCGCCGCCCGAGAGCCCGATCGCGGCCAGCGGCAGCGAGCACAGCAGCAGCCCGACGGCGAACGGCGCGGCCAGCTGCGCGCGGCCCGCGAGACGCCCGCTCAGCACGATGCCGATCGCGGTGCCGACCCCGGCGGCTCCGAGGAGCAGGCCGAAGCCCGACGCTCCCATGTCCAGGATCGTCAGGGCCGCGACGATGCCGAGCGACATCCACAGCCCGCGGATCAGCGACCGCACGCACGACCACTCCGCGATGCGGAGGGCTTCGTCGTCGTGGCTCAGGGTCTGCCAACCCCCGGAGATCCCGGCGATGTGCTCGCGCAACCCGCGCTTGGAGGTCTCGGCGGACGGACGCGGAGCGCGGGCCACCGATATCGCCAGGAGCGCCGATCCGGCGTACAGAGCGGCCGCGAAAACGACCGCGCCGGGCGCCGAAACAAGCCCGGTCAGCACGCCGCCCGCCATCGCGCCAAGCGCCTGACCGGATGACTTCGCGTTGGAGACCAGGGTTGCGAGGATCGTGAGCTCGCGCGGCGTTCTGACGATCTGCGGGAGCAGGCCCGCCTGTGCGGGCCGGTAGGCCGATCCGGCGGCGGCATCGATCCACACCAGCGCGACGGCGAGTGCGAACGGCAGGTCGAGGGCGAGCGTGAGAGCAACCGCGAGTGCGGCGCCCGCACGTATGGCAGCGGTCGCCATGAGCACGCGCCCGCACCCGAAACGCGCGCCGAGGTCGGTGGTGACGAGCGTGGCGAGCGCGGCTGGAGCGAACCGAAATCCGACGAGACCGACCGCGAGTGCGCCGCCGGCGCCGTAGGCCTCGATGGCGACGGCGGTGCCAAGCACCCACTCGCCGAGCGTGAGCGCGTGGAAGCCGAGCGCTACGTTGCGCACCACGGCGACGGCGAGCGCGCGGCGCATGGGCCCGTCGATCTCCCGGCTCACCGGAGGATTATCGGCGGCTCCAGGCGGCTGCAACCGATATCAGTAGTGGTACGGCTCCCCCGCGAGGATCTTGTGCCC
>CAWHLF010000004.1:0-62970 GCA_963830085.1 uncultured Actinomycetes bacterium | reverse complement strand
ACGGCCTGCGGGGCCAGATTCGCCGTGCGCCTGGATTCTGTGTCGCTGCGGGGGGCGGGGAACCGCTGGGCTTGGGGTAGTGCAGCGCCAGTGCAGCGCGGGCGCTCACGCGTCGATTAGCCGCGCTTGGTCGCTGGGCGGCGTCGCGCGGCGCACGAATGCCAATCATCCCCTGCGGCGGCCTGCCTACTGCTGTCCGCGCAGCCGGGAGTGTTCAGCCACGGGCCGGCTTCGTTCGCCAGTCGATCGCGCGGTGGGCGCCGAAGGGCGTGATGTTCATGTGCCCGTCGAGTGCTGCGTTCGGTGTGATGATGCCGCGGCAGCGCTGTCGCCGTGTCGCGTCTGCTTTCTTGCACAGAATGCATCGTAGTCGTTCATTTGCTCTGGAGATGGCCGTGCGTTTGCTGCGCTTCAACGCTTTGCATGTGGCGAAGCCACATGGCCGGTATGCGACATACCGTGATCGGCATCCGGACTATCTCGAGCTCCGCTTCGGTGGTGAGCTGCTTGGCTCAATGCGCTCTGCCCTCGCACCGTCAGGTGTGATGCAGCAGTACTGGGTAGGGCCCTCGTGGGCGCAGTTCACCGACCCGCCCGCGAGTTTTGGCGAGCCCAAAGCGGGACGTGATGGTGGGCGTATCGGAAGATGGCCTTGCTCCCCAGGCGCGCTGCGAGGTAGCGCGCCTTGTTCTGGTGCGAGCTTTGACTCGGCCTGCCCTCGCCGCCATGAGCAGCTCTCGCTCGCGCCCGGGATCGTCCAGGAGATCGAGTGGCTTACGTGCGGCCAGGCCGGTTAGCGGGCCATGAAGCCCGGCCGCGATGCCTTGATTGGTCCAGCTCAAGCGCCGGTTCTCCACCAGCTGCGCGACGAGTGCCGTGGGTTGAGTTGCGTCGCCAGTTACGTCATGGCGCCGTCGCTGAAGGGCGCGCTCCGATTGCCGCCTCTATCTGCGCTGGCTGGTCCGAAACGATCTCCTCGCCGCAGAAGACGTGCCGACCGTCGGTGGCTATCCGCTCGCTGACAAAGGGGCGATCGGTACCCCACTTCGCCCGCAGGTGCGCTTCGGCATCACGAATACGATGAGCCGGGACCCGGCGCTTCCGCAACTCCCGAACGACGAACAGGCTAATCAGATCACTGAAACTGTAGTCCGGCTGCCGTGATCTGTGAGGGACTGGGTTCAAGACTTCAGTCAGCCACGTCAGCACCCGCGCACCATCGTTCCGCGTGCCGTCATAGGCAACGTAGGCCTGCAGCTCACCAAGGCTGTAGAGGCCTTGCCCGAGCTCGCCGCGAGTCGACTCCGTGTGGCTGATGGGGGTGATCCTGTGCTCCATTCTGCCCTACTGGTCGCGGACTAGGCCTCTATCGACGCCCGGCCGCAGGTTTCCTTGCCACCTTAGACCGCGGTGGCGTCGACCTCGACAGGCAGGCGTCGAGCAGCGTCGCCGCCTCGGCTTCATTGCCAGGCATCAGGTGTCCGTAGCGGTCGAGCGTGATCGATACGGTCGAATGTCCCATGTAGCTGCTGAGCCTTCGCGTTGACGCCGGCGGCGATGCGAGGCTGGGGGACGTATGCCTACAGTCGTGCAAGGTCAGCCGCGTCTGACAAGTTTGGCTCCACGCCTCGTCCGCGCGCTGCTGCAGCCGGTCGGGGCGAAACGGTCGGCTAGCTGCGAGCCCGAAGCACAGCTCGACCCCGTGCGGCTGGCGCACGCGCTCGGCGGCCAGGTATTCGCGCAGCGTCGCGGCGATCGGGACGCGGCGGCGGTTGCGGTTCTTGGTGTCGCCGGGCCGGGCCTCTGCGAGTTTGCCGTTTCTGACGGCTACGAGCGCGTCCTGCCGCCACACCGGGAGATCATCGCTGCAACCGACGGGATGACTGAGGCGATGCGCGCCGACGTGACGAGGGAGATCCTGGACCCGGTGGGCGCTGCAGGTGAGCGTGCGCGCAGTTCCTGAGACGACTGTCGCGCTTGGCCACTGCAGCGCGTAGCGCAGCGCGGGAGCCTGAAAGCCCGCAACCACGGGCTGCCGACTAGAAAAGTTGGTTCTCGCCGCCGAAGACCTCGCTCACCGAGCGGTCCGCGAAGATGCTGCGGATCGAATCGGTCAGGAGGTCGGCGCACGACAGGACCCGGATGTTGTCCGGCGCGCCGGCGCGCAGCGGGATCGTGTCGGTGACGACGATCTGCTCGAAGCCGCCCGCGCGCGAGGTTCTCGAAGGCGTTGCCGCTGAGCACCGGGTGCGTCGCGGCGGCGTAGACCGCCGTGGCGCCGGCATCGAGCACGCTCTGGCCGGCGACCTTCAGCGTGCCGGCCGTGTCGATGATGTCGTCGACGATGATCGCCGTCTTGCCCTTGACGTCACCGATGATGTAGCCGATCTCGGCGACCTGCTGGGCGGGCCGCTCCTTGTCGAGGATCGCGAGCTCGGCGCCGAGCTTGGCGGCGAATTTCTTGTTGAGCTTCACGCGGCCGGCATCCGGCGCGACGACGACGATGTCCTTCAGGTCGAGGTCCTTGAAGTGCTGGGTGAGGATGAACAGCGCCGTCATGTGGTCGACCGGCTTGCGGAAGAAGCCCTGGATCTGGCCGGCGTGGAGGTCCATCGTCAGGACGCGGTCGGCCCCCGCGTGCTCGAGCTGGCGGGCGACGAGGCGGGCGGAGATCGGCTCGCGCGGCGCGGACTTCTTGTCCTGGCGGCTGTAGCCGAACCAGGGCATGACGGCGATGACGCGGTGCGCGCTGGCGCCGACGGCGGCGTCGATCATGAGCATGCAGCTCCATGAGCGCGTCGTTCGGCGTCATCCCGGTGGCCGGGTTGGCGCACGTCGGCTGGACGATGAAGACGTCCGCGCCGCGGATCGAGTCGCCGTAGCGGCAGTAGACCTCGCCGTTGGAGAACGTCTTGAGCGTCACCGGGCCGGGCGAGATCCCGAGCTTGTCGGCGATCTTCGCGGCGAGCTCCGGATTCGCGCGCCCGGAGAACAGCATGAGGTTCTTGTCGTAGCCGAGCTCGAGGCGGGTCGACGGCTTCGGCTGCGTCTGAACGGTTGTCACTCAGGCAATTCTAGGCCTTGTCCCGGTCGCCGTCGGATGCCTTCTTGCGATCCGCGTAACCCTCGTGGTTGACCTGCTTCTCGCGCGCGATCGCGAGGGCGCCGGGCGGCACGTTCTTCGTGATCGCCGAGTTCGCGCCGGTGTAGACGTCGTCCTCGAGCGTCACCGGGGCCACGAGCGTCGTGTCGACGCCGGTGTGGACGCGATCGCCGATCGTCGTGCGGTGCTTGTTGAACCCGTCGTAGTTCGCGGTGATCGTCGCGGCGCCGAGGTTCGTGTCCTCGCCGATGTCGGCGTCGCCGATGTAGGAGAGGTGCGGGACCTTGCTGCCCGCCCCGACGTCGGAGTTCTTGATCTCGACGAACGTGCCGGCCTTCGAGCGCTCGCGCAGCAGCGTGCCGGGTCGCAGGTAGGCGAACGGGCCGACGTTCGCGCCGTCGCGGACCTCGCAGGAGACGAGGTAGGAGTGCAGGACCTTCACGCCGTCGCCGACGGTGACGTCGATGAGCGTCGTCAGCGGGCCGATCGTGCTGCCGGCGCCGATGGCGGTCGCAGCCGCGCAGGAACGAGCTCGGCTCGATCGTCGTGTCCTCCCCGATCGTGACGCTCGCGTCGATGAGCGTCGATCCGGGGTCGACGATCGTCACGCCGGCGCGGCCGTGCGCGTCGTGGATGCGCCGCTGGGCGATCGCGCGCGCCTGCGGCGAGCTGGACGCGGTCGTTGACGCCGAGCGCGAGCGCCGGGTCGCCGAGGTCGTGCGCGGCGACCGGCTTGCCGCGGGCCCGCAGCGCCGGCAGGACGTCGGGGAGGTAGAGCTCGCCCTGCGCGTTGTCGGCCTCCAGGTCGTCGAGGACCTCGAGCAGCGACATGCCGTCGAAGGCGAAGATCGAGCTGTTGACCTCGTCGATCGCGAGCTCCTCGTCGGTCGCGTCGCCGGCGGTCTTCGTCTCGACGACGCGCTCGACGTTGCCGTCGGCGTCGCGGACGACGCGGCCGTAGCCGGTCGGGTCGTCGAGGCGCATCGTGGCCATCGTCGCCGCGGCGCCCTGTGCCGTGTGGGTCGCGACGAGGGCGGCGATCGCGTCAGCGGTCACGAGCGGCGCGTCGCCCGGGAGCACGACGACGGTCGCTCGCGCGTCGATGTGCTCGGCGGCGGCCTGGACCGCGCCGCCGGTGCCGTTCGGGGTCGGCTGGACCGCGGTCGTCACGCCGTCGGGGAGATGGCCCTCGAGCGTGTTGCCGGGCGAGTCGACGACCACGACGTCGTCCGCGCCGGCCGCGAGCGCCGCGGCGATCGGCCAGCCGACGAGCGGTCGCCCGCAGAGCGGGTGCAGCATCTTCGGCACGCGCGATCGCATGCGCGTGCCCTGCCCGGCGGCGAGGATCACGACGATGAGGTCTGGCATGTGCGGATCCTAGGGCTAGTCTCTAGCCGGGCCACTCGGCCCGATTTACTGAGGAGTGGTGTATTCGGTAGCACGCGTGGTTTTGGTGCCACTAAGACCGGGTTCGAGTCCTGGCTCCTCAGTCGATCCGTCCGTTCGGTCAGCGAACATATGTTCGTGCCGCGATATGACGAGCAGCAGGCCGCGAGGCGGCGATCTCTGCCAGTTTGAGCTACGCAGAAGCGTTGCGGCGGCTGGACCTGTGCGGCTCGGGCGGCAATTGGGCGACGCTCCAGCTCTGGGCCGACCGCTGGGACATCTCTACCGCACATTTTGATCCGTACGCAGGCCATGCAGCACGGGCTCAGGCGCGCGCACGGCCTCTCGCCGAGATCCTCGTACGCGACTCGCCCTACTCGCGCAGCTCTTTGAGGAAGCGGCTGTGGTCGAGCGGTCTCAAGCCGCGCTACTGCGAGTTGTGCGGTCAAGACGAGATCTGGCGCGGGCGCCAGATGGGCCTCATCCTCGACCACATCAACGGCGTACGCGACGACAACAGGCTCGAGAACCTCCAGATCGTGTGCCCGAACTGCGCCGCGACGCTCGACACGCATTGTGGGCGCAAGAACCGGCTGAACCGCGAGCGCGTCTGCGCGCGCTGTCAGGCGACCTTTCGTCCGAACCGCAAGTGAACAGAGATTCTGCTCGCCGGCATGCGGATCGTCGTCCCATCCTCGTGCGGGAAAACCGAATCCTGAGCTCCGGCGCGTCGAGCGCCCGCCCTACGAGCAGCTTCTGCGGGAGATCGCGGAGTCGGGCTACTCGGCCGTCGGTCGCCGGTACGGCGTCTCTGACAACGCGATCCGGAAGTGGGTGCGTGCCTATGAGCGCGCGGGCGTGGCAGAAGACTCGGACTCAGTTGGCGACGACGCGCGCGCCGGCTCACAGGCCGGCCGCGCTTGCGGAGCGCAACCCTCAGCCCGTGAACCGCGGCGCGACGGTCGCCGTCGAGCAGCGCTGGTAGACGAGCCGCAGCGTCCGGCTGCGCGCGCCGCCCGTGAACCGGACCCTCGCGGTCACGCGATGGGCGCCGAGGCTCTGGCCGCTCGGGTTCACCCGCAGCGAGAACACCGTCCGTCCGGCTCGCGCGCGGACCGTGCTGCGCCGCCTGCCGTCGACGAAGAACGTCACCTGCGCGATCCGGCGGCCGGTGACCCGCGCGCGGAACGGGCCGTCGACGCAGCGCTGCGGCCCGCGGATCCGCGCCGTGGGCGGGCCGCCGGCCGGGGTGCTCGTCGAGCCGCCGGCGCCGGGGCTGCCCGGGCCGGCGCCTGCGCCGCCGCCGGTCCCCGCACCGGCGCGGTTGACCGTGATCTGCACGGTCGCCGGGTTGGAGGTCCCGTTGCTCGTCGTCGCGATGAAGGTGAAGCTGTCGGGGCCGACGTAGCCGCCGTTCGGCGTGTACGTCACGGTCCCGAGGCCCTGGTTGATGGGGCCGAGGGTTCCGTGGTCGGGGCCGTCGGTGATGACGAAGGTCGGCGGCGACCCCGTCCCGTCGCCGCCAGGCAGCGTGACCGTCACCGGCTGCCCCGCGGTCGTCGTCGCCGACGTGCCGGTGGCGACCGGCGGCGCGGCGCCGGGCGTCGCCGGGGCGGCACACGCGGCCCTCGTGATGGTGTTGGTATCCAGCGTGACCGCGCCGTTGCGAGCCAGCGCCCTGCCGTGCAGGGTCGCGCCGGTCGTGAGCGAGATCGACGTCAGCGCGAGGATGTTCCCGGCGAACGCGCTGCCCGTCCCGATGGTCGCCGAGCTGCCGACCTGCCAGAAGACGTTGCAGGCCTGGGCGCCTCCGATGAACAGCACGCGGCTGCTCGACCCCACCGTCAGCGTCGAACCCGCCTGGAAGACGAACACGGCGTTGGGATTGCCCTGCCCGTCGAGCGTCAGGTCCCCGCTGAGGCCCAGCGACGTCGCCGCGCTGTAGACGCCCGCCGTGAGCGTGCGGCCCGCGAGGTCCGAGGAGATCGCCGCCGAGGAGCTTCGCCCGGCGGCGTCGTTGTAGGCGGTGGTGAGGTCGCCCTGTGCCTGCAGCGCGACCGCGTCTGCCGCATGGATGGTGCCGCCGGTCACGATCCCCGGGGGAAAGCCGGTCACGGCTGCGCCGGGTGCGACGCCGAGATCGCCGCTGATGACGCTCGGGCCGGTGTTCGTGACGGTGCTCCCGCCGAGAACCGCGAACGAGTCGGCCGTTCCCAGCCCGACCGTCTGGGCCTGCGCGGACGCGGCGAACGCCGGCCGTGCTGACTGCGGCGGTCAACAGGACACTGGCGATACGGGGCGCTGCGGCGGGTTTCGCCCGGCCACCCGTCTCCCGGGAAAGGGTGAATCTGAGACGCCATGAGAGCTCTCCATGGCTGCGGCATCGTCGATGCCGCGATTGGCTCTTGGAGAGGTCGAATGGCGCTACGCGCTCACATCTTCAGCGACCCCGAGCGGCGTCAGGCTGATACTCCCGAGCCCCGAAGCTACCACACTAAATGCAATAATCTTGCACCGTGAAACCGGTGCGACTTCGTGCGCTCAGTCGAACCGGAAGAACGACCCGACCGGCTCGAGCTTGCCGGCGTCGATCTTCGGGACCGCGGCCGCGAGCGTCGCGGCGAACGTCGCGCCGCTGGCGCCGATGAGGCGGATGAGCTCCTCGACGGGGGTCGCCTCGGCCTTCACGCCGTTGGCGTAGTCGGTCGCGTAGCCGAGCAGCGCGTAGGGGATCTCGGCCTCGCCGGCGAGGACGGTCTCGGGGCCGGCGGTCTGGCTCACGACGGAGACGCCGCAGTTGGCGAGCATCCTGATCTCGGTCTTCGTGTTGAAGCGCGGGCCGTCGACGTGGCCGTAGCAGCCGCCGTCGCGCGCGTGCTTGCCGGCCTCCTCGGCGCCGGCCAGCAGCGCCTCGCGGAGGTGCTGGGAGAAGGGGCGCTCGTAGATCCAGTGCCCGCGGCCCTTCTCCCCCGGCTCGGTGAAGAGCGTGCAGATCGAGCCGTCGGGCAGGCGGTTGGCGAGGAAGTGCAGGTCGTCGAAGACGACGAGCGTCCCGAGCGAGAGCGTGGGGTCGACGGCGCCGCAGACGGTCACCGAGAGGATCGCGTCGGCGCCGCACTCCTTCAGCGCGGCGATGTTCGCCTGGTGGGTGACCGAGCTCGACAGCAGCTCGTGCCCGGGCCGGTGGCGCGAGATGTGCAGGACGTCGGCGCCGGCGAACCGGCCGCGCGTGACCGGCGCGCTGCCGAAGCGCGTCTCGACGAGCTCCGGCTCGCCATCGGTCTCGATGCCGGGCAGCGCGTACGTCCCCGACCCCGTGAGGATCCCGATCCGCATGAGCGCGCGGATGCTATGCGAGCACGGGGACGCTCAGCGGCCCGGCGGGACCCGTCCGGCGCGCGCGCCGGGCTCGGTCGCCGGCCCACCCGGCGCGGCGACGCCGAGGACGCGCATCGCCTTGAGGCCGAGCGAGAGCTTCTCGCGGCCGTCGGTGGAACCGACGTCGAGGCCCGACAGCTCGCGCACGCGCTCGAGGCGGTAGCGGATCGTGTGGCGGTGGGTGAAGAGCTTCTGCGCGGTGCCCGCGACGTTGCCGTCGTTGTCGAGGAACGCCTCGACCGTGCGGACGAGCTCGGTCTCGTACTGCTCGTCGTAGGCGACGAGCGGCTCGACGGTCTCCGCGTAGAAGCGCTGCAGCTCGGCCGGGTCCTCGCTCATCGCCGACAGCAGCAGCCGGTAGGCGCCGGTCTGCTCGAACGCCAGCAGCGGATGCTCGTCGTCGCCCTCGGCGACGTTGACGGCCAGCAGCGCCTCGTTGCCGGCGCGGTGCAGCTCGAGCGGATCGCTGGCGACGCGGCTGCGCCCGACGGCGAAGGAGTGACCGGGCAGACCCGCCTGCAGCTCGCGCAGGACGCCCTCCGCCGCCCGCTTGGCGATCGCGTCGTCGCCGCCGGGCACGAGCACGACGACCTCGGCGGCGGTCGATTCGCGCCGGGCGGGCGCCGCGATCGCGGTGGACACGACGGCGCGCGCGCCCCGCTCGGCCGTCGCGAGCACGCGGGCGCGCCAGCCCTCCTCGGTCGGCACGTGGGCGCGGGCTCGCGCGACGAGCACGCTGGCGCCGGGCACGAGGTCGATGCCGAGGTCGGACGCGCGGCTGATGATGTCGTCGGCGTCGCCGAGGTCGCGGTTGAGCACCGCGTGGAGAAACCCGCTGCTGGCCTCCTGCGAGGCTCGCGCCGGTGCGCGCACGCGCTCGACCTCCGACGCGACGAGCGTCGTCACGAGCCGGACGAGCGCCGGCCCCGGCTGCGAGCGCACGCGCATCCGCAGCTGGCCGACGGGAACGTCCGCGACGCGCAGGTCGATCGTCTCGACGCCCGGGGCGCTGTCGAGCAGCGAGCGCTCGTCGGCGGGCGAGCGGGCGGCGACGGCGAGGACCGAGCCGGTGCGGTCGAGCAGCACGAGGCTGGCCTCGAGCGCGCGCGCGGCGGCGCGGACGACGTCCGGCAGTCCGGCGCCCGACTCGACCGCATCCGTGATCGCATCAAGTGCAGCGAGATCGAGCCCCATCGTTCCTTCGGCGGGGCTGGCCATCGCCACAGGCTACGCCGCGATCCGATCCCAGTAGTACGCGATCGCCACGCCACCGGCGCCGCCGAGCAGCAGCAGCCCGGCGAGGACGTACAGCGAGAGGAAGCTCGCGGCCACCCGCTCCCACATCCTGCCGTAGGAGTTCCAGGCCGGCATGGCGATGAACCAGACGAACGCGGAAAGCGCGCCGAGGCCGCAGATCCCCGCGACGAGATAGGTGATCTCGTTGTTCGTCATCGCCCCAATTGTGCCGCAGATCGCCGACGCGTCGCCGGCCGCTCGTGTCGTGAGTCAGAAATCGTGTGCCGCTAGATCATCGGCCCGGCGGGCCGGGCGAGAATCGGCGACGGCGTGCGCCCCTCGGCGAGCAGGGTCTCGTGCGCCATCGCCGCCCGCTCGCGATGGCCGACCTCGATGAACAGGGCGAGGACGGTCGGGCCGGAGCCGGACACGAGCGCGTGGTCGGCGCCCGCGTTGATCGCCGCCTCCATCGCCTCGTCGATCCCCGGGCACAGCGAACGGGCCGCGTCCTGGAGGTCGTTGTGGACGTGGTCGAGAATGGTCTCGGCGGAGATCGCGGCCTGGGTGCGGGTCAGCGACCTCGCGAGGCCGAGGGCGTCACGCGGAAGGCCGAGGCGGTCGGCCTCGGCGTAGACGTCGCTCGCCAGCAGCTCGGCGTCGACGGGCAGCACGACGGCCGCGTACTCCAGCGACACCGGGATCGGGCGCAGGCGGCTGCCCTCGCCCGTCGCGAGCACGAGGCCGCCGCGGATCTGGCTGGCGACATCGGCGCCGAGCCCGGCCGCGATCTCCTCGAGCAGCCGCCGGTCGCCGATGCCCGAGGCCTCGGAGGCGAGGCGCAGCGCGGCCGCCGCGTCCGACGAGCCGCCGGCCATCCCGCCCGCGACCGGGATCCGCTTGTCGATCTGCAGGCGCAGCGCCGGACCGTCCCAGCCGGTGCGCTTGCGGAACGCCGCGAGCGCCGTCGCCGCGAGGTTCGGGCCCTCGACGCCGGGACAGATGACCTCGTCGGCGAGCAGCCCGCCGACGCCGAGCTGCGCGACGACGTCGTCGTGGAGGTCGAGCGAGTCCATGAGCGTCACGAGCTCGTGCCGGCCGTCGCCGCGTGACGGGCCGACGAAGAGGCACAGGTTGATCTTCGCCCGCGCCTCGGTGCGCAGCTCGGTCATGCGCTCAGCATTTCGTGCAGGGCGCGGAAGTCCTGCGGCGAGAGGCGCTCCGCGCGGACGTCGGGCGGGTGGCCGAGGCGCTCGAGCGCCTCGCGGGCGCGCTCGCGAACGGCGTCCGGGGCGCCGGGGGCGAGCGCCAGCGAGCGCGCGAGCGCCTTGCGCCGGTGGGCGAACGCGGCGCTGACGAGCTCGCGCAGCGCGGCCTCCGGCGCGGGGCCGGTGCGCTGCAGGCCGACGAGCACCGAGTCGACGTTCGGCACGGGCGCGAAGACGTTGCGCGAGACGGCGCGCAGGACGCGCACGTCGGCCGCGAGCTGCGCGAGCACCGACGGCACGCCGTAGGCAGCGCTGCCGGGGGCCGCCGCGAAGCGCTCGCCGACCTCCTTCTGGACCATCCCGACCCAGCGCTGGACGCCGTCGAGCTCCTCGATCGTCCGCAGGATCGCGCCGGCGGCGATCCCGTAGGGCAGGTTCGCGACGACCTTCGTCGGCACCGGGTCCAGGGTCGAGAGGTCCAGGCGCATCGCGTCGGCGAGGTGCAGCGTGACGTCGTCGCCGAACGGCGCGATCGCGTCGCGCAGCGCCGGCTCCAGCGCGCGGTCGAGCTCGACGACGTGGACGTGCGCGACGAGCGGCGCGAGATGCTCGCTGAGCACGCCGAGGCCGCCGCCGATCTCGAGCACGACGTCGGACGGCTCGAGCTCGGCGGCGCGCTCGATGACCCCGAGGATGTTCGAGTCGATGAGGAAGTTCTGGCCGAGGTCGCGCTTGGGCCGGACGCCGAACTCGCGCATGCGCCGCAGGCTCGGCTGGGTCGGCGTGCCCTTGACGCCCTCGGTCACCATCCGAAGAGGCCCGCCGCGTTGTCTTCGACGATCGCCTCGAGCTGCTCGTACTCCAGGCCGCGGCGCTCGGCGACGAAGCGCGCGGTGTGGACGACGTACGCCGGCCGGTTGCGCTCCTTGCGGACGGCCTGCGGCGTGAGGTACGGGGCGTCGGTCTCGACGAGCAGGCGCTCGGCGGGCACGCGCTCGGCGGCCGCCGCGAGGTCCTGCGCCTTCGGGTATGTGACGTTGCCCGCGAACGAGATCCACCAGCCGGCGTCGACGCACTCGTCGAGGCGTCCGGGCATCGAGAAGCAGTGCATGACGATCCGCACGCCGCCGGCCTGGTCGCGGAGCGTGGAGATCGTGTCGTCGTCGGCGGCGCGGGTGTGGATGACGAGCGGCTTACCCACATCGCGGGCGAGCTCGATCTGCGCCTCGAAGGCCCGCTGCTGGTCCTCGCGCGGCGCGTAGTCGCGGTAGTAGTCCAGGCCCGTCTCGCCGATGGCGACGCAGCGCGGGTGGCCGGCGAGCGCCTGCAGCTCGGCGGCGACGGCGTCGTCGAAGCCGTGCGCCTCGTTGGGATGACGCCCGACCGCGGCGAAGACCTGCGGGTGGCGCTCGGCCGCCAGCAGCGCCTCGCGGCAGGTCGCGCCGTTCGTGCCGACGGTCAGCATCCGCGTGACGCCCGCGGCATCGGCCTCGGCGACGAGCTCTGAGTCGTCGGGCTTGCAGACGTGCAGATGCGTGTGGCTGTCGATCACGACTGCGGCTTGGGGAACAGCGGCTCGAGCCTGGAGATCGCTCCGAGCCGGCCGCGCTGCATCCGCGCGCCGGCGAGGTCGAGCTCCGGCGCGCCGAGCGCGTCGAGGAGCTTGGCGCTGCTCTCGGGGATCCACGGATGCAGGAGGACGCCGACGACCCGCAGCCCCTCCGTCAGCGAGACGAGCACGCGATCGAGCTCGGCGGCGCGGTCGGGGTCCTTGGCGAGCGTCCACGGCGCCTGCTCCTCGACGTAGCGGTTCAGGCGCCGCACGCGCTGCCAGATCGCCTCGAGCGCGTCGCTGAGGTCGGCGCGGTCGAGCAGCTCGCAGACCTCGCCCGCCGCCCCGTCGAGCTCGGCCGCGAGCTCGGCGTCGAGCTCGACGTCCGGGACCGTCCCGTCGCGGTAGCGATGGACCATCGCGATCGTGCGGCTCGCGAGGTTGCCGAGGTCGTTGGCGAGCTCGGACTCGTAGCGGGAGGCGAAGCCGGCGGTCGACACGGAGCCGTCGTTGCCGAATGAGACCTCGCGCATGCAGTAGTAGCGCAGGGCGTCGGTGCCGAACTCGTCCATGACGACGAACGGGTCCAGGACGTTGCCGAGCGACTTGCTCATCTTGTGCTCCTCGCCGCTGTCGTCGCGCATGAGCAAAAAGCCATGGACGAAGACGTGCTCGGGGAGCGGCAGCCCGGCGGCGAGCAGCATCGCCGGCCAGAAGACCGTGTGGAACTTCAGGATGTCCTTGCCGATGATGTGAAACTGCGCCGGCCAGAAGCGCTCGGTGAGGTCCTCGCCGGGCTTGGCGTAGGACAGCGCCGTGTAGTAGTTCAGCAGCGCGTCGAACCAGACGTAGAAGACGTGCGACTCGTCCCACGGCACCGGGACGCCCCACGTGAGCGTCGAGCGGCTGAGCGAGACGTCCTGCAGGCCGGACTCGATGAACGAGCGCGCCTCGTTGTAGCGGTGGCGCGGCATGACGAAGTCCGGCTGCTCGTCGTAGAGGCGCAGCAGGTCGTCCTGGAAGGCCGACAGGCGAAAGAAGTAGTTGTCCTCCTTCTCGCGCAGCAGCGGGATGCGGTGGATCGGGCAGAGGTGATCCTCGCCGGCCTCCGCATCGGTCTTGAAGTCCGCGCAGCGCGGGCAGTACCAGCCCTCGTAGACGCCCTCGTAGACGTGGCCGTTGTCACGGATGTGGGTGAGGACCTCCTGGACCTTCGCCTTGTGCTCGGGGTCGGTCGTGCGGATGAAGAAGTCGTTGGAGACGTTCAGGCGCGGCATGAGGTCGATGAACCGCGGCGCGTTGCGGTCGACGAGCTCCTGCGGCGTGATCCCCTCGCGCTCGGCGGCGAGCGCGACCGGCTCGCCGTGCTCGTCGGTGCCCGTGAGGAAGAACACGTCCTCCCCGCGCTGGCGCATGTGCCGCGCGAGGACGTCGGCCGCGATCGTCGAGTACGCGTGCCCGAGATGCGGCGCCGCGTTGACGTAGTAGATCGGGGTCGTGACGTAGAAGCTCATCCGGCCGGTGAGGCTACCTGTGCGCCGATGTCCACCCCCTTCGCCGCGCGACTGCGCCGCCGCCTGTGATGCACGAGCCCGCCGAGCGGCAGCCCGAGCCCGAACGCGGCCAGCCCGACCCAGACGACGAGCGGCAGCGCGCGCGGCGCCGCGGGCTCGGGAGCGGGAGCGCGCGCCGGCTCCGGTGCGAGCGCCGGCCCGGGCGGCTCGCGCGCGCCCGGTCGCGGCGCCCGCCCGAGCGGCGACGGCGCCCGGGGGCCGGAGACGACGGGCGGGCTCGCGCGCGGGCCGCCGCCCAGCAGCGCCAGCGGGTCGACGTAGCGCCCGCTCGACCGCCTCGCGGACGCCGAGGTGGACGTGCGGCCGGCGACCGAGCGGGCGGCCGGAGCGGCCGACGGTCCCGAGCGCCGCGCCGGCCGCGATCCGCTGCCCGCGCCGCACGCCGATCGCATCGAGGTGCTGGTAGGCGACGGCGAACCGCCCGCAGCCGACGCTCACGGTCCGCCCGCCGCGCGGGACCGTCCCCGCGAACCGCACGCGCCCGCCGCACGCGGCCCGCACGACCGACCCGAGGGGCGCAGCGAGGTCGACGCCCCGGTGCTGCCCGCGCGCGAAGCGGTCGCCCGACAGCGCGAACGGGCGGGCCACCGGCCCGCGCACCGGCCGCTCCCACGGAGCGGCGCGCGCCGGACACGCCAGCGCGAGCACGACCACGAACGTCGGCACGAGAAGCCTCACGCGACCGACCGTACGACCGGATCGGCGCGATTGCCCCCCGCGCGCGTCGTTCGGCACACAACCGAGGGTGTCTTGTGACAGCGCGGGCTGGATCTAGACCCGCGGCCGCGCGTCGACGCGCTCGATCCAGGCCGCGAGCCGGGGGTGGTCGTCGCCGAGCTGCTGGTGATCGTCGAGGACGCGGTGGAAGAGCTCGTCGTCGTCGGGATCGCGCGCCAGCGCGTACTTCAAGAACGGGAACGCCGCGCAGTCGGCCGCCGAGAAGTCGTCGCCGAGCAGATGCGAGCGGCCCGCCAGCAGCGCCTCGAAGCGATCCAGCGCCGCCGCCATCGACGCCGACAGCTCGCCGATGCGGCGCTCGTCGGGCTCGAACGCCTCGAGCTCGTCGGCGATCGCGTTCGGCGCGACCTTCCAGACGCCGTTGAACCAGTCCACGAACACGCCGAGCTCGGCCGCGCGCGCCTCGTCGGCCGGGTACAGCGACGGCTCGGGAAAGCGCTGCTCGAGATAGGAGACGATCTGCATGGAGTCCGAGATGACGATCCCGTCGTCCTCGAGCACCGGCACGAGCGGCTGGCCGCTGACCCGCTCGACGAGGCTGCGGTCGTCGTAGGAGATGACGACCGACTCGACCTCCAGCCCCTTGTGCGCCAGCGCGAGCGACACGCGCTCGACGTTCGTCGAGAACGGCGCCCGGTAGAGCCTCATCCGCCGTCGTCGCGCGCCATGAGCGCGCGGTACAGCGCGTTGGCCTTCACGCCGGTGAGCGACGCGACGACCGAGCTCGCCGGCCGCGGCTTGGCGCCCGCCGCGACGAGAGCCCGGAGCGCCTCGAGCGCCGGCCCGAGCTCCGGCTCGCCGGCGGGCGCGCCGCCGAGCACGAGCACGACCTCGCCGCGCGGCGGCTCCTCCGCGTAGCGCGCCGCAAGCTCGCCCGCCGGCCCGCGCACGATCTCCTCGTGGACCTTCGTGAGCTCGCGGCAGACCGCCACCGGCCGCGACGGATCGACCTCGGCCAGCGCCGCCAGCGATGCCGCGACGCGTTTGGGCGACTCGAAGGCGACGATCGTCTCGGGCGCGCGCAGCAGCGCGCCGAGCTCACCGCGCTTGCGCGGCAGGTAGCCGACGAAGCGCCACGTGTCGGCCGGCAGGGCGCTCGCGACGAGCGCCGACATCGCCGCGCTCGGCCCCGGCAGCACCTCGACCGCGAGCCCCGCCGCGACGCACGCGCGCACGAGCACGAACCCGGGGTCGCTGACGACCGGCATCCCCGCGTCGGACACCAGCGCGACGTTGTCGCCCTTCTGCATCCGCTCGACGAGCTGCGGCGCCCGCGCGCGCTCGTTGTGCTCGTGGTAGCTCACGAGCGTCGCGGCGACCCCGTAGCGCTCGAGCAGCACCCGCGTGCGGCGCGTGTCCTCGCACGCGACGACGTCCGCGTCGCGCAGCGCGCTGAGCACGCGCAGCGTCACGTCCTCGAGGTTTCCGATCGGGGTGGGACAGACGATGAGGCGGCCTGCGGTCATACGAGCTCTCCCAGTCCGGACAGCGCCAGCGCCGCCGCCCCGAGCATGCCCGACTCGGCGCCGAAGCGCGCGGAGACGATCCTGACGTGCTCGCGCGCCGGGGACAGCGCGCGCTCGGCGACGACGGCCCGCGCCGGCTCGAGCAGCAGCTCGCCCGCGGCGATGACCCCGCCGCCGACGACGACGACGTCCGGGTTGAAGATGTTCACGAGGCTGCAGATGCCGACGCCGAGCCACTCGCCGACGGACGCGACCGCGTCGCGGGCGGCGGCGTCGCCGTCGTGCGCGAGCTCGGTCACGAGCGTCCCGCTGATCTCGCGGCCGGCCGCCAGCGCGCGCCCGAGGCCCGAGTCCGGCCGCCGCGCCGCGATCCGCCGCGCCTCGCGCCCGAGCGCCGTGCCGGACGCCATCGCCTCCAGGCAGCCGCGGTTGGGACAGGCGCCGGGGCAGGGCGGCCCGTCGGCCTGGACGACCATGTGCCCGAGCTCGGCCCCCGCCCCCTGGCTGCCGCGCTGCAGCTCCCCGCCGACGACGAGCCCGCCGCCGATGCCGGTGCCGATCGTCAGCAGCACCGCGTCGCGGACGCCGGCCGCCGCGCCGAACCGCCACTCGGCGAGCATCGCGTTGTTCGCGTCGTTGTCGACGAAGACCGGGAGCCCGAGCCGCTCGGCCATGACGGCGGCGAACGGCAGGTCGGAGATCGGCAGGTGCGGCGACATGACGGCGGTCCCGTGCTCCTGGTCGATCATGCACGGGATCCCGAAGCCGACGGCCTCGACGGTGCGCGATGCGCCCTCGACCGCGTCGCGGACCTCGCGCACGGCGTCGACGACCGTGTCCAGCAGCGCGGCCTGGTCCGAGCCGCGGGACGAGCGCGTCGCGCGATGGTGGACGTTCAGGGCCGGATCGACCGCGCCGGCCAAGAGCTTCGTGCCACCGAGGTCGACCCCGATCACGCAGCCGGTCGACACGATCGGCCACGATACAGGGGTTGATGGCGCCGCCCGAGGACTCTGACGCACCCCCGCAGCGCCCCGACTACCGCGTCTACCGGTCGCGCAAGAGCCTGTTCCCGCGCGGCGCGGGCGACGAGCTGTCGCAGCTGCGACACGACGAGCGCTCGGGACCGCGGCGGCCCCGCTTCCGGCGGCCGTCGCTCGGCCGCATCGTCAAGTGGATCCTGCTCGGGGCGCTGTTCTGGATCGTCCTGTCGATCCTGTCGTTTCTCCTCAGCGCGCAGATCCAGCAGGGCAAGATCGGCGACGGCGCCAACGAGCTGCTCGGCGGCGCCGGCTACCCGCTGTGGTCGCCGAACAACGTCCTCGTCCTCGGCTCCGACGAGCGCACCGCCGACACGCGCGAGCCGGGCGCGCAGACCGGTGTCGGGCGCGCGGACTCGATCATGCTCATGCGGATCGGCGGCGGCGCGAACTCACGGCTGTCGATCGCCCGCGACACCGTCGTCGACATCCCCGGCGCGGGCCGCCAGAAGATCAACGCGGCGTTCGCGATCGGCGGCACGGCGCTCGCGGTGCGGACCGTCGAGGCGTACACCGGCGTCGACGTCCACCACGTCGTCGTCGTGAGCTTCGAGGACTTCCCCGCCCTCATCGACGCGATGGGCGGCATCACCTACCAGGGCGGCTGCGTCGTCTCGAAGATCAACGGCGGCTTTCGCAACGGCGGCTACACGCTGCGGCTGCGCGCCGGCAAGACCCACATCGACGGCAAGCAGGCGCTGGCGCTCGCGCGGACGCGCAAGAACCTCTGCCGCAAGAACGAGAGCGACCTCACCCGCGCGCGCCGGCAGCAGAAGGTCATCGCGGCGATGCGCAAGCGGTTGATCTCCCCCGGCGCCTTCCTGCGCCTGCCGCGCATCTCGTGGCGCGTGCCCAGCGCACTGCGCTCGGACATGAGCGGTCCGACCCTGCTCGGCCTCTTCGGCGCGCTCGCGATCGCGGGCGACCCCGACAACCAGGTCCTCGGCACGATCGACGGCAACGTCCCCGACGCCGTCAAGCAGCGGGCCGTGCAGCGCTTCCTGGCGGAGTAGTGGAGCTGGCCTTCGGGACGGGTCCATCAGGGCAGGGGTCGCCCAGGACGGCGCACAGCGCCTCGACGACATCGCCGTCGAACTGGCTGCCGGCGCAGCGGCGCAGCTCCGCGAACGCCTCCGCGACCGGCACCGCATCCGAGTACGGCCGGTCGGTGACCATCGCGTAGTAGGCGTCGCAGGCGAAGACGATCCGCGCCCCCAGCGGGATCGCGTCGCCCGTCAGCCCGTCCGGGTAGCCGCCGCCGTCGACGCGCTCGTGGCTGGAGCGCACGATCTTCGCGACGCCCGCGAGCGCCGGCGCGGCGCCGACGATCCGCTCGCCGATGATCGTGTGGGTGCGCATGAACTTCCACTCGGTCTCGTCGAGCGGCCCGGGCTTGGAGAGGATCGCGTCGGGGATCGCGACCTTGCCGACGTCGTGCAGCTCGGCCGCGAGGCGCACCTCCTCGACCTGGCCGCGCTCGAGGCCGATCCGGCGCGCGACCGCGTCGGCGAGCAGCGCGACGTCGGTGATGTGCTCGCCGAGGTCGGGATGGCGCTCGCTGAGCGCCTGGTGCAGGACGTCCTTGCTCTGCGTCCCGGCCGACGAGCGCCCGCCCTGCTTGTCGAGATACATGCGCGCATCGGCGATGCTCAGCGCCAGGTGGCTCGTCGCCGCCTCGCCCGGCAGCATGATCGAGCCGAACGAGCAGCCGACGGTGAAGCCGTCGCCCCGCTCGGTGAGCGCGAAGGCGGCCTCGGCGATGAGCGGATCGAGCGTGCCGTCGGGATGCTCGACGAGGACGCAGAACTCGTCGCCGCCCATGCGGTAGGCCCGCCCGCGGTCGCCGACGGCGTCACGCAGCGCGGCGCCGATGCGCGCGAGCAGGGCGTCGCCGGCGCCGTGGCCGAAGCTGTCGTTGTAGAGCTTGAAGCCGTCGAGGTCGTAGAGCGCGAGCACGGCGGGCGCCGGCGACGGGCCGCTGAGCACAGCCTCGAGATCGTCGATGAGCGCGCGGCGGTTGCCGAGGCCCGTGAGCGCGTCGGTGCGGGCCTCGTAGCGGCTGGCGGCGAGCATCCGCACGTTGTCTGCGAACGTCGTCGCAAGACGGGACAGCAGCGCGAGCATCGTCGCGCCCGCCAGGACGAGCGACAGGACGTTGACGCGCTCGAAGTGGTCGTAGATGAGCATCGCGAGGCAGATGAGCGCGAGCGCGAGCGGCAGCGCGATCGCCCGCATCCGCTGCGGCTGCGCGATGCGCACGACCTCGGCGGGACGCCACGCCGCGAAGGCGATCATGAGCGCCGCCAGCGGCCAGCCGATGTCGACGACGCTGCCGGTCCCGTAGCTGCCGACCGCCGTCTCGTAGAGATAGCCCGCGTCGGCGACCGCGAAGACGGCGAGGCCGCCGGCGATCCAGCCCCACGCGGTGTTGAGCTTCCAGCCGCTCATCGCGAGCACGCCGGCGGCGAGCGCGACGAGCAGGAGGTCGGCGAGCGGGTAGGCGAGGTTCGTCGCGACGCTCGCCGGCGAGCCGCCGGTGCTCGCGACGATCGTGTCGAACAGCAGCGTCGCCGCGAGCGCGGCGACCCCGAACGCGCCGATGCAGGCGTCGATCCAGCCGCTGCGGCCGGCCGCGATCACCCGGGCGCGAGCGAGCAGCGCCAGGCCGGCGAAGAAGAGCGGGTAGAGGCCGAGGTAGCCGGCGTCGGCGAGCGACGGCACCGGGATCTCGTCGAGGTCCCAGAGCGCGATCGTGAAGTACAGGTCGCCGAGGCCCCACGCGAGCAGCCCGGCCGCGAACAGCGCCCACGCGGCGCGCTCCTCTGCGATCGCCAGCGCGCGCCAGCCGCACACGAGCGCGGCGCCGATGAAGACGGCATTCGACGAGAACTTCTCCCACGACTCGGCCGCCGTCGCGGGCATGATCCCCACGAGGATCTCGAGCGCGAAGACCGCCATGAGGAACGCGAGCGCCCCGAGCGCGAGGCGCACGGGCAGCGGGAGAGCGGTCCGCGAGGCCGATTTCATACTCCCCTTGTCGGCCGCCGGCGGCCAAAGCGTGATAGCTGCCGTCGCGGTCGGACGGCCGTCGCTTCGTCAGTCGGTCTTCGACGCCGGCGTCTTGGCGGGGGATTCGGACTTCGCGGCGGGCTTGGAGCCCGCGTCGCCGGAGGAGGAGTCGCCGGACTTCGACTCGCCGGACTTCGACTCGCCGACTTCGGTCACCCGACGAGGAGTCGCTCTTCTCGCTCTGCTCTTCGCGCCCTCGTGATCGGCCTTCTCCCGCGCGCGCTTCTTCGTCCCGTAGTCGGTGTTGTAGAAGCCCTTGCCCTTGAAATGCACGGCGATCGGGTGGAACACGCGCTGAAGCGGGACGCCGGTCTCGGGGTCCTCGGCCAGCGGCGGGTCGGTCATCTTCTGCATGACCTCGAGGATCGTGCCGTCGGGTCGTCTGTACTCGTAGAAGGGCACGCGTACCCCCATTATCTAGCATGGCCCCCCGATGCCCGACACCGCCACCATGGACAAGATCGTCGCCCTCTGCAAACGGCGGGGGTTCATCTTCGCCTCGTCGGAGATCTACGGCGGCCTCGGCTCGACGTATGACTACGGCCACTACGGCGTCCTGCTGAAGACGAACGTCAAGAACGAGTGGTGGCGCGCGATGCTCCAGGAGCGCGACGACATCGTCGCCCTCGACAGCGCGATCCTCCAGCACCCGCGCACGTGGGAGGCCTCCGGGCACCTCGCCGGCTTCACCGATCCGATGGTCGACTGCCGCACGTGCGGCCAGCGCTTCCGCGCCGACCACCTCCAGGATCTCCAGTGCCCGCAGAAGCCGTCCAAGCACCCCGGCGAGGGGCCGAGCTGCGACCTCACCGAGGCGCGCGACTTCAACCTCATGTTCGAGACGACGATGGGCCCGGTGAAGGACTCCGGCGCGACCGTCTACCTGCGCCCGGAGACCGCGCAGGGCATCTTCGTGAACTTCAAGAACGTCCTGCAGTTCAGCCGCAAGAAGCCGCCGTTCGGCATCGCCCAGATCGGCAAGTCGTTTCGCAACGAGATCACGCCGGGCAACTTCGTCTTCCGCACGCGCGAGTTCGAGCAGATGGAGATGGAGTTCTTCGTCCCGCCCGACGAGGCGCCGCGCTGGTACGAGTTCTGGAAGCAGGCCCGCCACGACTGGTACACCGAGCTCGGGCTGCGCGCCGACCACCTGCGCATGCGCGAGCACGACCCCGACGAGCTCAGCCACTACTCGACCGGCACCGCCGACGTCGAGTACCTCTTCCCGATCGGGCTGGTGCGAGCTCGAGGGCATCGCCAACCGCGGCAACTTCGACCTCACGCAGCACGCCGAGTACTCCGGCCAGAAGCTCGAGTACTTCGACCCGCAGAGCAAGGAGCGCTACGTCCCGCACGTCATCGAGCCGGCGGCCGGCGCCGACCGCGCGACGCTCGCCTTCCTCGTCGACGCCTACGACGAGGAGGAGATCGACGGCGAGACGCGCACGGTGCTGAAGCTCCACCCGCGCCTGGCGCCGGTGAAGGTCGCGGTCCTGCCGCTCGTGCGCAAGGACGGCCAGCCCGAGGTCGCGCGCGAGATCGTGTCCGCGCTGCGCGGGCGGATGCAGACCGAGTACGACGAGGGCGGCTCGATCGGCAAGCGCTACCGCCGCCAGGACGAGATCGGCACCCCGTTCTGCGTCACCGTCGACCACCAGACGCTCGAGGACCGCACGGTCACCGTGCGCGAGCGCGACTCGCTCGCCCAGCAGCGCGTCGCGATCGCCGAGCTCGGCGACATGCTCGCCGCGCGCGCTGGCGCAGCCGTGGCAGTCCCCGAAGCTCACGGCCGCGTGAGGGCGAGCGCGTCGCGGATGGCGTCCGGTCGGATATGTTTGGCCAGCCAGCCAGTCTCGCTTCCCGGAGGTCGTCCATGGCCGTGACCGTTCCCGCCGCGACCGAGCAGATCGACTACGCGGATCTCTACGCGCGCTGGGAGCGCGGCAACTGGGCGGCGACCGAGATCGACTTCTCGCAGGACCGGATCGACTGGCACGAGCGCTTCACGCCCGAGCAGCGCCGCGGCGCGCTGTGGCTCTACACGCTCTTCTTCCACGGCGAGGACTCCGTCACCGACAACCTCTCGCCGTACATCGACGCCGCGCCGCTGGAGGAGCAGAAGTACTTCCTCGCCACGCAGCAGGTCGACGAGGCGCGCCACGCGGTCTTCTTCCATCGCTTCATGCACGAGGTCGTCGGCGTCGGCGACGGGACGCTCGGCGACGGCCTGCGCGCGACGGCGCCCACGCTCACGTGGGGGCACCGCAAGACCTTCGGCCGCCTGGACCGGATGGCCGACGAGCTGCGCTAAGGACCACTCGCCGCGGACGCTCGCCAAGGCCGTGACGCTCTACCACCTCGTCGTCGAGGGCACGCTCGCCCAGCCCGGGCAGCACATGATCGAGTCCTCGCTCGAGCGCCTGGACCTCATGCCCGGCTTCCGCGAGGGCATCCGCAACGTCGCGCTCGACGAGCAGCGCCACATCGCGTTCGGCGTGCGCCTGCTCGCCGACCTCTACCAGGCCGATCCGCACGGCACGCAGGAGGCGATGGTCGACATCATCCGCGAGGTCCTGCCCTACACCCTCAGCGTGCCGATCCCGCCGAACTGGGACGAGTCGTACACGTCGTGCTTCGGCTTCTCGCTCGAGGACCTCTTCGAGGAGGGGGCGCGCTCCAACGAGGCGCGGCTGCGCGCCGTCGGCCTGCCGCTGGACGAGATCGCGCACTTCCCGTTCCCGATGGACGTCACGCCGCGCGAGCGCGGCCGGCGCGCGCTCGCGCTCCTGCGCGCCGGGTTGCTCGGCGAGGGCAACGGCGCGATCGGCCGCGATCCGCAGACCGTCCGGATCTTCTTCGACCTCCTCGCGCGCAACGCGCGTGGCGAGGAGGTGCCGCACGGCACGACGATCCAGTGGGAGTTCCCGGACTCAGAGCCCTGGTACCTCCTGCTCGAGGGCCGCAGGAAGACGGCGATCCAGGGGCGGATCGCGAAGCCGACGGTCCGCCTGAAGATGCGCTGGGACGACTTCGGCGAGCTCGTCTCACAGCGCGCGCAGCCCTACGCGCTCTTCCTGCGCGGCCGGATGCGCCCGTGGGGCGATCCGCGCCTGCTGGTGAAGCTCGAGCGGCTGTTTCACTGACGCGGCGGGTAGGGTCGGGCAGCGATGCTGCGCCAGGGACCGATCCCCCGCTTCCTCCATGGCGTGATCGAGTACGTCGCCGGCGTGCTGCTCGTCGTCGCCCCGTTCCTGCTCGACTTCGACTCCGGCGCGGCGGTCGCGGTCTCGATCATCGGCGGCGTGCTCGTCATCGTCATCGCATCGAGCACCGAGGGCCCGACGTCGCTCGTGAACTCGATCCCGATCGCCGCGCATCTGCTGCTGGACTACGCGCTCGCGGCCGTTCTTGTCGCGTCGCCGTTCCTCTTCGGTTTCAGTGACGAGGGCGCCCCGACGGCGTTCTTCATCGCACTTGGCGTGTTGCATCTTCTCGTCACGATCGGCACGCGGTTCAAGCCGCCCGCCGATGTGTAGATTCACACGCCGATGACCAACACACTCGTCCTCGAAGCACGCTACGGCGGCGGTCGCCTGGAGCTCACTCCCATCCCGCACCCGCACGACACGAAGGCTGACCGGCCGACGTGGAAGGCGGTCCTCACGGGCCGCGGGTTCGAGGGCGCGGCGATGGCCGGCAACCGCAGCACGGCCGACGCCGAGGCGGCGCCCGGCGTGCTCGCCGAGATGGTCTGCCCCGAGTCGCCATGGAACGACCAGCTCCTGCACGAGTACTTCGACGAGCTCTACGCCGAGCGCCAGGGCTGGGACGGCGAGCGCACCTGGAGCTCCCAGAACGACCACCTCGGCTTCATCGCGACGCACGACTACGTCAACACCGTGCACCTCACGATCCAGGTCCGGGGCATCGCCGACCCGCCGTGGCTCGCGTCGGTGACGCTGCCGCTGGACCCGGGCGTCTTCCATCGCATCGGCGCGAACGCCAAGCTCTTCGGCGACCGCCTGCTCGCCGAGCTGCGCGGCGAGGAGGTCCCGGTCGAGTAATCGGTCAGGTCGGCGAGCGCGGGCGCTCACGCAGGGTCGTCGAGCAGCGCCCGCACGCACGTGACCCCGGCCGCGATCGTCGCGGAGAAGTCGCGGTCCTCGGCGAGCATCCGCAGCCAGATGCCGTCGGCGAGCGAGAAGAGCACGTCGACGACGGCGTCCGGGTCGGCGGCGAGGTGCAGGACGCCCTCGGCCTCCTTCGCGCGCAGCAGCTCGGCGACCTGCTCGCGCGGGCGGCGCAGGAGCTCCGCGTACTCGGTCGCGATGTCCTCGTGGCGGCGCGACAGGACGAAGAGCTCGAAGAGCAGCGTCACGAAGCCGGGGTCGTTGCGGACGACGTCCTCGAGGTTCGTGACGAGCACCGCGATGAAGTCGTCGGCGGTCTGCGCCTGCGCGAGCTGCGCGTCGAGCGACGCCATCCGCACGTCGCAGTCGCGCCGCACGACCTCGACGAGCAGCCGCTCCTTCGTGCCGAAGTAGTAGTGCAGCAGCCCCCGCGAGACGCCGGCCGCGCGCGCGACCTGGTCGAACGTCGACCCGGCCGTCCCGCGCTCGGCGACCGACGCGCGCATCGCGTCGACGATCCGCGCCGCCTTGTCGCCCGTCAGCGTTCGCTCACCCGTGGTCGCCATGCGCGCCTAGCCTAACTCCTGCACTGGCTGGCCGGCCAGCATCGACGGCGCGGGCCGGAACGACAAGGACGCCCCATGGGGCGCCCTCGGCACGTCGTCGAAGCTGCGGCCGGCGTCAGGTGGCGGGCGCGGCCTCCGACGGGGGCGGCGCGGCGGGCGCCGTGTTGGAGGTGTAGTCGAACTCCTCCTCGGCACCGAACAGCGCGTCGAGCAGCTTGCCGCGCAGGCCCTCGCTCGCGGCGACGGCGACGGCGCCGCCGAGCAGCGCGATGAGCAGGAACTTGCCCATGCCGCCCTTGCGCTTGGACTTGGGCTTGGCGTGCTTCGGCGCGTCGCGCAGCGCCGTCGTCGCCTCCTTCAGCGCGTCGGCCGAGCGCTTGAGGTCCTTGTGGAGCTTCTTGTCCTCCATGAGGGCCTTCGTCGGCGCCTTGCCGTTGCTCAGCCGGCCATACGCGTTCTTCGCGGCCTCGTAGGCCACGACCATGTTGTCGCGCAGCTCCTCGTCCTGGATGATCCGCTGGAGGTAGGGGTTGTCGCGCGCACTGCGCGCGGCGGCTGCAGCGGCGCCGGCCTTGTCCTTCGCTGCCATCTCAGTCACCTCGGGTCGCTTGCTTATCCCGAGCATATACCCGGTCCTCGGTGGTCACAGACGGTCGCGGGCGCGGTCGCCGAACCGGCGCAGCGGCCTCGACCGGCTCCAGCGCGGCCTCGAGGACCTCGCCGATCTCGCTGACGAAGCGGAAGTTCAGCTTCTTGCGCAGGTGCTCGGGGATCTCGTCGGTGTCGGGCTCGTTGAGCTCGGGCGCGATGATCGTCGTGATCCCGTTGCGCTGCGCGGCGAGCGCCTTGTCCTTCAGCCCGCCGATCGGCAGCACCTGCCCGGTGAGCGTGATCTCGCCGGTCATCGCGACCTCGTCGCGCACGTGGCGCCCGGACAGCAGCGACGCGAGCGCCGTCGCCATCGTGATGCCCGCGCTCGGCCCGTCCTTCGGGATCGCGCCCGCCGGCACGTGGATGTGGATGTCGTGCGTGCGAAACCAGTCCGGCGGCAGGTCCGGCACGAGCTCGTGCAGGTGGCCCCGCACGTAGGACAGCGCCGCCGCCGCCGACTCCTTCATGACGTCGCCGAGCTGTCCCGTGATCTGGAGCTTGCCCTCGCCCTCGAAGGCCTGCGCCTCGATGAACAGCACGTCGCCGCCGACCGGCGTCCAGGCGAGGCCGGTCGCGACGCCCGCCACCCGCGTGCGCCGCTTCGTCTCGGAGTGGTAGCGCTTGCGGCCGAGCAGCTCGCGGGCGCGCGCCTCGCCGATCGAGCCCTTGGGCCTGCTGACCCTCGGCGACCTCACGGGCGACCTTGCGCGCGATCGCGCCGATCTGGCGCTCGAGCTCGCGCACGCCCGCCTCGCGCGTGTAGTCGGCGATGACCGCGCGCAGCGCGGCGTCGGTGATCCGCAGCTGGCCGCGCTTGAGGCCGTTGCGATCGGCCTGGCGCGGCACGAGGTAGCGCTTGGCGATCTGGAGCTTCTCGTCGTTGGAGTAGCCCGCGATCTCGATGATCTCCATGCGGTCGCGCAGCGGCCCGGGGATCGTGTCGAGCGTGTTCGCCGTCGTGATGAACATGACCTTCGAGAGGTCGAAGGCGAGGTCGAGGTAGTGGTCGCGGAAGTTCTGGTTCTGCTCGGGGTCGAGGACCTCGAGCATCGCGCTGGCGGGGTCGCCGCGGAAGTCCGAGCCCATCTTGTCGATCTCGTCGATCATGAAGAGCGGGTTGTCGGAGCCCGCGTCGCGCAGCGCGCGGATGATCGTGCCGGGCATCGCGCCGATGTACGTCCGGCGGTGGCCGCGGATCTCGGCCTCGTCGCGCACGCCGCCCGCGCTGATGCGCTCGAACTCGCGCCCCAGCGCGCGCGCGATCGACTTGCCCAGCGACGTCTTGCCGACGCCCGGCGGGCCGACGAAGCTGATGATCGTGCCGCGGGACGCCGAGTCGCCCGCACCCAGCAGCCGCCGCACCGCGAGGAACTCGAGGATCCGCTCCTTGACCTGCTCGAGGCCGTAGTGGTCCTCGTCGAGGACCACGCGCGCGTGCTCGAGGTCGAGGTTGTCCTCCGTCGACCTGCCCCACGGCAGCGAGGCGATCCACTCGAGGTACGTGCGGATGACGCCGTGCTCGGCGGCGGCCGGCGGCAGGTTCTCGAGCCGGCCGAGCTCGCGGTCGGCCTGCTTGCGGACGTCCTCGGGGAGCGGGAGCTGCGCGAGCTGCTCGCGCAGCTCGTTGGCCTCGGCGGCGGACTCGTCGAACTCGCCGAGCTCCTCCTGGATGGCCTTGAGCTGCTGGCGCAGGATGAACTCGCGCTGGGTGCGGTCCATGTCGGACTGCACCTGGCTCTGGATCTCGGTCCCGATCGAGATGACCTCGAGCTCGCGCGCGAGGACCTCGGTGAGGCGCCGCAGCCGGCGCGCGACGTTCGTCTCCTCCAGCAGGGACTGCTTCTCCTCGGTCGGCAGCCGCAGCGAGCCGCCGATGAGATGGCTCAGGGCGTTGGGGTCCTCGACGTTGGCGACGGCGACCTGCAGCTCCTCGGGCAGGTACGGCACGGCCTCGACGATCTGCGAGAACGTCTGCTGGACGTTGCGCATGAGCGCGGTGAGCTCGGGGCTCTCCTCGACGACGTCGGGCAGCTCGGAGATCTCGGCGGAGAGGTACGGCGTCTCGCCCGTCCAGCGGTCGATGCGCACGCGCTGGGCGCCCTGGACGAGCAGGCGCAGCGTCCCGTCGGGCACCCTGAGCATCCGCGCGATGACGCCGACGACGCCGACGTCGTAGAGCTGGGCCGGCGACGGCTCGTCGAGGTCGGGCTGGCGGCTGGCGAGCATGACGAGCATCCGGTTGCCGGCGAGCACGTCGTTGACGAGCGCGACCGAGCGCTCCTGGCCGATCGCAAGCGGCGTCAGCGTGTCCGGGAACGGGACCGTCTCGCGCAGCGGCAGCACCGGCAGCGCGTCGGGCAGCTCCTGGCTGATGCCGACCTCGACGTCGCGGGCGCCCACGCCCTCGCTGACGACGTCGATCATGGCTCGAGCTCGTCCCCGCGACCGCGCTCGATGGGCACGCTGCGCGTCTGCGACTCCGGATCGGCGAGCGGCAGCTCGACGCGCAGGATGCCGTCCTGGTAGGTCGCCCGCGCCTGATCGGCGACGACCTCGGCGCCGAGCGCGATCGTGCGCCGGAACGGCCCGTGCTCGATCTCGAGCTGCTGGTAGACGCGGCCCTCGGCGTCCGCCTCGCGGCGATAGCCGGTGAGCGTCAGCTCGCGGCCCTGGATCTCGAGGCCGAGGTCGCCGGCGTCGATGCCGGCGAGCTCGGCGTGGACGACCGCGCGCGGCGGGTCGTCGGCGTAGAAGACGTCGACGGCCGGCGAGAAGCCGGTCCGGCGCGATGTGAGCCCGACGCTGCCGAAGACGTCGCCGAACAGCTCGTCCATCTCGCGGCGCATGCGCTCGAAGTTCGCGAAGAGGTCGCGCTCGCGGGCCATGCGGGCCAGCGTACCCCCTCGATGCGCGGGCTTACACGACGTACGTGGCGCCGCTGCGGGCGACCTCGACGGGCCCGTCGTAGGCCGCCTGCGCCGCGGCCAGCGCGGCGCCCGCGTCGAGCTCGTCGGAGATGTGCGTGATGACGAGCCGCTGCGCTCGCACGCGCGTCGCGTGCTCTCCCGCCTCGGCGGCCGTCAGGTGCCCGCGCGGCCCCGGGCCGACCTCCGCGAGCGTCGCCTCGAGCATCAGCAGCTCGGCGTCGTCGGCGAAGCCGCAGAGCGCATCGGTCGGCCGGTGGTCGGCGCCGAAGACGAAGCGGCCGCCGCCGCGGTCGGACTCGATCGCGATCGCGTTCGTCGGCACGAAGTGCGGGACGGGCTGAAAGCGCAGCCGCAGGCTCCCGACGCGCTCGGCAGCGGTGACGTCGTAGTCGCGCGCCTCGAAGGCGCGCGCGACGAGCTCCTCGGTCCCGCCGGCGGCGGCGACGGCGCGGACGACGTCCCAGCCGCCGGGCGGCAGCAGGAGCGGCAGGCGCGGCGGGCGCTGCGCGCGCGGCCCGAGCGTCGAGCGCGCAGCCGTAGGGCACGAGGTCCATGAAGTGATCGGAATGCATGTGCGAGACGACGATCCCGTCGACGTCGTCGTAGGCGCGCACGCTGCGCAGCTGCCCGAAGACCCCGCTGCCGCAGTCCAGCAGCAGGCAGCTCTCCTCGTCCTCGACGAGATACCCGCTGCAGGCGCCGCCGGCATCGGGCCACGACGGGGACTTGCCGAGAACCGTGATTCGCACGGTGGTGACTGTATGCGTGGCGCCACCTGCGGCGCCCCACCCGACAGTTCAGGACGCGTGGAGGACGGCCTGTTCCTGCGCGCTGGGAAACGCCCACGCGGCCTGCGTCCGTCGCTCCTGGCGGAAGGTGAAGCGCAGCTGCTGGGGCGGGCGCAGGCCCTCGGGCGTGTCCGGTCGGAAGGTCGTGCACGGCTCGCCGAGCTCGAGCGCGCACAGCAGGTTGCGGTGAAAGAAGCAGTCCTCGCACGCAGCCTTCTTCGTCGATCGCACCTTCGCCATGCTCCCCGTCTGCCCCCTCGTCGATTGCTGCGGACGGGGGTCATCCCACCACTCGGCGGCGCGCCGCTCAAGGGGCCGCGCGGGGCGTTTCTCGCTCGTGACGGGTTTTTGGAATCAGGCAGTCCGCAATTGGCGAACGATTCCCGTGGCCTGCCCGTAGGAGGTTGCCGACAAGCAACTTTCGTCCCCTTCCGTGCGCGCTTTCCCGCATTGTCGGGACGAAATCGATCACGGCGCCGCGGCCCGCACGCGATCGGGTCCGATGTCGCCGGCCGTCGGGCAGCCGGCGAGGGCCATGACGCGGCGCAGGTCGGCGGCGAACGCGTCGATGACCGCGCCGACGCCCTCCTGCCCGCCGGTCGCCAGGCCCCACCCGTAGGGACGGCCGACGAGCACGGCGTCGGCGCCGAGCGCGAGCGCGCGCAGGACGTCGCCGCCGTCGCGGATGCCGCCGTCGACGAGCACCGGCACGCGGCGCTGCACGACGGCGGCGACCTCGGGGAGCGCGACCGCGGTCGGCACGCAGCCGTCGAGCTGGCGGGCGCCGTGGTTGGAGACGACGATCCCGTCCGCCCCGGCCTGCAGCGCCGCGGTCGCGTCCTCGCCGGTGAGCACGCCCTTGACGAGGACCGGCAGCCGCGAGGCGTCGCGCACCCACTCGAGGTCGGCCCAGGTCAGCGTCGCGTCCCAGCCGCCGAGCGGCTTCGTCTCGGCCGGGAGGTCGTGGCCGAGGTGCGAGGTCAGCGCGACGCCCTCCGGCAGGACGTGGTCGCCGTGGCGCAGCTCGCGCTCGCGGCGGCCCGGGACCGGCATGTCGACGGTCAGCACGACGGCGCGGAAACCGTGCTCGGCAGCGCGCGCGAGCACGCGCGCGCTGCGCTCGCGGTCGCCGGCGACGTAGAGCTGAAACCACAGCGGGCCGGTCGCGGCGGCGGCGACGTCGGCGAGGTCGGTCGTCGCCCGCGACGACAGGCAGAAGACCGTCCCGGCGTCGCCGGCCGCGCGCGCGGCGGCGAGCTCGCCCTCGGGATGCAGCAGCCGCTGGCCGGCCATCGGCGCGAGCAGGATCGGCGCGGCGAGCCGCTCGCCGAGCAGCGTGCAGCTCGCATCGACCGTGCTGACGTCGACCATGACCCGCGGCCGGATCCAGATCCGGCGCCACGCCGCCTCGTTCTCGGCGAGCGTCTGCTCGTCGCCCGCGCCGCCGTCGTAGTAGTCGAAGATCGGCTCCGGGAGCAGCTCGCGGGCCTGCGCGCGGAGTTTGCGAACGAGCTCCATAGGCGACGATGGTACGTCCATGCGGATCCTCCTCACGGGCGTCAGCGGCTCGATCGGCTCGGCGCTGGCGCCCGCGCTCGCGCGCGCGGGGCACGAGCTGCGCGGCTTCGGGCGCGACCCGGCGCGGTCGAAGGTCGACGTCCCGTTCGTGCGCGGCGACGCGGTGACCGGCGCCGGCCTCGACGAGGCGCTCGAGGACATCGACGTCGCGTACTTCCTCATGCACTCGATGGAGGGCTCGGACGCGGGCTTCGAGGCGCGCGAGCGCGCGTCGGCGCGCAACTTCGTGCGGGCGGCCGAGCGCGCCGGCCTGCGCCGCGCGGTCTACCTCGGCGGCGTCGCCCCGGCCGGGCGGCGGCTCTCGCGCCATCTTCAGAGCCGCCTGGAGGTCGAGCGCATCCTGCTCGGCGGGCTGCCCGAGGTCATCGCGCTGCGGGCGTCGATCGTCATCGGTGCGAGCTCGCGCTCCTTCCGCTTCCTCGTCCGGCTCGTCGAGCGCATGTCGATCCTCGCGCTGCCCGCGTGGCGCGAGCACAGCACGCAGCCGATCGACGTGCGCGACGTGCGGGCGTACCTGCTCGCCGCCGCGACGACCCCGCACGGGAAGCGGCGGGCTGTCGCTCGACATCGCCGGCCCCGACGTCCTGACCTACGAGACGATGATCGAGCGGATCGCCGACCTCATGCTCGTCCGCCGCCCGGCGCTGCGCATCGGGCGTGACGCGACGCCGATCGTCGCGCCGGTCGCCGCCGCGATCGCCGGCGAGGACCCGGGGTTCGTCGGACCGCTCATGGAGAGCCTCTCCGGCGATCTGCTCCCCCGCGACATGCGCGCTCCCGACCTGCTCGGCGTGCGCCTGCACAGCTTCGACCGCGCGGTCGAGCGAGCGCTGCGCGACTGGGAGTCGACCGACCTGCTGCGGGCGCGGTAGGCGCCTCCAATAGGTTTCCGCTCTTGTCCGTCGTCGTCGCCAGCATCGACATCGCCACGCCCATCGACGAGGTGTGGAAGGCGATCATGGACCCGCACTGCATGAAGCGCTGGGTGACGATCGTCGACAGCATCGACTACGTCGATCCCGGCCCGATCCGCCCGGGCTTTCGCATGGATCAGACGCTCCATCTGCGCGGCGTGCGCTTCAAGGTCCGCTGGACGCTCGAGGACGTGCGCGCACCGAACTACGCGCGCTGGGTCGGCAAGGGCCCGGCGCGAGCGACGGCCGTCACGGTGGACCGCCTCACCGAGCACGACGGTCACACGCGCTTTGACTACCACAACGAGTTTCGCACTCCGTTCGGCCCGCTCGGCGCCGCCGCCTCGAAGGTGATCGTCGGTGGCATTCCGGACAAGGAGGCCCGGGCGTCGCTGCAGCGCCTCAAGGAGATTCTGGAAACTCGCTAAGGGACCCCCGCCACTAGCAGCGCGTTTGTCGGAGCAGTGGGATACGCTCCTTGATGTTAATGTCACTGGCCGACGGGGAGATGTACATGGCTGACTTCCTGGACGAGAAGCGAAACGAGATCGGCTCGCGGCTGAAGGAGCTCAAGCCGCTGGTCGAGGAATACCATCGGCTCCAAGCGGCTGCGGCAGCGCTGGATGGCGTGCCCGCCCACACCGCCGCGACGAACGGGGGCTCCGCATCGCGCCGGACCCCGCGCAAGTCCGCCGCCCGCAGTCGCAGCACCGGTCCCGGCCGCCGCGGCCGACCGAAGGGCAGCGGCACCCGTGGCGCCGAGGCGCTGGCTCTCGTCAAGGCCAGCCCCGGAATCACGATCCCTGAGATCGCCGAGAAGATGGGCATCAAGCAGAACTACCTCTACCGCGTGCTGCCCGCGCTGGCCGACGACGGACTCGTCACAAAGGACGGTCGCGGCTGGCATCCGAAGGAGGCCGCGTAGGCGCTCGAGGGTCAGGCCGTGGTGGCAGCCTGACCCTCGAACAGCCGTGATCAACCCCCGATACCGACTGGTAACAGGGGTTTTCTCAGATGAGGCCGAGGTCCTTGACCGCGGCGCGCTCGTCGGTCAGCTCTTTCACCGTGGCGTCGATCTTCGCCTGCGCGAAGTCACCGACCTCGAGGCCCTGCTCGATCGCGTAGCCGCCGCCCGAGACGCGGACGGGGAAGCTCGAGATGATGCCCTCGTCGATCCCGTAGGAGCCGTCGGAGGCGACCGCCATCGAGCGCAGGCCGTCGGCGCCGGACACCCAGTCGCGCACGTGATCGATCGCCGCGTTGGCGGCCGATGCCGCCGAGGACGAGCCGCGCGCCGCGATGACCTCCGCGCCGCGCTTGCCGACGCGCGGGATGTACTCGTTCTCGTACCAGTCCATGTCGACCTGGTCGGCGGCCCGCTCGCCGTTGACCGTCGCGTTGAAGAGGTCGGGGAACATCGAGGGCGAGTGGTTGCCCCAGACGACGAGGTCGTTGACGTCGGCGACGCTGACGCCGAGCTTCTGGGCGAGCAGCGCGACGGCGCGGTTCTCGTCCAGACGCGTCATCGCCGTGATCTGCTCGGCCGGGATGTCCGGCGCGTTGCTCGCGAGGATGAGCGCGTTCGTGTTCGCCGGGTTGCCGACGACGAGCACCTTGACCCCGTCCGCCGCGTTGGCGTTCAGCGCCTCGCCCTGCGGCTTGAAGATCGCGCCGTTGGCCTCGAGCAGGTCGGCGCGCTCCATGCCCTTCGTCCGCGGCCGCGCGCCGACGAGCAGCGCGATGTCGACGCCGTCGAAGGCCTGCGCCGGATCGTCGTAGATGTCGACGGAGGCAGCAGCGGGAAGGCGCAGTCGGTGAGCTCGAGCGTCGTCCCCTCGGCGGCCTTGACCGCCTGCGGGATCTCGAGCAGCTTCAGCGCCACGGGGGTGTCGGGCCCCAGCAACTGGCCGGACGCGATACGGAACAGCAGCGCGTAGCCGATCTGACCGGCGGCACCGGTTACCGCGACCTTCACTGGGGCGTTCGTCATGCGTTCATCTCCTCGATCACTGCGTCGGCGAACTCGCTGGTGCCGACGGCGGTGGGGTCTGTTCGACTGGGCTTCAGATCGTATGTGACCTTGTCGCCCTTGCGTATGACGGTCGCGATCGCGGTCTCGAGCGCCCGCGCCGCAGCGGTCTCCCGCAGGTGATCGAGCATGTAGACGCCCGACAGCATGAGCGCCGTCGGGTTCATGCGGTTCTTGCCGGCGTACGTCGGCGAGGATCCGTGCGTCGCCTCGAACACCGCGGCGTGCGTGCCGACGTTCGCGCCGCCGGCCATGCCCAGCCCGCCGATCATCGCGGCGCAGAGATCGGACACGATGTCCCCGTAGAGGTTCGGCAGGACGATGACCTCGAAATCCTCGGGGTACGTGATGAGCTGGTTGCAGAGGTTGTCGATGATGATGTCCTCGAAGTCGATCGCCGGGTAGTCGGCGGCGACCTCGCGCGCGACCTCGAGGAACAGGCCGTCGGAGAACTTCATGATGTTCGCCTTGTGCGCGGCCACGACCTTGCGGTAGCCGTGGGTGACGGCGTAGTCGAAGGCGTGGCGCACGATCCGCTCGGAGCCGAACACGCTGATCGGCTTGATCGAGATGCCGGCGTCGTCGCGGACGTCGGAGCCGAGCTCGGCGAGCTTCGCGCGCAGCTGCGCGTTGGCGTCGGTCCCGCGCTCGAACTCGATGCCGGCGTAGAGGTCCTCGGTGTTCTCGCGGACGATGACGACGTCGGTCTCCGGAAAGCGCGTGCGCACGCCCTCGAGCGCCTTGCACGGCCGGATGCACGCATAGAGGTCGAGCTCCTTGCGCAGCAGGACGTTGATCGAGCGAAAGCCCGAGCCGACGGGCGTCGTCGTCGGCCCCTTGATCCCGACCCCGGTGCTCCTCAGCGATGCGAGCGTCGCCTCCGGCAACGGGTTGCCGTGCTCGCGGTACTCGTCGATGCCGGCTTCCTGGCGGTCCCAGTTGAAGTCGACGCCGGTGGCCTCGAGCACGCGCCGTGTGGCCTCGGTGAGCTCGGGGCCGGTGCCGTCTCCGGGGATGAAGGTCACGTCGTGCGCCATGGGGTGTGCGTCCGCGTCGCGGAGCGGGCGATGCTACCCGGCGGCTAGCGTGTCTGCCCGCCCATGAAGATCATCTACACCCACACCGACGAGGCTCCGGCGCTCGCCACGGCCTCGCTGCTGCCGATCGTGCAGGCGTTCGCCGCCGCCGCGGACGTCGACGTCGACCTGCGCGACATCTCGCTCGCCGGCAGGATCCTCGCCCAGTTCCCGGAGCTGCTCACCGCCGAGCAGCGGGTCCCCGATTCGCTGGCCGAGCTCGGCGAGCTCGCCAAGACCCCCGCGGCGAACATCATCAAGCTGCCGAACGTCAGCGCGTCGCTGCCGCAGCTGCGTGCGGCGATCGCCGAGCTTCAGGACAAGGGCTACGCGATCCCCGACTACCCCGAGGATCCGGCGGACCCCGCGCGCGCGAAGTACGACGCGGTCAAGGGCAGCGCCGTCAACCCGGTCCTGCGCGAGGGCAACTCCGACCGCCGCGCCCCGGCGTCCGTCAAGGCCTTCGCGCGCAGGCACCCGCACTCGATGGGCGCGTGGTCGGCGGACTGCAGGTCGCATGTCGCGACGATGTCCGGCGGCGACTTCCGCTCCACCGAGCGCTCCGTGACGGTCGACGCGGACGGCGCCGTGCGGGTCGAGCACGTCGCGCCCGACGGCACCGTCACGGTGCTCAGGGAGCACATCGCGGTGCTCGCCGGTGAGGTGCTCGACGCCGCCGTCATGCGCCGCGCGGCGCTCGACGAGTTCCTCGCCGAGCAGGTCGCCGACGCGAAGGAGCAGGGGGTGCTCTTCTCCGTGCACCTCAAGGCGACGATGATGAAGGTCTCCGACCCGATCATCTTCGGCCACGCGGTGTCGGCCGTCGTCGGCGACGTCTACGAGGGCCTCGACGCCAGCCCGAGCGACGGCCTCGGCAGCCTCCTGACCGCGCACCCGGAGCGCGGCGACGCGGTGGCCGCCGCGCTCGCCGCCGGCCCCTCGATCGCGATGGTCGACTCCGACAAGGGCATCACGAACCTCCACGCGCCGTCGGACGTCATCGTCGACGCCTCGATGCCCGCGGCGATCCGCTCCTCGGGGCAGATGTGGAACGCCGCCGGGGAGCAGCAGGACTGCAAGTACGTCATCCCCGACTCCTCGTACGCGGCGCTGTACGCCGAGACGATCGAGCACTGCCGCGAGCACGGCGCGTTCGATCCGTCGACGATGGGGACGACGCCGAACGTCGGCCTCATGGCGCAGAAGGCCGAGGAGTACGGCTCGCACGACAAGACGTTCGAGATCGCCGCGCGCGGGCACGGTGCGGGTCGTCGACGGCGAGGGCGACACGCTGCTCGAGCACGAGGTCGACGCCGGCGACATCTGGCGGATGTGCCAGACCAAGGACGCGCCGGTCCAGGACTGGGTGCGGCTCGCCGTCGGCCGCGGCGCGCGCGACGGGTGCGCCGGCGGTCTTCTGGCTCGACGAGACGCGCCCGCACGACGCCGAGCTCCTCAAGAAGGTCCGCCCGGCGCTCGCGGAGCTCGGCGCCGACGACCTGGCGGTCGAGGTCCTGCCCGTCGCCGAGGCGACGCGCTTCACGCTCGAGCGCGCGCGGGCCGGCGAGGACACGATCTCCGTGACCGGCAACGTCCTGCGCGACTACCTCACCGACCTCTTCCCGATCCTCGAGCTCGGGACGAGCGCGAAGATGCTCTCGATCGTGCCGCTCATGAACGGCGGCGGCCTCTTCGAGACCGGCGCCGGCGGGTCGGCGCCGAAGCACGTCGCACAGCTGCTCTCGGAGAACCACCTGCGCTGGGACTCGCTCGGGGAGTTCCTCGCGCTCGCGGTGTCGCTGGAGATGCTCGCCGAGAAGACCGGCAACGCGCGGGCGAAGCTCCTGGGCGAGGCACTGGACCGGGCGACCGGCAGCGTGCTGGAGCACGGCCGCTCGCCGTCGCGCCGGTGCGGCGAGCTCGACAACCGCGGCAGCCACTACTACCTCGCGCTGTACTGGGCGCAGGAGCTCGCCGGCCAGGACGACGACGCCGAGCTCGCGGCGCGCTTCGCGGCGGTTGCCGAGCGGCTCGCGGCCGACGAGGAGGCGATCGTCGCCGAGCTCGCCGCCGTGCAGGGCGAGCCGGTGGACATCGGCGGCTACTACCGGCCCGACGCGGCGCGCGTCGATGCGGTCATGCGCCCGAGCGCGACGTTGGCCGCGGCGCTGGCCGTGCTGGCGGCGGAGGCGTAGCGGTGCGCACCCACGACGTCTCCAACCAGCCCCCGCCGCTGGAGGACCGCAACCTCTTCGACGACCACGTCGCGCTGGCCGAGGCGCTCGAGCGCGAGGGCGGCGGCTGGGCGCTCGGCCGCGCACGCGAGGTCGGGGCCGCATGGGGCGCCGATCCGATTCGCTGGGGCTTCGAGGCCAACGAGAACCCGCCGCGGCTGAAGACGTTCGACCGCTACGGCAACCGCATCGACGAGGTCGAGTTCCACCGCGCGTGGCACGACCTCATGAGCCTCGCGGTGTCGCACGAGCTGCACTCGCCTGCCATGGACGTCGGCCGAGGACGGCGCGCACGTCGCCCGGACGGCGATGTACGTGACGGCCGCCCAGGCGGAGGGCGGGTTCGCATGCCCGATCACGATGACGTTCGCGGCCGTGCCGGCGCTGCGCGCGCAGCCCGAGCTCGCCGCGGTGTGGGAGCCGCGGCTGACGGCGACGACGTACGAGCCCTCGCTGGCTCCCGCCGGCGGGAAGGCCGGCGCGCTGTGCGGGATGGCGATGACCGAGAAGCAGGGCGGCTCGGACGTGCGCGCCAACACGACGCGCGCGGAGCCGCTCGACGCGCCCGGCGAGTACGCGCTGACCGGGCACAAGTGGTTCTGCTCGGCGCCGATGTGCGACCTCTTCCTCGTGCTCGCCCAGACGGCGGGCAGTCCCGGCCATCCGACGTGCTTCGCGCTGCCGCGGATCCTGCCCGACGGGACGCGCAACGCGATGCACCTCCAGCGCCTGAAGGACAAGCTCGGCAACCGCTCCAACGCCTCGAGCGAGATCGAGCTGGACGGCGCGTGGGCGCAGATCGTCGGCGAGCCGGGCCGCGGCGTGCCGACGATCATCGAGATGGTCGGGCACACGCGGCTGGACTGCATGATCGGGACCGCCGCCGGGATGCGCTGGGGCGTCGCGAACGCGACCTGGCACGCGGCGCACCGCTCGGCGTTCGGGCGGCGCCTGGCCGACCAGCCGCTGATGCGCAACGTCCTCGCCGACCTCTGCATCGAGTCCGAGGCCGCGACCGCGCTGTCGATGCGGATGGCGCGCGCCTACGACGAGGCGGGGCGCGGCGACGAGTCGGCGCGGGCGTTGAAGCGCCTGGGCACCGCGATCGGCAAGTACTGGGTCTGCAAGCGCGGGCCGGGGCATGCGTTCGAGGCGCTCGAGTGCCTCGGCGGCAACGGCTACGTCGAGGAGTCCGGGATGCCGCGCCTGTACCGCGAGATGCCGCTGTCCTCGATCTGGGAGGGCTCGGGCAACGTCATGGCGCTCGACGTCCTGCGGGCGCTGAGCCGCGAGCCCGCCGCGCTGGCGGCCTATCTGGACGAGCTGGGCTCGGCCGCGGGCGGCGATCGGCGGTTGGATGCCTTCGTCGGGTCGCTGGAGGCCGAGTTCGCCGATCCCGAGGGGCTGGAGATGCGGGCGCGGCGGGTCGTGGAGCGGATGGCGCTCGCGCTCCAGGGCTCGCTGCTGGTTCGGCACGCGCCGTCGTACGTCGCGGACGCGTTCTGCGCGTCGCGGCTGGCGGGCGACGCGGGGCTGCAGTACGGGACGCTGCCGGCCGGGGTCGACTGCGAGGCGATCGTCGCGCGGCACACGCCGCCTGCGCTCGGGTGACTCGTCGCTCGCGGTCGTGCGGGCGCCTGCGACCTGCATCGCGAAGGAAGGGTCGCCGGATCGCGCCGGCGAACTACCCGCTACGCCGCGTCGTCCGCGGCCGCCCGAGCGCTCGAGTGCTCCTCCGCGGCCTCCGCGGCCGCCGCGCGTGCGGCCTCGAGCGCCTCGTCGGCCTCCGCCAGCGCGCCTGCCGCTCGCTCGCGGCGCTCCTGCGCCGCCCGCAGCGCCGCCTCGGCACGCTCCGCGCGCTTCGCGGCCTTCCCGAGCGCCGCCCGCGACGCCTTGCGCGCCGCCGCCCGCTCCGCCTCGGCGGCCGCGCGCTCCTTCGCCGCTCGCTTCTGCGCGTCGCGATCGGCGGCCGCGGGCTTCGGCTTCTCCGCGTCGCGACCGGCGGCCGCGGCCTTGGGCTTCTTCGCGGGCGCCGGCGGAGCAGCGGCCGGCGCCTCCCCGAGCCCGAGCCCGATGTGCTGCAGCTCGCGCTCCAGGCGCCCGTCGCGCACCCGCGCCCGGGACGCGTCGTCCAGCGCCGCGGCGTGCAGCGTGTCCGACACGCGCTCGAGCGTCGTCGCGCTGAGCTCGTGCCCGTCGTCGCTCAGCAGCCCCCGCGCCGTCTCCACGAGCGCCGAGACGACGTTTCGCTCGCGCGTGCCCGCCTCCCGCAACGCCCGCGCGTCACCCGCGCCCGCCAGCACGTCGGACTGCGCGGAGCGCACCGCGTCGCCCGCATCGAAGAGCTCGGACACCGCACGGCCCTGCGTGCGAACGAGCTGGTTGACGGCCCAGGCGGCCGCCGACGGCTTGCGGAGCTTCTCGGTCTCGGCCGCCTCCTCGCGCCGGCGCTCCCCGCGCAGCGCCTTCGCGAGCGCCTTGCGCTCGGGGATGAAGCGGTCCAGCGGCAGGCCGTAGAGGTCGTCGGGCTCCACGGCCCGATCGTCGCACCTTCCGGGCCGATCCCGCGCGCGTGCGACGATGTGCCCGCATGCTGGGAACCGGCAACTCGATTCAGCTCGCGCGCATCTTCGGGATCCGCATCGGCGCGAGCCCGAGCTGGTTCTTCGTCCTCTTCTTCTTCATCTACATCGTCTCGGACTACTTCCGCGACGTCCTCGACGGCTCGGTGACCGAGGCCTACATCGTCGCCGTCGCCGCCGTCTTCCTCTTCTTCTTCTCGCTCATCCTCCACGAGCTCGGCCATGCGCTCGTCGCCCGCCGCCTCGGGATCGGCATCAGCGGCATCGACCTGTGGTTCTTCGGCGGCGTCGCGAAGATGAGCCGCGACACCGACTCGCCCGGCACGGAGTTCAAGGTCGCCGCGGCGGGGCCGGCCGTGACGCTGCTCATCGTCGGCGTCTGCCTCGGCCTCGGCGCGCTGCTGTCCAGCGGCGCGGCGCTCGACGTCGCACAGCTCCAGAGCGACACCGAGGTCTCGCCGGTGCTCGCGCTGCTCGGCTTCCTCGTCGTCATGAACGCCTTCCTCTTCGTCTTCAACCTCGTCCCCGCCTACCCGCTCGACGGCGGGCGCCTGGCCCGCGCGCTCGTCTGGAAGATCACCGGCGACCGCAACCGCGCGACGCGGGTCGCCGGCCGCATCGGCCAGGGCTTCGCCTACCTCATGATCGGCTTTGGCATCTTCCTCGTCGCGCAGGGTGGCGACAACGTCATCGACGGCATCTGGCTCTGCGTCCTCGGCTGGTTCATCGCGCAGTCCGCTCGCGCCGCCGTCGCCTCCACGGCGTTCACCGAGCGCATCGACGGCATCACCGTCGCCGACATCATGGATGCCCAGCCGGTGTCGATGCCCGCCTCGGCGACGGTCACCCAGGCCCAGGACGAGTACTTCCTGCGCTACCGCTGGGACTGGTTCCCGGTCGTCGACGAGCGCGGTCGCTTCGTCGGCGTCGTGCGCGAGCCGCGGATCGACGCCGAGATCGCCGCCGGGCGCCCGGCGCTGCAGGTCGGCGAGCTCGTCGAGGCCGACGACGCCGAGCGCTGGCGCGTCCCGTCCGACCACCCGCTGGAGGCGCTGCTCGGCGACGAGGGGCTGCGCGAGCGCGGCGCGCTCATGGCCGTCGACGCCGACGGCGTGCTGCGCGGCGTCGTCACGATCGAGCAGGTCCGGCGGGCCCTGACGGCCGCTCTACCGCAGCGGCTCGCATAGCAATTCCGCCGCTTCCGGACCAGCGGGAGCCGATCCCCGCGACCGAATAGAGTCCGACGCCTTGCCCGCCCACGACGTGCTCATCATCGGTGCCGGCCTCGCCGGACAGCGTGCCGCCCTCGCCGCAGCGCAGGCCGGCGCGTCCGTGGCGATCATGAGCAAGGTCCACCCCGTGCGCTCGCACTCCGTCGCCGCGGCCGGCGGCATCAACGCCGCGATCGCGATCGACGACGACTGGACCGAGCACGCCTACGACACCGTCAAGGGCTCGGACTACCTCGGCGACCAGGACGCCATCGAGATCATGTGCAGCGAGGCGCCCGGCGAGGCGATGCACCTCGAGCACATCGGCGTGACGTTTCACCGCAACGAGAAGGGCGAGCTCGACCTGCGCGCCTTCGGTGGCGCGTCGAAGAAGCGGACCGCCTACGTCGCCGACATCACCGGCCAGGCGATCCTCCACGTCCTCTACGAGCAGCTCATGCGCTTCCACGAGTCCGTCGATCGCTTCGAGGAGTGGTTCGCGACGTCGCTCATCATCGACGACGCCGGCCACTGCACCGGCGCGGTCGCCCGCGACGTGCGCACCGGCGCGATGGAGATCTTCGACGCGAAGTCCGTGATCCTCTGCTCCGGCGGCAACGGCCAGTGCTACAAGCCGACGACGAACGCGCTCATCTGCACCGGCGACGGAATCGCCCAGGCCTACGGCGCCGGCTGCCCGCTCATGGACATGGAGATGGTCCAGTACCACCCGACGACGCTCGCCGAGAACGGCTTCCTCATCACCGAGGGCGCCCGCGGCGAGGGCGCGCACCTGTTGAACTCCGAGGGCCGGCGCTTCATGGAGGACTACGCGCCCAACAAGATGGAGCTCGCCTCGCGCGACGTCGTCTCGCGCGCCGAGCAGACCGAGATCAACGAGGGACGCGGCGTCGGCGCCGACGGCCAGGGCATCTACCTCGACATCACCGTCGTCCCGCGCAAGCGCATCCACGAGGCGCTGCGCGAGATCGTGAACATCGGCCGCGACTTCGCCGGGACCGACATCACGCGCGAGCCGATCATGATCCGCCCGGGCCAGCACTACATCATGGGCGGCGTGAAGACCGACGTGAACGGTCAGACGCCCGTCACGGGCCTCTACGCCGCGGGCGAGGTCGCCTGCGTCTCGGTCCACGGCGGCAACCGGCTCGGCGCCAACTCGCTGCTCGACACGCTGATCTTCGGCCGCCGCTCCGGCGAGCACGCCGCCGCCCGCGGCAAGGAGATGGCGATGCCGCGCGCGCCGCGATCGCGCGCGAACGAGGACATCGACCGGATCGACTCGATCATCGCCCGCGAGCGCGGCGGCCGGCGGATCTCGGAGATCAAGGACGAGCTCGGCAAGACGATGAACGATTTCGTGGCCGTCTACCGCGACGAGGAGGGTCTCCAGAAGGCCCACGAGATCGTGCACCGCCTCAAGGAGGAGGCCGAATCCGCGTACATCGACGACCGCGGCACGGTCTTCAACCAGGACGTGCTCGGCGCGATCGAGCTCGGCTACATGCTCGACTGCGCCGACGCGACGGTCGTCTGCGCGATCGAGCGCAAGGAGTCGCGCGGCGCGCAGTTCCGCACCGATTACCCGGAGCGCAACGACGAGGAGTGGCTCAAGCACATCAACGTCACGCGCGGGTCCGACGGCGAGCCGGAGATCTTCTACTCGCCGGTGACGATCACGCAATGGCAGCCCGAAGTGAGGAAGTACTGAGTGGCCGACTTCACCCTGAGACTGCGGCGATACGACCCCGAGTCCGGTGACGCGCCGTACTGGGAGGAGCACACGGTCGCAGCTCGATCCGCACCGCTCGGTGCTCGAGGCGATCCTCCAGGCGAAGGCGCGCTTCGACGGCTCGATCGGGATCCGCTGCTCGTGCCGCGCCGCGATCTGCGGCTCCTGCGGCGTGCGCATCAACGGCAAGCCCGGCCTCGCCTGCAACACCCATCTCGACAAGGCGCAGGCCCACGCCGAGGACGGGATCATCGAGGTCGAGCCGATGGGCAACATGCCGGTCATCAAGGACCTCATCGTCGACATGGAGGAGGTGCACTGGAAGAAGATCCGGCGCGTCACCCCGTGGCTCATCGCCAAGCAGCCGGTGCCCGAGCGCGAGTACATCGTGCCGCGCGAGACGATGGTCGACGTCACGCAGTCGATGGCCTGCATCCAGTGCGGCGCCTGCGTGTCGGACTGCCTGGCGATGGAGGTCGACCCGCTGTTCGTCGGCCCGGCGGCGCTCGCCAAGGCCTATCGCTTCGTCGGCGACCCGCGCGACGACCAGCACTTCGAGCGCCTGAAGGACCTCGCCGAGGATCCGCACGGCATCTACGACTGCACCCACTGCTTCATGTGCATCGACGCGTGCCCGAAGGACGTCGCGCCGATGAACCAGATCATGCGCCTGCGCCGTCGTGCCGGCAGCGATCACCACATCGAGGACCGCAACAACGGGGAGCGCCACGAGCAGGCCTTCGTCTCGCTCGTCCACAAGTACGGCCTGCTCAACGAGGCCGAGCTGCTGCCGCGCTCCTACGGCGGCGACACGCCGCTGGCGAAGTTCAAGCCGTCGGCCGCCAAGGAGCTGTCGAGCTCGCTGCCGTCGATCGCCAAGGCGCTGCTGCGCCGCAAGGTCACGCCCGCTGCGGTGCTCAAGCCGCACAAGCTCGCCAAGCGCGACCTCCAGCAGATCGACCGGATCTACAAGGAAGTCGAGAGCCACCCCGAGCGGCTGGAGCTCAACCTCTACATCACCGGCTACGACGAGGACTGAGGATCACCGGATGAAGGTCGCCTACTGGCCCGGCTGCGTCTCTCGCGGCTTCACACCCGAGCTGCACGGCTCGATGGCGAAGATCGCGCCGCTGCTGGACATCGAGCTCGTCCCGCTGGACCGCGCGTCGTGCTGCGGCGCCGGCGTCATCGCCGAGCACAACCAGGAGCTCGCGGACACGCTGAACGCCCGGACGTTCGCCCTCGCCCAGCAGGCCGAGGGCACGACGCTCATGATGAACATCTGCTCGACCTGCCAGGGCGCGCAGTCGGAGTGCCAGGAGCGCCTGGATGCGAACGCCGAGTACCGCGCGCACATCAACGAGACGCTCGCCGACGAGGGCCTGACGTACGAGAAGGGCCTGACGAACAAGAACCTCCTCTGGCTGCTCGTCGAGGAGCTCGGGCTCGACGAGCTGCGCTCACGGGTGAAGCGGCCGCTGACCGACCTGCGCGTCGGGCCGTTCTACGGCTGCTACATCGTGCGCCCCCAGGAGCGCCTGCACATCGACGACGAGCGCCCGCGCGACACGTACCTCGATCTCGTCATCGACGCCCTCGGCGGCACGGTCATCGACTACGCCGGCTCGCACAAGTGCTGCGGCTTCCCGATCATCACGATGAACAAGGCGGCGTCGCTGGCGCAGGCCGGCCGCCACCTCGGCGACGCCGTCGACGCGGCCGCCGACTGCCTCGTGACGCCGTGCCCGCTGTGTCACCTCAACCTCGACCTCCAGCAGCCGCTCGCCGAGCGCGCCGTGGGCCGCCGCCTCGACATGCCGGTCCTGCACCTGCCGCAGCTCGTCGGCCTCGCCCTCGGGCTGTCTCCGAGCGACCTCGGGCTCGGCCGCCACGTCGTCAAGCCGACGTCGGTGATCGACTGGACGACGTCGGTCGTCGCCGGTGTCGATGCCCCCGCCGCTGGAAGGTAGGCGCGCCAGGGCGCGGAGGCTGGCGGCCGACGTGCGCCGCCGGCTCGGTCTCGCCGATCCCGAGCCCACGGGACCGATCGAGCCGCCCCCGCCGCCGGTGACCGGCGAGCAGGCCGCGCACCGCATCGACGCCGCCCGCGCCCGTCTGCGGGCGACGATCACGCCGCCCGAGGACGAGCAGGGCGGCAAGTAGGCAACGAAAAAGAGGGCCCGAAGGCCCTCTTGTCCGACGTACCCCTTGTCCTGCTGCTGCATCCCCCTGGTTCCCCTGGATCCCCCGATCCCCTGGTCCCCTGGTGCGCCGCCCCGAATGTGTTGATCATGGTGCCGATCTGCCGGCCTCCCGTCGTACCCCGGCGGGGGTGAACTTCGGGGGAGGCGCGGTTCACCCCGCCGCCTCGTGCGATCGGGCGGGCCTGCCGATAAGGGCCGTGTGAACGCCCGCGAGCCCGTCACGATCCTGCTCTCGCGCTTCGAGGACCTCATCGGCGCCGGCCTGCGAAGCCTCATCGGCGACGACCCGCACATGCGGATCGTCGCCGTCGACGTCGCCGGCGACAAGCTCGACGCGCTCATCGGCGAGCACGCGCCGCGCGTGGCGATCGTGAACTTCGGCGCGCTGCGCACCCCGGCCGAGCTGCGCCACCTCAACGCGGCCCATCCGGACACGCACGTCATCGTCCTCGCCAACCACCCGACGCCCGGCGAGTGCAGCCAGCTCCTGGCGCTCGGCGCGACGGCCTGCCTCGGCAAGGACGTCGAGGGCCGCGACGTCCTCAACGCGATCCACCTCGCCTCCCGCGGGCTGCACGTCCTGCCGTACTCCAACCCCGCGACCTCGTCGGCCGGGCTGCTGCCCGACGTCCTCACCCCGCGCGAGGCCGACGTCCTCGACCAGCTGCAGCTCGGACGCTCCAACGGCGAGATCGCCGTCGCGCTCTGCGTCAGCGTCGAGACCGTGCGCACCCACGCGCGGGCCGTGTTCCGCAAGCTCGGCGTGCACAACCGGCGCGAGCTGTCGGGCCTGGCACGCGCTCGATAGCGCTGCACTCGCGGCACTTGCGTTCTGCACGGCCACCTGATTAGGTTGGCCTAATTAGGGCCTCCTAACGAGGTCCTCGCGACCAGGGGGAGTGCACATGTACCGATGGATCGCCGCTGCGGCGGCGTGCGGATTGCTGCTGGCCGGATGCGGCTCGGACGGGGACGACGACGCGACGCCCGCGGCGCCGGCGGCGAAGTCGACGGCCGCTGCGGCCGCCACGCTACACCCCGACGTCCGACGTCAGCGGCAACGCCGCGATCGGCGAGGACGTCGCGGCGATCCGCGCCCTGCTCGAGCCCGGGGGCAGCGCGAAGCCCGACTTCGCCGCCGCCGCCGCGATCTGGTCGAAGGGCGAGAACTCCAAGAAGAGCGACGGGACCAACCGGACGCTCGCCGAGTTCGTCGAGGAGCACCCGGTGCGAGCGCGGGTCGAACACGCGCTCGCCGGCAACGGGACCGCCGCGAAGCTCACCGAGGCCCAGCGCGTCGAGTGGATCGACAAGGGCATGGTCGTGACGCTGAAGGTCCACGCGCTCGACGAGTTCGACGGCGCGAAGGAGAAGCTCGCCGCCGGTGAGCTCGATCCGCAGGAGGGCGCCGTCCACAACGTCGACGAGGTCTGGGCGTACTACACCGCCGGCGGCGAGGGCGTCGTCGCGACCGCCGCCAAGCGCGCCGCCGACTTCGGGCTCGACGAGGAGTCGCTGAGCAACGACGTCATCGCCGGGATCGAGGCGGCCCGCGACGCCGTCGAGGCCAAGGACAAGGCGGCGCTCGACGAGGCGGCCGCGACGACGCGCGGCGCGATGAACCGCATCTTCGCGCTGGCGACGAAGAAGTACGCCGTCGAAGGCCTCGAGGACGCGACCGCGCTGTCGGAGGGGATCGCGTTCTCGTGGGGACTCATCGGCGAGCTCAGCGCCGCCGACATGAAGGCCCTGCAGTCCGCGCTCGGCAAGGACGCGCCGGCCGTGAGCAGCACGCTCGACGCCGCCGCGGCGAAGCTCGGGTTCGCGAGCCCGCTGCCCGCGTACCCGGTGGTGGCCGCCGGCTAGGCAGAGAGCCCCTCTGCGCTCGCCGGCCCTGCCCAGGCCGGCGGGCGCGCGGGGCGCCCGCGCGGCCTCGCGGCTACGAGACGCGCGCGCCGACGAGCCCGCGCTCGTGCAGCACCTCGGCGAGCTGCACGGTGTTCAGCGCCGCGCCCTTGAGCAGGTTGTCGCCGACGACGAAGAAGTTCAGCGAGTTCGGGTCGGCGAGGTCGCGGCGGACGCGGCCGACGGCGACCTCGTCGCGGCCGGCGTACTCCAGCGGCGTCGGGATGTCGTCGACGACGAGGTTCGGGAACGAGCGCAGGACCTCGAGCGCGCGGTCGAGGTCGGGCTCGCGGGCGAACGTCGCGCGCACCGCGACGCCGTGGCCGACCATGACCGGCACCCGCACGCAGGTCGGCGAGACCGCGAGGTCGGGGATGCCGAGGATCTTGCGCGACTCGTCGCGGAGCTTGCGCTCCTCGTCGGTGTGGTCGTCGTCGCCGAGCGTCCCGAGCAGCGGCACGACGTTGAAGGCGAGCGTCGCGGCGTGCACCGAATGCGAGACCTTGCCCGCCGCCGCCGCGCCGTCGTCGCAGAGCTGCGCGACGTCGCCCGCGAGCGGAGCGACCTGCTCGGCGAGCTCGTCGATCCCCTTCTGCCCCGCGCCGCCGGCCGCCTGGTAGCTCGTCGCGACCATCGCCCGCAGGTCGAATTCGTCGTGCAGCGCCTTGAGCGGCAGCATCGCGACCATCGTCGTGCAGTTCGGGTTGGCGACGATCCCGCGATGGGCGTCGAGCGCCTCCGGGTTGACCTCGGAGACGACGAGCGGCACGTCGTCGCGCAGGCGGAAGGCGCTGGAGTTGTCGACGACGACCGCGCCGCCGTCGACGAAGCGCTGCGCCCATTCGCGCGAGCGCGTCGCGCCGGCGGAGAAGAGCGCGACGTCGAAGCCGCGGACGGACTCGTCGGTCAGCGCCGCGACGACGAGGCCGCCGCCGAGCTCGCGGCCGACCGAGCGCTCCGACGCGAACGGCACGATCTCCGACGCCCGGCCGCCGGTCCAGCCGCGGTCGCGCAGCAGGCGCAGCATGACGCCCCCGACCGCGCCGGTGGCGCCGACGACCGCGACGCGCAGGGAGCCGGCGCCGCCGGGGCTCATACGAACTCCCCGAACGGCCGCTCGGGCCGGATCGTGTCGGTGCCCGACAGCTCGAAGGCGGCGTGCAGCGCGCGCACGGCCACCGGCACGGCGTCGCCGGAGATGACGCAGGAGATCTTGATCGGCGACGTCGAGATCATCTCGATGTTGATCTCCTCCTCGCCGAGCGTCGTGAAGACCTTCGCGGCGACGCCCGGATGGGACTTCATGCCGGCGCCGATGACCGAGACCTTGCCCATCGCCTCGTCGGTCTGGATCTCGAGGCCGAGCTCCTCGGCGAGCGGCGCCAGCGCCGCGCGGGCATCGACGAGGTCGGCGCGCGGGACGGTGAACGACATGTCGGCGACGGCGCCCTCCGAGACGGGCTCGTTCTGGATGATCATGTCGATGTTGACGTTCGCGACCGCCAGCGCGGTCGCGATGCGACCCGCGATCCCGGGCACGTCCGGGATGCCCTTGAGCGTGACCCGGGCCTCCTCGGTCGAGTGCGTGACGGCTGTGATGAGCGGTTGTTCCACGGTCTCCTCTTCTCCGACCACCACGGTACCCGGCTCGTCGGTGAAGCTCGACCGGCAGTGGATCCGCACGCCGTGGTTGCGGGCGTACTCGACGGAGCGCAGCTGCAGGACGCCGGCGCCGGAGGCCGACATCTCGAGCATCTCCTCGAACGACACGACGGGCAGCTTGCGGGCGTCGGGGACGATCCGCGGGTCGGCGCTGAAGACGCCGGCGACGTCGGTGTAGATCTCGCAGACGTCGGCCCCGATCGCCGCCGCGAGGGCGACCGCCGTCGTGTCCGATCCGCCGCGCCCGAGCGTCGTGACGTCCTTCGCGGTCGACACGCCCTGGAAGCCCGCGACGAGCACGATCGCGTCGTCGTCGAGGGCGGCGCGGATGCGATCGGCGCGGACATCTAGGATCCTCGCCTTCGTGTGCGACGTGTCTGTCACGATCCCCGCCTGTGACCCGGTCAGGGAGATCGCTCGATGCCCGAGGTCGTTGATCGCCATCGCGCACAACGCGCACGACTGCCGCTCGCCGGTCGACAGCAGCATGTCCATCTCGCGCGGGTCCGGGGTCGGCGAGATCTCCTGCGCCTCGGCGATGAGGAAGTCGGTCGTCTTGCCGCGCGCGCTGAGCACCGCGACGACCCGGTTGCCGGCCTCGCGCTTGGCGACGATCCGCTGCGCCGCGCGCTTGAGGCGCTCGGCATCGGCGACGGAGGTGCCCCCGAACTTCATGACCACGGTGCCTGACATGACGGCAGCGGAGGCTACCGAGTGAGCGCCCTGCCCCCGCGCGCACGCCTCGGGATCGTCCTCGCGGTCGTCGCGCTCGTGCTCGGCGGCGCGATCTGGCTGCTCTTCCTCCGCGGCGGCGACGACGAGCCCGTCGTCGAGGCCGGCTCGCGATTCGGCAACGAGGACCGGGGCGGTGGCGGCGGCTCCCTGCTGGAGACGCTGACGCCCGTCCTCGGCGCCCGCCAGAAGGTCCGCAGCGGCGGCTCGGACCCGTCGCCGCCGAGTTCCGACGATCTCGCCCGCGCGCCCGGCGACCCGGTCGCCGGCCTCTTCGCCGTCGGCTTCCGCGGCACCCGCCCGGAGGGCACGTTCTTCGAGCGCCTCGGCGCCCGCCCCTACGGCGCCGTCCTGCTCGGGCCCCAGAACTACGAGCAGCCCCAGCAGCTCGCCGCGCTGACGGCGAAGATCCAGGACGTCGCGCGGGAGGCCGGCCACCCGGCGCCGATCATCGCCGCCCCGCAGGAGGGCGACGACTTCAGCGCCTTCAAGAACCTCGCCCCCGATGGCCAGGTCGACGTCGGCGCGCGCCGGATCGCGGAGATCCAGGCGAGCGCCCGCGCGGCCGGGGAGCAGCTCAAGGCGCTCGGCGTCGGGATGAACCTCGCGCCGAACGCCGACGTGGCGGTCGCCGGCGGGCCCGGCCAGGGCCGCGCGTTCGCCGACGCGCCGCGCCGCGTCGCGCGCGCGGTCACGGCGTCGGTCGCGGGCTACCGCGAGGCCGGCATCGCCGCGGCCGTCAGCCCGTTCCCGGGCGACGGGGCCGCGTCGCGGGATCCGAGCACCGGCCCGGCGCCGGTCGGCCTCGGCCTCGAGGAGCTCCGCGCCGGCGACATGACGCCGTTCGCCGCCGTCGCGAAGGGCAGCGGCGCGGCGCCCGCGATCCAGATGTCCAACGCGATCTACGTCGCCTTCGACAGCGTCACGCCCGCGACGCTGCTGCCCGAGGCCGTCGAGGAGCTGCGCGACCGGCTCGGCTTCGAGGGCGCGATCGTCTCGGCGGACCTCGTCGCGACGACGGCGACGACCGGCGGCAGCGTCGGCGACGCCGCCGTCACGGCGCTGAAGGCGGGCGTCGACATGCTCGTCGTGCCCGGCGGCCGCGCCCAGCAGGACGAGGCCTACCGCGCCGTCGTCGCGGCGGTCTCCAGCGGCGCGATCTCGTCTGACCGGGTCGTCGAGTCGCTGAAGCGGATCGCCGCGCTGCGGCGGCTCACGCGCGACGCCCGCGAGCCGATCCAGCTCGAGGGCTGACGGACGCGCCGGGCTGGTGCTAGAGGCGCCGGCGGCCGGAGAACGCCTTGCCGAGCGTGACCTCGTCGGCGTACTCGAGGTCGCCGCCGACGGGCAGCCCGCTGGCGAGGCGGGTGACGACGACGTCGGGCGCGCGCTCGCGCAGCGCGTCGGCGATGTGCAGCGCGGTCGCCTCGCCGGTCGTCGTCGGGTTCGTCGCCAGCACGACCTCGCGGACCGGGTGGGTGGGATCGACGACCCGCCCGTAGAGCTCGGCGATCCTCAGGTCGTCGGGATCGACGCCGTCGATCGGCGACAGCGCCCCGCCGAGCACGTGGTAGCGGCCGCGGTACTCATGCGTGCGCTCGACCGAGATGACGTCGCCCGCCTCCTCGACGACGCAGATGAGCGCGGGGTCGCGGCGGTCGTCCTCGCAGATCCGGCAGCGCGGGCCCTCGGCGAGGTTGAAGCAGATCTCACAGAACCCGATGCGCTCCTTGACCTCGCGGATCGCGTCCGCCAGCGCCGTCGCGTCCTGCGGCGAGGTGCGCAGGATGTGGAACGCGAGGCGCTGGGCTGTGCGCGAGCCGATGCCGGGCAGCTTGCCGAGCTCGGTGATCAGGCGCTGGAGAGACGGGGCGTACAGGACTCAGAATCCGAGGCCGGGCAGGCCCCCCGGGCCACCGAGCGCGCCGAGGTCCAGGCCGCCGGTGAGGCCGCCCATCTTCTTGGCGGCGAGCTCCTGCGCCTGGCGGATCGCCTCGTTGACGGCGGCGACGACCATGTCCTGCAGCAGCTCCGGATCCTCCGGATCGATCGCATCGGGATCGATCCTGATGTCCTTGACGACGAGGTCGCCGGTGATCGTGACGGTCACCATGCCGCCGCCGGCCGACGCCTGGACGGTCTCGTTGGCCAGCTGCTCCTGCGCGGCCATCATGTCCTGCTGCATCTTCTGAACCTGCTTCATCATCTGGTTCATGTTCGGCTGGGGCATCAGGGGGCCTCGCTCTCGGGGTCGATCTCCTCGGCGTCGAACTCTGCCACGAAGCGCCTGACCAGCTCGTCCTCCGACAGCGACGGCGTCTCCGCGGGCGGCTCGCCGGGGTTCTCCACGTCGGCGAGCACGTACTCGATCCGCGCCTGCGCTCCGGTGACCTCGCGCAGCGCGGCCGCGACGCAGGCGCGGTAGTCCTCGTCGTCGGCGCGCTTGCGCTGGTAGTCGGCGGCCGCCGGGAACGCGACCGTGACCTGGCCGTCGGCGACGGCGATCGGCTGGGCCTCGCTCAGCGCCGCGGCGCAGATCCGGTTGCCCGACGCGAGCACGGCCTCGATGACGGCCGGCCACACGAGGCGCAGGCCGTCGAGCTCGAGCTCGGGGCCGGCGTGCGGGGCGACGGCGACCGCGACGGGACGCGATCCGCCGTTGGCCTCGGCGGCGGCCGGCGGGGGCTCCGCGGGAGGATCGGTGGGCGGGACGGGGGCCTCGGGCGTCGGCAGGGGCGTCGGCGGCGGCGGACCGGGCGCGGGCCCGCTCGGCGGCGCGGGGGACTCCGCACGCGGGGTCGCGTAGGCGCCGCCGCTCGCGCCTGCGAGCGCCGCCTCGAGGCGCTCGATGCGCTGCGCGAGCGCCTGCGTCGTCGGGTCGACGGCCGGCGCCGCGGCCTTCACGAGCGCGAGCTCGAGCTGCGTGCGGGCGTCGGACTTGTTGCTCGTCGCCTCGAGCGCCGCCGCCAGCAGGTCGAGCAGGCGCGTCACCGCGGCGGTCCCGAGGCGGCCGGCCTGGTCGGCCAGCCGCGCGTCGCGCTCGGGGGTGATGCGCAGCTCGGCCGGCACCTCGCCGAGCGCCTGCACGACCATGAGGTCGCGGGCGTGGGCCTCGAGGTCGCGGACGAAGCCGAGCGCGTCGCGCCCGCTCTGCGCGAGGCGAGCCGCCGCCAGGAGCGCCCCGCGCGAGTCGCCCGCCGCGACGGCGTCGACCGCGGCGAAGAGGAGGTCGGCGTCTGCGACGCCGAGGACCGCGAGCACGTCGTCGGTGGCGATCGCGCTGCCGGCGTACGTGACGAGCTGCTCGAGCGTCCCGAGGGCGTCGCGGAAGGAGCCGGTCGCGTGGCGGGCCAGCAGCGCAACGGCGTCGGGTGCCACCGTGATCGACTCCAGCTCGGCGACGCGCCGCACGACCGAGGCGAGCTGCTCGATCGTCGGGCGGGCGAAGTCGAAGCGGTGGCAGCGGTCGACGACGGTCGGCAGGATCTTCGACGCCTCGGTCGTGGCGAGCACGAAGACCGTGTTCGGCGGCGGCTCCTCGAGCGTCTTGAGAAACGCGTTCCAGGCCTGCGTCGAGAGCATGTGCGCCTCGTCGAGGATGTAGACCTTGTGGCGCCCCGAGACCGGCGCGTAGACGACGCTCTCGCGGAGGTCGCGGATGTCGTCGACGCTGTTGTTCGACGCCGCGTCCATCTCGATGACGTCCAGCGACGTCGCCGAGGCGATCGCCGTGCACGACTCGCAGCGCCCGCAGGGCTCGACCGTCGGACCGTGCTCGCAGTTCAGGCAGGCGGCGAGGATCTTCGCCATCGAGGTCTTGCCGGTGCCGCGCGAGCCGACGAAGAGATAGGCGTGATGGACCTTGTCCTGCGAGACGGCGTTGCGCAGCGTCCGCACGACGTGCTCCTGGCCGACGACGTCGGCGAACGTCCGCGGACGGTGGCGGCGGTAGAGCGAGGGAGCCTCGGACACAGGCGTCGAGGATAGCTCCGCTCGCGGCGCGGGCCGCAGGCGCTTGGATCATCTAGCGTCCGCGCGATGGCTCGGATGCGCTTCGCGGCCGGGGTGCTCGCGGGCGCCGTCGCGATCAGGCTCGTGGCCGGCCCGGGGCTGGTGAACTACGACACGCTCTACACGCTCGTCTGGGGCCGTCAGATCGCCCAGGGGACCGTCCCGGACCTCGACGTCGCGATCGCCCCGACACCGCATCCGCTCGCGACGCTCGGCGCGATCCTCCTCGCCCCGCTCAGCTCGCTGCGGGTCGACGGGCTGCACGGCGAGCTCGCCGCCGCGGCGGTCGCCGGCATCGCCTACGTCGCGCTGGCGCTGCTCGGCTGGGTCGTCTTCGCGCTCGGGCGGGAGTGGTTCAACGCCGCCGCCGGGGCGATCGCCGCGGCGATCGTCCTCACGCGCGTCCCGGTGCTCGACTTCGGCGCGCGCGCGTACGTCGACATCCCGTATCTCGTGCTCGTCCTCGGCGCGCTGCTCGTCGAGACGCGGCGCCCGCGCAGCGGCGCGCCCGTGCTCGGCCTGCTGATGCTCGCCGGGCTGCTGCGTCCCGAGGCGTGGCTCTTCAGCGCCGCCTACCTCGTCTGGCTCCTCGCGCCGGGGGTGCGCTCCTCGCGGCGCGGCGGCGGCCCGAACCGGTCCGCCGGCTGGGCGGACGCCGCGCCGCTCATCGTGCTCGCGGCCGCGGCGCCGCTGCTGTGGGGGCTGCACGACCTCCTGCTCACCGGCGACCCGCTGCACTCGCTCACGGGGACCCGCGACAACGCCGAGCTGCTCGGCCGCGTCACCGGCATCGAGCACGTGCCCGCGACGCTGCCGCGGCGGCTCGGCGAGATCCTCCGTGAGCCCGTCCTGCTGGCGGCCGCGGGCGGCGGCCTGCTCGTCCTCGCCTGGCATCGCGACCGGCGAGCGCGCCTGGCGACGGCCGCGGGGCTGCTGGCCATCGCCGCCTTCTGCGTCCTGGCGGCCGCCGGCCTGCCGATCATCACGCGCTATCTCCTCCTCGCCTCGGTCGTGCTCGCGCTGTTCGCGGGGGCCGGCGTCTTCGGGTGGCGCGACCTCCTGCCGGGCGCGCAGCGCGTGTGGTGGGCGCGGTTCGGCGCGCTCGCGCTCGTCGTCATGCTCGCCTTCGTCCCGAGCCAGGTGCAACGGATCGAGCGCCTGCAGGACGCGCTGGGCACCCAGGCGTCGATCCAGGAGCGGCTCGGCGACATCGTCCGGCCGGGCGTGCCGTGCGACCCGCTGACGGTCCCCAACCGCCGCCCGATCCCGCTGCTCGCACTGTGGCTCGAGCGCGACCCGGCGACGATCGCCGACGCCCAGACCGCCCCGCCGGCGGACGGCACGTACCTGCGTCCCAGCACCGCCGAGGTGGCGCGCGACTACATCCTCGACCGCCGCGACCGCAACAGGGAGGTCGTTCCGCCGCCCGCCGGGTTCGCAGCGGTGCGGGAGAACTCCGCCTGGCAGGCTTGGGCGCGCTGCCGCGGAGATGGATAGATTGCACACATTCGTGGGCTGAAGCCGTGCAGAGGGGCGATGGGCCGTCGTGTCGCTGAGCGTCGTGGGGGCGCTCGGCGGCGGCGCCGCTCCCGCGATCGCGCAGCGCCCGGCGCCCGTCGAGACGCAGATCGTCGGCGGGACGCCGCCGAACCGCGCGTGGCCGGCGCAGGGGCTCCTGCAGATCGCACCGAACCGCGTGTGCGGCGGGACGCTCGTCAGCGGCCGCTGGTTTCTCACGGCCGGGCACTGCGTCACCTCCACGCTCAGCAGCGCGCTCGTGCTGCCGCCGACGGCATTCACCGTGAACCTCGGCGAGTCCGACACCACGCAGTTCGGTGGACCCGAGCGCTTCGCAGTCGATCTGCCCCCGCTGCGCCACGAGCTCTATTCGCGCGACGGGTTCTCCAACTACGACCTGGCCCTGCTGCACCTCGCCTCCCCCACTCCGGCGACGGAGCGCTTTGAGCCGATGCGCCTCGTCACGGGGAGCGAGGCGGCGCTGTGGTCTCCCGGCGTCGTCGCGACGATCATCGGCTGGGGGCACACCGAGAGCGGGTCCGCCACGACGCAGCTGCGCCAGGCCGGCGTCCCGATCAACTCCGACAGCGCCTGCGAGAACGCGTATGCGGCGTTCGACGCGTTCGACGTCTCGACGATGCTCTGCGCGGGCGACGGCACGAGCGATACGTGCAACGGCGATTCCGGCGGGCCGCTCATGGTCCCGCGCGTCGACGAGTTCGCCCTCGCCGGCATCACGTCCTTCGGCGGCAAGGTCTGCGGCGACCCGGCGTTGCCCGGCGTCTACGCGCGAGCCGGCGCCGCCGCGCTCAACGCCTGGATCCGCGCGCGCATCCCGACGGCCGCGATCGCGATCACGCCGCAGTCGCCCGATCCCGACGACGACGTCGCGCTGCAGGCGACGGCCTCGCCCCCGAGCCCGACGTTCGCCTGGGACCTCGACGACGACGGGCGCTTCGACGACGCGGCCGGCCCCACGGCGTCGCTGCCGGACATCGACGCGGGCTCGCATGCCGTCCGCGTCCAGGCGACATATCCCGACGGCGACCGCGCGCTCGCCCGCGAGGTCGTCACGACGGCCGGCAGCCCGCTGCCCCAGCCGCCACCGCCTCCGCCGCCGCCGCCGAGGCCCGGGGGGGCGCCGCCCGTCGAGCGCGATGCGGCGACGCCGCCCGTGGCGGGCTCCACCGTCAGCGGCCCGGCGATCGCCCCGGCCCCGCTTCCCGCGCTGGCGCGCCTGCTGCCGGGCAGCAAGCGCGTGCGCGTGCGCAGCCTGCTCGACCGGCGGACGACGATCGGCGTCGCCTGCAGCGCGGCCTGCGGCCTCAGCGCCCGGATGACGCTGGACGGGCGCACGGCCCGGAGGCTGCGCCTCGGCAGGTCCGGCCGGAGCGTCCTCGTCGGCACCGGCCGGCGCCGGCTGACCGCCGCCGGCAGCGTCCGGCTCTCGATCGGGCTGACGGCGAAGGCGGTGCGCGCGCTGCGGCGCGCGCAGAAGCGGATCGCTGCGGATCCGGGTGACGGCCACCGCCGGGTCGCGCACGCAGCGGCTGGAGCGCACGCTGAAGCTCGTGCGCTAGCCGGACTGGCCGACGAAGGGGCAGCGCCTCGACGGCGGGCCGGTCCTCGGGCGATGGGGCTCGGGAAATTCGTCCCATCCGCCGATAAGGGGCGCAGTGCGCACCCTTCAGCTCATCGCCTCGACCGTCGCCGCCGCGCTGCTGCTCGCGGCCGGCGCGGCTCCCGCCGGCGCGGACGCCGCACGCGGGGCCGACCTCCCCGAGGAGCGGATCATCAACGGCCATGCGCCGACGCAGGCGTGGCCGGCTCAGACCTCGGTCCGCTTCGTCACGTCGGGCGGCACCTACGTCTGCGGCGGGACGCTCGTCAGCGCGCGCTGGGTGCTGACCGCCGCGCACTGCGCGACGAACGACAACGGCAGCGTCCTGACCCCCGGGGCGTTCACGTTGCGCGTCGGCAGCACGTCGCGGACGACCGGCGGGCACACGGCCGCCGTCGACGCCGTCTGGCGCCACCCCGACTACGCCGACTATCCCCTCAGCGACACGCCGGTCAACGACGTCACGCTCCTGCACCTCGCGACCGCCGTGCCGGAGGAGCCGCTGCAGCTCGTCGGCAGCGGCGACACGTCCCTGTGGAGCTCCGGCGCCGACGCGACGATCATCGGCTGGGGCGTCACCGAGACCGGCTCGACGTCCGCGACCCTGCGCGAGGCGCAGGTGGCGATGACCGCCGACAACTCCTGCCTCAGCCTCTGGGGCCTGTCCTTCGACGCGCTCTCGATGGTGTGCGCCGGCGGCGCCAGCACCGACACCTGCAGCGGCGACTCGGGCGGCCCGCTCATGGTCCAGCGCGATGGGGCCTTCGTGCTCGCGGGCGTCACGTCGTGGGGCGCGAGCCCGTGCGGCGACCCCGAGTACCCGGGTGTCTACGCCCGCGTCGGCGCGCCGGCGATCGGCTCCTGGATTCGCGACTACGTCCCGACCGTCGGCATCGACGTGTCACCCGCGCTCCCGACGCCCGGCGAGCAGCTGACGCTCACCGCGGCAGTCGACCCCGGCGCCCAGGCGACATCCCCCGAGCTCGCCTGGGACCTCGATGACGACGGGCTCTTCGACGACGCCACGGGCTCGAGCGCGAACGTGACCTTCCAGACCTCCGGCGCGCCGGTCGTGCGCGTCCAGGCCACCTATCCCGACGGTGATCGCACCGTCACGCGCAAGGCGATCGCCGTGCCCGATGCCGTCCCGACGCCGCCGGTGGTCACGACGCCGCCAGTCGCGCCGCCGCACCCGTCGCACCCCCGCCGGTTCCCCAGGCGACGCCGCAGCAGATCGAGCAGATCCAGCAGCTGCTCACGCCGATCCCGGCGAGCAGCGAGCCGATCGGCAGCGTCACGGCGCCGGTCCGCATGCGGCTCTCGACGCTGCGCAGCAAGGGCATGCGCGTCCGCATCGCCTGCGAGCGCGAGTGCACGGCTCTCCACGCGGCTGCGCCACGGCAACACGACGCTCGGACGCGTCGAGGGCTCGCTGGAGGCAGGCCAGACACGAAGCGTCGTCGTGCGTCTCAGCGCACGCGGCAAGCGCGCGCTGCGCGGACGCAAGCGGGTCACGCTGCGCCTGACGACGCAGCTGCGCGCCGGCGCCGGCAGCCAGCAGAGCAGCCGCAGGCTCGTCGTCAGCGCCTGATCGGCCCCGCCGCTCGCGGCGGCGGGCAAGGAAGTGGACCGTGCACCCTCAATCGAGACGACGTCCCCGGGCGCTTGCGCCAACGGTCGCTCCGGCTCGGGAACCCCCGCTGCGCATATCGGAGACCGCTTAAGGCTGCTTCCTTCCGGACCTGACCTGATTCACGGGCCGACACCGCGCGGGACCCGGGCCATCAACACCACCGTTGGCGGGCTGACCCCGAAGGCGTCGCCCCTCGAGAGGGGATTCGGCCTCGCTAGAGCGGATTGCGAGCGACAGGGCACCGCTACCTCCCCGCCTAGCACGGTCCATGACCGAGTCTAGTACCTGCGGCAGGGTTACGAATGCGAAGACCAAATACAGTGCCCGCGCGTGGACAAGAAGATCATCCTCTGGAGCATCGCCCTGTTCTTCGGCTGCTCGATCCTCTTCCGCGCGGTCGCCGACGCGACGGTGGGCGAGAGCAAGGGCGTGCAGTTCGGCGTCCAGGCCGCGGTTCTCGTGCTCGTCGTCGCGATCATCGTCGTCGTCGCCAAGCGCCGCCAATGAGGCTTGACACGACGTGTGAGTGAGTGCATACTCACTCTTGTCATGACCCCCTCCCCCGCCACCACGCGCACCCTCTCCACCGCCGACGAGCGGCGCGAGACCGTCCTGGAGGCGGCCGGCAAGGTCTTCGCCGCGCGCGGATTTCACGGCACGCCGACGATGGAGATCGCCAAGGCCGCCGGCATCTCGCAGGCCTACCTCTTCCGCCTGTACCCGACGAAGAGCGAGCTCTTCCTCGCGCTCGTGCGCCGCTGCAACGAGCGCATCCAGCGCACGTTCACCGACGCCGCGGCCGCTGCCCGCGAGTCCGGCGAGGACATCCTCAAGGCGTTGGGCACCGCGTACGTCGGCCTCCTGAGCGACCGCGAGCTCCTGCTCGGCCAGCTTCACTCCTTCGCGGCGTGCGACGACGAGGCCGTCCGCGAGGAGGTCCGGCGCGGGTTCGCCAAGCTCGTCGAGATCGTCGAGCGCGAGTCCGGCGCCGACGCCGACCGCGTGCGCGTGTTCTTCGCCCACGGGATGCTGCTGAACGTCCTGGCGGCGATGCGCGTCCAGGAGTCCGACGAGCACTGGGCAAAGGTCCTGCTCGGCCCCAAGAACATCGAGTGCTGAGGCCTCTCTTTTTTGCCTCATGCGTGAGTGATTGATCACACCCCACCCTCGGAAAGGAACCGACGAATGCCCGCCACCTCCCCCAACCGCGGCTGGACGCTCGCGATCGTCTCGATCGCGCTCTTCATGACGGCGCTCGACAACCTCGTCGTCGGCGTCGCCCTGCCGTCGATCCGCGTCGACCTCGGTGGTTCGATCGAGTCGCTCGAGTGGACGGTCAACGCCTACACGCTCGCGTTCGCGGTCCTGCTCATGACCGGCGCCGCCCTCGGCGACCGCTTCGGCCGCAAGCGGATGTTCATCGTCGGCCTCGGCATCTTCACCGCCGCCAGCGCCGCGGCGGCGCTCGCGCCGAGCATCGACGCGCTCATCGTGGCGCGCGCGGTGCAGGGGCTCGGGGCGGCGATCGTGCTGCCGCTGACGCTCACGCTGCTCTCGGACGCCTTCCCCGCCGAGAAGCGCGGCGCGGCGCTCGGCATCTGGGCGGGCGTCAGCGGTCTCGGCGTCGCGCTCGGGCCGTTCGTCGGCGGCGCCGTCGTCGAGGGCATCGCGTGGCAGTGGATCTTCTGGCTCAACGTCCCGATCGGCATCGTGCTGCTGCCCGTCGCGTGGTCGCTGCTCAGCGAGTCGCACGGGCCGGCGCGCAAGCTCGACCTGCCGGGCCTCGGGCTCGCCGGCGCCGGGCTCTTCGGCCTGACGTTCGGGATCGTCCGCGCGAACTCGCTCGGCTGGACCTCGCCGGCGATCGTCGCCTCGATCGCCGCCGGCGTGGCGCTGCTCGGCGCGTTCCTCTGGTGGGAGCGCCGCGCGCCGGCGCCGATGCTGCCGCTGCGGTTCTTCCGCTCGCGGACGTTCTCGGCGACGAACGGCGCGTCGTTCGCGATGTTCTTCGGCGTCTTCGGCGCGATCTTCCTGCTCTCGCAGTTCTTCCAGACCGCGCAGGGCTACGGTCCCTTCGAGGCGGGCCTGCGGACGCTGCCGTGGACGGCGGTGCCGATGCTCGTCGCGCCGATCGCGGGCGTCCTGAGCGACCGCATCGGGTCGCGGCCGTTCATGGTCGCCGGGATGATCCTCCAGGCGATCGCGATGGCATGGCTCGCCGTCGTCTCGTCGCCGGAGGCGGCCTACTCGAGCCTCGTCGTGCCGTTCATCCTCGCCGGCGCCGGGATGGCGCTCGTCATCGCGCCGACGGCGAACGCCGTGCTCGGTGCGGTCCGTCCCGAGGAGGCCGGCCAGGCCTCGGGCGCGACGAACGCGATCCGCGAGCTCGGCGGCGTCATGGGCGTCGCGGTCATGGCGGCGGTGTTCACGGCGAACGGGTCCTACGCGTCGCCGCAGGCGTTCAGCGACGGCGTCGTCGCGGCGCTGCCGGTCGCGGCCGTCGTGCTGGCGGTCGGCGCGGCGCTCGCGATGCTCGTGCCGGGGATCGGGTCGCGGCGGACGGTCGCCGTGGGCGCTCTCGAGCCCGTCGCGGCCTGAGCCGCTACTGGCGGGCGAGCCGCAGGATCTCTGCGGTCTCGCCGCGCGACGTGCGGCGGATGCGGGTGACGTAGGCCGCATCCGCCGTCAGCGCGGTCGTCCAGAGCGTGATGTCGACGCCCTCGGGCGCGCGGGGCGGGAGCCGCGGCGCCCGGCCGCCGGGGTAGCCGGCGCCGTGGCGGCTGCGGTTCGGCTCGCGGGCGGCGTCGCGGCGGGCCGTCGGGTGCGTCGTGTAGAGGCTCGTGTCCGAGCGGCCGCTGCGCGCGCGGCGCGGGCCGATGAGGACGAACTGCCCGAGCGCCGAGGAGCTGACGAAGAGCAGGTCGCCGGCGCGCTCGCTCGGGTTGAGCAGCAGCGCGCCGTTGCGCGCGCTGCGCAGGACCGCGACCCGGCCGGTCGGGACGAAGACCTCCTCGATCCGGCTCGACGCCCGGCTCGCGACGTGGAAGATCGCGCGGTCGCCGTCGATCGACGGGCGGCCGAGGCGATCCGGCGCCGCGACGCGCCGCAGCTCGCGAGCCGGCTGGTCGGGGGCGGCGAGGTCGACGGCGCGCAGGACGTCGGCGGCGCCCTCGCGGGCGCGCCAGACGAGCCAGCGCGCCGAGACGGCGGGCTCCTCGGCGCCGGGCGCGGCGACGCGCAGCAGCGGCGCGAGCGTGTCCTGCGCGGCGACGACGAGCTCGTCGCCCTCGCGCCAGACGACCGTCTGCGGACCGAGCGCCGGATCGCTGCCGGGCAGGCCGACGGCCGCCGCGCCGACGTGCTGGATGAGCCCGGGCCCGCCGCCCGGAAGCTGCCAGACGAGGCTGCCGTTCGCGGCGCTGGGGTCGGTGCCCAGCGAGGTCAGCAGCGACGGCGCCGCGGCGACGGCGGGCGCGCCCTGCAGGGAGAGCACGAGCGCCGCGGCGGCGAGCGCGACCGCCCCCGTCGCGCGGATCGCCCGCAGGACGCCGGGTCTGTCCCCCATCGCAGCCGCGACGTCGATGCCGCGATCGGTCTCCTGCAGCGGCGCGAGGACGACGACCGGCAGGATCCGGCCCGCGGCGAACGCGAGCCCGACCGCCGCGCCGGTCGCGGTGTCGCCGAGCGCGAGGCACGCGGCGGCGAGCGCGTAGACGGCGAACGACAGGACGAAGGTCGTGAAGCCGAGGCCGAGCAGGACGCCGTAGAGCGCCGCCGCGACCGGGACGGGCAGCACCCGCCGCCACGACTCGGGCACCTGGCGGCGGACCTGCGGGACGATCCGCCGGCCCGCGGCGTCACCGGCGGCGGCGGCGAGCAGCGCAGCCACGGCGAGCGCGACCGCCGTCGCCCCGCCCGTGCCGAGCGCGCCGCCGAGCGCGGCGAGCCCGCCGAACGTCGCGACGCCGCCCGCGACCGCGCCGATCGCGAACGCCGCGCACGCGACGGCCGTCACGCGCAGGCGCCCGGCGTAGCCGTGCGGCGCGAGCGTGTCGACCATCGAGAAGCCGCAGGGCGACCAGGCGCCGGCGAGCCCGGCGAGCAGCGCGGCGAGGACGAGCGCGGTCAGCACGGCACCCTCGTCTGGAAGTACATGACGCAGAAGACGCGGCGCTTGCCGTAGCAGTAGCCCTTCAGCGCGGCGTCGCCGTTGATGCGCCGCCTGCCGGTCGTGCAGCAGTCCGAGAGCTTGCGGACCTGGCCGCCGCAGCAGCGAAACCAGGCGCCGTCGGTGCGGGTCGTGATCTCGAAGCGCCGGCCGGCGGCCGAGCAGATCCGCGTGCGGGTCGCGGGCGGGATCGGGCGGCCGTCGGGATCGAGCAGCGCCGTCCCGTCCTCGCGGACGGGCGTCCCGTCGTCGCCGATCGGCCTGCCGAGATCGTCGACCGGGCGGCCGTCGCGCGCACGCAGCGGGTAGCCGCGGCTGTCGATGCGCGGCAACCCGGTCGGGTGCGGGCACCCGTCGGTCGTGAAGATGTGGCCGCAGAAGTGGAAGGCCTCGGCGTCGCCGGGCTTCACGAGCGACGTGATCGTCCGCGCGGCCGTCAGGACGCCGACGGCGGCGCCCGCCGTGGCGATGAAGCTGCGGCGCGTGGGCTGCCCGGCGGCGGCCGGCACGCCGCTGCGCTCCCGCGCGGCCGCGACGACCGAGGCGAGCTGGCGGCGCGTGTTGACCGTGCCCTTGGCGAGCACCGTCCCGTCGGAGGCGAGCGCGATCGCGAACGGCGCGCCGGGGACGGCCGCGGCCGTCCAGGCGGCGGCGTCGTCGTGCTCGTCGAAGAACGTCGCGCCGAGCTCGCGCGCGGGCTGCTGGAGCGAGCGGCACAGGCGGCAGTCCGGGGACACGAAGAACGCGAGGCGGGGCGCGTGCGCCCCGAGGTCCAGCCGCGAGCCGAGCGGCGCGCCCTCGCTTGCGACCTCGAGGGCGCCGTCGGGCGCGCCGGCGCGATGCAGCCGGGCGACGACGCCGGCCGCGACGAGCAGGGCCGCCGCCGCGAGGCCGATCCTCGCGGGCGCGGCGACGGCGGTCGTGTCGAGCGCCGCGAGCAACCCGCCGGCCGCCGCGAGGCCGCTCGTGCGCGCCACCGAGAACCACGAGACGCGCCCGCGCGACCCGAAGCAGCCGCACGGCGCACCGGCTCGGCCGGCGGCGATCGCCAGCGCCTGCGCGAGCGCGAAGGCCGCGAGCACGATCGCGGCGGCGACGGCGGCGGGCGGCCAGCCGGCGAGCAGGCCGACCGCGAGGAGCGCTTCGAGCGCCGCCAGCGGCAGCCAGACGGCGCGCGCCACGCGGCCGTGGAGGCCGAACGTCCCCGCCGCGACCGCGGTGCTCGTGCGGTCGATCGCCTTCAGCCCGGCGGCGACGAGAAGCGCCGTCGCCAGAAGCGCAGCGAGAATGGCCGGGAGCAGCATGCGCGGCGCGCGACGCTAGCGCATAG
>CAWHLF010000003.1:0-16003 GCA_963830085.1 uncultured Actinomycetes bacterium | reverse complement strand
ACTACGTCAAGAAGGATCTGGAGCTGGGGCTGTACTTCGACCAGGACTGGGCCTCGATGCCGGGCGTCATGCCGGTCGCGTCGGGCGGCATCCACGCCGGCCAGATGCACCAGCTGCTGCACTACCTCGGTGAGGACTCCATCCTGCAGTTCGGCGGCGGCACGATCGGCCACCCGATGGGCATCGCGGCGGGCGCGAGCGCCAACCGCACCGCCGTCGAGGCGATCATCCAGGCCCGCAACGAGGGTCGCGACTACTACGAAGAGGGTCCGGACATCCTCATCGAGGCCGCCAAGGGCTGCCCCGAGCTGAACGCCGCGCTCGAGGTCTGGAAGGACATCACGTTCAACTACACCTCCACCGACACGGCTGACGTCGAAGTCACGCCGACGTCGGCGTAAGGGAGAGAGAAGACATGAGACTCACACAAGGAACGTTCTCCTTCCTGCCCGACCTGACCGACGAGCAGATCGAGGCGCAGATCACGTACGCGCTCGGCAACGGCTGGTCGATCATGGTCGAGTACACCGACGACCCGCACCCGCGCAACGGGCTGTGGGACATGTGGTCGCCGCCGATGTTCGACCTCAACGAGGACGAGGCCGACGTCGTCATGCGCGACGTCAACGCGTGCCGCGAGGCGCATTCGCACCTCTACGTGAAGGTCGTCGCGTACGACCGCTCGAAGGGTCGCCAGACGTCGGCGCTGTCGTTCATCGTCAACCGCCCCGAGCACGAGCCCGGCTTCCGCCTGGAGCGCCAGGAGACCAACGACCGCGTCATCCGCTACACGATCCACTCGTACGCCGGCCTGAACACGCCGGCGGGCGAGCGCTACGGCGGCCCGGGCGGCGAGCTCGCGCCGGTCATCGCCAGTCCAAGGCGGGAAGTCCGAAACGGCAAGTCGAACGGCAAGTCAACGGACGACTAGACGTGGCCCAGACGCTCGAAACCCTCCCGGAGAAGCTCGACGAACAAGTCCCCGACGGCGGCGACGCCGTCGAGGCCGTGCTCATCCAGCTCGACCGCGAGATGGTCGGGCTGGCGCCGGTGAAGGAGCGGATCCGCGAAATGGCGGCGCTGCTGGTCATCGATCAGCTGCGCCGCGACGCGGGTCTTGAGTCCTCGCGCCCGTCGCTGCACATGACGTTCACCGGCAACCCCGGTACCGGCAAGACGACGGTCGCGCTGAAGATGGCCGAGATCCTCTACAAGCTCGGCTACATCGACAAGCCGAAGGTCGTCTCCGTCACGCGCGACGACCTCGTCGGCCAGTACGTCGGCCACACCGCGCCCAAGACCCGCGACGTGCTCAAGCGCGCCAAGGGCGGCGTGCTGTTCATCGACGAGGCCTACTACCTGTACCGGCCCGAGAACGAGCGCGACTACGGGCAGGAGGCGATCGAGATCCTCCTGCAGGTCATGGAGACCGAGCGCGAGGACCTCGTCGTCATCCTCGCGGGCTACAAGGACCGGATGGAGACGTTCTTCAAGTCCAACCCCGGCATGGGCTCGCGCGTCGCGCACCATCTGCACTTCCCGGACTTCACGCCCGAGGAGCTCGTGCAGATCGCCGATCTCATGATGGAGCAGCTGCAGTACAAGTTCGACGACGACGCGCGCGATGCTTTCGAGGAGTACATCAACCGCCGTCTCGAGCGTCCGCGCTTCGCCTATGGGCGCAGCATCCGCAACGCGATCGATCGCGCGCGCATGATGGAGCAGATCCAGGGGATCATGGAGGCCGCCGCGGAGACGCAGTCGCCGGTGATCGTCCAGGCCTCCCGCGGCGCCCGCTCCTACGCCGGCGACCGCTTCCTCTACCACCTCATGCTCGCGGCGACCGAGACGTATCCCGACATCCCGGTCGCGCTGCACCAGGACCACGGCAACTCGCCCGAGACGTGCATGAGCGCGATCGAGCTCGGCTTCACGAGCGTCATGATGGACGGCTCGCTGGCCGAGGACGCCAAGACGCCCCTGAGCTTCGAGGACAACGTCGCCGTCACGAAGCAGGTCGTCGACTACGCCCACGAGCGCGGCGTGACGGTCGAGGGCGAGCTCGGCACGCTCGGCGGCATCGAGGACGGCGTCGGCTCCGGCGAGATCTGCCTCACCGACCCGGCCCAGGCCGAGGAGTTCGTCGAGCGCACCGGCGTCGACGCGCTGGCCGTCGCGATCGGCACGAGCCACGGCGCCTACAAGTTCTCGCGCGAGCCCGACGGCGACATCCTCGCGATGGAGATCATCGAGGACATCCACCGCCGCCTGCCCGACACGCACATCGTCATGCACGGCTCCTCGAGCGTCCCCGCGGACATCGTCGAGCGCGTGAAGGCCGCCGGCGGCGAGGTCGACGCCGGCTTCGGCGTGCCGATCAGCGCGATCCAGCGCGGCATCGAGCACGGCGTGCGCAAGGTCAACATCGACACCGACGGCCGCCTCGCGATCACCGCGTTCGTGCGCGAGCACTACAAGGAGAACCCGGGCGACTGGGATCCGCGCGGTCCGGGCAAGGCGGCGCGCGCCGGCCAGAAGTACATCTGCATGCAGCGCATGCAGGAGCTCGGGATGGCCGGCCACGCCGGCGACTACGAGGTCATGTCGCTCGACGAGATGGCCGCGCGCTACGCCGCCGGCGTCCGCAGCACGGTCTAGGGGTAAGCCCCAGGCATGATCGACGTCGCCTTCCTCGGAACGCACGTCCGCCCCGCGGACACGGCCGTCGTCATCGACGTCCTGCGCGCGACCTCGACGATCACGCTGGCGCTCGCCTCCGGCTACGAGCGGGTGCGGGTGGCCGGCAGCATCGACGATGCGGAGCAGCTGCGCGCCGACGGGCGCGTGCTCGCCGGCGAGGTCCGCTGCGCCCGCGCACCGGGCTTCGATCTCGGCAACTCGCCCGAGGAGACGTTGTCGCCGCGCGGCGCCGAGCTCGTCCTCGCGACGACGAACGGCGCGCCCGCGATCGTCGCCTCGGCGAAGGTGGCCGGCGAGGTGCTCGTCGCCTCGCTGCTGAACCTCGCGGCGGTCGCCGGACGGATCGGCGAGGGCGACGTCCTCCTCGTCTGCGCCGGCACCGACGGGCGGGTGAGCATCGAGGACGTCTACCTCGCGGGGCGCCTCAGCGCGCTGCTCGAGGGCGAGCGCACCGACGCCGCGCACATCGCCGAAGCCGTCGCGGCCGCGTATGCGACGCCGCTCGAAGCGCTCGAGGCGAGCGCCGGCGCGGTCGGCCTGCGGCGCGAGAAGCTCGAGGCGGACATCGCCTTCTGCGCGCAGGAGTCGATCGTCGAGACCGTTCCGCGGCTGACCGAGATGGTCGACGGCGTGGCGATCCTCGAGCCGGCGACCGGCTCCGGCTGCGGCCGGCGGAGCGCCGATCGCGATCTCCACGAGCGAGGACCTATAAACCGAACACGATGTAAAAGCCTGGATCTTTTGCTTTGAATCTTTGAATGGTCGGGGTAGCCTCGACCTACATCGAGAGAGGATGGAATGAGCACCACCGAGAAGGACGGAAAGAAGAAGACCAAGAGCCGCTGGGATTCAGGCGTGACTCCGTACGCGGAGATGGGCTACTGGAACCCGGACTACGAGCCCAAGGACACCGACGTCCTGTGTGCCTTCCGCATCACGCCGCAGGAGGGCGTCGATCCCATCGAGGCCGCGGCGGCAGTCGCCGGCGAGTCGTCGACCGCGACGTGGACCGTCGTCTGGACCGACCGCCTGACGCCCTACGAGCACTACCAGGCGAAGGCCTACAGCGTCGAGGAGGTCCCGGGCACCCCGGGCCAGTACATCGCGCTCATCGCCTATGACATCGACCTCTTCGAAGAGGGATCGATCGCGAACCTCACCTCCTCGATCATCGGCAACGTCTTCGGCTTCAAGCCGCTCAAGGCGCTGCGCCTCGAGGACATGCGGATCCCGGTCGCCTACGTCAAGACGTTCCCGGGCCCCCCGCACGGCATCGTCATGGAGCGCGAGTACCTCGACAAGTTCGGCCGCCCGCTCATCGGCGCCACGACGAAGCCGAAGCTCGGCCTCTCCGCGAAGAACTACGGCCGCGTCGTCTACGAGGCGCTGCGCGGCGGCCTGGACTTCACGAAGGACGACGAGAACATCAACTCGCAGCCCTTCATGCGCTGGCGCGACCGCTACATCCACTGCATGGAAGCCGTCCAGCGCGCGCAGGCCGCGACCGGCGAGGTCAAGGGCCACTACCTCAACGTCACCGCCGCGACGATGGAGGACATGTACGAGCGCGCCGAGTTCGCGAAGGAGATCGGCTCGGTCATCATCATGCAGGACCTCACCGTCGGCTACACGGCGATGTCGTCGATGTCGAAGTGGGCCCGCGCGAACGGCCTGATCCTCCACCTCCACCGCGCCGGGCACGGCACGTACACGCGCCAGAAGACGCACGGCGTGTCCTTCCGCGTCATCGCGAAGTGGTGTCGCCTGCTCGGCGTCGACCACATCCACGCGGGCACCGTCGTCGGCAAGCTCGAGGGCGACCCGGACATGATCATGGGCTACTACAAGACCCTGCGCGACAACTACATCGAGAAGGACCTCAAGCAGGGGCTCTACTTCGACCAGGACTGGGCCTCGATGCCGGGCGTCATGCCGGTCGCGTCGGGCGGCATCCACGCCGGCCAGATGCACCAGCTGCTGCACTACCTCGGCGAGGACTCGATCCTGCAGTTCGGTGGCGGCACGATCGGCCACCCGATGGGCATCGCGGCCGGCGCCAGCGCCAACCGCACCGCCGTCGAGGCGATCATCCAGGCCCGCAACGAGGGCCGCGACTACTACGCCGAGGGTCCGGACATCCTCATCGAGGCGGCCAAGGGCTGCCCCGAGCTCAACGCCGCGCTCGAGGTCTGGAAGGACATCACGTTCGATTACACCTCTACCGACACGGCTGACGTCGAAGTCACGCCGACGTCGGCGTAAGGGAGAGAGCAGACATGAGACTCACACAGGGAACGTTCTCCTTCCTGCCCGACCTGACCGACGAGCAGATCGAGGCGCAGATCTCCTACGCGCTCGGCAACGGCTGGTCGATCATGGTCGAGTACACCGACGACCCGCACCCGCGCAACGGGCTGTGGGACATGTGGTCGCCGCCGATGTTCGACCTCGGCGAGGACGAGGCGGACGTCGTGATGCGCGACGTCAACGCGTGCCGCGAGGCGCATTCGCACCTCTACGTGAAGGTCGTCGCGTACGACCGCTCCAAGGGGCGCCAGACGTCGGCGCTGTCGTTCATCGTCAACCGCCCCGAGCACGAGCCGGGCTTCCGCCTCGAGCGCCAGGAGACCCACGACCGCGTCATCCGCTACACGATCCATTCGTACGCCGGCCTCAACACGCCGGCGGGCGAGCGGTACGGTGGCGAGGGCGGGGAGCTGGCGCCGGTCATCAGCGCGTCGAAGGCCAAGCCGGACGGTAGCTCGACGGCAGCTCGAACGGCAAGTCGACGGACGACTAGAACCGTGGCACAGACGCTCGAAACCGAACCGGAGAAGCTCGACGAGCAGGTGCCCGACGGCGGGGATGCCGTCGAGGCCGTGCTCTCCCAGCTCGATCGCGAGATGGTGGGCCTGGCGCCGGTGAAGGAGCGGATCCGCGAGATGGCGGCGCTGCTGGTCATCGACCAGCTGCGCCGCGACGCCGGCCTGGAGTCCTCGCGCCCGTCGCTGCACATGACGTTCACCGGCAACCCCGGGACCGGCAAGACGACGGTCGCGCTGAAGATGGCCGAGATCCTCTACAAGCTCGGCTACATCGACAAGCCGAAGGTCGTCTCCGTGACGCGCGACGACCTCGTCGGGCAGTACGTCGGCCACACGGCGCCCAAGACCCGCGACGTGCTCAAGCGCGCCAAGGGCGGCGTGCTGTTCATCGACGAGGCGTACTACCTGTACCGCCCCGAGAACGAGCGCGACTACGGGCAGGAGGCGATCGAGATCCTGCTCCAGGTCATGGAGACCGAGCGCGAGGACCTCGTCGTCATCCTCGCCGGCTACAAGGACCGGATGGAGACCTTCTTCAAGTCCAACCCCGGCATGGGCTCGCGCGTCGCGCACCATCTGCACTTCCCGGACTTCACGCCCGAGGAGCTCGTGCAGATCGGCGATCTCATGATGGAGCAGCTCCAGTACAAGTTCGACGACGACGCGCGCGAGGCCTTCGAGGAGTACATCATGCGCCGCCTCGAGCGCCCGCGCTTCGCCTACGGGCGCAGCATCCGCAACGCGATCGATCGCGCGCGCATGCGTCAGGCCGGCCGGCTCTACGGAGACCGCGACGACCTGTCCAAGGACGACCTCATGACGATCAAGGCCGAGGACATCCTCGCGAGCTCGCTGTTCGGAGACGAGGACGGCGAATCGCCCGGAGACGACGACAAGAAGTCCTCCGACGGCGACAAGAAGTCCTCCGACGGCGACAAGAAGTCGGCCCGCGGCAACGAGAGCTAGTTCAAGGAGCCACAACCCGTGCCCCGTCCGATCATCCTCGGTGTCGTCGGCGACTCCGCGACCGGCAAGACGACGCTCAGCCGCGGGCTTGTCCGCATGCTCGGGGAGAGCAACGTCACGCATGTCGCGGCCGACGACTACCACCGCTACGACCGCCGCCAGCGCGCCGAGCACCAGATCACGCCGCTGCACCCGGACTGCAACTACATCGACATCATGGAGCGCCACTTCGCCGAGCTGCGCGCCGGCAACGCGATCCTCAAGCCCGTCTACCAGCACAAGGACGGGACGTTCGGCCCGCCGGTGTACACGAAGCCGATGCAGTTCACCCTCATCGAGGGCCTGCTCGGCTATCACACGCCGGCGCTGCGCGACTCCTACGACGTGCGCGTCTTCCTCGCCCCGCCGGAGGAGCTGCGGCGCGCGTGGAAGGTCCAGCGCGACTGCTCGCGGCGCGGGTACACGACCGACCAGGTGCTCGAGGAGCTCGACCGGCGCGAGCCGGACTCCGAGCTCTACATCCGCCCGCAGCAGCGCTGGGCGGACCTCATCGTGTCCTTCAAGCCCGGCAAGCGCGGCGACCAGGAGCATCTCGACGCGGAGATCGTCCTGCGCAAGGGCCTCGCCCATCCGGACCTCAGCGAGTTCGCCGACGACGGTGGCACCGGCATCACCGTCGACGAGAGCGAGCACGAGCATCGCCTCTTCGTCGCCGGCGACATCGATCCCGCGCGCGGCTCGGAGATCGAGGAGGCCGTCTGGGACCGGATGCACTTCGCCAGCCACCTGCGCTCCGAGCGCCTCGGCGAGTTCACGGTCGGCACGGAGCTGCACCGCTCCGAGTCGCTGGCGATCGTCCAGGTGCTCGTCCTCTACCACCTCGTGACGGCGCGCGCGACGGTCGCGCTCGGCGGCGACGGCGCGCGCCCGGACCGCGAGTCCGGCCAGGCCATGCCGCCGGCGGTGGCTCCCCAGCCGTAGCGGGCGTCCCCGGCGTACCGTCAGGGCGCCGATGCAGTTCGTGGCGATTGCGCCCTCCATACACGAGGGCGAGCGCGTTTTGCGATCGAGCCGCTCGGCAGTAAACTGCGCGATTCCGCAGTTCGTGCGTTTTGTCACAAGACGACAAGGGGAATCACATGACCGGGCCTGCTCGCGTGCTCATCGTCGCCAACCGCACGGCCGCGACGGAGTCGCTGCTGCAGGCGGTCAAGCGGCGAGCGGACGCCGGCCCGGCCGAGTTCCACCTCCTCGTTCCCGCCACGCCGCGCGGGCTGCACCGCGTCGTCGACCCCGAGGACGCCGGCCGCGAGGAGGCCGCCAGCCAGCTCGAGCTCGCCCTCGGGCTGCTGTGCGAGACGACCGGCTCGGAGGTCACCGGCCACGTCGGCGACGCGAACCCGCTGGCCGCGATCTCCGACACGATGCACGAGCGCGAGGTCGACGAGATCATCATCTCGACGCTGCCGCACCGGCTCTCGCGCTGGATGCACGTCGACCTCGTCAGCAAGGTGCGCGGCCTCGGGCTGCCGGTCGCGCACGTCGAGGCCAAGCACGCCCCCGCGGAGGCGGCCGAAGCCGAAGCCGACCGCGCTTAGTCGAGAGCCGCGGGAGCCGGCCGGCGAGCCGCCGGCGCCGGAGGCGAGCCCGGAGCTCTCGGCGAGCGCCGCGCGCGCGGTCGGCGAGGCGGCGAACGCCATGAAGCGCTCGACGGCGGTGCGGCGCGGTCCGACCGTCGAGCACATCGCATACCAGCGCCGCGGAGCGGGACGGTTGCGCACGGGCAGCGCGGCGAGCAGGCCGTGCTCGAGCTCGAGCGCCACCGCGGCGCGGGAGATGAACGCCACGCCGATGCCGGCTCGGGCCGCCTGCTTGATCGCGCCGTTGGAGCCGAGCGTCAGCGTCTGGGGCTGCAGCGACGCGGCCGTGAGGAACTCCTCGTTGACGACCCGCGTGCCGGAGCCGGTCTCGCGCAGCAGCCAGACGCGGCGCTCGAGCTCGGCGGCATCGACGGTGCCGCCGCCGGCGAACGGATCCTCGGGCGAGGTGATGAGGACGAACTCGTTGGGCAGCACGGCGATCGCCTGGATGCGCGGGTCGCGCGGCGGCCGGCCGCCGATCGCGACGTCGGCGCGGTGATCGAGCACGAGGTCGAGGACCTGCTCGCGGTTGCCGACGGCGAGCGTCAGGCCGATGTCTGCGGCGTTCGCGGTGAACGACCGCATGAGCGGTGGGACGAAGGACTCGGCGGCGGTCGTCACGGCGGCGAGGCGCAGCCGCCGGTCGGCGAGGTGGGCGGCCTCGCGCGCGGCGCGCCGGCCCTCCTCGAGCAGCCCGATGACGTCGGCGGCGAACGGCGCGAACGCCGTGCCCGCCGCGGTCGGGCGGATGCCGCGGCCCTCGCGTTCGGTGACCGGCGTGCCGAGCTCGCGCGACAGCGCCGCGACGGCGGCCGAGACCGACGGCTGCGTCACGACGAGCTCATCGGCAGCGGCGGTGACGGAGCCCCCGCGCATGACGGCGAGAAAGCTCCGAAGCTGCGTCAGAGTTATAGACACAACCCGTACCTTAGCCGCTGACAACTTGAGAATCGGTCGGTACCAGGCGGTCTCTGCGAAGCCGTCGACGACGACAGCCCGCCGAGGCGGGCTGTCAGAAGCGGATGAAGGGACTCGAACCCTCGACCTTCTGCATGGCAAGCAGACGCTCTAGCCAACTGAGCTACATCCGCGAGGGCGCCGGATTATAGCCACGGGCCTCGAGGTCGGCCATCGGCCTCCGGCGCTGCGACCTACGTCCAAGCGCCGGTGCGCCTTCTCGCAGCGAGAGGTTCTGATCTGCACGTCGCGGATCACCCGGAGTCCGCACCCGACGTACAGCTTCCAGAAGCGCAACGGGTTGCGACGACCGATGGAAACGACCCGCACCTATGCGACCGTGCAGGTCAGCAACGGTCGCGGAGCGGCCGGGGGACGACGGAGTCGAGGTACACATGATGCTGCCAGCCGCAGCGGGAACGGATCACCGGGTCACAGGCAGCCGAGCGCGACGACGCAAGACGGGTCGGCGCCCGACATGAGCGTCGACGCCTTCGACGGGCAGACCTCGCCGCTGGGCGGGACCCCGCTCATCGCCACCCTCGCACCGGACGAGCTCGCCACTCGGCGCATCGAGAGCGCGCTGTCGGCGGACGGGCTGGCTGTCCGCGGCCGCGGATGGAACCCGGCCGGGCCGGCGTCCGAGGACGCCCGCCGACCTCGACGTGCTCGTCGTCGCCTTCGGACACGGCGTCACGGCGCGCGACCAGCAGATGCGGCGCCTGCGCCGCGCGCTGCCGGACGTCCACATCGTCGTCGTCATGCCCGAGGACTCGCGCCGCGGCGTCCGCCGGGCGCTCGAGGCCGGCGCCGACGGGGTCGTCTTCGAGACCGGCCTCGAGACCGCGCTGTCGCTGACGGTCCGCGCCGCCCTCGCGGGGCAGACCGCGGTCCCGGCCGCCCGCCGCCACGAGGTCGACCGCCCGACGCTCTCCAGCCGCGAGAAGCAGGTTCTCAGCATGGTCGTCACCGGCAAGAGCAACAAGGCGATCGCCGGCGAGCTCTACCTCGCCGAGAGCACCGTGAAATGCCATCTCTCCTCAGCCTTCTCGAAGCTCGGCGTCCGGTCGCGCAACGAGGCGGCCGATCTCGTCCTCCAATCCGGCAGCGAACTCGGCTTCGCCATGGTTCACACGCCGGGTGTGTACGCAACCACGGAAGGAAGCGAACAATGAGCACCACGCAAGACGCAGCAGCACCCGGGTGATCGGTCATGAAGCGCCTGCTGATCGTCGCAGACCACTCGCTGGTCGCCCACTCGATCCGCCTCGCGCTGAAGCAGACGGCCGGCTTCCGCGTCGTCGGCGTCATCGACGGCCGCATGAACGCACGCGACGCGCTCATGGACCTGCGCCCGGACGTCGTCCTCGTCGACGACATGCACGACGCCCGCGACAACGGCGTCCAGCGCCCCGACCACGCGTTCGCGCGGCTGCGTGAGGCCGCCGACCACGCCCCGGGCGCGCAGCGCCTGCTGCTGACGCTCTGCATGGAGGAGGAGCGCCTCAACGAGGTCTTCGAGGCCGGCGCCCACGCCGTGCTGTCAAAGGCCATGCATCCCGTGAGCCTCGGCACGATGCTGCGCGAGGTCGTGCGCGGCAACGTCGTGCACCGCTTCGAGCGCCGGGCGGCGGTGGCGGCGATCGACTGCCCGCTGACGATCCGCGAGAAGGAGATCCTCGGGCTCGTCGCCGAGGGCCACACGAACGGGCAGATCGCCCGCCGCCTGTGGGTCACCGAGCAGACGGTGAAGTTCCACCTCTCCAACACGTATCGCAAGCTCGGCGTCGCCAACCGCACCGAGGCGAGCCACTACGCGCACATCAACAACCTCATGCCGGCCGCCGAGGCCGTCGCCTGCTGATCGATCTCGGTGCTGGGCGCGGACGGGGTCCCTCCCTGGACCCCCTCCGCGCGCCGCGCCCGGCGTCGTTGGGGGCGACGACTCGGGGCAGAAACCGGGCTCCTTGCAGTGAGCCATGGTCTCCGAGCTGACTCTCGATCTCCGGCCGTTCGCGCGTCCTGTACGAAGGTGTAGGCCTGTCCCAGGTCGGGACGTTTCTAGGCGGTCGAGGCGCCGGCCGGATCGGCGGCCGGCTCGAGCTCGGCGAGCACCTCGTCGGTGTGCTCCCCGAGCCGCGGCGAGCGCACCGCGGGCATCCGCCCGCTGACGCTGAAGCACAGCGGCGACGCCGGCGTGAGGTACGTCCCGACGGGGTGCTCGACCATCGAGAACATCGGGTTCTCGGTCGAGCAGCGGGCGTCCTCCTCGACGAGCTGCTTGAACGTCTGGTACGGACCCCACGAGACGCCCGTGCCCGCGAACGTCTCGCGGATCTCCTCGAGCGAGCGCGCGGCGAACCACGGCGTGAGCAGCTCGCGGATGAGGTCGCGGCCCTTGTAGCGGCCGGCCTCGCCGCGGAAGTCGTGCCCGGTCGCCTCGGCGACGGTGGAGAACAGCTCCTCGGTCCCGGTCGCCTCCTTCAGCGACTTCCACTGGCGGCCGGTCAGCGCGACGACCATGACGCGCCGCCCGTCGCTCGTCGGGAAGTCGCCGCCGAACGCGCCGTAGAGGTAGTTGCCGTCGCGCGGCTGCTCGCGGCCCTCGAGCTGGACCTCGGCGATGCGGCCGAGGTTGCCGACCGTCGCCATCGCGACGTCCGACAGCGCGATCTCGACGAGCTGGCCCTCGCCGGTCTGCGTCGCGGTGGCGCAGCGCGGCGAGCAGGCCGACGCATGGCGAGGCCGCCCATCGCCGTGTCCCACGCCGGCATGAGGCTGTTCGTCGGCACGGCGCTGTCACGCGGCCCCATCGCCTCCGGGAAGCCGACCGACGGGTTGACGGTGTAGTCGACCTCCGACGAGCCGTCGTGGTTGCCCGTCATGACGACCATGATGAGGTCCTCGCGGCGCTCCTTGAGCTTCTCGTAGCTCATCCAGCCCTTCGCGGGGAAGTTCGTCATGAAGATGCCGTTGCCGGGTCCGGGCATCGTGATGAGCTGCGAGAGCTGCTCGCGGCCGTCGTCGGAGCGCAGGTCGATCTCGATCGAGCGCTTGCCCTTCTGCAGGCCCGACCAGAAGAGGCTGTCGCCGTTGCTCGTCAGCGGCCAGCGCTTCCAGTCCAGCCCGCCGCCGGGGGCGTCGAAGCGGATGACGTCCGCGCCGAGCTGCGCGAGCGTCATGCCCGCCGTCGGCGCGGCGACGAACGCCGAGCCCTCGATCACGCGTACCCCGTTGAGGATCCCTTCGCTGCTCATGCCATCGCTCCCACAAGTCGCCAGTCCAGAACCGCGTCGAGCGCGCCGTCAGCCCGCTGCGCCGACACCTCGACGCGCAGCGTCACGAGGCCGCCGCCGCCGGGCAGCGCCTCGGTCTCCTCGAGATGCACCGTGCTGCGCAGCACGTCGCCCTCGAAGACCGGGGCGAGATGGTTGCAGTGGTGCCAGCCGATGATCGTCACGAGGTTGGGCAGCGTCTTCGTGATGTGCGCCGCCGCGATCCCGATCGTGTGCCCGCCGTAGACGAGGCGCTTGCCGGAGTGATGCGAGCCCGGGTCGCTGTGCGCCTTGGCGATGTTCAGCGAGAGGCGCACGAGCTCGGGCGCGCCGGTGACGCTGTCGCCGCCGTCGAGCACCCAGGTCGTCGGCGCGCTGAGGTCGGCGAAGTGGCGGCCCGGGACCTCGTTGCGGTAGACGTCGAGGTCGATCCCGTCGAGCGTCGCCGCGAGCGCCTCCGGCGGGAGGTCGGCGGGGAACTGGTCGAGGTCGTCGGCGTGCGGCTGCGAGGCGTCGACGTCGCGGATCGGCAGCATCGCGCAGCGCCAGTAGTCGAGGATCGCGCGATCCTCCTGGTCGGTCGTGACGATGTGCAGGACCGCGAGGCCCGTCGGCTTGCGGCCCTCCTTGATCGCGTTGCGCTTCAGCGCGACGATCTCGGTCGTCGACTTCAGCGTGTCGCCGATCGCCGGCAGCCGGCGGAGCATGAGGCGGCGGTAGAAGAGGTTGCCGATGACGCGCTGGGTCGGCAGCGTCGACTGGCCGATCGAGATGTCGCACACGAGGTTCGGGTGCGCGAGGCGGCGGCCGGCGACCTTCTCGGAGAGCGACGCGTCGAGCGCGAGGCGCAGGCGGTCGCCGACGATCGACTGGTGCAGGGCCGCGTGCCCCTCGTTCAGCGTCATGGCCGGGAACTCGACGTAGAGATCGCCGACCGAGAGCTCCTCCCAGTACGGCCCGCCGACCTGCACGGGCTCACTTGCGATCGTCGGCTGTGCGCTCATCTGGCGAACCTCGTTTCATCGGTGCGCGGACGCGCAGAAGACCGGTGGAGGATGCTCCGAGCGGTGAAACTAGCACGATCCCCGCGAGCAAAACCGCCAGCTACGAGGGTGGTTTCGAAGGTTCGTGCGGCGGATTAGACGACGGTCGAAGAGTCGCGCCACAGCGTCACCGCGTCGCCCTCGACGAGCGGCTCCTGCCAGTCGGCGGCGGGCGTGGCGTTGATGCTCGCGTGCAGGTCGGGACCGGTCGCGACGCCGGCGGTCTCGATGACGCCGGCCAGCGTCGCCGCGCGCAGCGTGCGCTCGGCGACGTCGCCCTCGACCGCCACGACGACCTCGGGCGCGGGGCGCCGCCGCGCCGCCTCGTACTCGGCGGGCTCGTTGAGGTTCAGCAGCGAGTCCAGGGCGGGGTCGAGCGCGGCGACCGCCGGGTCGGCGAGGAGGTCGGCCTCGCCGAGCTCGACGACCCGCAGGCGGCGCAGCAGCGCGCGGGTGCCGAGCTCGCCGTCCTCGGCCAGCAGCTCGTCGAGCGTCGCGCGCCGCGCTCGTCCGGTAGGCGGCGCAGAGCGGCTGGGCATGGCCGTGCGCGCGGGGGAGCGCGACGTCGGCGCCGGCCGTGAGCAGCGCGATGACGCGGCGGATGACGGCGGGGTGCAACAGCGGCGTGTCGACGCCGCAGACGAAGACGATCTGCGCCCGGTCGCCGACGGCGCGCAGCCCGGCGGCGAGCGCCTCCAGCGGCCCGCGTCCCTCGTGCGCGTCCTCGGCGATCACGACGCCGTGCGGCAGCGGCGGCAGCTCCTGTCCGCGCGCGCGCACGACGACGACCGGTCCGTCGACGGCGCGGCCCGCGATCCCGGCGGCGCGGCGCACGAGCGTCGAGCCGTGCCACTCGAGCGTCGCCTTCGGCGCGCCCATGCGCGTCGACCGCCCGCCGGCGAGGACGACGGCGGCGACGCGCGCGGTCATCGCCGCAGCGCGGCGGCGAACGCGTCGTAGGCGGGCCGCCCGTAGAGCCAGAAGCGGGCGATCTGCACCTCGGGGTGCTCGGCGAGCGCCGCGCGCGTGGCGTCGATCGCGACCTGCGCGGCCTGCGCGAGCGGGTAGCCGTAGACGCCCGCCGAGATCGCCGGGAACGCGACGATCCTGCAGCCGTGCTCGGCGGCGAGCTCGATCGCGCGGCGGTAGCAGGACGCCAGCAGCTCGGGCTCGCCCTCGTGCCCGCCGTGCCAGACCGGCCCGACGGCGTGGATGACGTGACGGGCGGGCAGCCGGCCGCCGCCCGTGATCTTCGCGTCGCCGGTCTCGCAGCCGCCGAGCGTGCGGCACTCGGCGAGCAGCTCGGGGCCGGCCGCGCGATGGATCGCGCCGTCCACGCCGCCGCCGCCGAGCAGGCTCGGGTTCGCGGCGTTGACGATCGCGTCGGCGCCGGCGTCGGTCGTGATGTCGCCTTCGTGCAGCGTGATGTCGCCCACGGGCATAGTCTGGCGCGCGTGGACGACGCCGCTGCCCGTGAAGCCGCTGCCCCGCTTCCGCCGCACGCGCTGGCGATCCGCGCGGGCGTGCCCGACCCGGCGGACGTCATCGCCTCCTACCGCGCGGTCGGCCGCGACTCGCGCGCGACGATCCTCGACCTCCTCGGCGACGACTGGTCGTTCGACGGCAAGCGGATCCTCGACTTCGGCTGTGGCTCGGGCAAGGTCATGCGCCACTTCCTCCCGGAGGCCGCGGGCTGCGAGCTGTCGGGCTGCGACATCGACGAGCGCAGCATCGCGTGGATCAACCGTGCCCTGAGCCCGCCGCTGCACGCGTTCGCAAACGGCGAGGCGCCGCCGCTGGACATCGGCGACGCGCGCTTCGACCTCGTCTGGTCGGTGTCGGTCTTCACGCACCTCACCGATCACTGGGCCGGCTGGCTCGCCGAGCTTCACCGCGTGCTCGCGCCCGGCGGGCTGGCGATCGTCTCGTTCCTCGGCGGCGCGATGTACGAGGTGTGGACGGGGGAGGAGTGGGACGAGGACGTCATCGGGATGACGGTCCTCGATCACGGCCAGGACTGGGAGCGCGGCGGCCCGACGGTCTTTCACTCCCCGTGGTGGCTGCGCGAGCACTGGGGCCGGGCCTTCGACATCGTCGAGATGCGCGAGGGCACGGCGCCGCGCGAGCACGGGCTCGTGCTGCTGCGCCGCCGGCCCGGCCCGCCGATCGGCGCCGGCGAGCTCGAGCGCATCGACCCGCTCGCCGAGCCGCGCGAGGTCGCCGCGCTGCGCCAGCAGGTGCGAATGCTGCACGCGCAATCGCGCCGGCTGCGAGCCGAGCGGGACACGTTGGCGCTCGCGGCCGCGCGGCGGCTGCACCGCCGGGTCGTCGGGCGGCTCGGGCAGCTGCGTCGCGGCCACTGACGCCCGGGAGAGGACTTACGGGTTTCTTCGGGCGCATCGTGATCCGCTCGGGCGCCCCGCGCGTTCTCACGATCAGCCCCACCTCGTCCGAGGACCGCAGCGCTTCCCTCCTTGCGCATGTCGTCCGCATCCAATCGGGCGAGGCCTGCGGAGCGGCCTGGCCCTCAGCCGCTCTCGGCCCGGTCAGGTCCCGCGCGCCACCCCCCTGATGCGGCGCGCGGGACGACCGCGCCC
>CAWHLF010000002.1:0-227740 GCA_963830085.1 uncultured Actinomycetes bacterium | reverse complement strand
GCGGTGGCACCCCAGCCATAGCCCCTCGTTCGGCTGAGGCGTTTTGCGATCGGGCCCTTCGGCAGTAAACTGCGCGATTCCGCACTTCGTGCGTTTTGTCACAAATCGACAAAGGGGAACACACATGACCGGGCCTGCTCGCGTGCTCATTGTCGCCAACCGCACAGCAGCGACGGACTCGCTGCTGCAGGCGGTCAAGCGCCGAGCGAACGCCGGCCCGGCCGAGTTCCATCTTCTTGTTCCCGCCACGCCGCGCGGGCTGCACCGCGTCGTCGACCCCGAGGACGCCGGCCGCGAGGAGGCCGCCAGCAGCTCGAGCTCGCCCTGGGGCTGCTGCGCGAGACGACGGCTCGGAGGTCACCGGCCACGTCGGCGACGCGAACCCGCTGGCCGCGATCTCCGACACGATGCACGAGCGCGAGGTCGACGAGATCATCATCTCGACGCTGCCGCACCGGCTCTCGCGCTGGATGCACGTCGACCTCGTCAGCAAGGTGCGCGGCCTCGGCCTGCCGGTCGCCCACGTCGAGGCCAAGCACGCCCCCGCGGAGCGCGGTCGAAGCCGAAGCCGAGCCGCGGCTTAGTCGGAGCCGCGGGAGCCGGCCCGCGAGCTGCCGGCGCCGGAGACGAGCCCGGAGCTCTCGGCGAGCGTTGCGCGCGCGATCGGCGAGGCGGCGAACGCCATGAAGCGCTCGACGGCTGTGCGGCGCGGGCCGACCGTCGAGCACATCGCATACCAGCGCCGCGCGGCGGGACGGTTGCGCACGGGCAGCGCGGCGAGCAGGCCGTGCTCGAGCTCGAGCGCCACCGCGGCGCGGGAGATGAACGCGACGCCGATGCCCGCGCGGGCCGCCTGCTTGATCGCGCCGTTGGAGCCGAGCGTCAGCGTCTGGGGCTGCAGCGACGCCGCCGTGAGGTACTCCTCGTTGACGACCCTCGTGCCGGAGCCGGTCTCGCGCAGCAGCCAGACGCGGCGCTCGAGCTCGGCGGCGTCGACGGTGCCGCCGCCGGCGAACGGATCGTCGGGCGAGGTGATGAGGACGAACTCGTTGGGCAGCACGGCGATCGCCTGGATGCGCGGGTCGCGCGGCGGCCGCCCGCCGATCGCGACGTCGGCGCGGTGATCGAGCACGAGGTCGAGGACCTGCTCGCGGTTGCCGACCGCGAGCGTCAGGCCGATGTCTGCGGCGTTCGCGGTGAACGACCGCATGAGCGGCGGGACGAAGGACTCGGCGGCGGTCGTCACGGCCGCCAGGCGCAGTCGCCGGTCGGCGAGGTGGGCGGCCTCGCGCGCGGCGCGCCGGCCCTCCTCGAGCAGCCCGATGACGTCGGCGGCGAACGGCGCGAACGCCTTGCCCGCCGCGGTCGGGCGGATGCCGCGGCCCTCGCGCTCGGTGACCGGCGTGCCGAGCTCGCGCGACAGCGCCGCGACCGCGGCCGAGACCGACGGCTGCGTCACGACGAGCTCATCGGCAGCGGCGGTGACGGAGCCCCCGCGCATGACGGCGAGAAAGCTTCGAAGCTGCGTCAGAGTTATAGACACAACCCGTACCTTAGCCGCTGACAGCTTGAGAATCTGTCGGTACCAGGCGGTCTCGTGCGAAGCCGTCAACGACGACAGCCCGCCGAGGCGGGCTGTCAGAAGCGGATGAAGGGACTCGAACCCTCGACCTTCTGCATGGCAAGCAGACGCTCTAGCCAACTGAGCTACATCCGCGAGGGCGCCGGATTATAGCCACGGGCCTCGAGGTCGGCGATCGGCCCCGGCGCTGCGACCTACGTCCCAGCGCCGGTGCGCGTTCTCGCAGCGGGAGGTTCTGATCTGCACGTCGCAGATCACCCGGAGTCCGCACCCGACGTACGGCTTCCGGAAGCGCAACGGGTTGCGACGACCGATGGAAACGACCCGCACCTATGCGACCGTGCAGGTCAGCAACGGTCGCGGAGCGGCCGGGGGACGACGGAGTCGAGGTGCACATGATGCTGCCAGCCGCAGCGGGAACGGATCACCGGGTCACAGGCAGCCGAGCGCGACGACGCAAGACGGGTCGGCGCCCGACATGAGCGTCGACGCCTTCGACGGGCAGACCTCGCCGCTGGGCGGGCCCCCGCTCATCGCGACCCTCGCACCGGACGAGCTCTCCGACTCGCCGCATCGAGAGCGCGCTCGCGGCCGACGGGCTGGCTGTCCGCGGCCGCGGATGGAACCCGGCCGGGCCGGCGTCCGAGGACGCCGCCGACCTCGACGTGCTCGTCGTCGCCTTCGGACACGGCGTCACCGAGCGCGACCAGCAGATGCGGCGCCTGCGCCGCGCGCTGCCGGACGTCCACATCGTCGTCGTCATGCCCGAGGACTCGCGCCGCGGCGTCCGCCGGGCGCTCGAGGCCGGCGCCGACGGCGTCGTCTTCGAGACCGGCCTCGAGACCGCGCTGTCGCTGACGGTCCGCGCCGTCCTCGCGGGGCAGACCGCGGTCCCGGCCGCCCGCCGCCACGAGGTCGACCGCCCGACGCTCTCCAGCCGCGAGAAGCAGGTTCTCAGCATGGTCGTCACCGGCAAGAGCAACAAGGCGATCGCCGGCGAGCTCTACCTCGCCGAGAGCACCGTGAAGTGCCATCTCTCCTCAGCCTTCTCGAAGCTCGGCGTCCGGTCGCGCAACGAGGCGGCCGATCTCGTCCTCCAATCCGGCAGCGAACTCGGGTTCGCCATGGTTCTCACGCCGGGTGCGTACGCAACCACGGAAGGAAGCGAACAATGAGCACCTGCAAGACGCAGCAGCACACGGGTGATCGGTCATGAAGCGCCTGCTGATCGTCGCCGACCACTCGCTGGTCGCCCACTCGATCCGCCTCGCGCTGAAGCAGACGGCCGGCTTCCGCGTCGTCGGCGTCATCGACGGCCGCATGAACGCACGGGACGCGCTCATGGACCTGCGCCCGGACGTCGTCCTCGTCGACGACATGCACGACGCCCGCGACAACGGCGTCCAGCGCCCCGACCACGCGTTCGCGCGGCTGCGTGAGGCCGCCGACCACGCCCCGGGCGCGCAGCGCCTGCTGCTGACGCTCTGCATGGAGGAGGAGCGCCTCAACGAGGTCTTCGAGGCCGGCGCCCACGCCGTGCTGTCAAAGGCCATGCATCCCGTGAGCCTCGGCACGATGCTGCGCGAGGTCGTGCGCGGCAACGTCGTGCACCGCTTCGAGCGCCGGGCGGCGGTGGCGGCGATCGACTGCCCGCTGACGATCCGCGAGAAGGAGATCCTCGGGCTCGTCGCCGAGGGCCACACGAACGGGCAGATCGCCCGCCGCCTGTGGGTCACCGAGCAGACGGTGAAGTTCCACCTCTCCAACACGTATCGCAAGCTCGGCGTCGCCAACCGCACCGAGGCGAGCCACTACGCGCACATCAACAACCTCATGCCGGCCGCCGAGGCCGTCGCCTGCTGATCGATCTCGTTGCTGGGCGCGGACGGGGTCCCTCCCTGGACCCCCTCCGCGCCACAGCGCCCGGCGTCGTTGGGGGCGACGACTCGGGGCAGGAAACCGGGCTCCTTGCAGTGAGCCACGGTCTCCGCAGCTGACTCTCGATCTCCGGCCGTTCGCACGACCTGTACGAAGGTGTAGGCCCGTCCCAGGTCGGGACGTTTCTAGGCGGTCGAGGCGCCGGCCGGATCGGCGGCCGGCTCGAGCTCGGCGAGCACCTCGGCGGTGTGCTCCCCGAGCCGCGGCGAGCGCACCGCGGGCATCCGCCCGCTGACGCTGAAGCACAGCGGCGACGCCGGCGTGAGGTACGTCCCGACCGGGTGCTCGACCATCGAGAACATCGGGTTCTCGGTCGAGCAGCGGGCGTCCTCCTCGACGAGCTGCTTGAACGTCTGGTACGGGCCCCACGAGACGCCCGTGCCCGCGAACGTCTCGCGGATCTCCTCGAGCGAGCGCTCGGCGAACCACGGCGTGAGCAGCTCGCGGATGAGGTCGCGGCCCTTGTAGCGGCCGGCCTCCCCGCGGAAGTCGTGGCCGGTCGCCTCGGCGACGGTGGCGAACAGCTCCTCGGTCCCGGTCGCCTCCTTCAGCGACTTCCACTGGCGGCCGGTCAGCGCGACGACCATGACGCGGCGCCCGTCGTTCGTCGGGAAGTCGCCGCCGAACGCGCCGTAGAGGTAGTTGCCGTCGCGCGGCTGCTCGCGGCCCTCGAGCTGGACCTCGGCGATCCGGCCGAGGTTGCCGACGGTCGCGATCGCGACGTCGGAGAGCGCGATCTCGACGAGCTGGCCCTCGCCCGTCTGGTCGCGGTGGCGCAGCGCGGCGAGCAGGCCGACGACGGCGAGGCCGCCCATCGCCGTGTCCCACGCCGGCATGAGGCTGTTCGTCGGCACGGCGCTGTCGCGCGGCCCCATCGCCTCGGGGAAGCCGACCGACGGGTTGACGGTGTAGTCGACCTCCGACGAGCCGTCGTGGTTGCCCGTCATGACGACCATGATGAGGTCCTCGCGGCGCTCCTTGAGCTTCTCGTAGCTCATCCAGCCGCGCGCGGGGAAGTTCGTCATGAAGATGCCGTTGCCGGGCCCGGGCATCGTGATGAGCTGCGAGAGCTGCTCGCGGCCGTCGTCGGAGCGCAGGTCGATCTCGATCGAGCGCTTGCCCTTCTGCAGGCCCGACCAGAAGAGGCTGTCGCCGTCGCTCGTCAGCGGCCAGCGCTTCCAGTCCAGCCCGCCGCCGGGGGCGTCGAAGCGGATGACGTCCGCGCCGAGCTGCGCGAGCGTCATGCCCGCCGTCGGCGCGGCGACGAACGCCGAGCCCTCGATCACGCGTACCCCGTTGAGGATCCCTTCGCTGCTCATGCCATCGCTCCCACAAGTCGCCAGTCCAGAACCGCGTCGAGCGCGCCGTCAGCCCGCTGCGCCGACACCTCGACGCGCAGCGTCACGAGGCCGCCGCCGCCGGGCAGCGCCTCGGTCTCCTCGAGATGCACCGTGCTGCGCAGCACGTCGCCCTCGAAGACCGGGGCGAGGTGGTTGCAGTGGTGCCAGCCGATGATCGTCACGAGGTTGGGCAGCGTCTTCGTGATGTGCGCCGCCGCGATCCCGATCGTGTGCCCGCCGTAGACGAGGCGCTTGCCGGAGTGATGCGAGCCCGGGTCGCTGTGCGCCTTGGCGATGTTCAGCGAGAGGCGCACGAGCTCGGGCGCGCCGGTGACGCTGTCGCCGCCGTCGAGCACCCAGGTCGTCGGCGCGCTGAGGTCGGCGAAGTGGCGGCCGGGGACCTCGTTGCGGTAGACGTCGAGGTCGATCCCGTCGAGCGTCGCCGCGAGCGCCTCCGGCGGGAGGTCGGCGGGGAACTGGTCGAGGTCGTCGGCGTGCGGCTGCGAGGCGTCGACGTCGCGGATCGGCAGCATCGCGCAGCGCCAGTAGTCGAGGATCGCGCGATCCTCCTGGTCGGTCGTGACGATGTGCAGGACCGCGAGGCCCGTCGGCTTGCGGCCCTCCTTGATCGCGTTGCGCTTCAGCGCGACGATCTCGGTCGTCGACTTCAGCGTGTCGCCGATCGCCGGCAGCCGGCGGAGCATGAGGCGGCGGTAGAAGAGGTTGCCGATGACGCGCTGGGTCGGCAGCGTCGACTGGCCGATCGAGATGTCGCAGACGAGGTTCGGGTGCGCGAGGCGCCGGCCCGCGACCTTCTCGGACAGCGACGCGTCGAGCGCGAGGCGCAGGCGGTCGCCGACGATCGACTGGTGCAGCGCGGCGTGCCCCTCGTTGAGCGTCATCGCCGGGAACTCGACGTAGAGGTCGCCGACGGACAGCTCCTCCCAGTACGGCCCGCCGACCTGTACGGGCTCACTTGCGATCGTCGGCTGTGCGCTCATCTGGCGAACCTCGTTTCGTCGGTGCGCGGGCGCGCAAAAGACCGGTGGAGCGATGCTCCAAGGCGGCTGAAACTAGCACGATCCGCGCGAGCAAAACTGCCCGCTAGGAGGGTGGTTTCGAAGGTTCGTGCGGCGGATTAGACGACCGTCGAAGAGTCGCGCCAGAGCGTCACCGCATCGCCCTGGACGAGCGGCTCCTGCCAGTCGCCGGCGGGCGTGGCGTTGATGCTCGCGTGCGAGGTCGGGACCGGTCGCGACGCCGGCGGCCTCGATGACGCCGGCCAGCGTCGCCGCGCGCAGCGTGCGCTCGGCGACGTCGCCCTCGACGGCCACGACGACCTCGGGCGCGGGACGCCGCCGCGCCGCCTCGTACTCGCCGGGCTCGTTGAGGTTCAGCAGCGAGTCCAGGGCCGGGTCGAGCGCGGCGACCGCCGGGTCGGCGAGGAGGTCGGCCTCGCCGAGCTCGACGACCCGCAGGCGGCGCAGCAGCGCGCGGGTGCCGAGCTCGGCGTCCTCGGCCAGCAGCTCGTCGAGCGTCGCCGCCGCGCTCGTCCGGTAGGCGGCGCAGAGCGGCTGGGCATGTCCGTGCGCGCGGGGGAGGGCGACGTCGGCGCCGGCCGTGAGCAGCGCGATGACGCGGCGGATGACGGCGGGGTGCAACAGCGGCGTGTCGACGCCGCAGACGAAGACGACCTGCGCCCGGTCGCCGACGGCGCGCAGCCCGGCGGCGAGCGCCTCCAGCGGCCCGCGTCCCTCGTGCGCGTCCTCGGCGATCACGACGCCGTGCGGCAGCGGCGGCAGCTCCTGTCCGCGCGCGCGCACGACGACGACCGGTCCGTCGACGGCGCGGCCCGCGATGCCGGCGGCGCGGCGCACGAGCGTCGAGCCGTGCCACTCGAGCGTCGCCTTCGGCGCGCCCATGCGCGTCGACCGCCCGCCGGCGAGGACGACGGCGGCGGCGCGCGCGGTCATCGCTGCAGCGCCGCGGCGAACGCGTCGTAGGCGGGCCGCCCGTAGAGCCAGAAGCGCGCGATGCTGCACCTCGGGGTGCTCGGCGAGCGCCGCGCGGGTGGCGTCGATCGCGATCGCGCGCGGCCTGCGCGAGCGGGTAGCCGTAGACGCCCGCCGAGATCGCCGGGAACGCGACGGTCCTGCAGCCGTGCTCGGCGGCGAGCTCGATCGCGCGGCGGTAGCAGGACGCCAGCAGCTCGGGCTCGCCCTCGCGCCCGCCGTGCCAGACCGGCCCGACGGCGTGGATGACGTGACGGGCGGGCAGCCGGCCGGCGCCCGTGATCTTCGCGTCGCCGGTCTCGCAGCCGCCGAGCGTGCGGCACTCGGCGAGCAGCTCGGGGCCGGCCGCACGATGGATCGCGCCGTCCACGCCGCCGCCGCCGAGCAGGCTCGAGTTCGCGGCGTTGACGATCGCGTCGGCGCCGGCGTCGGTCGTGATGTCGCCCTCGTGCAGCGTGATGTCGCCCACGGGCATAGTCTGGCGCGCGTGGACGACGCCGCTGCCCGTGAAGCCGCTGCCCCGCTTCCGCCGCACGCGCTGGCGATCCGCGCGGGGGTGCCCGACCCGGCGGACGTCATCGCCTCCTACCGCGCGGTCGGCCGCGACTCGCGCGCGACGATCGTCGACCTCCTCGGCGACGAGTGGTCCTTCGAGGGCAAGCGGATCCTCGACTTCGGCTGCGGCTCGGGCAAGGTCATGCGCCACTTCCTCCCGGAGGCCGCCGGCTGCGAGCTGTGGGGCTGCGACATCGACGAGCGCAGCATCGCGTGGATCGAGCGCGAGCTGAGCCCGCCGCTGCACGCGTTCGCAAACGCCGAGGCGCCGCCGCTGGACGTCGGCGACGCGCGCTTCGACCTCGTCTGGTCGGTGTCGGTCTTCACGCACCTCACCGATCACTGGGCGGGCTGGCTCGCCGAGCTTCACCGCGTGCTCGCGCCCGGCGGCCTGGCGATCGTCTCGTTCCTCGGCGGCGCGATGTACGAGGTGTGGACGGGGGAGGAGTGGGACGAGGACGTCATCGGGATGACGGTCCTCGATCACGGCCAGGACTGGGAACGCGGCGGCCCGACGGTCTTTCACTCCCCGTGGTGGCTGCGCGAGCACTGGGGCCGGGCCTTCGACATCGTCGAGATGCGCGAGGGCACGGCCCCGCGCGAGCACGGGCTCGTGCTGCTGCGCCGCCGGCCCGGTCCGCCGATCGGCGCCGGCGAGCTCGAGCGGATCGACCCGCTCGCCGAGCCGCGCGAGATCGCCGCGCTACGCCATCAGGTGCGGATGCTGCACGCGCAATCGCGCCGGCTGCGCGGCGAGCGCGACGCGCTGGCGCTCGCGGCCGCGCGGCGGCTGCACCGCCGGGTCGTCGGGCGGCTCGGGCAGCTGCGTCGCGGCCACTGACGCGGCGGGAGAAGGACTTACGGGTTTCTTCGGGCGCATCGTGATCCGATCCGGCGCCCCGCGCGTTCTCATCATCAGCCCCACCTCGTCCGAGGACCGCAGCGCTCCCCTCCGTGCGCATGTCGTCCGCATCCAACCGGGCGAGGTTTGCGGAGCGGCCTGGCTCCTCAGCCGCTCTCGGCCCGGTCAGGTCCCGCGCGCCACCCCCCTGATACGGCGCGCGGGACGACCGCGCCCGCGACCGCGGTCAATGAGACGCGGCTGCCCCCGCGGCCAGTTCCTGCGCGCGCTGCGTCAACGCGGTGTTGAGGGCGTCATGGTGGCGCTGGATCGCGCTACCCATCAGCGCGCGGAACACCGGAAACAGGAGTCCCGCGGACGGTCTCCACGTGCGTGAAGAGCACCGTGTCGCCATCCCCTGGCTCGATGATGAACTGCCTGTCGCCGGCGAAGAGCCAGTCGGCTCCGACGTTGCCATGCCAGACGAGGCGCTGCTGTGGCACGACCTCGGTGAGCTCGGCCTTGACCTTCGGCGACGGCCTGCCGGGCATCCCGAGCGTCATCGACACGGTGCTCCCGACCCGCAGGTCCCCGGCGATCGACGGCAGCGACGGATTCCACTCGGGGTACCGGTCGAAGTCGACGAGCACGCTCCAGACCACCTCGCTCGAGGCGTCGATCGGGAACGTCGTGCGGTACTCGGCCATGACGCGGGCCACGATATCCGGCCCTGTGGTCGCGCATCGCCGGCTCCCCGCGCGACGGAATCCCTGTCAAGGCGCCGTCCGGATTCGAACCGGAGTAAACGGCTTTGCAGGCCGCTGCGTAGCCACTCCGCCACGGCGCCGAGTGCGTGGCAAGGGTAGCGACCGCACCCGGCCCGGTCAGACGTCGCCGCCCTCCTCGGCCAGCCGTGTCGCCTCGCGGGCGAGGAGCCCGAGGCGCGCCTCGCGCACGAGCGGCACCTCGCGGCGGCGCTTGCGGACCATCGCGAGGTCGATCTGCGTCGTGACGACGGCCTCCTCGTCGTCGGGCAGGGCGCAGACGATCTTGCCCCACGGATCGACGATGTGCGACCCGCCCCAGAAGCGCAGGTGCTCGCCCTCCTCGCCGACGCGATTGCAGAACACGACGAAGCACTCGAACATCCGCGCGTAGAAGACCGTGATGTCGCGCCAGTAGGTCCGCGAGTCGTACTGCTCGGGGAAGCGGCTCTGGGCGGAGTTCGTCGGCACGAGCAGCACCCGCGCGCCGTCCTGCACCGCGACGAACACGAGGTGCGGTTGCCAGGCGTCGTTGCAGATGAGCGTCGCGAAGCGGCCGTGGCGCGTGTCGAACGCGCGCATCGACTGGCCGGGGGAGAAGTGCTTGCGCTCCTCGAAGATGTCGTAGGTCGGCAGGTAGAGCTTGCGGTGCGTGTGGACGAGCTCGTCGGACGCGTAGTAGCCGGCGGCGTTGTAGTCGTGGACGCCGCGCCCGTCCTCGTAGAAGCCCATGAGGACGTCGGTCCCGGGCGCGATCGCGCTGAGCCGCGTCAGCCGCGGGTCGTCGCCGGACATCGAGACGTCGTCGTCGACCTGCCCGAGCGCGTAGCCCGTGAGGAAGAGCTCCGGGAAGACGACGAGCTCGCTGCCCTCGCGCGCCGCGGCGCCGATGATCTCCGCCGCGCGCTCGAGGTTCGCGTCGACGTCACCGAGCTGGCTGGCAGCCTGAGCGAGCGTGATCCGCATGGCTCGCGAGACTAGTCGCCGACGCGCCCGACAGGTCGCGGACCCCGGTCCGGCATTGCTATCCTCGCCGCTCCCAGGGCGATTAGCTCAGCTGGGAGAGCGCCGTCTCGACAAGGCGGAGGTCACTGGTTCGAGCCCAGTATCGCCCACTCCTCGGAGAGCTCTGCGTAGCGGGAGCCTTTCGCGACAGGGCGATCACCCTGAAGCGAAGTACGTCCGCTGGGAGCGCATCGCGCGGCTGTTCGAGCCCGCGCTGGACCACGAGTCGCGATAGACGGACAGATCTACGAGCGCGATGCGCACGGAGCGCTTCAGCGCCACGTCGGCGCTGCCGATACGGACACGTGCCCCTGACCGGCAAGCTGACGGCCTCGACGCGACGGGTGCGGGCCGCCGCGACACGAAACTCGGACGCCGCCCACCGGCTTCGCGCGCTTGCGACCGGCCGCCGCGCGTGGTTCGCGCTCTGCGCCGCAGCCGTGCTCACGATCGCCGCGCTCGCCGGTCTCGGCTCCTCGCTCTACAACGCGCAGTCCAACGCCCGCGATGCGGTCGCCGACCGCTTCGCCGAGCGCGCCCGGGTCAGCGCCGCGCTGACGGAGTCGCTCTTCACCTCGTCCGCGAGCGCCTCGCAGCCGAGATTCGCCGCGCGCTATGGCGCGGCGCGCGTCCCGGCGTCGACCCTTGCCGCCGAGGCCAAGCGCGGGCAGATGACGAGCCTCGTGCTGCTCGGAGCCGACGGCGAGATCCTCGCCCGATCTCCCAGGACGCCGGCGGCCGTCATCCGCATGATCCGCCTGCAGCCGCCGTTCCTGCGCAAGGCGCTCACGCGTCAGACCTTCACGTTGTCGGACGTCATGAGCCTTGGCGGCAGCCCCGACACGATCCAGTTCGCCCAGCCCATCGCCACCCGATCGGGCCGGCGCGTCCTGCTCAGCGGCGTCCCGCCGAAGCTCCTCTACGGGTTCATCGGCGGCTACCTCGCCGAGGTCCCGGAGATCGAGGGCGGGCAATGCCTACGTGCTCGACGGCAACGGCGCGGTCGTCGGCGGGCCGAAGGACGGCGTCGCGGCCGGGCCTGCTCGTCCGTGAGCCGGGCCTCATCGCCGCGGCCGGTCGCGCCGGTCGCGGGAGCTTCGGCGACGGGCGGTACTTCGCGGCGAGCCCGGTGAAGAACTCGACCTGGCGGGTCGTGCTGACCGTCCGCGAGAGCGTGCTCTTCGCATCCGTCAACGGGGCGGGCCGGTGGGTGCCGTGGATGCTGTTCGCGGCGTTCGGCCTCGTCGCGGCCGCGGCGCTCCTGCTCGTCGCCCGCCTCGTCCGCGGCGCGGCCCGCCTGCGCGTGAGCCAGGAGCGCTACGCGCTTGCCGTCGCCGGCGCCAACGACGGGATCTGGGACCGTGACTTCGCCGCCGGCGTCGTGCACTTCTCGCCGCGCTGGAAGGCGATGGTGGGCTGCGAGGAGCACGAGATCGGCGACAGCCCCGAGGAGTGGCTCACGCGCGTGCACGCCGGTGACGTCGAGCGCCTGCAGCACGCCTTCGACGCGCATCTGCGCGGCGACGCCCCGCACTTCGAGAGCGAGCACCGCATGCTCTGCAGCGACGGGTCCTACCGGTGGTTTCTCACCCGCGGCGTCGCCGTCCGCGACCGCAACGGCGAGCCGACCCGGATGGCCGGCTCGATGTCGGACATCACCGACCGCAAGCAGGCCGAGGAGCTGCTGCGCCAGCGCGCGCTGCACGACGCGCTCACCGGGCTGCCCAACCGCACGCTCTTCCTCGATCGCCTGGCGTTCTCACTGGCCCGCAGCACGCGCGAGTTCGATCATCGCTGCGCCGTCCTGTTCCTCGACCTCGACCGCTTCAAGCGCATCAACGACAGCTTCAGCCACGCGGTCGGCGACGAGCTGCTCGTCGCGCTCGGCCGCCGGCTCAGCGCCATCCTGCGCCCGAGCGACACGATCGCGCGCGGCGGCCCCGACGGCTTCATCGCGCGCCTCGGCGGCGACGAGTTCACGATCCTGCTGGAGAACCTCGACAGCCCCGATCGGGCGGAGCACGTCGCCGATCGCATCCAGGCCGCGCTGCAGAAGTCCTTCCGCGTCGGGGACCGCGAGCTGTTCGTCAGCGGCAGCATCGGGATCGCGATCAGCAAGCCCGGCTCGACCGCGCTCGAGCTCATGCGCAACGCCGACATCGCGATGTACGACGCCAAGCGCCAGGGCGCCGCGCGCTCGTCCGTCTTCACCGACGAGATGCACGCGAGCGTGCTCGATCAGATCGAGCTCGAGTCCGAGCTGCGATCGATGATCCAGACGCGCCGGCTGCGCGTCTTCTACCAGCCGGTCATCGACCTCGGCAGCGGCGAGATCGCCGGCTTCGAGGCGCTCGCCCGCTGGCCGGAGGGGCTGGCGGAGGTGCCTCCCACGCGGTTCATCGCGATCGCCGAGGACGCGGGCCTCATCGCGGACCTCGGCCGGCTCGTGCTCGACGAGTCCTGCGCCCGCCTCGCCGACTGGCGCCGTCGCGGGATCGTCGCCGGCGACGTCACGATGAGCGTCAACGTCTCCGGACGCCAGTTCGACGACGCCCCGCGGCTCGTCGCCGACGTCAGGGCCGCCCTCGCCGCCAGCGACCTGCCGCCGAGCTGCCTGCGGCTGGAGCTCACCGAGAGCACCGTCATCAGCCGGCCCGAGGACGCCCGCGTCGCGCTCGACGAGCTCGCGCTGCTCGGCGTCCGCGCGGAGATCGACGACTTCGGCACCGGCTTCGCGTCGCTCACCGTCCTGCAGTCCTTCCCGGGCGACACGCTGAAGATCGACCGCTCCTTCATCGGCGCGATGCACGAGGACGACAGCCAGCAGGCGATCGTGCGCGGCATCGTCGCGCTCGCGCACAACCTCGGAAAGCACGTCGTCGCCGAGGGGATCGAGCACCGCGCCCAGGTCGAGCTGCTGCGCTCGATCGGCTGCGGCTACGGCCAGGGCTATCTGTTCGCCGAGCCGACGGGCGCCCTCGACCTGGAGCCGGTCATCGTGGGATGGCAGCCGCTGGACGTCCCTGCGCTCGGCACGCTGCCACCGCCAGCTCGTCGCAGCGTTCGTTGAGCTCCACCCCCGCGTGACCGCGGACCTTGCGCCACGCGACGTCGTGGCGCTCGAGCTCTGAGAGCAGCGACTCCCACAGCTCCTGGTTCTTGACGGGCTGCTTGGCCGCCGTCTTCCAGCCGCGGGCCTTCCAGGCGACGTGCCAGCGCTTCGTGATCGCGTCCATGACGTAGCTCGAATCGATGTGCACGGTCACGGCCGCCGGGCGCCGCAGCGCGCGGAGCCCCTCGATGACGGCCTGCAGCTCCATGCGGTTGTTCGTCGTCGCCGGATCGCCGCCCGAGAGCTCGACCTGCTTGGCCGTCGTGCCGTCCGGATGGCGCGCGACGAGGATCGCCGCCCAGCCGCCCGGGCCGGGGTTGCCCGAGCACGCGCCGTCGGTCCAGAGCTCGACGTCCATGGTCGTGGAGCCTAAGCGGACCGCCCGACGCGCTGCCGTCCAACCGACAAGACAAATATGCTTGACAAATAAAATTGTCGGTGAGAAGGTGTGCCCATGCACGACGTCGCCGTCATCGAGGACCCCGCCGCCGCCGGTGCGTCGCTGGATCCGATCCGCGCGCGCCTGCTCGCCGAGCTCGCCGAGCCCGGGTCCGCCAGCACGCTCGCGCCGCGCGTCGGGCTCACCCGCCAGAAGGTGAACTACCACCTGCGAGCGCTCGAGCGCCACGGCCTCGTGGAGCTCGTCGAGGAGCGCCGGAAGGGCAACTGCACCGAGCGCGTCCTCCAGGCGACGGCCGCGTCCTACGTCATCTCACCGACCGCCCTCTCGGCGGTCGCGCCGGATCCGTCGCGTGGGCCCGACCAGCGCTCCGCGCGCTGGCTGCTCGCCGTCGCGGGCCGCCTGGTCGGCGAGGTCGGAGAGCTCATCACCGGCGCGAGCGCGGCCGGCAAGACGCTGGCGACCCTCGGGATCGACAGCGAGGTGCGGTTCGCGTCCGCGAAGGACCGGGCCGCGTTCGCCGCCGAGCTCGCGGACGCGGTCAACGGACTCGTCGCGAAGTACCACGACGAGTCCGCCCCGGGCGGCCGTCCGCATCGCTTCGTCGTCGCCCTGCACCCAACCATCACGAAGAAGAAGGAGCGCACGTCATGAGCCGCGAGTTCGAGGTCACCCGCGAGATCGATCTGCCCGCCGCCCCGGACGACGTCTGGACCGCGATCACCGCCGCTCCCGAAGCGTGGATGTTCCCCACCGGGATGGAGGTCGCCGCCGGCGACACGCCGTCCGCGGACGCGCCGATCACGACCTGGGAGCCGCCGTACCGCCTCATCATCCGCATGGAGTCGCCGGACGGGACCTTCAACGCGCTCGACTACGCGATCGAGGCCCGCGACGGCGGCACGGCGCACCTGCGCTACGTCCACAGCGGGATCCTCGCCGACGGCTGGGAGGACCACTACGACGCGATCGGCGGGCACACCGACTTCTACCTCCACACGCTCGCGCAGTACCTCGAGCACTTCAACGGCCGGCAGGCGACCTACATCGGCCAGCCGTCGTCGGGCATCGAGGGGCCCGCGTCCGCCGGTGCGCCGGACGCGATGGACACGCTGCGCGCCGCCCTCGGCGTGTCGCCCCGGGCGGGCGTGGGCGACGAGGTCCACGCGACGCTCGGCGGGGCGGGCGCGCTCGACGGCGTCATCGACTACTCGACGCCGGAGTTCCTCGGGATCCGCGACGCCGACGGCCTGTGGCGCTTCTTCGGGCGCAACCACCACGGCAGCGTCGTCGGGATGAGCGCCCACGTGTTCCGCGACGACGTGCCGGCGCGGGGAGAGCGAGGCGGTCCTCAAGGCGTGGCTGGACGAGGTGTACGCGTAGCGCGGGCTTGAGCGGGCTGCGAACATACGTTCGTGACCAGTCAGGGCAGCGCGTACTCGAGGTTCCAGCGCGCGCTGCAGACCGGCAACCTCCAGCTCGTCGAGGCGGCCGCCGCCGACCTGCCGGGCGTCAAGCTCGACGACGCCCTCGTGATCCTGTCGCTGCTGAAGGACACCCGCGACGAGCGCTTCGACCGGGCGGCCGCCCGCTGGATCGGGCGGCTGCTCGTCGAGACGCCCGCCGACCTCAGCGATGCCCGCTACGCGCTGGCGCTCGTCGAGCGCCTGCCGCGCTGCCGCGATGCGCTCCAGGAGCTGGCACGCCGGCGATGACGGCGGATAATGCGCACGGCGCAGCAATGACAGCTCTTCGTTTCCAGGTTCCGCCGCAGCACGCGCTGCTGACGCTCGCCGACGCCAGCGGCGGGCTGTCGGCGCTCTTCGCGTTCGACGCCCACATGCTCCATCACCTCGCCTGGCTCAACGAGGCGGCGCAGTCCGTCGGCGCGGCGGCGACGTTCGACGACGACGAGATGAAGGACACGCGGGCGCTCGCGAACGCCCAGACGGAGCCGATCCGGGCGTTGCGCACGGAGCTCGCCGAACTGGCGGCCGACGCTGAGCAGCACCTGCCGCCCGGGGTCGCGTGGGAGGGCGAGATCGTCGCGACCGACGATCCGCCGCCGCTGCCCGACACGCTCGGACCGGACGAGCTCGTGCAGGTCGAGCGCAGCTTCCGCCAGGGCATGGCCAGGCACCTCACGGCAGCGAGCGCATCGCTCGGCCCGCTCGCCGAGCGGCTGCAGGCCTTCGACGACGAGGAGTGCCGCGCGCTCGCGGAGCGCATCGCGGCGTTCGTCGTCGCCGTCCGCGGCACGCCCTAGGCGTTCAGACGAGGTCCGCCTCGGGCTTCGGCCGCCACGTCACGACGAGGCGCGCCCCGCCGGCCAGGCGGAACACGATGCCGTTGCCGCCCGCGTGGTCGCCGACGGACTCCACCTGAGCGTCGCTGAGGTCGAAGCGCGCATCGCCGATCGAGTAGTGGCCGCGCAGGTCGAAGTGCTTCGGCTCCTCGGCGGGCATGACGTCGGCGGTCGTCTCGCGGCGCCAGTTGTCGAGCAGCCCGGTCGCGATGAGCAGCGGCTTGTCGTGGTCGACCTCGACCCACGCGGTGACCTCCTGACCGAGCCGGTCGTTGAGCGCGAGCAGTGCTTCGTCGACGGACACCGGCTGAACGTATCGGGAACGCGGCGTCCTCGTCAGGCGACGTTTGCCGCCGTGCGCCACGCGGGGCGTCGGCGCGCTACCCTCGCCGCAGCATGCGCTCGGGCTCACTCGCACTGCTGGCCGTTCTCGCCCTCCTGGCAGCAGGCTGCGGCGGTGACGCAAGCGACGCGGAGGAGACCGTCAGCAGCGCGGTGAGCGGGCTCGCCGAGGGCGACGGAAACCAGGTCTGCGGCAAGATGACGGCCGCCGCCCAGAAGCAGATCCTCGCGCTGCTCGCCGACAACCCGCTCGGCTTCCCCGACATCCAGGCGAAGTCCTGCGTCGAGGGCATCGAGAAGCTGCACGCCGCGCTGAGCCAGGCGCAGCGCAACATCCTCGTGGACGGCGAGGTCGGCGACGCGAAGATCACCGGCGACAAGGCGAAGGTCCGCGTCATCGGCGTCGGCATGGAGGCCGACCTGCAGAAGATCGGCGACACATGGAAGATCACCGGTGGCCTGTTCCGCTACGCCGGTCGCCAGGTCGAGGGCTAGCTGTAGCTCCCCACCGCCATGGCCAGCATGCCCCCGATCGTCTTCGAGGTGAACTTCGTCGTGCCCGGCGAGCTGCGCTGGTGCATGCGCGCGAAGGGCCTCTTCGACGACTGGATCCACTCCGACGGCGCGAGCGAGCGCCCGATCGATCAGCTGCCGGCCGCCGACCTCGCGCCGCAGAGCCCCGACGTCTGCGAGCTGAAGCTCACGTGGATCGAGCTGCAGGCGACGAACGCGTGGGCGGCGATCCAGCGCGCGTCGGAGATCGTCGAGGAGGTGCTGCCCGAGCTCCTGCGCACCCGGGCGCTGCGCGTCGACGCCAAGCTCCAGAGCCCCGACACCGAGGGGCGCCGGCCCGTCGGGACGTAGTCGTCAGCGGCTGCCGTCGAGCTCGGCGACGAGCCGCAGGAGCTCCAGCGGGCTGAAGGGCTTCGTGAGGAAGAAGTCCGCGCCCGCCTCACGCGCGCGATGGCGGGCGCTGTCGTCCGCCGACGCCGTGAGCATGACGATCCTCGCGTCGCCCATCTCGGGCACCGCGCGCATCTGCCGGCAGGCCTCGATGCCGTCGAGGACGGGCATGTCGATGTCGAGGAAGACGAGTCGCGGGGCCTCGCGCAGCGCCGCCTGCACCGCCTGCGCGCCGTCGGCCGCCTCGTGCAGCGCGTAGGCCGACACGCCCTCGAGCGTCGTGACGATGAGCTTGCGGATGAACGGGTCGTCATCCACGATGAGGACGGCCTTCATCCGATCTGCTTCCGGATGTCCTCGAGACCACCGTCGGAGAGCGACTCGTACGCCGCGATGACCTCCGGGTCGAAGTGGCTGCCGCTGGCGCGCAGGATGATCGACCGCGCCTTGACGAACGTCGACGCGCGCCGGTAGGGGCGGTTCGTCGTCAGCGCGTCGAGCGTGTCGGCGAGGGCGAACACGCGCGCCGACAGCGGGATGTCCTCGCCGGCGAGGCGGTCGGGATAGCCCGTGCCGTCCCAGCGCTCGTGGTGTGAGCGGATGACGTCGCGCGCCGCGCCGAGGAACTCGATGTCGCGCACGATCTTCGAGCCGGTCACCGGATGCTGCTCGATGATCACCCGCTCCGCCGGCGTCAGCGGCCCGGGCTTGAAGAGGATGGCGTCGGGGACCGCGACCTTGCCGACGTCGTGCAGGAGGAAGCCGAACTCGATCTCCGGCTCGTCGCCGAGGCTCATGCCGGCCGCCCGGGCGATCTGCAGCCCGAAGGCCGCGACGCGCTCGGCGTGGCGCCCGGTGTAGGCGTCGCGCGCCTCCACGGCGCTCGCGAGCGCGCGCACGGTGAGCATGTACGAGCGGCGCAGCTCCTGCGCGCGGGCGCGCTCCTCCTTGAAGGTCTCGCGCAGGTCGGCGGCGTAGCGCTGGAGCTGCTGCTCCTTGTCGGCGGCATCGCGCGTGCGGCTGGCGAGCTCGTCCTCGAGCTTCGCGATCCGTGCGTGCATCTCGTCCGTTGTCGTCACCGCGAAGATCCTCCCTGAGGCGCGCCCGCCACGCCGAGCGCCGACCGCAACGCGATCATCGCCTGCGGCAGCGGGAAGACGGGCATCCCGACCGCCGCGCCGTGCGGTTGCCATTCACCTTCCGTGCTGAAAAGTATGACCGAGCGCCCGCGCCTGCGCCCCCGCAATCCGCTTCCCTGCAGCAGCGCGGGCGCGTTGCTGAGGCTCGCGTGCACGAGCGCGACCTCGAAGAGCTCCTGCTCGCCGCAGCGCGCCGCCTCCTCGGCCGTCGTCACCCAGCGATGATCGATGCCGAGGCCCGCCAGCGACGGGCCGAGCGCGCCGCGCACGTGCTCGGGCGCGAGCACGAGCACGCGCGAGCGGTTGGCCTGCACCGCGGCCTCGAGGACGTCGGTGAGGCGCTGGCGGTCGATCGGCTTGCCGACCGCCCACTCGCCCTCCAGCGACGGCAGCTTCGACGACACCGAGACGAAGACGACGGGCAGGTCGCGCAGGCGCGGATCGGCGCGGACCTGGCGCAGGACCTCGAGGCCGTTCATGCCCGGCATGAGGACGTCGAGCGTCATCGCGTCGAAGCGCTCGCTGCGCAGGCGGGCGAGCGCGTCCGCGCCGGAGTGCGCCTGCACGGTCTCGACGCCGAGCGTCTGCAGCTGCTGGGCGATGAGGGCCGCGAGCGCCGGCTCGTCGTCGACGACGAGCACGCGACGGGATGTCGAGCGCCGACGGCGCCGGCGCGCCGGTGCCGAAGCCCGGGGCGGAGGGCAGCGAGACGGTGAACGTCGTCCCGCGTCCCTGCTCGCTGGCGACCTCGACCGACCCGCCGTGCATGTCGACGAGCGACTTCACGATCGCGAGGCCGAGACCCGTGCCCGGGCTCTTGCGCTCGTCCGACGCGCCGCGGTAGAAGCGATCGAAGACGCGCCGCAGATCCTCGGGCGACATCCCCCGTCCGCTGTCGGCGATCGTGATGCGGGTCACCTCGCGATCGCCCTCCAGGCGCACGGTGATCGTGCCGTCCTCGCCCGTGTAGAGGTGCGCGTTCGTCATGAGGTTCGTGACGATCTGGCGTACCCGCGCGGGGTCGGCGAGCGCCGGCGGCCGCGGCTCGGAGATCTGCAGATCGAGGCGCTGGCGCTTCTCGAGCAGCCGCGCCTGCATGAGCGCCGCGACCTCCTCGACGGTCGACCGCAGGTCGACGCTGCGCGCGTGGATCTCGAACTGGCCGGACTCGATCCGCGCGATGTCGAGCAGGTCGTTGACGAGGTCGACGAGCCGATCGGTCGACTGCAGGACGATCCGGATGAACTCGTGCTGGCGCTCGGTGAGGTTCTCGCTGTTCGTCGACTCCAGCAGCTCGATGAAGCCCTTGATCGACGTCAGCGGGCTGCGCAGCTCGTGCGAGGCGGTCGCGACGAAGTCGCTCTTGGCCTGCTCGAGGCGGGCGCGCTCGGTGATGTCGCGCAGCGTCCAGACGACCCCGCCCTCGGGGCCGGCGAGGCGGGCGGCCGTGATCGCGAGGGCGTTGCCGTCCTGCTGCACGATGACCTCGCCGGCGAGCGCCTCCTGCAGCGACGGCAGCGGGCTCTGCGGCCCGTGCGCCGAGCTGCCGGGGCTCAGCGCGACGGCGAGCTCGCGCGCACGCGGGTTCATCGTCGTGACACGGTCGCCCGGATCGACGATGACGAGCCCGTCGCCGAGGCTCTCCATCGTCGTCGCCAGGCGCTGGCGCTGGGTCTCGACGCGGCTGCTCGCCTCGGCGAGATCGCGGCCCATCGTGTTGAAGGCGTCACCGAGCGCCTCGAGCTCCGCCGGCCCGGACGCCTCGACGCGGACGGTGAGATCGCCCGCGGCCATCCGCCGCGTCGCCGTGACGAGGTCGTCGAGCGGCCGGTGCATCGTGCGGATGAGCAGCGTCAAGAACGCGAGCACGCCGACGAGCGCGAGGCCGGCGCTGATGCCGATCGCGAGGAGCGCCGTGCGCGAGTGCGACGCGGCGAGATCGCGCGCCTCCTTGCGGCGCACCTGCTGGCGCTCGGCGAGCGCGACGACCGCGCGGCGCACGGCCAGCAGGTCGCGGCGGGCGCGCGCACGGGTCGCGTCGATGGTCGGGTGGCGCGCGAGCGCGCGCGCGTCGCGCTGCGCGGGCGCGATCGATTGCGCGATCCGGTCGCTGCGCTCGTCGTCGGCAGCGAGCAGCCGGGCCTGCCCGGCGGTGCGCTCGAAGCCGCGCGCCGCGCCGGCGACGAAGCCGGCGGTCGCCCGCGAGCGCGTCCGCGCGAGGTTGGCCTCGAGCGCCACGGTCGCGGCGAGCAGGTTCGCGGTCGCGACCTCGAGCGACGACGAGGCGGCGAGGTCGTCCTCGTAGTCCTGGCGGGCGTCGTAGAGCGCGCCGATGCCGATCGCGCCGATGATCGCGAGCAGGATCGTGAGGCCGAGCAGCGCGATCTGCAGCGTCCGTGCAATCGATCGTCCTTGTGGGGTCGCGACGGTGCCTATCATCGGAGCATGGACCTCGTGGGCGCATGGCTGCGCCAGCTGCTCAGGGCCGGGACGGCCGCCGCGATCGTGCCTGTCGCCATGGTGGCGGCGCTCGTCGTCGTGCTCGTCGGGGCAGGAGGGTTCGGCGGGCTGAGCTCGCTGCGCCAGCTCGTCATCGGCCCGGCGATCCCGCCGGCCGTCGCCGCCGCGGTGCCGCGGCCCGACGATGTCGGCCAGATCGCGCCTCCGGCGCCCCGTCCCGAGCGGCCCCGGGTCACGCCTGCGTCGCCGCCGCCTCCGCCGCCGGCCGCGACCGAGGCCGCGCCACCGGCCGCGCCGCCGCCGCCGTGACGCGCCGCCCGCCGCGCCGCCGCCACCACCGGCCGCGCCGCCCCCGCCGGCGTCCGAGACGGCGACCCCGCCGCCGGCGGCGCCGCCGGAGAACGTCGCGACGCCCGAGCGGCCGGCGCTCGAACAGGTGACGCAGAACCTCGTCGACGGGGTCGACACGACGCTTGACACGGTGGGGGAGCTGTTGGTGGCGATCATCGATCGGCTCGGACGGCTGCTGCCGCCGCCGCGCTGACGTTAACGTTGTCGCTCGTGGAGTACCGCGAGCATCCGCCGTCTCCTGCGCTGGCCCCCTGGCTTGCATGCACGTGGGAGCGCCGCGACGGCGGCGGCGCGCCGGTCCGGGTCCTGCCCGACGGGTGCATCGACATCATCTGGACCGAGGGCAGCGGGGCGTTCGTCGCCGGGCCGAACACGACGGCGTTCCTCGTCGCGCTGCCGGCGCGCACGCACGTCGCCGGCGTGCGCATGCGACCGGGCGCGGCGCCGCCGCTGCTCGGCGTCGACGGCGCGTCGCTGCGCGACGGGCGCGTGGCGCTGAGCGACCTGTGGGGCGACGACGCGCTGGCGCTCGAGGAGCGGCTGCAGTCGTCGGGGGCGCCGGTGGCCGAGCTGGCCGGGGCCGTGACGTCGCGGGCGCTCGCGGGCGGCGCGCCCGACGCGCTCGTGCAGGCGGCCGTCGCGCGGCTTCAGGACGACGCGGCGCCGGTCGCCGCGCTCGCCCGCGACCTCCACGTCAGCGAGCGCCAGCTGCGCCGGCGCGTCGCGGCCGCGGTCGGCTACGGGCCGAAGCGGTTGGCGCGCGTGCTGCGGCTCGGCCGCGCGCTGGCGGCCGCGCGCGGGGGAGAGGAGCTCGCCCGGGTCGCCGCCGACGCCGGCTACGCCGACCAGGCGCACTTCTCCGCGGACTGCCGCGAGCTCGCCGGCGTGCCTCCGACCGCGCTCGTGTAGGGATCCGATGCCGCGGTTCACCGGCGATCGCGCGCGCAGGACGCGTCCGATTTCTCCAAGACGCAGAACCACGGCATCGGCGACGATCCGCCCATGAGCAATGCACATCCCGAACTCAAGCTCGGCTGGGTCATCGTCTACGTCGACGAACCGGCGACGGCCGCGCAGTTCTACGAGAACGCCTTCGGCCTGCGCGGCGAGTTCGTGGCCGGCGGCGGGACGTACGCCCAGCTCGACACCGGCCCGACGCGCCTCGCGTTCGCCGCCTACGAGCTCGGCGACGGCAACTTCCCCGGCGGCGTCCAGCGCCCGCGCGACGAGCAACCGCCGAACGTCGAGATCGCCCTCGTCGCCGACGACGTCGACGCCGCCTTCGCCCGCGCCGTCGAGTGCGGCTGCACGCCGCTCGCCGCGCCGGCCGACAAGCCGCAGGGCCAGCGCGTGGCGTATGTGCGCGACCCGTACGGCACGCTCGTGGAGCTGGCGACCCCGCTGTGATTCGGCGCTAGGACCCGTCCGAACTCCCAACGAGATCGACTAGCGTCCGGCGCGTGGCCGCCCCGGACGTCACGCGCTCCGACTACGCGCACGTCGAGAAGATCCCGACCCGCTGGGCCGACAACGACGTCTACGGCCACGTCAACAACGTCGAGTACTACGCGTTCTTCGACACGGCGATCAACGCCTGGCTCATCCGCGAGGGCGGCCTCGACATCCACGCGGGCGACGTCATCGGCCTGTGCGCCGAGTCGCATTGCACGTACCACGCGGCGATCTCGTTCCCCGACGTCGTCGAGGCGGCGCTGCGCGTCGGCCGGCTCGGCCGGCGCAGCGTCCGCTACGAGCTCGCGCTCTTCCGCGAGGGCGACGCGGACGCGATCGCGGTCGGCTGGTTCGTCCACGTCTTCGTCGAGCGCGACGGCCGCCGGCCGGCGGAGATCCCGGCGCCCCTGCGCGCGGCGCTCGAGCGGCTCGTCGCCGGCGACCCCGCCCGGCCATGAAGGTCCGCGGCGCCGTCCTGCGCGAGATGGGGTGCGAGGCGCCCTACGCGCAATCGCGCCCGCTGGAGATCGCCGAGCTCGAGCTCGACGGCCCCGGCCCGGGCGAGATCCTCGTCCGCGTCCGCGCGGCCGGGCTCTGTCACTCCGACCTCTCGGTCATCGACGGCTCGCGCCCCCGCGTCATGCCGATGGTCCTCGGCCACGAGGCGGCGGGCGAGGTCGTCGAGGTCGGACCCGGCGTCGCCGGCCTCGCGCCGGGCGACCACGTCGTCATGGCGTTCGTGCCCACCTGCGGCGCCTGCGGGCCGTGCCTCGCCGGCCGCGCCGCGCTCTGCGAGCCGGGCGCCGCCGCGAACACGTCCGGCGCGCTGCTCTCGGGTGAGCGCCGCTGGCACGACGGGCTGCACCACCACCTCGGCGTCTCCGCGTTCGCCGACCACATCGTCGTGTCGCAGCGCTCCGCCGTCCGCGTCGACCCGGCGCTGGACTTCGAGATCGCCGCGCTCTTCGGCTGCGCCGTCCTCACCGGCGTCGGCGCCGTCCTCCACAGCGCCGCCGTGAGGCCCGGCGACAGCGTCGCCGTCTTCGGGCTCGGCGGCGTCGGGCTCTCGGCGCTGCTCGGCGCGCAGGTCGCCGGCGCCGGCACGATCGTCGCCGTCGACATCGTCGAGAGCAAGCTCGACCTCGCCCGCGAGCTCGGCGCGACGCACGCGGTCAAGGCCGGGCCCGGCGCCGTCGAGGCCGTGCGCGAGCTCACCGGCGGGGGAGCGATGCACGTCGTCGAGACGGCCGGCAGCGCGCGCGTCCTCGCCGACGCCTACGCGGCGACGCGCCGCGGCGGCACGACGGTCACCGTCGGCCTGCCGCACCCCGAGCAGCAGCTGAGCATCCCGGCCGTCAGCCTCGTCGCCGAGGAGCGCACGCTGCGCGGCTCCTACCTCGGGTCGTCGGTTCCCGCGCGCGACATCCCGCGCTTCGTCGCGCTGCACCTCGCCGGCCGGCTGCCCGTGCAGCGGCTGCTCACGCACCGCCTCGCCCTCGACGAGATCAACGAGGGCTTCGACCGGCTCGCGCGCGGCGAGGCGGTCCGCCAGGCCGTGATCTTCTAGTCGTAGTAGTCGTCGCGCGCGCTGCGGTAGGCGCCGAGGTCGCCGAGGAAGGCGAGCACGACGATGAACCACTCGAAGCCGGTGACGGCGTGTGTGCCGGCTTCCACATGACGACGTAGGCGAGCGTCGTCCACGGCAGCAGGAAGAACCCGATGACCGCGACCCAGAGGTTCTCGAACGCCCGGCCGAGGATGTCGGTCCCGAGCCAGATGAGGATGAGCGCCAGCCGTGGCGAGAAGATCGCGAGCAGGAGGATCAGGCAGCCCATGCGGGCCCGACGCTACTTCAACGGCGTGCGGCGAGCGTCGCGGTGGATACGCTCGCGTACCCATGAACTTCGAGCTCTCAGACGACCACGAGCTCCTGCGGCGCACGGTCCGCGACTTCGCCGAGGGCGAGGTGGCGCCGGTGTCCGAGGAGCTCGACCGAACGAAGACGATCCCGTACGACATCATCGCCAAGCTCGGCGCGCTGAACCTCATGGGGATCCCGTTCCCCGAGGAGTACGGGGGCGCGGGCGGCGACACGCTCGCCTACGCGCTGACCGTCGAGGAGCTCACGCGCGTCGACTCGTCCGTCGCGATCACGCTCTGCGCGCACACGTCGCTCGGGACCCAGCCGATCTACCTCTACGGCACCGAGGAGCAGCGCCGCGACTGGATGCCGCGGCTGTGCAGCGGGTCGATCCTCGGGGCCTTCGGGCTCACCGAGCCCGAGGCCGGCTCGGACGCCGCGAACACGAAGACCCGCGCCCGCCTGCAGGACGGCGACTGGGTCATCGACGGCGCCAAGCAGTTCATCACGAACGCCGGCACCGACATCTCGGGCCTCGTGACGATCACGGCGCTCACCGGCGAGGGCGAGATCTCCAACCTCCTCGTCCCCAACGGGACGCCCGGCTACGAGCAGGGCGAGCCGTATCGCAAGATGGGCTGGCACGCCTCCGACACCCGCCCCCTGACGTTCGACGACTGCCACGTCCCCGAGGACCACCTGCTCGGCCCGCGCGGCGCGGGCTTCAGGCAGTTCCTCCACGTCCTGGCGATCGGCCGCATCGGCGTCGCCGCGATGGGCCTCGGCCTCGCGCAGGGCGCGCTGGACCAGGCGCTCGCCTACGCGAAGGAGCGCCGCGCGTTCGGCAGGCCGATCTCGAAGTTCCAGGCGATCCAGGGCAAGCTCGCCGACATGGCGACCGAGATCGAGGCGTCGCGGCTGCTCGTCTACCGCGCGGCGCTGCTGAAGGACGCCGGGCGCGACTTCGGCCTCGCCGCCGCCCAGGCGAAGCTCAAGACCGGGCGGCTGGCCGTGCGCTGCGCCGAGGAGGCCGTCCAGATCCACGGCGGCTACGGCTACATCGAGGAGTACCCGGTGTGCCGGATGTACCGCGACGCGAAGATCCTCACGATCGGCGAGGGCACCGACGAGATCCAGCAGATGGTCATCGCGCGGGCGCTGGGTGCGTGAGTAACGTCGTCCGGAGGTCAGCGATGCCGGTGATCATCAAACGCGCCGCGGCTTCTGGGCGGCATCGATGAACGCAGGCCGAAACCTTCCTCATTCCGTGCAGATCCGCGAGGTCGGCCCCCGCGACGGCTTTCAGAACGAGCCCGAGACGATCCCCACGGGCGAGAAGATCGCGCTCGTCGAGCGCCTCGCGCGTACCGGCCTCAAGCGCATCGAGGTCACGAGCTTCGTCCGTCCCGACGTCATCCCGCAGCTCGCCGACGCCGACGAGGTCCTGACCTCGATCGACGTCCCCGACGACGTCGCGGTCAGCGTCCTGATCCCGAACGAGCGCGGCCTCGAGCGCGCGCTGCGCCACCGCGACCACTTCGACGAGATCGGCGTCTTCCTCTCGGCCAGCGAGACGCACAACCAGCGCAACGTCAACCGCTCGATCGAGCAGTCGCTCGCGGCGCTCGACCGCGTCATCGCCCGTGCCACCGAGCGCCGGGTTGCGCGTCGAGGCCGTCATCTCGACGAGCTTCGGCTGTCCCTACGAGGGCCCCGTCGACCGCGACCGCGTGCTGGCGCTCGCCCATCACCTCGCGCACGCGGGCGCGCAGGAGATCGCGTTCGGCGACACGACGGGCATGGCGAACCCGGTCGCAGTCGCCGAGCACTTCCGCGCCGCCCGCGCGGCGCTCGGCGACGGCGTCCAGCTCACCGGCCACTTCCACAACACCCGCGGGCAGGGCCTCGCGAACGTCCTCGCCGCGCTGCAGGCCGGCTGCGACTCGTTCGAGTCGAGCTTCGGCGAGCTCGGCGGCTGCCCGGTCCCGCCCGGCGCGACCGGCAACATCGCCACCGAGGACCTCGTGTCGATGCTCCACGAGATGGGGATCGAGACCGGCATCGACCTCGAGGCCCTGCTCGACGCCGTGCGCGCGGTCCGGCGCGTGCTCGGCCGCCCGCTCGGGTCGCACACGCTCGTCGCGGGACCGGTCGACTGGCACCCGCCGCGCTGACGTTCGACAGACGTCCTCGTCGCCGACCGCCGCGGGATCGTCAAGAACTCTTGACATCCTGCTGCCGTCAAGCTATCTTGACGGCATGGACGACTTCACCACGACACTCAATCGCCTCGACGAGCAGCTCGACGAGGCCATCGCGGCCGACCCGCTCGAGGCGCTCGCGATGACCGCCGCCGTGCAGCACGACGTCTCCGAGCGCCAGCGCGCCGCCGTCCGCGCGGCGGCGCCGAAGCACTCCTGGAGCGAGATCGGCGAGGCGCTCGGCGTCACGAGGCAGGCAGCCCACCAGAGGTTCGCCAAGGAGTGGGCGAACGAGCTCAAGGCCGAGGTCAAGGCCGAGGCGAAGGCCTTCAAGACCCTCATGAAGCAGGGCGACCTGCGCGAGGCCGCCGACCACAAGGACAAGCTCGACGCGGTCCTCGGCGAGTTCAAGCAGGCGCACACGAGCGCGAAGCGCCGGTAGGCGGCTACAGGCGGGCCAGGACGACCATGAGCCAGCTCGCGACGGCGTCGCGCAGCCCCGGCATGTCGGACTTCAGCCCGTGGTCGCCGCGGATGACGACGACCGAGCGCGACTCCGCGGGCTCGGGCGTGCCGAAGCGGTCGCTCGCGCCCTGGACGACGAGGACCGACACGCCGGCGCCGTCGAGCTCCTCCTGACGGCTGGCGCCGGAGGGCGCGACGAGCGGGAAGGCGAGGCAGAGGACGCCGATCGCGCCGGTCTGCGCCGCCGTCCGGCAGGCGACGCGGGCGCCCGCCGAGCGACCGCCGACGATGAGCGGCAGGCCCGCGAAGGCGTCGTCGCGCAGCTGCGCCACGACGCTCGTCCAGGCCTCGTCGAGGACCGGCGCGCGCGGCGGCGAGCGCCGGCCCGCGACGCGGTAGGGCTGCTCGACGAGCGCGACGCTGACGCCGGCCTCGGTGGCGACCTTCGCCGCCGCGACGAGATCCGGCGCCGCGACGCCGCCGCCCGCGCCGTGGCCGAGCACGAGCGCCGCCCGCGGCGACGGCGCCGGGTGCAGGTGCGCGCGCGCGATGCCCTTCGGCGTCTCGAGCTCGACGACGCTCACGCGCGATCGTGGCCCCGCAGCGCGCGCGGCGACGGGATCCCACGGAGGTGCGCGATCGCCGGCATGCCGAGATCTTCTCGCACGCGCGTCCCGGCGCACTACTGTCATGTCCATGGCCTACTCCGCCGCCGACGGGCGCACGCAGCTGCTCGACACGCTCGCGGACGCGACCGACGAGCTGGGCCTCGCGCTCTCCGCCCTCGGCGAGGCCTACGAGCAGCTCGACGAGCACGCCGGCGACGTGCTCGAGGAGCAGCTCTTCCGGCCCGTGCAGCTCGCCTACGGGCGGGCGTCGCGCGCCCACGGCCAGTTCGCCGCCCGCCACGGGCTCGAGGTCCGGACGTTCGAGGCCGGCCCGCCGGGCCTGCCGTCGCTCGGCGCGAAGGGGTTCGTCGAGAGCGCCGTCGAGGCGATCCGCGAGGCCGACGGGACGCTCGCCACGCTCCAGGACTCGCTGCTGCCGGTCGAGGTCGGCGACGCGCAGATCCGCGCCGAGCTCGCGGACCTGCGCGAGATCATGGGGCACCTGCCCCAGCAGGCCCGCGAGCTCCTGCGGACCTTCGGACGCTGAGCCGCCGGTGGACGCCGACCGGCGGGTGCTGTTCTTCGGCGACTCGTACGTCGCCGGCGCCGGGGACCCGGAGGGCCGCGGCTGGGTCGGCCGGGTCGTCGAGGCGTGCTACGGCGCGGACCTGCCGCTGACGGCCTACAACCTCGGCGTCCGCGGCGAGACGTCGCTGGACGTCGAGGCGCGCTGGCGCGGCGAGGCGGCGCCGCGGATGCGAGCGCAGGCCGCCTACGGCGTCGTCTTCGCGTTCGGCGCCAACGACATGACCGAGGAGGACGGCGCGTTGCGCGTCGCGCCCGAGCGGGGCGCCGAGGCGCTCGGCCGCTGCCTCGACGGCGCCGCCGAGCTCGGCCTGCCCGCGCTCGTCGTCGGCCCGGCGCCGGCGAACGACGCCGCGCAGCGGGCGCGGATCGCGGACCTGTCGGCGGCGTTCGGGGACCTCGCGGCGGCGCGCGGCGTCTCGTTCATCGGCATCGCCGGCGACCTGTCGGCGAGCGCCGAGTGGAACGCCGAGGTGGCCGCGGGCGACGGCGCGCACCCCGGCGCGGGCGGCTACGGCGCGCTCGCCCGGCTCGTCCTCGCGGGCGGCTTTCTGAGCTGGCTGAAGGAGGTGCGACCGGGCAGCGGGTCACCGAGCTGACGGCCGACCCGGGGGCCTGGGACAAGCGGTAGTCAGAGGGCGTCGAGCAGGCGCTCGAGGTCGGACTCGTCGTTCCATGCGCCGACGGAGGCGCGCAGCAGGCCGTGCCGGGGAGGTCGCGCACGATGACGCCCGCCTCGGCGAGCCGATCACGGGTCGCGGCCGGATCGGCGTCGTGCCAGGAGACGAGCGTCGTGCGCCCGCGCGGCGCGACCTCGAGGCCGCGGTCGGCGAGGGCGGCGGCGAACGTCTCGGCGAGCGTCGCGGCGCGCTCGTGGACGGCGTCCCAGCCGGCGTCGGAGAGGACGTCGAGCGCCGCCAGGGCGCCCGCGAAGATCTCGAGGCTGTGCAGGCCGGCGTCGTGGCGCGCCGCGTCGGCGCGGGGCACGGCGTCGAGGCCGGCGCCGGGGTTCTCGAGGTTGAAGTACGTCGGGCCGGTCGCGGGCACGCGGTCGCTCCACTCCGGGCTGACCCAGAGCATCCCGGTGCCGATCGGCCCGCAGAGCCACTTCTGGCCCGAGCCGGCGTAGAACGCGCAGCCGAGCTGCTCGACGTCGACCGGGACGGCGCCGATGCCCTGGGCGCCGTCGAGCAGCACCGGGACGTCGCCGAGGCCCGAGAGATCGGGCGCGACGGAGCCGCTCACCCAGCTGACGTGCGATGTCGCGACGAGGCGCGTCTGCGGCGACACGGACTCGGCGAGCTCGGCGAGGGGGACGATGCGGACCGCCACCTCGCGCTGGGCGCGCACCGCGGAGAGCGGCCCCGTGATGCCCGGGTGCTCCTCGTCGGAGATCAGCACCTCGTCGCCCGGCCCGAGGTCGAGGGCCTCAAGGACGCGGACGACGCCGTCGCTCGTGGACGTCGTCAGCGCGACGTCGTCACGCGCGGCGCCGAGCAGCGCCGCATAGGCCTCGCGCAGCCGGCTGCGCCCGTCGAGGAGCGCCTGGAAGTACGGGCCGAAGCGGCCCTCGTTCGTCGCCTGCTCGATCGCGCTCGTGCCGCGCGCCACCGCGTCGGCGGGCAGCGGGCCGCAGGTGCCGGCGTTGAGGTAGGCGCACCGTTCGTAGACGGGGAACTGCGCGCGAAACGCCGCGGGATCCATGGCCGCGGAGGCTATCGGTCGGCTCTCACGGGCTTTCGACGGCTCCGCGGCGCCCTTGCCGGCCTGAGCCGGCAAGGGCGCCACGTCGACCGGGAGCGGTCAGCGACCGCAGACCGGCCAGTGGCCGGGGCCGCCCGTGCGGTAGAGCCTCGCCGCGCGGCGGTCCTGCTCGCGCTCGGACGCCTGCGCCGGGTCGCCCTCGCCGCCGACCGAGCGCCAGGTGCTGAACGAGAACTGGTACTTGCCGCGGTACGTCCCGCCGGGCGAGATGGCGCGCGGATCGCCCCCGGACTCGCACTGGGCGATCGACGTCAGGTGCGGCGGCACGGAGCGCGCCTGGCGCTCGCGCTCGAGCTTGCGGCGGAAGCTGCGGATGTCCCCGCGCAGGTCGTCGGTCTTGGCGCGCAGCCGCGCCGGGCTGAGCTTCAGGAGCTCGGCGCGCAGCCTGCGGCGCTCGGAGAGCGACAGCGGGTCGCCCAGCAGCTGCCGGTAGCGACGCGCGAAGTAGAGGTGGCGGTTGGCGAGCACCTGCGTCGCGGTCGAGTGCAGGTCGCTGATCGGGGCGGCTGCCGCGACAGCGGTCGGGGGTGCGACGGCCGGCTGGACGGCCGGGGCCTCCTGGGCGGAGGCGGATGTGACGACGGCGGAGATGGGCACCGCGGCCGCGCTCGTGGCGCAGACGGCGCCCAGGGTTCTGAGACGCATCCGTTCTTGGTCCTTCCACGGCCCGATGGCGACACGCGGTTGCGCGGCGCAGGCGGCCGGTCGTTTGCAGCGGGCGGCGGCGCCGATCGGCACCCGGAACTCACCCGCGGTCGAGGACCCTAGCAGCCCGAAGCGAACGGTTGTTCGCTTCGGGCCCGAACCGTGACCGACGGATGTCACGGAGCCGTGGGTTACGGCTTCAGGACGACCTTCACGCACTCGTCCTGCTTGTGCTTGAACGTCTCGTAGCCGGCCGGCGCGTCGTCGAGCGCTCATGCGGTGCGTGACGATGAAGCTCGGGTCGATGTCGCCGTTCTCGATGCGCTCGAGCAGCGGCCGCAGGTAGCGGTGGACGTGGCACTGGCCGGTCCTGATCGTCAGCGCCCTGTTCATCGATGGCGCCGATCGGGAACTTGTCCATGAACCCGCCGTAGACGCCGACGATCGAGATCGTGCCGCCGTTGCGGCAGCAGATGATCGCCTGGCGCAGCGCGTGGCCGCGCTCGGTCTCCAGGCGCGTCGCCTGCTTGACGCGGTCGTAGGCGTAGATGCCCGGGTTGTGGTGGTGGGCCTCCATGCCGACGGCGTCGATGCAGGCGTCGGGCCCGCGGCCGCCGGTCATCTCGCGCAGCGCCTCGCGAACGTCCGTCGCTGCTCGTAGTTGATGCGTCTCGGCGCCGCGCCTTCTCGCGCGCCATCCGCAGCCGGTAGGCGAAGCGGTCGATCGCGATGACGCGCTCGGCGCCGAGCAGGTACGCGCTGGCGATCGCGAACTGCCCGACCGGGCCCGCGCCCCAGACGGCGACGATGTCGCCCGGCTTGATGTCGCACATCTCGGCGCCCATCTAGCCGGTGGGGAAGATGTCGGACAGGAACAGCACCTGCTCGTCCGTCGAGGTCGCTCTCGATCTTGATCGGCCCGACGTCGGCGAACGGCACGCGCGCGTACTCGGCCTGGCCGCCGGCGTAGCCGCCGGTGAGATGCGAGTAGCCGAAGATGCCGGCCGGTCGCGTGGCCGAACATCTTCTCGGCCATCGACGCGTTGGGGTTGGAGTTCTCGCAGAGCGAGTACAGCTCGCGCGCTGCAGGCGTTGCAGCTGCCGCAGGCGATCGGGAACGGCACGACGACGCGGTCGCCGACCGCGAGGTTGCCGACGCCGCGGCCGGTCTCGACGACCTCGCCCATGAACTCGTGGCCGAGGATGTCGCCCTTGCGCATCGTCGGGATGTAGCCGTCGTAGAGGTGCAGGTCCGAGCCGCAGATCGCCGTCGACGAGATCCTCACGATCGCGTCGCGGGCGTTGAGGATCTTCGGATCGGGGACGTTCTCGACCTCGACCTTGTTGCGGCCCGACCAGACGGTGGCTCTCATGACGCACCTCCTGTCGATGCCGGCGAGCTCCTCCTCGGGAAGCGGCTGCGCCGGTCGCTGCTTGAGCAGCAGCTGGCCGATCTGGCCCGTCGGGCGTGCCCTCCGAGCGGGCGATCTCGCCGGTCTCCACGATCTGCTTGAAGCGCCGCAGGTCGTCCTTGACCTGCATCGCCGGCTCCTCGCCGAAGAGCTTGGCGACGAGCGCGCCGACGGCGCCGCCGGGCGACGTCGTAGTGCAGCTCGACGTGGACCTCGGTCCCCTGGTCGCCGGGCGCCGGGATGAACCGGACGGTGCCGGAGTTCTCGATCTTCGAGCCCGCCAGCGAGCGCCACGAGATCCGCTCGCCCGGGACGTCCTCGGTGATCTCGGCGTCCCACTCGACGCGTCATGCCCAGCGGCGCGCGTGGCCTTCCAGTGCGACGCGTTCGGCCCGGTCGACGCGCACCTCCTCCAGGTGCTCCATGAACTGCGGGAAGCGCTCGAAGTCGCGCCAGAACGCGTAGAGCTCCTCGGCGTCCCGGCGCACGGTGATGGCGGCCCGGACGTGCATCGGCGTGTCCGGCATCGGCTCGGGGTCCTCGCCGCGGGTGAGCCGCAGGCTGTCCACGACGTCCGCCGCGAACGCGCCGATGACGGCGCCGGTGGCGGCGAGCGTCCGAGCCGGCTGCTCGCTCCTGCCGCGCAGCGCGGAGCCCAGGAGGGCGAGATCCATCGTGTCGCCCGCGACGCGCGCGTAGAGCCACTCCGCGGGCCGGCGCTCGCTGAAGATGCCGACGCCGGCCGCGATCTCGCGCACGCCGACGGCGCGCATCCACATGCGGCTCTTCGCGTCGTCGCGCACGCCGATCATCCGGTTGACGCGCCCCGGCATGAGGATCTGCGGGAGCCCGAGCGCGAAGCTGAAGACGCCGAGGCCCTTGGCCACCGGATCCTGGGGAGCGGCGCTCCCGTTCTTGGAGATGGCGGTCATGACGCATGCACCGCCGAGAACTCGCGCACGATCGCCTCGCAGAACGCCGGCAGGTCGTCCGGCCGGCGGCTGGAGGTGATGTTGCCGTCGACGGCGAACCTGTCCGCCGGCTCGACCTGCTCGACACCGTCGGCGGCGAGGATCGCGATCGTCATCCCGTCAAGTTCGTTGGTCATCGTGACTCCTTGCATCTATGGGGCTTGCCAACCGGACCGCCGTCCCCGCGGTCCCCATACCGGGTTGACGCGTCGGGTCGATCGCAAACGCCCAGTGCTGTCACAATGGCGCGGTGAACGTCACCCTCCCCGACGGAACCGAGCTCGAGCTCGAAGCGGGCGCCACCGGCGCCGATGCCGCCGCCGCGATCGGCGCCGGTCTCGCGCGCGCCGCGCTCGCCGTCCGCCAGAACGGCGAGGTGCGCGACCTCGCGCGGCCGCTGACGCCCGGGGCGCCGCTGGAGATCATCACGCCGAAGAGCGACGGCGCGCTCGACGTCATCCGCCACGACGCCGCGCACGTCCTCGCGGCCGCCGTCATGGAGCTCTATCCCGGCGTGAAGATCTCGATCGGGCCGCCGATCGCCGACGGCTTCTACTACGACTTCGAGTTCCCTGAGGGCGTGACGGTCTCCGACGCCGACTTCGCGCGCATCGAGCAGAAGATGCGCGAGCACATCAACGCCGACGAGCGGTTCGTGCGCGAGGACGTCAGCGTCGAGGAGGCGCTGGAGCGCTTCCGCGCCGAGGGCCAGGACTACAAGGTCGAGCTCATCGAGGACCTCGTGCGCAACGACGGCGTCGAGACCGTGAGCCTCTACACGAACGGCCCGTTCACCGACCTCTGCCGCGGCCCGCACGGCCCCGGCACGAAGCGCATCAAGGCCTTCAAGCTCCAGTCGGTCGCCGGCGCGTACTGGCGCGGCGACGCGAGCCGCCAGATGCTCACCCGGATCTACGGCACGGCGTTCTTCTCCAAGGAGGAGCTCGCCGAGCACCTCGAGCGCCTCGAGCAGGCCAAGGCCCGCGACCACCGGCGCCTGGGCCCGCAGCTCGGGCTGTTCACCTTCTCCGAGGTCGCGCCCGGCAGCGCGTTCTGGCTGCCCAACGGCACGACGCTCTTCAACGAGCTCGTGGGGCTCAGCCGCGAGATGGGGATCGAGCGCGGCTACACCGAGGTCAAGACCCCGCAGCTCTACGACAGCGAGCTGTGGAAGACCTCCGGCCACTGGGGCAAGTACCGCGAGCACATGTTCGTCACGGAGACCGAGGGCCGCGAGTTCGGGATCAAGCCGATGAACTGCCCCGGCCACGCGCACCTGTTCAGCCTCCAGAAATGGTCCTATCGCGACCTGCCGGTGCGCTACTCCGAGCCGGGCCTGCTGCACCGCAACGAGCCCAGCGGCACGCTGCACGGCCTGCTGCGCGTCCGCCATTTCGCGCAGGACGACGCCCACATCTTCTGCACCGAGGAGCAGGTCCAGTCGGAGGTCATGGCCTGCATGGACTTCGCGTTCGACACGTACAAGCTCTTCGGCATCGAGCCGCACCTCGAGCTCTCGACGCGTCCCGACGTGCGCGTCGGCGACGACGCGCTCTGGGACCGCGCCGAGGCGGCGCTGGCCCGGGCGCTCGACGATCGCGGCCTGCCCTACGTGCTCAACGAGGGCGACGGCGCGTTCTACGGGCCGAAGATCGACCTGCACATGACCGACTCGCTCGGGCGCTCCTGGCAGCTCGGGACGGTCCAGCTCGACTACTCCTTCCCGGAGCGCTTCGACCTGACGTACACCGGCGCCGACAACGCCGAGCACCGCGTCGTGATGATCCACCGCGCGCTCATGGGCTCCTACGAGCGCTTCATCGGGATCCTCACCGAGCACCTCGCAGGCGAGTTCCCGGTCTGGCTCGCGCCGGTCCAGGCGATCGTGCTGCCGATCTCCGACCGCCACGTCGATGCCGCGCGCAAGGTCGAGGACGCCCTGCGAGCCGGCGGCCTGCGGGGCGAGCTCGACGACCGGACCGAGTCCGTCGGGCGCAAGATCCGCGACGCGGAGCTGCGCAAGATCCCGTACATGCTCGTCGTCGGCGATCGGGAGGCCGAGGCGAGCACCGTCGCGGTCCGCGAGCACGGCCGCGGCGACACCGGCAGCGTCCCGATCGAGGACTTCGTGGCGATGCTCAGTGAGAAATCCTCACACCGATCGGGCTGAGCGGCGTATACTCGCCCAGTTGACCGACTCTCCGATCTTCCCGCCGCGCACGCTCTCCGCTTGACGCGCGCCGCCCACAGCTAGTGCCGGTTCCTCGCAGGTTCGACCGGCGCCCGCCCGAGCGGGACTCGACCCGGATCAACGAGCGCATCCGCGTGCCCGAGGTCCGGCTCATCGACGAGAAGGGCGAGCAGGTCGGCGTCATGCGCACGAACGACGCCCTGCGCTACGCCCAGGAGCGTGACCTCGATCTCGTCGAGGTGGCGCCCGACGCGCGCCCGCCCGTCTGCCGCGTGCTCGACTACTCGAAGTACAAGTACGAGCAGGCCCAGAAGCTCAAGCAGGCCCGCAAGCACCAGCAGCAGATCACGATCCGCGAGATCAAGTTCCGGCCGAAGATCGCGGAGAACGACTACAAGACGAAGAAGGGCCATGTGGAGCGCTTCCTGCGCCACAAGGACAAGGTCAAGATCACGATCATGTTCCGCGGCCGCGAGGTCACGCACCCGGAGCGGGGCGTCATGATCCTCGACCGCCTCTCCGAGGAGCTGTCCGATCTCGCCGTCATCGAGCAGCGCCCGCTCCAGGACGGTCGCAACATGACGATGATGCTCGGCCCGTCGAAGGCCGTGCTCAGCGGTGAGATCGATGCCGCCTCCCAATCCGAGCCCGAGGCGCCCGACGCACCCGACGCGCCCGACGCGCCGGACGCCCCGGACGCCCCGGATGCGCCAGACGCACCGGACGCGGACGAGGCCGAGGCGACAGCCGCCGAGGCCGACACGAAGGCCTGAGCCGACCGCAGGGACGTCGCCATGCTGTCGCGGCGCACGCTCTTCACGCTCGGCCTCTCGCGAGTCGCCGAGCGGGTGGAGGAGCAGTACGCCGAGCAGCTGGATCCCACGCCCGTCCCACCGCCGGCCAGGCGCCGCGTGCCCGCGCGGCCGCGCGGCGTGCCGCCACCGGGCCCGGCCTGGCCGCACAGGCAGGGCGCCGAGCTCTGGGCGCCGGTCTCCGAGGCGCTGCCGCGACCGGCCGGCGCGCGCGTGCTCGAGGTCGACGAGCTCGACTACGACCTCGCCTGGCTGCCGCTCGAGGACGGCGAGTTCGACGGCGCGGTGTCGGCCTTCGCGCCGATGTTCAGCTCCGACGGGCGGGCCGCGCTCGACGAGCTGTTTCGCGTCGTGCGACCCGGCGGCTTTCTCGCGTTCACGTCCTGGACCGCGCCCGGCATCGTCGGTCGCCTCCTCGCACTTGCGGAGGAGCACGATCCGCCCGAGCCGGGCGTGCCGTCGCCGATGGAGTGGGGCGCCGGCGAGCTCCTGCGCACGGAGCTGCGGCGCCACGCCGACGACTACGAGCTGCGCCCGGGCGACCTCGCGCTGACGTTCGCCTCCGCCGAGGACGCCGTCGAGCGGCTGTTCGCCGCGCTGCGCCCGCTCGCCTGGTCGCCGCGCCGGCCCGAGCTGCGCGCGCTCGCGCTGGAGATCGTCGACGGGCTGGCGGGCGGCGATCCGGGGCCGGTGGCGCTCCGCGCGACGTACGTCACGGCGATCGCCGAGCGGAGGCCGGCATAGGCGCTCTGCAATACTGACCCGCTGTCATGCCGAAGATGAAGACCCACTCTGGCGCCAAGAAGCGCTTCAAGACGACCGCCTCCGGCAAGGTGCGCGGCCGCCATCCCTTCACGAGTCACATCCTCGAGAAGAAGTCCCCGAAGCGTAAGCGCGCCCTGGGCCGGCCGGCGATCCTCTCCGACCATGACGCGCCGCGGGTCAAGAAGCTCCTGCGCACGGGGAGCAAGGGATGACCAGGGTCAAGCGGTCCGTCCACGCCCGCAAGAAGCGTCGCGCGACGCTCGAGCGGACGAAGGGCTTCCGGGGCGAGGCGAACTCGAACTACAAGCGCGCGAAGGAAGCGCTCATGAAGGCGGAGGCGTACCAGTACCGCGACCGCCGCAATCGCAAGCGCGACTTCCGCCGCCTCTGGATCACCCGCATCAACGCCGCCGCGCGCCAGAACGGCATGACCTACGCGACCTTCATCCACGGCCTGCAGCTCGCCGGCATCGAGCTGGACCGCAAGGTGCTGGCCGACATCGCCGTGCGTGATCCCGAGACCTTCCGCCGATTCGTCGACGCCGCCCGCGAGGCGTCGGCTGCCTGACAAGCAACCAGCCGACACACACCGACCTCACGGGCGCCGCTTCCTCTTCAGGACGGCGCCCTTTTTCGTTTCAGATGACCATCACCTCAAGCCACAACGACAAGCTCAAGGAGATCCGCAGGCTCGCGCGGCGGCGTGCGCGCGACGATGCCGGGCGCTTCGTCGCCGAGGGCGAGGATCTCGTGGCGGCCGCCGCCGCGAGCGGCTGGTCGCCGCTTGTCCTGCTGGCCGCCGCGGGCAGCGGGCTGGAGGGCGACGAGGTCGAGCCCGAGCTGCTGGCCGCCGTGTCCGGGCTCGGCTCGGGGACGCGCCAGCTCGGGGTCTACGAGGCGCGCTGGTCGGCGCCCGCGGGGCCGCTGTGCGTCGCGCTCTGGGGCGTCGGCGATCCCGGCAACGTCGGGACGATCCTGCGCTCCGCCCTGGCGTTCGGGGCGGGCTCGGTCGTGCTCGGCCCCGGCTGCGCCGACCCGTTCGGGCCCAAGGCCGTGCGGGCGTCGATGGGGGCGATCTTCGCGGTGCCGGTGGCGCGCGCGGCGAGCGTCGAGGAGCTTCCCGGCGAGCGGATCGCGCTCGTCGCGCGGGGCGGGGGAGGAGCTCGCCGGTCCGGCCGCCGGAGCGGTGACGCTGCTCGTCGGCGCCGAGCGCGCGGGGCTGCCGGACGACGTCGTCGCGGCCTGCGACCGCGTCGCGCACATCCCGATCGCCAGCGAGTCGCTGAACGCGGCGATGGCGGCGACCGTCGCGCTCTACGAGCTTCGACCTAGGATGGCGCCGCATGCTTGACCGGATCGCAGAGCTGCGCGAGGAGGCCGAGCGGGCCGTCGCCGGCGCGACCGACAGCGCGCAGCTCGAGGAGCTGCGCGTCCGCTACCTCGGCCGCAAGGCCGAGCTGCCCAACGTCCTGCGCGGGATCGCGCAGCTCGCGCCCGAGGAGCGCGGCCCGACGGGCAAGGCGGCCAACCAGGCGCGCCAGGCGCTCGAGGCGCTCATCGCCCAGCGCGGCGAGGAGCTGTCCGGCGGCGAGCTCGAGCGCCGCCTGCAGAGCGACACCGTCGACGTCACGCTGCCCGGCGACCCGCCGCAGCCGGTCGGCCGCCACCACCTGCTCACGGCGACGCGGCGCGAGATCGAGGACGTCTTCCTCGGCCTCGGCTTCCGGATCGCCGAGGGCCCCGAGGTCGAGACCGTCTACTACAACTTCGACGCGCTGAACCACGCGCCGACGCACCCCGCGCGCGGGCGCAGCGACACGTTCTACGTCAGCGACGACGTCCTCCTGCGCACGCACACGTCGCCGATGCAGATCCGCGCGATGGAGGCCCAGCCGCCGCCGCTGTACATCATCGTCCCGGGCCGCGTCTACCGGCCCGACTCCGACGCGACGCACACGCCGCAGTTTCACCAGATCGAGGGGCTGGCCGTCGACACGGACATCACGCTCGCCGACCTCAAGGGCACGCTGCTGGCGTTCGCGCGGGCGATCTTCGGGCCCGACCGCGAGGTCCGGCTGCGGCCGCACTTCTTCCCGTTCACCGAGCCGTCGGTCGAGGTCGACGTGTCGTGCTTCATGGACGCACGTCAAAGGCCAGCGCTGCCGGGTCTGCAAGGACACCGGGTGGGTCGAGATCCTCGGCTCGGGGATGGTCGACCCGAACGTCTTCGGCTACGTCGAGGAGTACGGCTACGACCCCGAGAAGGTCCAGGGCTTCGCCTTCGGCATGGGCATCGAGCGGATCGCGATGCTCAAGCACGGCGTGCCCGACCTGCGCCTGCTCTACGACAACGACGCGCGCTTCCTGGAGCAGTTCGGATGAGGGCTCCCGTCGAGTGGCTGGAGGAGTACTGCGCGCCCGATCTCAGCGTCGAGCAGCTCGCCGAGCGCCTGGCGATGACCGGGACGGAGGTCGACCGCATCGACCATCACGGCGTGTCCGAGCTCGACGCCTTCGTCGTCGGCCGCGTCCTGAGCGCCGACCGGCACCCCGACGCCGACCGGCTCACGGTCTGCGTCGTCGAGATCGCCCCGGGCGAGACGACCCAGATCGTCTGCGGCGCGCCGAACGTCGCGGCCGGCCAGACGGTCGCCGTCGCGCGGCCGGGCGCGGTCATGCCCGACGGGACGAAGCTCAAGCAGGCCAAGCTGCGCGGGCAGACCTCCGACGGGATGATCCTCGCCGAGGACGAGCTCGGCATCGGCCTCGACCACGCCGGGACGATGGTGCTCGACGGCGACCTCGAGGTCGGCTCGCCGCTGGCCGGCGTCCTGCCGCTGTCGACCGACGTCCTCGAGCTCGAGATCACGCCCAACCGCCCGGACTGCCTCGGGATCTACGGCGTCGCCCGCGAGGTCCACGCCGCCACGGGGGCGCAGCTCGCGCTGCCGCCGTGGGCCGAGGATCCGGGCTCCGCGGAACCTGGCGCCGGAGGCCTCGGGGCCGAGGTCGTCGTCGAGGCGGCCGACCTGTGCCCGCGCTTCACCGCCCGCGCGTTCGAGGACGTGACGATCGGCCCGTCGCCGCCGTGGCTCAAGGCGCGGCTCATGGCCGCCGGGCAGCGCCCGATCAACAACGTCGTCGACATCACGAACTACGTCATGCTGCTGACGAGCCAGCCGCTGCACGCGTTCGACCTCGACCGCATCGCCGGCGGCCGCCTCGTCGTGCGGCGCGCGACCGACGGCGAGCGGATCGTCACGCTCGACGGCCAGACGCGCGTGCTCGACCGCGACGTCGTGCTCATCGCCGACGACGAGGGCCCGACGTCGATCGCGGGCGTCATGGGCGGCACGCGCTCGGAGGTCCAGCCGGACACGACCCGCGTCCTCATGGAGGTCGCAAGCTGGGTCGGCCCGAACATCCACGCGACGTCGCTGAAGCTCGGCCTGCGCAGCGAGGCCAGCGCGCGCTTCGAGAAGGGGCTGTCGCCGGAGAGCGCGATCGAGGCGCAGGCGGTCGCGACGAAGCTCATGCTCGAGCTCACCGGCGCGACCCTCGTGCCAGGCACGATCGACATCGGCGAGCCGCCTGCGGAGGACGTCACGATCCGGCTGCGCGACAAGCGGATCGTCGGCCTGCTCGGCGTGAACATCACGCGCTCGGAGTCCGCGCTGCACCTCCAGCGCCTCGGCTTCGAGACCGCCGAGCGCCCGGACGGCCTCGACGTCACCGTCCCGCACTGGCGGCGCAACGACGTCACGCGCGAGGCCGACCTCGTCGAGGAGGTCGCACGGCTGCACGGCGTCAACGACCAGCTGCCGGCGACGCTGCCCAGCCGCCGCGGCGCCGTCGGCATCCTGACGCCCGCACAGCGGCTGCGCCGGCGCGCCGAGGACGTCCTCGCCGATCGCGGCCTGCTGGAGATCGTCGGCTGGAGCTTCGAGGCGCCCGATCGCGACGACCGGCTGCGGCTGCCGCCCGGCGACGAGCGCCGCCGCCACGTCGTGATCTCCAACCCGATGAGCGAGGACCAGTCGGTCCTGCGCACGACGCTGCTCGGCTCGCTGCTGGACGTCGCGCGCCACAACGCCGCGCGCGGCCAGGGTACGCCCGGGCTCTTCGAGTCCGGCGCCGTCTACCGCGCGACCGGCGACGCGCTGCCGCACGAGCACCGCGCGCTCGCGGCGCTCGTCCCCGGCGACGTCTTCGCCGCCAAGGGCTATCTCGAGGCGCTGCTGCGCGCCCTGCGCGTCGACGCGACGTACGAGGCCGGCGCCCAGCCGTTCCTGCACCCGGGCCGCAGCGGCGTCGTGCGCGCCGGCGGCGACGCCGTCGGCTGGTTCGGCGACGTCCACCCGCTCGTCGCCGCCGGCTGGGACCTCGACGCCGTCGCGGCGTTCGAGGTCGATCTCGACGCCGTCGTCGAGGCCGCTCCCGCGATCCCGGCCTACGAGGACCTCACGTCGTTTCCCGAGCTGCGCGAGGACATCGCGATCGTCGTGGACTCGGCGGTGCCGGCGGCGACGGTGCTCGGCGTCGTGCGCGAGGCCGGCGGCAGGCTCCTCGCCCGCGCGGAGGTCTTCGACGTCTACCGCGGCGAGCAGATCGCCGCGGGGCGGACGTCGCTGGCGATCGCGCTGACGTTCCGCGCGCGCGACCGGACGCTGACCGACGCCGACGTCGCACCCGTCCGCGAGAAGATCGTCGCCCGGCTGGCCTCCGAGCTCGGCGGTGAGCTGCGTGGCTGACACGCGGATCCTCGTCGCGGGCGGATCGGGCTACACCGGCGCCCTCGCCGCGCGGCTCGTCGACCGCCATCCGGAGTTCGAGCTGGCCGGCGTCACGAGCCGCAGCGACGCCGGGCGGTCGCTGAGCGAGCTCTACCCGCATCATCGCGTCGACACGGTCCTGCGCGAGCTCGACCTCGACCGCGACGCCGAGGTCGACGCGGCGATCGTCGCCTACCCGCACGGGGCCGCCGCGCCGGTCGTCGAGGGGCTGCGCGAGCGTGGCGTGCGCGTCGTCGACCTCAGCGCCGACTTTCGCCTGCGCGACCGCGACGAGTACGAGCGCTGGTACGGGCCGCACGGCGCGCCCGAGCTCTTCGGCTGCGGCGTCTACGGGCTGCCCGAGCTCTACGGCGAGCAGGTCGCCGAGGGCCGACCTCGTCGCCAACCCCGGCTGCTACCCGACCGCGACGCTGCTCGCGCTCGCGCCGCTGGCGGCCTCGGGAACCGTGACCGACGTCGTCGTCGACGCGAAGTCCGGCGTCTCGGGCGCCGGCCGCGTGCCGAGCGCGAAGACGCACTTCGTGACGATGACCGAGAACGTCGTGCCCTACGGCGTCGGCGCGCACCGCCACATGCCCGAGATCGACCAGGAGCTCGCGATCCTCGGCGCGCCGGTGACGATCACGTTCACGCCGCACCTGCTGCCGCTCGACCAGGGCGAGCTCGTGTCCTGCTACGTCACGACGACCGAGACGTGGACGCAGGAGCAGGTCGGCGCCGCCTACGCGGGCTGGGCGGAGCGCCACCCGTTCGTCGAGATCGTGGATGCGCCGCCGGGCGTGCGCGACGTCCGCGACACGAACGTCTGCGCGATCTGCGTCCGCGCCGACGCGCGGACCGGGAAGGTCTTCGTCTTCGCCGCGATCGACAACCTCTGGAAGGGCGCGGCCTCGCAGGCGGTCCAGAACCTCAACCTCATGTTCGGGCTGCCCGAGACGACCGGGATCGCGCCGTGAGCGAGGGCTCCTTCTTCGATTCGCGCTGGGTGCAGCGGCCCGAGCACGTCGGCGAGGACGCCGGCGGCGGGCTGCCCGCCGGGTTCCGGGCGGGCGCCACGTCGGCGGGCCTTCGCCCCGACGGCCGGATCGACCTCGCGCTGCTCGTCTGCGACGCGCCGGACGCGACGAGCGCGGCGCGCTTCACCCGCTCGGGCGTGCTCGCGGCGCCCGTGCTCGTGACGATGGAGCGCGCGCGCCTGGACGCCCTGCGCGCCGTCGTCGCCAACGCCGGCAACGCGAACGCGGCGACCGGGCGGCCGGGGCTCGACGAGGCGGCGCGCGTCCAGGGCGCCGCGGCGATGGCGGCCGGCGTCGAGGCCGACCAGGTCGCGGTCGCCTCGACCGGCGTCATCGGGGTCCCGCTCGACGGCCGCGCGATCGTCTCCGCGCTCGCGCGCGTGCGCGGCGAGCTGCACCCGGCCGGCGACGCGGAGCTCGCGACGGCGATCATGACGACCGACGCGTTCTGCAAGCGCGCCGCGCTGACGGTCGCGCTGCCGTCGGGGACCGTGCGCCTCACCGCGCAGGCCAAGGGCGCCGGGATGATCGAGCCGGCCTTCGCGACGATGCTGTGCTTCGTGCAGACCGACGCCGCGCTGTCGCCCGAGACGGCCGACCTGCTGCTCGGCGTCTGCGTCAAGCGCTCGTTCGACCGCATCTCCGTCGACGGCCAGCTCTCGACGAACGACACCGTGATCCTCCAGTGCTCGGGCTCCAGCGGCGTGCGGGTCGCGCCCGAGTCCGAGGACGAGCTGCGCTTCGGCGAGGCGCTCGACGCGCTGCTGCGGATGCTCGCGGTCCTCATCGTCCGCGACGGCGAGGGCGCCCGGCGGATCGGGCGCGTCGTCGTGCGCGGCGGCGACCAGGGCGCCGTCGAGCGCTCGGCGCGGGCGGTCGCCAACTCGCCGCTCGTGAAGACCGCGCTGCACGGCGCCGACCCGAACTGGGGCCGGATCGCCCAGGCGGTCGGCGCGGCATTGCCGGGGACGCGCGCCGCTGGACGTCGACATCGCGATCGAGGGCATCGCGGTCTGCGCGCGCGGCGCGGCGGTGGCGCACGACGCCGCGGCGCTGCAGAGCGCGGCCGAGGGACCCGAGATCGAGTACGAGGTCGGGCCTCCCCGGAGCCGGCGCGGAGACCGAGGTCTTCTTCTCGGACCTCGGGCACGAGTACGTGACGATCAACGCTGAATACACGACGTAGTGGAGCCACCACCCATGCGCGACATCGGCACCCTCCTCGAAGCGCTTCCGTACATCCGCGAGTTCCACGGCCGCACGGTCGTCATCAAGTACGGCGGCGCCGCGATGACCGACCCGGCGCTGCGCGAGGAGTTCGCGCGCGACGTCGTGCTCCTGAAGTACGTCGGGATGAACCCGGTCGTCGTCCACGGCGGCGGGCCCGACATCACCGACTACATGGAGCGCCTCGGGATGCCGGTCGAGTTCGTCAGCGGGCTGCGCGTCAGCGACGAGGCGACGGTCGAGGTCGTGAAGATGGTGCTCGTCGGCAAGGTCAACAAGGACATCGTCCTGCGCCTGAACCGCCACGGCCAGCAGGCGGTCGGGCTCTGCGGCGACGACGGGACGCTCCTGCGCGTCTCGCGTCTCGCGGCGCCGGGGGGAGAGGACATCGGCTTCGTCGGCCAGATCGACCGCGTCGACGTCGGCGTCCTCGAGCACATCGCGCTGGACTACATCCCGGTCATCGCGTCCGTCGGCGCAGACCGCGAGGGCAACTCCTACAACGTCAACGCCGACGAGGCCGCGGGCGCGATCGCCCGTGCGCTGAGCGCCTACAAGGTCATCTTCCTCACCGACGTGCCCGGCTGGCTGCGCGATCCGTCCGACCCGGAGTCGCGGATCACGTCCGCCGGCGCGGACGAGGTGCTCGAGGCGCTGCCGGAGACCTCCGGCGGCATGCGGCCGAAGCTCCAGGCGTGCATCGACGCGATCCACGGCGGCGTCAGCGCGGCCCACATCCTCGACGGCCGGATGCCGCACTCGCTGCTGCTCGAGCTCTTCACCGACGCCGGCATCGGCACGAAGATCCATCCGGCCGTATGACGCTGCTCGGCGAGCTGCAGGCGCTCGAGCGCGAGCACCTCGTCCCGGCCTACGCGCGGATGCCGGTCGCGTTCGTCCGCGGCGAGGGCGCGCGGCTGTGGGACTCCGACGACAACGAGTACCTCGACTTCCAGACCGGCCTCGCCGTGACGTCGCTCGGCCACTCCCACCCGGCCGTCGTCGCCGCGATCCGCGACCAGGCCGCGCGCCTCGTCCACGTCGGCAACCTCTTCTACAGCGAGCCCGGGGTGCGGCTCGCACAGCGCCTCGCCGAGGGGTCGCTCGGCGGCAAGGTCCACTTCGCGAACTCCGGCACCGAGGCCAACGAGGCGGCGCTGAAGCTCGCCCGCAAGGCGAAGCCGGGCGGCACGATCGTCTCGGTGCACCGCGGCTTTCACGGGCGCACGTACGGCTCGCTGTCGGCGACGCCGCAGGAGTCCAAGCAGGCGCCGTTCGCGCCGCTCGTGCCGGGCTTCGTCGCGGTCGCGCCGACGGCCGAGGCGGTCGCCGGGGCCGTCGACGGCGAGACGGCCGCGGTGATCCTCGAGCCGGTGCAGGGCGAGAGCGGGGTGTGGGTCCTCGACGACGAGCTGCTGCGCGCCGCCCGCGCCGCCTGCGACGAGCACGGCGCGGCGCTCATCTACGACGAGGTGCAGTGCGGCCTCGGGCGCACCGGGACGCTCTGGGCCTACGAGGACGCGGGCGTCGTCCCCGACCTCCTGACGTCGGCGAAGGCGCTCGGCGGCGGGCTGCCGATCGGCGCGCTCATCTGCGCGCCGCGGCTGGCGGACGTCTTCGAGCCCGGCGACCACGGCTCGACGTTCGCCGGCGGGCCCGTCGCGTGCGCCGCCGCGCACGCGGTGCTCGACGTCGTGTCCGACCCCGCGCTGCTGGCCCGCGTGCGCGAGCTCGGCGCGCGGCTGGCGGAGGGCCTCGCGCGGCTGCCGGGCGTCGTCGAGGTCCGCGGCCGCGGCCTCATGCTGGCCTGCGACTTCGAGGCCGGCGGCGTGCCGGAGCTCGTGCGCCGCGCGCTGCTCGAGCAGCGCCTCGTCCTCAACGCGACCGGCCCGGCGACCCTGCGCCTCCTGCCGCCGCTGACGATCGGCGAGGCGGAGGCCGACGACGCGCTCGCGCGGCTGCGGGCGCTGCTCTAACGACTGCGGGCCCTCCCTAGGAGGGCCCGCGGCCGTACGCGATTGTCCGGCTGATCGGTCCGCTACCTGCGCGGCGATCACCGTCACCGTGCGTCGCACGTTCTGGCGGTTGTTGTTGGCGTCGATGACCGAGACGATCGCCTGACGAGCGCACGCCGTTCGGGAACCGGCGGAGAACCGCGCGGCGCTGGGCGTTGAAGTTCAAGATCGCAAATCCGATCTTGCGGACGTCCAGCTGGACGGCGTCCGTCGACCAGGTCACGCGACGTGCGGGGCGGGTGCCCGTGCTCGCCGGGTTGATCTTGTTGACCGTCCGGACCTTCATGTTGCCCGAGCAGGTCCGCACCGCGATCGGGCGGCAGAAGATCTGCACCCGGACGCGGCCGATGTCACGACCGGCATCGGGACCCTGATCCGCGTGCGCGTCGATGCGGATCATGGCGAGCGCGGTTCGTGGACAGCAGGTCCTGGATCGACGAGCCGAGGTTCGGCGTGGCGCCTGCCGGGCCGCGCGGACCGACCGGACCGGTCGCTCCCGGTGCGCCGGGGACGCCCGGGACGCCCTGCGCACCCGGTGCGCCGGGGGCGCCGTCGACACCGTTGGTGCCGTTCGTGCCGTTGGCCCCGTCGGTCCCCTTCGGACCCTGTGGCCCTGTCGGACCCTGCGGGCCGGTCGCGCCGAGGCCCGGCGTCGTGAACGTGATGGTGTTCGCGATGGTCGTGCCCTGAGAGTTGATCGCGATCACGCGGGCGCGGTACGTCGTCTGCGGCGTCAGCCCGGAGATCGTCTGGCTGTTGGGCTGGACGACCGTCGTGCGGCTGCCGATCGGCACCGTGGCATTGCCTGCCGGGACGCGGTTCGTGAACGTCCCCGCCGGCGCGCTGTTGAGGCCCCACTCGTAGAAGTACTCCGTCGCCAGGCCGTTGGGGTTGATCTCGCTGCGCAGATCGGCGACCGTCGGGGTCGCGAGAGCCGGCAGCGTCGTGGCCGTCGGCGGACCGAACGTCGTCGTGCCGTCGGCGATCCGCAGGCGGATGTTGTCGAAGAAGATCCGCGACGTGAACAGCGCGGCCGACGCGATGCCCGACGAGAACTCGCTCTGGACCTCGATGCGGTACGAGCGGCCCTTCTGGACGATCCCGGGCAGGTTCGTGTTCAGGCGCCCGTTGAAGCCGGCGGAGCAGTTGGCGCGGCAGGTTCTGATGGCGGTCGACGAGGTTTCCGTAGAGGTCGAACCGGCTCCCGGTACCCGTGTCGATGAGCGCGAATCGCGTGTCGATGACCGCGCCGATGTCCAGCAGCCCCTCGAAGGCGGCGCAGACGTCGTACTGGAAGATCCCGTTGAGTGCCGTCCCGGCGGGGATGTTCGCGGCGCCGCCGACCGTGAAGATCGGCGAGAGCGCGACCGCCCGGCCCCCGAGAACGAAGCCGGAGCAGGGCGTCAGCCGTCTTGTCGGCGCGCTGCTCCAGCGAGCCCGGAGGCGTTCCGGTGCCGGCTGCGTGCACGGTATGAGTCGCGCACAGCGGCTGTGGGAGCCCGATGCCGAGCAGCTGCGCATTCGTTCGTGAACTCCGTCCAGCCGTCCAGGCCTGCATCGAAGGACGCGCCCGTGATCTTGTTGTCCGGGTAGATCGTGTCTGCCATCGCGGTGGGCACGGCCGCGATGAAGATGAGGGCCAGCGCGAGTAGGATCGCGCCGACGCCGCGCGGGATGCGACGTGCCTCGATGGTCATGAAAGTCCCCCTGCTGTTGTTGGATCCGTCCCGCGCGTCCCCATAACACGCGATCAAGTCCCGTGGAAAGTAGCTTATTCCCCGGCGTTCGTCACCAGTCCTTCGTATGGTTTGTCGCTTGCGGTCATTGGGAAGCGCGGCCTCGTAGGCTTTGGGCCATATGGCCCAGACCACGAACCAGACCGCCCACACGCGCACCGCCTCCTATCTCGCCGATCCGCTGGAGGTCCGCCGGGTGCTGCTCCTGTATTCCGGGGGCCTCGACACGAGCGTCATGTTGAAGTGGATCGCGGACGAATACGAAGCCGAGGTCGTCACGCTGACCGTCAATCTCGGCCAGCCCGGCGAGGACTACGAGGTCATCGAGGGCAAGGCGCGCCGGATCGGCGCCGTCGAGTGCCACACGATCGACGCGCGCGAGGAGTTCGCCCGCGACTACGTGCTGCCGGCGATCAAGGCCAACGCCCTCTACGGCGGCGGCTACCCGCTCTTCACCGCCCTCGGCCGGCCGCTCATCGCGAAGCTCGCGGTCGACGTCGCGCGCGCGACCGGCTGCGACACGATCGCCCACGGCTGCACCGGCAAGGGCAACGATCAGGTTCGCATCGAGGCGACGATCGCAACCCTCGCGCCCGAGTTGAAGGTCATCGCGCCGGTCCGCGGCTGGCAGATGGGCCGCGACGAGGAGATCGAGTACGCCCGCCAGCACGGCATCCCGGTCAAGGGCGGGACCGAGGTGGCGCCGTACTCGATCGACGACAACCTCTGGGGCCGCTCGTCGGAGGGCCGCTGGATCGAGGACCTCATGCACGCGCCCGACGACGACGTCTTCCAGCTCGTGACGCCGCCCGAGCGGGCGCCCGACGAGCCGCAGGTCGTCGACGTGACGTTCGAGCGCGGCGTCCCGGTGGCGATCGACGGCGAGCGGATGGACCTCGTGGCGCTGCTCGACCGCGCGGCCGAGATCGGCTGCCGCCACGGCGTCGGGATCGTCGACCACATCGAGGACCGGATCGTCGGCCTCAAGGTGCGCGACATCTACGAGGTGCCGGCCGCGGCGATCATCCTGCTCGCCCACCAGGAGCTCGAGAAGCTCGTCGGCACGATCCACCAGAACCAGTTCAAGCCGAGCCTCGAGCGCCAGTGGGCCTACCTCGTCTACGCCGGGCTCTGGTGGGAGCCGCTGCGCGGCGACCTCGACGCGTTCATGGACCGCGTCAACGAGCAGGTCACGGGGACGATCGGCATCAAGCTCTACAAGGGCTCCGCGCGGGTCGTCACGCGGCAGTCGCCCAACGCCGTCTACGACCAGTCGCTGGCGTCCTTCGGGGAGTCGGGCGGGCTGTTCTCCCAGCAGGCGTCGCCGGGCTTCATCGAGTTGTGGTCGCTGCAGTCGCGGATGGCGTACCGGCTGCGGATGCGCGACGGCGAGGACGACGGCGAGTCGTAGCTCGGTGGCGAGGGGTAGCCTTCCTCGCATGGGTTACAAGATGTTGGGTTTCGTCGTCTGGCACGGCGCGCAGTGGTACGTCCGCCGCCGCATGGCCCACCTCGTCCCGTCCCGGCGCGTTGCGTCGGCGGCGATCGTGGTGAGCGCCGTGAGCATCGCCGCCGTCGTGGCGGCGCGCCGCGGCGACGACAGCTAGTCAGCGAGGGCCACACGCAGCAATCCGGGCGATCTGCTCGGGCTCGCGCACGGCCTGGCGCCAGGTGCTGCGCATGCTGCCCGCGGCGGTGAGGTCGGCGGGTTTCGATCTCATAGTGGCGGGTCCGTGCGCTCGGTTCGTGACGAAACAGCCGCCGCAACGTGCGGGAACGGCGGCCGGACCATCCGCTCCGGTGCATATCCTCATCCGCTCGTGACCGTCCCCTCCTGCGCGCACCTTCACGTCCATTCGGAGTACTCGCTGCTGGACGGGGCGTGCAAGATCGATGCCCTCGCCGCGCGGGCGGCGGCGTTCGGCCAGCCGGCGCTGGGTCTCACCGACCACGGGGTCATGAACGGCGCCGTCGAGCACTACCTCGCCGCCCGCAAGCACGGCATCAAGCCGATCATCGGCTGCGAGATCTACCTCGTCGACGACCAGGCGGCGCGCGGACGCCACGAGCACAACCACCTCACGCTCGTCGCGGCGAGCGACGTCGGCTACCGCAACCTCGTCAAGCTCTCGAGCGCGGGCTTCCTCGACGGCCTGAACCGCGGCAAGCCGACCGTCGACCTCGCGGTCGTCGCGAAGCACAGCGAGGGGATCATCGCCCTCACGGGCTGCCTCGCCGGCCGCTTCTGCCAGCGGATCATCGCCGACCGCCTCGACGATGCCCGCGCGCACGCGCGACGACCTCCTGCAGGTCTTCGGGCCCGAGGACGTCTACTTCGAGGTCCAGCGCAACGGCCTGCCCGAGCAGGACAAGGCCAACGAGGGGATCGTCAGGATCGCCCGCGAGCTCGGCCGGCCGCTCGTCGGCACCGCCGACGTGCACTACCTGCGCAAGGAGGACTACCACCACCACACCGCGCTGCTGTGCGTGCAGACGAAGTCGACGCTGCGCGCGCCGAAGCTCACGTTCGACACGAACGAGTTCTTCCTGAAGTCCAACGAGGAGATGACGCAGGCGTTCTCGCTCTGGCCCGAGGCGATCGCCTCGACGCTCGAGATCGCCGAGCGCTGCAACGTCGAGATCGAGCTCGACAAGCAGCTCATCCCCGCCTACCCGACGCCCGACGGCGCGCCCGAGCACGAGTACCTGCGCGCCCGCGTCGAGGAGGGCCTGGCGCGCCGCTACGGCAACCCGCGCCTCGGCCGAGGCCCGCGAGCGCGCGGAGATGGAGCTCGAGGTCATCCATCGCATGGGCTTCGACGCGTACTTCCTCATCGTCTGGGACTTCATCGCGCTACGCGAAGCGCAACGGGATCGCCGTGGGGCCCGGCCGCGGCTCGGCGGCGGGCTCGATCGTCGCCTACTGCCTGGAGATCACCGACGTCGACCCGCTGCGCTACGACCTGCTCTTCGAGCGCTTCCTGAACCCCGAGCGCGTGTCGATGCCCGACATCGACATCGATTTCTCCGTGCGCGGGCGCGAGCAGGTCATGCGCTACGTCGTCGACAAGTACGGCCGCGAGTCGGTCGCGCAGATCGTGACCTTCGGCAAGATGTTCCCGCGCGCGGCCACGCGCGACGCCGCCCGCGTGCTCGAGCACGACTACGGCGTCGGCGACCGCCTCGCGAAGCTCATCCCCGACCCGATCATGGGCCGCTCGCCGTCGTTCGAGGACTGCCTGCGCCCCGGCGAGCCGCTGCGGCTGGCCTACGACTCAGACCCGATCGCCAAGCAGATCGTCGACGTCGCGCAGGGCCTCGAGGGGATCGTGCGCAACTCCTCGATCCACGCCGCGGCGGTCGTCATCGCCGAGGGGCCGCTGACGGACATCGTTCCGCTGCAGCTCGCCGACTCCAACCAGGTCGACGCCGACGGCAACAAGATCTTCAAGATCGTCACGCAGTTCTCGATGAAGCCCGTCGAGCAGCTCGGCCTCCTGAAGATGGACTTCCTCGGGCTGCGCAACCTCGACGTCATCGAGGACGCCCTGGACATCATCGAGCGCTCGACCGGCGTCCGGCCCGACATGGTGGCGCTGCCGCTCGACGACCAGGCGACGTACGACATGCTCGCCGCCGGCGACTCGATCGGCGTCTTCCAGTTCGAGTCCGAGGGCATGCAGAAGGCGCTGCGCAACGTCCGCCCGACCGAGTTCGACGACCTCGTGGCGCTCAACGCGCTCTACCGCCCGGGCGCGATGGACCAGATCCCGACGTACGCGCGCGGGAAGCGCAACCCCGAGACGATCGAGTACCCCGACGAGCGCCTGCGCCCGATCACCGAGTCCACGAAGGGGGTCATCCTCTACCAGGAGCAGGCGATGCAGATCGCCAAGACCCTCGCCGGCTTCAGCGGCGCGAAGGCCGACGACCTGCGCAAGGCGATCGGCAAGAAGAACCGCGAGGCGATGGCAACGCTCAGGCCGGAGTTCTTCGCGGGCTGCCAGGCCTCGGGCACGAGCCCGGCGGTCACCGAGCAGCTCTGGGTCACGAACGAGAAGAGCGCTGACTACTGCTTCAACAAGTGCTTGTCCGCGCAGACGCGCGTGATCCTGCCCGATGGCACGCGGATGCGGCTCTCGACGGCGGCTCGCCTTGAGGTGCCGGAGATCATGTCGATGTGGGCCGACGGGGAGATCCGGCCGCACAAGGTGCAGCGAATCGTGAAGACCGGCAGGAAGCTCGTCTACCGCGTGCGTTGCGAGAGTGGCCGACAGGTGCGGGCGACCGCGGAGCACCGCTTCCTCACGACGGGCGGCTACCTCCCGGTGTCGGAGATGCAGGCGGGCGACACGGAGCTCATCACGACGCCGATCATCAGCGACGCGCAGCGGGTGGCGCGGCGGGAACTGCATCCGGACATGACGCGAGCGGGCACGGCGGCGATGCACGAGCGCATCAAATGGCTCTGGGCGAACGATGCTGAGTGGCGGGCGCGACAGATGGCTCGTTCGTTCGCGCGTGTTCGTGCCGCCTACGACACAGGCCCGGGCTACGGCCATTGCTCGGTGGCTTCCAACGGCATGTGGTGCGCCAGTTGGCCCGAGCGCGAGATGTGCGAGTGGCTCGTGGATCAGGGAATCGACTTCGAGATGCACAAGCCGCTCGCCAGCGGCCGCATGTGCGACTTCTACTTCGACGGGGTCTACTGGGAGATGGACGGGATGGACCGCGCCCCGAACTACTTCGAGCAGAAGTACGGCGACCTTCCGTACGTCGTCGTGACTCCCGAGGACTTCCGCTTCCGCGTCGAGCGGCACATGGCGACCGCGCACGCGGAGAACGGCGACCGAGTCGTCGCGATCGAGCCGCTCGGGTACGAGAGCACCTACGACGTCGAGATGTGCGCCGACGGCCCGCTGAACTTCCTGGCGAACGGCATCGTGTCCCACAACTCCCACGCCGCCTGTTACGCGCTCATCGCCTACCGCACCGCCTGGCTGAAGGCGAACTATCCCGGCCGAGTACATGGCGGCGCTCATCAGCTCGGTCATGTCGACGAAGGACAAGGTCCCGTTCTTCGCGACGCAGGCCGAGCAGATGGGGATCGAGATCCTGCCGCCGGACGTCAACGTCTCAGACCACGACTTCGTCGTCTTCGAGGGCAACATCCGCTTCGGCCTGGATGCCGTCAAGGGCGTCGGCTACGCGGCCGTCGAGGCGATCAAGGCCGCCCGCGAGGACGGCGGCCCGTTCAACTCGATCTGGGACTTCTGCGCGCGCGTCGATGCGCGCGCGGTGAACAAGAAGGCGATCGAGGCGCTCATCAAGTGCGGCGCGTTCGGCTCGACCGGCGCGACGCGCAAGGGGATGCTCAGCGTTCTCGAACAGGCGCAGGGCGCCGGCCAGAAGGCCCAGCAGGATCTCGAGATCGGCCAGGGCTCGATCTTCGATGCCTTCGACTTCGGCGATCCGGGCCCCGACGGGTCGAGCGCCGCCGCGGCCTTCGCGGCGCCGGCGCACCCGCCGATCCCGGCCGAGGAGTTCGACCAGCCCGAGCTGCTGGCGGTCGAGAAGGAGTCGATCGGCCTCTTCATCAGCGCCCACCCGCTCAAGCAGGTGCGCGAGGCGCTGCGCGCGCGCGTCGACTCGCCGCTCGCCGAGCTGCACGCAGCGCAAGGACAAGGACTGGGTCACCGCGGGCGGGATCATCACGGCCGCGAAGAAGATCCGCACGCGCAACGGCGACCCGATGATGTTCGCGACGCTCGACGACCTCGAGGGCTCCGTCGAGATCCTCGTCTTCGGCAAGGCGCTGGCGGAGTACGAGGGAGCGCTCGGCGTCGACTCCGTCGTGCTCGTGCGCGGGCGCGTCGACCACAAGGACGCCGACAAGACGTGCCTCGTCGTCCAGACCGCCGAGCCGTTCGAGCCCTCGCCGGAGGAGATCGAGAAGGCCAAGGTCGTCGCCGCGACGCGCAAGCTCGGGCCGCTGCCACTGCACGTGCGCCTCGACGCGGCGGGCCTGCCGGCCTCGGTCATCGACGACCTCAAGCACCTGCTCGCGAACTACCCGGGCGAGTCGGAGGTCGTGCTCGAGGTCCAGATGAGCGGGGGCGACCCGCGGACGCTGCGCCTCGGCCCGTCCTACAAGGTCGCGCCGACGCCGACGCTGCGCGCCGAGCTCGAGCAGGTGCTCGGGCCCGCCGCGCTCGCCGTCTGACCCCGCGACGACGAAGGGCGGCCCGGTCGGCCGCCCCTCGCACGCGTTCGACTTTGTCGTGCCTGCGCTCAGCCGGCGCGGACGTTGCGCCCGGCCGAGCTTCTCGCCTTCAGCACGGCGTTGCCGGTGAACCTCGCCGTGAACCGCAGCCGCACGCGCGAACCCACGGCCGACCCGTCGACCGCGTACGTGCAGTTCGTCCGCGAGCCGCGCTGTGCGGGTGACCCTCGTCCGCGCGCCGCGCTTGTCCGGTGATCCGTCACCGTGCCCGCGCGGCAGCCCTGCGCTGCGGTCACGCCCGCCGGCCGGCTGACCGTGCCGCTGACGCGGAAGCGGATACGGCCGCGACCGGTCGCGGGCCGGGGTGACCGTCCCGCTCACACGCGTCGGGGTGAAGCGGTCGACGCGCACGACCCTGACCGCCGTCGCCGTCTGGTCCGCGCGTCGACCGCCTGGGCGATGAGCATGTTCTTGCCGACGTCCGTCGGCCTTCGGGCCGGTAGTCGAACGCGTACGGCGCCGTCGTGTCGGTCCCGACGACCGCCCCGTCGTCGATGAGCACGACGCGCGCGACGCCCCTGGTCGTCGCTCGCCGTTGACCGTGATCGTCGAGGCGCGACCGGGCAGCAGCGCGTTCTCGGCGGGCGTCGCGAACGCGACCGTCGGCGGCGCGTCCTCGTTGGCGTTGCCGACGTCGGCGAGCGAGACCGTCTCGCAGTTCGCGGCGACCAGATCCAGCGTGTCGACGATCGCGATGTCGTCGCCGACCCCGCAGTCGACGCGTCGGCGAAGCCGTCGCGCGCCGAGATCGTGTCGTTGCCGCCGCTGGAGTCCAGGTTGTCGTTGCCCGCGCCGCCGGTGATCGGTGTCGTCCCCGAACGTCGTGCGCAGGTTGTTGGGCGCCGCGTTGCCGACATAGGTCGCGTGTGCTGTCGCCGAAGCTGTCGACGTTCTCGAGATCGGCGAGGTAGTTGTCGCCTTCGCCGGGGATGCCGTCGTCGGCGACGTCGTCGAGCGTGGCGATGAGCGTCACGCGGTTGCCGCCGGCTCCGCTGACGCCGAGATCGATCGGTCGATGCCCGGACCCGCCGCTGACCGTGTCGGCGCCGTCGGCACGCCCACCAGGATTTGGCCGGGCGACAGGAAATCGTTGCCGTCGCCGCCGGAGAGGGTGTCGGCGCCGCTGTCCCCGACGGATCGTGTCGTCGCCGGACTCGCCGCTGAGGACGTCGTTGCCGCTGCAACCTTGGACGTCGTCGTCTCCTGCTCCGCCGGTGATCGTGTCGTTGCCGGCGCCGCCTTGCAGGAGGTTGTCGGCCGGCGAACCGACGATCGTGTCGTCGCCGTCTCCGGTGGTGGCCCCTTCGACAGAGCTGCGGACGTTGTCGTTCTCTCCGCCCGCGCCGTCGTTGGCGACGTCGTCGAACGTCACGCTCACCGCGCGACGCGCCGGCGTAGTCAGCCACATCGCGGGTGCCGCCGCCACCCACGATGTCATCGGCCCCTGGCCCGCCGTCCATCGTGTTGGACGCTTGCGGCCGACGGCCCGCGCAGCGTGTCGTTGCCGGCTTCTCCTTGCTGGAAGATTGCGTCGCGAAGAAGCTCCCCTCGAAGGTCGTCTGGTCGTTGAGGTTGTCGAGGCGCGATGTTCACGCTGAGGATTCCGGGCAGCTCACCGTCACGCCGGGGGCGTTGACGCCGGCGGGCGGCATCCGCCGGCCGCGACGATGATCGCGCCGGTGTCGACGCCAAGTGATCGTCGCTCCCGCGTCGGTCGATGGTGAGGTTGTTCGTCTCTCCGGCTGCCGCGTTGAAGTTGTTCGGCGTGAGGTCCGCCGCCAGAGGCGGCGGCGGGCGCCACCGCGAGCAGCGCTCCGATCGGCCGTCACCGCGCGTCGAACACCGGCGTACAGCGTGGACCTTCAGTGCTCGCTGCGCATAGGTCACTCCTCCTCAGTCCATCGTAGATCCCGGCAGGCGCAAGACTATCCAAGCGATATCGGTTAAGGTGATCCAGTCTCAAGCATCGCGCGATCGAGTGACACGGGGGCGGCCGGCCGGCCGCCCCCGAGTGTCGCACCGTCGGTCGTCCGAGCGTCAGCCGGCGCGCACGTTGCGCCCGGCGGAGCTTCTCGCCTTCAGCACGGCGTTGCCGCCGAACCGCGCCGTGATCCGCAATCGCACGCTGCCGAGGCGACCGCGCGAGCGAACGTCGACCGTGTGTACGTGCAGTTCGTCCGCGAGGCCGCGCGGTGCGGCGAGACCCTCGTCCGCGCGCCCGCTTGACCGTGATCCGTCACCGTGCCCGCCCGCAGCCCTGCGCTGCGGTCACGCCCGCCGGCCGGCTGACCGTGCCGCGGATGCGGAAGCGGTAACGGCCGCGACCGGTCGCGGCTCGGCGTCACCGTCTCGCTCACCCGCGTCGGGGTGAAGCGGTCGACGCGCACGACCCTGACCGCCGTCGCCGTCTGGTTGCAGCGTGTCGACCGCCTGGGCGATGAGCATGTTCTTGCCGACGTCGTTGAGCCCTTGGGCTGGTAGGAGAACGCGTATGGCGCCGAGGTGTCGATGGCGACGACCGCGCCCGTCGTCGATGAGCACGACGCGCGCGATGCCCCTGGTCGTCGCTCGCCGTTACCGTCACGGTCGAGGCGCGCCCGGCAGCAGCGCGTTCTCGGCCGGCGTCGCGAACGCGACCGTCGGGGGTGCGTCCTCGTTGGCGTTGCCGACGTCCGCGGCCTGGACGTTCTCGCAGTTCGGAGAGCACGACGTCCAGCGTGTCGACGACCGCCGTGTCGGTTCCCGCGCCGCAGTCGACGCGGTCCAGCGAACCCGTCGCGGGCGGTGATCGTGTCGTCGCCCGCGCGCGTCGTGCAGGATGTCGCTTGCCGGCGCCGCCGGTGACGGCATCGTTCCCGTCACCCGTGCTGAGGATGTTGATCGCCGCGGTGCCGATGATCGTGTTGGGGCCGTCGCCTCCGAGCGGACGACGTCCTCGATGTCGCTGCCGTAGTTGTCGCCCTCGCCGGAGAAGCCGTCGTCGGGGACGTCGTCCAGCGTGATCGACACGGCAACGTCCCGCGAAGCAGTGGGCCCGGGCCGATGGCCGAGGATCGCGTCGCCGAGTCGGTGCCCGTCCCACCACTGACAGAGTCGCTGCCGTCAACCGGAAGGCGTCCGAAGCGTGTCGGCCGCCGAGAGGAAGTCGTTGCCGCGCCTCGCCGAGCAGGGTGTCCGCACCGGCGCCTGCGTCGATCTCGTCGTCGCCCGCGCCGCCCGAAGATCGTGTCGTTACCGCGCCGGTGAAGATGGCGTTGTCGATCGCGCTGCCGGTGATCGTGTCGTTGCCCGACCCGGTGCTCGACGATCTCGACGGTGCTGCGGACGTTGTCGCCCTCTCCGACCGCCCCGTCGTTGGCGACATCGTCGAGGCTGACCTTGATGTCGGCGGCGAGAGCGCCGTAGTTCGCGCCGTCGCGCAGACTCGCCGCCGATGAGGTCGTCGGCCCCCGCCCCACCGTTCAGGTTGTTGGACACGTTGAGCCCGCCTTCGGGACCCCGGAGCGTGTCGGCGCCGTCGCCGCCGAACTGACCCACCGACATGACCCGGATGGGCCGGCGAACGTGCCGCTGAAGCTCGTCTGGTCATTGAGGTCGAGGAGGTCGATCACCAGGCTGCCGCTGTCGGGGCACGTGACCGTCGCGCCGGGTGGGTTGGCGCCCAGCGGCGTGCAGAGCCCGGCCGCCGTGATCGTCGCGCCGGTGTCCACGCAACGTCTGCGTCGCGCCGGTGTCGGTGACGGTCACGCGTTCGCCTCGCCGGCCGCCGCCTGGTAGTTGCCCGGAGAGAGGGTCGCCGCCAGGGCGTTGCCCGAGCCGAAGGCCAGCAGCGTCCGGCAAGGGCCGTGAGCGCCGCAAGTGATGACCGGCGCGCCGGATGTGCGGACGCACGTCGGTCGAACATGCAGTCTCCCTACCTTCTCGTCGCCTGCGTGCTCCCCGCGCGGCGGAAGCTAACTCACCGGCGCTCGCACGCCAACGCAAGGGGGCGGCCGCTCGGCCGCCCCCTCGGATGTTCCGTCCGTCGAGCCGATCAGCCGGCGCGCACGTTGCGCCCGGCCGAGCTTCTCGCCTTCAGCACCGCGTTGCCGGAGAACCTCGCCGTGAACCGCAGCCGCACGCGCGACCGACCGCCGACGTTCGCCGCGTACGTGCAGTTCGTCCGCAGCCGCACGGTGCGGGTGACCCTCGTCCGCGTGCCCTGCTTGCCGGTGATCCGTCACCGTGCCCGCGCGGCAGCCCTGCGCTGCGGTCACGCCTGTCGGCCGGCTCACCGTGCCGCTGACGCGGAAGCGGAACGGCCGCGTCCGGTCGCGCGCGGGCCGTCACCGTCTCGCTCACCCGCCTCGGGCTGAAGCGGTCCACGCGCACGCCTCTCACCGCCGTCGCCGTCTGGTCCAGCGCGTCCACCGCCTGGGCAATGAGCATGTTCTTGCCGACGTCCGAGCCCTTGGCTGGTAGCTGAACTCGTACGGCGCCGACGTGTCGACGCCGACGACGACCCCGTCGTCGATGAGCACGACGCGGGCGATGCCCTTGTCGTCGCTCGCGTTCACCGTGACCGTCGAGGCGCGACCCGGCAGCAGCGCGTTCTCGGCCGGGGTCGCGAACGCGACCGTCGGCGGCGGGTCCTCGTTGGCGTTGCCGACGTTCTGCGCCTGCACCGCCTCGCAGTTGGACGCGACATCGTCGAGCGTGTCGACGATCGCACTGTCCAATCCAAACCCGCAGTCCACCCGGTCGGCGAAGCCGTCGCGGGCGTTGATCGTGTCGTCGCCCGCGAGCGTCGTGAGGATGTCGTTGCCGGCTCCGCCGGTGATCGCGTCGTTGCCGTTGCTCGTCGTCAGGACGTTGATGGCCGCAGTGCCGACGATCGTGTTCGCCGCGTCGCTTTGGATCTCGACGTCCTCGATGTCGCTGAGGTAGTTGTCGCCCTCCCCGGAGAACCCGTCGTCGGCAGCGTCGTCGAGCGTGATCGACACCGGCAACGACGCGAAGTCGGGGCCGGGACCGACAGCGTCGACGAACGTCGAGTCGGTGCCCGGCCCACCGCTGAGGAGATCCGAGCCGTCGATGACGTCGCCGAACGTCGTGCCTCCGAAGATGACGTCGTTGCCCGCCTCGCCGCGCACGCTGTCGCCGCCGAGGCCGGCGGACAGCTCGTCGTCGCCGGCGCCGCCGCTGATCGTGTCGCTGCCGTCGCCGCCTTGAAGCACGTTGTCGCTCGCACTGCCGACCAGCGTGTCGGCGCCGCTGCCTGCCACCACGTCCTCGGTGGTGCTGGCGACGTTGTCGCCCTCGCCGTTCTCCCCGTCGTCGGCGACGTCGTTCATCGTCACGGTGAGCGCCGCCGTACGAGCGTCGTACCGCACCGAGTCGTTCGGGTTCGCGCCGCCGATGAAGTGGTCGGCCCCGGCTCCACCGTCCATCTGGTTGGTGACGAGCAGGCCGCCGTCGGGCCCGCGCAGCGTGTCGTTGCCGCCACCGCCGTTCTGCGTGGCGCCCCAGAAGGCGAAGTTGCCCGCGAACGTGCCGATGAAGGTCGTCTGGTCGTTCTGGTCTCCGAGCGTGAGGGTGAAGCCGGCGCCGTCGGGGCACGTGACGGTTGCGCCGGGTGCGTTCACGCCCAGCGGCGTGCAGAGCCCGGCCGCCGTGATCGTCGCGCCGGTGTCGACGACCGTGACCGTCGAGCCCCCCTCGGTGATGGTCACCGAGTTGCTCTCGCCGGCTCCCGCGACGAAGGTGCCCTGCGTGAGGGTGGCTGCGAGAGCGCTCGCCGGACCGACGGCCAGCAGTCCCGCGAGTGCCGTGAGCATGATGAGACAGCACTGTCGCGCAGCACGCGCAGGCGCGCGTCGTTCGAACATGAAATTCCCACCCTCTCGTCGTGCGTGCTCCCCGCGCGGCGCAAGCTAACGCAGGAGTCACGACAAAGACAAGGGGGCGGCCTCGTGGCCGCCCCCTCGGTACTTCACCCCTGTGTCGTCTGCGCTAGCCGGCGCGAGCGTGACGCACGCTCGAGCTCTTGGCCTTCAGCAGGCTGTTGCCGAGGAAGCGCGCCGTGAACTTCACTGCGCCCCTGCTCTTGATGCTGATCTTCGCCGAGTACGTGCAGTCCTTGCGGAGGTTGACGGTCTTCGAGCCCAGTGACCTCGTGCCGCGCTTGGCCGAGATCCTGATCTGACCCGTGCACCCGAGCTCTTCGAGAGCCCGCCGGGCAGCGCGACGCGGCCCTTGATCGTGAACGCAGTACGGCCTGCGACCGGTCGCGGCCGGGCGTCGCCGTCGCGGTCACCGACTTCGCCGCGCCGGAGCGCGGCAGCCGTGGTCGGGATGCCGACCGTGCTGCCGGTCGTGGTCGGGGCGGGGATGGTCACCGGCGCGACATCCGGTGCGGGCGTCGCCGGATTGGTCGCGCCGCCGCCGCCGCCGCCGCCACCGCCGCCGGTATTCGGAGGCGGAGCCGGGATGTCGGCCGGGCGCGGGTCCTCGCACTCGGCGCCGTCGGTGGTGTCCGGGGTGTCGAAGATCGCGATGTCCACGCCGCCCTCGCAGAACAGGAAGTCGCCCGCCGCCTCGTCGCGGACGTTCAGCGTGTCGTCGCCGTCGCCGCCGAAGAGCACGTCGTCGCCGCCGCTACCGCCGCTGATCACGTCGTTGCCGGCGCCGCCGACGAGTCCGTTGGATGCCGAGGACCCGGTGATGGTGTCGTTGCCGTCGCCGGTGAGACGCTCTCGACGTCGGTGCCGACGTTCTCCGTGTCGCCCGCTGCGCCGTCGTTCGCGACGCCGTCGATCGTCACGATCATGGCGACCGCGCCGTCGGAGAGCGACGTCGAGTCGTTGCCGGCCCCGCCGTTGAGGACGTCCATCCCGAGGCCGCCGTCGAGCGCGTCGTCGTCGTCGCCGCCGTTGAGGATGTCGTTGCTCCTCGCCACCCTCGAGCGCGTCGTTGCCGCCGCCGCCGTTCAGGGTGTCGATGCCGGCTCCGCCCTGGAGCTGGTTAGCGATCGCGCTGCCGGTGATCGAGTCGTGCCGCGGACCCGCCGCGGACGATGTCGATGTCGGTGCCGACGTTGTCGTTGCCGCCCTGGCCGTCATCGTCGTTGTTGATGCCGTCGAGGGTGATGGTGACCGTGTCGACGGCGGTCTCGTACGAGACGGTCTCGGTGCCCGCCCCGCCGATGAAGGTGTCCGCGCCCTGGTCGCCCGTCATGACCGTGAAGACGTCGGGTGCGCGCAGCGTGTCGTCGCCGTCGCCGCCGCTCTGGCTGACCACCGTCTGGACTCCCGGCGTCGAAGTTCGTCTGGTCGTCGCCGTCGAGCAGATCGGCCGCGATGCTCGTGACGGTCCCGTTCGCCGCGGTGCAGACCGCGATTGCCGCATCAGCCGTGTTGTCGCACTCGAGCCGGGAGATCGGCGGCGACGAAGGGATCGCCGGGGCTCGAGAACGTCACCGTGGCCGCGAGGGCATCCTGGGAGATCGTCAGGTTGTTCGTTGATGGCCGCGCCGGCGATGAAGGCGAAATCGTCGCCGGTCGCCGAGTCCACGTCGGCGGCCATCGCGCTCGTCGTGCTCCCTCCAAGCAGCGCGCCCACGGCCGCCAGCGCGACCAGTGAACCGCGCCGTGCAGCCCCACGTTGCGTTGCTTTGCTGAGCATCCTGCCCCCTGTGTCTATTCGCTTCGAGAATTCCCGTCCGAGGCGACCGTATCGGGACTTTCGTCCTACGACCTCCAATCCTGTACGGAGGTTCAGGGCCGCGCAGGCCTCACGCGAGCGATCCCCGACGGGCGGCCAGGCCGCGCGCGCGCAGCGACCGCGCGAGCGCGAGCTCCTGCGCCGTCGGCCCGGTCCGCTTGGGCCCCGGCGTCTCGAGCACGCACGGCAGCCCGTCGAAGCGCGGCTCGGAGAGGAACACCGCGCAGCCGTCCTCGCCGAGCTCGCCCTCGCCGACGTTCGCGTGGCGGTCGACGTTGGAGCCCAGCGGCGTCTGCGAGTCGTTGAGGTGCAGCGAGCCGAGGCGCTCCAGCCCGACGGTCGCGACGCACTCGTCGAGCACCGCCGTCAGCCCCTCGGCGGTGCGGCCGTCGTAGCCGGAGGCCAGCAGATGGCAGGAGTCCAGGCAGAGCCCGAGCCGCTCGTCGCCGCCGGCGGCGTCGATGAGCGCCGCGAGCTCCGTGAACGAGCGCCCGAGCGTCGCGCCGGAGCCGGCGGTGTTCTCGAGATGCAGCGGGCACCCGTCGGACTCCGCGAGCGCCTCGGCGATGACCTCGCCCGCGCGCGTGATCGCCTCGCCGACGTCGCCGGTCTTCGCCGAGCCCGGGTGCAGGACGACGGCGTGCGCGCCGAGCGCCGTCCCGGCCTGCAGCGAGGCGATGAGCGAGCGCAGCGAGTTCGCGCGGATCTCGGGGTCCTCGGAGGCGCAGTTGAGGAGGTAGACGGCGTGGATGAGCAGCGCGCCGACCTCGGAGGCCGCCATCGCCGCCCGGAACGCCGCGATCTCCTCGCTCGGAATAGTCGCGCGGCTTCCACGCCCGCGGGTTCTGGTTGAAGATCTGGATCGCCTGCGCGCCGCGCTCGACGCCGCGCTCGACGGCCTTCGCGGGACCGCCCGCGGGCGACACGTGGGCCCCGATCAGCATCCGAGAGACCATCTCGTAGGGTGACTGGACATGCGGGTCCGCTTCGCTCCTTCCCCGACCGGCGCGCTGCACATCGGCGGCGCGCGGACGGCGCTGTACAACTGGCTGCTGGCCCGGCACGCCGGCGGGACGCTCGTCCTGCGGATCGAAGATACCGACCGCGAGCGCTCCACCCCGGAGAACGTCGAGCAGATCCTCGACGCCCTCCGCTGGCTGCAGCTCGACGTCGACGAGGGCCCGATCAGCCAGGTCTCGCGCTCAGAGCGCCACCAGGAGGTCCTCGCCCGGCTGCTCGAGGGCGGCCACGCCTACCGCTCCAGCGCGACCGCGGAGGACGTCAAGGCCTACAAGGAGCGCCACGGCGCCGATCGCGGCTTCCGCGGCGAGCCGGAGGAGAACGGCGCCGTCCGGCTGCGGGTCCCCGACGACGGCGCGACCGTCGTGCACGACGTCATCCGCGGCGACACGACGTTCGCGCACGTCCACCTCGACGATCCCGTCATCGCCCGCGCGGACTCGAGCGTCCTCTACAACTTCGCCGTCGCCGTCGACGACCTCGACGCCGGCATCACCCACGTCGTGCGCGGCGAGGACCACCTCTCCAACACGCCCAAGCAGCTGCTCGTGCTCGAGGCGCTGGGCGCGCCGCAGCCGCTCTACGCGCACCTGCCGCTGCTGCACGGGCCCGACGGCAAGAAGCTCTCCAAGCGCCACGGCGCGGCGTCGGTCCAGGAGCTGCGCGACGCCGGCTACCTGCCCGAGGCGCTGCGCAACTACCTCGCGCTGCTCGGCTGGGGCAGCGACGACGACGAGACGATCCTCTCGACCGACGAGCTCGTGCGGCGCTTCAGCCTCGAGCGCGTCTCGCGCAACCCCGCCCGCTTCGACGAGCAGAAGCTGCGCTGGCTCAACGGCCGCTACCTGCGCGAGCTCTCCGTCGACGACCTCACCGCGCGCCTGGAGGCGTACACCGGCCGCAGCGGGCTGCGCGGCGCCGTCGAGATCTCGCGCGAGAAGATCCAGACGCTCGCGGACTTCTGGCCCCTGGCGGGCTTCATCTTCGACGGCCCCGCCGACGATCCCGCGGCGCGCGAGCGCTGGCTCGGCGAGGACGGGCTCGCCGCCCTGCGCGACGTCCGCGCCGCGCTCGAGCCGATCGACCCGTTCGAGCTCGAGCCGGTGCAGGACGCGCTCGAGGCGGTCGTGCGCGAGCGCGGCGTCAAGGCCAGGCAGGTCTTTCAGCCGGTCCGCGTGGCGCTCGCGGGACGGCCGGTCTCGCCGGGGATCTTCGAGACGCTCGTCGTGCTCGGCCGGGAGGAGTCGCTGGCCCGCCTGGACCGCGTCCTGGCGCCATAACGCAGCGCGAAGTCCCCCTCAACCATGCGTCCACGTTTGCCGATAGGGGTCTTGTCACGGAACCCCGATCCGAAGGCAGGACCGCCTCCACATGATCTCCACCGCAGCAGCACGACGCACCGAGTCCGGCAGTGCCCCCGTCCAGCGCCATCACAACGAGGGTCACGGCCGTCGCCTGACCGCCGCGTTCGAGGCGCTCGAGGCCTTTCCTGCGCTCGCTGAGTCGCGCAACCGGCTGCTGCGGCTCGTCAGTGCCGAGCGTGTCTCGCCCGCCGACATCGTCGCCACCGTCGAGTCCGACATCGCGCTCGTCATCAGCGTCATGCGCCTCGCCAACCAGCTCGACGGCCCCCGCCGCGGGCGCGTCGAGTCGATCGTCAAGGCCGTCGAGATCCTCTCGCCCGAGTCCGTGCAGGCGCTCGCCAGCCGCGCCCGGACATTCGACTTCTTCGAGCGCTCCTCGATCTGGGACGCCGCTCCCGAGCGCTTCCGCCTGCACGGCGTCGCCACGCAGCGCGCCGCCGACCGCCTCGCCCAGGAGGCCGGCTACGAGCATCGCGACCGCCTCATGGTCACCGCGCTGCTGCACGACATCGGCAAGCTCGTCCTGACGCACGCCTACCCCGGCTACCCCGAGCAGGTCCACGGCGCCGCCAAGACGCCGGAGGAGCGCATCCATCGCGAGCGCCGCGAGCTCGGCGTCGACCACGCCCTCGTCGGCGGCGTCCTCGCCCGCCGCTGGGGCATGCCGAGCGCCGTCGCCTCGGCGATCGAGCGCCATCACTCCGAGGACGCGGACGGGGAGGCGGCGTTCGTGCGCCTCGCCGACATGCTCGCCCATTACGCCCAGGGCGATCAGGTCTCGCCGAACTCGCTGCTGAAGGTCGCCCGCAGCGTCGGGCTCGGCCCGAACGAGCTGCGGTCGGTCATGTACGACCTGCCCTACCCGACCTCCGCGCGCCCGCGCCAGATCGATCCCTGCCCGCTGTCGGGCCGCGAGGTCGAGGTGCTCAAGCGACTCGCCGAGGGCAAGGTCTACAAGCAGATCGCGGCCGAGCTGCAGCTCTCGACCTCGACCGTCCGCACGCACCTGCACAACATCTACGGCAAGCTCGGCGCCGTCGACCGCGCGCAGGCCGTCCTCATCGCCACCGAGCGCGGCTGGCTGTAACGGCCGCCGCGACGGCGACCCCGACGGCGTCGATCGCGACGTCGACCGGGGTCCCGTGCCGGCCGTCGACGAAGGACTGGTGGAACTCGTCGCTGGCCGCATAGAGCAGCGTGATGACGGTCGCGACGACGGGCCGGCGCCACGCCATGGCGCGGGCGACCGTGAGCCACAGCACGGCGTAGATCGTGATGTGGCCGAGCTTGCGAACGAACAGGTCGATCGGCCCGAGACCGGAGTTGAGGTCCGGCGTCGCCGAGAGGGCGAAGATGAGCGCCATGACGGCCAGCGGCGGCGCATACCGGCTGACCGGTCGCATTGCGGTCACAATGTAGGGCCATGATGTCGATCACCACGAAGTCGCCGTACGCGCTGAAGGCGCTCGCCGAGCTCGGACGCTCCGGCGAGGGGCCGGTCCCGATCGGCGAGCTCGCTCGCCGCCGCGACATTCCCGTGCAGTTCCTCGAGCAGCTGTTCGCGACGCTGCGGCGCGCCGGCCTGCTGCGCTCCCAGCGCGGGGTCAAGGGCGGCTACACGTTCGCGCGGCCGCCGGCGGACATCACCGTCCTCGAGGTCGTCGAGCTGCTCGACGGCCCGTTCGGCCGCGACGCGGAGGGGATCTTCGGCGATGCCGCGGCGGCCGCCCGCGCGGTCATGCAGGCGCAGCACGATCGCGAGCGTCATCGAGGCCGAGGCGCGCGCCGCCGGCGTCGCGATGTACCAGATCTGACCCCGTGCGATAGTGCCCGGCGTGTCACGGAAGCTCACCGCAACGATCGGGCTCGTGCTCGTCCTCCTGCTCGCCGGGTGCGGCAAGGACGATGACACCGAGTCCGCCGACGACTCCGGCTCGACGCAGACCACCCGCTCGACGACGACGGGCGCCGGCGGCAACGACGCCGACGGCGGGACGTCGACCGCCGGCGGGTCGCGGTCGGTGCTCGGAGACACCGGCGACGGATCGGGCTCCGGCGGCGGCTCCGGGTCGGCCGGATCGGGATCGCGCACGACCGGCTCGGGCGCCTCGCGGACGACGACGTCCGGCTCCTCGGCCTCGGGCGCAACCGGCTCGGGCTCCAACGGCTCGTCCGGTGGCGGCGCCTCCTCGCCGGGCTCGGGCTCGGGCTCCGGCTCGCCGGCCGCGGGCGAGGGCCCGCGCGACGATCGCGTCGCGGCGGCCGCCGCGGCCCGCCGCTACGTGACGGCGTTCATCGACAGCGACGGACCAGAGGCCTGCGCGCTCGCGACGGCGGCACACAGGCAGGACATCATCGCCGTGGGCGGCGGCGACAACTGCGAGGACAGCCTGCGGCGCGTTCGCGGTCGCATCACGCCGAGCCAGCTGACGCTCGTCGAGAAGCAGCGCGACGGGATCGACGCCGCCGACGTCGGGGTCGACGGCGCGAGGGCGACGATTCAGGTCGGCGTCGGGCGCGAGATGCGGCTCGTCCTCCAGGACGGCGACTGGCTCGTCGACGAGGAGATCGCCTGATCGCGCTCAGCTGAGCGCGAAGCGCATCGAGACCTGCGTGCCGCCGTCCGGCCCGCTCGTGATCTCGCAGTGGCTCGTCTCGTGCGCCATGAGGCCGAGCCCGAGGCCGAGGCCGGGGCTGTCGGGCCGCGGTGACATCCCGATGCCGTCGTCGCAGATGCTGACGTCGAGCATGTGGTCCTCGTGCTGGACGAGGACGCGCACGTCGCCCGCGGACTCGCGGTCGCGGTAGGCGTGCAGCACCGCGTTGGTGGCGGCCTCGCTGACGGCGAGGTTGATGCGCAGCAGCGCCGCCTCGCCGGCCCCGAACACGGATGCGATGTGAGAGACATCACGGCGGATCTCGGCGACGTTCAGCGGCTGGGCCGGATAGACGGCGTCGAGCACCGCCCCGGGGTCCGTGAGGGCCATGTCAACCGCACTACCCCGGACGGCCGAACCCATCACATGGGTCCGGCGGATACCGTTGCGGGCCATGGCGCCAATTCCGGTCAGCATTGCTGCCTATGTCGGGGCGACCCCGGTCGTCGAGCTCACTCGCCTCGCGCCGGAGGGCGTGCGGCTCTTCGGCAAGCTCGAGTCCTTCAATCCCGGCGGGAGCGTCAAGGACCGCATCGGCGTCGCGATGATCGAGGCGGCCGAGGCCGAGGGCCGGATCGAGCCCGGCCGCACGACGATCGTCGAGGCGACGTCGGGCAACACCGGCATCGCGCTCGCGTTCGTCTGCGCCGCGAAGGGCTACGACCTCGTGCTGACGCTGCCGCAGGGGATGAGCCGCGAGCGCGAGGGGCTCCTGCGCCTCTATGGCGCGCGCGTGGAGATCACGGAGTCGCTCGGCGGCATGAACGAGGCGGTCGACGCGGCCCGCGCGATGGCCACGAGCGACGACGTCTTCCTGCCCGACCAGTTCTCCAACCCGGCCAACCCCGAGGCGCATCGCCGCACGACGGCCCCCGAGCTGCTGAAGACGCTCGACGGCAAGATCGACGCGCTCGTCTGCGGGGTCGGCACCGGCGGGACGATCACCGGCGTGGGGGAGGTGCTCAAGGCGCGCAACCCGGACTGCCGCGTCGTCGCCGTCGAGCCGGCGACCTCCGCGGTGCTGTCCGGCCGCTCGCCGGGGCCGCACAAGATCCAGGGCATCGGGGCGGGGTTCGTCCCGCCGGTCCTCAACCGCGAGATCATCGACGAGGTCATCGCGGTCGCCGACGAGGACGCGATCGAGACCGCGCGCCGCGCGGCCCGCGAAGAGGGGGCGCTCGTCGGCATCTCGGCCGGCGCGGCGCTCTGGGGAGCGATCGAGCTCGGCAGCCGGCCGGAGTCGCGTGGGCACCGCATCGTCGTCGTCCTGCCGGACTCCGGCGAGCGCTACGTCTCGACGCCGTTCTTCGCCCCGTAGCAGGCACGTTCCGGCACACCGCTACGCTGTCGCCATGCTCGGTCTGGGCAGCTTGACGCGGGTCGTCGGCGAGGTGCGGCGCGATGTCGCCGCCGCGCACGCCCGCGATCCCGCCGCCCGCGGCGCGGGCAGCGCGGAGATCCTGACCGGCTGGCCGGGCGTGCAGGCGCTGCTGGCCCACCGCGTCGCCCACGGGCTGCACGGGGCCGGCATCCCGATCGTCCCGCGCTCGATGTCGCTCGTCTCCCGTGCGCTCACCGGCATCGAGATCCATCCGGCCGCCCGCATCGGCCAGGGGTTCTTCATCGATCACGGCGCCGGCGTCGTCATCGGCGAGACCGCCGAGATCGGCGACGACGTGACGCTCTACCAGGGCGTGACGCTCGGCGGCACGGGCTTTCAGACGGGCAAGCGCCATCCGACGCTCGAGGACAACGTCACGGTCGGCGCGGGCGCGAAGCTGCTCGGCGCGATCACCGTCGGCCACGGCGCGAAGATCGGCGCGAACACCGTCGTCATCAACGACGTCCCGCCGAACACGACGGTCGTCGGCAACCCCGGGCACCCGGTTCGCGTCGAGGGCAAGCGGCCCGAGGGCCCGGACACCGACTGGATCCACCTGCCCGACCCGATCGCCGATGCGATCAACGCGATGTCGGCCCGCATCGGCGAGCTCGAGCGCGAGGTCGCCGCGCTGAGCGGTGAGGAGCAGCGCAAGCCGGCCGACGTCCACGTCCTGCGCCCCTTGCAGGGCCCGAGCCCAGCCGGCGGCTAGCGGCCCTCAGTAGTACACCGATCGGCAGCGATGCCGCGGCCGCGCCTTGTACTCCGGCGCCTGCCCGCGGTTCCACAGCCAGTTGTCGAGCTCGTGCTCCGATGCGCCGACCCGCCGCGCGATGAGCTCGCAGGCGTGCACCGCGCACGCGCGGATCTCGCGCTCCTGCGGCCCGCTCGCGCAGCAGGCGCCCGGCGTCGATGTGGGCGGCGAGCCGCTCGTCGTAGCGCAGCACGCCGTCGCAGCGCAGGACGTGGGGGACGACGTTGTCGGCGAAGATCGTGAGGCGATCGAGGTCGCGAAACTCGGCGACGCCGGCGAGCGCGAGGTCCGCGGGGACGATCTGCGCGCGCTTGTAGAAGCCCCGGTCGGCAAACAGCGCCATGCCGCCCGCGAGCATCGCCGCCAGGCGCTCCGCCGAGCCGCCCGCCTCGCGCACGAGCCCGAGCGCGTCGCGGTCGCCGAGGAAGCGCCCGAGCGACCGCAGCGCCTGCGCGTAGAGCGCCATGAGCTCGTGGTCGCGCTCCTGGCCGAGCGTCGCGGCGATCTCGTCGGTGCGCATCGACCGCAGCTCGGCCGCCGTCCAGGCCCCGTCGGAGCGGAAGCGGTCGGCGATCGCCCACGCGACGGTGACGTAGCCCGAGCGCCCGCTGCGCTTGCGCAGCGTCGGAAACCAGCCGGACCCGAAGTTCACGGCATCGACGGTGAGCATGTAGGTCGCGATGTCCTGCGGCGTGCCCTCGACGTAGTGGTGCACCGGGTCGAGCGCCGGCGGCGATCCCGGCTCGACGTCGCGCAGCGCGTCGACGTCGATGCGCACCCAGCGCGCATCGGCAGCGATCGCGGCGCAGGCCGCGCGGACCTCGTCGCAGAGACCGCCCACTGACGCCGAGGCTACGCGGTCAGCCGCCGAACGCCAGCGCGAGCGTCGCGCTCGGGCCGGGGATGCCCTCGACCGGCGCGCCGAGCGCGAGGCCGACGCCGACGTCGCGCAGGCCCCGGGCGAGCACGATCCGCCGGTGGGGGCCGCTCGCGAGGAGCGTCTTCGCGAGGAACGCCGGCGAGGGGGCCATGCCCCAGGCGAGCGCCTCGCTCACCGCCCGCGAGCTCGGATAGCCGGCCTCGCGAGCGCGATCGGCGATCCGGTCCCCGCCGACGCCGTCGTGCCCGAAGTACTTGCGCGCCACCATCTCCGAGCTGTGGCGCAGCGCGGCGACGCCGAGCGGCCTGGAGGGCCGCACGAGCCCGAGCCCGCGCGCCAGGCGCGCACGGTTGACGAGGCAGACAAGGGCCAGCGACGCCCTCTGGCGCGAGGCCTCGTCGGCAGCGACGATGCCCGCGTCGCGGCAGCCGCCGCCCGCGGGCTTTGCGGCACCGGCGCTGACGCCGGCACCGAGCATGTATATGAGCGCGAGCGTCCCCACGACGCTCGCGAGCGACCAGTTCCCCACCATTCCCCCAACGCCTCCTTGCGTTCGCTTCCGCGAGAGCCTGCACATCGTGCCAGCGCCGCGTGCGGGTTTGTGCATTTTGCATTGCAGGTTTATGCAAAGTCGTGCAAAAACCTCCATTTCGGCGACCTCCGGCGGCGGGCCTATGCTCAGGAGCGATGCCCGACACCGCTTCCAGCGACCAGATCGAGGAGCTCCTCGTCGATCTGAACCCGCAGCAGCGCGACGCCGTCATGCACGGCGAGGGACCGCTGCTGATCCTCGCCGGGGCGGGCACCGGCAAGACGCGCGTCCTCACCCATCGGATCGCGTTTCTCGAGCGCACCGGGCAGGCGCGCGCGAACGAGATCCTCGCGATCACGTTCACGAACAAGGCCGCCCAGGAGATGCGCGATCGCGTCGAGCTCCTGCTCGGCCGGCGCACGCGCGCGATGTGGATCATGACCTTCCACGCGGCCTGCGCGCGGATGCTGCGCGCCGAGGCCGACAAGCTCGGCTACACGCGCCAGTTCACGATCTACGACCAGGCCGACTCACGCCGCCTCGTCAAGCGCTGCCTCGACGAGCTCAACGTCGACACGAAGCGCTTCACGCCCGGCGCGGTCCAGCACCAGATCTCCGACGCGAAGAACAAGCTCCGCGACGCCGAGGCCTACGGCGAGCTCGTCGGCTCGTACTTCGAGACGACCGTCGCCGACGCGTTCCGCCTCTACGAGCGCGAGATGCACCGGATGAACGCGATGGACTTCGACGACCTGCTCGTCAACGCCGTCAACGTCCTGCAGCTCTTCCAGGAGGTCCGCGACCGCTACACGAGCGCCTTCCGCCACGTCCTCGTCGACGAGTACCAGGACACGAACGCCGCGCAGTACCGCTGGCTGCAGCTGCTGACGAGCGAGCGCCGCAACCTCGCGGTCGTCGGCGACGACGCGCAGTGTCTCGTGGAGGGAACGATGGTGACGATGGGTGACGGGAGCCTTCGACCGATCGAGGCGGTCGATGCCGGCGATGAGGTGCTCTCGTGCTACGGGAGCGCGGACTTCCGGCCTGCGCGCGTGACCGATGCCTTCGTGAGTCACGATCGACGCGAGGGCGTTGCGATCACGATGGCCAGCGGCCGCCGAATTGTTTCGACGCCAGAGCACGTGCATTTCGCCGGCTACAAGGTCGGCGCCAGCCCGCACCTGCATACGACCTATGTCATGCACAGACGAGGGAAGGGCTTTCGCGTCGGGACCTCGCGGACGTACACCCACGGGCAGCCAAAGCCTGTCATGGGCTTCGTCATGCGGTCAGCCGCCGAAGGCGCTGACGGCGTCTGGGTGATCTCGACGCACGCGAGCGATGCCGAGGCGAGGTTGGCGGAGGCGGTGCTATCGCTGCGCAACGGCCTCCCCACCCTGCCGTTCTATGCGCGGAAGACGCCCCGCGGAAACAGCCTCGTGGGCAGTCAAGAGCTCATCGACCGGGTGTTCGCGGCAGTCGACTCGGAATCGACGGGAGTGGCGCTGCTCGAGCGCGAGGGCCTCGGCTGGAACAGGCCGCATCATGCGCCGCAGACGCACGCCGGCCGTCGTCGCCGACTCGTCGCTTGTCTCTGCGGGGACCGCAGGGGCCAGACCCCGATGCACCGGCTGAGCCTCTACGGCGATGACGACAAGGGCCGCGAAGCGCTCGAGAGCATCGGGCTGTCGGTCCGTCCGGCGCGTGCCGGCTCGCCGGGATGGCGCTACGAGTCGTGCTTTGCCGACGCGGGTCGCATGCTGGACATCGCCGATCAGATCGGCGCCGTGCTCGAGGTGAGGCTGCACTCGGTCGCCCGGCTCGGCCGGAGCAGCGGTGCGAGCAACTCCTTGCCTTTCACGACGGCGAGCTCCGTCCGCCCGGGGATGGTCATGTTCGACGAGAACGGCGACTACGACATCGTCGAAGCCGTCGCGTGCGTTGAGCTCGATGCGCCGGTGTACGACCTCAACGTCGAAGGCACCCACAACTTCATCGCCGACGGCCTGATCACCCACAACTCGATCTACGGGTTCCGCGGCGCCGACATCAACAACATCCTCGACTTCGAGGACGCCTATCCGGACGCCCACGTCGTGAAGCTCGAGCAGAACTACCGCTCGACGCAGACGATCCTCAGCGCCGCGAACGCCGTCATCTCGCGCAACCGCGAGCAGAAGCCGAAGTCGCTGTGGACCGATCACGGCGACGGCGAGCCGATCCGCATCCGCGAGCTCGACGACGAGCACGCCGAGGGCCGCTACGTCGTCGGCGAGATCGAGCGGCTCGTCGACGAGGGCGCGAGCCGCGCGGAGATCGCGGTCTTCTACCGGACCAACGCGCAGTCGCGGGTCATCGAGGACACGCTCGTCCGCCGCGACATCGGCTACCAGGTCATCGGCGGCACGAAGTTCTACGAGCGCGCGGAGATCAAGGACGCGATCGCCTACCTCACGGTCCTCGGCAACCCGCAGGACCTCGTGTCGTTCACGCGGATCGTCAACTCGCCGCGGCGCGGGATCGGGCAGACGTCGCTCGGCCGCGTCATCAGCCATGCCGACGCCATGGGCATCAGCATCTGGGACGCCGCCGCCGACGCCGCCTCCGTGCCCGGGCTCGGCACCGCGGCCGTCCGCGCGTTCGGGCGCTTCATGGACACGATGACGGCGCTGCGCGAGCGCGCCGAGCAGCAGGTCCCGGTCGGCGACCTGCTCGAGTCGCTCCTGCACGAGACCGGCTACATCGACGCGCTGAAGGCCGAGCGCACGATCGAGGCGCAGGGGCGCGAGGAGAACCTCGCCGAGCTCGTCGAGGTCGCGCGCGAGTTCGACGCCACCGCCGAGGCCGAGCAGGACACGCTCGACGTCTTCCTCCAGGGCGTCGCGCTCGTCGCCGACGCCGACACGCGCAAGGACGACGAGGGCCTCGTGACGCTCATGACGCTCCACAACGCCAAGGGCCTGGAGTACCCGATCGTCTTCATGGCCGGGATGGAGGAGGGCGTCTTCCCGCACTCGCGCGCGCTCGACGAGGGCGGCCTCGAGGAGGAACGGCGCCTGGCGTACGTCGGGATCACCCGCGCGATGAGGTCGCTCTACCTCACGAGCGCGCGGCGGCGCGCCGTCTTCGGAGCGACGCAGTACGGAATGCGCTCGCGCTTCCTCGACGAGATCCCGCACGAGCTCACCGACCGCGCCGACGAGCCGCGCATCCGCGCGACCGGCAGCGGCGCCGCGGTCCAGCGCCCGGGCTCGTGGGCGGCGGCGCGGGCGACGGAGACGACGCCGGCGCCGACCTTCGGGCTCGGCGACGACGTCTCGCACGCCGCGTTCGGGGCCGGCGTCGTCATCGGCATCGAGGCGGGCGGGATCGTCGTCGTCCGCTTCGCCGGCGACGGCAGCGAGCGCAAGCTCATGGCCGAATACGCCCCGATCACGAAAGTGCGATGAACTCCCGCCTCGTGGCTGCCGAGATCATCGACGGAAAGCAGATCGCCGGGCGGGTGCGGATCGGCGTCGCGCGCGAGGTCGAGGCCTTCGCGAGCGAGTTCGGCGGCGCGCGGCCCGGCCTCGCGACGATCCTCGTCGGCGACGACCCGGGCTCGGCGATCTACGTCGCCGGCAAGCAGAAGGCCTGCAGGGAGGTCGGGATGCAGGGCTTCAACTTCCCGCTGCCGGCGGACACGCCGCGCGCGGAGGTCGTCGAGCTCATCGAGCGCCTGAACGCCGATCCCGAGGTCAGCGGCATCCTCCTGCAGCTCCCGCTTCCCGGCCACCTCGACGGCGTCGAGCTCACCGGGATGATCGACCCGCGCAAGGACGTCGACGGCCTCACCCCGATCAGCGCCGGGCTGCTCATGCAGGGGCGCGAGGGCCTGCGGCCGTGCACGCCGCTCGGCGTCATGACGCTGCTCGACGCCGCCGGCGCGCGGCTCGAGGGCGCCGAGGCCGTCGTCATCGGCCGCTCGAACCTCTTCGGCAAGCCGATGGCCCAGCTCCTGCTCGCCGCCAACGCGACCGTGACGACATGCCACTCGCGCACGCGCGACCTGCCGGACGTCTGCCGGCGCGCCGACGTGCTCGTCGCGGCGGTCGGGCGGCCGCGGATGGTGCAGGCCGACTGGGTCAAGCCCGGCGCCGTCGTCATCGACGTCGGGATGAACCGGACCGAGGACGGCCTCGCCGGCGACGTCGACTTCGACGCCGTCAGCGAGGTCGCGCGCGCGATCACGCCCGTGCCCGGCGGCGTCGGCCCGATGACGATCGCGTTCCTGCTGCGCAACACGCTGCAGGCGGCGCGGATGCAGCGCGAGGGCCAGTGAACCTCGGGCTCCTGCGCAGCGGAGAGCTCCTGGCCGGCTTCAGCGCGGCCGCGCTCGTCGCGGTGATCGTTCCTCGACTGGTTCGGCGGGCGCTCGGCCTGGGAGTCGCTGACGATCGGGCGCGCGCTGCTCGTCGTCGTCGCGCTGCTCGCCCTGACGCTCGTCGTCCTCACCGTCACCGCGCGGCCCGTCGCGATGGCCGGGTCCGCCGCCTCGATCGCGGTCGGCGGCGCAGCCGTCGTGCTGCTCTACCTCGTCTACCGGATCGCGATCAACGAACCGGGTCCGGACGCCGGCAACGCGATCGGGCTCGGCGCCTACCTCGGCTTCCTCTGCGTCCTCGGCTGCGCGGCCGGCGCCTGGCGGTCGCTCGGCGACGAGCGCACGACCGCGCCCGCCTCGCTGCGCCAGACCGAGCGCGTCCTCGCGGTCCGCGGCGCCTCGCGCCCGGCGCCGCCCGAGCGCGATCCGTCGCGCTCGCCGCGGCCGCGCTGACCCTCACCCCTAGAATCGACGGACGATGATCGACCGCGAACAGGTGCTCCACGTCGCCCGCCTCGCCCGCCTCGAGCTCACCGACGAGGAGGTCGCGCGGATGAGCGAGGAGCTCTCCGACGTCCTCGGGCACATCGAGAAGATCGGCGAGCTCGACCTCCTCGGCGTCCCGCCGACGACGCACGTCGTCGAGGTCTCCAACGCCCTGCGGCCCGACGAGCCCGAGCCGTCGCTGCCGCGCGAGGTCGCGCTCGCGAGCGCGCCCGCGGTCGCCGACGGCGGCTTCCTCGTGCCGAGCCCGCAGGCGGGCGGCGGCGGGTGAGCGCCGCGGATCTCACGGCGCTCACCGCGACGCAGGCGATCGCCGCCGTCGAGCGCGGCGACGTCGCGCCGAGCGAGCTCTTCGAGGCCTACCGCGCGGCGGCGTTCGACGACGACCTCAACGCCTACCTCTGGGTCGCCGAGGCCGCGCCGGCGCAGTCTCCGCCCGAGGGCGCGCCGCTGGCCGGCGTCCCGCTCGCCGTCAAGGACCTCTTCTGCACGGAGGGCGTCCCGAGCCAGGCCGGCTCGAAGATCCTCGAGAACTACCGCCCGCCGTACACGGCCTCGGTCGTCGCGCGGCTCGCGCGGGCGGGCGCGCCGCTGCTCGGCAAGACGAACCAGGACGAGTTCGCGATGGGCTCGTCGAACGAGAACTCGGCCTTCGGGCCGGTGCTCAACCCGTGGGACCGCGCGCGCGTGCCCGGCGGTTCCAGCGGCGGCAGCGCGGCGGCGGTCGCCGCCGGCTCCGCGCCCTGGGCGCTGGGCACCGACACCGGCGGCTCGATCCGCCAGCCGGCCGCGCTCTGCGGGATCGTCGGCCTGAAGCCGACGTACGGCACCGTCAGCCGCTACGGGATGATCGCCTTCGCCTCCTCGCTGGACCAGGCCGGCCCGCTGACGCGCGACGTCGGCGACGCGGCGCTGCTGCTGCGCCACATGGTCGGCCAGGACGAGCGCGACTCGACGTCGGTCGGCTTCCCGGAGGCGGTCGCGACGCCGTCCTCGCTGCGCCTGGACGGCATCCGCCTCGGCGTCCCGGAGGAGCTCTCGGGCCAGGACGTCGGCATCGAGCCGGGCGTCATGGCGGCCTTCAACGCGACGCTGAAGCTCGCCGAGGAGCTCGGCGCGAGCATCGAGACCTGCCGCCTGCCGCACGCGCCGCACGCCCTCAGCGCCTACTACGTCCTCGCGCCCGCCGAGGCGTCGTCGAACCTCGCGCGCTACGACGGCGTGCGCTACGGCCTGCGCGTCGAGGACGGCGGCCTCGTCGGGATGTACACGAAGACCCGCAGCCAGGGCTTCGGGCCCGAGGTCAAGCGCCGCATCATGCTCGGCACGTACTCGCTGTCCAGCGGCTACTACGACGCCTACTACGGCCGCGCGCAGCGGGTGCGCACGAAGATCGCCGAGGACTTCCGCACCGCCTTCGAGCGCTTCGACTTCGTCGTGACGCCGACCTCGCCGTCGGTCGCCTTCGAGCTCGGCTCCAAGACCGCCGACCCGCTGTCGATGTATCTCAACGACTACTGCACGGTCCCGATGTCGCTCGCCGGGATCCCCGCGATCTCGATCCCCAACGGGCTGAGCGAGGGCCTGCCGACGGGCTTTCAGCTCTGCGGCCCGGCGTTCAGCGAGAACCGCGTGCTCGACGCGGCGTTCGCCCTCGAGCAGGCGATCGGCTTCGAGGGGCTGAAGCGATGAGCGACGTCGAGTACGAACCCGTCATCGGCCTGGAGATCCACGTCCAGCTCTCGACGCGGACGAAGATGTTCTGCGGCTGCGAGCTGTCCTTCGGCGAGCCGCCGAACACGCGGACCTGCCCCGTCTGCCTCGGCCTGCCGGGGACGCTGCCGCGGGCGAACGCCGCCGCGATCGGATTCGGCCTGCAGATCGGCCTCGCGCTCGGCTGCGACCTCGCCCCGCGGTCGATCTTCCACCGCAAGAACTACTTCTATCCCGACCTCCCCAAGGGCTACCAGATCAGCCAGTACGACGAACCGCTCTGCAAGGGCGGGCGCCTCGGCGACGTGCGCATCCACCGCGTCCACCTCGAGGAGGACGCCGCGAAGCTCATCCACGCCGGCTCCAGCGGGCGCATCCACGGCTCGGACGCGTCGGTCGTCGACTTCAACCGCGGCGGCACGCCGCTGGCGGAGATCGTCACCGAGCCCGACGTGCGCTCGGCCGCGCAGGCGCGCGAGTGGCTGACGCTCCTGCGCACGACGCTGCGCCGCCTCGGCGTCAGCGACGTGAACATGGACGAGGGCTCGCTGCGCTGCGACGCGAACATCTCGATCCGGCCGGTCGGCACGGCGACGCTCGGCACGAAGACCGAGCTGAAGAACATGAACTCCTTCCGCTTCCTCGAGCGCGGCGTCAACGCCGAGATCGCCCGCCAGGAGGCGCTGCTGCGCGCGGGCGAGCCGGTCGTGCAGGAGACGCTGCACTTCGACCCGGCCACCGAGCGGATCACGTCGCTGCGCTCCAAGGAGGAGGCGCACGACTACCGCTACTTCCCCGAGCCCGACCTCGTGCCGGTCGCGATCACCGAGGCCATGCTCGTGGCCGCGCGCGACGCGATGCCCGAGCTGCCCGCCGCCCGCGAGGAGCGCCTGCAGGAGCTCGGCGTCAGCGCCGCGAGCGCGCGACAGCTCGCCTGGCGGACCGAGCTCGGCGACTACTTCGAGGCTGCGCTGGAGGCCGGCGGCTCGCCGGTCGGCGACCTCGTCCAGCCGCTCGCCAACTGGGTCTGCAACGAGCTCGTCGCGCGCGTCGGCGAGGAGGACCCGGCGGCGTCGAACGTCAGCCCGGCGGCGCTCGCGAAGCTCGTCGCGCTCGTCTCCGACAAGTCGGTCACGGTCAACAACGCCAAGCTCGTCCTCGACCGCCTCGTCGCCGACGGCGGCGACCCGGCGCAGATCGTCGAGGCCGAGGGGCTCGGGGCGATGGGCGGCGGCGACGACGCGCTGGACCCGATCGTCGAGGCCGCGCTGGAGGCCAACGCCGACGCCGCCGAGAAGATCCGCGCCGGCAACATGAAGGCGATCGGCGCGATCATCGGCCACGTCATGCGCGAGACCAAGGGCCGCGCCGACGGCTCCGAGGTCACGCGGATCGTGCGCGAGAAGCTCGGGGTATAGAGCGCACATGTTCGCGATCGAGGCCGAGGGCCTCGTCAAGCGCTTCGGCGAGACGCGCGCCGTCGACGGCGTCGACCTCGCCGTGCGCCGCGGCTCGGTCTACGGCGTGCTCGGTCCCAACGGCGCCGGCAAGACGACGACGATCCGCATGCTCGCGACGCTGCTGCGCCCGGACGCCGGCAGCGCGCGGGTCCTCGGCCACGACATCGTCGCGCGAGGCCGACGCCGTGCGCGGCGCTCGTGAGCCTCACCGGCCAGCTCGCCTCCGTCGACGAGGACCTCACCGGCCGCGAGAACCTCATCCTCATCGGCCGGCTGCTCGGGCTGCGCCGCCGGCGGCGAAGGACGCGCGCCGACGAGCTGCTCGACGCGTTCGGCCTCTCCGACGCCGCCGGGCGGCTCGTCAAGAACTTCTCGGGCGGCATGCGCCGCCGGCTCGACATCGCCGCGAGCATCGTCGTGACGCCGCGAGCTCATGTTCCTCGACGAGCCGACCACCGGGCTGGACCCGCGCTCGCGCAACCAGGTCTGGGGCATCATCCGCGCGCTCGTCGCGGAGGGCACGACGATCCTGCTGTGCACCCAGTACCTCGAGGAGGCCGACCAGCTCGCCGACCGGATCGCCGTCATCGACCACGGCAGGGTCATCGCCGAGGGCACGCCCGCGCGAGCTCAAGGCGTCGGTCGGGTCCGGCGCGCTGCACGTGCGCCTGCTCGACCCCGAGCAGCGCGCCGAGGCCGAGCGCGTGCTCGAGCGCGAGCTCGGCGCGGTCGCCCTGGAGCCCGACCCGGCCGCGCTGTCGGCCGCGTGCGCCGACGCCGACCGCGCCGCCGAGGCGGTCGCCGAGCTCACGCGCGCCGGCGTGCGGATCGCCGGCTTCTCGCTCGGCCAGCCGAGCCTCGACGAGGTCTTCCTCGCGCTCACCGGCCGCCCGGCCGAGGAGCCGACGCGACAGCCCGACCGCGAACGGAGGAGCAGCCGGCATGAGCATCGACACCGACCACGCAGCCCCCGCCTCGGCACCAGGCCGACGAGGCCGCGGTCCGGCATGGCGATCTCGTCGACCGCGCGCCCGCCGCGGGCGAGCGCCATGTCGGCCGCGCTGACGTTCGGCTGGCGCGGGATGCTCAAGGTCAAGCACGTCCCCGAGCAGCTGCTCGACGTGACGATCACGCCGGTGATGTTCGTCGCTGATGTTCACGTACCTCTTCGGCGGCGCGATCGCCGGCTCGACGGGCGAGTACCTCGACTACATCCTGCCCGGGATCCTCGTGATGTCGGTGCTGTTCACGACCGTCTACTCCGGCGTCGCGCTGAACACCGACCTGACCAAGGGCGTCGTCGACCGCTTCCGCTCGCTGCCGATCTGGCGGCCGGCGCCGCTCGTCGGCTCGCTGCTCGGCGACAGCGTGCGCTACCTCATCGCCGGCACGGTGATCATCGTGCTCGGCGTCATCCTCGGCTACCGCCCCGACGCCGGCATCGTCGGGCGTCGTCGCGGCGCTCGGGCTCGTCGTGCTGTTCGCGTTCGGCCTGTCGTGGGTGTTCACGACGCTCGGCCTGCTCCTGCGCTCGCCCAACGCCGTCATGAACGCCGGCTTCATGGGGATCTTCCCGCTGACGTTCCTGTCGAACGTCTTCGTCGATCCCGCGACGCTGCCGAAGGGCCTGGAGGCGTTCGTCGACGTCAACCCGATCTCGATCCTGGCGACCGCTTCGCGCGGGCTCATGGAGGGCAACGCCGACGGCGGCGACGTCGCGATCGTGCTCGCCGTCGCGGTCGGGCTGACGCTCGGTCTTCGCGCCGCTGACGACGCGCCTGTACCGCAACCGCTGAGCCGGGCGTACCATCCAGCGAGAACCGCGCGAAGGAGGCCCGTCGATGTGCAAGCTCATCCGCATGGACCAGACCGGACACTCGACGCTCGCCGAGTGGACGCCCGACGATCCCGCGGCCGTCGAGGCGGCCGTCGCGGCGTTCCGCGCCGAGCTCGACCGCGGCTACCTCGCGATGGTCAGCACCGGGCCCGGCCACGCCGAGCAGGTGCGCGAGCTGCCGGTCGACGCGCCGCTCGTCATCCTGCGGCTGCCGATCAGCGGCGGCTGAGCTGCCGGCCGGCCGCATGGCGGTCGTCGACGTCCTTCCCGAGGTCTCCAAGGTCCACTGGCGCCCGCGCGTCGACGCTGCGCGCCTGCGCCGCCTCGGCACGCTCTGGACGCTGACGACCGTCGCGCATGTCGTCCCGTTCGCCGGGGCGGCGGCGCTGCTCATGTGGCTCAACCCGCTCGCGCTGCCGGTCGCGCTCGCGTGCCTCGCGCACGCCTGGGTCATCCCCGAGCTCTACGCCCAGCGCGGGGCGAACGTCATGCGCCCGCGCGGCCGCGGCGCGGCGGAGCCCGAGCGGCGCTCGGCCGGCCTGCTCGGCGACCTCGTCGGCCACGAGGCGCGCGAGCTGCATGCCCGCACCGGGCTCGTGCTCGAGCGCGGCCGCCTCGGGACGTGGCTCGTGGGCGAGGCCGGCGCGGTCCTCCTGCACGGCCGCCGCGGCAGGGCGTACTGCTACTGCGTGAAGGTCGACGGCCGCGCCGTCGCCGACGCGACGGGCGGCGCCGACCTGCCGTCCGGGGACCGCATCGCGCACCTGCTGCTCGCGCTGCGCGCCGACGAGCAGGGCTTCGCGACGGTCGCCAATCTCTCGTTTTCCGGCGCGCGCTGGCGGCTGCGCCGCAGGCTGCGCGCGAGCATGCGCCCGGCGCTGGAGGCGGCGGAGAGGACGCTGGACACGCGGTCCAGCGCACCCGGCTGAATCTGCGACCGGGGGCCAACGACGGGACCGACGTCGCGTCCGCAGACTGCATGGCATGCCTGCAAGTCCCGATCTCACCCGCCGCATGCTCATCCAAATCGCCGGACCGCCATCCACGTCGGCGAGGGCACCGAAGGTCCGCCATTACCGGCTGGCCCGGGTGCCGTCCGAGCTTCGCTCGGACCCGACGCTGGACCGCTTCGCGCACCTGCGCAGAAGCTACGACTGACGTTCTCTCGAACCCGCGACGCGCCCCCTTGCCGGGGAGTAGGCTCCAGGGATGTCCACCTCCTCTCCCTCGCGCTCTTCCTCCCTCGGCAAGCGGGCCATCGCCTTCCTCGTCCTGCTCGTCGCGGCGTGGATCATCTTCAAGGTCGTCATCGGCTTCGTCACGGCGGTCGCAACGGTCATCGTGGTCGTCCTCGCGATCGTCGCCGTGATCTGGGCGATCCGCGTCCTCTGACGCGCGGGGAGCCGGCATGGCGGGAGGCGCCTACGTCGCCATCGCACTGAGCTTCGCCCTCGCCGGCGGGATCGTCGGCAAGATCAAGGGCAGCTCGTTCTGGATCTGGTTTCTCATCTCGGGCGTCGTGCCGGTCATCGGGCTCGTCACGGCGATCGTCTACCGCTCCGAGCGCGACGAGCTGCGCCGCGCATGCCCGAACTGCGGGCGCGTCTGCAAGCTCTACGACGCGCTGTGCACGCGCTGCGGCGCGGAGCTGGAGTTCCCTGAATCGGCGATTGCGCCCGAGTCCGCGCCTTCAAGCGCCCGCTAGAATCGCTCGTTCGGGCCGGCCATCGGGGCCGGCACGTTCATATCTGCGGAGAGGAGGTCGTGACATGCGTGCGGTCGATGCCATCATGGAGTGCCTGAAGGCGGAGGGTGTCGAGGTCGTATTCGGCCTCCCCGGCGGCGCCAACCTCCCGACCTACGACGCGTTCGTCGACGGCGGCATCCGCCACGTCCTCGTGCGCCACGAAGCCGGCGGCGGCCATGCGGCCGAGGGCTACGCGAAGGCGACCGGCAAGGTCGGCGTCGCGTTCGCGACCTCCGGCCCGGGCGCGACGAACGTCGTGACCCCGATCGTCGACGCGATGATGGACTCGGTCCCGACGGTGTTCATCACCGGCCAGGTCCGCACCGACCTCATCGGCACCGACGGCTTCCAGGAGACCGACACGCTCGGCATCACGATGCCGGTCGTCAAGCACTCCTTCCAGATCCGCTCGCCGCTGGAGATCCCGCGCGCGATCCACGAGGCCTTCCACATCGCGCGCAGCGGGCGCCCGGGGCCGGTCGTCGTCGACATCCCGGTCGACCTCAGCCGCGCCGACATCGCCTACGAGCCGGTCACCGACCTGCACCTGCCCGGCTACCAGCCGACGACCGACGGCAACACGAAGCAGATCCGCCAGGCGGCGAAGGCGATGGCCTCCGCGCGCCGGCCCGTGATCTACGCCGGCGGCGGCGTCGTCAACGCCAACGCCTCGCGCGAGCTGTTCGAGTTCGCGACGGCCGACCGCTTCCCGGTCACGTGCACGCTCATGGGGCTCGGCGGCTTCCCCGCCCCGCACCCGCAGTGGCTCGGCATGCTCGGGATGCACGGGACGCGGACGGCGAACTACGCGATGGACGAGGCGGACCTCATCTGCTGCGTCGGGGCGCGCTTCGACGATCGCATCACCGGCAAGCTGTCGGAGTTCGCGCCGCACGCGAAGTTCATCCACATCGACGTCGACCCGGCCGAGATCTCCAAGGTCATCCCGGCGCACATCCCGATCGTCGGCGACTGCCGCAACGTCCTGGAGAAGCTCCTCAAGGAGTACCGGGCGCTCGAGGGCGTCGACGTCGGCCGCACCGACGAGTGGTGGGCGAAGATCGCCGGCTGGCAGGAGAAGCACCCGCTGCGCTACGAGGACTCGACGGACGCCGAGATCAAGCCGCAGTACATGATGCAGGCGCTCTACGAGGCCACCGGCGGCGACGCGATCGTGACCTCCGACGTCGGCCAGCACCAGATGTGGGCGGCGCAGTACTACCACTTCGCCAAGCCCCGCCGGTGGATCAACTCCGGCGGCCTCGGGACGATGGGCTTCGGCCTCCCGGCGGCGCTCGGCGCGGCCGTCGGCTGCCCGGACCAGACGGTCGTCTGCATCGCCGGCGACGGCTCGATCCAGATGAACATCCAGGAGCTCGCGACCTGCGCCGAGGACAAGATCCCGGTGAAGGTCTTCATCATGAACAACGGCTACCTCGGCATGGTCCGCCAGTGGCAGGAGCTCTTCTGGGACAAGCGCTACTCGCACGTCGACATGGGCTCGTTCCCCGACTTCGTGAAGCTCGCGGAGGCCTACGGGGCGACCGGCATGCGGCTGACCGACAAGGCGACGCTCGTCGACGACATGAAGGCGGCGATCGCGATCGACGGTCCCGTCGTCTGCGACGTGCGCGTCACGCGCGAGGAGAACACGTATCCGATGATCGCGCCCGGCCAGGCGGCGCGCGAGATGGTGGGTTAGGTGGCTGTCATGGGCGAGCCAGGGACGAAGGAGCTGCTGAGCCTCGACGACCTCGAGGCCGCCGGCAACCTCCACAGCGGCCGCAAGCACATCCTCTCGATCCTCGTCGAGAACAAGGCGGGTGTCCTGACGAGGATCGCCGGGCTGTTCGCGCGGCGCGGGTTCAACATCGACACGCTGACGGTCGGGCCGACCGAGGACGAGCAGTACTCACGCGTCACGCTGACGTTCGACGGCGCGATGCACTCGGTCGACCAGGTCACCAAGCAGCTGCACAAGCTCATCAACGTCCTGAAGATCCGCGACCTCGATCCGGCCGACACCGTCGCCCGCGAGCTCGCGCTCTTCAAGGTCGCCGTCGAGGGGCCGCAGCGCGCGGAGGTCATGCAGATCTCGGAGATCTTCCGGGGCAAGGTCGTCGACGTCACGCGTCGCTCGGTCATCATCGAGGTGACCGGGACGACCGACAAGGTCGAGGCCTTCGAGCGCATGGTGCGGCCCTTCGGGCTCATCGAGATGATGCGCACGGGCGAGATCGCCATCAGTCGCGGCCGCGGCGAGACGTGATCGGAGGCGGCGCCCCGACTCCGCCGCCCGGCGATCCGGGCCCGGAGGTCGAGGCGCCGCGTGCCGCCCCGCCGGGCGGCGCCGGTGACGTCCATGTCCTCAGCGGCGCCGAGCGCCGGCGGCTGCGCAAGCGGCTGGAGCAGGCGGTGCGCCGCGCCCGCCGCCGTGGCGGGACCGGCGTGCTCGCCGCGCTGACGGTGCCCGTCGCCCGCGACGTCGATCCGGCGGCGGTGGCGTTCGCATCGCGCCGGCCGGGCGAGCCGTGGTTCTGCATCGAGCAGCCCGACCGCGAGCGGGCCGCCGTCGCGGCGCTCGGCGCGGTGGCCGCGCTCGAGGAGCACGGCCCGGATCGCTTCGAGGCCGTCGCGGCGCGCTGGCGGGCGCTCGCGGCCGAGGCCGTCTGCGACGCCGCCGACGGCCGCGGCGGCGGCCTCGTCGCCTGCGGCGGGTTCGCCTTCGCGCCCGACGGCGGCGCGAGCCCGCACTGGACGGGATTCGCCGCCGCCTCGCTGCACGTGCCCGAGGCCGCGCTCGCGCGCCGTGGCGACGAGGTCTCGCTGACGCTCGCGGCGCTCGCCCAGCCCGACGACACCGCCGACGGGCTGCTCGAGCGCATCGAGCGCCGGCTCGGCGAGCTGCGCCGCGCGCCGCTGCCGCTGCTGGACCCCGATCCGGTCGGCCGCTACACGGTCGCCGCGAGCACGCCGCCCGAGCACTACGAAGCCGCGGTCGCGCGGGCGCGTCGAGCGCATCCGCGCCGGCGAGCTCGAGAAGATCGTCCTCGCGCGCGAGGTGCAGGTCCACGCGCCCGTCGCGCACGACCCGGCCGCGGTGTTCGGCGTGCTGCGCGAGGGGTTCCCGTCCTGCTTCTGCTTCTGCGCCGGGCGCGGCGACGACGCGTTCGTCGCCGCGAGCCCGGAGCTGCTCATCCGCCGCGAGGGGATGCGCGCGAGCACGCTCGCGCTCGCGGGCTCGACGCGCCGCAGCGCCGACCCGTCCGTCGACGACCACCTCGGCGAGCAGCTGCTGCGCTCCGACAAGGACCGCGCCGAGCAGGCGATCGTCGCGCGCCGCATCGAGCGCGCGCTGCGGCCGCACAGCGTCTGGGTCGCCGCCGCCCAGGAGCCGGTGATCGTGAAGATGGCGAACATCCAGCACCTCGCGAGCCCGATCCGCGCGCAGCTGCGAAAGCCGCTCGGCGCGGTGCGGCTCGCCGGCCTGCTGCACCCGACGCCCGCCGTCGGCGGCGAGCCGTTCGCATGTCGCCGAGCCGCTGATCCCGGCGCTCGAGGGCCTCGACCGCGGCTGGTACGCGGGACCGGTCGGGTGGACGGACACCAACGAGGACGGCGAGTTCTGCGTCGCCCTGCGCTGCGCGCTGCTCAGCGGACGGGTTGCCCGCTGTTATGCGGGCGTCGGGGTCGTGCGCGACTCCGATCCGGCGGCCGAGCTCGCCGAGACCGATGTGAAGCTCGGGGCGCTGCTGCCGGTCCTCGCGGGCTGAGCGTTCTCGCGCCGAGTCGCCCGCAAAACCCAGGTTGGCGTGCCGCCACCCGCTCACCTATGCTTACGCCCAGTGGATCGGTCTCGGGGGAGATCGGTATGTCGGCGAGAGCGAGGGTCGCGTCATGGACGCGCCTGGGTCAAAGCCACGAGTGGGAGGGGCTAGTACATGCAAGGAAACAAGAGCATGGCCCAGGTGCTGGGGCCGCTGCTGCGGCGGGGTCTACGTCCTGTTGGGGGTCGTCGGCTTCGCTGTGACCGGCTTCAGCGGCTTCACGCAGGACGGCGGCGATGCGCTGCTCGGGTTGGAGCTCAACGTGTTCCACAACATCGTGCACATCGGCGCCGGCGCGTTCCTGATCATCATGACCAGCTTCTTCACGGCGCCGGTCGCAGAGGGCGCGATGATGGGCGTCGGTCTCACCCTCGTCGTCCTGTTCGTCATCGGCGTCGTCGGGTCCCAGAACCTCACGATTCTCTCGGTTGACCGGCGAGGCCTCGGTCGTGAACTTCTTCCATCTCGTCACCGGCGTGCTGGTGCTCGTGATCGGACTCCTCTCGACGAGCCAGACGCAAACCCAGATGAAGCGCAGGGGTCTGGCCTGACGCTTCTTCCGGCGCGCGCGGGCTACAGGCCCGCCGCGCCGGCCAGCGCCTGCGCCGGACGGCGCGGGTCATCGAGCGCGCCGTCGAGCGCGCTCCCGGCGAGCGAGCGGACCTTCGCGTCCAGCGCCTCGCCGTCCAGCGGGTTCTGCGGCGAGCCGCGCGGCGCCGTGATGCGCGCCACCGCGCGCCCGTCGACCTCGAGCACCGCCTCGGACGCGCCGAGCGCCGCGTCGGTCCGCACGCCGATGCGCCGGGCCAAGGCCGCGACCGCGGGGTCGAGGCGCTCGAACGAGTCGACGCGCGGCGCGCCGTGCGCCAGCGCGTAGGCCGTGACGTAGGGGATCGAGAACTTCGCCTGCAGGCCGTCGGACACGTCGTCGAACGCCGCTGCCTGCCGTGACACGGGGTGGACGACGACCGCGATCCGGGCGTCCTGTGGCGGCGGCGCGCCGAGCGCGAGCCCGGCGTCGATCGCCGCGTGCGTCTGCAGGCAGCACGGATAGGCCTTGATCCAGTTCTCGGCGGCCGCGGCGCCGATCGCCGGCGGCGTCGTCGGCGGCCGCGACCATCGCGTCGAGCGTCGCGGCGCTCGTGTCGACGCCGTAGGCCTCGGCGAAGCCCGCGCCGGCGCCCGCGATCGCGTCGGCGTCGACGTGCGCGCCCGCCGCCGCCAGCGCGGCGGCGTGGACCCCGCCGGCGGCCGCCGCGCCGACCTGCAACGCCTTGCCGTCGGAGCCGAACGCCGCCCGCAGGCCGCCGGCGCGCAGGAGCGCCAGCGCGATCGCGCAGCGCTCGCGCTCGGGATCGAGGCCGAGCAGGCGCGCGGCGACCACCGCCGCGCCGGCGCCGCCGCAGACCGCCGTGGGGTGCCAGCCGCCGTCGTAGAGCGCGGGGTGGCATGCGCGCGTCAGCGCCCCCATCGCCTCGAAGCCGGCGGCATAGGCCGCGAGCACGGCCTCCGTGTCGGCCGCGAGGTGGGCGCCGAGCACGACCGCCGCCGGCGCGGTGGCAGCGCTGAGATGGGCGAGGCCCGGGCCGTACGTGTCGTCGAAGTCGAGCGCGTGCCCGGCCGCGCCCGCCGCGGCGACGCGTTCGAGCAGGCCGTCGCCGGCCCCGCGCGCCGCCACCGCGGCGGGCTCCCGCGCGCCGCGCGCCGCGCAGGCGAGCCAGTCGAGCAGCCCGACGCGATGGCGCGCGGTCATCGCGAGGTCCGGCTCACCGGCTCGACGCCGGCGACGGTCGAACAACGTGCGCGGTCATCGCTCGCGGGCGAGGCGCTCCGCGACCGCCGCCGACAGCTCGCGGTGCAGCGCGAGGTTCGCGGCGCGGTCGGTGCGGACCTCGACGATCGACGTCGCATCCGAGCCGAGCGCGGCACGCAGCTCGCCGCGCAGCGCGCGCCGGTCGTGGACGCGCGCCCACGTGCAGCCGTAGAGCGCGGCGGCATGCTCGAACTCGAGGCCGTGCGGCGTCGCGACGTGCTCCTCGAAGACGTCGCGCTCGCCGGCGATCGGAAGGAACTCGAAGATCCCGCCGCCGTCGTTGTGCAGGAGCACGATCGTCAGCGCGAGCCCGAGGCGCCGCGCCGCCAGCAGCCCGCCGATGTCGTGGGCCAGCGCGACGTCGCCGACGAGCAGCACGACCGGTCCCGGCGACACCGCGGCCGCGCCGAAGGCGCTCGAGACGAGGCCGTCGATCCCGTTGGCGCCGCGGTTGCAGAGCACCCGCGGCGCGTCCTCGCGGACGGCGACGAAGCTCTCGACGTCGCGCACGGGCATCGACGAGGCGACGAAGAGCGTCGCGTCGGCGGGCAGCAGGGCGCCGAGCTCGCGCGCGACGAGCGGCTCCGACAGCTCCTCGCCGAGGGTCGCGTCGATCGCCTCCGCCGCGGCGGCGTCGGCGCGGCGCCAGCCCTCGAGCCAGGCCGGATCCGCTCGCGGCGCGTGCTCGGCGGTGGCGGTGAGCGTCGCCGCGGCGGACGCGGCGAGCACGACGTGCAGGCTCGCGCCCGGGTCCTGCCAGGAGGAGTGGGGATCGAAGCCGAGCTGCGTCACGTCGTCGCCGAGCGCGTCCAGCCAGGCTCGCAGCGGCTTGGAGGTCGGCAGGTCGCCGCAGCGCACGACGAGGTCCGGACGGCGTGCCGCGGTCAGCTCGGGATCGCGCAGGAGCGCGTCGTAGTGCGCGATGGCCGCGCCGCCGCGGCGGGCGCCGCTGAGCGGGTCGGCGAACAGCGGCCAGCCGAGCCGCTCGCAGGCCGGCGCGATCGCCTCGAGGCCCGGCTCGTCGCGGCCGGCGACGACGATCGGGCGATGGGCGTCGCGGACGATGACCGCGAGCGCGCGCCCGGCGGCCGCGGCGTCCTCGCCGGGCGTGCTGCGCAGGACCCACGGGCGCCCGTTCGCGCGGCCGGGCTGCGGGTCCTCGCCGAGCTCGGCGGGCGCGATGAGCGGCTCGCGCAGCGCGAAGTTCAGGTGGACCGGCCCGGCGCGGCCCTCCAGCGCGGTCCAGACCGCGCGGCAGGCGAGCATCCGCATCCAGCGCATCGTCGCCGGCGTCGCCTCGTGCGTGCCGACCTCGAAGAACCACTTCGCCGCCGTGCCGTAGAGCTTGAGCTGGTCGATCGTCTGCCCGGCGCCGACCTCGCGCAGCTCGGGCGGGCGATCGGCGGTGAGGACGACGAGCGGCACGCGCGCCTCGTGGGCCTCGATGACCGCGGGCGCGAGGTTCGCCGCCGCCGTGCCGGACGTGCACGTGATCGCGACGGGGCGCCCGGCGGCCTTCGCGGCGCCGACCGCGAAGAAGCCCGCGCAGCGCTCGTCGATGTGCGAGAAGCAGCGCAGGCGCGGCTCGCGGGCGAGCGCGAGCACGATCGGCGACGACCGCGAGCCGGGGGAGGTGCAGGCCTCGCGCACGCCGCAGCGCACGAGCTCGTCGGTGAACGCGCGCAGCAGGAGATGGGTATCGGCGGAGGCGGGCATCATGCAGGGCGTGCCCGAGCCGCTCCTCCTGCTGCACGGCTTCACGCAGACCGGGCGCGGCTGGGACGAGGTGGCGCGCCACCTCGCGGGCGAACGGTACCGCCCGCTGGCCCCCGACCTCCGTGGCCACGGCGCGGCAGGCAGCCGCCGGCCGATCGACTTCGAGTCGTGCGTCGCCGATGTCGCGCGGCTGGCCGCCGGCCGCTTCGCGCTCGCGGGCTACTCGATGGGCGGGCGGCTGGCCCTGCACGTCGCGCTCGCCCACCCCGAGCGCGTGAGCCGCCTCGTGCTCGTCTCGGCGACGGCCGGGATCGAGGATCCCGTCGCGCGGGCCCGCCGGCGCGAGTCCGACGAGGCGCTGGCGGCGTGGATGGAGCCCCGCTTCATGTCCGAGGTCGCCGACCGCTGGGGCGCCCAGCCGCTGTTCGCCGGGCAGGCGCCGGAGGTCGCCGCGGCGGCGCGCGCCGACCGGCTCAACAACGAGCCCGAGCACCTCGCGGCCGCGCTGCGGGGCATCGGGACGGGTGTCATGCGGCCGCTCTGGGACCGGCTCGGAGAGCTCGAGATGGAGGTCGTGGTCCTCGCCGGCGAGCGCGACGAGAAGTTCGTCGCGCTCGGGCGCCGGCTCGCGGACGCGCTGGCGCGGGCGGAGCTGGAGATCGTCGCCGGGGCCGGCCACGCGCTGGCGCTCGAGGCGCCCGCGGCGGTCGCGGCGGCCATCGCGGGCGCCGGGTCGCGACGCACGGGGCGATGAGGTCCGCTACCACCTACGTCGTGCCCGTCCTCCTGCTGGCCGCGTTCGCGGCGGTCCTCGCGGTCGCCCTCCGGCCCGCCGGCGAGCCCGATCGCGCGCGTCCCGCGCAGGCGCCGGAGCTCACGCTGCGCCAGGCCGTCGGCCAGCACATGGTGTTCGCCTACGACGGCCTCGAGCCGCCCGCCGACCTCCGGCGCCGGATCGCCCGCGGCGAGGCGGCGGGGGTCATCCTCTTCGCGCGCAACGTCCGCTCGTCCGGGCAGGTGGGCGCGGCGATGCGGCGCCTCCAGGCGATCGCCCGGCCGCCCGGCCTGCGCGATCCGCTCATCGTCATGGCCGATCAGGAGGGCGGGCCGGTGCGGCGGATCCCGGGCGGACCGCAGCGCGGCGCCGGCGCCGTCGCGACGGTCGCCGAGGCCCGTGCGGACGGCGCGGCGGCCGCGCGGGCGCTGCGCGGCGCGGGCGTCAACCTCGACCTCGCGCCGGTCGCCGACGTCGCCCGCCCGGGCTCGGCGCTCGAGCGCGAGGGTCGGATCTACGGCCGCCGGGCGGCCGTCGTCGCGCGGCTGGCCGAGGCGTTCGCCGGCGGGCTGCGCGCGGGCGGCGTGCTCGCGACCGCGAAGCACTACCCCGGCTTCGGCGCGGCGACGGTCAACACCGACGACGCGCCCGCGCGGATCGCGGCGCCGCTGCGCACGCTGCAGGACGTCGACGAGCTGCCGTTCTCGCGGCTCGTCGCCGCCGGGGTCCCCGCGGTCATGCTGTCGACGGCCGTCTACCCCGCGGTCGACTCCGGTCGACCGGCCGCGCTGTCGCGGCGCTGGATCGACCGGCTGCGCGGGCGCCTCGGCTTCCGCGGCGTGACGATCGCCGACGACCTCTCGACGCCCGCCGTCGAGGGTTACGGCAGCATCGGCCGGCGGGCGGTGCTCGCGGTGGACGCGGGGATCGACATGCCGCTCTTCGTCAAGAGCTATCGCAACGGGACGGACGCCGCCGCGGGCTTGCTCGACGCGGCGCGCAACCGCCGGCTCGGCGCGGCGGCGCTGCGCGCCGGGGCGGCCCGCGTGCTGGCGCTTCGCGCGACGCTCAGCGACTGAGGTCCGCGAGCCACCGCGCCGCGGCGCGCCAGGCCTCGCTGTGCGGGTCGATCGGGTCGCGGTGGCCGCCGCGCGGCTCGACGAGCGTGACGTCGGCACCCGCCGCGAGCGCCGCGGCGGCATAGTCGCGCGAGCGCTGGACCGAGACGGTCTCGTCGCCGGCGGCGTGGACGAGCCCGACCGGGATGCCGAGCGGCAGGCGCTGCATCGGGTCGGCCTGGGCGTAGCGCTCGGGCACGTCCTCGACCCCGCCGCCGAGCAGCTCCCGGGCCGGGCGGCCGGCGCTGACGAGGTCGCAGACCGCGGCGAGCGCGAGCACGCGCCGCGCGTGCACCTGCGGCCCCGCGCCCGGGGCGCCCGGCGGCAGCTCCTCGCGGCCGCCGGCCCAGAGCGCGAGCTGCCCGCCCGCGGAGTGCCCGGCGAGCGTGACGTCGTCGAGATCCAGGCGCGGATCGCGGATCGCGCGGAGATGGTCGATCGCGCGGGCGACGTCGTCGAAGGTCTGCGGCCAGCCGCCGCCGTCGCGCCCCAGCCGCCGGTACTCGACGTTCCACGCCGCCCAGCCGCGCCGCACGAGGTCGAGGCAGAGCGGGCGCATGATGAGCTTCGTCCACGGGGGCTGCCAGTAGCCGCCGTGCAGGACGACGACGACCGGATGCGGGCCCGGGCCGGCGGGCCGGTGCAGGTCGCCGACGTTGCGCGGGTCGTCGCCGTAGCGGTGGTGCGTGCCGCCGCGGCGCAGCGCGGCGATCGCGATCCGCAGCTCGAGGTTCACAGCAGCCCCGGGCCCCGCGGCACCGCGATCGCGCCGTCGCGCGCGTGCAGCAGCTCGTGCCCGGCGTCCTCGAAGAGCGCGAGCGTCGCGAGGCCGCAGGCGGGCCCGACGCGCAGCGCCGCGGCGGCGTGCAGCGCGGCCGCGATGCCGAGCGGGCCGTCGAGCGTCGAGGCGACGTAGGGCTCGGCGCCCGAGGCCCGCACGAGCGAGGCGCACGCGAGCAGGCCGGAGATCCCGCCGCAGCGGCCGAGCTTCAGGCAGACGGCGTCCGCCGCGCCGGAGGCGAGCGCCCCGGGGACGGCGGCGGTCTCGTCCATCGCGATCCGGACGGCGACGCGCTCGCGGACCTCGCGCAGCTCGGGCAGGCCGTGGACCGGCTCCTCGACGAGCTCGAGGCCGGCGGCCGTCAGCGTCTCGATCGCGTGCACCGCCTCGCTCGGGGTCCAGGCGCCGTTGGCGTCGAGGCGCAGCTCGGCGTCGGGGCCGAGCGCCGCGCGGACGGCGGCGACGCGCCCGGCGTCGTCGCCGATGCCGACCTTGAGCTTCACGCAGCGAAACCCGGCCGCGCGCGCGGCGGCCGCCTGGTTCGCGGCGCCGCCGCGGTCCTCGGCCCCGATCGTCGCGTTGACCGCGACGGCTGCGAGCGCGCCGTCGGAGAGCAGCTCGGCGACCGGCCGGCCGGCGCGGCGCCCGGCGCGATCCCAGAGCGCGAGGTCGACGGCGGCGAGCGCCTGGGGGAGGTCGTCGGCTTCGCGGCAGGCGTCCAGCAGCTCGCCCCCCTCGCGGTCGCCGCCCTCGAGGACCGCCTTGTAGGCCTCGAGCGCCCGCAGCGCCCGCTCGGGCGAGACGCCGTCGTAGGCCTCGAGCGGCGCCGCCTCGCCGCGGCCGGTGACGCCGTCGTCGCCCTCGATCGTCAGCTCGAAGAGCACGCGTTCGGTGACGGCGCCGTAGGAGGTCAGCAGCGGCGCGGCGAAGCGCAGCGTGCGCTGCTCGATCGTCACGCGCATCCGGTGGCTGATGGTACGTGCGGGCGCTTGCTGGCGCGGGGGCGCTGGTGTTCCGCCCGGGCGCTCGGGTGTGCGGACGCGGGCGGAACTGCATCGATGAGGAACGGGCCGGGTTGCCGTGGCGCTCCCGCGGGGGTGCGGTACGGGGGGTTTGGTCCAGATCGGACGCATACGGTCCCGTTCAGGCCAGACCCCCCTGCGCGCGAGCCGATCGCCCCGGCGCTCCGCTCACCTACTCCTTCAATGCCGCAGGAGGCGCACCGACCCGCGCGAGCCGCGCGAGTCACCACACGACGGCTCAGCTCGCCACGACCCCCGCCGCCAGCAGCAGCCCGAACGCGAGCTGCAGCATCCCCGTCTTCGCGAGCGCGTCGTTGAGCGTCGGCCCGTCGGCGTGCCGGCGGACCTTCCGCACGAGCTGCACGGCGAGCGGCAGCGTCAGCCACGGCAGCAGCAGCCACGGCGACAGCGAGCCGAGCAGCCACGGCAGCGGCGCGACGAGGTAGGCGAGGTAGATCATGAGCGCGTAGATCGTCCGGCCGCGCTCGCGCCCCAGCCGCACCGCGAGCGTCCGCTTGCCGGCCCGCCGGTCGGAGTCGATGTCGCGGACGTTGTTGACGACGAGGATCGCGGATGCCAGCAGCCCGATCGGCACGGCGAGCACGAACGACTCCCACGGCCATTCCTCGAGCTGCGCGAACGTCGAGCCCGTCACCGCGACGATGCCGAAGAAGACGAACACGAAGATCTCGCCGAGGCCCTCGTAGCCGTAGGGCTTCGGCCCGCCGGTGTAGAGGACGCCGGCCGCGATCGACGCGATGCCGACGAACAGCAGCTCGACCCCCGCCGCGGAGACGAGGTACAGGCCGCAGACGACCGCGAGGCCGAACGTCACGTACGTCGCCATGAGGACCTGGCGCGGCGGGACGAGCCCGCCCGCGGTCACGCGCACCGGGCCGACGCGGTCCTCGGCGTCCGCGCCGCGCTTGGCGTCGGAGTAGTCGTTGGCGAGGTTCGTCCCGATCTGGATGAAGAGCGCGCCGAGCAGGGCAGCGGCGAACGGGCCCGGCCGGAAGATCCCGCGCTGGACGGCGACCGCGGTGCCGACGAGCACCGGCGCGATGGCGGCCGGCAGCGTCCGCAGGCGCGCGGCCATGACCCAGATGCGCAGGGCGTCGCTGCGAACCGCGGTCGCCACGAACGCCCTACGGCCTCTTCGGGAAGCGCGAGAAGTCCGGCCGGCGCTTCTCGCGGTAGGCGTCGCGGCCCTCCTGGGCCTCGCTGTTCTCGTAGAACAGGAGGTTCGCGTCGTGCGCGAGCTGCTGGATGCCGCTGAAGCCGTCCTCCGCCGCGTTGAAGCTCGCTTTCACGAGCCGCAGCGCGAACGGCGACATCGCGAGCATCTCGCGACACCAGGCGACGGTCTCCTCCTCGAGCGAGTCCAGCGGCACGACGGTGTTCACGAGCCCCATCTCGAGCGCCTGCGCGGCGTCGTACTGGCGGCAGAGAAACCACATCTCCTTCGCCTTCTTCGGGCCGACGAGCGACGCCAGCAGCCCGGCGCCGAAGCCGCCGTCGAACGAGCCGACGCGCGGGCCGACCTGCCCGAAGCGCGCGTTGTCGGCGGCGATCGTCAGGTCGCAGACGAGATGCAGGACGTGCCCGCCGCCGATCGCGTAGCCCGCGACCATCGCGACGACCGGCTTGGGCAGCCGGCGGATCTGGATGTGCAGGTCGGTGACGTGAAAGCGCCCGACCGCGTCGGGTGCGTCGGGCTCGGTCAGATAGCCGGTGTCGCCGCGGACGTTCTGGTCGCCCCCCGAGCAGAACGCGAGCGGCCCCTCCCCGGTCAGGACGACGACGCCGACGGACGTGTCCTCGCGCGCGCGGGTGAGCGCGTCTGAGATCTCGACGATCGTCTGCGGGCGGAAGGCGTTGCGCACCTCGGGCCGGTCGATCGTGATCTTCGCGATGCCGTCGCCGCTGAGCTCGTAGCGGATGTCCGTGTACTCAGCGGCCGGCGTCCAAGAGACTTCCATGGCGTGCAGGCTACTTTCACGAGCATGGAGGTCGAATCCTGGCTTCGCCGCGCCGCCGCCGCGCGCCCCGGCCACGTCGCGCTGCGCGCCGACGACGGGGCGCTGACGTACGCCGAGCTCGACGAGGCCGCGACGCTCGCCGCCAAGCGCCTCAGCGCGCTCGGCGTCGGGCCCGGTGATCGGGCCGCGATCGCGCTGCCGGCGCGGCGGGCGTTCGTCGAGACGCTGCACGGCTGCATGCGCCTCGGCGCGGTCGCCGTCCCGATCGACCTGCGCCTCAGCGCCGCCGAGCGCCGGCAGCGCACCGCCGGCTGCGCGGCGATCGTCGCCGAGCCGCTGGACGGTCTCGCCGACGAGGGCGCCCCCCTGACGCTCACCCACGACCTCGCCGCGACGGCGATCGTCGTCTTCACCTCGGGCACGACGAGCGGCGCCCGGGCCGTCGAGCTGACGTACGGCAACTGGCTGTGGAGCGCGCTCGGCTCGGCCGTCGCGCTCGGCACCGACCCGGGCGACACGTGGCTCTGCACGCTGCCGCTCGCGCATGTCGGGGGCCTGTCGATCCTCGTCCGCAGCGCGATCTACGCGACGACCGTCGTCCTGCACGAGCGCTTCGACGCCGAGGCCGCCGCCGACGAGGTCGCCACGCGCGCGACGCTCGTCTCGGTCGTCCCGACGACGCTCGCGCGGCTGCTGGACGCCGGCCTGCGCCATCCTCCGGCGCTGCGGGCGGCGCTCGTCGGCGGTGCGCCGATCGCGCCCGCGCTCCTGGAGCGCGCCGCCGCCGCGGGCGTGCCGACGATCGGCACCTACGGCCTCACCGAGGCCTGCTCGCAGGTCACGACCGGCGGGCCGCCGCTGTTCTGCACGCGGGTGCGGATCGGGCCCGGCCGCGAGATCCACGTCGCCGGGCCGACCGTCGCGCCGGCCTCCGTCGCCGAGCGACGGCTGGCTGCACACCGGCGACGAGGGCGAGCTCGACGACGAGGGCAACCTCACCGTCACCGGGCGAGTCGGCGACACGATCATCACGGGGGGCGAGAACGTCGCGCCGGCCGAGGTCGAGGCGGTGCTGGAGACGCACCCGGCGGTCGCCGAGGCGGGGGTCCACGGCGCCGCCGATCCCGAGTGGGGCCAGCGCGTCGTCGCAACAGTCGTCCTCCGGCCCGAAAGAACCGCAACGGAAGACGATCTTCGGGGTTATTGTCGTGTCCGACTCGCCGGGTACAAGGTGCCCAGAGTCATCCGCTTTGCCCCCGAGCTGCCGAAGACGGTCTCCGGGAAGCTGCTGCGCCGATCCTTGGAGGAATGAATGTCACGCCTGGGCCGCCGTCACTGGATGACAACCGCCGCTGCGATCGTCGCGGTATTCGCCCTGCCCGCAGCGGCGCAGGCGGCGACCTACACGGTCGATGCCGGCAACGGGCCCTGCGGCGCGCCCGCCGACCTCGCCTGCGGCTCGCTGGCCGAGGCCGCGATCGCGGCCGTCGGCGGTGACACGTTCAACATCAGCCCCGGCACGTACGACGCGGCCGAGTTCGACGACTCCGCGCTGACGATCAACGGCGCGCCCGGCGTCGCGATCAACGGCACGATGACCTTCAGCGGCAACGGCGGCGGCCCGACGAAGCTCTCGAAGGTCGCGATCAGCCAGCCCGTCGGCAACGCGCCCGCCATCAACGTCAACGGCACCTCGGGCCTGCAGATCTTCGATTCCGCGGTCGTGAGCCTCAACGGCAACGCGATCATCATGACCGCCGGCGCGATCAACGCGATCATCCGCACGCTCGTCGTGACCGCCGGCCAGGAGACGGCCGCCGTCCTCGTCGAGTCGGCCGCCGGCACGCCGACCAAGGGCCTGCTGCTGGAGTCCTCGCTGCTGACCGGCGGCGGCGCGGGCCTGCGGGCCGTCACGACGAACACCGCGATCCAGGCGGGCGCCGGCGACATCAACATCATCGCCCGCCACCTCACGGCGGCCGGGTCGACGCTCGGCATCCACCTCGACGCGAGCAACGCCGCGTCGCTGCTCGCCGGGCCGGTCGGCAACATCCGCGCGACGCTCTCGGACTCCATCGCGCTGAACAACAAGACCCAGCGCTTCGCGCTCATCGGCGGCGCCAACGAGGCCTCGATCACGGCCGACTCGCGCTCGATGCAGACGGGTGACCCGGCGCTGCTCTTCGCCGATCCCGGCCGCAAGAACTTCCGCCTGCGGCCCGACTCGCCGGCGATCGACAAGGGCGGCTTCACCACCGGCGAGTCGGCCACCGACATCGACGGCGACGCGCGCCCCGGCCCGACGACCGACCTCGGCGCCGACGAGTTCGTCAACGCCCGTCCGGTCGCGAGCATCGTCGTGAAGACGGCGAAGCCGCGCGCGGGCCAGCCGGTCCTGCTCGACGGCACCGGCTCGAGCGACCGCGAGGGGCTCGCCGGCGGCGGCATCGTCCAGTACCGCTGGGACTTCGGCGACGGCACGACCGAGAACACGACGACGCCGAGCGTCCTGCACACCTACGGCGGCGAGGGCGCGGCTGCCGCGCAGCTCGTCGTCGTCGACAAGCAGGGCCTGGCCAGCACGCCGGCGATCGCCCGCGTCGACGTCGGCGACGGCACCCCGCCCGAGATCACGATCACGAAGCCCTTCGCCAACCAGCGGATCAGGCTCACGACGAAGCGGACGCGGAACGTCACGACCAACGGCGTGACGAAGAAGGTCACGACGACGTCGAAGACGCGCCTGAACTTCACCGGCGCCGCGAAGGACAAGAACGGCGTCGGGTTCGTCCTGCTGACGATCGAGAAGCTCTCGAGCGCGACGGCGACGAGCGCCAGGGCGAGCCAGACGACGTCGACGCGGGCGCAGTGCACGTGGTTCGACGCCAAGAAGGGCCTGCTGAGGGTCAGCTGCGTGAAGCCGAAGCTCATCGTGGCCAAGCTCCTCAACGACGGCACGTGGTCGTACACCGTGTCGTCGAAGGTCAAGCGGCCGTCCGCCGGGCTGTACCGCGTGAGCGTCTACGGCGCCGACGGGACCGGCGCCTTCGGCAACTCCGCACCCGCGAAGGACAGCGTCATCCGCTTCCGGCTGGCGAAGTGAGAGTCGCGCTCGCCGCCGCGCTCGCGGTCACGGCGCTCGCGGTCCCGGCCGCGGCGCAGGCGGCGACGTACACCGTCGCCAAGGGCGGCGGCGCGTGCGGCGGCTCGGACCGCGCGTGCGAGTCGCTGAACGCCGCCTCCGGCGCGGTCGCCAGCGGCGACACGGTGCAGGTCGAGCCCGGCGTCTACGACGAGGCGCCGACGTTCACCGTGCCCGGCGTCACGATCACGGGCTCGACGACGGCGCCCGGAGTCGTCGTCACCGGCACGATCAGCTTCACCGGCAACGGCTCGGCGCCGAGCGTCCTCGAGCGGCTCATCGTCGCCCCGAGCGCCACGACGTCACCGGCGGTCGGCGTCAGCGGCAGCGCCGGCGTCGCGGTCCGCGACGCGTTCCTCCTGAGCGCCGCGGGCTCGGTCATGACGATCGCCGGCGGCGCGGGCAACGAGCTGACCCGCAGCACCGTCGTGACCGGAGCCGCGGCCGGCAAGGCCGTCGAGATCCAGACCGGCGGCGCGGGCGCGAGCCTCCTGCTGAGCTCGAGCATCATCAGCGGCGGAGCCAGCGGCACCGGGGTCGCGGTCAAGACCGGCGTCGGCACGCTCGTGCCGGGCAGCGCCGGATCGGTGAGCATCACGGCACGCCACGTGACGATCGCCGGCTCCGCGAACGGGTTCGTCCTCGACGCGAGCTCCGCCGTCGGCCTGCTGAACACGCCGGCCGGCAACATCACCGCGAACGTCTCCGACTCGATCGTGCTCGGCAACAACCCCCGCTCGACGAACGCGGGCATCGTCCTCGTCGCCGCCCCGAACACGGCCTCGCTCTCGTTCGCGCGGACCGATCAGACGACGGCCCCCGACCTGCTGTTCGCCAACGCCGGCAGGCGCAACTTCCACCTGCGCCCGGATTCTCCGGCGATCGACAAGGGCCAGGTCTCGGGCGCCGACTCGGCCACCGACGTCGACGGCCAGCCGCGGGTCAACGGCGCCGCGAGCGACCTCGGCGCCGACGAGTTCCACAACAGCACGCCGATCGCGAGCTTCGCCGTCACGACGCCCGCGCCGAAGAGCGGCCGGCCCGTGACGTTCGACGCCACGGCCTCGACCGACCGCGAGGGCGCCATCGGCGGCGGCATCGTCCAGTACCAGTGGAACTTCGGCGACGGCACGACCGAGAGCACGACGACGCCGACCGTGAGCCACACGTACGGCGCCGTCGGCAACGTCGCCGTCTCCCTCGTCGTCGTCGACCGCCAGGGCGCCGTCAGCCCGCCCGCGGTCGTCCCCGTCAGCCTCACCGACGGCACGCCGCCCGCGGTCGTCATCACGAGCCCGAAGCGCAACCAGAAGGTCAAGGTCACGACGACGACGACGAAGACCGTCACGCGCGACGGCAGGAAGCGCAAGATCAAGACGACGAAGCGCACGCGCATCGGGTTCGGCGGCACGGCGAAGGACCCGTCCGGCGTCACGACCGTCTACCTCACGCTCCAGCGCCTCTCCGTCGCCAAGACGACGCGGAGGACGGCCTCCAGGGCGAGCGCCGCGAAGGCGGCGGCGCCCTGCATCTGGCTGGATCCGAAGAAGGGCTTCGTCTCGCGCAACTGCCAGAAGCCGATCCTCGTCAAGGCGACGTCGAAGGACGGCAAGTGGGCCTACCTCGTCCCGAGCAGGGTCAGGTTCCGCGCCGGCACCTATCGCGTCAGCGCGTACGGAACCGACGGCGCGGGGGCGTTCGGCAACAGCGCGCCGGCGAGCAGCCGCGTCGTCAGGTTCACGCTGACCGGCTGATGGCCGGCGACGACGCGGCGGCCTACCGCAACGCGAGCCTCGAGCGCTGGTCGCGCGCGGCCCACGGCTGGGGAACCCACCGCGGGGTCGTCCAGGCGGCCGCCCGGCCCGTCTCGGGCTGGCTCGTCGACGCGCTCGAGCCGCAGCCCGGCCATCGCGTCCTCGAGCTCGCCGCCGGCCCGGGCGACACCGGCTTCCTCGTCGCCGAGCTCATCCAGCCCGGCGGCGAGCTCATCAGCTCCGACGCCGTCGAGGAGATGGTCGACCTCGCGCGCGCCCGCGCGCGAGAGCTCGGCATCTCCAACGTCGAGTTCCGCACGATCGACGCCGAGTGGATCGATCTGCCGACCGCGAGCCTCGACGGCGTCATCGCCCGCTGGGGCTACATGCTGCTCGCCGATCCGGAGGCGGCGCTGCGCGAGACGCGCCGCGTGCTGCGCCCCGGCGGCCGGGTCGCGCTCGCCGCCTGGACCGATCCGGCCGACAACCCGTGGGCGTCGGCCCCGCTGCGCGAGCTGCGGGCGATGGGGCTCATGGAGGCGCCCGACCTCGACGCCCCGAACATGTTCGCCTTCCGCGACCCCGCGCGCATCCGCGGGCTGCTCGAGGAGACGGGCTTCACCGACATCGCGGTCGAGCAGGTCGACATCCTCTTCCGCTATCGAGGACCTCGACGCCTGGTGGGACGTCCAGCTCGACATCTCGACGACGCTCGCCGACGAGGTCCGCAGGCTCTCGCCCGGCGCAGCGCGACGACCTGCGCGACGCGATCGACGCGCGCCTCGCGCAGTACGTGGCCGGCGACGGGACGGTCGCGCTGCCGGGTCGCACGCACGTCGCGTCGGCTGACGCGTAGCGACCGCTTCACCGTCACGGTCAAGGACCGCGGGTCGCGGTCCGATAAGCACCCTGTGAGAGCGTGGGCGTCCCCGAGGGGCCTGGCGAGCATCCTGCTCGTCGCGCTGGTGTACGTCGCGGCCGCGAAGGGCGGGCTCGCGCTCGCCTACGAGAACTCGAGCGTCACCGCCGTCTGGCCGCCCACCGGCATCGCCCTCGCCGTCCTCGTGCTCGGGGGCCCGCGGCTGTGGCCCGGCGTCGCCCTCGGCGCCGTGCTCGCCAACAGCTGGACGGGCCTCACCGCTCCGACCGTCCTCGCGATCGCCACCGGCAACACGCTCGAGGCCGTCGCCGGCGCCTACCTCCTCAGGGCCCTGCGCTTCCGGCCGGCGCTCGAGCGGCTGCGCGACGTCCTCGTGCTCGTCCTCGCCGGCGCGCTCTGCACGCTCGTCAGCGCGACGATCGGCGTCCTGAGCCTCCGGCTCGGCGGCTACCTCGACGGCGGCGACCTCGGCTCGGTGTGGCGGACCTGGTGGCTCGGCGACTTCGGCGGCGCGCTGCTCGTCGCGCCCGTGCTGCTCGTCCTGCGCGGCGCCGTGCCGCCCGTCGTCATCGACCGCCGCCGCGTCGCGGAGGCCCTGGCGCTCGCCGCAGCGGCAGTCCTCGTCTCGATCGTCGTCTTCTCGGAGTCCGCGCCGCTGGAGTACCTCGTCCTGCCGATCGTCATCTGGGGCGCGCTGCGCTTCCGCCAGGTCGGAGCGGTGTTCACGAGCCTCGCGATCGCCACCGTCGCGGCGACCTTCACGGCCAGCGGCCTGGGGCCGTTCGTGCGCGACTCACCGGACGCGAGCCTGCTGCTGTCGCAGACGTTCATCGGCATCGGCGCGGTCATCGGGCTCGTCCTCGCCGCCGTCACGACCGAGCGGGCCGCCGCGCGCCAGGAGCTCGTCGGCGCGCGCGACGACCTCGAGGCGCAGGTCCGCGACCGCACCGCGGCCCTCGCCAGCATCCAGGCCGGGCTCATGGAGGCCCAGCAGCTCGCCCAGATCGGAAGCTGGGAGTGGGACGTCGCCGCCGACAAGGTCACCTGGTCGGCGGAGCTCTACCGGATCTACGGCGTCGATCCCCACGAGCACGAGGCGACGTTCGGCGGCTACCTCCAGCGCGTGCACCCGGAGGACCGCGAGCGCGTCCAGGCGACGATCGGCGCGGCGCTCGGCGAGGCCCGCGCCTTCCAGTTCGACGAGCGGATCGTCCGTCCCGACGGTGCGATCCGGACGCTCGCCAGCCGCGGCCAGGTCTTCACCGGCGCCGACGGGCAGCCGGCCCGGATGGTCGGCATCTGCCAGGACGTCACCGAGGCGCGCCGCTCCGAGCGCGCGCTGCGCGAGAGCGAGGAGCGCGCCCGGCGGATCATCGAGGCCGCGAGCGACGCCTTCATCGCGACGGACGCCGACGGACGTCATCACGGAGTGGAACCCGCAGGCCGAGGCGCTCTTCGGCTGGACCCGCGACGAGGCGATCGGCCGCGAGCATGGCCACGCTGCTCATCCCCGCGCGCAACCATCCGCGCCACCGCGGGCACCTCGAGCAGTACGTCGCCACCGCCGACTCGCCGTGGGCCGATCAGCGCCTCGAGCGCGACGTCGTCCACCGCGAGCGGCCACGAGTTCCTCGTCGAGCTCACGATCTCGCCGGTGCTCACCGAGACCGGCCACACGATCAACATCTTCATGCACGACATCACCGCCCGCCGCCGCCGCGAGCGCTACCTCGCGACGGAGCACGAGGTCAGCCGCGTGCTGCTGGAGTCGCGGACGCCCGGCGAGGCGCGGCCCGCCGTCCTGCGGGCGGTCGGCACCGGGCTCGGGTGGGCCGCCGGCGGCTGGTGGACGGTCGATCGCGAGCGCCGACGACGCTGCGCTGCGCGGAGTTCTGGAGCGACGGCGCGATCGACGCCGCCGGCGGCTTCGAGCAGGCGACCCGGGAGCCGCGCGTCTCGAGCGCGGACAGGGCCTGCCGGGGCGAGTCTGGGAGAGCGGCGTGTCGCACGTCATCACGCCGCTCGCCGAGGACGGCAACTTCCCCCGCCGCGACGGCGCCGGCGAGGCCGGGCTGACGGCCGCGATCGCGATGCCGCTGCTGAGCCACGGCGAGGTCGTGGCGGTCATCGAGTTCTACGCCACCGACGGCGGCCAGCTCGGCGACGAGATCGGCGAAGATGATGGCCCGCCTCGGCGAGCGCGTCGCCCAGTACGTCGAGCGCACCGACGCCGAGGAGCACCTGCGCGAGGCCGAGGAGCGCTTCCATCGCGCCTTCGAGGACGCCGGCACCGGGATGGCGCTCATCGGCGTCGGCGGCGAGCTCGAGGGCCGCTTCCTCGAGGTCAACGACGCGCTCTGCGCGAGCACCCGCTACAGCCGCAGCGACCTCTTGAGCATGAAGATCGGCTCGATGACCCATCCCGAGGACGCCGCCGAGACGCTCGAGCTCGTGCGCCGGCTCACCGACGGCGAGATCGCCTCCCTCCAGGGCGAGGTGCGCCTGCTCGATGCCGAGGGCGGCGTCGTCTGGACGGCGTTCAGCACGTCGGTCATCCGCGACGGCGACGGCCAGCCCGCTGTACCGCATCGCCCAGATGCAGGACATCACCGAGCGCAAGCGCTTCGAGGGCCAGCTCCAGCACCTCGCCGACCACGACCCGATCACCGCGCTCTTCAACCGCCGCCGCCTCGAGGAGGAGCTCGCCCGCGAGCTCGCCGCGGCGAAGCGCTACGGCACCGGCGGCGCGGTGCTCGCGCTCGACCTCGACAACTTCAAGTACGTCAACGACACGCTCGGCCACAGCGCCGGCGACGAGCTCATCGCGACCGTCGCCGACATCCTCCGCGGCCGTCTGCGGCGCACCGACACCGTCGCGCGCCTCGGCGGCGACGAGTTCGCGATCATCCTGCCGCACGTCGACGAGCGCCAGGCGCGCCCGGATCGCCGACGAGCTGCTCGTCGCGATCCGCAGCGACGCCGTCGTGACGACCGCGAAGGGCTCGCGGCGCGCGACCGCGAGCATCGGCATCGCGCCGTTCCCGCAGCGACCACGAGCTCAGCGGCGAGGAGCTGCTCATCGAGGCCGACATCGCGATGTACGACGCCAAGGAGGCCGGCCGCGACCAGGCCTGCGCCTACGACGCCGCATCCAGCCGCCGGCAGTCGCTGGAGGCGCGCATGACCTGGGGCGAGCAGATCCGCGACGCGCTCGCCGAGGATCGCTTCACGCTCCACGCGCAGCCGATCGTCGGGCTCAACGGCGGCGAGTCCCCGCGCTACGAGCTGCTCGTGCGGATGGTCGGCCGCGACGGCGACATCATCCCGCCGAGCGCCTTCCTGCCGATCGCCGAGCGCTTCGACCTCATCCAGGAGATCGACCGCTGGGTCGTCAGCCGCGCGATCGAGCATCATCGCCGAGTCGCCGGCGCCTGGCCCCGGACGTCATCTTCGAGATCAACCTCTCGGCGAAGTCGCTCGCGCAGACCGACCTGCCGACGTTCATCGCCCGCCAGCCTCGGCGCGTCCGGCGTCGATCCGCGGCGCCTCGTCTTCGAGGTCACCGAGACGGCGGCGATCGTCAACGTCGACCGCGCCAAGCAGTTCGCGCGCCGCCTCGGCGAGCTCGGCTGCGGCTTCGCCCTCGACGACTTCGGCGCCGGCTTCGCCTCCTTCTACTACCTCAAGCACCTGCCGTTCGACTACCTGAAGATCGACGGCGAGTTCGTCGAGAGCCTCACCGACAGCGTGACGAACCAGCTCGTCGTGCAGGCGCGTCGTCTCGATCGCGCGGGGCCTCGGCAAGAAGACGATCGCCGAGTACGTCGGCGACGAGGAGACGCGCCGGCTCCTGCGCGAGTACGGCGTCGACTTCGCGCAGGGCTACTTCATCGGCCGCCCTGTGCCGATCGAGGAGATCGTAGGATGCGCGCCATGTACTACGACGACGACGCAGACCTCTCGCTCCTCGACGGCAAGACCGTCGCCATCATCGGCTACGGCTCCCAGGGCCACGCCCACGCGCTGAACCTCAAGGATTCGGGCGTCGACGTCGTCGTCGGGCTGCGCGAGGAATCGAGCTCGGCCGCGAAGGCCGCGGAGCACGGCCTCGAGGTGCTGCCGGTCGCCGACGCCGCCAGCCGCGGCGACCTCGTCATGATGCTCGTCCCCGACGAGCTGCACCGCGACGTCTACGAGGGCGCCGTCAAGGACGGCCTCGCCGACGGCAACCTCCTGCTCTTCGGCCACGGCTTCTCGATCCTCTACGGCGAGGTGCAGCCGCCCCCGGGCGTGGGCGTCGCGCTCATCGCCCCGAAGGGCCCGGGCCACCTCGTCCGCCGCCAGTACAAGGAGGGCTCGGGCGTGCCCGGGCTCATCGCGATCGAGCAGGACCCGCACGGCGACGCCCAGCAGCTCGCGCTCGCGTACGCCCGCGGCATCGGCTGCACCCGCGGCGGCGTCTTCGAGACGACGTTCCGCGAGGAGACCGAGACCGACCTCTTCGGCGAGCAGGCCGTCCTCTGCGGCGGGGCCTCCGAGCTCGTCCAGGCCGGCTTCGACACGCTCGTCGAAGCGGGCTACGACCCGCAGATGGCCTATTTCGAGTGTCTCCACGAGCTCAAGCTCATCGTCGACCTCATGTACGAGAAGGGCCTGGCGGGGATGCGCTACTCGATCTCCAACACGGCCGAGTACGGCGACTACTCCCGCGGCAAGCGCGTCATCACCGACGACACGCGGGCGAGCATGAAGACGATCCTCTCCGAGATCCAGTCCGGCGACTTCGCCCGCGAGTGGATCGCCGAGAACCGCGCCGGCCAGGAGAACTTCAAGCGCATGCGCGCCGAGCAGGCCGCGACGCAGGTCGAGACGACCGGCAAGGAGCTGCGCGCGATGATGGACTGGATCGACACCGACTTCCACGAGTAGTCGCGCCCGGCAACTCACGCCGTGCCCCGTTGCACCCCATCCCGAGGACCCATGCCATGACCACGAGCACCGAGCTCGAGATCCCACAAGCCCTTTTGCCCTCCGACGGCCGCTTCGGCTGCGGGCCGTCGAAGGTCCGCGACGCCCAGCTGCGCCTGCTCGCCGGCGACGCCGCCGCGATCATGGGCACCTCGCACCGCCAGAAGCCCGTCAAGGAGCTCGTCGGGCGCGTCCGCGCCGGCTTGAGCGACCTGTTCGCCGCGCCCGAGGGCTATGAGATCGCGCTCGGCAACGGCGGCACGACGGCGTTCTGGGACGCCGCCGCGTTCTCGCTCGTCCGCGAGCGCGGCGCGCATCTCGTCTACGGCGAGTTCAGCCGCAAGTTCGCCGACGTCACCCGCAAGGCGCCGTTCCTCGGCGACCCGGTGGTCTTCGAGGCCGAGCCCGGCGACGCCCCGCAGCCGGCCGGCGATCCGTCCGCCGACGTCATCGGCTGGGCCCACAACGAGACGTCGACCGGGGTCATGGTGCCGGTGGCGCGCCCCGCGGACGCCGGCGACGCGCTCGTGCTCGTCGACGCGACCTCCGGCGCCGGCGGCCTGCCGCTGGACGCCGCCCAGTCCGACGTCTACTACTTCGCGCCGCAGAAGAGCTTCGGCTCCGACGGCGGGCTGTGGCTCGCGCTGCTGAGCCCGGCGGCGATCGAGCGCATCGAGCAGATCGCGGCGAGCGGCCGCTGGATCCCCGAGTTCCTGAGCCTCCAGACGGCGCTGACGAACTCGCGCGTCAACCAGACGCTCAACACGCCGGCGATCGCGACGCTCGTCATGCTCGCCGACCAGCTGGACTGGATGCTCGAGCACGGCGGCCTGGACTGGTGCGTCGGGCGCACGACCGCCTCTTCGGACATCCTCTACGGCTGGGCGGAGCGCTCGTCCTACGCGACGCCGTTCGTCGCCGACCCGGCGAAGCGCTCGCTCGTCGTCGGCACGATCGACCTCGACGACGCGGTCGACGGCGCGCGCGTCGCGGCGACGCTGCGCGCCAACGGGGTCGTCGACGTCGAGCCCTACCGCAAGCTCGGGCGCAACCAGCTGCGGGTCGCGATGTTCCCGGCGATCGAGCCCGCCGACGTCGAGGCGCTGACGGCCTGCGTCGACTGGGTCGTCGAGCGGGTGGACGGCGTGGCGACGCGCGTCCTCGTGGCGGAGGCGATCGGCGAGTCCGGCATCGAGCTCCTGAACGTCGCCGGCTTCGACGTCGACCTCGGCAGCGGCTGGTCGCGCGAGGAGCTCGAGGAGCGCATCGGCGAGTACGAGGGCGTCCTCATCCGCTCGGCGACGCAGCTCGACGCGCCGCTCATCGCGCGCGCCACCAGGCTGCGCGTCATCGCGCGCGCCGGCGTCGGCGTCGACAACATCGACGTCAGCGCCGCGACGAAGGCGGGCATCGTCGTCGCCAACGCGCCGCGCTCGAACATCGTCACCGCGGCCGAGCACACGATGGCGCTGCTGCTCGCGCTCGCGCGCAACATCCCGCAGGCCCACGGCTCGCTGACCGCCGGCCGCTGGGATCGCAAGATCTACTCCGGCACCGAGCTCATGGACAAGACGCTCGGGATCCTCGGCTTCGGGCGCATCGGCCAGCTCGTCGCCCAGCGGGCGCGGGCGTTCGGCATGCGCGTCGTGGCGTACGACCCGTACGTCGCGGCGGAGCGCTACTCCAACAGCGGCGTCGAGAAGTGCGACACGACCGACGTCCTCTACTCGCAGGCCGACTTCATCACGATCCACCTGCCCAACACGCCGGAGACCGAGGGCTGGCTGGACGCCGAGGCGTTCTCGAAGATGCGCGACGGCGTGCGGATCCTCAACGTCGCGCGCGGGTCGCTCATCGTCGACGCCGACCTCCAGGCGGCGCTCGACAGCGGCAAGGTCGCCGGCGCGGCGCTCGACGTCTTCCGCGCCGAGCCGATCACCGACCACCCGCTGTTCGGCTATCCCAGCGTCGTCGTCACGCCGCACCTCGGCGCCTCGACCGCCGAGGCGACCGACCGCGCGGGCTACCAGGCCGCCGAGCAGGTCGTCGCCGCGCTCCAGGGCGGCAGCGTCACGACCGCCGTCAACGTCCCGGCGATCGCGCCCGAGGACATGGAGGTCCTCGGCCCGTTCCAGCCGCTGTGCAGCCAGCTCGGACGCCTCGCGACGTCGCTCGCGCTCTGCGGCTCGGTCGATCGCATCAACATCGAGTGCAACGGGCGGATCGCCGAGCGCGACACCCGGCCGCTGGGGATCGCCGTGCTGCTCGGCGCGCTGCAGGGTCGCACGGAGGAGCCGATCAACGAGGTCAACGCCCACTCGATCGCCGAGGAGCGCGGGATCGAGGTCGTCGAGACGTCGAGCACGACGGCGCGCGACTTCACCGACCTCGTGCGGATCACGGTCGTCTGCGGCGAGAACGAGACGACCGTCGCGGGCACGACGATCGGCAACCGCAACCGGCCGCACCTCCTCCAGGCCTGGGGCCAGCGCTTCAACCTCCAGCTCGAGCCCTGCCTCTCGCTGTTTCGCTACCACGACGTGCCCGGGATCATCGGCCGCGTCGGCACGATCTTCGGCGCCCACGGCGTGAACATCGGCTCGGCGGCGGTCGGCCACTCGCCGACGAACGGCGACGACAAGATCGCCGTGATGATCCTCACGACCGACGCCCGGGTGCCGCAGGACCTCATCGACGAGATCATCGGGTCGTCGGACGACTTCATCGACGGGCGGACCGTGGCGCTGGGGTAGCGCGACCGGGCGCCCGAGTCACTCCTCCTCGTACTCCACGAGCTCGTCGAGCCCGTCGGCGAGCTCGTCCACCGAGGGCCGGTCGCGCCGCTCCGGCTCCAGGCACGCCGCGACGAGCGCGTCGAGCTCGGCGAACCGCGGCGGGAGCGACCGCAGCGCCGCGACGCGCTCGGCGCGGCGGGTGAGCTGCGGGTAGCGCGGCGCGTCCTCGACGACCGGGAAGGGGGCGTGGCCGACGAGCGCCGACCACAGCACCGACCCGATGCCCCAGACGTCGGTCGCCCCGTCGACGAGCCCGCCGACGGCCTGCTCGGGCGCGAGGTAGGTCGCGGTCCCGCGGCCGGCGTGGCCGCGGCCCGGCGCCCGGGCGAGGCTGAAGTCCAGGACCTTCGCGAAGCCGCGGTCGCCCATGACGTTGCCCGGCTTGAGGTCGGAGTGCACGAGCCCGCGGCCGTGGACGTAGTGCATCGCCGAGCAGAGCTGGACGCCGAGCTCGGCGACGATCGCCGGCTCCAGCGGCCCGCTCGACCGCAGCGCGCGGTCCAGCGAGCCGCCCGTCAGCGGCTCGAGGATGAGCACCGGGCGCGGTCCGGCGATCATCTCGTAGGCGCGGACGATGTGCGGGTGCGCCATGCCGAGCAGGACGCGCCCCTCGCGGTACAGGCGCCGGCGCGCCTTGACGTGGTCGACGCGGTCGGGCCGCAGGGCCTTCGCGACGCAGTGCGTGTCGCGCTCGTGGCTCCAGACGTCGTAGACGTCGAGGACGCGGCTGCGCGCGACGTGAAAGCGCACCTCGTAGCCCGGGGCCAGCTCCTCGCCCTCGTCGAGCGGGGGCGCGACGTCGCCGGTCATCGGCCTACGGCTCCGCCGGCGCCCCGGCGGGCTCGGACTCGTCGTCGTGGGACCGCCACATCTGCGCGTACGCCCCGTCGCCGGCCAGCAGCTCGCTGTGGGTGCCGCGCTCGACGATGCGACCGTGCTCGAGAACGACGATCTCCGTCGCGCTTCGCACGGTCATGAGGTTGTGGGAGATGACGATCGTCGTGCGCCCCTCCATGAGCCGGTGCATCGGCGCCATGACCCGCTGCGTCGACTCGTTGTCCAGGCCGGTCGTGGGCTCGTCGAGGATGAGGATCGGCGCGTCGCGCACCATCGCGCGGGCGATCGCCACGCGCTGGCGCTGCCCGCCCGACAGCCGCCGCCCGCGCTCGCCGATCGGCGTGTCGTAGCCGTCGGGCAGCGCCGCGATGAAATCGTGGGCGTCGGCCGCGCGGGCCGCGCGCTCGATCTCCTCGTCGCTCGCGTCGGCGCGGCCGTAGGCGATGTTCTCGCGCACGGTGCCCTCGAAGACGAGCGTCTCCTGCAGCAGCACCGCGACGTTCTCCCGCAGCGAGTGCAGCGTGAGCTCGCGGACGTCGCTGCCGTCGACCGAGATCGTGCCCGCCGACGGCTCGTGGAAGCGCAGCAGGAGCTTGGCGAGCGTCGACTTGCCCGCGCCGCTGCCGCCGACGAGCGCGAGCGTCTCGCCCGGGCCGACGGTGAACGAGACGCCGGCGACGGCGTCGCGCTCGGTGTCGGGGTAGCGGTAGGAGACCGCGTCGACCGACACGACGCCGACCGCGCGGCCGAGATCGCGGGCGTCGGGGCGGTCGGTGACCGCCGGGTGCTCGTCGAGCAGCTCGATGACGCGCTCGGCGCCCGCCGAGGCCGAGTAGATCGTCGTCGTGAGCTTCGTCAGCGCGCGGATCGGGTCGTAGAGCCGCGTGAGGTACGTCATGAAGGCCAGCAGCTCGCCGAGCGTCAGCTGGGCCTTCGAGAGCTTGTACGTCCCGAGGCCGATGACGAGCAGCGCTCCGAGCAGCTCGATGATCGAGACGACCGGGGTGAAGATCGCCCGCAGCCGCATCGACGCCATCGTCGCGCGGTAGGAGCCGACCGCCTCGCGCTCGTAGCGGGCGACCTCGAAGTCCTGGCGGTTGTACGCCTGGACGACCTGGACGTTGCCCAGCGACTCCTCGGCGACCGCCGTCAGCGAGCCGCTGCGCCGGCGTTTCTCGCGCGAGGCGGTGCGGATGAGCCGCGAGAAGCGCTTGGCCGTGATCCAGAACATCGGCGCGACGATGAGCGAGATGAGCGCGAGATCCCATTGCAGGTAGAACAGCGCCGCCGTGAAGAAGATGACGTTGAAGACATATGAGAGAAAATCGGCGACCCCGGAGAGGACGAGGCTCTCGATCGCGCCGATGTCGCCGGTGAGGCGGGCGAGCAGGTCGCCCTGCCGGCGGCGCTCGAAGAAGCCCAGCGGCAGCGACTGCAGGTGGGCGAACAGCCGCGTGCGCAGGTCCAGCAGGAAGCGCTGGCCGACCCAGGTCGAGAGATACTCGTCGAGGAAGCCGACGATTCCCGCCAGGACCGTCAGACCGACGTAGGCGGCCGCGATCCACCAGAACGGGTCGAAGTCGCGCGGGACGAGGACCTCGTCGACGACGATCTTGAACATCCAGATCATCGCCGTGTCGATCGCCGGCCCGAGGATGATGAAGACGAGCGACACCGCCAGCCACTTGCGATACGGCCGCGCGTACGGCCAGAAGCGCCGGAAGATCTCGCGGATCGGAACCGGCGGCGCGGCGGCCACGAGCCCGTCGCCGCTCTCGGCGGTCGCCAACAGCGCCCGGAAGCGTTCTCGGAGGGCGCGCACGGGACGAGGGTAGTCCGTCCGGCCAGCGCCCACGGGCCTTTGCCGAATCTTTGCCGGCTGTTGTGAAAACTGTGTGACGGGCGTGTCTAGGTTGCCTCGCAGCCCATCAGGTACGAGCCGAAAGGGATCACCATGTCCAAACGCCATGGCCGCCGCCATCGCAAGCGCAAGAACAAGAAGGCCTTCGACGTCGCTCCGACCCCCGTGTCGCCGGCCACGCCGGTGTCCGCTCCGGGAGCAAGCAGCTCGACCTCGAACTCCGCCGCTTCGGCGGACACGAGCAACAGCGACGCCTGACGCAGTCGTCCGTGCCGGGCTACGGACGTAGCCCGGCGGCGCCGGCGATCGCCGGCGCCGGATAGGGTCCGCGCGTGAACGACGCGCACGTCGCTGCTCGCGCCCGGATGACCCGCGCGCTGCTGGGTCTCGCGCTCCTGCTGGCGCTCGCGGTGGCCGCCCCGGCGCCGGCCGCCTTCCAGATCGGCGGGCTCAGCGACCAGAATCCCGCCCTCGCTCCGCGACCCGCGCCTGCGCCCGGAGCTCTCGATGACCGCCGCGCGCCTCGTCGTGCGCTGGGACGCCGCGCTCGCCGATCCCGCGCCGGTCGACGCCTGGCTGGCGGCCGCGCGCGCCGCGAACATGCGGCCGCTCGTCGTCTTCAACCGCGTTCCCGGTACCCGCTGCCCGAGCGCCCCGTGCGTCCTGCCGAGCGTCGCGCAGTTCACCGAGGCCTTCAACGCCTTCCGCCGGCGCTGGCCGACCGTCACGGAGTTCGGTCCCTGGAACGAGGCCAACGTCCTCAGCCAGCCGCCGGCGCGCAATCCGCAGCGCGCCGCCGAGTTCTACAACGCGATGGTCGCGGCCTGCCCGAGTTGCACCGTGCTCGGCGCCGAGCTGCTCGACAGCACCGATGCCCCGTCCTACGTCCGCGCGATGCGGCCGTTCCTCTCGGGCGCGCCCGTCGCCTGGGGCGTCCACAACTACGAGGACGTCAACCACCTGCGCACGTCCGGCACCGACGCGCTGCTGCGCGAGACGACCGGCGAGATCTGGCTCACCGAGGCCGCCGGCCTCGTGCGCTACCAGGACGGCAGCGGCCGGGTGACGTTCCCCTACGACGAGCAGCGCGCCGCCGACGCGACGCGCTTCATGTTCGACTACGTCGACCGCCACCTCGACCGCGTGACGCGCCTGTACTACTACGCGCTGCAGCCGCGCAGCCCCGCCGACGACTTCTTCGACACCGGCCTGTTGCGCCGCGACGGATCCAAGCGCCCGTCGTGGGACATCGTCGCGTCGCGGTTCGCGAGGCTGCTGCCCGGGGTCGCCTCGGCCCCCGTGGCGGCGCCGCGGGCGCCGATCCAGCTGCTGACGCGCACGCTGCGCGTCACCCGCCGTGGCGTCGTCGCCGGACCGGTGCGCTGCGCGAAGGCCTCCACGCCGCGCTGCCGCGGCCGTCTCGAGGTTCGCTGGAACGGCCGGCGCAAGGCGTTCGGCAAGCGCAACATCTCCCTTCGCGCGGGCAGGGCGAGCAGCTACACGATCCGCGTCGGGCCGAAGACCCGCCGCAAGCTGCGCCGCAAGAGCTCCAACCGCCGGGTGACGTTCGTCATCAGGCTGAATCGGCCGCGCGCCTACGTCCGCTCCTATCCGAAGATGAAGATCGTGCGCCGGCGTTAGCCGCTGGCGCTACGATCAGCCGCGAGACAGGGACACGGGGCCGGCCGAAGTCCGGCGTCAAGGAGGACGTGACATGAAGATCCAGCGCAGATCAGCCATGCACCTGGGTGCCGCAGCGGCGGTGCTGTCGGGACTGGTGTTCGCCACGGCGGCGTTCGCCGTCGCTTTTGATGTTAACGCCACGTTGACGCCCAAGCAGGTCGTCACGCCGCAAGGCAAGCCATGGGCCGTGCCGGCCGCCGTCAAGAACGCGCGCGGATCGTTCAGCGGCAGGCTGGCTGCCGACGGGCGGACGCTGACCTGGAAGATCACGTACTCCCGTGTCCCCGGCAGCGTCATCGCCGACGTCCACATCGGGAAGGCCGGCAAGTTCGGCGCGATCCTCGGCCGGCTGTGCAGCGGCTGCAAGTCCGGCCAGCGGGGCAAGCTGAAGCTCAAGCGCAACTACGCCTCGCAGTTTCGCCTGAAGAACACGTGGGTCACGCTCATCACCCCGCGCTACCCCAACGGCGTCGTCCGCGGGCAGATCAGCACGAAATAGTGGCCGCAAGCGTTGCAACGCGCGGCCATTGCCTGAAATGCGAGTTGCGGGATCCCGCCGACCATCTGGCGGGATCCTGTAGATCGCATCCAGACGTATGTCCGGCGGCAGGTTTCTGATCTATAGTCGCCGTGCCGCGGTGACAGAGATAGGGCGGGCACGAAGGCACGCTCTGGGGGGTCGACGAGGCGGCAGCTCGTGCTGCCATTTTTTGTATTGCGTACAGGAAGGCCGTGATGCAGAGCAATCGTCGCCGTGACCGCCGTCCGATGCTTCGCGGACGCACCGTGCGTCGCAGCACGCTCGCGCTCCTGCTCTTCGCCGGCGTTCTGACGCCGCTGATGCTCGGCGCAGTCGCGACGAACGCGGCCGTGATTCCAGCGAGCTTCTTCAACGTCCTCGACCAGCAGGGCGCCAACGATCCTCAGGTGCAGGCTCAATCGGACCTGACGAGATTCGGCCGCGACGAGAGCGACTCGACGACGTCGAAGTTCCTCTGGAGCTGGGACAGCACGATCGGGACCGACGCATGGGGCGGCGGCAACACCGGCGACGCGTGCGCCCTCTACGACTCCGACGGCGACGGCAAGATCAACTTCGCGATCTGCGTGGCAGATCACGAACCCCGACGCGGCCCCCAACACGGTCGTCCAGGTGACGGGCTCGCCCACCGCCTGGACCTGCGGCGACGGGAAGACCGACGGCTGCGGCCAGCCCGCAGCCGGTCTCGGCCGCGCTGGTGGCGGCGAACGTCAAGGCGGGCACGCTCGTGGCGACCGGCTTCCCGGACCCGACCGGGAACCTCATCACGGATACCGACCCGTTCCCGGCCGGCGTCCCGAGGGGACCCGGGACGAGCTACCCGAACGACTCGACCATCGAGCTCTTCGTCACGAAGACCTTCCTGCCCGCGGGCTCCGTGTTCGTCAACGTCTGCTCCTACCCGTCGGCCGGCAACGGCGGCAACGCCGACCCGAAGGACTGCATCACGACGCCCGGCGGCGGCTTCCTCGTCATCCAGAAGGACGCGGGCACCGACACGACGACGCCCTTCCCGTTCACGGTCAGCCCGGTGCCGGCCGGCCAGCCGAGCGTCTACACGGTCAACGGCAGCGGCGCGACGGCCGCCATCGGCCTCACGATCGGCAACGTGTCGGTGACGGAGGCCGTGCCGACCGGGTGGATGCTCTCCAGCGTCGTCTGCACGAAGTCCGACGGCACCCCCACCGGCGCCGCCGCGATCAACGGCCGCAGCGCCGTCGCGATCGAGTCGGGCAAGGTCACGACGTGCAAGTTCACCGACGTCAAGGACGCGCCGAGGCTCACGGTCGACAAGACGTCGACGACGACATCGATCACGGCGGCCGGTCAGGTCGTGCCGTACAGCTTCCTCGTGACGAATACCGGCAACGTGACGGTGACGGGGATCGCGGTCACCGATCCGAAGGTCCCGACGATCAGCTGCCCGGCGACGTCGCTGGCGCCGTCGGCGTTCATGACGTGTACCGGCAGCCACACGGTGACGCTGGCGGAGATGGATGCTGCCGGCGGGACGCTCGTGAACACCGTGACGGTCAAGAGCTCGGCGCCGGACGCGACGGACACGAACACGATCCCGGTCGCGAAGACGCCGAGGCTCACGGTCGACAAGACGTCGTCGACGACGTCGATCACGGTCGGCCGGTCAGGTCGTGCCGTACAGCTTCCTCGTGACGAACACCGGCAACGTGACGGTCACGGGCATCGCGGTCACCGATCCGAAGGTCCCGACGATCAGCTGCCCGGCGACGTCGCTGGCGCCGACGGCGTTCATGACGTGTACCGGCAGCCACACCGTGACGCAGGCGGAGATCGATGCTCCCGAGCGGGACGCTCGTGAACACCGTGACGGTCAAGAGCTCGGCGCCGGACGCGACGGACACGAACACGATCCCGGTCGCGAAGGACCCGCGGCTCACGGTTGACAAGACGTCGACGACGACGTCGATCACGGCGGCCGGTCAGGTCGTGCCGTACTCGTTCCTCGTGACGAATACCGGCAACGTGACGGTGACGGGCATCACGGTCACCGATCCGAAGGTCCCGACGATCACCTGCGACGGCGACGTCGCTGGCGCCCGGCGTGTCGATGACGTGCACCGGCAACCACACCGTCACGCAGGCGGAGATGGATGCTCCGAGCGGGACGCTCGTGAACACGGTGACGGTGAAGAGCTCGGCGCCGGACGCGACGGACACGAACACGATCCCGGTCGCGAAGGACGCGAAGCTCACGGTCGACAAGACGTCGACGACGACGTCGATCACGGCGGCCGGCCAGGTCGTGCCGTACAGCTTCCTCGTGACGAATACCGGCAACGTGACGGTGACGGGCATCGTGGTCACCGATCCGAAGGTCCCGACGATCACCTGCGCGGCGACGTCGCTGGCGGCCGGCGCGTCGATGACGTGCACCGGCAACCACACGGTGACGCAGGCGGAGATGGATGCTCCGAGCGGGACGCTCGTCAACACCGTGACGGTGAAGAGCTCGGCGCCGGATCGCGACGGACACGAACACGATCCCGGTCGCGAAGGACCCGCGGCTCACGGTCGACAAGACGTCGACGACGACGTCGATCACGGCCGCCGGTCAGGTCGTGCCGTACAGCTTCCTCGTGACGAATACCGGCAACGTGACGGTGACGGGTATCGCGGTCACCGATCCGAAGGTCCCGACGATCACCTGCGACGCGACGTCGCTGGCGCCCGGCAGTCTCGATGACGTGCACCGGCAACCACACGGTGACGCTGGCGGAGATGGATGCTCCGAGCGGGACGCTCGTCAACACCGTGACGGTGAAGAGCTCGGCGCCGGAGCGACGGACACGCACACGATCCCGGTCGCGAAGGACCCGCGGCTCACGGTCGACAAGACGTCGACGACGACGTCGATCACGGCGGCCGGTCAGGTCGTGCCGTACACGCTTCCTCGTGACGAACACCGGCAACGTGACGGTGACGGGTATCGCGGTCACCGATCCGAAGGTCCCGACGATCACCTGCGACGGCGACGTCGCTGGCGCCCGGCATCTCGATGACGTGCACCGGCAACCACACCGTGACGCAGGCGGAGATGGATGCTCCGAGCGGGACGCTCGTCAACACCGTGACGGTCAAGAGCTCGGCGCCGGACGCGACGGATTCGAACACGATCCCGGTCGCGAAGGACGCCGAAGCTCACGGTCGACAAGACTTCGACGACGACGTCGATCACGGCGGCCGGTCAGGTCGTGCCGTACACGTTCCTCGTGACGAATACCGGCAACGTGACGGTGACGGGCATCGCGGTCACCGATCCGAAGGTCCCGACGATCACCTGCGAGGCGACGTCGCTGGCGCCCGGCATCTCGATGACGTGCACCGGCAACCACACCGTGACGCAGGCGGAGATGGACGCGCCGAGCGGGACGCTCGTCAACACCGTGACGGTCAAGAGCTCGGCGCCGGACGCGACGGACACGAACACGATCACGGTCGCGAAGGACCCGAGCTCACGGTCGACAAGACGTCGACGACGACGTCGATCACGGCGGCCGGTCAGGTCGTGCCGTACAGCTTCCTCGTGACGAACACCGGCAACGTGACGGTCACCGGCATCACGGTCACCGATCCGAAGGTCCCGACGATCACCTGCGATCGCGACGTCGCTGGCGCCCGGCATCTCGATGACGTGCACCGGCAACCACACCGTGACGCAGGCGGAGATCGATGCTCCGAGCGGGACGCTCGTCAACACCGTGACGCGTCAAGAGCTCGGCGCCGGACGCGACTGACACGAACGACGATCCCGGTCGCGAAGGACCCGAAGCTCACGGTCGACAAGACGTCGACGACGACGTCGATCACGGCGGCCGGTCAGGTCGTGCCGTACTGCTTCCTCGTGACGAATACCGGCAACGTGACGGTGACGGGTATCACGGTCACCGATCCGAAGGTGCCGACGATCACCTGCGAGGCGACGTCGCTGGCGCCCGGCATCCTCGATGACGTGCACCGGCAACCACACCGTGACGCAGGCGGAGATGGACGCGCCGAGCGGGACGCTCGTGAACACCGTGACGGTCAAGAGCTCCGCGCCCGACGCGACGGACTCGCATGAGATCCCGGTCGCGAAGGACCCGAAGCTCACGGTCGACAAGACTTCGACGACGACGTCGATCACGGCGGCCGGCCAGGTCGTGCCGTACAGCTTCCTCGTGACGAACACCGGCAACGTGACGGTCACCGGCATCACGATCAGCGACCCGAAGGTTCCGACGATCACCTGCGATGCGACGTCCCTGGCGCCCGGCGTCTCGACGACCTGCACGGGCAGCCACACGGTCACGCAGGCGGAGATGGATGCTCCCAGCGGGACGCTCGTCAACACCGTGACGGTCAAGAGCTCCGCTCCGGACGCGACGGACACGCATACGATCCCGGTCGCGAAGGACCCGAAGCTCACGGTCGATAAGACTCGACGACGACGTCGATCACGGCGGCCGGCCAGGTCGTGCCGTACAGCTTCCGTCGTGACGAACACCGGCAACGTGACGGTGACCGGGCATCACGATCAGCGACCCGAAGGTCGCCGACGATCACCTGCGAGGCGACGTCGCTGGCGCCGACGGCGTTCATGACGTGCACCGGCAGCCACACGGTGACGCAGGCGGAGATGGACGCTCCCAGCGGGACGCTCGTCAACACCGTCACGGTCAAGAGCTCGGCGCCCGACGCGACCGACACGCACACGATCCCGGTCGCGAAGGACCCGAAGCTCACGGTCGACAAGACCTCGACGACCACGACCGTCACGGCGGCCGGCCAGGTCGTCCCGTACTCCTACGTCGTGAAGAACACGGGCAACGTGACGCTCACGGACATCACGGTCACCGACGACAAGGTCGCGACGATCACGTGCCCGCTGACGACGCTGACGCCCAACCAGTCCACGACCTGCACCGGCAACCACACGGTCACGCAGGCCGAGATCGACGCCGGCGGCAACCTCGTGAACATCGCGGTCGCCCACAGCGGCCCGACGGACTCGCCGCCGGACTCGGTGACGATCCCGATCGCGTCGACGCGCGTGCTGTCGCTCGTGAAGTCGGCGGACCAGACGAGCGTCACCGGCGGCAACACGATCGTCTACACGCTGGTCTACAAGAACACGGGCAACGCGACGGCGCGCGACGTGAAGATCACCGAGACGGTGCCGGCCGGCACCGACTACGACTCCTGCACCGGTGGCTGCGTGCAGAACGGGAGCACGGTGACCTGGACGATCCCCAGCGTGCCGCCGGGCGGCGCGACGGCCAGCGTCACCTTCACGGTCAAGGTCAAGGCGAACATCGACGCGTGCTCGATCTGCAACACCGCGACGATCGCAAGCCCCGACCAGAACGCCGGCGTCCCGATCAACTCCAACCAGCTCTGCATCATCGCGAGCCCCTCGGCCGATCCGTCGACCGCGAAGGCCCTCGGCGACGCGGTCGGCCTGAAGGCCGTCGTGGGGCTGCTCGGCATCCCGCTCCTCAACGCGGAGATCTCGAAGGCGAGCAGCAGCCAGACCGGCCCAGGGCAGACGACTGACGACGACAAGTTCCTGAGCCTCGACATCCTCGGCGTCATCGGCCTGGCGAGCGTCGCCAAGGCGGACGTCCTGACGACGACCTCGGACTCGAGCGTCTCCAAGCTCCAGGGCGCGCGGCAGACGAGCACCTCCGAGGTGCTGGGGCTCAACATCCTCAACGGGCTCGTCACCGCCGACGTCGTGCGCTCGGTGGCGTCGACGACCGCGACCGGCCACTCGTCGTCGTACTCGGCGGCCGGGATCGACCGCGGTGAACCTCAAGGTCCTCAACATCGCCCGGCCGAACGTCGCGCCGGGGACGAAGATCAACCTGCCCACGCTGCTGTTCGGCTCAGGGCGCGTACGTCGCGATCAACGAGCAGACCGGCACGACGAGCGGTCCGGCGAGCGGTCAGCAGTTCGGCGGCACGTACGCGGCGGACCTCACGGTCGCGGCGGTCGTCGTGAAGATCACGGGCGGCACGACCGGCCTGTTGCTCGGCGCCACGAAGGCGAAGCCGGCCGAGATCGTCGTCGCACGGTCGGTGGCGCACTCCGAGCACAAGCAGACCCGCCTGTGCACGAGCTCGCCGACCAAGGCCGTGAGCGGACACGCGTTCGTCGCCTCGGCACGGGTCGACCCGCTGCTGCCGACCTCGTACGTCAACGACGTCGAGATCCCGGCGTCGGGCGGGACCGCGAACAAGAGCGTGACCGCGAAGCTGCCGACCGCGACCGGCACGATCCTCGACACGACGGCTGCGGCGGCGAACTCGACCGGCACGAACGGCGCGACGTCGAGCACCGCGTCGAGCTATGCCCAGGTCGACGGCGCCTGCGTGCTGAAGAACGTCGCGGGTCCCTGCCTCGTCGGGGCGACGCTCATCAGATCCCAGGCCAACAGCACGGCGACGAACTCGTCGCGCTCGTCCAACGCGACCGGGACGAACTTCCTGGGGCTGTCGGTCGCGGGCGTGAACCTCGGCGGCACGCCGGCGCCCAACACGGTGATCAACCTGCCGCTGGGCCTCGGGTTCGTCGTCCTCAACGAGCAGGTCCCCGACGCGGCCCAGACCGGCCACACCGGGCTGACGGTGCGCGGCGTGCGCATCAAGCTCTACCTGCCGCTGGTGCCGCTGCTCGTCGGAGCGGAGGTCATCATCAGCGAGGCCCACAGCGACGCGCTGTGGCGCTGAGCGGATATCGGGAGGGGCGGCCCGCCGGCCGCCCCGCCTGACCCGATCACCTAGCCGCGGCCGATCGGGCACGATTGGGGCCGGTGCGCACCTGCCCGACAACGCCTGGTGGCGCGACGCCGTCGTCTACCAGATCTATCCGCGCTCCTTCCAGGACTCCGACGGCGACGGCGAGGGCGACCTGCGCGGGATCGCCGCGCGCCTCGACCACGTCGCGGCGCTCGGCGCCGACGCGATCTGGCTGTCGCCGGTCTACCCGTCGCCGATGGCCGACGGCGGCTACGACGTCGCCGACCACACCGCCATCGACCCGCGCTTCGGCTCGCTCGCCGACCTCGACGCGCTCGTCGAGCAGGCCCACGAGCGCGGGCTGCGCGTGCTCATGGACGTCGTCCCGAGCCACACCTCGATCGAGCACCCGTGGTTCACCGAGCATCCGGAGCGCTACGTCTGGTCAGACCGCGACGGCCCGCAGAACAACTGGCTGGCCTCCTTCGGCGGGCGCGCCTGGTCGCCGGACCCGCACGGCCGCGGCTGGTATCTGCACTCGTTCTATCCCGAGCAGCCCGACCTCGACTGGCGCCGCGAGGACGTCCGCGACGCGATGGCCGAGGTGCTGCGCTTCTGGCTGCGGCGAGGCGTCGACGGCTTTCGCCTCGACGCGATCGATCGCCTCCTGAAGGATCCCGAGCGGCGCGACGACCCGCCCGCCGACGGGCCGCCGCCGCTGCCCGAGCACGGCGACGGCGCCGGCCTCGAGCAGCGCCACAGCCGCAACGCGCCCGACATCGGCACAGCGCTGGAGGCGCTGCGCGACGGCGCGGGAGATCGGACGCTGCTCGTCGGCGAGGTCTACCTCCCGGCCGCGCGGCTGGCGCCGTACCTCGAGCACGTCGACGCCGCGTTCGCGTTCGAGCTCCTCCACGCGCCCTGGGATGCGACGGCGTTGCGCGCGGCGATCGAGAGCGCCCTGGATCCGGGCGGCGCCGCCGGCCGCGTCGCGTGGGTCCTGTCCAACCACGACTTCCCGCGGCTGCCCGACCGGGTCGGCGCCCGCAACGCCCGCGCCGCCGCGCTGCTGGCGCTGACGCTGCCGGGCCCGGTGTTCGTCTACCAGGGCGACGAGATCGGGATGGCCGACGGCCCCGGCCGCGAGCCGCCCGACGACCGCGCCGGGCGCGACCGCCACCGCCACCCGATGCGCTGGGACGACGACGCGCCGCACGGCGGCTTCACGGCCGGCGAGCCGTGGCTGCCGGCGATCGAGGTCGAGGGCGGCGGCGTCGCGGCACAGGAGCGCGACCCCGACTCCGTCCTCGCGCTGTACCGCGACCTCGTCGCCGCGCGGCCGTCGCTCGGCCCCGGTCTGGAGTTCCTCGACGACGCCGCCGACGGCGTCCTCGCCTACCGCCGCGGGCCCGGCCACATCGTCGCGCTGAACGTCTCGGACGAGCCGCGGCCGATGCCGCCCGCAGGGCCCGTCGTGCGCGCGACGCACGCTTCGCGGCTTGCCCCCGGCGCGCCCGCGCCGGCGCGGCTCGAGCCCGGCGAGGGCGTGCTCGCGCTGTCGCCGAGCATGTGAGATTCGTGACAAGTCTCGCTGGGTATGAGGCCCGCCATGCGATGGGGGAGATGGCTCGCGACAGTTGCAGCGCTCGGGGCTCTCGGGGCCGCGGGGTGCGGTGACGACGACTCCGGCGGCGGCGCCGTGACGCTGCGCTGGTTCATCTTCAACGAGCCCAGCGGCGCGCCCCAGAAGATCGCCGACCGCTGCTCGCAGCAGTCCGGCGGCAAGTACAAGATCGAGTTCGAGTACCTGCCCTCGCAGGCCGACCAGCAGCGCGAGCAGCTCGTCCGCCGCCTCGGCGCGAAGGACCCGTCGCTCGACCTCCTCGGCCTCGACGTCGTCTGGACCGGCGAGTTCGCCAACGCCGGCTGGGTCGAGCCGGTGCCGTCGAGCACCGAGCGGCTCGTCACCCGCAACGTCTTCCAGTCGGTCCTCCAGACGGCGCGCTTCGAGAACCGCCTCTACACGATCCCGATCTGGTCCAACACGCAGCTGCTCTGGTACCGCAAGGACCGCGTCCCGACCCCGCCCAAGACCTGGGACGAGATGATCGACATGGGCGAGAAGATCGGCCCGGCGCAGGGCCGCATCCAGGTCCAGGGCAACCGCTACGAGGGCCTCGTCGTGCTCGCCAACCAGCTCATCGAGTCGGCCGGCACGTCCGTGCTCGCCGGCCCGAAGGAGGTCAAGCTCGAGAAGGCGCCGACCGAGAAGGCGCTGGCGATCCTCGGGCGGCTGTCGAAGTCCCGGGCGGCGCCGCCGAACCTCACGACCTCGACCGAGGACAGCGCCCGGCTCGGCTTCGAGGCCGGCGACTCGACCTTCCAGATCAACTACCCGTTCGTCTATCCGTCGGCGAAGGAGAACGCGCCCGACGTCTTCAAGCAGATGGGCGCCGCGCAGTACCCCGGCGTCGAGGCGGGCAGGCCGAGCAAGCCGCCGATCGGCGGCATCAACATCGGCGTCTCCGCGTACTCGAAGCACAAGGCGGAGGCCTTCGCGGCGACCGAGTGCCTCGTGAAGCCGGAGAACCAGCTCGAGGTCGCGGAGCTCGGCGGCCTGCCGCCGGTGCGCGAGGACCTCTACGACCAGCCCGAGATGGACAAGGTGTATCCCGGCTTCGCCGACGAGATCCGCCGGTCGATCAACAACGCCGGTCCGCGCCCGTCGGAGTCGCCCGCCTACCAGGACCTGTCGCTCGCGATCCAGCGCGCGGTCCATCCGACGACGAAGATCGATCCGCAGAACCCCGAGCCCACCTACGACACGCTGCGCGACAACGTCGAGAAGGCCGTCAAGCGCGAGGGCCTGCTGTGACCGGCGCCGTCGCCGACGAGCGACAAGTCCAAGGCCGAGCGCAAGCTCGCGCTCATGCTCTGCGCGCCGGCGGTCATCGCGATGCTGCTCGTGACCGTCTATCCGATCCTCTACGCGGTCGTCCTGTCGGTCCAGAAGGTCGACCTGCGCTTCCCCGAGGAGAGCGGCTTCGTCGGTCTTGACAACTACGTGTCGGTGCTGACGTCGCCGCTGTGGTGGCAGGACCTCTTCAACACGGGCCTCGTGACCGTCGTGTCGGTGGCGATCGAGCTCGTGCTCGGCATGGCGCTCGCGCTCGTGATGCACAAGGCGCTGTTCGGCCGCGGGCTCATCCGCACGTCGGTGCTGATCCCGTACGGCATCGTGACGGTGGTCGCGGCCTTCGCGTGGTTCTTCGCCTTCGATCCCAGCAGCGGCTTCGTCAACAACCTCCCGTTCGTCCCCGACGACAAGGCCTGGTTCGGCAACCGCCAGGACGCGTTCACGGTCATCATCCTCACCGAGGTCTGGAAGACGACGCCGTTCATGGCGCTGCTGCTGCTCGCCGGCCTGGCGACGATCGACGAGGGCCTCTACGAAGCGGCGCGGGTCGACGGCGCGAGCGCGTGGCAGCGCTTCTGGCGCATCACGCTGCCGCTGCTGAAGCCGGCGCTGCTCGTCGCGCTGCTGTTCCGCACGCTCGACGCCTTCCGCGTCTTCGACTCGATCTTCGTCATGACGCGCGGCTCGCAGGACACGGAGTCCGTGTCGATCCTCGGCTACAACCAGCTCATCTCGCGGCTGAACCTCGGCCTGGGCTCGGCCGTCTCGGTGCTGATCTTCATCCTCGTGCTGCTCATCGCGTTCGTCTTCGTGCGCGTCCTCGGCACGGCCGTCCCGTCCCAAGGAGACAAGAAGTAGCCATGCAAGACCGCTCGCCGCGCGCCTACCTGTTTTGGACCGTCGCGCTCGGCGCGATCCTCTTCTACGCGCTGATCCCGGTGTTCTGGCTGCTCTCGCTGTCGTTCAAGACGCCGGCGACGGTCAGCGACAAGAAGTTCATCCCGCAGGACACGACGTTCGACAACTACACGACCCTCTTCAGCGGCGGGCTGGACTCCCCGCTGCTGCGGCCGCTGATCAACTCCGTCGGGATCGCGCTCATCGCGACGATCATCGCGGTCACGCTCGCCTCGTTCACCGCGTACGCGATCGCCCGCCTGAACTTCCCGGGCAAGACGCTCATCCTCGCCGGCGCGCTGGCGATCGCGATGTTCCCGCCGATCTCGGTCGTCGGGCCGCTGTTTGACATGTGGCGCACGCTCGGCCTCTACGACACCTGGCTCGGCCTCATCATCCCGTACCTGACGTTCGCGCTGCCGCTTGCGATCTACACGCTCGTCGCGTTCTTCAGAGAGATCCCGTGGGAGCTCGAACAGGCGGCGCAGGTCGACGGCGCGACGCCATGGCAGGCGTTCGTGAAGGTCATCCTGCCGCTCGCGATGCCCGGCGTGTTCACCGCTGCGATCCTCGTCTTCATCTTCGCCTGGAACGACTTCCTGTTCGCGATCACGCTGACGTCGTCGGACTCCGCCCGCACCGTGCCGGCGGCCCTGGCGTTCTTCACCGGCGACTCGCAGTTCACCGCGCCGACCGGCAACATCGCCGCCGCCGCGATCCTCGTGACGATCCCGATCATCGTCTTCGTGCTCATCTTCCAGCGCCGCATCGTCGCCGGGCTCACGGCGGGCGCCGTCAAGGGATAGGAGGAACTCCGCATGGCCGACATCAAGCTCAAGGACGTCACGAAGCGCTACGCCGACGGCACCGAGGCCGTCAAGCGGATGAACCTCGAGATCAAGGACGGCGAGTTCATGATCCTCGTCGGCCCGTCGGGCTGCGGGAAGTCGACCGCGCTGCGGATGATCGCCGGCCTCGAGGACATCTCCGAGGGCAAGCTCATGATCGGCGAACGCGTCGTCAACAACCTCGCGCCGCGCGACCGCGACATCGCGATGGTCTTCCAGAACTACGCGCTGTACCCGCACATGACCGTGCGCGAGAACATGGGCTTCGCGCTGAAGCTCGCGAAGGTCCCGCAGGCCGAGATCGACGCGAAGGTCGAGGACGCGGCGAAGACGCTCGACCTCACCGAGCACCTCGATCGCAAGCCCGCGAACCTCTCCGGCGGCCAGCGCCAGCGCGTCGCCATGGGCCGCGCGATCGTCCGCGACCCGCAGGCCTTCCTCATGGACGAGCCGCTGTCGAACCTCGACGCGAAGCTGCGCGTGCAGATGCGGACCGAGGTCTCGCGGCTGCAGCGCGACCTCTCGACGACGATGGTCTACGTCACCCACGACCAGACCGAGGCGATGACGCTCGGCGATCGCGTCGCGGTCATGCGCTCGGGCGTGCTGCAGCAGGTCGACACCCCGCGCGTCCTCTACAACGACCCCGTCAACATCTTCGTCGCGGGCTTCATCGGATCGCCGGCGATGAACTTCTTCTCGGGCAAGATCAGCGGCGGGAGCGTGCAGCTCCCGTTCGCCAAGGTCCCCGCGCCGGACGGCGTCGGCGACGCGAAGGACGTCATCGTCGGCATCCGCCCGGAGGACTTCGAGGACGCCCGCTTCGCGCCCGAGAACCACCCCGACGGCGTCGAGTTCGACGCGCCGGTCGAGCTCGTGGAGTCGATGGGCTCGGAGATCTACGTCTACTTCTCCTTCAAGGGCGGCGAGGTGAGCTCCGACGAGCTGGCCGAGCTCGCCCGCGACTCGGGCATCGCCGAGACGCCGAGCGGCGGCGCGGGCCAGGCGGTCGCGCGCGTGAACCCGGAGTCCGACATCCAGGAGGGCCAGAAGACGCGGCTGTGGTTCGACGCCGCGAAGCTCCACCTCTTCGACGCCGCCGACGGCGCGAACCTCCGGCGCTCGCAAAGCCGAGCACGCGGCCACCGTCGAGGCGACGAAGGAGGCCGTCGAGGCCGAGCACGCGACCGAGCCGGCCGAGCGCGCGGATGCCGAGGCCGACGCCGCACCCGGCTCCGACGACGCGGCGCCGGAGCGCTCGGCGCCGGAGTAGTCAGCGCCCGCGGCGGACGCGCTCGATCGCCTCGTCGCTCCACTCCTGCGTGCGCATGATCCGGTAGCGCTCGCCCGACAGCCGCAGGTAGGCGTCGGTCTCGGTCTCGCGCCGGCCGATGAGGTCGGCCTCGCGGAGGATCGCGACGACGGGGACGTACTCCTCCTCGAACCAGCGCACCGCGACCTCCCGGCGGTCGAGGAGGCGCTCGTCGTGCTGGATGAGCCGGAAGCCCCACGCCTCGACGCCCTCGGCGAGCGAGCCGAACTGCACGGGGTCGGTGAGCGTGATGCGCGCGAGCTGCTCGGGCGGCAGCGGGACGCGCTCGCGGAAGAGCCGCTCGTGGCTCTTCAGCGGCAGGTCCTCGAGGCTGATCGACCGGTCGGCCGGCACGCGCGTGATGACCTCGACGACGTGGGCCTCGATCGCGTCACGGCCCTGCGCGCGGGCGACCGCGACGCGGTGATGGCCGTCGCGGACGAAGTGCAGCTCGCCGACGCGGTAGACGTCGATCGGCGGCATCGACACCCCGCGGCGCTGGGCCTCCGCGATCCGCTCGAATCTCGTGCGCGCGCGCGACGACGTCGGCCGGAACTCGCGGTCGAAGTCCTTGCCGCGGTCGACGGTCCCGACGATCGACTCGATCGGGATGAGCTGCACGCCGAGGTCGCGCTCGCCGACGCGGCCGAGCGCGGCGGTGACCTCGTCGAAGGACAGCATGACGTCGACGTCGCCGGGCTCGAGACGCAGGATCGCCGAGAGCTTGGCGAACATCCGGCGCCGGCGAGCGCGCAGGAAGTCGTCCTGCGCATCCTGGGTCGGGAAGCCGGTTTCGCGCGGCATGCTCACATGATGCTCAACGCGGCCGCGGTTCACGCATGGTTATCGCCTCCGCGCGTGCGAGGAGCATCGTCAGGCCGGTGCGCGGGTCCCGCGGCGAGCGGCGGCGCTCGCGCAGGACGGCCGCCGTCCAGGGGCGGCCCGCGTCGATCTCCGCCGCGACGGTGACGGCGACCTCCTTCGGGACCCAGCCCACCCGGGCGCCGCCCGCCGCGTGCACGGCGATCGCGTTGGGGTCGTGCTCGTTGCCGGGATCGCGGCGCAGCTCGAGCATCCTGCCCGGGGCGACGTCGTCGCGCTGCAGGGCCTCGTCGTGGAAGCGCGCGGCGCCCGCGACGCCCGCGACGACGAGCCCGCGCGCCGCCAGCTCCTCGGCGTCGCGGGCGAGATAGCGGCCGGTGTCCGGGTCGACGAGCGCGTAGCCCGCGACCCAGACGATCGCGCCGTCGTCGGGATACCAGTAGCGCTCCTCGTACTCGGCGGGCACCTCCATGGCCGACATGTGTCCATTCTGGGAGCGGCGCAAGCGCGCAGGTGGGAAACCGCGCGTTCAGGGGTTACACTTCGCGGCGCATGACGCACGCGTTCGAGCTTTCGCTGCTTCTCCTGCTCCCCCGCTAGGGGGAGCTATCTGCGTGGCGGCCGCACTGCCGCAAACCGACTGAGAAGCAGCACACCTCGAACCTTCAGCAAGGAGCACAGCACGTCATGAGCAGCGACACGATCCCCAGCACGTCCGCATCTTCGACACGACGCTTCGCGACGGCGAGCAGTCGCCGGGCATCTCCCTGAACACGGCCGAGAAGCTCGAGATCGCCCACCAGCTCGCCCGCCTCGGCGTCGACGTCATCGAGGCCGGCTTCCCGATCGCCTCGCCGGGCGACTTCGAGGCCGTCCAGGCGATCGCACGGGAGGTCGACGGTCCGATCATCGCCGGGCTCGCTCGAGCTCAAGCGCCCGACGTGGAGGCCGCGGCCAGAGCGGTACAGGACGCCGAGCGACCTCGGATCCACACGTTCATCTCCACGTCGGACATCCACATCACGCACCAGTTCCGCTCGACGCGCGAGGACATCCTCGCCCAGGCCCGCGCCGCCGTCGCGCACGCGCGGTCGTTCGTCGACGACGTCGAGTTCTCGCCGATGGACGCCACCCGCGCCGAGCTCGAGTACACCGCCGAGGTGTGCGCCGCGGCGATCGAGGAGGGCGCGACGACGATCAACATCCCCGACACCGTCGGCTACACGACGCCCGAGGAGTTCACGGCCTACCTCGAGGGCCTCTACCGGCTCATCCCGGACCTGCGCGACGTCATCCTCTCCGTGCACTGCCACGACGACCTCGGCCTCGCCGTCGCGAACTCCTACGCCGGCCTGCTCGCCGGCGCGCGGCAGGTCGAGTGCGCGATCAACGGGATCGGCGAGCGCGCGGGCAACTGCTCGCTCGAGGAGATCGTCATGCTCCTCCACACGCGCGGCGACGCGTCGGGCCTGCACACGACGGCCGTCACGACGGAGATCGCGCGCACCTCGCGGCTCGTGTCGCGCCTCTCGGGCTACGTCGTGCAGCCCAACAAGGCGATCGTCGGGCGCAACGCGTTCGCCCACGAGTCGGGCATCCACCAGGACGGCGTCATCAAGGAGCGCACGACCTACGAGATCATGGACGCCCGCACCGTCGGCCTCGACGCCAACTCGCTCGTCCTCGGCAAGCACTCCGGCCGCGCGGCGCTGAAGCAGACGCTCGCCGAGCTCGGCTTCACCGTCGAGGGCCAGGCGCTCAACGCGGCCTTCAAGCGCTTCAAGGAGATCGCGGACAAGAAGAAGCAGGTCACCGCGATGGACCTCGAGGCGCTCGTCACCGACGACCTGCGCGACGAGCTCGCGAGCTTCACGTTCGACGCCTTCGAGGTCCACGCCGGCTCCGAGCGCGCGCCGAGCGCGACGGTCGCCGTCACGCTGCCCGACGGCAGCACCGCGTCGGGCGAGTTCTCCGGCGACGGCCCCGTCGACTCGGTCTTCGGCGCGATCAACGTCGCGACCGGCTGCGACGCGCAGCTGCGCGCGTTCCGCGTCGACGCGGTGACCGGCGGCCAGGACGCCCTCGGCGAGACGTCGGTCGTGCTCGAGTACGAGGGCCAGTCGGCCTCCGGCCAGGGCGTCGCGACGGACATCATCGAGGCCGCGGGCCGCGCCTACGTGCGCGCGCTGTCCAACGCCGTCCGCAAGGCGCAGGCCGCCGGCGACGCCGTCGACCTCGCCGAGCGCGAGCCGCTCGCGACGCCGTAGGGCGCGAACGTCAGTCCGGCCAGCGGCCGTGCTCGTCGAAGTACGCCCGCGCCTCTTCCTCGCGGTCGCGCTCCGCGTCGCCTGAGACGCCGACGCGGTACAGGACGTTGAGCAGCAGGATCGACAACCCGGCCCCGACGAAGAGCACGAAGCCCTCGACGCCGATGAGCGACCGGTCGACGACGAGGATGACGATCCCGACGAGGCAGACGACGGCGGGCATGACGTAGCGCACGGCGATCATCGTGTTCGAGCGCTTGCCGGGGGTCGCGCGAGGGTTCACGGGCCGTCCGCCTACCCGGTCGCGGCCGCGGGCACCGGCTGATCTGCGGCGCCGATCTCCAGGCCCTGGGCGTAGCCGCCCGCCAGGACGTCCTCGCGCAGGCGCGTGTCCATGAGGTCGGGGCCCATGACCCGGGCGATGTCGTGGCTCGGGCCGAGCATCCGCACCTGCGCGCCGCGACTGCGCAGCGCGAGCGTCTCGATCGCCGCGGTGCTGCCGGCGATCGCCCGCAGCAGCCCGAAGGGCGAGGCGATCGCGATGTCGAGGCTCGCGATCGGGTTCAGGCAGAGGACCTGCGTCAGCCGGCCGGCGGGCGCGACGTCGAGGTTCGTGTTGCTCCAGACGCCGCCGTCGACGTACTCGCGCCCGTCGATGTGGACCGGCGCGAAGACCCACGGCACCGAGCACGACGCCTGGACGGCCTCGGCGACGGTGGCGTCCGGCGCGCCCGGGGCGCCGAAGACGACGCGGCGGCCGTTGCCGCGGTCGACGCAGACGACGCGCAGGCGCCCGTCGAAGCGGGCGCCCGTCGCGCTCACGCCGTCGTGGATCGCGGTCAGCGAGCGATCGCTGCCGGGCGCGCGGCCGAGGAGGGCGGCGCGGACCGCGGTGCTGCCGCTCGAGCCGACGGCGAGCGCCATCGGCGCCAGCGGCGTCGCCGCCGCACCGGCGAGCCGTACGGCCTCGCGCGCGAGGTTCTGCAGGACGGCGCGAGGGATCGCGCGCACGCCGGCCAGGCCCGCGGACGGCTCGGAGGTCACGTCCTCCCCGGTGGTGCCCGGGCCGAGCGCCCGCAGCCCGGGGCCCGTCCGCGGGCGGCGCGGGCGCTGCCCGGCGACGAGCGCCGCGGCGACGAGCGCTCCCGCCGAGGTGCCGACGAACGACTCCGTCGTGCGGAAGTCGTGACCCGTCGCGTCCTCGATGCCGGCGAGCACGCCGCTCATCCATGCCTCGCCCAGCGTGCCGCCGCTGGCGAGGACGAGGACGTCGGGGGGCAGGAAGGGCTCGGCCACGCCCAGGGAGCGTAGCGACGGCTCAGGCGCCGCTGACGGCGAACGCCCGGCGCACGCGCGCGACGCCCGCCAGCGAGGCGTCGACGACGCCGCTCATCGCCCGCTTGGCGGACAGCAGGCGGCGGCCGGCGGCCGTCGGCCGAGCGACGATGTCGAAGGCGCCGGTGCCGTCGAGGGCGGCGCTGCCACGGGCGATGACGCTACCGCCGGCGCGGATCCTGACCTTGCAGACGCCCGCGCGGGCGGCGTCGCAGGTGACGCGCAGGCCGCGGCGGCTCAGCGAGCGGGCGGTCGCGCGGGAGGCGGCGTCGACGCTCAGCAGCGCCGGCATGCGGTTCTGCGCCGCGCCGTCGAGCGCGCGCTGGGCATCCAGCAGGCCGGCGCCGGTGCGGGCGTCGACGCCGGGGGCGCCGATGTCGCGGGCGGTGGAGACGAGCCGCTTCATGAGCTCGTCGCCGCGGATGCCGAGCCCGACGAGCATCGCCGCGACGCCGCTCGTGACGGCGGCGGCCTGCGATGTTCCGGACATGCTCTGGTAGTCGCCGCCGCGCCACGTCGACATGATCTCGTCGCCCGGGGCCACGAGGCTCAGGCCCTGGCCGAAGCTCGACCAGCTCGCAAGCTTGAGGTTGCTGCTCAGCGCCCCGACGCAGAGGGCTCGCCGCGGCAGGACGGGTTCCTCGCAGCGGCCCTGAGCGGTGTTGCCGGCCGCGACGACGAGCAGCGCTCCGGCGTCGGCGGCGCGCTGCATCGCGGTCGTCACGGCCGCGAGCTCCTGGCTGACCTGCGCCCAGTTCAGCGAGAGGTTGATGACGTCCGCGCCGGCGTCGACGGCGGCGTCGATGCCCGCCGCGACGTTCGCGGCCGAGCCGTTGTCGTCGGGGCCGAGCACGCGGACCGCGAAGATCCGCGCCCGCGGGGCGACGCCGGCGATGCCGACGCCGTTGCCGGCGGCCGCGGCCACGACGCCCGCGATGTGGGTCCCGTGGCCGGTGAGATCGTCGGGGGCCCCGCCGTCGACGAAGTCCGGTCCGGCGACGACGCGTCCGGCGAGGTCGGGATGGGCGGCCTCGACGCCGGAGTCGATGATCGCGACGAGCGCTCCCGAGCCGGTCGCCGCGGCCGGGGTCGAGCCGAGGTGGATCGCGTCGAGCGCCCACTGACCGGCGCGCAGCGGGTCGCCGGCCGCCTGTGCCCCGGCGACGCCGGGTCCGGCGAGCGCCGCGAGTCCGGCGAGCGACGGCGGCTAGGAGGTTCCGCATGTGGGGCCTATCGGCAACTGGGGTAGCGATGCTGAGCAGCACAGCGCGGATTGCCGCAACTCCCTCCGAAGGTTCCGCAAAGAAACGGTAAAAAACGGCATCGACAGACGAATGTCCTGCACGTCCGTTGCAGGAATCCGCACGCTAGCTGCGGGAGTCCGCAGCGACAATGGACCTTGGTAGGACGGGTGCAGGGCCTTTCGGAACCTCCCCAGAAACGCACGCCTGTACGTGATAACGTACAAACGTAATGGCGACGCTCGAGCACCCCGTACCGATCGGTCCGCGCGTCCGAGCACTCCGTGACGCGAGCGGCCTGAGCCTCCGCGACCTCGCCGAGCGCAGCGGCGTCAGCGCCCCGATGCTCAGCCAGGTCGAGCGCGGCGAGACGAGCCCGACGCTCGCCGTCGCCGCCCGCATCGCGTCCGGTCTGGACCTCCGCCTCTCGCAGCTGCTGCGCCTCGACGAGGGCGGTCAGGTCGCGATCGTGCGCGCGTCCGAGCGCCGACCGGGGACGAGCGACCCCGCCTCCGGCCACCAGGCCGAGATCCTCACGCCGCCGCTGCCCGGCCAGCGCGCCGAGCTCTCGCGCCACGTCCTCGCCGCCGGCGCGGCGACCGGCGGCGCCGGCGACCCGCCGATGCACGAGCCCGGCAGCCGCGAGAGCGCGCTCGTCCAGGAGGGGCGGGTCGTCTTCGAGATCGACGGCGAGCGCCACGAGCTCGGCCCGGGCGACTGCGTGACGTTCGACGCCGACCTCCCGCACCACTTCGAGAACCCCGGCTCCGGCGACGCGGTCCTTCTGGCCGTCGTCTCGGCCGGCCTACGCAGGAGCTGACGCTGACATGAACGGATCACCCCCGACGACGCTGTTGCAGAAGATCTGGGCCGGCCACGAGGTCGCGCCGGGCCTGCTGTGGATCGACCTGCACCTCGTCCACGAGGTCACGAGCCCGCAGGCGTTCGACGGCCTGCGGCTCGCCGGGCGCACCGTCCGCCGCGCGGACCGCACGCTCGCGACCGCCGACCACAACGTCCCGACCGACGACACGCCGACCGTGGCGATGATCAAGGACGAGCTCAGCCGCGTGCAGGTCCAGACGCTCGAGCGCAACTGCGAGGAGTTCGGCATCCCCGTGTTCTCGCTGGGCTCCGCGCGCCAGGGGATCGTCCATGTCATCGGGCCCGAGCTCGGCGTGACGCAGCCGGGCATGACGATCGTCTGCGGCGACAGCCACACCGCGACGCACGGCGCCTTCGGGGCGCTCGCCTTCGGCATCGGCACGAGCGAGGTCGAGCACGTCCTCGCGACGCAGTGCCTCGTCGCGCCCAGGCCGCGCTCGATGCGCATCCGCTACGAGGGCGAGCTCGGCCCCGGCGTGACCGCCAAGGACCTCATCCTCGCGACGATCGGGCAGATGGGCGTCGACGGCGCCGCCGGCCACGTCGTCGAGTTCGCCGGCCCGGCGATCAGCGCGCTGTCGATGGAGGGCCGGATGACGGTCTGCAACATGACGATCGAGGGCGGCGGCCGCGCCGGCATGATCGCCCCCGACGAGACGACGTTCGCGTGGGTCGCCGAGCACGCCGGGATCGAGATCCCCGCCGAGTGGCGCGACCTGCGCACCGACGAGGGCGCGACGTTCGACCGCGAGATCACCGTCGACGCCTCGGCGATCAGCCCGCAGGTGACGTGGGGGACCGCGCCCGACATGGTCGCGGGCGTCGCCGACGTCGTCCCCGAGCCGCGCACCGAGGGCCACGAGCGCGCGCTGGCCTACATGGACCTCGAGCCCGGGACGCCGATCCGGGAGATCGAGCTCGACCGCGTCTTCATCGGCTCGTGCACGAACAGCCGCATCGGCGACCTGCGCGTCGCGGCCGAGGTCGTCAGGGGGCGCAAGGTCGCGCCGACGGTCAGCGCGATGGTCGTCCCCGGCTCGGCGCAGGTCAAGGCGCAGGCCGAGGAGGAGGGGCTCGACGAGATCTTCCGCGCCGCGGGCTTCGACTGGCGCGGCGCCGGCTGCTCGATGTGCCTCGGCATGAACCCCGACACGCTCGAGCCGGGGGAGCGCTGCGCGTCGACCTCGAACCGCAACTTCGAGGGCCGCCAGGGCCGCGGCGGGCGCACCCACCTCGTCTCGCCGCAGATGGCCGCCGCGGCCGCCATCGAGGGCCGGTTCGTCGACATCAGAGACTGGAGCTAGGAGCCGACCAATGGAAGCGATCACGACGATCATGGGATCGGTCTCGGTGCTCGACCGCGCCGACGTCGACACCGACCAGATCATGCCCAAGCAGTTCCTCAAGCGCGTCGAGCGCAGCGGCTTCGGCGAGTACCTCTTCTACGACTGGGCCAAGGAGCCCGGCTGGGAGCTGCCGCGCAACCCGATCCTCGTCGCCGGGCGCAACTTCGGCTGCGGCTCCAGCCGCGAGCACGCGCCGTGGGGGCTGGAGGACTATGGCTTCAAGGCGATCATCGCGCCGTCGTTCGCGGACATCTTCAAGTCCAACTGCACGAAGATCGGGCTGCTGCCGATCGAGCTGACCGAGGACGAGGTCGGCGAGCTCATGGACCTCGACCCGAAGGTCCCGGCGGAGATCGACCTCGAGGCCCAGGAGGTCCGCTTCGACGGCCAGGTCGCCGCGTTCGAGATCGACCCGGAGACGAAGCACCGCCTGCTCAACGGCCTCGACGACATCGCGCAGACGCTCCTCCAGGAGGACGCGATCGCCGCCTACGAGGCCGAGCGCGAGCGCACGGGCCCGGTGACGACGGCGCTGACATGATCCGGCTGCGCGACTGGGACGCGGACGCCTACCACCGGGTGTCGTCCCCGCAGGTCGCGATGGCCGGGGCGGTGCTCGACCGGCTGGCGCTCACCGGCGACGAGACGGTGCTCGACGCCGGCTGCGGCTCGGGGCGCGTGACGCTCCTGTTGCTCGACCGCCTCCCGCGCGGGCGCGTCGTCGCCGTCGACGAGTCGCCGGACATGGTCGCGCGCGCCCGCGAGGAGCTCGCCGGCACGGCGGCCGACGTCCGCCAGGCCGATCTCGCCCGGCTCGCGCTCGGCGCCGGCGAGCACGTCGACGCGGTCTTCTCCAACGCCGTGTTCCACTGGGTCCCGGACCATCCGGCGCTCTTCGCGCGGCTCGCCGCGGCGCTGCGCCCGGGCGGGCGCCTCAGCGCGCAGTGCGGGGGCGAGGGCAACGTGGCGGCGGTCCATCAGACCGCCCTCGACGCCGCGGCCGACGCCGGCCTGCAGGCGCGCTTCGAGGGCTGGGCGCGCCCGTGGAACTTCGCCGGGTCGCAGATCACCGAGGAGCGGCTGCGCGCGGCGGGCTTCGAGGAGGTCGAGTGCTGGCTGCAGCCGTGGCCGGTGAGGCCCGAGGATCCGCGCACGTACCTCGAGACGGTCTGCCTCGGGCCGCACCTCGCCCGCCTCGAGGCGGCCGAGCACGACCGCTTCCTCGACGCGGTCGTCGCGCGCTTCGGGGATGCGCCGGTCCTGGACTACGTGCGGTTGAACATCGTCGCCCGGCGGGGTGCCGGCGCCGGCGACCAGCATCTCTGAAGGAAGGAAGCCGAGCGGGCGGTTTCCTCCTTCGCGAGGGCGGTTCGGCCTGCCCGGGCACTTCCGCGGGCGGGATGCGACGGCCGTGGCGCATTTTGGGTCCATGGAGCCCAATAGGTGCCACGAACGCCCGGCGTGAGCGCCCCCGCGCCCCGCTCACCCTTCCCTCGATGCCGCCGTTCGCAAGCGTCGGCACTCGAAGTAGCCTCCGGCTCGATGCAGACCACCACGGGCGGCGCTCGCCTGGCCATCGCCCTCCTCGTCGTTGCCGCGGTCGCCGCGCTCGCCGCGGTCTGCGTCCCCGCGACCCGCGCCGAGGCCCCCGCGCCGCAGCCCGCGGCCGCCGGCGCCGACCGCCTCCAGCTCATCGTCGCCCCGGCCCGCCTGCGCCCCGGCCAGTCGGCGAACATCCACGTCGCCGACACGCGGCGCCAGGGCGGCGTCGCGGGCCGCGTCTGCGCGCGGTCCGGCGACCGCCGCCGCGATCTGCCGCGACGTCCGCCTGCGACCCGGGCAGGTCCGGCTGCGCACGCGCCTGCGTTTCCCGCGCGCGGGAACCTGGACGGTGACGCTGCGCTCACCGGAGACGAAGGCCGTCCAGCGGCGCGTCGAGGTCGGCCCGCAGCACGCGCTACCGCGTGCTCGTCACCGGCGACTCGATGGTCTTCGGCGTCATCGACGTCCTGCAGCGCGTCGGTCCGCAGGACCGGCGGCACGCTCACCGGCGACCCCCACCTCGGCACGGGGATCACGAAGCCCGCACTGCTCGGCATGGCCCGCGCACGCGCGCGAATCGGCCCGCCGCGACCGCCCGGACGCGACGGTCGTCTTCCTCGGCGCCGCGGTCGACGCCCTCCCGCTGACGACCGCCGCCGGCGTGACGGCCGAGTGCTGCGGCCCCGCGTGGATCGCCGAGTACGCCTCCGCGTGCAGGAGATGATGCGGGCCTACCTGCGCGCGCGGCAGCGGCGTCGTCTACTGGGTCCTGCTGCCCGCGCCACGCGACGTCCGCCGCGTCGAGATCGCGCGCGATCAACGAGGCGATCGAGCGGGCGGCGGCGACGTTCCACGACGGCATCGCGATCGTCGACATCCGCCCGGCGATCTCGCCCGGCGACCGCTTCCGCGCGACCGCGATCCACCGCGGCCGGCGCGCGAAGATCCGCGAGGCCGACGGGATCCACCTCGCGAACGCGGGCGTCCACATCGCGTGCGAGATCATCCTGCGGGCGATGCGCCGCGACGGCCTCCTGCGCTGACGCTCGGATAGCCTCACGCGCCATGCCCGCCATCGTCACCCTGCCCGGCGACGGGATCGGCCCCGAGATCATGGCCCCCGCGCTCGAGCTCCTGCGCACGCTCAGCGAGGACTTCAGCTTCGACGAGCACCTCTTCGGCGGCGCCGCGATCGACGTCCACGGGATCGCGCTCACCGACGAGACGCTCGCCGCCTGCAAGAGCGCCGACGCGGTGCTGCTCGCGGCCGTCGGCGGGCCGAAGTGGGACACGACCGACCCCAACGCCCCGCGCCCGGAGCAGGGGCTGCTCGGGCTGCGCAAGGGCCTCGGGCTCTTCGCGAACCTCCGGCCGGTGCGCCCGGTGCCGGCGCTCTACGACGCAAGCCCGCTGAAGCGCGACCGCATCGAGGGCACCGACCTGCTCGTCGTCCGCGAGCTCACCGGCGGGATCTACTTCGGCGAGAAGACCCGCACGGCGACGAGCGCCAGCGACCTGTGCGCCTACAGCGTCGCCGAGGTCGAGCGGATCGCGCGGGTCGCCTTCGAGGCCGCGCGCACGCGGCGCAACGAGGTCGCGAGCGTCGACAAGGCCAACGTCCTGGAGACGTCGCGCCAGTGGCGCGAGGTCGTCCACCGCGTGCACGCCGCGGAGTATCCGGACGTCGGCCTCGAGGACGTCCTCGTCGACAACGCCGCGATGCAGCTCGTCGCGCGGCCCGCGGACTTCGACGTCATCGTCACCGAGAACCTCTTCGGCGACATCCTCAGCGACGAGGCGGCGATGATCACCGGCTCGATCGGGATGCTGCCGAGCGCGAGCCTCGGGGAGGAGCACACGCCCGGCCTCTTCGAGCCCGTCCACGGATCGGCGCCGGACATCGCGGGCCGGGGGATCGCCAACCCGCTGGCGATGTTCCTGTCGGTGGCGCTCATGCTGCGTCACGGACTGGGTTGGGAAACGGAGGCCGCCGCCGTAGAATCGGCCGTGGACCGCGCGCTCGACGCCGGCCTTCGCACCCGCGATCTGGGCGGCGAGGCCACGACGGCCGAGGCGACCCGGGCCGTCATCGACCACCTTATCAGGAGCCTTCAGTGAAGCAAGCGGACCTCATCTGGATGAACGGGGAGTTCGTCGCCTGGGAGGACGCGAAGGTCCACGTCCTCACGCACGGCCTGCATTACGGGACCGGCGTCTTCGAGGGGATCCGCTGCTACGACACCGAGATCGGCCCGGCGGTCTTCCGCCACAAGGAGCACCTCCAGCGCCTGCGCCGGTCGGCCGAGCTCTACTACATGCCGCTGCCCTACGACGGCGCCGCGCTGCGCGCCGCGACGAACGAGCTCATCGCCCGCAACGGGCTGCGCTCCTGCTACATCCGCCCGCTCGCCTTCCGCGGCTACGGCCAGATGGGCCTCAACCCGCTCGAGGCGCCGGTCGACGTCACGATCGCCGTCTGGGAGTGGGGGGCCTACCTCGGCGAGGAGGGCAAGCGCAGCGGCATCCGCGCGAAGGTCTCCAGCTGGCGGCGCATCAGCCCCGAGTCGCTGATCCCGAGCGCCAAGGCCTCCGGCCAGTACCTCAACAGCGTGCTCGCGAAGATCGAGTCCCAGAAGGCCGGCTACGAGGAGGCGATCCTCCTCGACGAGCACGGGCGCGTCTGCGAGGGCTCGGGCGAGAACATCTTCGTCGTCTGGGAGGGCCGGATCGTCACGCCGCCGCCGGCCGCCTCGATCCTCGACGGGATCACCCGCAAGTCGTCGATCCAGATCGCCCGCGACCTCGGCATCGAGGTCATCGAGCGCGACATCGCGCGCGCCGAGCTCTACCTCGCCGACGAGGTCTTCATGACCGGAACCGCCGCCGAGCTCGTGCCCGTCCGCGAGATCGACGACCACACGATCGGCACCGGCGAGCCCGGCACGATCACCCGCGCGGTCCAGACCGCGTTCGAGGACGCCCTGCACGGCCGCACGGAGCGCTACCGCGAGTGGCTGGATCCCGTGCCGGCGCTGAAGCCGGCATGACGGCGACCCAGATCGAGCTCTACGACGCCACGCTGCGCGACGGCATGGGCGGCGGCGGCATGTCGCTGACGGCCGCCGAGAAGGTGCGCCTCGTCCACCGTCTCGACGATCTCGGCATCCATCTCGTCGAGGCCGGCTTCCCGGCGTCCAACCCCAAGGAGGCCGAGCTCTTCGCGCTGCTCGAGCGCGAGCCGCTCGCCAACGCGACGATCGCCGCCTTCGGGATGACCCGCCGGCGCGGCATCCCGGCCGACCAGGACACGGGCCTGCGCGTCCTCGCCGACTGCTTCGCGCCGGTCTGCACGCTCGTCGGCAAGACCTGGACGCTGCACGTCGAGAAGGTCGTGCGGGTCTCGCGCGAGGAGAACCTCGCGATGATCGCCGAGTCGGTCGCGTTCCTCGTCGCCCGGGGCAAGCGCGTGATCTTCGACGCCGAGCACCTCTTCGACGGCATGCGCGCCGACCGCGACTACGCCCTGCAGTGCCTGCGCGCGGCCGCCGGCGCGGGCGCCGAGCGCGTCGTCCTCTGCGACACGAACGGGCCATCGCTGCCGAGCGAGGTCGCCGGCGTCGTCGCCGACGTCGCCGCGTCGCTGCCGGGCGTCGCGATCGGCATCCACTGCCACAACGACGGCGGCTGCGCGGTCGCCAACACGCTCATGGCCGTCGAGGCCGGCGCGACGCAGGTCCAGGGCACGATGAACGGCATCGGCGAGCGCACCGGCAACGCGAACCTCATCACGATCATCCCGAACCTCCAGCTGAAGATGGGCCACCGGGTCGTGTCCGACGAGCAGCTGCGGCTGCTCACCGAGACCGCCCACTTCGCCGACGAGCTGCTCAACCGCCAGCCGGAGGCCAGCCAGCCGTACGTCGGCAAGAACGCCTTCGCGCACAAGGCGGGCCTGCATGCGGCCGGCATCCGGGCGGACGCGACGACGTTCGAGCACATCGACCCCGACCTCGTCGGCAACCACCGCGACCTCCTGATCTCCGAGCTGTCCGGGCGCGGCACGGTCACCGACAAGGCCGAGCGCGCCGGCCTCGAGCTCGACGACGAGACGACCGCGCGCGTGCTCGAGCGGATGAAGGCCCTCGAGCACGACGGCTACCAGTTCGAGGCGGCCGACGCCTCGTTCGAGCTGCTGCTGCGCAAGGAGTCCGGCGACTACCAGCCGCTGTTTCGCCTCGAGTCCTGGCGGGTCATCGTCGAGCAGCGCGCCGACGGCAAGGTCGAGACCGAGGCGACGATCAAGATCTGGGTCGACGGCGAGCGCTACGTCACCGTCGCCGAGGGCAACGGCCCGGTCAACGCGCTCGACGCCGCGCTGCGGGCCGCGATCACCGAGGCGCATCCGCATCTGTCGGACATCGTCCTGACGAACTTCAAGGTCCGCATCCTCGACGAGACGAAGGGCTCGGACGCGACGATCAGAGTTCTCATCGACGCCACCGACGGCGTCGAGACGTGGGGCTCGATCGGCGTCTCGACGAACCTCATCGGGGCCTCCTGGGCCGCGCTCGTCGACTCGCTCGAGTACGCGGAGCAGCCCAGCCGCGTGCCCGGCGCCGCCGCCCCTCGGACGTAGACGATGAGCGTCCGCCCGGCGGCCGAGGAGATCCCGCTCGCGCGGCCCGTCCTCGGCGAGGCCGAGGAGCAGGCGGTGCTCGAGGTCCTGCGCTCCGGCCAGCTCTCGCTCGGCCCGCGCGTGCCCGCCTTCGAGCAGGCCTTCGCCGCGCGGCTCGGCGTCGCCCACGCCAGCGCCGTCTCCAGCGGCACGGCCGGCCTGCACCTCGCGCTGCGCGCGGCGGGCGTCAGCGACGGCGACGAGGTCGTGACGACGCCGTTCTCGTTCGTCGCGAGCGCCAACTGCATCGTCTTCGAGCGCGCGCGCCCGGTCTTCGCCGACATCGACCCGCGGACGCTGAACCTCGATCCGGCCGCCGCGGCGGCCGCGGTGACCGATCGCACGACGGCGCTGCTGCCGGTCCACATCTTCGGCTACCCGGCCGACCTGCCCGCCTTCGAGCGCCTCGGCCTGCCGATCGTCGAGGACGCCTGCGAGGCGCTCGGCGCGGTGCACGCCGACGGCGTCGCGGTCGGCGGCCGCGGCCACCCGGCCGTGTTCGGCTTCTACGCCAACAAGCAGCTGACGACCGGCGAGGGCGGGATGGTGACGACCGCCGCCGCGGCGGTGAAGGCGCGCATCGACTCCGAGCGCAACCAGGGGCGCGCGCCCGACATGGGCTGGCTCGACCACGACCGCCTCGGCTTCAACTACCGCCTCAGCGACATCGCGTGCGCGATCGGGCTCGCGCAGCTCGAGCGCCTCGACGACCTGCTCGCCGGGCGCGCCCGCGCCGCCGCGGCCTACCGCGAGGCGCTCGCCGGGATCGAGGGCCTCGAGCTGCCCTGCGAGGACGCCGCCGGCGATCGCCGCGGATGGTTCGTCTTCGTCGTCCAGCTGCCGCGCGGCATCGATCGCGACGACACGATCCGCGCGCTGCTCGAGCGCGGCGTGCAGTCCAAGCCGTACCTGCCGGCGATCCACCTCATGACGTACTACCGCGAGGTCTTCGGCCACCGGCCCGGCGAGTTCCCGGTCTGCGAGGACGTCGCGGCGCGCTCGGTCGCGCTGCCGTTCTTCCCCGGGCTCACCGACGGCCAGGTGCAGCGCGTGGCCGCGGCCCTGCGGGAAGTCCTCGGGCGCAGCACTAACCTCAGGCGCCATGTCGCGCTTCTCCGAGCCGCAGGACCCCGTCTTCCAGCGCCTGAACGCGTCGCTGTCCTTCGACCGGCGGCTGTGGCCGCACGACGTCGCGCAGTCGCGCGCGCACGCGCGGATGCTCGCCGCGCAGGGGATCATCGGCGACGACGACCGCGACGCGCTGCTGGCCGCCCTCGACGAGGTCCAGGACGAGCTCGTCGGCGGGACGTTCCCGTTCGCCGCCGACGACGAGGACATCCACATGGCGATCGAGCGCCGCGTGACCGAGGTCGCGGGCCCGGTCGGCGGCAAGCTTCACACCGCCCGCTCGCGCAACGACCAGGTCGCGACCGACGTCGTGCTCTTCGTCCGCGACGCCGCCGGTCACGCGACCCGCGCGATCGACGCGCTCGTGGCCGCGCTGCTCGATGCCGCCGAGGCCCACCTGGACTGGCCGCTGCCGGGCTACACGCACCTCCAGCGCGCCCAGCCCGTCTACCTCTCCCATCACCTGCTCGCGTACGTCTGGATGCTCCAGCGCGACCGCGAGCGGTTCGTCTTCACGGAGTCCCAGACGACGGCGCTGCCGCTCGGAGCGGGCGCGCTCGCGGGCGTGAACTTCGACACCGACCGCGACGCGGTCGCCGCCGAGCTCGGCTTCGAGCGCGTCGTGCCCAACTCGATCGACGCCGTCGCCAACCGCGACTTCGCGCTGGACTACCTCTCGGCGGCGGCGACCTGCGCGACGCACCTCAGCCGCCTCGGCGCCGAGCTCGTGCTGTGGTCCAGCGAGGAGTTCGGCTTCGTCACGCTGTCCGACGGCTGGACGTCGGGCTCGTCGATCATGCCGCAGAAGAAGAACCCCGACGCCGCCGAGCTCCTGCGCGCCAAGGCGCCGCGGATCGTCGCGCACCTCAGCGCCCTCCACGGGGTCATGCACGCGCTGCCGCTGACGTACAACAAGGACATGCAGGAGGACAAGGAGCACCTCTTCGACGCCGTCGACACGCTCGACCTCTGCCTCGCCGCCGCGGCCGGGATGATCCGCGACGCGCGCTTTCACCGCGAGCGGATGTCGGCCGCCGCCTCCGACGACCTCATCGCGGCGACCGACGTCGCCGACCACCTCGTCAAGCAGGGCGTGCCGTTTCGCGAGTGCCACGGGATCGTCGCCGGGCTCGTGCGGATCGCCGTCGATTCCGGCCGCTCGCTGGTCGAGCTCACCGACGACGAGCTGGCCGCCGCGTCCGAGCAGCTCGATCCCGGCGAGTTCCGCGCGCTGCTGGCGCAGCGCTCGTGGCTGGAGTCGAAGGTCAGCGAGGGCGGCACGTCCCTGGCACGCGTGCGCGAGCAGCTGGCCGCCGCCCGCAGCGCCCACCATCCGGTGTGACGGGCGGCTCGGACCGCCATCTGCGGGCGCTGGAGCTGCCGGTCGTCGAGGCGGCGGCGATGCTCGTCGGCTGCACGATCGCCCACGGCGAGACGTCGGGGGTCATCGTCGAGACCGAGGCCTACCACGAGATCGAGCCGGCCTGCCACGCGTTCGCCGGCGTCACGCCGCGGACGCAGACGCTCTTCTGCGCCCCCGGCGTCGCCTACGTCTACCGCTCCTACGGGATCCACGCGCTCCTGAACGTCGTCGTCGAGCAGGCGGGCGTCGGCGCGGCGGTGCTCATCCGCGCGCTCGAGCCGCTGACGGGCGAGGAGCTCATGCGCGCGCGTCGCGGCCGCGACACGGCGACCGACCTCTGCTCGGGACCCGGGAAGCTCACCCAGGCGCTCGGGATCGGCCTGGATCGCAACGCGACGTCGCTGCTCGACGGGCCGGTCCGGCTCGGCCCGCCGCCGCCGGATCACCCGGAGGCGCCGCCGCTCGTCGTCGGCACGCGGATCGGGATCACGCGCGCGATCGAGCTGCCGTGGCGCTTCAGCACGGCGGGCAATCGCCATGTGTCGCGGCCCTGGCCGCCGGGTCTGCTGGGCCGCTACGGCGGGGTCGGCGTCGGCGTCGCCCCGCCGGCGCCCGTGACGGGCGCCGGCGGCGCGGCCGCGGGCGGCGCGGCCGGGGCGGGCGGGGGCGCCGCGGGCGCCGCGGGATCGGGCACCGGCGCGGCGGGGGTGCCGCCGTCCTCCTCGGGGGCGGGCTCGACCGGCGCGCCGTCGCCCGCGGGGGCCTCCGGCTCGGCGGCGTCCTCGTCGCCCTCGGTCGTCGTCGTCCCCGCAGCCGGGGTCGTCGTCGTCGGCGCCTTGACCTCGTCGGCCGGGTCCTTCGCGAGCCCGGCCTCGATGCAGCGCTCGGGCGGGCGCTCCTTCGACGGCTCGGCATCGGGGTCCTCCGCCAGCCGCTTCGCGTCGGCCTTGTCGCGCGCGGCCTGCACCCGGGCGCAGGCGCGCTCGAGACGGCGCTTCTCGGTCTCCAGCGCGGAGAGCATGAAGTCGTGCCAGATCTGCGCGGGGTAGGTGCCGCCGGCGACGGGCTCGCCGCGGTACTCGGTCGTCATCGGGCGCAGCTCGTTCGGATAGCCGACCCAGACGGCGACGGTGAGCTTGTCGGTCGCGCCGACGAACCACGCGTCACCGTAGTTCTCGGTCGTGCCGGTCTTGCCCCACGCGCGCACGCTGGGGAGCTGGGCGACCTTCGCCGTGCCGACCTTGATGACCGACTCGAGGATGTTCGTCGTCGTCTGCGCGACGTCGCGCGGGAGGACGCGCTCGCGGATCTGCTCGTTGCGGTCCTTGACGCGCTTGCGGTTGTCGCGCAACGTCACCCGGCGGATCCCGACCGGGCCGCGTCGCGGCGCGCCGAGCGTCCCGCTGACGCGCAGCCCGCCGGTGGCGAACGTCTGGTAGGCGTGGGCGATGTCCAGCGGCGTGACGCCCTGCTTCAGGCCGCCGAGCGTGATCGCGAGGTTGCTCGACACCGGCGTGCGGATGCCCATGCGCTGGGCGGTGCGGGCGATGCGCTTCGTGCCGGTCCGGATGCCGACCTGGGCGTAGACGGAGTTGTCGGAGAACGTCGTCGCGCGCGCGAGCGTGCTGACGCCGGAGTAGTTGTCCTCGTAGTTGTTGACCGTGAACTTCTCGATGCTGCCGGGGACGTCGAAGACCTGCTTCTTGGACGTCCACGTCGAGGACGGGGAGATCCCGCGGCGCAGCGCGGTCGCGAGCACGAACGGCTTGAACGCCGATCCGGGCTGGCGCTGGCCCTGGGTCGCGAGGTTGAACGGCACCTGCGAGTAGTCGCGGCCGCCGACCATCGCGCGGATCTCGCCGCTGTCGTTGTCGATCGCCACGAGCGCCGCCTGCGGCCCGAGCGGGTTGCCGAGCCACCGGCCGATCGCGAGCTCCGCGCTGCGCTGGAGGCCGAGGTCGAGCGTCGTCTGCACCCGCAGCCCGCCGAGCAGCGCGTCGCGCGGGCCGTAGCGGTCGATGACCTGCTGGCGGACCCAGCTCGTGAAGTACGCGACCGACTGGCTGGCGGCCTGCGCGGTCGGCGGCCGGATCGTGTCTGCCGACGGCACCGGCTCGGCGATCCCGCGCGCGTACTCGGCGGCCGTGAGATAGCCCTGCTCGCGCATCCGGTCGAGCACGAGGTTGCGGCGGAGCTTGGCCGAGCGGTTGTTCGCGACGGGGTCATAGGCCGTCGGCGAGGCGACGAGACCGGCCAGCAGCGCGGCCTCGTGCGGCTTGAGCTCCTTCGCGCAGCGGCGCTCGGGCTTGCCGCAGCCGCGGTGGTTGACGTCGTCGCCGAAGTACGTGCGGGCCGCGGACTCGATCCCGTAGGCGCCGTTGCCGAAGTAGATCGAGTTCAGGTACTCGGTGAGGATCTTCTCCTTGGACCACTTTCGCGTGAGGTGGTAGGCGAGCGCGGCCTCGCGGACCTTCTCGACGAGCGTCCGCCGGTCCTGGGCCTGGGTCGCGTTCTTCACGAACTGCTGCGTGATCGTCGAGCCGCCCTGGACGGCCTTGCCCGTCGAGATGTCCTGCCACAGCGCGCGCGCCGTGCCCCGCAGGTCGACGCCCTGGTTCTCGTAGAAGCGCTTGTCCTCGATCGAGATGATCGCGTGCTGCATCGCCAGCGCGATGTCCTTCGTCGGGATGATGATCCGGCCCTGGTCGGCGAGCGTCGCGAGGTAGTCGCCGTGGACGTCGGTGAGCAGCGAGTTCTGGGCGCGCTTGAACTCCGTGCGGTTCTCGAGCTGCGGCAGGTCGGAGGCGACCGCCATCATCATCCCGAAGGCCGTCGAGACGAGCGCGAGGATCGAGAGGCCGAAGAGGATGAGGGCCAGCCGCAGGCGCTTGAGCCGCGGGCGACCAAGCGGCGGGTCCGGGAGGACCATGATGTCGGGACGGTCGGGAGCGCTCATGCGACGGAGGCAGGAAACGGTCGCTTCATGCGACGTCGGACCCGCGGCGCCGTGGATGACGGACAGGCGGCGACAACGCCACGGGCCCGCGTGACTCTAGCATTGGGCCCGTGACCGAATCCCCGGCCAGCCAGGCCGCCTTCCTCGCCCGCGACGCGGTCGACTGCCTGCCCGCCGGCGCGCTCGAGCGCAAGCTTGCCGAGGCCCGTCCGCTGCGCGTCAAGCTCGGCCTCGACCCGACCGCGCCGGACGTCCACCTCGGCCATACGGTCGTCCTGCGCAAGCTCCGCGAGTTCCAGGACCGCGGGCACGTCGTCGTGCTCATCATCGGCGACTACACGGCCCGCGTCGGCGACCCCAGCGGGCGCTCCTCGACGCGCCCGGTGCTCTCCGGCGAGGAGATCGACGCCAACGCGCGCACGTACGTCGAGCAGGCCGCGAAGGTGCTCGATCCCGACCGCATCGAGCTGCGCCACAACTCCGAATGGCTGGACATGCGCATGGAGGAGCTCTTCGCGCTCACGCGCACGACGACCGTCGCGCAGCTGCTCGAGCGCGACGACTTCGCCAAGCGCTACGCGGCCCGTGAGCCGATCTCGATCCTCGAGCTGCTCTATCCGCTCATGCAGGGCTACGACTCGGTCGCCGTGAAGGCCGACGTCGAGCTCGGCGGCACCGACCAGAAGTTCAACCTCCTGCTCGCGCGCGACATCCAGCGCGCGTACGGGGTGCCCGAGCAGGTCGCGCTGACGATGCCGATCCTGCCCGGCGTCGACGGCGTGCGCAAGATGTCCAAGTCGCTCGGCAACCACATCGGGGTGAGCGAGTCGCCGCAGGAGATCTACGGCAAGACGCTGAGCGTCCCGGACGAGGCGATGGGCGGCTGGTACGCGCTGCTGCTCGGCGAGCCCGCGCCGGCCGAGCTGTCGGCGCGCGACGCCAAGCACGCGCTGGCCGGGAGGCTCGTCGAGCGCTTCCACTCGGCCGGCGACGCGGCGGCGGCGCGCGAGCACTTCGAGCGCGTCTTCGTCCAGCGCGGGCTGCCCGAGGAGATCGAGGATGCGGCCTTCTCCGTCGGCAACGGGCTCGTCCATCTGCCCGCCGTCATCGCCGACGCCGTCGGGCGCACGCGGTCGGATGCGCGGCGGATGCTGGCCCAGGGAGCGGTCAGGCTCGACGGCGAGGCGCTCGGCGCCGGCGACCTGGATCTCGCGCCCGAGCGCCTCGACGGGGCGATCCTGCAGGTCGGCAAGCGCGAGTTCCGGCGCCTGCGCCGGGCCGATTAGCAGGGGATTCGCGCGACGGCGGCGCGCGGGCCAGGTCCGTCCGCCCGACCTGTCTATACTGCCGTCTTCGCCGGTCCCTGCGCCTTCGGCCGGAGCCCTTCCACGGGCCCTACGGAGCGCTATACTGGCGAGTCCTGTCTGCGGGCGGCCACGGCTGCTCGCTGAAGCGCAGGTTCTGGGAGGAGTCCCCTCCACGGGAGCGCGCGACGGTCTTTGAAAACTCAACAGCATGCGCACCTTGATCGCCACCTAGCGATCAGGTGTGCGTCCAGGTTCGATCCCCTCGTACCCCAGCCGGGCGCGAGGGGTCTGAGAAAGAAACCCGTCATGAACCGCGGCGCCTCGTGTATTGGCGCCGCACATGGTCATGACAGCTCTACGTGACGAGGGGCCGGCTTTCAGGCCAGTCCTTCAGCAGTTCTTCACGGAGAGTTTGATCCTGGCTCAGGACGAACGCTGGCGGCGTGCTTAACACATGCAAGTGGAGCGACGAACCGGGGCTTGCCCCGGGGCAGAGCCGCGAACGGGTGAGTAACACGTGGGTTACCTACCCCGATGACCGGGACAACCCGAGGAAACTCGAGCTAATACCGGATGTGGTCTTCGGACGAAAGGAAGCTTCGGCCTCCGCATCGGGATGGGCCCGCGGCGCATTAGCTTGTTGGTGGGGTAACGGCCTACCAAGGCGACGATGCGTAGCTGGTCTGAGAGGACGATCAGCCACACTGGGACTGAGACACGGCCCAGACTCCTACGGGAGGCAGCAGTGGGGAATCTTGCGCAATGCGCGAAAGCGTGACGCAGCAACGCCGCGTGGGGGAAGAAGGCCTTCGGGTTGTAAACCTCTTTCAGTGGGGACGAAGCCGCGCGGGTTAATAGCCCGTTGTGGTGACGGTACCTTCAGAAGAAGCCCCGGCTAACTACGTGCCAGCAGCCGCGGTAATACGTAGGGGGCAAGCGTTGTCCGGAATCATTGGGCGTAAAGAGCGTGTAGGCGGCCCGATAAGTCCGCTGTGAAAGTCCAGGGCTCAACCCTGGAATGCCGGTGGATACTGTCGGGCTCGAATCCGGAAGAGGTGAGTGGAATTCCTGGTGTAGCGGTGAAATGCGCAGATATCAGGAGGAACACCAATGGCGAAGGCAGCTCACTGGGACGGTATTGACGCTGAGACGCGAAAGCGTGGGGAGCAAACAGGATTAGATACCCTGGTAGTCCACGCCGTAAACGATGGTCACTAGGTGTGGGGGGTGTCGACTCCCTCCGTGCCGGAGCTAACGCATTAAGTGACCCGCCTGGGGAGTACGGCCGCAAGGCTAAAACTCAAAGGAATTGACGGGGGCCCGCACAAGCAGCGGAGCATGTGGTTTAATTCGACGCAACGCGAAGAACCTTACCTGGGCTTGACATGTGGGTGACCGCCGTGGAAACACGGCTTCCCTTCGGGGCACCTTCACAGGTGGTGCATGGCTGTCGTCAGCTCGTGTCGTGAGATGTTGGGTTAAGTCCCGCAACGAGCGCAACCCCCGTCGCATGTTGCCAGCATTTAGTTGGGGACTCATGCGAGACTGCCGGTGACAAACCGGAGGAAGGTGGGGATGACGTCAAGTCATCATGCCCCTTATGTTCAGGGCTACACACGTGCTACATTGGCGCGTACAGAGGGCTGCGATACCGCGAGGTGGAGCGAATCCCTCAAAGCGCGTCTCGGTTCGGATTGCAGGCTGAAACTCGCCTGCATGAAGGTGGAGTTGCTAGTAATCGCGGATCAGCATTGCCGCGGTGAATACGTTCCCGGGCCTTGTACACACCGCCCGTCACACCACGGGAGTGAGCAACACCCGAAGCCGGTGGCCTAACCCGCAAGGGAGGGAGCCGTCGAAGGTGGGGCTCGTGACTGGGGTGAAGTCGTAACAAGGTAGCCGTACCGGAAGGTGCGGCTGGATCACCTCCTTTCTAGGGAGCCCCTTACGGGGGCCCGTACGGCACGGCGCCATGGCCGGCCCTGCGCCTCGCGAGCTCTGCTCGCCTCGCGCTTGGCTCGATGCCATGGTCACCGACCGTGCGGCCTAGTACGTCGACCGAACCTGGCCCTGCGAGGCGCGCATACCGCGCGCCTTCAGCGGGAGCATGCTGTTGAGTTTTGAGAGACCGGCCCGCGAATCCCGCGGGGCGTCTCCCTGCGGCCCTTGAAAACTGCACAGTAGCCACACGTCGTCGTGTCTCAACTCACGGCGACTCAGTCGCCGTCGCAACGATAAGCGCGACGGCGACGGGTATCACCGAACCACAGCGAGAAGCTGAGGGTTCGATCACCGTCAAGATAATAAGGGCACATGGTGGATGCCTTGGCACCTAGAGTCGATGAAGGACGTGAACGGCTGCGATAAGCCACGGTGAGGCGCTGAATAGCCTTTGACCCGTGGATTTCCGAATGGGGAAACCTAGCGCTGGTAATGCGGCGTTGCCGCCGGCTGAACACATAGGCCGGCTGGAGACAAGCGGGGGAAGTGAAACATCTCAGTACCCCGAGGAAAGTAAATCAACAGAGACTCCCTGAGTAGTGGCGAGCGAAAAGGGACCAGCCCAAACCGGGCGCGTGTAAGCGGTCACGCGTTGCGCGTCCGGGGTTGTAGGACAGTTGTTCCAGGCCGTGACCGGCCTGGCGGAAGTTACAAAGACATGTGGTAGTCGAAGCGCGTGGAACCGCGCACCATAGAGGGCAATCGTCCCGTAGACGAAACTGCATGACCTTCCGTCAGCATGTTCCTGAGTAAGTCCACACCCGTGAAACGTGGACTGAACCTGGGGGGACCACCCTCCAAGGCTAAGTACTCCTAGGTGACCGATAGCGGACTAGTACCGTGAGGGAAAGGTGAAAAGTACCCCGGAAGGGGAGTGAAATAGTACCTGAAACCACGTGCCTACAAGCGGTGGGAGCATCCTCGTGATGTGACCGCGTGCTTTTTGCATAACGAGCCGGCGAGTTAGCCGTCTGCGGCAAGGTTAAGCGATGAGCGGAGCCGTAGCGAAAGCGAGTCCAAATAGGGCGACTTGAGTCGTAGGCGCTAGACCCGAAACTTGGTGAGCTACCCATGGGCAGGTTGAAGCGGGGGTAAGACCTCGTGGAGGACCGAACCGACCTAGGTTGAAAACTGGGCGGATGACCTGTGGGTCGGAGTGAAAGGCTAATCAAACCAAGTGATATCTGGTTCTCTCCGAAATATATTTAGGTATAGCCTCGGATAAATTGCGTATTGGCCGTAGAGCACTGTTTGGACTAGGGGCCCTACCAGGTTACCGACTTCAGGCAAACTCCGAAGACCAGTACGTCTACTCCGGGAGTCAGTTGCTGGGGGATAAACTTCAGCGTCAAAAGGGAAACAGCCCAGACCGCCAGCTAAGGTCCCCAAGTACTAGCTAAGTGGCAAACGATGTCCGAGTGCATAGACAACCAGGAGGTTGGCTTAGAGGCAGCCACCCTTGAAAGAGTGCGTAACAGCTCACTGGTCAAGTGCTCGGGCGCGGATAATGTAACGGGGCTCAAGCTAGTCACCGAAGCTGCGGGTGCGATCTTCGGATTGCGCGGTAGGAGAGCGTTCCCAGGCCAGTGAAGCGGCGGCGTAAGCCAGTCGTGGAGGCCTGGGAAGTGAGAATGCCGGCATGAGTAACGAAAGAGGGGTGAGAATCCCCTCCGCCGATTGCCCAAGGATTCCTGAGTAAAGTTCGTCTGCTCAGGGTTAGTCGGGACCTAAGGCGAGGCCGAAAGGCGTAGTCGATGGCCAACAGGTTGATATTCCTGTACCACGTCAGCAACCGTTTGACCGATGGGGGGACGAGGAAGGCTAAGGGAACCCAGGCGATGGTCGCCCTGGGGTAAGCGTGTAGGGGTGGCCCATGTGAAATGCGGGGCCGCATAACCTGAGGCGCGATGCCAGCTGGCTCTAAGCCGGCGAGTCCCTGACGCCATGCCTCCTAGAAAAGCCTCTAGGGAGGTTGCGCGTGCCCGTACCAAAACCGACACAGGTGGGCAAGTAGAGAATACTAAGGTGATCGAGATAACCCTCGTTAAGGAACTCGGCAAAATTGCTCCGTAACTTCGGGATAAGGAGCGCCCCGGTAGGGTGAAGCGCTTTGCGCGCGGAGCCCGAGGGGGCCGCAGTGAATTGGCCCAAGCGACTGTTTACCAAAAACACAGGTCTCTGCTAAGTCGAAAGACGACGTATAGGGGCTGACGCCTGCCCGGTGCCGGAAGGTTACGTGGAGTTGTTAGGACTTCGGTCCGAAGCAGCGAAGCTAAGCCCCGGTAAACGGCGGCCGTAACTATAACGGTCCTAAGGTAGCGAAATTCCTTGTCGGGTAAGTTCCGACCTGCACGAATGGCGTAACGACTTGGGCGCTGTCTCAACGAGGGGCTCGGTGAAATTGCAGTCTCGGTGAAGATGCCGAGTACCCGCGGCTAGACGGAAAGACCCCGTGCACCTTTACTACAACCTGGTATTGGAATGCGGTGCATCTCGCTCAGGATAGGTGGGAGGCTTTGAAGCGCCGGCTGCGGCTGGCGTGGAGCCAACCTTGAGATACCACCCTTGATGTATTGTGTTTCTAACACTGCGCCGTGAATCCGGGCAGTGGACAGTGCCAGGCGGGTAGTTTGACTGGGGCGGTCGCCTCCCAAAATGTAACGGAGGCGCACAAAGGTTCCCTCAGCACGGCTGGAAATCGTGCGTAGAGTGTAAAGGCAACAAGGGAGCTTGACTGTGAGACTGACAGGTCGAGCAGGAGCGAAAGCTGGTCTTAGTGATCCGGCGGTAGCAAGTGGAAGTGCCGTCGCTCAACGGATAAAAGGTACGCCGGGGATAACAGGCTTATCGGGCCCAAGAGTCCACATCGACGGCCCGGTTTGGCACCTCGATGTCGGCTCGTCGCATCCTGGGGCTGTAGTAGGTCCCAAGGGTTGGGCTGTTCGCCCATTAAAGCGGTACGCGAGCTGGGTTCAGAACGTCGTGAGACAGTTCGGTCCCTATCTGCCGTGGGCGTTGGAGAGTTGAGAGGAGTTGTCCCTAGTACGAGAGGACCGGGATGAACGCACCTCTGGTGTATCTGTTGTCCTGCCAAGGGCATAGCAGATTAGCTACGTGCGGATTGGATAACCGCTGAAGGCATCTAAGCGGGAAGCCAACCTCGAGATGAGCTCTCCCATCCCCATGAGGGAGTAAGACCCCTGGTAGACCACCAGGTTGATAGGCCGGATCTGGAAGCGCAGTAATGTGCGAAGGAGACCGGTACTAATGGGTCGAGGGCTTGACGGATGACTTTTTGATACTCGTCGTAACAACGACGGCTACTGTGCAGTTTTGAAGGGCCCAGGGGGCTCTCACCAGTCTCCGGTGGCTATGGCGAGGGGGAAACACCTCTTCCCATTCCGAACAGAGCAGTTAAGCCCCTCAGCGCCGATGGTACTTGGCCCGCAAGGGCCCGGGAGAGTAGGACGCCGCCGGTTTTTTCTATCGATGGGCCGCCCGCTGGGCGGCCCATCGTGCGTTCTGGACGCGTACGGCGCGCGTGGCGGTGCCGCGCGGCTTCAGCGGGACCGTGCAGGCCGCAGGCCGGTCCGCCACGGCGCCCTCGCGGCGCTCGCGCGTCGCGCGCAGGGCCCGCCGGTGCGGGTGCACCCGCGCGGCATGGAGATCTCCGTCGTGACCGCCGCCGGCGGCGATCGCGTGGTCGAGGGGCAGCGGCGGGGTGTCCGCGAGGCGGCGCGCCCGCGGCTGCGCGACCGCGCCGCGAGGAGCGTCCTCGAGCAACGCGAACGCCTTCACCAGCGCGGCGGCGCGGCGAAGGCTGGCGGTCCAGCTGGGAAGGTTGGAAGCGAACATGTGTTCGCGAAGCTAGTCGATCGAGCGGATGGAACGCGCGTTCGTACGAGCCGTTTGGCTCAGGCAAGCCAAGAACGTGGTCTGCGGCCTGCAACCGATGTTGCACGGGCGCCTGAGAGCGATGGCGGAACTCGTCCGAGTCTGGCCCAGAACGTCAGCTGCCGGCGCTACGCCGCGTCGCGGCCGTGGAGCTCGAGCTCGTCGGCGCGCGCCTCGAGCGCCGCGATGACGAACGCCACGTGCTCGTCGAAGTCGATCCCGAGCTGCTCGGCGCCGCCGCGGACGTCGTCGCGGTTGACGGCGGCGGCGAACGACGGCTGCTTGAGCTTCTTCTTCACGGACTTCGGCGTGAGGCCGTGGATCCCCTCGGGGCGGACGTAGGCGCAGGCCACGAGAAAGCCGCAGAGCTCGTCGACGGCGACGAGCGTGCGCTCCATCGGCGACTCCGGCGCGACGCCCATGAAGTCCGCGTGGCTGGCGATCGCCCGCACGATCTCCGGCGGCGCGTCGCGGCGCTCGAGCTCGGCCATGATCGTCCGCGGATGGCCCGCGACGACGTCGTCCATGTCGGGGAAGCGCTCGTAGTCGGCATCGTGCAGCAGGCCCGTGACGGCCCACAGCTCGGCGTCGGCGTCGCTGCGCTGCGCATAGGCCGTCATCGCGGCCTCGACCGCGAGGCAATGGCGGCGTAAAGATTGCGATTGCACCCACTCCGAGAGCAGGGACCAGGCCTCGTCGCGCGAAATCCGGGAGGGCATGGCTGTTACCCTAGCCCAGCCCTCCGGCCCCGCATCCGTCGCCGGAAGGCGCCCGCTCATGGAGAAGTTCGTCATCGACGGAGGCACCGCGCTGTCGGGCACGATCGTGCCCGCCGGCAACAAGAACGGTGCCCTACCGATCCTTGCCGCCTCGGTCCTGACCGAGGACGTCGTCGTGGTCCGCAACGTCCCGAAGATCAAGGACGTCGGGGCGATGCTGGCGCTCCTCGAGGGCATCGGCGTCCGGATCACGTGGCTCAGCGACCACGAGCTCGCGCTCTGCGCCGCCGACGTCACGGCCGAGGACGCCGTCATCGACCGCGCGCTGTCCGAGCGCATCCGGGCGTCGTTCCTGCTCGCGGGCCCCCTGCTGGCCCGCTTCGGCCAGGTGCGCATGCCGCCGCCCGGCGGCGACGTCATCGGCCGCCGGCGCCTGGATCCCCACCTCGACGCCTTCGCCGCGCTCGGCGCCACGTTCGAGCACTCCCGCGACATCGAGCTGCGCGCCCCCGGCGGCCTGCGCGCCGGCGACGTCTTCATGGACGAGCCGTCGGTCATGGCGACCGAGAACGCGCTGCTGGCGGCCGCCCGCACGCCCGGCTCGACGGTCATCGGCAACGCCGCCTGCGAGCCGCACGTCCAGGACCTCGCGCGGATGCTCGTGAAGATGGGCGCCGACATCCAGGGCATCGGCTCCAACGTCCTGACGGTCAACGGCACCGCCGGCCTGCACGGCTGCGATCACACGATCGGGCCCGACCACATCGAGATCGGGTCGTTCATGGCGCTCGCCGGGGTCACCGGCGGCGAGCTGCGCATCCGCGACACGATCCCGCGCGACCTGCGGATGATCCGCCTCGTCTTCGACCGCCTCGGCCTGCGCAGCGAGCTCGACGGCAACGACGTCATCGTCCCCGGCGGCCAGAAGCTCATCATCGCCCGCGACGTCGGCGAGCACAAGATCACCGTCCAGGACGGCCCCTGGCCCGCGTTCCCGGCCGATCTCACCTCGATCGCCGTCGCGCTCGCCACCCAGTCCGCCGGCTCCGCGCTCATCCACGAGTGGATGTTCGAGAACCGGATGATCTTCACCGACAAGCTCGTGCTCATGGGCGCCGACATCACGCTCTGCGACCCGCACCGGGTGATCATCACGGGGCCCAGGCGGCTGCGCGGGGAGCGCGTCGAGTCGCCCGACATCCGCGCCGGCATGGCGATGCTCATCGCGGCGCTCTGCGCCGAGGGGCGGTCGGAGATCGGCAACATCCGCCAGATCGACCGCGGCTACGAGCGCATCGACGAGCGCCTGCGCGAGCTCGGCGCCCGCATCGAGCGCGTCGCCACCGAGCCCGTCCACGCCTAGCACGTCGTCCGGCCGCCGCCGGACGCGCCGTGCCACTAGATTGCCTGCCCCCGTGCGCCCGCAGATCCACCCGATTCCCTCCGGCACCCGCGACGTGCTGCCCGACGAGATGCGCGAGCTGCGCGCGATCACCGAGGCCGTCCGCGGCGTCTTCGAGCGCGACGGCTACGGCGAGATCTGGACGCCGGCGCTCGAGTACGAGGCGGTCCTCGCCCGCGGCGGCGGCGTGCCGCCCGCCTACCGCGTCTTCGACGACCACGGCGAGGTGCTGGCGCTGCGCACGGACATGACGGTCCCGATCGCGCGCGTCGTCGCCACCCGCTACGCGAGCGCCGATCCGCCCCTGCGCTTCTGCTACTTCGCCCACGCCTACCGCGCCGTGCGGCCCCACCGCGGTCAGATGCGCGAGTTCCTCCAGGCGGGCATCGAGCTCGTCGGCGCGCCCGCGCCGCAGGGGACCGCCGAGGCGCTGACCGTCCTCTGCCACGCGCTCGACGCCGCCGGGCTGCGCGACTACCGCATCGGGCTCGGCGACGCCTCGCTGTACCCGCGGCTGCTCGCCGCCGTCGGCGTCCCCGAGGCCGCCCGCGGGCCGCTGCTCGACGCGCTCGTCGCGCGCGACTTCGTGACGCTCGAGGGCGAGCTCGGCCGGCTCGGGCTCGCCGGCGCCGACGTCGAGCTGCTCCTGCGCGTCCCGCAGATGCGCGGCGGGCGCGACGTGCTCGACCGCGCCGAGGGCGCGGTCGCCGACGCGGTCGCAGGACTGCGGGGCGTCCACGAGCTGCTCGCGCCGGAGGTCGCCGACCGCGTGATCTTCGACCTCGGCCTCGTGCGCGAGCTCGGCTACTACACGGGCGCGGTCTTCGAGGTCTACGACCCGGCGCTCGGCGCGCCGCTGGGCGGCGGCGGGCGCTACGACGACCTGCTCGGCAAGTTCGGGCGACCGCTGCCCGCGGTCGGCTTCGCGCTCGGGATCGACCGGCTGCACATCGCATTGACCGGGGAAGAGCACAAGCGCGACGCGGCTTCTGAGCTGTTGTCCGACGGTCAGGGCGAGGAGGCGTCGTGAGCGGCGGGCTCGGCCTGACGATCGCGGTTCCGCGCGGCGCCCTGCTGCACGAGACGCTCGACCGCCTCGAGGCGATCGGCCTCGACGCCGCCGAGGTGCGCGCGAACGACCGCAAGCTCCTCTTCGCCGACATCGGCGTCGTGACGATGCGCCCCTCCGACGTCCCGACGTACGTCGAGGCCGGCGCCGCCGACGTCGGGATCACCGGCAAGGACGTGCTGACCGAGCAGCCCGAGCGCGAGGTCTACGAGCTGCTCGACCTCGGCTACGGCGCCTGCACGATGGTCCTCGCGACGGTCGACGGCCCCGACCCGTCGGTCGAGGCGCTGCGCCGGCTCGGCGTCATGCGCGTCGCGACGAAGTACTACAAGACCGCCGCCGCCTACTTCGACGCCACCGGCCGCCAGGCGGAGATCGTCGAGGTCAAGGGCTCGGTCGAGCTCGCGCCGCTCACCGGGCTCGTCGAGGCGATCGTCGACCTCACCGCCACCGGCACGACGCTGCGCGAGAACAACCTCGTCATCCGCGAGGAGCTCTTCGTCTCGACGGCGAGGCTCATCGCCAACCCGGTCTCGTACAAGCTCAAGGCCGCGGCGATCGACGCGATGCTGGAGAAGCTGCGTGCGGCTTGAGCGCATCGAGGTGGCGGGCGACCCGGCCGCGGCCGCGGCCGCCGTCCGTGCGCTGGCGCCCGCGCCCGAGTCGGTGAGCGCGGCCGTGGCGGAGATCGTCGGCGCCGTCCGCGTCGGCGGCGACCGCGCGCTGCGCGAGCTCGTCGCCCGCTTCGACGCCGGCGGCGCGCCGCCGGCCGACTCCCTGCGGGTCGCGGCCGAGGAGCTCGATGCCGGGCTGCTCGACGACGACGTCCGCGCCGGCCTCGAGGTCGCGATCACGAACGTCGCGCTCGTCGCCGGCGCCGCCGTCGGCGAGGACACCGAGGTCCGCCTCCCGCAGGGCCACCGCGTCGTGCTGCGCGAGGTGCCGGTCCGGCGCGCGGCGATCTACGTGCCGGGCGGCCGGGCGCCGTACCCGTCGACGGTCGTCATGGGCGTCGTGACCGCGCGCGCGGCCGGCGTCGAGGAGGTCGCCGTCCTGACGCCGGGGCCGATCGACCCGGTCATCCGCGGCGCCTGCGCGCTCTGCGGCGTCTCCGAGGTCTACGCGATGGGCGGCGCGCACGGCGTCGCCGCGATGGCCTACGGCACCGAGACGATCGAGCGCGCCGACGTCATCGCCGGCCCCGGCAGCCTCATCGTCCAGGAGGCCAAGCGCCAGGTGTCCGACAGCGTCGGGATCGACGGCTTCTACGGGCCCAGCGACGTGCTCGTCTTCGCCGACGCGTCGGCCGACCCGGACCTCGTCGCCTTCGACCTCATGGCGCAGGGCGAGCACGGTCCCGGCGCGCCGGTCGTCGTCGTCAGCGGCTCGTCGCCGCTGCTGCACGAGGTCGCCGCCCGCCTCGAGTCGCTCGGCCCGGGGCGCGAGCAGTCCGACCCGGCGGCGTTCGTCATGGTCCACGCCGAGTCGCTGCTGGAGGCGCTCGCCTTCAGCGAGGCGTTCGCGCCCGAGCACCTCGAGCTCGTCGGGCCGGCCGTCGAGCGGCTCGCGCCGCGCGTGCGCTCGGCCGGCTGCGTCTTCGTCGGCGCCGGCGGCGCGACGGCGTTCGGCGACTACGTCGCGGGCTCCAACCACTGCCTGCCGACCGGCGGCTCCGCGCGCTTCGCGTCGGGGCTGTCGCCGCGCCAGTTCCGCCGGCGGATGAGCGAGGTGCACATCGGCGACGCGGCGCCCGCGCTCGCCGCCGCGGGCGCGCCGATCGCGCGCGCCGAGGGCTTCGCCGTGCACGCCGAGTCGATGGAGGCGCGCGTGGGGGAGAATGAGCCGCGATGACCGACGTCAGGACAGCGGCGCGCAAGCGCCAGACCGGCGAGACCGACATCTCGCTGACGCTGGGACTCGACGGCGACGGCGCCGGGCGCCGCGAGACCGGCGTCGGCTTCCTCGATCACATGCTCGACCTGCTCGCGCGCCACGGGCGCCTGGACCTCGTCGTGCAGGCGACCGGCGATCTGCAGACCGGCTCGCACCACACCGTCGAGGACGTCGGCATCGTCCTCGGCCAGGCGCTCGATGCCGCGCTCGGCGACCGCGCCGGGATCACCCGCTACGGCCACGCGATCGTGCCGATGGACGAGGCCCGCGCGGCGTGCGCGATCGACGTCTCCGGCCGTCCGTTCCTCGTGCTCGACGACGGCGGGCTGCCGGCCGGTGTGACGGGCGGCTTCGAGCACGAGCTGCTCGAGGAGTTCTTCCGCGCGGTCGTCAACAACGCCCGCATGACGCTGCACCTCGAGGTCCAGGCGGGGACGAACGCGCACCACATGATCGAGGCGTGCTTCAAGGCGTTCGCCCGCGCGCTGCGGGCGGCGGTCGCGATCGACCCGACCGAGACCGGCGTGCCGTCGACGAAGGGGACGCTCACCGCATGACGGCCCGGATCGCGATGGTCGACTACGGGATGGGCAACCGGCGCTCCGTCGTCAAGGCGTTCGCCCATGTCGGGACCGAGATCCTCCAGACCTCCGACGCGGACGCGCTGCGCGACGCCGACGGCCTCGTCGTCCCCGGCGTCGGCGCGTTCCCGGAGGCGATGCGGCGGCTGCGCGCGCTCGGCCTCGACGAGGTCGTGCGCGAGCACGCCGAGGCGGGCAAGCCGGTCATCGGCCTGTGCCTCGGGATGCAGCTGCTCTTCGAGCGCTCCGTCGAGCACGAGGGAGCGGACGGGCTCGGGCTGCTGGCGGGGCGCGTCGTGCGCCTGGACACCCGGGGCCTGAAGCTCCCGCACATCGGCTGGAACGCCGTCTCCTGGCAGCGCGAGTCGGCGCTCGTCGCCGGGCTGCCCGACCCGGCGGCCTTCTACCACGTGCACTCGTTCGTCCCCGAGCCCGACGACGAGTCGATCGTGCTCGGCCGCGGCGAGTACGGCTCGCCGTTCGTGTCGTTCGTCGCGCGCGACAACGTCTTCGGCGCCCAGTGCCATCCGGAGAAGTCCTCGACCCACGGGCTGGCGCTGCTGCGCAACTTCGTGGGCATCTGCTCGACCGCCCACGCGTTGTGATCCTCTATCCGGCGATCGACATCGCCGAGGGCAGGGCGGTGCGGCTCGTGCAGGGCGACTTCGACGCCGAGACGGTCTACGCCGACAGCCCGCTGGCGGCCGCGCGCGCGTGGGTCGACGCCGGCGCCCGCTACCTGCACGTCGTCGACCTCGACGGCGCGCGCACCGGCACGCCGCAGAACCTCCATCACCTCGAGGCGATCGCCGGCGAGCTCGGTGTGCCCGTGCAGGTCGGCGGCGGCCTGCGATCGCTCGCTGCCGTGCGCGACGCGATCGCAGCCGGGGCCGCGCGCGTCATCCTCGGCACGGCCGCGTTCGCCGACGTCGACTTCCTCGACGAGGTCGTCGCGGAGTTCGGCGAGCGGACGGTCGTGAGCGTCGACACGCGCGGCGGCTTCGTCTCGACCGCCGGCTGGACCGAGACGACCGACCTGCCGGCCGCCGAGGTCATCGAGCGCATGCAGGACCGCGGCGTGCGGACGTTCGTCTTCACGAACGTCGACAAGGACGGCCTGCTCGGCGGCCCGGATCTCGACGAGGTGTGCCGGATCGCCGACGTCGTGCGCGGGCGCTTCATGTACTCCGGCGGGATCGGGCGCAAGGAGGACCTCTCCGCGCTCGCCGGCCTGCGTCAGGTGAACCTCACCGGCGTCATCGCCGGCAAGGCGCTCTACGAGCGGAAGTTCACGATCGCCGAGGGCCAGGCCGCGCTCGACGGCCGCTAGACGTGCACCTCAAGCGCGTCATCCCGTGCCTCGACGTCGACGCCGGCCGCGTCGTCAAGGGCACGAACTTCGTCGACATCCGCGACGCCGGCGACCCCGTCGAGCTCGCCGTCCGCTACGACGCCGAGGGCGCCGACGAGCTCGTCTTCCTCGACATCACGGCGACGAGCGACAAGCGCGACACGGTCGTCGAGCTCGCCCGCCGCGTGGCCGACGACGTCTTCATCCCGTTCACGATCGGCGGCGGCATCCGCTCGGCGGCCGACGCCCAGGGCGTGCTGGACGCGGGCGCGGACAAGGTGTCGATCAACTCGGCGGCGGTCGCGCGACCGGAGCTCGTCGGCGAGCTCGCGGACGTGTTCGGCGCGCAGTGCGTGGTGCTCGCGATCGACTGCAAGCAGGCCGCCGCGGGCGGCTGGGAGGTGCTATGTCGCCGGCGGCCGGACCGCCACCGGGATCGACGTCGTGACGTGGGCGCGCGAGGGCGTCGAGCGCGGGGCGGGGGAGATCCTGCTGACGAGCATGGACCGCGACGGGACCGAGGACGGCTACGACCTCGCGCTGACGCGCGCCGTCAGCGAAGCCGTCGGCGTGCCGGTCATCGCGTCGGGCGGGGCCGGCACGCTCGAGCACCTCGCGGCGGCGCTGCAGGCGGGCGCCGACGCGGCGCTCGCGGCCTCGATCTTCCATTACGGCACGTATCGCGATCCGCGAGGCCAAGGAGCACCTGCTCGCGGCGGGCATCCCCGTGCGGCGCTGAGCCTGAGCTCAGCCGCGCGGGACGTGCGTGTGGCAGTGGTCGTGCGTGAGCACGAGCCGCCTGCCGCCGACGGTGTAGACGTGGCGGTGCGGGTGGCAGCTCGGCGCCGGGCCCGGCGCGTGGCGGTGCCCGTGGGGAGCGGTTCTGAACCTCCGCTGGCGGATCCTGCGCGCGACGCGGCGGGCGGCGACGAGCTTCGCGCGGCGCTCGGCGCGCTCGCGCCGCGCGACGCGGCGGTTGATGCGGCGCTGCCGGGCCTCGGCCCTCGCGCGCGCCTTCGCGCGCGCGCTCGGGTCAAACGACCGGCCGACGGGATCGAGCGCGAAGAGCGACGAGAAGCCGGTGAAGTAGATCCGCCGCCCGTCGCTGATCGCCGGGTTGAAGCCCCCGCGGCGCGTCTTGTACGCCGTGCGGCCGGTGCGGGCGCCGAGCGCCCAGGTCGTGCGCTTGTCGAGGTCGGAGACCCAGACGAGGTCGCCGATGATCGTCGCGGCGCCGGAGATCTTCTTGCCGAGCGACCGCACCCAGCGGGTGGCGCCGGAGCGCGCGTTCAGCGCGTAGAAGCGCCCGTCGTAGGAGCCGATGTAGACCGTCGGCAGGCCGTCGACCTGGCCCACGGCCGGCGAGGCGTAGACGAAGCCGCCGGTCACCTTGCGCCACGCGAGCTTGCCGTCGGTCGCCGAGAACGAGTAGATGTCGCCGTTCGTGCTGCCGATGTAGACGCGCCCGAACTGGACGGCCGCCGACGAGTAGAAGTTCCCGTCGCCGAATCCGAGCGGGCCGCTGCTCGGCGAGACCTCCCAGACCTTGCGCCCGTCCGAGCGGCGGATCGCGTGGACCTTGCCGCCGTAGTCGCCGAAGTAGAGCTTGCCCCGGTCGAGCGCGATCGCGCCCTTCACCGCGCCGGCCGCCCGCGCGCGCCAGCGGATCCGGCCGGTGTCGGCGCGCAGCGCGTAGACCGTGCCGTCCTCGGTGCCGATGTAGAGGCGGCCGCGGTCCAGCAGCGGCGAGCCCTCCGCGCGGCTGGGCAGCGTCCGCGCCCAGCGCACGCGGCCGGTCTTCGCGCTGACGGCGACGACGCGCCCGAGGTCGGAGTTGCGCTCGTGCGAGAGCATCACGACGAAGACCGTGCCGTGGCTGCAGGCCGGCGACGCCGCCGCCAGCGCGCCGAGGCGGCGCTTCCAGCTCACGCGCCCCGACAGCCGCGAGATCGCGTAGAGGGCGCCGTTGTTCTTCAGCAGGAAGACCTTGCGGCGGCAGAGCACCGGCGTGAACTCGAGCAGGACCTTGCCGCGCACGGCCCACGCCTGGCGGTAGGGCGGGCGCGGCGTGACGTTCAGCGGCAGGTGGTGCGTGCGCGACTTGCGGAAGCCGTAGACGGGCCACTCGAAGCGGTCGTCGGCTGGGTGGCGGGCGCGACCGCGCTCCGGGCCCGTGTCGGGCGCGCGCTCGGTCGTGTCCAGGAAGGTCACGTCCGGATTGGAGACGTCGCCGTCACCGCGGGTGAGGAGCAGGACGGCGCCGGCGCCGAGCACGAGTACGACGGCCCCGAGCGCAAGCCACGGCAGCTTGCGCGTGCCGCGGTGCGGAGGGTTCACCCCGGGAATGGTAAAGGCCGGGGCCGTCGGGACCGCTGGTCGGGGCCGTGCGTCCGCCCGCCCCGGCAGCGAGACTGTGGCGATGGAGGATCTGCTCGATCGCCTCGCGCGGCTGCCCTGCGGCCGGCGCCTGCTCGACGCCGCCCGCGGGCACGACGGCGTGCATCTCGTCGGCGGCGCGGTTCGCGACCTCCTGCTCGGCCGCGAGCCGCGTGAGCTCGACGTCGTCGTCGAGGGCGACGTCGAGGCGCTCGCCCGCCGGCTCGGCAGCGCGGCCACCGTCCACGAGCGCTTCGGCACCGCGACGGTCGTCGCCGGCGGCTGCCGCTTCGATCTCGCGGCCGCGCGCGCCGAGAGCTACGCCGCGCCGGGCGCGCTCCCCGATGTCCGCCCGGCGGGCATCGACGACGACCTGCGCCGTCGCGACGTGACGGTCAACGCGCTGGCGATCGATCTCGCGACCGGCGAGCTGCGGGAAGTCGCGCACGCGCGCGAGGACCTCGACGCCGGGCGGCTGCGGGTGCTGCACGACGCGAGCTTCGACGACGACCCGACGCGCCTGTGGCGGATCGCGCGCTACGCCGCGCGGCTGGGCTTCGACCTCGAGGAGCGCACCGCCGCCCTCGCCGCCGACGCCGTCGAGGGCGGCGCGCTGGCGACGGTCTCCGGCACGCGGATCGGCAACGAGCTGCGCCTCGCGCTCGCCGAGCCCGATCCGCTCGCGGCGCTCGAGGCGGCGGCCGCGCTCGGGCTCGCGTCCTGGCTCGCGCCCGAGCGGTCGGTCGTCGACGCCGCGCTGGAGCTGCTGCCGGAGGGCGAGGGGCGTCCCGACCTCGTCGTCCTCGCCTCGGTCGTGCCGGACGCGCCGCAGATGGACGTGCTGCTCGACGAGCTCGGCTTCACGGCCGCCGAGCGCGCGGTGCTGCGCGCGGCCGCGCGCGCGCCGCAGCTGGCCGCGGCGATGCGCGACGGCGCCGCGCAGCAGCGCCCGTCGGCGCTCGCCGCGCTGCTGCGCGGCGTGCCGGTCGAGGCCGTCGCGCTCGCCGGCGCGCACGGCGCCGGCGAGCCCGCGCGGCGATGGCTCGAGGAGCTGCGCCACGTCGCGCTCGAGATCGACGGCGACGACCTGCTGGCCGCCGGGATCGAGCACGGCCCCGAGATCGGACAGCGGCTGCGGGCGACCCTCGACCGGCGCCTGGACGGCGAGCTCGCACCCGGGCGAAAGGCCGAGCTGGCGGCGGCGCTGGAGGTCCCGCGCGACGCATAGCCTGGCGCGAGCAGATCGGGGCGGACTGCTACAACTGCGTCCATGACCGCGCAAGCGCGCAAGCCGCCGACCGTGACCCCGATGCGGTCCAAGAACGTCTGGGGCGACCGCCTGCAGGCCCCCTTCAAGGCGGTCGGCGATCACATCGGCTGCGAGCTGCCCGGCGGCCGCGCGATGTTCTTCACGCGCCGCGGCGGCGTCTCCGCCGAGCCGTTCGACACGCTGAACGTCGGCCGCTACACCGCCGACTACGAGCCCGCCGTCGACGAGAACCGCAAGCGCGTCGCGACGCTGCTGGGAATCCCGCAGGAGCGCTGGCTGGAGCCCAGGCAGGCGCACGGCTCGACCGTCGAGCGGATCCTCGAGCTGCCCGAGGAGGGCGCCGAGGCGCCCGAGGCCGACGGCATCGCGACGACGCTCGAGGACGTCGCCGCCGTCGTCACGACGGCCGACTGCCTGCCGGTCGCGCTCTTCTCGAGCGAGGGCGTCGCGATGATCCACGCGGGCTGGCGCGGATTGGCGGCCGACATCCTCGTCGAGGGCGTCAAGGCGTTGCGCGAGTTCGGCGGCGAGGACGTCGAGATCCACGTCGCGATCGGGCCCGGGATCGGGGTGTGCTGCTACGAGGTCAACACCTGGGTGCACCGCGCGTTCATGAAGTACGGCCGCGGCACCGCGCGCCTGAGCAACCACGCGAACCTCAAGCACATCGCGCGGCTGCAGCTCCAGCACGTCAAGGTCCCGGCCGAGAACATCCACGACGTCGACATCTGCACGATGTGCGCGCCGCGCAGCCTCTTTCACTCGCACCGCCGCGACTACGGCGACGACGTCGAGAACACGGGCCGCCAGGCGAGCGCCGTCTGGCGCGTCTCCGAGCCGGGGGGCGATTGGCCGAGCCCGTCACCGGCCTGACGGCCGAGCGCGTCCGCGCGAACCTCGCCGCCGTCCGCGAGCGCATCGAGGCCGCGGCGGCGCGAGCCGGGCGCGACCCCGCCCGCGTCGAGATCGTCGCGGCCTCCAAGTACGTGCCGGCCGCCGAGCTCTCCGCGCTCGCCGAGGCCGGGATCGATGTGCTCGGCGAGAACCGCGCGCAGGACCTGCAGGCGAAGGTCGAGGCGTTCGGCGACGCCTTCCGGTGGGACTTCATCGGCCACGTCCAGAGCCGCAAGGTCAAGCAGATCGCGCCGCTCGTCCGCCTCATCCACTCCGTCTCGACGGACTCGGTGCTCGCCCAGCTCGAGCGCCACGCGCCGCCCGGGCTGCGCGTGCTCGTCGAGGTCAACGTCGCGGGTGAGGAGGGCAAGGACGGCGTCGCGCCGGCCGATCTCGCGGCCTTCCTCGAGCGCTGCCCGGTGCCGGTCGCCGGGCTCATGACGATGCCGCCCCTCGTCGTCGAGGCGGAGGACAGCCGCCGCTGGTTTCGCAGCGCTGCGCGAGCTCGCCGGGGAGCACGGCCTCGGCGAGCTGTCGATGGGCACGACGCAGGACTACGACGTGGCCGTCGAGGAGGGTGCTACGCTCGTGCGAATCGGCACGAGGCTGTTCGACTAGGAGGGGAAGGAGAACGGCCGCCGAGGTCTAACCTTCCCTGCAGCCATGGCCTTCAGAGACAGCTGGCATCGCGCGCTCGTGTACTTCGGCCTCGCCGAGGAGCGCGGCTACGTCGACGAGTTCGAGGTCGAGCGCCAGCAGGCCGCGGAGGCCGAGCGCCGCCAGCAGCGCGAGCGCCCCGCCGATCGCCTGCCGGAGCCCGAGGCGGAGATGGAGGATCGCTACCGCGAGCGCCCGAACGTCCGCCGCCTCGCACCGCGCCGCCCGCGCCGCGACGACTTCGACGACATCTTCGCCGACGACGAGCCGCGTGGCCGTCCGACGGGCGTCCTGCGCCCGGTCGAGCGCGGCCGCAACGGCGGCGACGTCCGCGTCCACCTCGTCATCCCGAAGTCGTTCAACGACGCCCAGCAGGTCGCCGACAAGTTCAAGCAGTCGATCCCGGTCGTCCTGAACCTCCAGAACAGCGACACCGATCTCGCCAAGCGGCTCATCGACTTCGCCAGCGGGCTGACCTACGCGCTCGACGGCGGGATGCAGCGCATCGCCCACAAGGTCTTCATGCTCACGCCCCGCAACGTGTCGATCAGCGCCGAGGAACGCGCCGAGCTCATCGAGAAGGGCTTCTTCAACCAGTCGTGAGCGCGGGGCCGCGCCGCGGCGCCCTGCATACTCCACATGGTGCAGATCGGGTTCATCGGAGCGGGCAACATGGCCACGGCGCTCGCACGCGGCTGGGGCGAGCCCGTGCTCGTCCACGACGCGTTCCGGCCGCGGGCCGAAGCGCTCGTCGCCGAGCTCGGCGGCGAGGTCGTCGACTCCAACGCCGAGCTCGCCCAGCGCGTCGACGCGATCCTGCTCGCGCACAAGCCCGCCGGCCTGGAGCGCGTCGCGGCCGAGGTCGGCGGCGACGCCAAGGCCGTCATCTCGATCCTCGGCGGGGTCCCCGTCGCCGCGCTGCGCGCCGCCTACGGCGCGACGCCCGTCGTGCGGATGATCCCGAGCGTCCCGGTCGAGGTCCGCCAGGGCGTGACGTGCCACGCCCGCGACCCGCAGGGCGACCCGGAGCTCGAGCGTTCGGCGATCGAGCTCTTCGCGCGCCTCGGCCTCGTCGAGAGCGTCGACGAGTCGGTCATGGGCGCCGCCACCGGGCTCATGAGCTGCGCGCCGGCCTACATGGCGCTCGTCGCCGAGGCGCAGGTCGACGCGGGGGTGCGAGGCGGGTTGACGGCCGACGTCGCCGGGCGCCTCGTCGGCGCGAACATGGGCGGCACGGCCGCGCTGCTGCAGGCGCGCGACATGGACACCCTCGCCGTGCGCCGCTCGGTGACGTCGCCCGGCGGGATCACCGCTCGCGGCCTCGCCGCCCTCGAGCACGGCGGCGTGCGCGCCGCCTTCGACGACGCGATGCAGGCGGTGCTCGCCACATGACCGCCGCGATCGTCTTCATCGCGACCGCGCGCGAGTCGATCGCCGGCTTCCTCGCCGCGCTGCTGCTCGTCTACATCATCCTGATCTTCGCCTACATCCTCACGTCGCTGATCTTCTCGTTCGGCGGCCGGATCCCGTACTCGAAGTGGTCGAGCGCGATCCTCGGATTCCTGCGCGACGTCTGCGAGCCGTACCTCGGGATCTTCCGGAAGTTCATCCCGCCGATCGGCCCGGTCGACGTCAGCCCGATCGTCGCGATCCTCGTGCTGCAGATCGGCGGCGGCATCATCATCAGCCTCATCCGGGGGTGACCGCGCCGCGGTCCGCGGGCACGACGTGGCGGCGGACGGGCATCGTCCTCGTCCTCGTGGTCGCCGCCGACCAGATCACCAAGGCGCTCGTCACCGGCGCATTGGAGCGCGGCGAGACGCGCGACCTCATCCTCGGCGCGAAGCTCGTCAACACGCGCAACACCGGCGTGGCCTTCGGCCAGCTGCAGGGCGGCGGCGTCATCGTCGGGATCCTCATCGCCGTCGCGGTCGCGGCGCTCCTGCTCTACGTCGCCCGCAACGCGCACCGGCGCTGGCTCTGGCTGCCGGCGGGGTCGCTGTTCGGCGGTGCGCTCGGCAACATCATCGACCGCATCGGCGAGGGCGCGGTCATCGACTTCCTGAAGCTGCCGCACTGGCCGGCGTTCAACGTCGCCGACACCGCGATCACGCTCGGGGTGATCGGGCTGCTGCTCGTCATGGAGTTCGGTGATGGAGCTCGAGGTCGCAGCTGAGGCCGCCGGCGAGCGGCTCGACGTCGTCCTCGCCGCGCCGCTCGGCTCGCGCTCGCAGGCCCAGCGGCTCATCGCCGCCGGGCGCGTCGTCGTCGACGGCCGAGCCGCGGCCAAGGGCCACCGCGTCAAGGCGGGCGAGCGGATCGTCGTCGAGGAGGAGGAGCCGGCGCAGCCCGCGGCGGATCCGGGTCCTCCGGCGCCGTTTCAGATCGCCTACGAGGACGAGCACCTCATCGTCGTCGACAAGCCGGCAGGCGTCGTCGTGCACCCGGCGCGCGGCCATGCGCAGGGAACGCTCGCGCAGGCGCTGGCGGGGCGCGCCGCGGGCGGCGAGGACGCCTATCGCGCCGGGATCGTCCATCGTCTCGATCGCGACACGTCGGGGCTGCTGGTCGTGGCCAAGAGCGACGAGGTCCACCGGCGGCTGAAGGCGGCGCTCGCCGCGCGCGACATCCGCCGCGAGTACCTCGCGCTCGTCGAGGGCCGGCCGGCGGCGCGCTCGGGCACGATCGAGGCGCCGATCGGCCGCGACCGCCGCCAGCGGATGCTCATGTCGATCGACAGCGATCTTCCGAAGCCGGCGATCACGCACTTCGAGCTCGACCGCGCGCTCCCGCAGTCGTCGCTGCTGCGCGTGCGCCTGGAGACCGGGCGCACCCATCAGATCCGCGTGCACCTCAAGGCGATCGGCCACCCCGTCTGCGGCGATCGCGACTACGGGCGCAAGAACCTCTACGGCCTCTCACGGCAGTTCCTGCACGCGGCGCGACTGGCGTTCGCGCACCCGGTGACGGGCGAGCCCGTCGACGTGACGTCGGGCCTTCCGGACGACCTCCGGGAGGCGCTGGCGCTCGCCGAAGAGGGGGCCTGAGCGCAACGGGGCGGCCTGTCCAAAGGCCGCCCCGTCACCCCACATCGCGAACCGAGCCCACCGGAGGTAGGGGAAGGGAGGGCTCGACCCGCAGACCCATTAACGCAGGCCTCCGTGGATCCTTGCGTAAACTGGACCGCACTACCACGTCACACGACCCCGCCGGGGTTCGCGTCGCGGTCCTGCCCGGCAGCAGCAACGCCGGGTCCCGTGCGCGCCGGCGGGCTTTTTGCCCAGCAACACCATTCAAGGAGCAGGACCCATGGCCCAAGTCGGGATCAAGGAGCTGCTGGAGGCCGGCGTGCATTTCGGCCACCAGACCCGCCGCTGGAACCCGAAGATGCGCCGCTTCATCCACGGGGAGAACGGCGGCATCTACGTCATCGATCTGCTGAAGACCGAGGCGCTGCTGCGCGAGGCCCAGGAGTTCGCCTCGGCCGTCGCCCATCGTGGCGGCACCGTGCTGTTCGTCGGCACGAAGAAGCAGGCCCGCGACGCCGTCAAGGACGCGGCCGAGAAGTCCGGCATGCCGTACGTCAACCACCGCTGGCTCGGCGGCCTGCTGACGAACTTCCAGACGATCAACCAGCGCATCAAGCGCCTGCACGACCTCGAGCGCTACGAGGCCGAGGGTCAGCTCGCGCTCCTGCCGACGCGCGAGCGGATGGCCGCCCAGGCCGACCTCACGAAGCTCCGCGCGAACCTCGGCGGCGTGAAGAACATGGTCCGCACGCCGAACGCGATGGTCGTCATCGACCTCAAGGTCGAGGAGATCGCCGTCCGCGAGGCCCAGCGCCTGCGGATCCCGATCATCGGTCTCGTCGACACGAACTGCGACCCGGACGGCATCGACTACGTCATCCCGGGCAACGACGACGCGATCCGCTCGTGCGCGCTCATCACCCGCGCGATCGGCGACGTCGTCGGCGAGGGCTCGGCCGTCTTCCGCGCGCAGGAGGAGCAGGCGCGCAAGGAGGCCGAGGAGCAGCAGCGCCGCGAGGCCGAGGAGCGCGCCCGCCGCGCCGCCGAGGAGCAGGCCGCCCGCGAGGCGGCCGCGCAGGCCGAGCGCGACGCCGCCGAGGCCGCCAAGACGCAGGCCGAGGGTGGCGGCGACCGCCAGGCCGCCGAGGCCGAGGTCGCGGCTGCCGTCCAGGCGACCGGCCGCCCGAAGCCCGACCCGGTCGTGCCGCAGGCTGCCAACACCGAGGTCGCGCCGGCGCAGAAGGACAACGTCAAGGGCGGCTCGCCCGACCCGGCGCCGCCGGCCGAGGACCGGACGCCCGACCCGGCGACGCCGCCGGCCGAGCCGGCCGTCGCCGTCGAGCCGGCGCCGGAGGCCGAGGTCCCGGCCGCCGCGGCGGTCGAGGAGCCCGCGCCGCCCGCGCCTGTCGCGGAGGAGGAGCCCGCGGCGCCCGCGCCTGCGCGGAGGAGGAGCCCGCGGCGCCCGCGCCTGCCGCGGAGGAGGAGCCCGCGGCGCCCGCGCCTGCCGCGGAGGAGGAGCCCGCGCCGCCCGCGCCTGCCGCGGAGGAGGAGCCCGCAGCGCCCGCGCCTGCCGCGGAGGAGCCCGCGCCGCCCGCGCCTGCCGCAGGAGGAGCCCGCGCCGCTCGCGCCTCCCGCGGAGGAGGAGGCTCCCGCCGCGGAGCGCGCCGCCGCGCCCGCGACGGAGGAGCCCGCCGCCGCCCCCGTCGAGCCCGCCGCCGAGGAGCCGCCGGCCAAGCCCAAGCGCGTGCGCCGGCCGCGCCGCAAGGCCGCGGCACCCGACACCGACACCAAGACCGAGGACAAGACCAGTGGCTGACATCAGCGCCAAGGACGTCAAGGCCCTGCGCGACCAGACCGGCGCGGGGATGATGGATTGCAAGCGCGCGCTCCAGGAGACCGACGGCGACATCGACGCCGCCGTCGAGCTGCTGCGCGTGCAGCTCGGCAGCAAGATCGGCAAGCTCGCCGGCCGCGAGGCGACGGAGGGGACGGTCCAGTCCTACATCCACGCCAACGGCAAGGTCGGCACGCTCGTCGAGCTCGACTGCAACACCGACTTCGTCGCCCGCAACGAGGACTTCATCGCCTTCGCCCGCGACATCGCGATGCACGTCGCGGCGTCGCCGTCGACGCTCTACGTCTCCGAGGAGGACGTCCCGGAGGAGGCCCGTCAGGCGGAGCTGCGCGTCTTCGAGGGGCAGGCGGCCGACAAGCCCGAGAACGTCCGGGCGAAGATCGCCGAGGGCAAGCTGCGCAAGTGGATGGAGGAGACCGTCCTGCTCAAGCAGCAGCACGTCAACGTCGACCGCTTCGACGGCAAGACGATCGAGGAGCTGCGCGCCGATCTGTCGGCGAAGACCGGCGAGAACGTCGTCGTGCGGCGGTTCTCCCGCTTCGCGGTCGGCGAGTAGTCTCGCCTGCATGACCCCGGAGCCCGTCTTCAGGCGGGTCCTGCTCAAGCTGTCGGGCGAGGCGCTCATGGGCGACCTCGAGTACGGGACCGACCCCGAGCGGGTCCGCGCCGTCGCCGCCCAGATCGCCGCCGTGCGCGCCCGCGGCGTCGAGGTCGCGATCGTCGTCGGCGCGGGCAACATCTACCGCGGGCTGAAGGGCGCGGCGGCCGGGATGGACCGGGCGACCGCCGACTACATGGGCATGCTCGCGACGGTGCTCAACGCGCTGACGCTCCAGGACGCGCTCGAGAGCATCGGCGTCCACACGCGCACGCAGTCGGCGATCACGATCTCCGAGGTCGCCGAGCCCTACATCCGCCGCCGCGCGATGCGCCACCTCGAGAAGGGCCGCGTCGTGATCTTCGCGGCCGGCACCGGCAACCCGTTCTTCACGACCGACACGGCCGCGGCGCTGCGCGCGGTCGAGATCCACGCCGAGGCGATCCTCATGGCGAAGAACGGCGTCGAGGGCGTCCTGTCGGCCGATCCGCGCGAGGACGCCGGCGCCGAGCTCATCCGCGAGATCAGCCACATGGACGCGCTGCGCCGCGGGCTGCGCGTCATGGACTACACGGCGCTGACGCTCTGCGCCGAGAACTCGATGCCGCTGTACGTCTTCAACATGAACGACGAGTCCAACATCGAGCGGATAGTGTCCGGCGAACAGGTGGGAACGGTGGTGGTGACGCGAGATGAGTGAGCTGATCGACGAGCTGCTGGCGGACGCCGGCGAGCGGATGGGCAAGTCCGTCGAGGCGACGAACCACGAGTTCGGCTCGGTGCGCACCGGCCGCGCGAGCCCGGCGCTGCTCGACCGCGTCCACGTCGACTACTACGGCGTGTCGACCCCGCTGAAGCAGCTCGCGACGATCAACGCCGCCGAGGCCCAGCTGCTCACCGTGCAGCCCTACGACAAGTCGTCGATGAAGGCGATCGAGAAGGGCATCTCGGAGGCCAACCTCGGGCTCACGCCGAGCAACGACGGCAACATCATCCGGCTCGTCATCCCGCAGCTCACCGAGGAGCGCCGGCGCGAGTTCGTGAAGATGGTGCGCCACATCGCCGAGGAGGGGCGGATCGCGATCCGCAACATCCGCCGCGACGTCATGCACGACCTGCGCGAGCTCAAGGACGAGGGCGAGGTCGGCGCCGACGAGGAGCACCGGGCGGAGACCGGGCTGCAGAAGCTCACCGACGCGAAGATCGCCGATCTCGACGCGCTGCTGAAGGGCAAAGAGGACGAGATCCTCGAGGTGTAGTGCGCCCCTCTGCGCGCTACGTCGCGATCATCACCGATGGCAACGGGCGCTGGGCGAAGGCGCGCGGGCTGCCCGTGGGCGAAGGCCACCGGGCCGGGGCCGACAACCTCAAGGCGCGCCTGCGCGACGCGGGCGAGCTCGGCGTCCAGGAGCTGACCGTGTACTCGTTCTCGACCGAGAACTGGAACCGGCCCGAGGAGGAGGTCCTCGGCCTCATGGCGATGTTCGCCGAGCGGATCGTCGCGGAGACGCCGGAGCTGCACTCCAGCGGCGTGCGGATGCGGTTCATCGGGCGCCGCGAGGGCATCGAGCCGGCGCTCGTCGAGCAGATGGACTGGGCCGAGGAGCTCACCGCACGCCAACGACAAGATCACGCTGTTCGTCGCGTTCAACTACGGCGGGCGGGCTGAGATCGTCGATGCCGCGCGGCGCTTCGACGGCGGCGACGAGGAGGACTTCCGCAAGCTCCTCTACGCGCCCGAGATGCACGACCCGGACCTCATCATCCGCACGAGCGGCGAGCAGCGCCTGAGCAACTACCTCCTGTGGCAGTCGGCGTACTCCGAGCTCGTCTTCCGCGACGAGCTGTGGCCGGACTTCGGCCGCGCCGCCTTCGAGGCGGCGCTCGACGAGTACGGCGCGCGCCGGCGCCGGTTCGGGGGCCGCTGATGGGGTACGGGAGCCGACCGCCGCGTGGCAGGCCCGCCCGGCGCTCCTCGCCCGGCCCGCGCGCCTCGCGCTCCCCGCGAGCGGCGGCCGCGCGAGCGCCGCGGGGGCGGCGGCGAGCTGACCGCGCGGATCATCGTCGCGCTGCCCGCGATCGCGTTCGCGATCACGATCATCGTGCTCGGCGGGATCTGGTTCACGCTCGGGCTGCTCGCCCTGGCGATCATCTGCCTCGGCGAGCTCTTCGACCTCTACGCCGACGTCGAGCCGGTCCGCCTGGCGGGGTTCCTCGGCGTCATCGGGGTCATGCTCGCCGCCTGGGCGGGCGACGACATGCACGTCCTGCTGGCGTTCGTCGCGTTCTTCCCGGTGCTCTTCGGGATCGGCCTTCTCCAGCAGCGCGCCGGGACGCTCGGGATGGCATTGACGGTGTTCGGCGTCGCCTGGATCGGGCTCTCGCTCGCCCACGGCGTGCTGCTGCGCGAGCTGCCGCACGGCGGCGGCATCATCGTCGACATCCTCGTCGGGACGTTCGTCGGCGACACCGGGGCGTACATGGGCGGGCGGTGGTTCGGGCGCAACCGCCTCGCGCCGCGGGTGTCGCCGAACAAGACCGTCGAGGGGCTGCTCATCGGGATGGCCACGGCGATCCTCGCGACGTGGCTCGCGGGGACCTACCAGGACTGGCTGTCGGGAACCGACGCGCTGCTGCTCGGCCTCGGCGTCGCGTGCGCCGCGCCGGTCGGCGACCTCTTCGAGTCCTTCGTCAAGCGCGAGGCGGGCGCGAAGGACAGCGGGCGCCTCTTCGGCGCCCACGGCGGGGCGCTCGACCGCCTCGATGCGGTGATGTTCAGTGCCGTTGTCGGCTATTACATCTGGCTTGCGCTCGTCTAGCCCCTCCTCGAGGTCTCGCCGCATCGTCGGACTCGCGCCGCTGCTCGCGCTGGCGCTCGCCCCGGCGCCCGCGGGTGCCGCGTCGCTCGCCGACCGGACGGTGAGCGCGCCTGCGACGAGCACGGCGAGCTGCCACGCGCGGATGCTGCCGCCCGGCCGCGGGGTGCGGACGGTCCGCGTCACCGCCCCGGCGACCGGGCTGCTGCGCGCGACGCTCGGCGCGCGCGGCGACTGGGACCTCGCGGTCTTCGACGCCGGCTCGGGTCGCTTCATCGGCGCCGGTGCGGCGCCCGCGGGCAGAGAGCTCGCCGAGGGCTTCGCCGCCGGCGGGGAGAAGCTCGTCGTGCAGGCCTGCCGGCGCCCGGGCGCCGCGACGAGCGCGCGGCTGCGGGTCACGACGACCGCGCTGCCGCAACAGGGCGGCGAGCGCGAGCAGATCGTCACCGTCGCGGCGCCGACGCGGGCGGCCCGCGCGCGGCTGCAGGCGCTCGGGCTCGACCTCACCGAGCGCGGCGACCGCGCCGGGGTCGACGTCCTGCTGCGCGGCGCCGCCGACGCGGCCGCGCTCGTGCGCGCCGGGCTGACGTGGACGGTGCGGATCGACGACCTGCGCCGGCGCGCGGTGTCGAACCTGCTCGCCGACCACCGCGGCGCGCGGCGCCCGCGCGCCGCGACGGCCGCGGCGGTGCCCTCGGGACGCACGACCTACCGCCACCTCGCCGACTACGAGGCCGAGCTCAAGGCGCTCGCCGCCGCCCACCCGGGGCTCGTGAAGCTCATCACGCTGCCGCGGCCCTCGCTGCTCGGGCGCCCCGTGCTCGGGATCGAGATCGCGCGTGACGTCAACGTCGACCGCGGCCAGCCGGTCTTCCTCCAGCTCGGGTTGCACCACGCGCGCGAGTGGCCGGCGGCCGAGCACCCGATGGAGTGGGCCTACGACCTCGTCAACGGCTACGGCACCGACGCCGAGATCACGCGCCTCGTCGACGCGACGCGGACGATCGTCGTCCCGGTCGTCAACCCCGACGGCTTCAACCTCAGCCGCGAGTGGCCGGTCGACGTCGCGACGCTGCTCGCGCCGGGCACGATCCCGCCCGTCCTCAACGGGTCGCTCCCGCTCGTCGGCGATCCGTACGGAGCGGCGATCCTCGCCGAGACGGGCCTCAGCCCGGCGCCCGGGACGGGCTTTGCCTACAAGCGGCGCAACTGCCGCGTCACCGACGGCCGCGACCCCGCGCCGGGCGAGTGCGAGTCGCTCGCCAACCGCCGCCTCGGCGTCGACCTCAACCGCAACTACGGCGGGTTCTGGGGCGGTCCGGGAGCGGGCATCGACGTCGAGGACGACACGTACCGCGGCGCCGGGCCGTTCTCCGAGCCCGAGGTCCAGAACGTCCGCGAGCTCGTCTCCGCCCACCAGGTGACGACGCTCATCACGAACCACACGTACAGCAACCTCGTCCTGCGCCCGCCGGGCGTCGCGGCCTCGGGCGTCGCGCCCGACGAGCCGCTCTACAAGGAGCTCGGCGACGCGATGGCCGCGCAGAACGGCTACGTCAGCCAGCACGGCTACGAGCTCTACGACACGTCCGGGACGACCGAGGACTGGTCGTACTACGCGACCGGCGGGCTCGGCTTCACGTTCGAGATCGGCGCCAACGAGTTCCACCCGCCGTACGCGGAGCAGACCGAGCACTACGCCCGCAACCGCGAGGCCTACCTCGTCGCGCTGCGCAGCACGGCGAACCCGGCGCACCACGCGGTCGCCGAGGGTCGCGCGCGGCCGGGCACGGTCCTGCGCGCGCGCAAGGCGCTGGACTCCCTGACGCTGCCCGTGATGATCGACCTCGCGGGGGCGACCGCCCCGCCGCGGTCGTTCTCCGACGTGCTCGAGACGACGATGACGGTGGGGGACTCGGGGCGCTTCTCGTGGCATCTCAACCAGTCGACGCGCCCGAGCGCTGCGGCGCCGGAGGCGTGGACGGTGACCTGCGAGCGGCCGGCCGGCACCGTCGTCGCGCGCGGCGAGCTCGTCATCGCGCGCGGCGAGCGCAAGGCGCTGGACTTCTGCGCGCTGCAGTTCGGCGCAAGCGTCGTCCGGCGGGGGCTGCCACGCGCCCTGCGCCTCGGGCTGCCGGTGCGCGCGACCTGCTCGCTGGCCTGCGCCGCGTCGGCGACCCTGAGCCTCGACAACGCGACGGCGCGCCGCTACGGCCTCACGAAGAAGCGCAGCGGCCGGGTCGTCGTCGCCCGTGGCCGCGGCAGCCGCGAGTTCAGCGGCAACGGCCGGTTCGGGCTGCGGTTCACGAAGGTCGCAAGCCGGCGCCTGCGCGGCGCGCGCAGCCTGCGGCTGCGGTTCGGCGCGACGGGCGCGGCGGGTGCCGTGGACCGGCAGTCGGTGACGCGCACGATCACGCTGCGGCGCTGAGGGCTGCGCGGGCGCGAGCGATGAGCGCGGCGACCTCGGCCGCGGTCGCTGCTCCGCGTTCGAAGACGTCACCGTAGGAGAACGCGGTGTGATGCGAGCGCCGCCGCCGCGCGACGTCCTGCTCGAACCCGCGGCGCGTGCCGTGGAAGCGGAAGCTCAGCAGCTCGACGGTCAGGCCGAGCGAGGGCCAGTGGCAGTCGACCTTGTCGCCGCGGTGATCGACGTTCGTGCGCGGCAGCTCGATGGCGTGCCCGCGCAGGAGCGCGAGAAACCGGTCCTCCAGGACGCTGAGGGTGACGTCCGCTCCGAGCGCCGTTCGCAGGCGAGCGGCGCCGGGCTTGTGCGGGTTGCGCGCGATGCAGGCTTCGATGTGATCGGGCTCGGTGCGGTGGTGGACCCACGCCTCGTGGCACGCCCGGGTGAGGGCCTCGGGCGGCGAGCGTCGCGGCGAGATCGAGGAGGATGCGCGGGACGATCGTGATCGGAATCCCGTCGTGACGGGCGACGTCGAGCGGGTGCAGCGAGCGGACGCGGTGGATGCGGATCCCTGGACGGTTTCGCGCGCTCGCGCCGGCGAACGTCACCTCCGGCGCCGGAGGCGCACCGCGGATGAGTCGCATGAGATACGCGGCCGCCGCGTGGCTCAGAACCGAGTCGCTTCCAACCGCGAGCACGGCTGACATGTAGTCGGAGAGCATCGATCGACCGGGATGGCCCACGGCATACACGCCGCGGTGCTCGCGGTGCAGGCGCCCGTCGGCGACCCAGCGGTGCACCCGGAACTTGTCGAGTCCCGCCTCGCGCAGCTGCTGCACCGCGACGCGGCCGTGCTGGCGCGCGGCAATCCGGGCGACTGTGGCGGGTTGGTAGCGCATATCGCTACCTAGCCGCCACACGCCTCGCATTCGCCCCCCGCAAGCACCGCCTGCGATCATCCGCGCGTGCCCCGGCGGCTTCTCATCCTCGGATCGACAGGCTCGATCGGCACGCAGGCGCTCGACATCGTCGCCCGCGATCCTGAGCTCGAGCTCGTCGGCCTCAGCGCCGAGCGGTCGGCGGACGCGCTCGTCGAGCAGGCGGCGCGCTTCGGGGTCACGCGCATCGCCCTCGCCGATCCCGACGCCGGCGCCCAGGCGGCGGAACGGTGGACCGGCGGCGAGGTGCTCACCGGCGCCGAGGGGCTCGTCAAGCTCGTCGTCGAGTCCGGCGCCGACCTCGTCCTCAATGCGCTCGTCGGCTCGGCGGGGCTCGGCCCGACGGTCGCGACGCTCGGCGAGGGAATCGACCTCGCGCTCGCCAACAAGGAGTCGCTCGTCGTCGGCGGCGAGCTCGTCATGGCGCTCGCCGAGGCGACTGGCGCGCAGATCCTGCCCGTCGACTCCGAGCACTCGGCGCTGCACCAGCTGCTCGCCGGCGAAGCGCCGGGGACCGTCGAGAAGCTCGTGCTCACCGCGTCCGGCGGGCCGTTCCGCGGCCGCACGCGCGCCGAGCTCGAGGACGTCAGCGTCGAGGACGCGCTCGCCCACCCGACCTGGGACATGGGCGGCAAGATCACGATCGACTCGGCGACGCTCATGAACAAGGGCCTCGAGGTCATCGAGGCCCATCACCTCTTCGGCGTCCCGTACGACCGGATCGACGTCGTCGTGCACCCGCAGTCGATCGTCCACAGCCTCATCACGCTCTGCGACGGGGCGGCGCTCGCGCACCTCGGCCACCCCGACATGCGCGTCCCGATCTCCTACGCGCTGCATCACCCCGAGCGCGTCGACGTCCCCGTCAAGGCGCTCGATCTCGCCGAAGTCGGCGCGCTGACGTTCGAGCCCGTCGATCACGAGGCCTTCCCGTGCCTCGGCCTCGCCCGCGCCGCGGCGATCGCGGGCGGCACGGCGCCGTGCGTGCTCAACGCCGCCAACGAGGTCGCCGTCCACGCCTTCATGCGCGGAAACCTGAGCTATCTCGGGATCGCCGCGGTCATCGAGCGCACGCTCGAGGGCCTGCCGCCCGCGCGCATCAGGGCGTTCGAGACGCTCTACGAGGCCGACCGCGAGGCGCGCGCCCTGGCCGCGCGGCTCGTCGAGGCCGAGTCGGACCGCTTGCCACACTGATCTAGCACCCGTGAGCTACCTCCTCGCCTTCGCCGGCTTCGCCGCGCTCATCATCCTGCACGAGGCCGGCCATTTCGCGGCCGCCAAGGCGGTCGGCATGCGCGTCGAGCGCTTCGCGCTGTTCTTCCCGCCGCTCATCGCCCGCTTCCGTCCGAAGGACTCAGAGACCGAGTACGCCATCGGGGCGATCCCGCTCGGCGGCTACGTGAAGATCACCGGCATGAACCCGGCGGAGGACATCCCGCCGGAGGTCCTGCCGCGCGCGTATTTCCGCCAGCCGGTGTGGAAGCGGATCGTCGTCATCTCCGCCGGGCCGTTCGTGAACATCGTCCTGGCCTTCCTCATCCTCTGGGTGCTGCTGCTGTCCAACGGCACGGTCGAGAGCGCGTTGCGCGTCTTCGAGGTCCAGGAGAACACTCCCGCCGCGCGCGCGCTGCAGCCCGGCGACACGATCCTGCGGGTCGACGACGTGCGGGGCTTCGAGCCCGGCCTCGACGAGGCCGAGACCCAGGCGCGCGCCGACGCGCTGCGCCAGCAGATCAACTCCCACAAGTGCGCCGGCAAGCTCGTCGACGGCTGCGTCGCCGCCACGCCGGCGACGATCACCGTCCTGCGCGACGGCAGGCGCGTGACGCTCGAGGTGCGCCCGCGCTACGACGCCGCCGCCAAGCGGATGCTCCTCGGGTTCGCGTTCGGCGAGCGCGTCGACGTCGGCGCCGGCGAGGCGGCGTCGCTGAGCGTCACGATCATGTGGGACGTCACGACGACGACCGTCGACCGCATCGTCAAGCTCTTCTACGACAGCGAGGCGCGCGACGACGTCTCCGGCGTCGTCGGCTCCTACGAGGCCACGCGGCAGTCCTTCGAGTTCGACACCGTCCAGGCGTTCTACGTCCTCGCGCTCATCTCCCTGTCGCTCGCCGTCATCAACCTCTTCCCGTTCCTGCCGCTCGACGGCGGGCACATCTTCTGGGCCCTGGCCGAGAAGATCCGCGGCAAGCCGATCCCGTTCAGCGTCATGGAGAAGATGGGAGTCGTGGGCTTCATGCTCGTGATCTTCCTGTTCTACATCGGGCTGACGAACGACATCGGCCGGATCACGAGCGGCGAGGGCTTCGGGATCAGATAGCCCTACTGCGGGTTCTCGAGGCGCTCGAGATCCCAGACCGGCAGGCCGTCGAGCGCGGCCGTCCGCTCGAAGTCGGCGAGCGGCGGCCTCGCCGAGCGCGGCGAACGCGGCGCGCGTCCGGTGCGAGGTAGTCGGCGCTGACGACGGCGCGCCCGGCGTCGCGGGCGCGCTGCCAGGCGGGCGCGGCCGCGCGGGGCTGCCGATGTACGCCCACACGCGCCCCGGCGCCGGATCGACCGCGGCCGTCACATCGACGCGCTCGTAGTTGCGCTCGCGCGTGTCGAGCGCCGGCAACCCGTCGGACTCGACCGCGACGCAGAGGCCGTGCGTCACGCCGAGCTCGTCGGCCTCGAGGTCGAGGTAGGCGACGAAGACCGCCGGGCGGCTGCCGTCCGAGCGCAGGCGGTAGTGCTTGTAGCCGGGGACGTCGACGCTGTTGTCCATCGCCGCGCCCCAGCACGCGCCGGTAGCCGCGCAGCACGCGCGAGTGCCCGCCGGCCAGATCCGCGGCGAGCGACCCGTAGCCGAAGACGAACTGCACGCGCCGCGGACTACTCCGGCCAGAAGCCCTCGTGCAGCTCGTGCTCGTCCTCCTGGTCGGCGAGGAACGCCGAGCAGATGACGAGCTCGACGTCGTCGGGCCCCTCGTTCCAGACCGAGCGCACGGTCTCCGGCGCGACCCGCACGACGTGCTTGGGGCCGACGTCGACGATCTCGTCGCCGAGCTTGAACTGCAGCGTCCCGGAGATGACGAAGTAGACCTCCTCCTGCGTGCGGTGCGAGTGGCCGTAGCTGCCCTTGCCGCCCGTCTGCGCCGGCATCCGCCGGTACGTGAACGCCACCTGCTCGGCGCCGATCGCCGAGGTGAACATGTGCATCTCGCCGGGGTAGTCGCCGAGCACGTCGGGCGCGTCGTCGGTCGTTGCGATCGTGTAGCCGCTCATCCGCGCACAGTACCCCTCCGTAGAATGGGCTGCATGGCCTCAGCACGACAGATCATGGTCGGCAGCGTCCCCGTCGGCGGCGGCGCGCCCGTCGCCGTCCAGACGATGACGAAGACCGAGACCGCCAACCTCCAGGCGACGATGGATCAGATCCACCGCGTCGCCGAGGCCGGCGCCGACATCGTCCGCGTCGCCGTCCCGCGCGACCAGGACGTCGAGGCGCTGAAGACGATCGTCGTGCAGTCGCCGATCCCCGTCATCGCCGACATCCACTTCAACCACACGCTCGCGCTGAAGGCGATCGACGCCGGTGCCCACTGCATCCGCCTGAACCCCGGCAACATCGGCGGCCCCGACAAGGTCGCCGAGGTCGTCGCGCGCGCGAAGGCGGCGGGCACGCCGATGCGCATCGGGGTGAACTCCGGCTCGCTGCCGCGCCACCTGCACGAGCTCGAGCGCACGAACCCCGTCGAGGCCCTGACGACCGCCGCCACCGAGTTCGTCGAGCTCATGCACCGCCTCGACTTCACGAACTTCAAGGTCTCGATCAAGTCGACGAACGTCCCGAACACGATCGCCTCCAACCGCCTGCTGAGCGAGAAGATCGACCACCCGCTGCACCTCGGCATCACCGAGGCCGGCACGAAGTGGTCGGGCAGCCTGAAGTCGGCCGTCGGCCTCGGCACGCTGCTCGCCGACGGCATCGGCGACACGATCCGCATCAGCCTCTCGACGTTCCACGCCGAGGAGGAGGTCAAGGTCGCCTGGGAGATCCTCAAGGCGCTCCATCTGCGCGAGCGCGGCCCGGTCCTCATCGCGTGCCCGACGTGCGGGCGCCTGCAGTTCGACATGGACACCGTCGTCGCCGACATCGAGCGCCGCCTCGAGGCCTACGAGGACCCGATCGAGGTCGCCGTCCTCGGCTGCGCGGTCAACGGCATCGGCGAGGCCTCGCACGCGGACTTCGGCATCACGGGCGCCAAGAACGAGGGCCTGATCTTCAGCCGCGGCAAGCCGCTGCGCAAGGTCCGCACCGAGGAGCTCGTCGACGTCCTCTTCGAGGAGATCGACAAGTACGCGACGAGCAGGCGCATCGACGTCGACGAGCGCGCCGCCGCCGAGGGCGCCGCGTGGCTGCAGGCCAACGAGGACGCGACGGCGATGACGCCCGAGCGGCTCGCCGCGCTCGAGGCCGCCGAGTCCGCCGCCCACGACGGCGGCGACGACGTGCTCGCGGCGCTCGACGAGGACGTCTCGCCGGTCGCCGGCCGGCGCTTCAGCCGCGCCTGACCGCGGCGCGCGGCCCGCAGGCCGCACGCCGGGTCGAGATCGTCTGGATCAGGAGACGCCGTCCGTGCCCGGGCTCGACGACACGATGCTGCCGTCGACGTCGCTGAGCGCGACCGAGCGCCACTCCACCGGCACCACGAACGGTGACGCGAGGCTGAACGTGAAGTAGCCCATCTGGTTGACCGGGATCGGCGGGCTGACGGTCGTCCAGTCCGTGGAGCCGTCCTTCGCGCGAACCTGGACGTACGCGTTCGCCGCCAGCCCGTTGGGCAGGAAGCGCAGCTGGCCCCAGAAGCTGAACGTCGGCGCGCCCGTGGCGGGATCGACCCCGATGGGCGTCGCGATGAACGGCATCGCGTAGGAGAACGCGGCCGGCTTCGCGACCCCGATGAGCCTGCCCGCGGTGTAGAAGAGCCCGGACTGGTAGGTGAACCAGTAGCCCTTGCTGCCCCGCTTGCGCTTGCGGATCGGCGGCACGTCGGCGAGCAGGAACTGCGCCTGCGACGCGATCCGCGGGTTGCTGAAGGCCTGGAACTCGCCCAGGATGTTGTACTTCGCCTGCAGCGCCGGCGCGATGCCCGAGAACGGGTCGGGCGGGTTGGTCTCGAAGCCGTACTCCGTCATGAACAGCGGCAGCCCGGAGGCGACGTTGTTCGTCTTCGCGGAGATGTCGTCGAGCAGCGTGCCGAGCTCGTCGATGTTCGCCATCGTCACCGAGTCCGGGTTCGCGTCGCGGACCAGGGGCGAGATGTTCTTCGTGTACGGGTGATGCGCGTAGCCGGTCGCGCGCAGCGGGCCCTTGGCCGAGAAGTCACCGCACTCGCGCACGGCTGCCGCCTGCCCGGTGTAGGGCAGGCCGTCCGGCCCGATGCAGAACACCTCGCGGAGGAACTGCTTCGGGCGGATCGGCGACTTCGCGGTCCGCGAGTCGTTGCCCAGCGGCGCCGTCTCGGCAAGCAGGATGACGTCGTTGTCGACGCGGTGCCCGCTGGCGACGAGGCCCTCGTAGCCGAACTGGTGGAGCTTGCGGAACAGGATCGCCGACGCCGCGACGGTCTGCCCGCCGCGCGTCTCCCACTGCGGGGTGAGCCAGCCGCCCTGGTTGGGCTCGTTCCACAGCGACCAGAAGCTGACCCGGGGCAGGAGACCCCGGCTGCCGTTCTCGTCGCGGTAGTTGCCCGAGTAGCGGGTGCCGACGGCGGTGACGTACTGCTTGAACGCGGCGAGCTTGGGCTTGTAGGTCCCGAGCGGGACCTTGACGTTCGCCGGGGGCTTCGTCGAGGCCCACAGCGGCGGCGGCCCGGTGACGTTGAAGTACACGCGGATGCCGCGATCGGCCGCGGCCTTCAGGAGGTTGTCGTAGCGGTCCCAGTTCTGGCGCGGGTAGGTCGACGGGTTGGCGCCCTTGAAGCGCTGCGCCTGCCGGCGGGCCCTGTCCTTGGCGGAGACGGTCTTGAGCTTGGAGATCTCGGCCTTCGTCGGGCGGGCGTTGTTCGCGACGACGCTCCAGAGGACGGTGACGCGGATCGTGTCGACGCCGAGCGACTTCATCTGCGTCAGCGCGCGTGCGGCCGTGGCGTCGTTGCGGTACACGAGCAGGTCGTCGTCCATCATGATCGACATCTGTTGTGGACTGGCGCGCGCGGCGGGCGCGAGCAGCGCGCCGAGGAAGAGCGCGACGATGAACGAGCGGATGGTGAACCTCATGGAGCTCCTGCCAGACGAGGATTGAACGTGGGCCCGGCGGGACGGCATCCTGCCGTCCCGCAGTGAGAACACCGTGGGAGGGACGGAGTTCCGCCCCGGTTATCGGTCAGCCGGCGGCGGTGCTGTAACGGCGTGCGACCTCCGACCAGTCAACCGTGTTCCACCACGCCTTGAGGTACTCGGGACGGCGGTTCTGGTACTTGAGGTAATACGCGTGCTCCCAGACGTCGTTGCCGAGCAGCGGCGTCTTGCCCTGGCTGATCGGGTTGTCCTGGTTCGGCGTGCTCGTGATGGCGAGCGCGTCGCCGTCGACGATGAGCCAGGCCCAGCCGGAGCCGAACTGGCCGACGCCGGCGGCCTCGAACTTCTCCTTGAAGTCGTCGAACGAGCCGAACGCGCTGTCGATCGCCGCGCCGAGGTCGCCGTCGGGGGCGCCGCCGCCGTCAGGGCTCATCGTGAGCCAGAACATCGAGTGGTTCAGGTGGCCGCCGCCGTTGTTGCGCACGGGGCCGCGCTTGTCCTCGGGAATCGCGTCGAGGTCGGCGATGATCTCCTCGATCGGCTTGTCAGCGTGCTCGGTGCCCTCCAGCGCCGCGTTGAGCTTGTCGACGTACGCCTGGTGGTGCTTGTCGTGATGCAGCGACATCGTCTGCGCGTCGATGTGCGGCTCGAGCGCGTCCGGGGCGTACGGCAGGGGCGGAACCTCAAAGGCCATAGGGCTGTTCTCCTCTCATCGGCGGTCTGCGTCGGACTCTACCCGCGTAGGCTTCGGCGTCACCGATGACTCGACTCTCACAGCTGCTGCTGCCGACCGAACGCGAGCCGCCCGCGGATGCGGAGGCACTGTCGCACAAGCTCATGGTCCGGGCGGGGCTCGTCCGCCAGGTTGGCGCGGGCCTGTGGTCCTGGCTGCCGGCGGGCTGGCGCGTCCACGAGAAGGTCGTCCAGATCATCCGCGAGGAGATCGACGCGATCGGCGGCCAGGAGATGCTCATGCCGGTGCTCCAGCCGGCCGACCCCTGGCGGCGCACCGGCCGCTACGAGATCGACGAGCTCTTCAAGCTCAAGGACCGCAAGGGCGCCGACATGGTGCTCGCGATGACGCACGAGGAATGCGTCACGACCCACGTCGCGCAGGTCGTGCGCTCCTACCGCGACCTGCCGCTGATCCTCTACCACTTCCAGATCAAGGAGCGCGACGAGCCGCGCCCCCGCGCCGGCGTCCTGCGCACGCGCGAGTTCATCATGAAGGACTCCTACAGCTTCGATCGCGACCGCGACGGGCTGCAGGCCAGCTACGACCGTCACATCGAGGCCTACGACCGGATCTTCGACCGCACCGGCCTGGAGTGGTACCGCGTCGAAGCCGACGTCGGGATGATGGGCGGCCACGGCGCGGACGAGTACATGGCGCCGTGCCCGGCCGGTGAGAACGAGGTCGCGCTCGCGCCGGGCTACGCGGCGAACGTCGAGGTCGCAAGCGCCGACCCGCAGCCGGTCGAGCTGCCCGAGCCGCTGGCGTCGCCGGAGTCCGTCCACACGCCGGGCGCGACGACGATCGAGGACGTCGCACGGATGCTCGGCGTCCCGGCAGGGGCGCTGCTGAAGGCGTTCCCGGTCGTCGCCGAGGGCCGCGGGCTCGTGCTCGTGCTCGTGCGCGGCGACCACCGGGTCAACGAGATCAAGCTCGCGAACGCGCTGGGCACCGCGTTTCGCCCGGCCCGCGACGAGGAGGTCCGCGAGCGCATCGGGCCGCCCGGCTTCATCGGGCCGGTCGGCGCGAACGTCCATGTCATGCTCGACGCCGCCGTCGCGGACGGCGGCTACGTCGTCGGCGCCAACGAGACCGATCGCCACCTGCGGGGCGTCGAGCCCGGCCGCGACTTCGCGTTCGAGCGCGGCGACGTGCGCAACGTCGAGGAGGGCGACACGATCGGCGGGCAGCCGATCACGATCGAGCCCGCGATCGAGGTCGGCAACATCTTCGCGCTCGGCACCCGCTACTCCGAGCCGCTCGGCGCGACGTACCTCGACGTCGACGGCGCGCAGCGCCCGATCTGGATGGGCTCCTACGGGATCGGCCCGGCCCGGATCGCGGCGGCCGCCGTCGAGCAGTTCGCCGACGAGAAGGGGATCTCGTGGCCGCGCGCGCTCGCGCCGTGGGACGTCGAGATCGTCGCGCTCGGCAAGGCGGGGAGCGACGAGCTGGCCGCCGCCGAGGGCCTGTACCGCGAGCTGCGTGCGATCGGCCTCGACGTCCTGCTCGACGATCGCGACCTCGGGCCGGGGGCGAAGTTCGCCGACGCCGAGCTGCTGGGCTGCCCGCTGCGGCTGACGGTCGGCCGCCGCTCGCTGAAGGACGGCCGCGCCGAGGCCCAGCGCCGGCGCGGCCTGGAGGACATCGAGGGCGGCGTCCCGCTGGAGGGCGCGGCCGAGGTGGTGGGCGAGCTGTGGCGGAGCCTCCCGTAGCCGTCGAGCAGGCGGCCGAGAAGGCGCGGCTGACGTTCCGCCGTCTCGCCGGCCTCGACCGCTCCGGCCCGCCGCCGCCGCGAGACGCTGCGCGACCAGCCGTGGCACGTCTGGACGATCCCGAACGCGATCGGCTTCGTCCGCCTCGCGCTCATCCCGGTGTTCCTCGTGCTCGCGCTGAGCTCGGACTCCGGGACCGACGCGCTGCCCGCCGTGATCTTCGCGGTCATCTCCTGGAGCGACTACGCCGACGGCATCGCCGCGCGCGTCACCGGCCAGTACAGCCGCTTCGGCGCGCTGCTGGACCCGTTCGTCGACCGCCTGCTCGTCGTCTCCGGCGTCGTCGTGTGCTGGCACTTCGAGCTGCTGCCGCGCTGGGCGATCGCCGTGCTCGTCTTCCGCGAGGTGTTCCTGCTCGTCGTCGGGCTGCTCGCCCAGCGACGCGGCCTGGAGATCACGATCAACTGGCCGGGCCGGGCCGCGGTCTGGCCGACGATGTCGGCGATCTTCTTCGCCCTCGTCGGGCTGGCCACCCTCGCCGAGATCCTGCTCTACATCGGCTTGGCGCTCGCGTGGTACGCGGTCATCCTCTACCTGCGCGACGGCCTGGCGCAGCTACGAGGCGGCGAGGCGCCCGGGGTCTGACCCGGGGGCGCGGCGGCCTGCCGGGGCCGGCTGGCGCTCGCCGGTGAGCTGGGCCTGCAGGATGCTCCAGCGGCCCAGCCGGTTGCGGATCGTGGCCGACGACGGCATGTCGTCACGTCCGGCCGCCAGGCGCTCGTACGCGACGACGGACGGGATCTCGCCGAGCTCGTCGACGGCGCGCCGCAGCGCCTCCCAGCAGGCGTCCTCGGTCCAGCGCCGCCGGCGCGGGCGGCGCGCGGGGACGGGCGCCGGGCGCAGGCCCGCCGCGGCGATCGCGTTCGACCAGCCGCCCATCCTGTTCAGGACGGTGGCGAGGCTCGGGAGCTGCAGGCGCCGGGCGAGCGCGGCGTACTCCTTCGCGCTCGGGACGCGGCCGATGCGCGCGGCGGCCGACAGGACGGCCCACGTGATGTCGCCGTCGGAGTACATCGGGGTGGCGCGGGCGGCCGCGAGGGCCTCGCGGCGGGCCGCGCGGTCGAGGTCGGTCGCGAAGCGCTCGATCGCCATGCGGCAGGCCGCCGACTGCAACCCGAGCTTGCTCGCGGCGCTGCTCGGGCTCTCGCCGGCGCGCCACAGCGCGAGCAGGTCCTCGACGGCAGCCTCGGCGAGCCGCCGCGCGCGGCGGCGGCGGGCCTCGGCGATGTCCTCGGGGGCGGGGCCGTCGCCGTGGGCGCGCAGGATCTGGCGCACGCGCTCGCGCGAGACCTCGTAGCGCAGCGCGATCTCCTCGAGCTTCCAGCCCTCCTCGCGCAGCGCCGCCATCTGCAGCCCCCGCTCGGGCGACCCCGGAGCGAGCTTGCAGCCGTCGCAGGCGGCCGGGTCGACGAGCGTCGGCGGGGTCATCGCGCTCGCCCGGCCGTGGAGCTTCAACGCAGGCATCGTGCGAACGCGGAGGTCGATCGGCGGCGTGTTCATGGGAGGTGTTTCGCGCAAGGCCGGACCGTCAAAGCTACTCGAAGGATCGGCCTGATACCCCCGATCACAAGACGACATTCGTACGAAAAGCCGGAGGATGCAGACTCTCAAGCTCAGCTTGAAGGCAAGATCTGCGCTGGTATGCTCGCGCGACGCCGCGTTTGGCGCGCCCTTTTTCCTTGAGGAGACCGCTGTGATGGATACGTTCCCGGACCTTGGCTCGCTGTCTGACCAGGAGCTCAAGGACCTCATTCAGCAGCTCACGGACGAGGAGGTCGAGGTCTCCTACCGCCGCCGGATCCTGCACGGCAAGATCGACATCCTCCGGGCCGAGCTCGTCAACCGCCTGCGCAAGAAGCACGACTCCGGCGAGGACGTCATCTCGGGCGCGGACGTTCAGCGCCTGACCGACATCCTGGCGGGGCGCTCCGCGCAGGAGTAATGGCGCGCCATTGTCCCGAATGCGGGTTCGTCAACGCGGACGGTGCCAACTACTGTCAGAAGTGCGGCGCCTTCGTCGGACCCCAGGAGACGCCGAAGGACCCCGTCACGGCGACGTACCGCATCGACGAGACCGGTGAGCTCGTCGCGGTCGAGCTCGAGGCCGTCGTCGCCCAGGGCGCGGCGCTCGTCATCCGCGCGGGCGGCGGACGCGTCGGCGAGAGCTTCCCGCTGGAGGGGGAGCGCAGCACGATCGGCCGCCGGCCGGACTCCGCCGTCTTCCTCGACGACGTGACGGTCTCGCGCGACCACGCCCTCATCGTGCGCCGCGGCGGCGACTGGCACCTCGACGACCTCGGCTCGCTCAACGGCACGTACGTCAACCGCCACCGCATCGAGACCCACAAGCTCGCCGACGGCGACGAGCTGCAGATCGGCAAGTACAAGCTCACGTTCCTCTCGCGCTGATGGCCGCCGACCAGACCGCCACCCAGCCAGGGCCCGAGATCGACGGCGCCCGCCCGCAGAAGTCGATGACGATCGGCGCCGTCTGCAAGGGCCTCGCGCAGGAGTTCCCGGACATCTCGATCTCGAAGATCCGCTACCTCGAGGACCAGAAGCTCCTGAACCCGAAGCGGACGCCGGGCGGCTACCGGCTGTACTCGTCGTCGGACATGGTCCGCCTGCGCACGATCCTGCGCCTGCAGCGCGACGAGTTCCTGCCGCTGCGCGTCATCCGCCAGGAGCTCGCCTCCGGCCGCGGCGGCGATCAGGACGGGCCGGTCGCGGCGAGCGCGGGCACCTCGCCCGCCGACAAGCGCAAGCGCCGCGCGAGCGTCTCGGTCCAGGATCGCGGCGCGCTGTACTCGCTCGAGGACGTGCTCGAGGAGACGCGCGCGAGCGGCGAGCTCGTCCGCGAGCTCGAGGACTACGGCGTCATCAAGGGCGAGATCCGCGCCGGGACGCACTACTACGACGAGACCGAGCGCGAGATCATCCGCGCCGTCACCGAGCTCGCCCGCTACGGCGTCGGCGGGCGCAACCTGCGCGTCTTTCGCTCCTCGGCCGATCGCGAGGCGGCGCTGCTGCAGCAGATCCTCGCCCCGGCGCTGCGGTCGCGCAATCCGGAGCGCCGCAAGGAGGCGCTCGAGGCGCTCGAGAACCTCGCCGCGGTGGCGTCGCACCTCAAGCACCTCCTGCTCATCCGCGACCTGCGCAAGATCGCCGGCTGAGCGGCCGTGAGCACCGAGGCCAGCGGGCTGGAGGGCTACATCCGGTCGATCCCCGACTTCCCGAAGCAGGGGATCGTCTTTCGCGACATCACGCCGCTGCTGGCGAGCGCCGAGGGCCTGGACGCCGCCGTGCGCGGCCTCGCCGACGCCGCGCGCGACCTGCGGCCGGAGATCATCATCGGCCCCGAGGCTCGCGGCTTCCTCTTCGGGCCGGCGCTCGCCCGCGAGCTCGGCGCCGGCTTCGCGCTCGCCCGCAAGCCGGGGAGCCTCCCGCACGACACGGTCAGCGCGGACTACTCGCTGGAGTACGGCGCCGACAGCCTCGAGCTGCACGCCGACGCGTTCGGCGCGGGCGCGCGGGTGCTCATCCACGACGACCTGCTGGCGACCGGGGGAACGGCGAGCGCGCTGTGCCGCCTCGTCGAGCAGCTCGACGCCGAGGTCGTGGGCTTCTCGTTTCTCATCGAGCTGGCCTTCCTCGGGGGGCGCGAGCGGCTCGCGCCCCGCGACGTGCGGGCGCTCATCAGCTACGACGCGGAGTAGGGCCGGTGGCAACCGTGCGCCGCACGCGGACGCTGCAGGCGACGCCCCAGGAGCTCTGGGAGATCGTCGCCGACCCGCATCACCTGCCGCGCTGGTGGCCGCGCGTGACGCGCGTGGAGGGCGTCCGCGAGGACGGCTTCACGCAGGTCCTGCAGCCGCCGAAGGGCAAGCCCGTGCGCGCCGACTTCCTCGTCGTGGAGTCCAGCGCGCCGAGCGTGCACCGGTGGGCGCAGGAGGTCGTCGGCACGCCGTTCGAGCGGATCCTCGCCGCCTCCGAGACCGAGGTTCGCCTCGAGCCCGACGGCGCGGCGACGCGGGTCGCGATCTCGCTGTCCCAGCGCCCGCGCGGGCTCGCGCTGCTCGGCGCGTACATGGTGCGCTCGGCGGCCAGGCGTCAGGTCGACGAGGCGCTCGCCGGCCTGGAGGCGCTCGTCACGGCGTCGTCGTCGTCTGGGTCTGCGTCTGGCCCTGACCCTGGCTCGGCGCCTGGGCGACGGCCAGGCGGGCCCGCAGGATGACCGTCCCGGGCTCCGTCGGCGAGTCGGTGCGCTCGCGCGTGAGCAGCACCTCGCGGAAGTTCGGCGTGTCGGGCGAGAGCTCGGCGACGGTGTCGAGCTTGCCGTCGGCGGCGACGACCTTGTCCGGGAAGCCGAGGAACAGCGCGTCGTCCTTCGACGTGTAGAGCCAGACGCCGTAGGCGGAGCCGCTGGAGCTGCCCGGCGGGAGCTTCTGCGCCGTCAGCGCGAGGCGGAAGCGATTGGTCTCCGGGAAGCGGACGATCGCGACCTCGCCGGTCGAGGGGGCGTCGTTGCCCTCCGGCGGGCGCAGCGCTCCCTGGGCGAGGATCTGCGGATCGCCGCCGAGGCTCGCGGCCGCCGTGGAGGTGCCCGCCGGCGTCGTCGTCGACGCGGTGCCGCCGCCGTCGTCGTCGCCGCCCGAGAGGCTCACGACGAGGATGATCACGAGCGCCAGGACGAGCCCGAGGCCGGCCGCGATGAGCTTGCCGCCGAGCTGCGAGCTGCGCTGGACCTCCTCCTGGCGGGCGGCTCGCGCCTCGACCGCGGCGAAGGCCTCCGCGACCTCCTCGCGCTCGGCCGGGATGTCCGGGAGGGCGCCGTCGGCGGCGAACGGGGCGAGCGCCATCGAGGTCGTCCGGGCCCAGCCGCGCCCGTCGGCGGAGTCCTCGAGATACTCCCGCGTCGCGGCGCGCTGGGAGGCGGTCTGCTGGCCGAGCAGGTAGTCGGCGATCTCGCTGCGGCGGTCCCCGGACACGCCGGAGAACTCCGGGCCCGCCCCCCCGAGCGCCTGCACCGCGCCCTGGGCGCGGCGGCGCACGGCGGCCGGATCGCTGTGCAGGAGCGCGGCGATGTCGTCGTAGGACTTGCCCTTGCCGAGCAGCAGCTGCAGGACGGCGCGCTGGCCGTCGTTGAGGTCCTCGAGAGATCCCATGCGGGGGCCAACCCTAGCCCACGCATCGGCCGGGCGAGACACTCCGGGGCAGGCACGCCGCCGCTCCCCGCTAGGGTCCGGGGCCGCCATGGACATCGAGGCCGGATTCCCGCCGCCGGGCGGCTACGACGCCCTCCTCGGCCTCGAGCTCGTCGAGATCCGGGAGGACCTCGTCCGCGCGCGCATGCCGGTCCGCGACAACCTCCTGCAGCCGTTCGGGCTCGTCCACGGCGGCGTCTTCGCATCGATCGCCGAGACGCTCGCCTCGCTCGGCACGGCGGCCGTCGTCGTGCCCGAGGGCAACGCCGCGATGGGGCTCTCGAACAGCACGTCGTTCCTGCGCCCGATCACCGCGGGGACGATCCACGGCCGCGCGCTGCGCCGCCATCGCGGGCGCACGACGTGGATCTGGGACGTCGAGATCACCGACGACGGCGACCGGCTGTGCGCGCTGTCGCGGATGACGATCGCGGTGCGGCCGCTGCCGTCGTCGCCGGATCCCGCCGCCGGCGCATAGCCGGCACCGGCTCGCCGGCTACCCCCGGTAGCGGTTCGTGATCGGCACGCGCCGGTCGCGGCCGAAGGCGCGCGTCGTGATCTTGATCCCCGGCGGCTGCTGGCGGCGCTTGTACTCGGCGCGGTCGACGAGGCGGATGACGCGGTCGACGTCCTCGGCGGGGAGGCCGCGCGCGATGAGCTGCTCGCGGCCGAGGTCGTGCTCGATGAAGCCCTCGAGGATGACGTCGAGGATCTCGTAGGGCGGCAGCGACTCGTCGTCGCGCTGGCCGGGCCGCAGCTCGGCCGACGGCGGGCGCGTGAAGAGCTCGGGCGGGACGAGGCCGCCGCCGGCCTGCTCGTCGCGGTGGCGCGCCAGGCGGTAGACGAGGAGCTTCGGGACGTCCTTGATGACCGCGAAGCCGCCCGCGCTGTCGCCGTAGAGCGTCGAGTAGCCGACCGACATCTCCGACTTGTTGCCGGTCGTCAGGACGAGCCAGCCGAACTTGTTCGACAGCGCCATGAGGATGTTGCCGCGGATCCGCGCCTGGAGGTTCTCCTCGGTGAGGTCGGGCTCGCGGCCGGCGAAGACCTCCGACAGCGCCTCCTCGTAGGCGCGCATCATCGGCTCGATCGGCAGCTCGAGCAGCTCGATCCCGAGGTTCGCGGCGAGCTCGCGCGCGTCGCTGCGGGTCCCCTCGGACGAGTACGGGGAGGGCATCGTCACCGCCGTCACGCAGTCCGCGCCGAGCGCGTCGGCGGCGATGAGCGCGACGAGCGTCGAGTCGATCCCGCCGCTGAGGCCGAGGACGGCGTGCTCGAAGCCGTTCTTGCGCGCGTAGTCGCGCGTCCCGAGCACGAGCGCGCCGTAGATCTCGTCCTCGCCCTCGCGCAGCCGCGCCACCGGGGCCGGCGCGAGCGTCGTCGCGTCGTCGCGGCGCCCGACGGTGAACGACCCGAGCTGGTCGACGCGCCCGCGGGCGGCCGCCGCCGGGGCGCGCCGGCGGGTGTCGCGCAGCCGCGCCGAGCCGGCCGTCGCCGGGTCGACGTCGGCGACGAGCAGCGCCTCCTCGAACTGCGGCGCGCGCGCGATGACCGTGCCCTCGTGGTCGACGACGACCGAGCCGCCGTCGAAGACGAGCTCGTCCTGGCCGCCGACGAGCGCCGCGAACGCGACGATCGTCAGCTCGTCGCGGGCGCGCTGGGCGAGCATGCGCTCGCGTTCGACGCCCTTGCCGGCGTGATACGGCGACGCCGAGAGGTTGACGATGAGCCGCGCGCCCGACAGCGCCTCATCCGACAGCGGCGGGCCCGGCTGCCAGATGTCCTCGCAGATCGTCAGGCCGACGGTCACGCCGTCGACCTCGATCGTCGCGCCGCGGGTGCCGGGCTGGAAGTAGCGCAGCTCGTCGAAGACGCCGTAGTTCGGGAGATGGTTCTTGCGGTAGTTGCACCGGATCGCGCCATCGGCGAGGACCGCGGCCGAGTTGTAGACGTCCTCCGCGCGCTCGGGGTAGCCGACGATCGCGACGATGTCGTGGACGTCCGCGGCGATCCGCTCCAGCGCCTCGCGGGTGTCGGCGAGGAAGTGCTCCTTGAGCAGGAGGTCCTCCGGCGGGTAGCCGGTGACCGCGAGCTCGGGGAAGACGACGAGCTGGGCGCCGGCGTCGCGCGCCGCCGCGATCTGCCCGGCGATCTTCGCCTCGTTGCCCTCGATGTCGCCGACGATCGAGTTGATCTGCGCGAGCGCGACCCGCAGCGGGCCGCTCACGGCGCGGGCTCCCGGCCGAGCCAGTACTCGGCGAACGCGCGCAGCGCCGGGTCGTCGGGGCCGCCGGCGTCGAGGCGATGGCTGGCGCTCACGGCGACGACGGGTACCCGCAATCCCGCCTGACGCTGCACGATCACGGCCTGGCCGGCGGCGACGAGCGCGTCGTCCGCCGGGCCGCCGATGTCGGCGGCGAGCTCGCGCAGCCTGCGCGTCAGCCGCTCGTCGCTGTAGAGCAGGACGACGTTGCCGGCGCGGACGACGGGCCTCGTGTTCTCCGGGCGGCGCCGCGCCGGGGCCGGCCGACTCGGTGACCGTCGCGTCGTCGCGCGCCGCGAGCACCGTGACGAGCGCGGCGAGGCCGGCGATCGCCGCGATGACGACGAGCAGCGCGAGGAGCGCCTTGCGGGGCATCAGCGCGGGCCCGCGACCGCGGCGCGCCGGCGTCCCGCGCGCCGCCGCGGCGCGGCGACCGACGCGCCCGCGGCGAGCGCGTCGATCGACCCGCGCAGGGCATCGGCGAGCACGTCGAGGTCGGGCAGCGCGTCGTAGTCGGCGAGCAGCCCGAAGCCGAGGCGCCCGTCGTAGCTCAGGACCGCGATGCCGAGCGCCTGGCGCTCGGCGAGCGGGACGACGGGGTACAGCGCCCGCAGGCGGCGCCCGAGGAGGTAGAGCGGGACCTGCGGCCCGGGCACGTTCGTCACGACGAGGTGAAACGACCGCTGGCGCTGCTGCAGCCGCGCGGCCTGGCTCATGATCGTCGGCGAGGCGAAGCCCGCGAGCTCGGTGAGCGTCCGCGCGCCGACGGCCTGGCGCGCGTCGGCGCCGGTGGCGACCGAGTCGCGGATCGCGGAGAACTGCGCGACCGGATCCTCGATGCCGACCGGCAGCGAGACCCACATCGGCGCGACCTCGTTGCCGAGCGCGCCCTGGTCGGCCTCGGCGCGGACCGACACCGGGACGAGCGCCTTGAGGACGAGGTCGCGCGTGTCGACGCCGCGGTGACGCAGGAAGTGGCCGAGCGCGCCCGCGACGACCGCGAGCACCGCGTCGTTGACCGTCCCGCCGAGCGAGTCCTTGATGCCCTGCAGCTCGCCGAGCTGCGCGTCGACCCACGTGTAGCGCCGGTGCGGACCGGTGCGGACGTTCAGCGGCGTCGGCGCGACCGGGCTGAGGCCGGCGAAGCCGAGCGCGCCCATCGACTGCAGGGTGTCGCGCGCGTTGCGGACGACCTCGCGGGGGCGGCGGGCGAACGCGCGGGCGGTGCGCACGAGCTCCGCGGGGCGGGTCGCGCGCTCGACGAGCGCGTCCGACAGCAGCTGGGCGCCTGTCGGCAGCGGCCTGGCCGTCCAGGCGCGGCGGGGCGCGGACGGGGGCGGCGCGTCGGGATCGGTGTCGAAGAGGACCGTCGTGATGTCGACGGCCGAGATCCCGTCGACGAGCGCGTGGTGGCTCTTTGCGATGAGCGCGAAGCCGGCGTCGCGGGCGCCGCTCCCGGCTGTGCCCGCGTATGCCCCGAGGCCGTCGACGAGCAGCAGCTCCCACAGCGGCTTCGTGCGATCCAGGCGCTGGGCGAAGACGCGGCCGGCGAGGTTCTTCAGCTGCTCCTCGCTGCCGGGCGCGGGCAGTCCGGCGTGGCGCAGGTGGTAGCGGAGGTTGAAGTGCGGATCGTCGACCCACACCGGGCGGCCCTGCTCGAGCGGGATCTCCGCGAGGCGCTGGCGGAAGCGCGGGACGAGATGCAGCCGCGACTCGATGTGCGCGCGCAGCTCGTCGTAGGGGGGCGTCGGGCCGTCGAAGACCGTCACCGACGCGACGTGCAGCCGGGCGCCGGCCTTCTCGAGGTGCAGGAAGGACGCGTCGACGGCGGAGAGGCGGTGGCCGCGGGTCATGCGGCGATTGTCCCACGGGAGTCCGATGCGCCCGTCATCGTGTGGGGTCATGGCCCCGATCGCGCATCTCGACATCGACGCGTTCTACGCCAGCGTCGAGCTCCAGCGCCGGCCCGAGCTGCGCGGGCTGCCGGTCATCGTCTCCGGCAGCGGGCCCCGCGCGGTCGTCACGACGGCGTCCTACGAGGCGCGCCGCTTCGGGATCGGCTCGGCGATGCCGACGGCGCGTGCGCTGCGGCTGTGCCCCGACGCGATCCTCGTCGCGCCGGACTTCGTCGCGTACCGGGAGGCGTCGCGGGCGGTCATGGAGCGCGTGCGCGCGCAGGTCGAGCGCGTCGAGGTCGTCGGCCTCGACGAGGCCTACCTCGACCTCGAGGGGCTCGTCGCGCCGCGCGCGGCGATGCGCCGGCTCGTCGCCGAGATCCGCGCCGACACCGGCCTGAACTGCTCGGTCGGGATCGGGCCCAACCGGCTCGTCGCGAAGGTCGCCTCCGACGCCGAGAAGCCGCGCGGGTTCGTCTGCCTCACCCGCGAGCAGGCCTGCGAGCGCTTCGGCTCGCGGCCGCCCGGCCTCATTCCGGGGATCGGCCCGAAGACCGCCGCGCGCCTGGAGCGGATCGGGATCGTGACGCTCGCGGCGCTCGCCGCCGCCCCGCCGCAGCTGCTCGTCGCGGAGTTCGGCTCAAACCACGGCCCCGACCTCCAGCGCCGCGCCCGCTTCGAGGGCTCGGCCGTCCTGACGCCGGTCCGGATCGCGGTGTCCGAGTCGCGCGAGACGACGTTCGACGCCGACATCGCCGATCTCGCGCGCCTCGAGGCGATCATGTCCGGCCTCGCCGGCGAGCTGTGCGAGCGCCTCGCCGCGCAGGAGCGCCGCGGGCGGACGATCGCGATCAAGGTCCGGCTCGCCGACTTCACGACGGTCACGCGCGCCCGGACGATCGCCGCCGCGACGAACGACGCCGCGACGGTGCGGGAGGTCGCGATCGCGCTGCTGCGCGAGTACGCGCCGGCGCGGCCGGTGCGGCTGCTGGGCGTGCGCGTCGCCTCCTTGCACCACGGCGACGGCGACGCCGCGGCCGCGCGGCGTGCGGGCCGACGACCAGCTCGCGCTGCCTCTGTAGCGTTTGCGCGCGTGGCGACGCTGACGATCGACGGGACGGACATCTACTTCGAGCGCCGCGGCTCCGGTGAGCCGCTGCTGCTCATCCAGGGCCTCGGCGGCAACAGCCTGCACTGGGGCGACGGCTTTCTCGCCGGGCTCGAGGAGCACTTCGAGCTCGTCCTCTACGACCATCGCGGCGCGGGGCGCAGCGGCGCGCTGCCGCCGCAGTGCACGATCGCGGCGCTCGCCGACGACGCCGCCGCGCTGCTCGACGCGCTCGAGATCGAGTCCGCCCACGTCGTCGGCATCTCGATGGGCGGGATGGTCGCCCAGGAGCTCGTGCTCTCGCATCCCGAGCGCGTGCGGACGCTGACGCTCGGCTGCACGTTCCCCGGCGGGCCGGAGGCGAAGATGACCGACCTCGGGGTCGTCGGCGCGCTCGCCGAGGCGGTCCTGTCGGGCGACCCCGAGCGCGCGCTGCGGGCCGGCTACGAGGTCATGCTCGCGCCCTCCTACGCCGCCGACGAGGCGAACTACGCGCTCTACGCCGAGGTCGCCTCGCAGTACCCGGCGCCGGTGGCGGTGCTCATGGCCCAGCTGCAGGCGATCATGGGCCACGACACGAGCTCGCGGCTGGGATCGGTCGAGGCGCCGACGCTCGTCGTCCACGGCACCGCGGACCGGCTCATGGAGTCCGTCAACGGGGAGCTGCTCGCGCGTCTCATCCCGGGCGCGCGGCTGGAGCTGCTCGAGGGCGCGGGGCACATGTTCTTCTGGGAGCAGCCCGAGCGGTCGGCGCAGCTCGTGCGCGAGCACGCGGCGGCCGCGGCCGCCGAGCAGGCGTAGCGCTCAGTACAGGGCCGCCGCGAGCCGGCGGCGCGACTCGCGCGCGAGCGGGTGCTCGACGCCGAGCTCGTCGAGCACGCCGACGATGAGCTTGCGGATGCGCTCGCGGTCGTCGGCGCCGAGGTCGCGGTCGGCGAGCGCGGCGAGGAGCTTGTCGAGGCCCAGTTTCGAGGTCGCCGTCGTCGAGCGCCTCGAAGCCCTCGCGGACCGCGGCGGGGAGGTCGGCGGCGTTCTCGAGCTCGATGCGGGCGGCGAGCCCGTCGCCGCGGAAGCTGCCGCTGACGTTGCCGAGGTGCTCCAGCGCCTTCTCGGTGTCGCCCTCGCGGTAGCGGATCTGGGCGAGGGCGAAGTTCGCGTCGACGTTCGTCGGCTCCTCGTCGATGAGCCTCTGCAGCGACTCCTCGTCGCCGGCGTCGAGCAGCTTCTGGGTCTCCGAGGGCACGAGCCCGTCGAAGAACGCCTCGACCTGGGCGGGCGGCAGCGCGCCGACGAACTCGCCCGCCATCTCGCCGTCGATGAACGCCTTGACCGCGGGGATCCCCTGGACGCCGTACTGCTGGGCGATGCCGGGGTTCTCGTCGGTGTCGATCTTCGCGAGCACGACCTTGCCGTCGCGCGCCTCGGCGGCCTTCTCGAGCGCCGGGCCGAGCTGCCGGCAGGGGGCGCACCAGGGCGCCCAGAAGTCCACGACGACCGGCACCTCGCGCGAGCGCTCGATGACCTCGGTCTGGAACGAATCCTCTGTGACGTCGATGACTGTCATCGCGTCACAGGTTAGGGAAGGCCGGCCGCATGCCCCTTTTCGCGATCGGCCCGTCGCGCCGGGCTGCAACGCTTGCGGGGTGACCGAGCACGCGATCAGCGCCGGTGGGGTGACCCTCGCGGTCGCCGACGACGGCGCCGGCGTCCCGGTCGTGCTCCTGCACGGCCTGACCGCCTCGCGCCGCTACGTCGTCATGGGCTCCAACGCGCTCGGCCGCGCCGGCCACCGCGTCATCACGTACGACGCGCGCGGCCACGGCGCCTCGTCGCCGGCGCCGTCGCGCGACGAGTACGGCTACGAGCACCTCTACGCCGACCTCGTCGCCGTCCTCGACGAGCTCGAGATCGACAGCGCCGTGCTCGCGGGCGCGTCGATGGGCGCCCACACGATCCTGCGCCTCGCGCTCGAGCAGCCCGAGCGCGTCGCGGCGATGGCGATCATCACGCCCGGCTACGACCCGGTCGGCTTCGACGACCCGCAGCGCCTCGCGCGCTGGGACGCGCTCGCCGACGCGCTGCGCGACGACGGGATCGACGGCTTCGTCGAGGCCTTCGGCGTCCAGCGGCTGCCCGCGGCGTGGCGCGGCAGGCTCGCGACGGTCATGCGCCAGCGCCTGGCGCTGCACGAGCATCCCGACGCGCTCGCCGACGCGCTGCGCGCCGTGCCCCGCTCGCGCCCCTTCGCAGACCTGCACGCGCTCGAGGAGATCGAGATCCCGGCCGTCGTCGTCGCAAGCCGCGACGAGGCCGACCCCGGCCACCCGCTCGCGCTCGGCGAGGCCTACGCCGAGCTGCTGCCCGGCGCCCGCCTCGTCGTCGAGGAGCCGGGCAGCTCGCCGCTGGCCTGGCAGGGCGGCCGGCTGTCGAAGGTCATCGCCGAGCTCGCGGCGCAGGCCGGCGTCGCCGGGCGATGACGGACGCCGGCTACAGCGGCACCCCGCTGGTCGCCAAGCTCGGCTTCAAGCCCGGCATGCGCGCGCACGTCGCCAACGCGCCCGGCGAGTTCGCGGCGCTGCTCGGCGCGCTGCCCGACGGCGTCCGCGTCCTCGCGCGGCCGGCGGCCGACCTGGACCTCGTCGTGGTCTTCGTCCGCGAGCGGCGCGAGCTCGAGCGGCGGCTGCCCGGGCTGCAGGCGAAGATCGCGAGCGCGGGGATGATCTGGGTCGCGTGGCCGAAGCGGGCATCGAAGGTCCCGACGGACATGACCGAGGACGTCGTGCGCGACGTCGCGCTGCCGCGCGGGCTCGTCGACGTCAAGGTCTGCGCGATCGACGCGACGTGGTCGGGGCTGAAGCTCGTGACCCGCCTCGAGAACCGCTAGCGGCCGGCTCGAACGACGAACTCCCCGGCGCGACGGGCGCCCCGGGGTGAAACGTCGTTGCAGCTCAGCGGGCGCGGGACGCCCGGGGGCCGAGCAGCTAGCCGTTCAGGGACTTCTTCAGCGCCGACGCGGCCGAGAACTTCGCGGCCTTGCTCGCGGCGATCTGAATCGTCTCGCCGGTGGCCGGATTGCGGCCCTCTCGTGCGGAACGCTCGCTCACGCTGAACTTGCCGAAGCCTGCGACCGCTACCTCGCCGCCACCGGCGAGCTCCGATGCGATCGCGTCGAAGGTGGCGTCAACGGCGCCCTTTGCATCAGAACCGCTGAGGCCGGTGTCCGAGGCCACCTTCTGTGCGAGCTCCTGCTTGGTCATTGAGTGCTCCCGGTTCGGGTACGAATGGCGTGAGGCTAGCGCCTGCCCCGGCGGCTTGGGGCTCTTTTCGCTCTGGATGCTCCGTCAGCAGGGGTTTTTCGGCGGCGCCCAGGGCTGCGGCCTGAGCGCATCGGTCACCGCCAACTCTGGACGAATGTCCGCCCAGCAAGATTTCTAGATGTGCCACAATTTGATGCGTGGCTCCTCTGACTCGGCGCAAGCTCATCCTCGGCGGCGCACCCGTGCTCGCCGGCGCGGCGCTGCTGAAGACCGGCGCATCCAATGCCGCCGAGCACCACCACGGGCAGGCGCCGGCCGCGCCCGCCGAGCCGGCCACGACGACGCCGGCCCACGCCGGCCACGGGGACGTCCACGCGAGCTTCCGCGGGCAGGTCGACGCCGTCTCCAACGGCTTCGACCCGCAGGAGCTGCTGCGCGACTTCGACACGGGCACGACGCGCCGTCTCGCCTCGGGACAGATCGAGCGGTCGTTCGAGCTCGTCGCGCTCGAGCAGGAGATCGAGGTCGCACCCGGCGTGACGTTCCCGGCCTGGACGTACAACGGCCGCATTCCGGGCCCGACGCTGCGGGCGCGCGAAGGCGAGCTCGTGAAGATCCGCTTCACGAACGGCTCCAACCATCCGCACACCGTCCACTTCCACGGCATCCACGTCGCGCCGCAGGACGGCGTCGGCGGCCTCGGCTCCGGGATCATCGCGCCGGGCAAGTCGACGATGTACGAGTTCGAGGCCGCGCCCTTCGGGATGCACCTCTACCACTGCCACGTCCGGCCGCTGGCCGAGCACATCGCCAAGGGCCTCTTCGGCGCGTTCATCGTCGATCCGAAGGAGGGTCGCCCCGAGGCCGACGAGATGGTCATGATCATGCACGGCATCGACACGAACTTCGATCGCCAGAACGAGATCTACGCCGTCAACGGCATCGGCTTCGCGTACATGGACCCGCCGATCCAGGTCAAGCGCGACGAGCTGGTCCGGCTGTACCTCGGGAACATGACCGAGTACGACCCGATCAACTCCTACCACCTGCACGGCAACTTCTTCGAGTACTTCCCGACCGGGACGTCGCTGCGGCCCAGCGAGTTCACGGACACGGTCATGCAGTGCCAGGGACAGCGCGGGATCCTCGAGTGGCGCTTCCCGAGCAACGGCATGTATATGTTCCACGCCCACCAGTCCGAGTTCACGGAGCTCGGCTGGCAGGGATTCTTCGAGGTCACGGACTAGATGGAGGCACGCGGTGCCACCGGAGACCTCATGGGCGATCGCGACGCGCGCGTGCCGAGGTGGATCCTCGGCCTGCTGCCGCTCGTGCTCATCGCCCTCACAATCGGCACGTTCGTCGGGCTGGGTACCCCTGGGCTCGACGGGCGTGCCGGCCCCCAAGTCGAGGAGCTTGCCGTCGAGCGGACGGTCGTCAAGCCCGGCCGCTTCGAGCTGACCGTACGAAACGACGGGCCGGACCCGGTCAGCGTCGCCCAGGTGCTCGTCAACGACGCGTTCGTGTCGTTCCGCGGCGCCGACGAGCCGATCGGGCGCCTGAGCTCGGAGAAGATCGCGATCAACCAGCCGTGGATCGAGGGGGAGGCGTACTCGATCGCGCTGCTGACGTCGACGGGCGCGACGATCCCCCACGAGATCCCGTCCGCCGTCGTCACGCCCGACAACGACCTCTCGTTCTTCGCGCTCATGGCGCTGCTGGGCATCTACGTCGGCGTCATCCCGGTCGCGCTCGGCATGCTCTGGCTGCCGTGGGTGCGGCGCATCCCGCCGGCCTGGCTGCAGGCCGTCATGGCGCTGACCGTCGGCCTCTTGGGCTTCCTCGCGATCGACGCGACGCTCGAGGGCCTCGAGATCGCGGGCGCCGGCGCGCAGGCGTTCGGCGGCGCCGCGCTCGTCTTCCTCGGGGCCGCCGTCGCGTACCTCGCGCTCAGCGGCGTCTCGGCCTGGCTCAGCGACCGGCGCGCGCAGGACCGCGAGGCCGGCGTCTCGGGCGACCGGCTCGCGCTGCTCATCGCGATCGGCATCGGCATGCACAACCTCGGCGAGGGCGTCGTGATCGGCTCGGCGTACGCCGTCGGCGCGCTCGCGCTCGGGACGTTCCTCGTCGTCGGCTTCGCGATCCACAACACGACCGAGGGCCTCGCGATCGTCGCGCCGATCGCCGACTACCACCCGCCCATGCAACGGCTCGCGCTGCTCGGGCTCATCGCCGGGGCGCCCGCGGTGCTCGGCGCCTGGATCGGCGCGTCGGCCTTCAACTCGAGCTTCGCCGCGTTCCTCTTCGGCCTCGGGGCGGGCGCGATCGTCCAGGTCATCGTCGCGCTGCTGCCGTCGATCCGCGATCGCGCGGGCCGGGCCTTGCATCCGGTCGCCGTCGGCGGGATCCTCGCCGGGATGGCGCTGATGTTCACGACCGGTCTGCTGGTATCCGTCTGATGGCCGTCGAGTCCAACACGTCCAGCCACGCCGGGCGCAGCAGCGCGATCGAGGACTACGCGAAGTCGATCTACTCGCTGCAGCTGCGCGCGGGCGGCGGCCCGGTGAGCACGAACGCGCTCGCCGACCGCTGCGGCGTGACGCCCGCGTCGGCGTCGGCGATGCTGAAGAAGCTCGCCGAGCGCGGCCTCGTCATCCACGAGCCCTACCACGGCGTGCGCCTGACCGAGGCGGGCGAGCGGCTGGCGCTCGAGATGGTGCGCCACCACCGGCTGCTGGAGCTCTACCTCGCCGAGCATCTCGACGTCCCGTGGGACCGCGTCCACGAGGAGGCCGAGGCGCTCGAGCACGTCCTCTCCGAGGACCTCGAGGCGCGCATCGCCGCGAAGCTCGGCAACCCGACGCACGACCCCCACGGGGATCCGATCCCGGACCGCAACCTCATCATCGACGAGGGCGAGACGGAGTCGCTCGACACGCTGCCGGTCGGCCGCGGCGGGCGCTTCGTGCGCGTCTCGGACTCCGACCCCGAGATGCTGCGCTACCTCGACGAGCGGGGGATCGCGATCGGCGACGAGTGCGTCGTCTGCGCGCGCCAGCCGTTCGACGGACCGCTCACGGTGCGCTTCGGCGACACCGAGCACGTGCTCGGCGGCAAGCTCGCCGAGGCGATGCGCGTCGAGCTCGACTAGCCGGAGGCCACGTTCCGGTTGGGCGGCGTATATTCCGGCGCGTTGGGGGGGTGCACGCGTCAGGTGCGCGAACCGGCCGCCATCGCCACGGCCTGCGGCGATGGTGGCCGAGACGCGCTGCGCCGCCGGCCGAGCCTCTCGCTGAAGGATCACAATCGGGTTCCTCCATCTTCCCGTTGCACTGTTGACGCCCCTTCGGCGCGTGGCGTAGCTTGCCGCGCGTGAGCGTCCCCGCCGCCCCCGCCGAGGCCCCGGTCACCGCGACGGGCTCGCAGCCGCGCAACTACTGCGGCCAGGCGATCGCGATCACGGTCTTCAGCACGGTGAAGCTCTGGGGCCGCGCGTTCCTGCCGGTCCTCTTCACGGTCACGGGCCGGATCCCGAAGCTCACCGGGACGCTGCGCCAGCTCTCGTTCATCCACTTCGCGCGCTGGACGATCATCTCGAAGCTCCCGTACAACGGCCCGCCGCAGCGCAAGGGCCGCCTGCGCTACGCGCACATGTACTTCGAGAGCAACTTCAACGGCGGCTGGGAGGAGTACATCGACGCCTTCTCCCACATCCTCACGCGCGGGATGACGGCCTTCTGGGGCAGCTCCTACGGCTTCCCCAAGCCGCTGCCGACGGCGCCGTTCAAGAAGTACATCCAGGACAACGAGACCGAGGCCGACCACTACTACTCCGCCTATCCGGAGGCGACGAGCACGATGATCCAGCGGTCGCTGCACCTCGACGAGAAGTTCGCGGCGCTCGCGCGCGACGCCGAGCGCATGGACCCCGACGCCTTCGCCGCCGCCTACAAGGCGTTCCTCACCGACGTCCAGCACTGCCTGTAGTCATGGGGGCCAAGTCCAACGTCTCCGGCCAGGCGTACGCGTTCATGGCGATGACGCCCGTCAAGCCGGGCGAGGAGCAGGCGCTCGCCGCGTACCTGCGTGACCTCTGGCCGCGCGGCGGCAGCCCGCTGGCGAAGCTCGAGCGAACGCACATCGGGCGCTTCGTCATCGTCGAGGACTTCCACAACGACCCGTCGTGGAAGCAGCGCCGCGAGGAGCACCTCGACCTGCCCTACCTCATCTTCACGAGCAACTTCGACGGCGACCTCGAGAGCTATCTCGACGAGCTGTGCGTGAAGCTCGCACCGGAGGCCAGGGAGATCTGGGGGCGCTGCGTCGGCTGCCCGGCCGAGCCCGAGGGCGCGGCGCTCAAGGCGTACCTCAAGCACAACCAGATCAACACGGGCATCTTCTTCGCGGCCTACGGCCAGGCGACCGTGCGCGACGTCAAGCGCGCGCTCGCCCAGCGCGAGCGGGTCGTCGAGTTCGCGTGCACCTCGCAGGGGCTGTCGCCGGAGGAGCTGCAGGCGAAGTTCGTCGCGACGTTCGGGAAGGCGCGCTGATGGCGACACCCGCGGTACGGATGGACCTCGGCGACATCCAGGGCGACATCCTGCGCGCCTACGGCAACGACTACGACTGCACGACGTACGCGTTCGTCGCGATCGAGTGCCCGCCCGAGCAGGCGCGGACGTGGTTCGCCGGCCTCCTCGACCACGTCACGACCGCCGAGCCCTGGCCACGGGGCGAGAAGCCGCAGACGACGCTGAACGTCGCCGTCACCGCCGCGGGCCTGCGCGCGCTCGGGGTGTCCGACGCCGTCGTGGAGACGTTCTCGCGCGAGTTCCGCGACGGCATGGCGAGCCGCAAGGACCTGCTCGGCGACGTCGGCCCGAGCGACCCGGCGACCTGGGAGAGCGGCCTCGGCAGCGGGCAGGCCCACGTCCTGCTGACGATCAACGCGATGCAGACCGCCGACCACCAGCGCGCGCTCGGCAAGATGCGCGCCGCGATGGACGCCGCGGGCGGCTTGAGGATCGTCTACCAGGAGGACACCGAGCTGCTGCCGGACTCGCGCGAGCACTTCGGCTACGCCGACGGCTTCGCGCAGCCGGCGATCGAGGGCACGAGCGACGACAAGGCGCGCGGGGGAGGGGTGCCGCTGAAGGGCGGCGCGTGGCGCGCGCTGGCGCCCGGCGAGTTCATCCTCGGCTATCCCGACGAGGACTCGCGCGTGGACCGCAAGCGCCGCCTGCCCAACGCGCCCGCCGCGCCGCTCGGCAGGAGCGGGACGTACATGGTGTGGCGCAAGCTCTACCAGGACGTCGCGCTGTGGCGGCGGACGATGCGCGAGGCGGCCAAGGTCTACGACGGCGGCGACGAGCACAAGCTGTCGGCGAAGGTCGTCGGCCGCTGGACGAACGGCGCGCCGCTCGTGAAGCACCCCGACAAGGCACCCGACGGCTATGACCCGAAGAAGGCCAAGGACGTCAACGACTTCAGCTACGAGCAGGACCTCGACGGCATGCGCTGCCCCGTCGGCGCGCACGTGCGCCGCTCCAACCCGCGCAACGCGCTCGGCTTCGACGGGCACCTGAGCTTCCGCCACCGGATGATCCGGCGGGGGATGCCGTATGGGCAGCCGCTGCCCGAGGGCGTCGTCGCCGACGACGGCGCCGACCGCGGGCTCGTCTTCGTGTGCTTCCAGGCGAGCATCTCGCGCCAGTTCGAGGGCGTCCAGGTGCAGTGGTGCAACGCCGGCAACATCTTCGGCCTCGGCCACGACAAGGACTTCCTGCTGGGCGACCCGAGGGGCAAGGGCAAGATGACGATCCAGGGCTCACCGCCGTTCTTCCTCACGCCGCAGGAGGTCTTCGTGCGCACGCGGGGCGGCGAGTACCTCTTCGTCCCGGGCATGACGGCGCTCGCCGCGCTTGCCGACGGGACGGCGGGCTAGTGGGCGTCCTCGACGAGATCAAGGAGCTCGGCGAGAAGCTCGGCGACCGGCGCGACGAGCTCGCCGAGAAGGTCTCCGACCTCGCGGGGCGGCTCGCCGACAAGAACGTCGACGAGGGCTTCGAGCTCATGCGCGAGCACGACCCGATCATCAGCCTGCCGGGCGGGGTGACGGTCGTCGCGCTCAACGAGGACGTCAAGGAGGTCCTCGGCGATCCGGCGCGCTTCACGGCGCAGCTCTACGGGCCGAAGATGGAGGCCGTCACGGGCCCGTTCATCCTCGGCGTCGACGACGTGCCGCTCTACCACCACGACCACGCGGCGATGGACCGCGCGGTGCGCCACGAGGACATGCCGCTGCTCGGCGCGGCGATGTACGAGGTCGCGTCCGAGCTCGTCGCCGCCGGCCGCGACGCCGGCGAGATCGACGTCGTCTCCGAGCTCGCCGACCCGGCCCTGGACCGCACGATCACCGACTACTTCGGCACTCCGGGCCCCGACACGCCGACGCAGCTGCGCTGGGCGCGCCACGTCTTCCAGGAGCTCTTCATCAACGTCGGCAACCTCCCGACGGTCCGCGAGCGCGCGCTCGCCGACGCCGAGCAGTGGCGCGCGCACCTCGACGGCCTCGTCGAGGCCCGCAAGCAGGCGCTGCGGGCCGGCGAGGACGTCCCCGACGACGTCCTCACGCGGCTGCTGCGCTTCCAGGACGAGGGCGAGCCGAACTTCGCCGACGTCCAGATCCGCCACAACATCCTCGGCAACGTCACCGGCTGGATCCCGACGATCTCCAACTGCTTCGCGCGGATCACCGACGAGCTGCTCGACCGCGAGGACGAGCTCGAGGGCGCGCAGGCGGCCGCGCGCGCCGGCGACCGCGAGCTCGTCGCCGCGTACTGCTTCGAGGCGTCGCGCTTCAACCCGCAGAACTTCGCGCTGCTGCGCTTCGTGCCCGAGACGACGACGATCGCCGCGGGCACCGACCGCGAGACCGAGGTGAAGGCCGGCTCGACGGTCTTCGCCGCGACGCTGTCGGCGATGCACGACGAGCGCGCGATCGACGCGCCCGGACGAGTTCCGCACCGACCGGCCGTGGAGCGACTACATGCTCTTCGGTCACGGGCTGCACACGTGCTACGGCCAGCAGATCGTGCGCTCGCAGCTGCCGGCGATGGCGACGGCGCTCTTCGAGGGGCCGCGGCTGCGGCGCGCGCGCGGCGGCGCCGGCAAGCTGCGCTACGAGGGCCCGTTCCCGTCTGGCCTGACGGTCCGCTTCGACGACTGAGCCGCGTGCACGAGTGCTGACCCGGCCCGCGATCGGCTGGGTGCTCTACGACTTCGCGAACACGATCTTCTCGTTCGTCGTCGTCACGCGCTTCTTCAACGACTGGATCATCGAGGAGCGCGGTCAGCCGGACATCTACGTCGGCCTCATGGTCGCCGCCGTCTCGGTCGCGCTCGTCGCGACGCTGCCGCTCATCGGCGCGCTCGCCGACCGCCGCGGGCGCCACAAGCCGATCCTCGTCGTCTTCACGCTGCTGTGCGTCGCGGCGACCGGGCTGCTCGGGGTCGTCGAGTCGGTGCTGCTCGCGCTCGTCGTCGGCGCGATCGCGACGTACGCCTTCAACACCGCCGACTCGCAGTACCACCCGCTGCTGGCCGTCGTCGCGCCCGAGCGCCGCCGCGCGCGCCTGTCGGGCATCGGCGTCGCCGTCGGGTTCCTCGGCTCGCTGACGGCGCTGGCGCTCATCGGCGCCATCGCGACCGACGGGCACGCGCAGCGCGCGTTCCTGCCGGCGGCGGCGCTGTTCATCGTCTTCGCGCTGCCGCTGTTCTTCTGGGTCCACGAGCACCGCGAGCCCGATCAGCGGCCCGCGGCGCGGCCGTTCGCGCAGCTCGCGGCGACGGTCCGGCGCGCGGCCCGCGAGCCGCACGGGCGCCTCATCCTCGCGCGCTTCTTCTACGTCGACGCGATCGCGACGGTCATCCAGTTCATGACGGTCTACGCCCGCCGCACGGGCGACTTCGACGGCGCCGAGATCAACATCCTGCTCGCGATCGCGACGGTCGCGGCCCTCGTCGGGGCGGTGGGGGCGAGCCTGCTCGCCGAGCGCATCGGGCCGCGACGGGTCATCCTCGGCACGCTGGCGATGACGATCGCGGCGCTCGTCATCGGCGCGGGCACGGGGTCCAGCGCGCTGCTCTGGGTCCTCGCGCCGATCATCGGCATCGCGCTCGGCTCGCTGTCGGCGGTCGACCGCGTCTTCCTCCTGCGCCTCGTCGCGCCCGAGCGCCGCGGCGAGGACTTCGCGCTGTACGCCATGGTCGGCAAGCTCTCCTCGGGCTTCGGCCCGCTCGTCCTGTGGGGCGGGACCGTCCTGGTCCTCACCGAGCTCGCGGGGTTCTCGAAGTTCGACGCGAGCCGGGCCGCGATCTTCGTGCTCGCGGGCGCCGCGTGCGTGGGCTACGTCATCCTGCGGCCGCTGTCGGACGAGCCGCGGCGTTGTCACCGGGTCGAACCGCACCCGCCCAGCCGCGGGTCGCCGAAGCTCACGCGAGGCGCCCACAGCGCGCTGTCACCGGCCGCGCGCCGGACCACGCGGCCGTCGCCCGCGGCGGCCACCAGCAGCGCTTCCGTCCGGCGACGTCCGGCAAGCCCGAGATGCTCCGTCATCACGGCGGCGACCTCGGCCGTCGCCAGCGGGTAGCCGAACGCCTCGAGCACCTCGAGCACCCCGCCCGCCGGTTCGCGCCGCGGCAGCTCCGGGTCGAGGTTCGCGACGACGACGTCGTAGCCCTCGATCGGCTGAAAGCCGCCCGCCTCCAGCCGGCGGCCGTCGCCGCTCGAGAAGACGAGCGACGGCGCGGTGTAGCGCACGGCGCCGTCGGAGTTCGCCGCGCGGCCCTGGGCCTCGGTCGGCGAGCCGGCAGCGGTCCGGGCGGCGGCGCGGTCGGACTCGTACGCCTCCCACACCTCGGGCGAATCGATGCGCGCGACGATCGCCTCCGCATCCAGTCCCTCGACCTCCGAGAGCGCGGCACGCAGCGTGTCCGGATCGTCGAGCAGCCCGGTCGTCGTGAAATGCGCGAACTGCAACGCGCGCAGCGCGCGCTCCTCGAGCTCCGGCGCCGTCAGGCGCGTCGCGACGATCGCTCGGCACGCCGGCGACGTCGCGCCCACGCGCGACTTGGGCGCGATCTGAAGCGGCATGCCGAAGCGGCGGAAGCGCATGTTCGCGGCAGCCATCCGCGCCGGGGTGTAGCCGTTGCGCTCGTAGCGCGAGGCGTCCTCGGCGAGGCCGATCGTCACGAGCGTCCAGCGCAGGCCGTCGCCGTAGCGCCAGCGCAGCGTCGTGTGCGCCGGCGCCGCCGAGTAGGCCCACGGGCAGCCAGGATCGGTGAAGTGGGTGACGTCGATCACGCGTGCAAGCGTTGCACGCGCAAAGATCCGTCGGCGGGCCGCCCGTTCAGCGCCCGCAGCAGCGCTTGTACTTCTGGCCCGAGCCGCACGGGCACGGGTCGTTGCGCGCCGGCTCGCGCGCGACGCCGCTGCCCGACAGGCCCTCGCGGGCCGCCTCGCGCAGCCGCTCGAGCGCGCCGGCGTCGAGCAGGACCTCGACCTCGCGCTCGTCGCCGTCGGTCGTCGTCGTGAAGCGCATCGCGGCCGCGCCGCCGGAGCGGCTGACGACCTCGAAGCCGCCCGACGATGCGCGCCAGGCGAACGGCGCGGTCGCGATCCCGGCGCGGAACGCCCGCGCGGCCTCCGCGCGCAGCCCGTGGTTGTGCTGGTCGATCGCGCCGTCCTCGGCGACGTGCGCGAGCTCGACGACGAGCGACGGCGGCGAGCCGAACGCGATGACCGACAGCTCCTCGGTGATCTCCAGCCGGCGCGGCGAGCCGAGGCCGCGCCAGGCCGCGACCGCGCGCATCCGGTCGGCCTCGAAGGCGTCGGGCTTCGCCGTCAGCGCGTAGGCCCGCTCGGCGGCGCCCATCGCCGCCGGCGAGCGGCGCGCGGCGGCGGCCATCGCGAGCGTCGCGTACACGCCGCCGGCGGCGGGCGTCTCGCTCTCGCCGCGCGACTGCAGCCCGCCGAGCGCCTGCATCCCGGCGGTGACGGCGACCTCGACGGCCTCGGCCTCGAGCGCGACGATCGCGAGCTGCGCGAAGCCCGCGGTCGTCTCGGGGTCCGACGGGCCGAGGGCCGCCGAGAGCGCGGTGATCGCCTCGGTGACGCACGAGAGCTGCTCGGACTCCGGCGCCCCGGCGCGGCGCAGGACGTCGGCGAGCCGCAGGCGCAGGCGGCCGGTGACCGCGCTCTCCTCGCCGAGGCGCTCGGTCGCCTGGCCCGCGAGGCCGCGGACGAGCTCGACGCCCTCCTTCGCGCGGTCGGCGCGGACGAGCACCAGCGCGAGCGCGACGGCGGCATCGACGCTCTCGTCGTGCAGGTCGCCGAGCTCCTGCACGCGCTCGGTGTGCAGCAGCCGGGCCTTCGCGACGGCCTGCGTGTCGCTGTCGAGCTTTGTGCTCATCCCGGACGGGCCGCCGGCACAGCGGCGGCGCTCAACTCAGTGGGCGTGGGTGCTCGAGCCGCCGCCGCCGCAGCAGCCGAGGTCGTGCGGCGAGGGCAGGCCCTTCACGAACCTGCGCTGGCCGGCGGCGGAGTTCGGCACGAGGAAGGTCGAGAGCAGACGCTGGGTCTCGTCGGCGCCGCAGGAGGGACACGGTGGTGGCGGGGCGTCGGAGCGCTGCAGCTCCTCGAAGCGGTCGTCGCAGGTGACGCAGGCGAAGTCATAGATCGGCATTCGGGCGATCGTGGCGGTGCCCGGGGCTTCTGTCAAGCGCCAGGACCGCAACATCTTTGCCCGAAAGTGGTTCTATGCTGGACGCGAGGCGCCGTGCGGACAGCCGGCGTCGCAGGATGACGGTCGTGCGCGGGGGTATTGGTCGGGCACCCGGATGCCGATACCGCTCACAGATCACGAATTCAAACGACTGCTCAAGGACGACATGCCTTTCACACTCACCCCGATTGCGATCGATCTCGAGTTCGAGTTCGACGAGCGGCGGCCGGACCTTCCCGACCGCGACGCGATCTCCCTCCTGCGCAACGAGTTCGGGCTCGCGCTCAACGACCTGCACTTCACCGCGCTGTCGGCCGACGACCCCGAGGTCACGATCGACGGGCGGACGGTCTCCGAGCAGGGCGTCACCCGGTACGACATCACGCTCCAGTTCGTTCCGCGCGACGCGTCGGCGACGGACGACGAGCTCGCGGCGCTCGTGCGCAGCGCGTTCTCGCGCGCCATCAACGCCTCGCACTTCATGCGCATCACCGGCGGCGATCCGACGGTCACCGTCATCTCGCCGGCCGTCTCCTACGGCCACGTGCTGCTGCGCCTGGCCGCCTGAGCCTGGCGCGCCGTCACTCGGGCGCCTGGAACGGGCGCGGATCGGAGTCGTCGACCGACAGGATGCAGGAGGCCGGGCAGCCCGCCGGCAGCATGAGCTGCGTCCCGGTCCACCACCAGCCGTGGACCTCGACGACCGCCGCGTCGGGCACGTCGAGCTCGAACATCACGCAGGAATCCGCGCCGATCCCGATCGCGCGGTGGTAGGCGTAGTCGCGGGCGAGCGACGGGTTCGGCGCGACGAACGAGCCCGGGTGCAGGCCCTCGCGCTCGATCCCCTCCCGGCAGTCGACCGTTGTTCCGTGGTAGACGATCATCGCGTGTACCGAGTGTACGAGCGCTGAGACCGTTCGGTCTACCCGGCGCCCGGGCGCGCGAGAACGTGCGGTAGCGTCCCGCCGATGAGCGCCCCGCCGCGGATCTCGATCGAGGACGCCCGGCGGGCGGTGCTCGAGCACGCCTCGCGCCTCGGCGCCGAGGATGTCGCGCTCGACGACGCGCTGCGGCGCGTGCTCGCCGCGGACGCCGTCGCGCCGACCGACCTGCCGCCCTTCGACTCGTCCGGGATGGACGGCTTCGCGGTCATCGCCGCCGACACCGTCCGGGCGCCGGCGCGCCTGCGCGTCGTCGGCGAGGCGCGCGCCGGCGCGCTCGCCGGCGTCACGCTCGAGCCGGGCACGGCGATCCGCGTGTCGACCGGCGCGCAGGTGCCCGACGGCGCCGACGCCGTCGTCCGCCAGGAGGTCACCGAGGCGGGCGAGGGCGAGGACGAGGTCGTCGTGCTCGAGCCCGTCGCCGCGGGCAGCGACGTCCGCTACGCCGGGGAGGACATCCCGAAGGGCGCGACGATCCTCCAGGCGGGCACGCTCATCGGCGCGGCCGAGATCGGCGCGCTGGCGGCCGTGAACATCGCCGCGCCATCGGTCGTGCGCCGCCCGCGCCTGGCGCTCGTCAGCACCGGCGACGAGCTCGTCGACCCGGGCCGCGACCTGCGCCCCGGCGAGATCCGCGACGCCAACCGCCCCGCGCTGACGGCGGCCGCCGAGGCGGCGGGCGCCGAGGTCGTCGAGAGCCTGCGCGTCGGCGACGACCGCGCGTCGACGATCGCGACGCTCGAGCGGGCCCTCGCCGACGCCGACCTCGTCGCGACGATCGGCGGCGTCTCGGTCGGCCCCCACGACCACGTGCGGCCCGCGCTCGAGGCGCTCGGAGCCACGGAGGTCTTCTGCCGCGTGAGCCTGAAGCCCGGCGGTCAGGTCTGCTTCTACGTGGCGCGCAACGGCACGCTCGTCTTCGCGCTCCCGGGCAACCCGGCGTCGGCGCTCACCGCCTTCCGGGTCCTCGTCGTCCCGGCGATCTCCGCGATGCTCGGGCGCAGCCAGGCGCTGCACACCGCCCGCGGGATCGCGGCCGTCGACCTGCCGGGGACGATCGGCCGCACGTCGGTCATCCGCTGCTTCGCCGAGATGCACGACGACGGCTGGCACGTGACGCCCAACGGCGACCAGCGCTCGCACATCCTCACCTCGATGCTCGGCGTCCCGGCGCTCGCCCTCGTGCCCGAGGACCGCGAGGTGCTGCCCGCCGGCGAGCCCGTCGACATCGAGTTCGTCGGCTGACAGGATCACCGGGTGCAGGCCGAGCCCCTCGTCGTCCTCGTCCGCGGCAGCGGCGACGTCGGCTCGGCGGTCGCCCACGTCCTGCACCGCGCCGGCCACCGCGTCGTCATCCACGACGTCGACCTGCCGGCCGCCCCGCGCCGCGGCATGGCGTTCGCCGACGCGGTCTTCGACGGCGAGAGCACGCTGGAGGGCGTGCGCGCGCGGCGGGTCGACGACCTCGTCGCGCTGACCGGCGCCATCGACGCCGGCGAGGACATCTGCGTCACGACGGCCGGCCTCGGCCGCGTGCTCGCGGTCGTCTGGCCCGGCGTCCTCGTCGACGCGCGGATGCGCAAGCGCGAGCGGCCGGAGTCGCAGATCGACCTCGCGCCGCTGACGATCGGCCTCGGCCCGAACTTCGTCGCGGGGGAGACGACGCACCTCGCGATCGAGACGCAGTGGGGCGACGCGCTCGGCGCGCTCGTCACCGAGGGGCGCGACGCGCGAGCTCGGCGGCGAGCCGCGGAGCTTCGAGGGCCACGCCCGCGACCGCTTCGTCTACGCGCCGGTCGACGGCGTCCTGCGCACGGAGGCGGCGATCGGCGACCGCGTCAGCGCGGGGGACGTCGTCGCGACGATCGGCGCCGAGCAGCTCGCGGCGCCGCTGGACGGGATCCTGCGCGGCCTGACCCATGACCGCGTGCCGGTGACGCGCGGCGCGAAGGTGCTCGAGGTCGACCCGCGCGGCGACCCGGCGTCGGCGGTCGGCATCGGGGCCCGGCCGGGCCGGATCGCCGAGGGCGTGCTGGCGGCGATCCGCTCGCGCCTCGGCAGTCGTGTAATGGCCGAGGTTCGCGCGATCCTCAGCCCGGCGGCGCGACGAGACGGACGTCGGCCGGCGGTCCGCCGCCGGCGAGAAAGCGCGTCATCCGGCGGCCCTCGGCGCTGACCGCGGCGGCGGCGCGCCGGCTCAGCGGCCGCAGCTGCTCGACGACGAGCGCGGTGACCGCGCCCGCGCCGTCGCGCTCGGGGTGCCACGTCGCGCAGACCGTCCCGTCGCAGAGGACCGTCCCGCGCACCGTCCGCCCGTCGACGACCGGCGACTGCCCCGAGCGAAAGCGCGCGCGGTCGGCGTGCGAGAGCAGGACGTTGTCGTACTCGGGGAGAAAGCGCGGCGGCGCCGGCGTGCCGGGATCGGGCCGCGGGGCGCCGGGCAGGTCGAAGAGCTCGCGCCCGCGCTCGTCGCGAAACGTCCGCAGCCGCGGGCGCAGCCGCTCGACGACCGCCCGCATGCCGGTCAGCCGCGACCAGCTCGCGATGTCGGCGACGGTCGCGGGCCCGAAGGCGCCGAGGTAGCGCTCGACGACGTCGTCGATCGAGGGATCGGCCGCGAGCGGGCGCCCGAGCCACGCCTCGGCCGTCGTGGAGGTCACCTGCTGCGTCTGCCCCCAGACGCCGCGCGGCGGCACCTGGACGAGCGCGAGCCTGCAGCGGCAGGCGTAGGCCAGCGCCGCCGGCTCGTGCTGCGGGAAGCGCGCCTGCAGCGCGGCGCGCAGCTGCGGCCCGCTGCGCGGCGCCGCGGCGACGAGCTCGCGGGCGAACGCGAGCACCGCCTCGACGTCGACCCCGGCGAGCGCCGGCGCGTACTCCGGGTGCCGGCGCAGCTCGGCGTCGAGCACCGGCTGCATGAGCGGGCGCAGCAGCAGGCAGTCGCCGGCGCTGACGAGGTGGATCGTCGCCCGCATGACGACGATGCGCACCGCGCGCCGATCGAGCAGCAGCGCCGACAGCTCGCCGGGCTCGAAGCCCGCCACCCGCGACCACAGCCCGAGGTAGGGGTCGGCCGGGATCTGCGCCTGCATCCCGACGAGCTGCTCGACGACGTCGAGCGCCGGCAGCGGCGCCCGTTCGAGCAGGTGCTGGCGCGCGAGCGTCGCGCGGTTGAGCGCCCGCGGGCCGAGGATGTCGTCGCGCATGCCGGGATCCTGACTGACCTACCCTTCACGCCATGCGGTCGCGGACCGTCGCGATCGCCACCTGCGCCGAGCACCCCGAGCCCGACGCCGAGAACCTCCTCCTCGCCGACGCGCTGACCGCGCGCGGGATCGCCGTGAGCGCCGCGCCGTGGAACGCGACGCCGCCGTCGGGCTGGGGCGCCTTCGACGCCGTCCTCCCGCGCATGACCTGGGACTACACGGCGCAGCTCGAGCAGTTCGAGCGCTGGGCGCGCGCGATCGGGCCGCGGCTGCACAACCCGCCTGCCGCGATCGCCTGGAACGCCGACAAGCGCTACCTCTTCGACCTGGAGCGCGACGGGATCGGCGTCGTGGCCGGCGAGCATCTGCCGCCCGGCGCGAGCTTCCGCCCGCCCGCCGCCGGGCGCTACGTCGTCAAGCCGACGGTCTCCGCCGGCGCGCGCGACACCGCCGTCTACGACGCCCGCCGCCACGAGGCCGCGCGCGAGCACGTCGGCGCGCTGCACGCCGCCGGCCGCGACGTCCTCGTCCAGCCCTACCTCGGCAGCGTCGACGGCGAGGCCGAGACCGCGGTCGTCTTCATCGACGGGCACGTGTCGCACTGCATGCGCAAGGGGCCGTTGCTCGCGCTCGACCAGCCGCTCGTCGAGGGGCTGTACCGCCCGGAGGACATGCGCCCGCGCGACGCCGCCGACGACGTGCTCGAGCTCGCCCGGCGGACGCTCGCGGTCGCGACCGCGCGGTTCGGCGCGCTGCTCTACGCGCGCGTCGACGTTCTCCGCGACGATCGCGGCGCGCCGGTCGTGCTCGAGCTCGAGCTCATCGAGCCGTCGCTCTTCCTCGACCACGCGACGGGCTCGGCCGACGCGCTCGCCGCCGCGATCCAGCGGCGCGTAGGCTAGGTGTCAAGCGACGAGGAGGGACCGCACGTGGAGACCGAAGGATCACCCGGAGCGCAGGAGCTCGGAGCGGAGGAGCGCCTGCGGCTGCGCCGGGCGCATGAGCGGCTGCGGACGGCGTCCAAGGATCTCGAGGTGCTCATCGCCACCGAGCCGATCAAGAATCGCTGGGAGCCGGAGGCGGCGCCGGCGGAGATCCTCGACGTCGCCCGCGCCGATCTGCGGCGCGCGTACGCCGGCATCGTCAGCACGCACGAGGAGATCCTCGGCTGGGAGATGTCGCCCGACGCAGGCTGAGATCGTGTTCTCCGCCGCGGCGATGCGTGCGAGGATGTGAGCCACCATGACGCTCGGCACGCGCATCACCGTCGTCGTGGCCGACGACCATCCGCTGTACCGGGCGGGCATGGTCGACGCCATCCAGGATCGCGAGGACCTCGAGCTCGTGGCCGCCTGCTCGGGGGGCACCGAGGCGCTCGAGCGCATCAAGGCGCTCGAGCCCGACGCCGCGCTGCTGGACCTCCGCATGCGCGATCTCGGCGGCCTCGAGGTGCTCGAGGAGCTCGTGAGGCTCCGCTCGAAGACGCGCGTCGTCTTCCTGTCGGCCTACGAGGACGGCGAGTCCGTGCACGGCGCGCTGAGCACCGGCGCGGCCGGCTACCTCTCCAAGGAGACCGACCGCGACGAGATCTGCGACGCGATCGTCGCCGCCGTCGGCGGGCAGATCGTCGTCTCGCCGACGCTGCCGGACGCGCTCGTCGGCTTCCTGCGCGGCCGGGCGGGCCCGCCGCAGCTCAAGCTCGGCCATCGCGAGCGCGAGGTCATGCGCCTGACCGCCGACGGTTTCACCAGCGCCGAGATCGCCACGGCTCTGGGCATCTCCCCGACGACGGTCAAGACGCACCTGCACCGCGTCTACGGCAAGCTCGAGGTCACCGATCGTGCGTCGATGGTCGCCGCGGCGTTCCGGCAGGGCCTGCTGACGTGATGGGCCTCCTGCGGCGGCTGGAGGGGCGCAACGCCAATCCCCGGATCGCAGCCCTCGTCCGCGTCCTCCTCCTGCCGCTGCTGCTGCCCGCGGAGGCGTTCGACGCCGCGCACCAGGACGCCGGCCTCCCGTTCACGAGCCCGCTGCTGGGCGTCATCACGGTCTACGCGATCGCGCTGCTCGTCTTCACGTTCCGCACGCGGCGGGAGCTGCGCCTCGCGCCGTTCGCGGTGGCGGACACCCTGCTCATCGCGCTGCTCGTCTACGCCGAGGGTGGCGCGCTCGCCGACATCCGCTTCGCGCTCGGCGTGCCGGTGCTCGTCGTCGCGTTCCTCGAGGGACCGCGGCTCACCGCCGCGATCGCCTCGCTCGCGGTCGGCTCGTTCGTCGTCGCGGCGACGCTGCACAACAACTTCGGCGACGGCGTCTCGGACCACTTCGTCGCGGTGCACGCGCTCGACTTCGCCTGGCGCGGCGCGCTCGCCGTCGTCATCTCGTACTTCCTCACCCGCCGCGCCGCCACGATCCGGGAGCTGCTCGAGAGCCGCCGCCAGCTCGTCGCGCAGTCGCTGAAGGCCGAGGCCGAGGCCCGCCGCCGGCTCTCCTACGACCTGCACGACACGCTCGCGCAGGACCTGCTGTGCGTCCAGCAGGACCTCAAGGCGGCGAGCCGCGGGCGGCCGCAGTACCTCGAGCGCGCGCAGTCGGCGCTCGGCGACGCGGTCGCGCAGCTGCGCGGTCAGATCTTCCTCCTGCACCCGCACCAGCTCGAGCGCGACGGCCTCGCGGCGGCGCTGCAGACGGTCGCCGATCGCCAGGCCTTCGACGGCGGTCCGCGCACGGTGATCACGGTCGCGCCCGGCGTCGACGGCGGCGACGCCGAGCTGCTGTTCTCGATCGCGCGCGAGCTGCTTGGCAACGCGCTGCGCCACGCGGACGCCACCGAGGTCTCACTCTCCGTCGAGCGTGCCGGCGACACGATCACGGTCCTCTGCCAGGACGACGGCCGCGGCTTCGCGCCGGAGCGCCCCAGCGACGCCATCGGGTCCGGTCACCTCGGGCTCGCCGCGACGGCGGAGCGCGTGGAGTCCGTCGGCGGGACGTTCGAGATCGACAGCGCGCCGGGCCGCGGGACGCGCATCCGGATGACGGTCCCGGCCGGAGCGTTGCCCGTCCCGCCGGGCGATCCGCAGGACCCGCCCGCTCGCACGCCGCCGCTGCCCGCCGGTCAGCCCGGCTGAGGTCCGGCCCCGGCTCGTGTGCAGGGCGCTCGGAACCTGAACCATCGGACGTTCCCGCGGGCGGCCGAAGCGTCATACTCACGCGCCTGGATGGGCGCACGGGGATGGTGTCGCCTGTCGTCTGTCAACGGGGGCCGAGGGGAACGCGGTGGCTGACCAATCGCCGACGATGATGCGTTGTGAGCTGTGCCGCGCCGTGCTCTCGAGCGCTGATGCGCCGGCGATGATCCGCGCCGGCACCCCCTGCGGCGTGTGCGGCGGCCTGCTGACGCTCGCGAGCGCGCACGGCCATGGCCCGGCGCACGCCGACGCCGCGCCCGCACCCGACGGGTCGGGGCCGCGGGCAGCCGACGTCTTGCCGCCCGCGCGCTGATCTGAGAGGGTCGCCGTGGCTGGCTGGCCACGGACCGAAGGAGGGTCTCGATGAGCGATGTCATCGCTGGTCCTGCATCGGGCCCAGACAAGCGCGGAGCAGGCTCCGGCGGAGCGGGGCGCCGCCGACGGTGCTCCTGGCGGCGCTGGCCGCAGCGCTGCTCATCGCGGTGGCGCTCGTGGCGTTCGCCCTCGGCAGCAGCGACGGCGACAGCCCGATCGCGCCTGCCTCGGGCGACTCCGACGAGCCGCTCCCGGCCGCGACGACACCGGCGGAGGAGGAGCGCGTCCTCCTGACGCTCCAGGTCGAGGGCGGCGGCGGCGGGAAGGTCCGCATCGAGCCGCTCGGCGTCACCTGCGCGGAGACCTGCGAGCACCAGTTCAAGTCCGGGACGCGGGTGAGCGTCTCCGCCGATGCCGCGGACGGGTCGCGCTTCGAGGGCTGGACGGACGCCTGCACCGGCCTCAGCACCTGCGCGATCTTCATGGACCGCGAGCGCGCGGTGACGGCGACGTTCGAGGGCACCGCGACGACGCAGTGCGAGGACGACGAGGACAACGACGACGACGGCTTCGTCGACGACAAGGACCCCGGCTGCGCGAAGGACAACACCGAGGCGCCCGACAACACGCCGACCGACTGCAACGACGGCCGTGACAACGACAGCGACGGCCTCGTCGACGTCGACCAGGATCCCGGCTGCGACGGCGACGCGACCGAGGCCGACGGCGACGCCGGCGCCGGCGCCGACCCTGGCGCCGCGGGCGACGAGCCGATCGCGCCGCCGCCACCGCCTCCGCCCCCGCCGCCGGCGAGGACGGTTCCCGGCCTCTCGCAGTGCTCCGACGGCATCGACAACGACCGCGACGACCGCACCGACCGCCCCTCCGATCCGGGCTGCGACGCGGACGGCACGGAAGACGGCGGCTGACCATCTAGATCACCTGTCACCCTGTCGCCCATGAGCACCCTGGCGGTAGTTGACGGCGCACAACGGATCGAGTTCTCGTTCGAGGACCTCATGAAGTACCACGGCCCCGGCTCGCCGGGCGGCGTGGCGCACGCGTTCAAGGTCATGGAGCGGGCGTTCCCGCTGCTCGATCCCGACGGGCCGCCGCAACGCCGCGAGATCACGCTGCGGACCGCCTTCGGCGGCCCCGGCGCCCGCGACGGCTTCGAGGCCGTGACGCGCGCGGTGACGCAGGATCGCTTCGAGGTCGACCAGTCGCTCGCCCGGCCCGAGCGCGGGCGCACGCACGAGCGCTTCATCTTCGAGGTCGGCTACCGCGACCGGTCGGTGACGCTCATGCTGCGCGACGGCTACGTCACCGAGGAGTTCATCGACCTCGCGCGCAAGGACGGCAAGTCCGACGCCGAGAAGGCGCGGCTGGACGAGCTGAAGGCCGAGATGGCGTCGTCGGTCATGGGCGCCGAGGCGAGCGACGTCTACGACGAGGTGCCGGCCTAGTGGTCGCCACCGGAGACCACTAGTGGTCCTCGCTCGTGGGGTGGGTCGCCCCCGTCGCGATCGCCGACGCGCCGCTGGCGCTCCTGGCGGTCGCGGGGCTGCTGCTCGGCGTCTGGTTCATGTCGCGAGGCCCGCGCGGCGACGTGGCCGCCCCGGCCCGCCGGCGACGCGCCCTCCGCGGCGCCCGCCGCCGCGCCCCCGCGCCGCCCGCCGGCGACGTGCCGTCCGCGCCGTCCGCGCCGCCCGCGGCCGCTGCGCCCGAGCCCGAGCCCGAGAACCTGCCGCCGCCGACGACCTTCCGCATGGGTGCGATCAGGCTCGCCGGCGAGGCACCGGCCGAGCCCGAATCCGAGCCTGCGGCCGCCGAGCCCGAGCCGCCGCCGCCCGGAGGTGCCGTCGACGACGTTCCGGCAGGGCACGATCCGCCTCGGCGGGCTCGGCCGCGGGCGCAGCGGCGACGAGCCGCCGCCGGACGGACTAGCTCGCCGACGCGGCCCGGGCGAGGACCCGCAGCGCCGCCACGCGCACGGCCTCGTCGAGCATCTGCCCGTCGAGCGCGACCGCGCCCCGGGCGCCGTCGCGCTCGGCCTCGTCGAGCGCCGCGATGACCCGCCGCGCCTGCTCGACCTCCTCGCCGGTGGGGCTGAAGAGCTCGTTGAGCGCCGCGACCTGCGCCGGGTGGATCGCCCACTTGCCGTCGAAGCCCATGTCGCGCGCGCGCTCGGCCGCCGCCTGGAAGCCCTCGTCGACCTTGACGCCGAGGTAGGGCCCGTCGATCGCCGCGATGTCGTTCGCGCGCGCGGCGACGAGGACGGCGTCCTGGATCGCGCGCCACGAGTCCAGCGCGGCGCCCGCGCCACGGGCGCGGCCGAGCGATGCCGAGAGGTCGGCGTAGCCGAGGATGAGGCCGACGAGCCGGGGGGAGGAGCCCGCGATCGCGGTGACGTTCGCGACGCCCGCCGCGTTCTCGATGAGCGCCTGGACGCCGAGCGGCGAGGTGCGCCCGCTCGCGGCCTCGGCGCCGTCGAGCAGCCGCTCGACGAACGCCATGTCGGCGGGACTCTCGACCTTCGGGACGATGATCGTCTGCGGCACGTCCGGCAGCGCCGCCAGCGCGACGATGTCCTGGTGGCACCACGGGGTGCGCGGCGCGTTGACGCGGACGCTCGTCTGCACGTCGCGCCATTGCGGGTCGGCGAGGGTCGCGACGACGGTCGCGCGCGCCTCGTCCTTGGCGGAGATCGCGACCGCGTCCTCGAGGTCGATGACGATCTCGTCGGCGCCGCGGGTCGGCGCCTTGGCGAGCATCGCGGCCGACGAGCCGGGGACCGAGAGGCACGACCGGCGCGGGGCGGGGGTGGAAGGGCTGCTCATGACCGGGCGCAGCCTACTTGTGATTCAGACGACGAGGAGCTCGAACGCGATCGCGCCGCGCTCGATCCGCGCGACGCCCATCGTGTGGACCGGCGCGCGCCGGCGCTCGGTCGGCGAGCCCGGGTTGAAGATCTGCACGCCGTCGCGCTCCTCGTGCTGGGGCATGTGGGTGTGGCCGAAGACGATCGCCTCGCAGCCGGGGAAGGCCCTGCGCAGGCGGTCGAGGCGGCCGGCCGCGGGACCCGGCGCGTGCGTCATGCCGATTCGCACGCCGTCGAGCTCGAGCTCCAGGCGCGGCGGGAGGATCGCCCGCACGGCCGCGTCGTCGACGTTGCCGTGGATCGCGTGGACCGGCGGCCCGAGGGATCGCAGGAGCTCGAGGACGCCGACGCCGGCGAGGTCGCCGGCGTGGAGGATCGCGTCCGCCGCGCGGCAGTGCTCCAGGCACGCGGCCGGGATCGCGCGGTCGCCACGCGGCATGTGCGTGTCGCTGATGACCGCGAGCCGCACGACGCCGGCCGCGCTCAGCGCGCCGGCGGTCGCCAGGCGCGCATCGTCCGCTGCACCTGCTCGGGCTTCAGGCCCGGGTGCGTCAGGGGGGTCGGGCCGTCGCGCCGGGTGCGCAGGCCGTCGGTGATGATCCCGACGAAGCGGCGCCAGATCTCGGGATCGACGTCGCGCGCGCAGTCGCTCAGCGAGCCGAGCATGACCTGCAGCAGCGGCAGGTCGGTCGGCTCGAGGTCGGGGCGCAGCGTGCCCTGCTCCTGGGCGCGGGCGACGAGCTTGGACACGAGCGGGAGCATGAGCTTGCGGGCGCGGGCGACGCGCTCGAGCCCGTGCGCGCCCGACAGCGCGACCTCCTTGAGGCCGCGGTCGCAGGCGTGCAGCGAGGTCGCGACCTCGAGATAGCCGACGAGGCCGTTCCAGGCGTCCTCGTCCTCGAGCGCCGCCTCGGCGAGCGCGACCATCTCCTGCATCCGCTCCTCGAAGAGCGCCTCGATGAGCTGCTCCTTGTCGGGGAAGCGCCGGTAGATCGTGCCGACGCCGACGCCGGCGCGCCTGGCGATCTCGTCGAGCGTGACCGCGAGCCCGTCCTCGGCGAACGCATCGCGGGCGGCCACCAGGATGCGCTGGCGGTTGGCCTCGGCGTCGCGGCGAAGCGGGCGGTCGGACGGAGGCGAGGTGGCCATGGAAAAAGATTCTAACGAAGTGGAGACAGGATCTCCGCTTTTGTGGTACGGTTCCCCGCAACTAGAGAGACAGCCTCCACTTGGAGAGTAGCACTCCGCATAGCCCCGAAGCGAGAGGAACCCCATGACAGACAGCCACCCCGATCCGCAGCACGCCAGGCGCTGGCTCATCCTGTTCGTCATCGGCATCGCCCAGCTCATGGTCGTCCTCGACGCGACGATCGTGAACATCGCCCTGCCCTCGGCGCAGGACGCGCTGGGCTTCAGCGACGACGGCCGCCAGTGGGTCATCACCGCATACGCGCTCGCATTCGGCAGCCTCCTGCTGCTCGGTGGACGCATCGGCGACATCTTCGGCCGCAAGCGGGTGTTCGTCATCGGCTTGATCGGCTTCGCGGCCGCGAGCTTCCTCGGCGGTCTCGCCGGCAGCTTCGGCGTCCTCATCGCCGCCCGCGCGCTGCAGGGCGCGTTCGGCGCGCTGCTCGCCCCGGCCGCGCTCTCGCTGCTGACGACGACCTTCACCGAGCCCGGCGAGCGCGCGAAGGCGTTCGGCATCTTCGGCGCGGTGGCCGTCGGCGGCGCCGCGATCGGCCTGCTGCTCGGCGGCGTGCTCACCGAGTACCTCAGCTGGCGCTGGTGCCTCTACGTCAACCTCGTCATCGCGATCCCCGCGGCGCTGGCGGCCATGACGCTGCTGCGCCACGAGGTGCCGGCGGTCAAGGCGCGCCTCGACATCCCCGGCACGGTGACCGCGTCGACCGGCCTGTTCGCGATCGTCTACGGCCTCGCCAACGCGCAGACCCACAGCTGGGGCGACGCCCTGACGGTCGGGATGCTCGCCGCCGGCGTCGTCCTGCTCGCCGCGTTCGTCGCGATCCAGCGCCGCAGCCCGAACCCGCTGCTGCCGCTGAGCGTCGTGCTCGACCGCGATCGCGGCGGCTCGTTCCTCGCGATGGGCCTCGCCGGCTCGGGCATGTTCGCCGTGTTCCTGTTCCTGACGTTCTACCTGCAGACGACGCTCGGCTTCTCGCCGATCGAGACCGGCTTCGCGTTCCTGCCGATGACGTTCACGATCGTCATCAGCGCCGTCAGCGGCTCGACGAAGCTCCTGCCGAAGGTCGGCCCGCGACCGCTCATCGGCGGCGGGATGATGCTCGCCGCGGCCGGCCTCGTGTCCCTGACCGCGGTCGGCGTGGACACCGCCTACGCGACGCACGTCCTGCCGGGCCTGCTCATCATGGGCGCCGGCATGGGGCTCGTGTTCAGCTCGGCGATGGCGACGGCGACGTTCGGCGTGCAGGACAGCGAGGCGGGCGTCGCGTCGGCGATGGTCAACACGACGCAGCAGGTCGGCGGCTCGATCGGCACCGCGCTGCTCAGCACGCTCGCGGCGACGGCCACGACGAGCGACCTCGCCGGGCGCGCCGACCCGGCGGCGCTCGCGCAGGCCGCGGTGCACGGCTACACGACCGCGTTCTGGTGGGCGGCGGCGATCTTCGCGGTCGGCGCCGTCATCTGCAGCGCCCTGCTCGACGAGCCGCAGCCGCGAGGCCGCGGTGTCGGGCGAGCTCGCGCTCGCCCAGGTCTGACCAACGGCCGCGCCCCGGCCGCCGAGGCGCCGGGGCGCGGAGTCGGTTACGCCGCCGCGAGGCGCTCGGTGGCCAGGCGCGTCGCCAGGGCGCTCCAGCGCCCGAGGCGGTTGCGGATCGTCGCCGACGACGGCAGGTCCTCGCGGCCGGCGGCGAGGCGCTCGTAGGCGAGGACCGACGGGCTCTCGCCGAGCTCCTGCGCCGCGCGCCGCAGCGCCTCCCAGCAGGCGTCCTCGGTCCACCGCCGCGCGCGGCGCGGCGCCGCGGTCGCGGGTGACGCGACGAGGCCCGTGGCGACGAGGGCGCTCGACCAGCCGCCCATCCGGTTGAGCACCGTCGCGAGGCTCGGGTACTGGAGGTCGCGGGCGAGCGCCGCGTACTCCTTCGCGCTCGGCGTGCGGCCGAGGCGGGCGGCGACGGACGTCAGCGCGAGGATGATGTCGCGGTCAGACCACGTGCGCGCGCCGCGCGCGCCGGACATCGTCGCGCGCCGGTGCGCGCGGTCGACGTCGGTCGCGAAGCGCTCGATCGTGCTGCGGCAGGCGGCGGGCTGCAGGCCGAGCCGGCCGGCGGCGTCGGCCGGGCGGTGGCCGGCGCGCCAGAGCTCGAGCAGCTCGTCGACCTGGGCCTCGGCGAGCAGTTCGGCGCGGCGGCGGCGCGCCTCGGCGACGTCCTCGGGCGCCGGTCCGCCGTGCGCGCGGAGGATCTGGCGCACGCGCTCGCGCGAGACCTCGTAGCGCAGCGCGATCTCGTCGAGGCTCCAGCCCTGCTCGCGCAGCGCCGTCATCTCGCGGACGCGCTGCAGCGAGCCGGGGACGAGCGTGCAGGCGTCGCAGGCCGCGGGGTCCAGCCGGGTGGGGGCGGGGATCGTGCTCGGCCGTGGATGCACCGTGGCGCGACCCTACTTGTTAGGGCTCCCTAAGACAAGCTCGGCAGCGCGGAGCCGGCGAGCCGCGGCGGGCAGCGATGCGGGCGCTGACGTCCCGCGCGCAACAATGCGCCGCGTGAACCTCACGGTGGCGGTCACCGGTCCGACGGGGACGTTCGGCTACGGGCTCATGCCGCTCCTGGAGGCCGACGAGCGCATCGAGCGCGTCGTCGGCATCGCCCGGCGCCCGTTCGACCCCGCGGCGCAGGGGTGGACGAAGCTCGCCTACCGGCGCGGCGACGTCCGCGACCGCGCGGCGCTCGCCGAGGCGTTCGAGGGCGCCGGCGTCGTCGTCCACCTCGCGTTCATGATCACCGGGACCGCCGGGCGCGAGACGATCCGCGCGATCAACGTCGAGGGGACGCTGAACGCCTACGAGGCGGCCGCCGGCGCGGGCGCGGCGCGCTTCGTCTACGCGTCGTCGGTGGCGGCCTACGGCTTCGGCCGCGACAACCCGATCGGGATGACCGAGGACTGGCCCGTGCGCGGCGCCGAGCACCTCTTCTACTCGCAGGAGAAGGCGGAGATCGAGCAGCTGCTGTCCGCGCGCGCGGCCGCCGGCGGCGGGCCCGAGCTCTACGTCCTGCGCCCGCCGGTCGTGCTCGGGCCGCACAGCGTCGGCGCCAAGACGCTGCTGCCGGGAGCGCTCGAGCCGCTCGGGCGGGCGCTCGTCGCCGCGGTGGGCCGGCTGCCGGTGGCGCTGCCGGCGTTCGTCCCGGCGGTGCCGCTGCAGTTCGTCCACGAGGACGACGTGGGGGAGGCGCTGCTGCGCTGCATCGTCGCCGCGGGGCCGCCGGGCGCCTACAACATCGCCGGCGACGGCGTCATGACGGCGGTCGAGGTCGCGCGTGAGCTCGGGCTCGCGGTCCTGCCCGTCCCGGCCGGCCCGATCCAGGCGGCGGCGCGGCTCGTCGCGGGGCTGCCGTTCGCCCCGCCCGTCGCGGAGTGGGCGGAGGCGATGAGCCACCCGGCGATCATGGACACCGGCAAGGCCCGCCGCGAGCTCGGCTGGGCCCCGCGCTACACGGGGCTGGAGGCGCTGCGCGACACGCTCGCGCGACCGCAGTAGCGAGCGCGGCTCAGCCGACCGTCGGCGCGGCGAGCTCGCTGCGCAGGCAGGCGATCTCGAGGACGGCGCTCATCGTGTACTCGCGCTGCGCCTCCTCGATCGCGTCCGAGAGCCGCGTCATGTACGGCGAGGGCTCCTGCGCTCCGGCCTCGCGCGCCGTCAGGCGCTCGGCCCGCAGGCGGATGAGTCGGGCTCTGGCGGTGGTGGGCTCCATGAGCGCACTCTCTCACGACCGAGGAGGTCATGGATAGGGTGGTTTCACCCCGCCGACGGTGCGGTCAGCCCCCATGTTCGGTTGCGGGATGCAGCACCACCGGGTGCGGCTCGTCGGAGAGCCCGAGGCTCGGCATCCACCAGGCCCACTCGCCGGCGTAGTGCAGCGCCGCCGGCAGCAGCACGAGCCGCACGAGCGTCGCGTCGATGATGATCGCGATCGCGAGGCCGACGCCGAACTGGCGCAGGCTCGCGACGTCGGCCAGCCCGAAGGCGATGAAGACCCCGAGCATGCTGAGCGCCGCGCCGGTGACGACCCGCGCGGTGCGCGAGATCCCGAGCTGGACCGCCTGCGCCTCGTCGGCGCCGCGCAGCCACTCCTCGCGCACGCGGCTGACGATGAACACCTGGTAGTCGATCGAGAGCGCGAAGACGACCCCGAAGATCGCGGTGATCGCGACGGCGTCGATCTCGCCGGGCCCGCCGAACAGCGGGTTGGCGCCCTGGAAGAGCAGCGCCAGCAGGCCGAGCGTCGCGCCGACCGCGAGGAGGTTGAGGACGACGCCGATGAGCGGCACGACGATCGACCGCAGCAGGATCGCCAGCAGCAGCGCCGTGACGAGCGTCAGGATCAGGACGATGAGCGGCAGCCGGCTGCTGGCGGCGCTCTCGTAGTCCGACAGGATCGCGGCCGGGCCGCCGACGGCGGTGGCGGCGCCGAGGGTCTTGCCGAGCGTGACCGAGGTCTCGCGCAGGCGCTCGTAGAGCGCCTGGGTGCGCGGGTCGGCGGCCGGGTAGCGGGGCACGACGACGATCCGCGCGCCCTGGCCGCCCTTGTCGATGTTGACGCCGAACGGCGCGCCGCCGCTGCCGCTCTCCAGGGCGGCGAGCAGGAAGTAGCCGGAGTCGAAGAAGCTCGCGTTCGCGGCCTTCGATGTCGCCGGGTTCGTGGCGCCGGCCTTGTCGTCGAGCCCGCGCACGGCGCTGCGGGCCTCGTCGAGGCCGCTGGCGAGCGCGCCGGTGCGCTCCTCCGTCGTGCGCACGCCGCTGGCGAGGCCGTCGACGCCCTCGCGGACCTTCTCGAAGGCGGTCCCGATCCCGGCGGCGCCGCCGTCGAGCTTGTCGAGCGCGGCGACGAGCGAGTCGCTGCCGTTGCTCAGCGCGCCGACGGAGCCGCCGAAGCTGCGGACGCGCTTGGCGATCTGGTCGGCGCTGTCGGCGAGGCGGCCGACGGCGCCTGCGAGCTTCGCGGCGTCGCGAGCGGGGGTCGCCGCTGCGATCCGGCTGGCGTACTCGGCGTCGAGCTCGATTCCGCGCAGCGGCTCGTCGAGCGCGGCGGCCGCGTCGGCGGCGAGCGCCTCGCGGGCCTGGCGCAGCGCGGCGCGGGCGCGGATGCCGGCCGTCGTCGTCGCGGGAATCGCGCGCTCGGCGGCGGCCAGCGACTCGTCGGCCTGGCGGCGCTGCTCGCGCACGCTGGAGCGGGCGCGGTCGAGCGCGCCGGCCCGCTGGCGCAGGCGGCCGTTGAGGTCGCGGGCGCTGTTGGCGAGGGCGCCGAGCCCGCTGCTGAGCTCGCTGGCGCCGCTGCGGACGCTGCGCGCGCCGTCGCCGGCCGCGCTTGACTGCGAGACGAGGCCGTCGGCGCCGCGGCCGGCGTCGGCGAGCTTGCCGGCGAGGTCACGGGCGCCGCTGCCGGCGCCCTCGAGGCCTGAGCGCAGCTTGCCGACGCCGCCCTGGAGGTCGCGGGATCCGGCGGAGACGCGGTTGGCGGAGCTCGTCGCCGACGACAGCGAGCCGCGCAGGGACTGCACGCCGTCGGCGGCGGAGCTCACGCCCGCGTCGACGCGGCGCAGGCGCTTGCCGCCGTCGGGAAGGGGTGCGGCGACCGCGCGACGGCCCGCGTTGCGGAGCTTCGCGGCCGAGCGGGCGATCGTTCCCGGCCCGAGCACGGCGCGCACGGCGGGATCCTTGGCGAGCTTGCGCTGCGCGCGCTCGAGCGCGGCGAGCCGCTCCTGCGTCGTGACCGCGCCCTTGTGCGTGACGGCGACGAGCTCGAAGGGCTCGGTCCAGCCGGGGCCCATCGCCTTGGAGACGTCGTCGTACTGCGCGCGGGCCGGGCTGTCGGACGGCAGCGACTGCGCGGCGGGGGCGCCGGTCTGGAGGCTCAGGACTGGCACGCTCGCGGCGAGCAGCAGGAGCGTCGCGACGGCGGCGAGCGCCGGGCGGCGGGTGGCCGCGCGGGCGATCGAGGCGCTGATGCCGCCGTGCGCGGCGGAGGACGGCGAGGCGGCGCCGATGCCGCGGCCGACGAGCACGAGCACCGCGGGGACGGCGAGCATCGCTGCGGCTGCGGAGAGGACGGC
>CAWHLF010000001.1:0-31683 GCA_963830085.1 uncultured Actinomycetes bacterium | reverse complement strand
TAGCGGGGGCGGGATTCGAACCCGCGACCTTCGGGTTATGAGCCCGACGAGCTACCAGACTGCTCCACCCCGCGGCGTGGACTGACCATCTTAGCAACGGTTTCGCGCCGCAGCCAGCCGCGGCGGCCCGGGTAGCCTCCCGCGCCATGCGCGTCGCCGTCGTCGACATCGGGACGAACTCCACGCGGCTGCTCATCGCCGACGTCGCCGATGACGGGGCTGTCGCGCAGCTTCATCGCGAGTCGATCGTGACCCGGCTCGGCGAGGGCGTCGACGCGACCGGCAGGCTCGCGGACGCGCCGATGCAGCGCGTCTTCGACACGCTCCGGCACTTCCGCGAGCTCATCGACGAGCACGGCGCGACCGCGACGACCGCGGTGCTCACGAGCGCCGTCCGCGACGCGGCCAACGGCGCAGAGTTCACGGCGGCGGTGCGCGATCGGTTCGACCTGGACGCCCGCACGATCGGCGGCGACGAGGAGGCCGCGCTGACGTTCGCCGGCGCGACGAGCGAGCGGCCGGTCGACGGACAGCAGATCGTCGTCGTCGACATCGGCGGCGGCTCGACCGAGCTCGTCGTCGGACGCGACCGCGAGGTCGAGTTCCACGTCTCGACGCAGGCCGGCGTCGTGCGCCAGACCGAGCGCCACCTCGACGACGACCCGCCGCCGAAGGAGGGGCTCGAGGCGCTCGCCGCCGAGGCGCAGCAGATCTTCACGGACGCCGTGCCGCAAGCAGCTCCGAGATCGGGCGCGGGCCGCGATCGGCGTCGCCGGCACCCCCACCTCGTGCGCGTCGATGGAGCTCGAGCTCGAGCCCTACGACCCCGAGCGCGTCCACGGCCACGTCCTGACGCTCGCGACCTGCGAGCTGCTGCTCGCCCGCGTCGCGGCGATGACCGACGACGAGCGCCGCGAGGTCACCGGGCTGCACCCCGACCGGGCGCCGACGATCGTTGCCGGCATCGTCATGCTCATCGAGGTCCTGCGGGCGTTCGGCCTCGACGAGATCGAGGTCTCCGAGCACGACATCCTGCGCGGCGCCGCACTGCAACTCGCCTCGACGCAGCGACGCGCCGTTTAGTACACGAAGGCCCCGCAAAGACGGACGGATGTCCGATACAGCGGGCGGCGGCGGGCGTCGATATCCCCGGTACCGGCAGCGGGAGCCCACCCCCATTGGGTGACCGGTGCCGGACATAGGTCCGAGCACTGCCGCTTGATCGGCGCCTCCCACCGCTCGGACCACTCCATAGGCCTCGTAGGTACGTACCCCTGCCCGTCCTGCTGAGGTCGCAAGGAAGCCGCCCTTTCCCCTGGGGGCGGCTTCCGCTTTAACGCCCCTCAGGCGAGGTTCGACCGGCGCGGGTAGGCGATCGCCGGATCGGTCAGCACGTTGACGAGCGCCGGCCCGCCGGCCTCGAAGGCGCGCTCCAGCGCGGGCCGCAGCTGCGCCGGCGTCCGCACGAGCTCGCCGTGGCCGCCCAGCGCCTCGACGACCTCGTCGTAGCGCGTCTCCGGCCGCAGCTCCGCCGCCACCGAGTAGCCGTAGATGAGCTCCATCGGGTGCTTCTCCAGGCCCCAGATCCCGTTGTTGCCCATGACGCCCACGACGCCCACGCCGTGCCGCGCGAGCGTGTCGAACTCCATCCCGCTGAACCCGAACGCGCCGTCGCCGAGCAGCAGCACGACCTGGCGGCCCGGATGCGCGAGCTTCGCCGCCAGCGCATAGCCGGGCCCCGAGCCGAGGCACCCGAACGGGCCCGGGTCCAGCCAGCAGCCCGGCTCGTAGGAGTCGATGACGCGGCCCGCGTAGGAGACGAAGTCGCCGCCGTCGCCGATGACGATCGCGTCGCGGTCCAGCAGCTCGCCGAGCTCGGCGTACACGCGCATCGGGTGCAGCGGCGCGCGCTCGTCCTCGCGTTCGGCGCGCTCCGCCGCACGCGCCTCGCGCTCGACCGCCCGCAGCTCGTCGACCCACCCAGAACGTCGATCGCCGGCCGACCCCGAGCCGGCCCCGCCGCGCAGCGCGTCGAGGCTCGCCCCCACCGCCCCGTAGAGCTCCGCCGCGACCGCGCGCGGATGCTCGCGCGCCGGGCGCGCCCGATCCACGACGACGATCGACGTGTCCGCACCGAACGACGCGCCGAACCCGAGCCGGAAGTCCATCGGGACCCCGACGACGAGCGCGACGTCGGCGCCCTTCAGCGCCGTCGCGCGGGCGCGCGAGAAGAAGAGCTCGTGGTCGGCCGGCAGGCACCCGCGCGCGAGGCCGTTGAGGAAGACCGGGATCCGCAGCTCCTCCGCGAGCGCGCGCAGCGCGCCCTCGCCGTGCCCCCAGTACAGATCGGTGCCCGCCATGACGACGGGCCGCTCGGCGTCGCGCAGCAACGCGACCGCGCGCTCGATCTCATCGCCGTCGGCCGCGGGCCCGTCGGCCCCGGAGGGCAGCGCCGGCGCATCGCCCGCCACCGGCCCCTCGCCGAAGACGTGGTCGAGCGGGAAGTCGATGAACGACGGTCCGCCATGCGGCGCCAGCGACGCGGCCAGCGCGGCATCGATCAGCGCGGGGATCTCGCCGGTCGTCGAAGCGGTCGCCGCGAAGCGCGTCAGCGGGGCGACGAACGGCACGTGATCGAGCTCCTGCAGCGACCCCTGCCCCCAGCGCATCGCGGGCGCGCGCCCGCCGAGCACGAGCATCGGCGAGTGGTTCTGCTGCGCCGACGCGATCGCGCTCATCCCGTTCGTGACGCCCGGCCCGGCGGTCAGCGCCGCGACGCCGGGCGTCCGCGTGACCTTCGCCCAGCCCTCGGCCGCGAACGCCGCCGACTGCTCGTGGCGGACGTCGACGATGTCGATGCCCTCCGCCCGGCAGCCGTCGTAGATCGAGAAGAGGTGCCCGCCCGACAGCGTGAAGAGCTTCGTGACCCCGTGGTCGCGCAGCCGCCGCGCGACGAGATGACCCCCGACGACCCCCTGCACCGTGCTCTCGACCCCCATCCGATCGGACCCTACCAATCAAAAAACGGTCGCGTTCTGACGACTGACCGGTCAGACGGCTGTGCGAGCGGCCGCGGCTTCCATCAACCGGTCCTCCCCGCAGAACAGCATCCGGCCGACGCGCAGCGCCGGCAGGCGCTGGGCTCCCGCGGCGAGCAGGAGACGCCCCGCGTCCTCGATCGCGCCGTCGCGGCTGATGTCGCCGGCGGCGTGCAACGCGAGCCCCAGCTCGATGCCGGCCGCCGCGGCCGCCTCCGCGAGGATCTCCGGGTCGTCGATGTCAAAGCCGCCGCAGTAGGCGAGCCGGCTGGCGGCGAGCACGAACGCCGAGCCGCAGCCGCGCTCGGCCGCCAGCGAGGCGACCCGCATGGCGCCCGGCACGAGGTACGGCTGGTCCTCGGGCCAGACGAGCGGCAGCCCGAGCAGCCGCGCCCGCTCGTGGGCGCGCCGGCCGTCGGGATCGAGTTCCCCGCGGTCGAGCACCTCCGACGACGCGGGCAGCCATTGCAGGCCGGGGAACAGCCGGTCCGCACGCTCGGCGGCGAGGTACGTGTAGGGCGAGCGCAGGTCGAAGAACAGCGTTGCGCGCGACGGCGCCACCCCGGCGCCCGCCTGGCGGCGCAGACGCGCACTGCGGCGCGGCTCGAGCGACGTGACGGTGCCCACGAAACGTCGTAACGCGCCGTGCCACCGAAACTGTCGGGAACCTTCGTACCGGCTTTACATCCGTAACCGCCCGACATCCGGCGTATCGTCTGCGGGACGGCGCACGGGCGACTATCTTGCAGGAAGCTGCATTGTTCCCGCAGCCGCAGGCTTTCCGTTCATGGCCCCGATCCCACCTCCCAAGCGCCATCCGTACGACCAGTGGGCGCCGGACGCTCGCGCGCTCGATCTCGTCGGCGACAAGTGGACGCTGCTCATCGTGCGCGACCTCGCCGCCGGTCCGCGGCGCTTCGTCGAGCTGCAGCGCGTGCTGCCGGGGATCTCGACCGAGCAGCTGCGCTCGCGCCTGAACCGCATGGTCGCCGACGGTCTGCTGACCCGCCAGCGCTACCGCGAGGTGCCGCCGCGCGTGGACTACGAGCTCACCGCCCGCTCCCGGGAGCTGCTGCCGGTGCTCGGCGCGCTCGCCCGCTGGGGCTATGACTGGGTCTGGACGGCGCCGCGCGAGGGCGAGGCGATCGACATCGGCGCGATCCTGCGAATCGCCCCCGGGCTCTCGTCCCCGGCGGCCGGGACGTCGGGCACGGCCGAGCTCTCGGTCGTCCGGCCGGATGGCACGACCTGCCACTACGCGCTGAAGGTCGCGCGCGGAACGGTCTCGATCACCGAGGAGGAGGCGCCCGCGGCGAAAGCGCGCATCTCGGGCAGCGAGCGCGACTGGATCGAGGCGCTCGGGCCCGACGCACGGCGCGACGCATTGCGCATCTCCGGCGACGAGCGACTGGCCGGGAACGTGCTCGACGGGGTCTGCGCGAACGCCGCGCGCTCGTTTCGCGCCGCGTGAGCGCCGTATGAGAGTTCCCCCCGGGCGCGGGCAGGCGGGCTAGGCTTCAAGGCTGCGCCAAGGGATGCCGATGAGGGTCCCGATCCGGTATGACCCCCTCGAAAGGAAGCCGCGCTGTGATCCGCCGTCTCGCCCTGCTGCTGCCCATCCTCGGGCTGCTCGCCATTCCGTCCGCCTCGTCCGCCGCGACCAACGTCCGCGTCGGGGTGGGAGATCAGAGCCCGAGGATGTTCGACGATCCCAACTACCGCAGCCTCAACCTCAAGATCACTCGCTACTTCATCGAGTGGAACGCGATCGACCAGCCCGTCGAGATCGCCGACGCCGACAAGTTCGTCGCGGCCGCCAAGGCCCGGGGCGTCAAGGTCCTCATGCACGTCTCGACCGACGACATCAACTCCGTGCCGCGCAAGGGCCTCCCGAGCGTCGCGCAGTACAAGTCGAAGGTCGGCGCGCTCGTCAAGAAGTACAAGCCGCAGGGCGTGACCGAGTGGGGCGTCTGGAACGAGGCCAACCACAAGTCCCAGCCGACGGACAAGAACCCCAAGCGCGCCGCCCAGTTCTACGCCGCGATGCGCGGCTTCTGCTCGGGCTGCAAGATCGTCGCGCTCGACGTCCTCGACCAGGCCGGCGTCGAGAAGTACATCGCCAGCTGGCTGAAGGCCGGCGGCTCGACCGCCCGCAAGGCGAAGATCATCGGCGTCCACAACTACTCCCAGGTCAACCGCCGCATCACCGAGAAGAACGCCAGCAACCGCTACCCCGGCGTCGCGCGGATCCTCAAGGCCATCCGCAAGGGCAAGAACAGCGCCGCGAAGCTCTGGCTCACGGAGACCGGCGGCCTCGCGAGCTTCGGGAGCAACTTCAAGTGCGACCGCAGCCGCCAGGCGAACCGGACGAAGTACATGTTCGACCTCGTCAAGAAGTACGACAAGAACATCGAGCGGCTCTACAGCTACAACTGGTTCGGCTTCGGCTGCACCCCGGCGTTCGACGGCGGCCTCGTCGAGGCCGACGGCACGGTGCGTCCCGCACTCGCGACGTTCCGCACCGGCGTCAGGGGCGCCAAGCGCTGACACGCAAGGTCCTGTCCGGCCCCGGGCGCGCGCCGTAGGATGCGGGCGCGCGCCCGGGTAGCCGAATGGCATAGGCGAGCGGTCTTAAAAACCGCTGCTCGCAAGAGCGTGCGGGTTCGAATCCCGCCCCGGGCACGTCTCACCGACTCCTCACGATTCTGCGGTCGGTAGGCCGCTAACCTCCATGCAACCTCGGAACTTCGAGCCGGTTTCGGAGTTCTAGACGTCGACGGCCGGCCTGCGCCGTCGCACCCACGTGGAAGCCTCAGCTCTCAACCAGTCCGTCGCAGTCGGCATGCGGGGCCCGACCCCGCTGCTTCGCCTGCAATCCGACGAGCGGCTCATCGTCCTCATCCGGCGCGGCAACCACGGCGCGTTCGAGGCGCTCGTCTCGCGCTACCAGTCGCGCCTGCTCGCGTTCTGCCGCCACATGCTCGGCTCGCGCGAGGATGCCGAGGACGTCCTCCAGGAGGTCTTCGCCGCCTCGTTCAACGCGATCATCGCCGACGACCGCGCGATCAACGTGCGCCCGTGGCTGTACCGGATCGCCCGCAACCGGTCGCTGAACCACCTGCGCCGCGTCCAGCCGATCGGCGTGGACTCGATGGACATCCACTTCTCCGAGGGCGGCGCCTCGACCGCCGACAAGGTCCACAAGCGCGAGGAGTTCCGCCTCCTCGTCGCCGACGTCCAGGAGCTGCCCGAGACGCAGAAGACGGCGCTGCTGCTGCGCGAGATCGACGCCCTCTCCTACGAGCAGATCGCCGAGGCGATGGAGACGACGATCCCGTCGGTCAAGTCGCTGCTCGTCCGCGCGCGCGTCTCGCTCGCCGAGGCCGCCGAGGCGCGCCAGCTCACGTGCGAGGAGGTTCGCGAGGAGCTCGGTGAGGTCGCCGAGGGCCTGCGCCGCTCGACCGCCCCCGTCCGCCGCCACGTCCGCACGTGCGACCGCTGCCAGGGCTTCAAGGCGCAGCTGCGCACGACGAACAAGGCGCTCGCGTCCGTCTTCCCGGTCGCCCCGCTGCTGTTCTTCAAGAAGGCGCTGCTCGCGCACTTCGGCATGACCGCCTCCGCCGGCGCCGGTGGCGCCGCGGGCGCCGCCGCGGCGACGGTCGCCGCCACCGGCGGCACGAGCGCGATGTCGGCCGGCATCAGCACGATCACGACGAAGGCCGCAGCCGGGCTCGCCGCGGCGGCGATCGTCACCGCCGGCGCCGTCGAGGTCAAGCACGTCCAGACGAAGCTCCCGGCGCACGCCGCCATCGCCTCCGCCGCGCCGCGCCCGGCCCCCGTCGCGCCCGCCGCGGCGGCCGCGCCCGAGGTCGTCGCCTCGATCCAGCAGCCGGTCACGCCGCCGAAGCCGGCGGTCGCCCGCTCGAGCGCCCCCGCCGTCGCGACGGCCACGCCGGCGACGGCCCCGGCCGGCGTCGATCCCGTCGCGACCGCAGGCGTCGGCGCCGCCGATCCGGCCCTCGCGCCGGTCCAGGAGAAGACCGACAGCGTGACGCTCGAGACCGCGCCCGGGCCGCCCGCCCAGACCGGCGGCGTCGCGGCACCGGTCGAGCCCAACGCGCCCGCACCGCCCGAGGCGGCTCCGACGGCGCCGTCCTCGACGCCGCCCGCACCGGTCGAGATCGCCCCGCCGGTCGCGCCGGAGCCCGCTCCCGCCGATCCGGAGGACGGCGACGCCGCCGCCGGGACCGGCGGCGCGACCGCGCGCCCGCAGCGCCCGTAGCGCCCGGTCAGGCGATCCGGTCGCCGGGCTGCGAGCCCGCGTCGGGCTCGAGCAGCAGCACCGGGTGATCGTCGGCGACCGCGCCGAGGACGAGCACCTCCGAGCGCACCGGCCCGATCTGGCGCGGCGGGAAGTTCACGACCGCGACGACGAGCCGCCCCTCGAGCTCCTCACGCTCGTAGTTGCGGATCTGCGCCGACGAGCGCTTCTCGCCGATCTCCGGACCGAAGTCGATGCGCAGCTTCCAGGCCGGCCGGCGCGCCTCCGGGAAGTCCTCGACGGCGACGATGCGCCCGACGCGCATGTCGACCTTCGCGAAGTCCTCGTACTCGATCACGCGGTGCCCCCCTTGCGGTCCTCGCCGAAGCGAAACGAGCGCAGCGGCGTCTTCAGCGCGCCGTGGTTGCCGATCTCCTCGGCGTTCGGCGTCCCCGCCGCGGACGTCGAGGTGATCTCGATGACGACCCCTTCGCGCAGCCCGTCGGGCTTCTCCTCGACGAGCAGCAGATGGCGGCCGTAGAGCGTGCGCGCGCCGTCCTTCGCGCGGAACGTCACCTGGTAGCCGATCCCGTTGTTGACTCGCGTGCGGCCCTCGCCGACGAAGTCGAAGCCGCGGTAGCGGCTGCGCAGCCCCTTGATGTAGCCGTCGGCGTAGACCGGCAGCGTCCCGGACACGGCGCCGTCGTAGCGCGGCAGCTCGAGCGGCTGGACGACGAACCCGTCGAGGAACAGCCCGCTGCGCGAGTGGCGCAGCGCGACGATCGCTCCCTCCTCGTCGCGCACGAACTGCGGGCCGTAGACGAAGTTGAACGTCACGGGTTCGCGCTCGAGGACGTGCGTCTCGTCCGGGCGCGTGCTGAGCGCGATGGCGATGACGGCGACGATCAGCAGGACCCCGAACGCGGCCGCGCCGAGGCGCACGGCCCTGGGCCGCGGCGCGAGCATCTGGACGAGCGTCGGCCCGTACTGCGGCTTGACCGCGGACACCGCCACATTCTGACGCTCTGGACGTCTGGACGATGCCGCAGGCCCGCCGTGCTCAGCGGTCGTCACAACACGCCGATAACACCAGCAGTGATGCAACCATGGCCACGGCGACTACTTCACCACTGCGCAAGCCGATTCATTACGACCGCGTTCGCCGTCGCCTGTGGATCTGCGGCCAGCGCTGCCATCACGGCGCGACGGGGGCGTTCCTGACGTTCGCCGGCGCCCTCGGCGTCGCGCTCATGGCGCATGACTGGAAGGACCGCGCGGTCTGGTTCGCGCGCGGCTGGCAGGACGATTAGGCGGCTTCGCCGCCGACGGAGAACATCGCCTCCAGGTCGTGTCTGGAGAACGTCTCGAAGGCCACCATCGTGTGCGTGCGGGCGACCCCGTGCATCGTGGAGATGTTCCCCGTCACGACGGCCGCCAGATCCTCGTGGCGGCTGACGTTGACGATGCAGACGAAGTCCCACTCCCCCGTGACCGAGTAGGCCTCGCGGACCCCGTCGACCTCGGCCAGCGCACCTCCGAGCGTCGACATCACGTCGCGCTCGGCTTCGACGAGCACGATCGCATGCGTCATTGCGGTTCTTCTCCCTCGTTGTCGTTGCGGCGCGCGGCAAGCTCGCGCGCAAGCTCGAATCCGACCGACACGCCGACGAGCATCCCGAGGCGGGTCTCCTCCTCGACGAGCGCCTGGATCGCCCGCGCGCGCTCCGCGAGATCCTCGGTCTCGGCCGCCTGCGTCAGCTGTGCGTCGTGCGCCTGGTCGAACCAGCCGCCCTGCTGGAGCGCCGCGCCGAGCACGCGCTGGAGGCTCGGGGCGGCGTGGGTGACGATCTCCTGCGCGTGCCCGAAGCGGTCGGGGTCCGAGAGCGCGGCGACGGCAGCGTCGACCTCCTCTGCGCTGTAGGCGTCGCCCGTCACCCGCGCGCCGGCCGCAGCGACATGACGACGCCGGCGAGCAGGCCGAGCGCCGCGCCGATGAAGCCCGCGAACGCGCTGCCCTGCGACAGCAGCGGGACGAGCAGCAGCACGGCCGCGATGACCGCGACGCCGAGCAGGTCGGCGTCGTCGTCGCCGGTCTGGCCGCGGCGCCCGGCGAGCACCGGGACGAGCCACGCGCAGAGCATGCCGAGCGCGGCTCCGTGGCTGCCGAAGACGAGCGTCCCCGGGTCGATCGCGGTCGCGATCGCAAGGGCGCCGGGGCCGCAGAGCAGGAACAGCGCGATGACGACGAGCGCGCCATGGCGGCGCTCGATGAGCCAGCCGAAGAGCCCGATGCCGACCACCGCGGCGAACTGCGCCGCCGTGCCGTCGTTGAGCAGCGCGGCCGTGACGAAGCGCCAGGGATCGCCGGAGAGGGCGGTGAGCGCGAAGTCGGCGCGGACGAAGAACGCCAGCGAGAGCCAGAGCCCGAACGAGAGCGCGACGATGACGATCGTCGCCCAGGGCTTGCCGTGCTCCTCGCCGCGGATGCCCGGGATCTCGCCCGAGCGCAGCCGCGCGAGCCGCGGGTTCTGCGGCTTGTCCTTCGCCGCCTTGGGCTTCTTCGTCCTCGCTCGCCCGCGGGTCGCGCGCTTGGGCGGCGCGGCGGCGGGCGCGTCGGGGCGCTCGATCTTCGGCGCGCGCTTGCGCAGCCGGGTCCCGCAGTACGGGCATTCCGTGATGTACGGGCTGACCTCTGCCTGGCAGTTCTTGCAGACGACGAAGAGGTCGGGCTGCGTCATGCCACCGATTCTAGGGCCCCGTAACCGAAGCCGATGAACCTGGCTACAACGCGGTCGCGGCGATGATCTCGGCCATGACCTCGCTGAGGTCGTAGTTGGCCTCGTAGACGACGATCTGGCGGGAGGCGCCGTTGCCGCGCTCGAGCAGGTCGCGGATGCCGTCGAGCGCGTCCGCGGCGCCCAGTTGCTCGGCGTGCGGCGTGAGGCGCTCGAGCAGCCGGCGCGTGAGGACCTTCGTGCCCACGCGCTCGCTCGACGGCAGGTCGACGATCTCGCCCTCGAGGCCGTGCCGCGCCGCGAGCCACTTGTTCTCGTCGAGCATCTGCCACGGGTAGTAGCCGAGCTCGCGGCCGGCGTCGTAGTGCTCGGCGAGCTCGTGGACCATCGCCTGGATGAGCGCCGTCAGCGCGACGGTGTGCTCGACGCGCGTCTGCGAGTCGCAGCAGCGGATCTCGACGGTGCCGAGGTTCGGGTGCGGCCGGACGTCGTACCAGAGGTACGTGTAGTCCTCCATGACGCCGCTGGCGATCATGAACTCGACCTGGCGCTCGTAGTCGGCCCAGTCCTCGTAGGCGGGCGGCACGCCGACGCGCGGGAAGGCGCGGAAGATCGGCGTGCGCGTCGACAGCAGGCCGGTGCGGTCGCCGCGCCAGAACGGCGAGTTCGCGCTGAGCGCGAGCAGCACCGGGATGTGGACGCGCATCCCGTTGGCGACGTGGATCGCCTTCTCGGGGTCGTCGATGCCGACGTGGACGTGCATCCCGAAGATGAGCTCCTGGCGCGCGACGAAGCGCAGCGCGGAGATGAGGTCGCGGTAGCGCGGCCGGGCGACGATCCGCTGGTCCTCCCACATCGCGAAGGGATGCGTGCCCGCGCTGCCGATGCTCAGCCCGCGGCTGCCCGCCGACTCGCGGGCGCGCTTGCGCAGCGCGCGCAGCTGCTCGCCGGCCTCGCCGGTGTCGGCGCAGGGCTTCGTCGCGATCTCGAGGACCGACTCCATGAGCTCCGGCTTGATCTCGCCGGTGTCGGCGTCGCCGTTGGCCTTGCTGTTGTCCTCGAGCAGGGACTCGATCGCGTTGACGAGCGCGAAGCTCTCCGTGTCGACGATCATCATCTCCTCCTCGACGCCGACCGTGAAGCTCGGCCCGGTGAAGTTCTGCCGCACGCGGCGGAGGCTACCCGCCACGGTGGCCTGAACGCGTCGCGCGGGCGGGTCGCCACCTCGTGCGAGCGGGACCGGCGCGCGGGGTACGCTGCAGCATCCAACGCGACGACGAATGCGAAGGGATGGCACCGTGGCGACCGCATTGACCAGCACCCGCCTCGAGGAGCTCCTCGGCGGTGACGCCGAGGATCTGCTCAACCACCGCTGCGAGACGATCCGCGCCGAGGAGCTCCACCTCCCCGGGCCGGACTTCGTCGACCGCGTCGTCGTCGACACCGACCGCTCCTCGAACGTCATGCGCAACCTCAACTGGCTGCTGCACTCGGGCCGGCTGTCGGGCACCGGCTACGTCAGCATCCTCCCGATCGACCAGGGCATCGAGCACTCGGCGGCGGCGAGCTTCGCGCCCAACCCGATGTACTTCGACCCCGGCAACCTCGTGCGGCTCGCGATCGAGGGCGGCTGCAACGCGATCGCCTCGACGCTCGGCGCGCTCGGGTCCGTGAGTCGCCGCTGGGCGCACCGGTTCCCGTTCATCGTGAAGCTCAACCACAACGAGCTGCTGACGTACCCCAACACCTACGACCAGATCATGTTCGCGTCCGTGCAGCGGGCGCACGAGCTCGGCGCGGCGGGCGTCGGCGCGACGATCTACTTCGGCTCCGAGGAGTCCGACCGCCAGATCGTCGAGGTCTCCGAGGCGTTCGAGGACGCCCACCGGCGCGGCATGTTCACGGTGCTCTGGTGCTACCTGCGCAACCCGTCGTTCGTCATCGACGGCACCGACTACCACGTCTCCGCCGACCTCACCGGGCAGGCCAACCATCTCGGCGTGACGCTCGAGGCCGACATCATCAAGCAGAAGCTCCCCGAGACCAACCGGGGCTTCGCCGCCGTCAGCGGGCTCGGCAGCTCCTACGGCAAGACGAGCAGGCTCGTCTACGACCTCCTCTCGACCGACCACCCGATCGACCTCACGCGCTACCAGCTCGCCAACTGCCACATGGGCCGCTCCCCGCTCATCAACTCCGGCGGCGCGTCGGAGGGCGACGAGGACCTCGCCCAGGCGGTGCGGACGGCGGTCATCAACAAGCGCGCCGGCGGGACCGGCCTGATCTCCGGCCGCAAGGCCTTCCAGCGCCCGCTGCAGGACGGCATCGAGCTGCTCAACGCGATCCAGGACGTCTACCTCTCCGCCGACGTCACGATCGCGTAGCGAAACTGCACCGCCGCGTTCATCGCGCCGCGGCGCACCGTAGCGTGCCGGGCCATGTCACGCCGCACGATCGTCGCGCTGCTGCTCGTGCTCGCCGCCGGCGCCGGCGCGGGCTCCTCGGGCGTGCTGGGCGGCTCGGACGGCTCGGACGGCGAGGGAGCCGATGCCGGCTCGGCGCCCGCCGCGGCAGGCTCCCGCGTCGGCGTCGTCGTGAAGGTCGTCGACGGCGACACGATCCACGTGCTCGTCGGCGAGCAGCGCGAGAAGGTCCGCTACATCGGCGTCGACACGCCGGAGACCAGGCACCCGACGAAGGGCGTGCAGTGCTACGGCAAGGCGGCCTCGGAGTTCAACGAGCGCCTCGTGGGCTCCGAGCGCGTCCGGCTCGTCCGCGACGTCGAGGAGCGCGACCGCTTCGGGCGCCTGCTCGCGTACGTCTACCGAGCGCGAGACGGGCTGTTCGTCAACGCCGAGCTCGCCCGGCTCGGCTACGCGCTCCCGCTCTCGATCCCGCCCGACGTGCGCTACGCCGAGCGCTTCACCGCGCTCGCCCGGGAGGCCCGCGCGGACGGTCGCGGGCTGTGGTCGGCGTGTTGAACGACCCCGAAGTGGGTTACGCTCCGTAGCGGATGGCAACCCGGATGCGCCAGTCGCCCGACGAGTTCGAGCGCGCCTTCGTCGAGGAAACCCATGTCGATCGGGTCCGGCGCGAGTCGCTGCGCCGCAAGGCGGTGCTGCGTTCGCGGCAGCGCAACCTCGCGAAGGTCCACAAGCGCGGGACGGCGCGCTTCGTCGTGCTCGTGCTCATGCTCATCGCGACGGCGGTCATCGTCACGATCGCGATGTTCCAGACGCTCTACGTCGTGATGGGCTAGCGCCCCCGGCTCGGCGCCCGGCCGCCGATCGCTACGTGCTGAGCTTGCGCAGCGCCGCTTCGACGTCGCCGCCGGCGGTGACCTGGCCGCGTTCGGCCTGGATCTCGAGGTAGACCTCCTTGCGGAACACCGGAATGTCCCGCGGGGCCTGGATGCCGATCCGAACCTTCTCACCCATGATCGACAGCACCGAAATCTCGATGTCGTCCCCGATCATGATGCTCTGGTTGGACTTGCGTGTCAGGACCAGCATGAATAGCCCACCTTCCTTGCAGACAAATCCAACTCAAGCAGGTTGCGTGGGCAAAGGCAACCGGACCTAGACTCCTGTGTATTGGCGCCGCTCGGACGTCGTGGACGGGCCGCGAGGTCGGCAGGCCGGGTCTTGTAAGGTCTCGCCGTCATGGCACGCCGCTCACTTCGCCCCCATCTCAACCAGATCCGGGGCTGGGTCCGACAGGGCCGCACCGATGCCTGGATCGCCCATCAGCTCGAGGCGACAGTCCAGCAGATCGAGACCTTCAAGAAGGACAACGACCTCATGCCCGCCGATCCCGACAACGGGGACGCTCCGGGCGTCGACTTCGACGACGAGATCGACCTGCGCGCCGAGGACGACGCGCTCGTCGCCGCCGAGCTGGAGGCCGCGGAGGCCCGCCGCCTCGAGGAGGAGGCCGCCGAGGCGGCCCGCCTCGCCGAGGAGGCGGCGCGCCGCGCCGAGGCCGGCGAGGACGAGGAGGACGACGAGGATGCGCCAAAGGCCGCTCCACGCCGTCGTGGCCGCCGCGGCGGCCGCGGGCGGGCGCGCAGCGCCACGGGCGCCCTGGAGGGGACCTTCGACCACGGCGAGGAGGGCTACGGCCTGTGGCTCGACCCCGCCGTCGCCGACAACCCCGTCTACGCCGAGCACTGGGCCGGCCACCGGCCCGTCGAGGTGACGGTCGAAGAGGACCAGATCGTCATCCGCCGCGCCGGCGCGGACGCCGACTGATACCGGCCCGTCTCAGGGCTCGGTCCGGCGGCCGCCGGCAAAATCGCGGGCTTCGCGCAGGTAGCGCAGGAAGGCGGCGTCGGCGACCGTTCGCGCGTCCCACGCCCACGGCTCGTCGGGCGCGACCGTCGCGGCGAGATCGGTGCACCAGTCGGTGCCCTGCTCGTAGAGCTCGGCCAGCTCGTCGGTCGTGAACGTCCCGCCGAGGCGCTTGCGCAGCTCGGCCTCGATGCGCTCGACGACGGCTTCCAGCGCGCGGCGGTGCTCGGGCGGGGCGCCGGCCATCCGCCGCTCGCCCTCGCGCCATTGGAACAGCGCCGTCTCGAAGCTCGTTGCCGCCACCGACGGCGGAGCGTACCCAGCGACGGGCCCGGCCCGCGACCTACTTGTCGCGCGGGAGACCGCGCACGACGTAGGCGCGCTCGTCGCGGCGCACCATCCCGAGACGCCGCCCCTCGGTCTCGACGCTGCCGCGGCTGCGCAGCGCGCGCTGGCGGCGCACGAGCGCGTCGTGCTCGCGCTGCAGCGCGGCGACCTCGCCGCGCTTCGTCTTGGCCTCCTGCCACGTCGCGATGTACGTCCGCGCGGGGTTGATGTAGAGGTAGATCAGCAGCAGGCCGACGAACAGCAGCGCGATGCGCCCGACCCGGTCCCAGCGCACGCGCGGAGCGAACTCACCCATCGTGAGACGGTTCGGTCTCCCGCTGCGCGCTCCTCCCCGTGCAGCCGAATTTCCTAGGCCCGCAAGACCGAGCGGCCGGGGAACTCGGCGGCGTCGCCGAGCGCCTCCTCGATGCGCAGCAGCTGGTTGTACTTCGCGACGCGATCCGAGCGCGAGGGCGCGCCGGTCTTGATCTGCCCGCAGCCGGTCGCGACGGCGAGGTCGGCGATCGTCGTGTCCTCGGTCTCGCCCGAGCGATGCGACATGATCGCGGTGTAGCCGGCGGCGCGGGCGGTGGCGATCGCGTCGAGCGTCTCGGTCAGCGTCCCGATCTGGTTGACCTTCACGAGGATCGAGTTGGCGACCCCGAGCTCGAAGCCGCGCTTCAGGCGGGCCGTGTTCGTCACGAAGAGGTCGTCGCCGACGAGCTGGACGCGGTCGCCGAGGGTCTCGGTGAGCGTCTTCCAGCCGTCCCAGTCCTCCTCGTCCATGCCGTCCTCGATCGAGACGATCGGGTAGCGCGCGCAGAGATCCGCCCAGTAGGCGGCGAGCTCGCCGGAGCTCAGCGAGCGCCCCTCGTGCTCGAGGACGTAGGCGCCGTCGTGGTAGATCTCGCTCGTCGCCGGGTCCAGCGCGATGAAGACGTCCCTGCCGGGCTCGTAGCCGGCCGACTCGATGCCGCGCATGAGCATCTGCAGCGCCTCCTCGTTGGAGCCGAGGTCGGGGGCGAAGCCGCCCTCGTCGCCGACGGCGGTCCCGAGGCCGGCGTCGTGCAGCGTCTTCTTCAGCGCGTGGAAGACCTCGGTTCCCATCCGCAGGCTCTCCGAGTAGGTCGGCGCGCCCGCCGGCATGACCATGAACTCCTGGAAGTCGATCTTGTTGTCGGCGTGCGCGCCGCCGTTGAGGACGTTCATCATCGGCACGGGCAGGATGCGGGCCTGCTCGCCGCCGAGGTGGCGCCACAGCGGAAGCCCGACGTGGGCGGCCGCCGCGTGCGCGGACGCCAGCGACACCCCGAGGATCGCGTTGGCCCCGAGACGGGATTTGTTCGGCGTGCCGTCGAGCTCGATGAGCGTGCGGTCGATCGCGAGCTGGTCGAGCGCGTCGTGGCCGGCGATCGCGCCTGCGATCTCGTCGTTGACGTGCGCGACCGCGCGCGTGACGCCCTTTCCGCCGAACGCGGCGTAGCCGTCGCGCAGCTCGGTGGCCTCGAACTCGCCGGTCGAGGCGCCCGACGGCACGGCCGCGCGACCGAAGGCGCCGGAGGCCAGCGTCAGGTCGACCTCGACGGTCGGGTTGCCGCGGCTGTCGAGGATCTGGCGGGCGTGGACGCGTTCGATCTGGCTCATGGGTCTCCTTCAGGGGTCGTGCGGTCGCGAAAGCGCTGTGCGGCCGCGCGGAGGGCAAGCTCGGGGTCGACGCGGACGTGGCGCGCCTCGTCGACGAGCGCGAAGAGGCGGTCGCCGATGTCGTCGAAGACGGCGCCGCGCTTGCAGACCGGCGGCGCCTCGCCGGCCGGCGGCAGCAGGCCGGCGGTGGCCGCGCGGCGCTGGAGCTTGCGCGCGTAGAGCAGCGCGGGCAGGTTCTCGGGCACCTCGCCGAAGATCCCCGGCTCGCGGCCCGCCTCGCCGGCCTTGATCGCGTCCCAGTTGCGCAGGACCTCGCCGGCGGACTCGGCCTCGACCTCGCCGAAGACGTGCGGGTGGCGGCGGATGAGCTTCTGGCGGCAGTGCTCGGCGACCGCGGCGAGATCGCCCGCGCCGCGCTCCTCGAGCAGCAACGCGAGGAAGTGGACCTGGAAGAGGACGTCGCCGAGCTCGTCGAGGAGCTTCGCGTCGTCGCCCGCGTTCGCCGCGTCGGCGAGCTCGTAGGCCTCCTCGACGGTGTGCGGAACGATCGTGCGCTCGTCCTGCTCGCGGTCCCACGGGCACTCCACGCGCAGGCGGCGCGTGAGCGCGTCGAGGCGTCCGAGCGCCTCGGTGATCTCGGGGGCGGTCACGAGCCGGGAAGCCTAAGGGCTGCCCGGCTCGGGGTGCGGGGCGAGCCTACGGCTGCGGCTGCGTGGGCGCCTGCGGCGCCACGGGCTGCTGCCCGGCCGGCGCGGTCGCCGTCTTCTCCTTCGGCGCGTTCTTGCACTGGTTCATGATGAACCCGTCGCCGCAGTTCGTCCGCGCCTTCCACTTCTTGCGCAGGTCCTGGTTGAACTGGTCGTCGGCCTTCTGCTTGCTCTGGGCGTCGAGCTGCTGCTTGATCGCCGCGCTCGCCTCCTTCAGCGTCTGCTGCTTGGCCGGCGTCTCCTTCTGGACCTGGAAGACGTAGTAGCCGAACTGGGTCTTCACGGGGCCGGTGAGCTTGCCCTTCGGCGCCGAGAAGATCGCGTCGTCGAACGCCTTCTCCTGCTGGCCCTTGGCGAGGCCCGAGAGGACGCCGCCCGCGGCCTTGGAGGCGGGGTCGATCGAGAACTCCTTGGCGACCGAGGACCAGTTGCGACCGCCCTCGAGCGCGGCCTTCGCCTGGTCGGCGCGCTCCTTCGTGCGGGTGAGCACGACGCGCAGGTCACGCGTGAGCGGTGAGGCGAAACGGGCCTTGTTCTTGTTGTAGAACTCCGCGGCGTCCTTGTCGGTCACCTTCTCGGCGTTCTTGACGGCCTTCTCGCGCAGCTTCGTGTAGACGGTGTTGAAGCGGACCTGGAAGCGCGCGTCGCCCAGCGTCATGCCGCTGGACTTCAGGAACTCCTCCTGGTCGGCCTTCTTCGGGAAGGACTGCTTCAGCGCCGCCTGGAACTGCTTCTCGGCCTCGGCGTCGGAGACCTTGACGCCCTGGTCGGAGGCTTCCCCGTCGACCCACGCGGTGAGGATGAGGAACTGCATGACCTGGTCGCGCAGGCTCGTGTACTCCTGCTGGCACTGGGTCTTGTACTGCGCATCGGTCGTCGCCGGCTGGCCCTTGGCGGGCTTCGGCGCCGTCTTCTTCTTTGCCGCGACGCACGTCGCGAAGTCGGGCGGGCTGTAGGCGACCTTGGCCGTGCCCTGCTGGCTGGTGGCGGCGGCGATCGTCATCCAGCGGGCGAAATCGCCCTTGGAGATCTCGTTGCCGTCGATGCTCGCGACGGCGCCGCTGGGGACGGAGTCACCGCAGCCGGCAACGAGGATCGCGGCCACAAAAAAGGCGCCGAGCGCCGGGAACAAGCGAGAGATTCGGTTCACGATGCGTCCGATCGTAGCGAAGGCGCGCGCGTGGTCGCGCCGGAAGCGCGGCGCTTCACACAGCCTTCATATCGCATTCTGACGTCACGCCGCCTCGCGGGTCACGGCCAGCAGCACGTCGGCGGCCCGGACGACCGCGGGAAAGCGCAGCAACGGGTCGTCGGGAACGCGAACGGACAGTTGAGACTTGCCCGACTCGTACAGCGCGCCGGGGATCTCCGCGCGCACGCGCTTGGCCCGGACGGAGTCCAGCTCGATCGGCGTGACGGCGAGCCGGCCGCCGCGGAAGCTCACCGCGGTGGCGCCGGCCTGGCCGAGCTTGATCCGCGCGCGCTGGAGGTCGATGAGGTTGCTCAGCGGCTGGGGCAGCTCGCCGAAGCGGTCGTCGAGCTCCTCGCGCAGGAGCTCGAGATCGGCGACGTCGAACGCGCCGGCGATCCGCCGGTGCACGTCGATCTTCGCCTGCTCGTAGGGGATGTAGTCGGCGGGCACGTAGGCGTCGACGTTGACGTCCAGGCGCACCGGCTCGGGCGCGTCCTCGCCTGTCTCGCCCTCGGCCGCCGCGACCGCCTCGTCGAGCATCTGCATGTAGAGCTCGAAGCCGAGCGCGGCGACGTGGCCGGACTGCTCGTCGCCGAGCAGGCTGCCGGCGCCGCGCAGCTCGAGGTCGCGCATCGCGATCTTGAAGCCCGCGCCGAGCTCGGTGTAGTCGCTGAGGGCCGCGAGGCGGCTGGCCGCCTCGTGCGTCAGCGCCGCGGCGCTGGGATACAGGAGGTAGGCGTAGGCACGCTCGCGGCTGCGGCCGACGCGCCCGCGGATCTGGTAGAGCTGCGAGAGGCCGAAGACGTCGGCGCGGTCGACGACGAGCGTGTTGGCCTGCGGGATGTCGATGCCCGACTCGATGATGCTCGTGCAGACGAGCACGTCGGCCTCGCCGCGCAGGAAGCGCAGCATCCGGTCCTCGAGCTCGGTGTCCTCCATCTGGCCGTGGGCGACCTCGAAGCGCATCCCCGGGCACAGCCCGCGCAGGCGCTCGGCCGTCTCGTCGATCGACTCGACGCGGTTGTGGAGGAAGAACGCCTGCCCGCCGCGCGCGTGCTCGCGCACGAGCGCCTGCCTGACGACCTCCTCGTCGTACTCGCCGACGTACGTCTTCACCGGCCGCCGGCCCTCGGGCGGGGTGTTGATGACCGAGATGTCGCGCAGCCCGGCGAGCGACATCTGCAGCGTCCGCGGGATCGGGGTCGCGCTCATCGAGATGACGTCGACGCGGAGCTTGAGCTGGCGCAGCAGCTCCTTCTGCTTGACGCCGAAGCGCTGCTCCTCGTCGACGATGATGAGCCCGAGGTCCTTCGCCCGGACGTCGCGGCTCAGGATCCGGTGGGTGCCGATGAGGATGTCGACGGCGCCCGTCTGGAAGCCCTCGATCGCCTTGCGCTGCTCGGCCGCGGGGCGGAAGCGGCTGACGTGCTCGATCGTGAACGGGTAGTCCTTCAGCCGCTCGGTGAAGGTCCCGAAATGCTGCTGGGCGAGGATCGTCGTCGGGACGAGCATGAGGACCTGCCGGCCGGCGTCGGCGGCCTTGAACGCCGCGCGCAGCGCGACCTCGGTCTTGCCGAAGCCGACGTCGCCGCAGATGAGGCGGTCCATCGGGCGCTCGGACTCCATGTCGAGCTTCACGAGCTCGATCGCGTCGCGCTGGTCGGCGGTCTCGTTGTACGGGAAGGCCGCCTCGAACGCGCGCAGCCAGTCGGAGTCCGGCGGGAACGCGAGGCCCGTGCGCCGGCGGCGCTCGGCGTAGAGGTTCAGCAGCTCGCCGGCGAGCTCCTGGGCGGCGCGGCGGGCGCGCGCCTTCAGGCGGTCCCAGCTCTTGCCGCCGAGCTTGCTCAGCGGCGGGTGCGCGCCGCCGGCGCCGACGTAGCGGCTGATCTTCGCGAGCTGCTCGCTCGGGACGAAGACGCGGTCGTCGCCCTGGTACTCGAGGTAGAGGTAGTCGCGCGTGACGCCCGCGACGGTCTTCGTCTCGAAGCCGGCGAAGCGGGCGAGGCCGTGGTCCTCGTGGACGACGATGTCGCCGGTGCGCAGGTCGGCGAACGAGCGCAGCGCGCCCTCGTCGGCGGGCGACGTGGTCGCGTCCCGGCGCTGCGCTCGGCGCGCCGGCGGAAGAGCCGGTGCGACGGCAGGACGGCGAGCTTCAGCCCGGCGGCGATGAAGCCGTCGCGGAGGTTGACCTGCGCGAAGCGCAGCGGGTTCTCGATCCCAGCCGGATCCCCCTCCCCCAGCCACGACGCCTTGACGCGGGCGAGGTTGTAGGCCGCCCGCTCGCCCTCGCCGCGCTGCGGCCACGTGACGACCGTGCGGTAGCCCGAGCGCACGAGCTTCTCGAGCTCCGGCTCGGCCTCCTTCAGCGAGCGCGCGGCGAGGTCCGGGGCCTGCGCGCGGAACTGCAGCCGCTGGCCGGTGTCGTAGGAGGACAGCCGCACGTGGGCGCGGTCGCCGAGCGCGCCCTTGATGTCGCTGGGCGGGACGTAGAGCTGATGGGCGTCCTCGTCGTGGAAGGCGGCGCAGACGTCCTGCCAGTGGTCGTCGAGCGCGGGGTCGATCTCCTCCTCGGCGGCGATGAGCAGCGCGGCGCCGGGCGCGAGGTCGAGGAACGCGCGGAAGCGCTCCACCGGCAGCAGCTCGGCGATGTCGGGGCGGTCCTCCTCGGACTCGAGCGCCGCGATCTCGGCGAGCTCGCGGTGCTCGGCGGCGAGCTCGGCGGCGGGCGCGATCTCGACTTCCTCGGCCTCGCCGAGCGACCGCTGCGTGAACGTCGAGAACCAGCGCAGCGACTCGATCTCGACGTCGAAGAGGTCGACGCGGACAGCCCGGTCCTCGGTCGCCGGGTAGATGTCCAGCAGGCCGCCGCGGGCGGCGAACTGGCCGCGGTCGGAGACCTGGTCGACGCGCTCGTAGCCGGCGGCGACGAGCTCGGCCATGCACTCGTCGAGGTCGAGCAGCTCGCCGGTGCGCAGCGTGAACGAGCGCGGGCGCAGCTCGGGGTCGGGCACCTTCTCGCTGAGCGCGACGGCCGAGACGACGACGACCGGGGCCTCGTGCCATCCGGCGCCCGGGTCCGCGAGCAGCGCGTCGAGCGCCGCGACGCGCAGGCCGACGAGATGCGGCGGCGGCGCGAGGTGCGACTCGTAGGCGACCCCGCGGCTCGGATAGAAGCGCACCGGCCGCGGGTGCAGCCACGCGCGCAGATCGACCGCGAGGTCGCGCGCCTGGCGGTCGTCGCCGGCGACGACGAGCGTCGGGCGGTCGCGGTCCTCGTCGGCGAGCGCGGCCAGGACGTACGGGCGCAGCGACGCGGAGACGAACGCGCGCCCGCCCTCGCGGGCGAGCGTCGCGCCGTCGTCGGCGTCGGAGAGGTGGCTGAGGAGGCGGCGCAGATGCATGCAGGACGACCGACCGCGCGTGGGCGCGGCGGGCACGTCCCAGTCTAGGAGTCATCGCCATCGCGCCGCGCTGCGCGCGCGGTGTCGGCCACGATCCCGATCCCGCAGTCATACGCGACGTTCCGCCACTTGTGCGCCGTCGGTCGCCCAAGAGTCCGCCTCGCTCGGAGCCGTCGAGCACGCTCGCGGCGCGCCGCGCTCTCTCTCCGCCCAGAAACCGAACTCCCCGTCCACATGACACCTAATCGCCTCTCTTCTTCTCTTTCTCGCCGATCGCTGCGAGCGCGTCGAATGCGCCTCTTGTTGACGTCACCAACCTGCGCACAGACTATCTGCAACCCCTCTCTCTCTCTCTAACGCCACTCTCTAACTCCGCAACGATCATCCACCCCTCTCCATCCACCATCGACTATGCCAATCGCCATCCACACCGAAACCGAACAAGCCACAACACGCCCGCTATCTTGACGTACGCGTTCTCCCACCCGCGAACACTCCCCGCGCCGGGCCCTGAGCCCGTCGGTGAAGTCCCGTCGGCGTCGCCCGAGCACGGCGTGGCGGGCACCCGCGCAGCGAGAGGCGCACGGTCGCGCTGCGCGCCTTGCGACCGGTGCGGGCGACCTTCAGCCGGAACGTCGCGCGAGCGCGGCCGGCGCGCCGCACCTTGCGGCGCTGCTCGGCGGAGAGCTTGAGGACGAGCGCCGCGGCCTTGCCGGGCTTGACGCGGAGCTTCGCCCTGCCCGCGCCGTCGCCGGCGACCGTGCTCGACGAGGTCACGTCGCACTTCACGGGGCAGGTCACGGCCAGCGCGCGCGGGCGTGCCGAGGCTTCGACAGCGGTACGCGGGCCGTACACGCGGGCGTCGCCGATGCGCTTCGACGAGCCGGACGCCGCGACTGCCGAGCGCCTTGCGGGCCTGGTCGAGCGGCGTGACGGGCTTCGCCTTGGCCGACGCCGGGAAGCCACGTCGCGGCCGGTGGGCTTGGGCTGGAGCTCCGGCCAGGCGAACGGCGCGCCGATCGTGTAGGCCGGCGGCGAGTAGTAGGGGTCCGTGCGGACGTTGACGGCGAAGTCGAGCTTCTGCGTCATGCCGTTGCCGTCGCCGATCTCGATCGTCACGGAGTCCGAGCCCTCGAAGCCGGGGTCCGGCGTGTAGACGATCTGCAGGCGCTGGCCGCCGAAGCGGGCAGGCGTGACGGTCGGTGCGCCGGTCTGGCCGTGCGCGGGCGGCGAGACGATCTCGACGCTCGACGGGGTCGCCGTCGCCGTCCTCGCACGTCGCCTCGAGCGTCACGGGGACGCCGGGGCTTCGTCGAGCCCGGGCTCCAGCCGCAGCCGGCGCCGGAGTTCGCGGGCAGCGCGCGGGCGACGATGCCCATCCTGCCGGGAGGTCCGTCGCCGCGGGTGCCGGTGGCGGTGACGGAGAAGAGATCCTCGCCCTCGTAGGAGGAGCGCGGGACGTATGTCGACCTCGGTCCAGACCTCGGTGCCCCAGAAGCCGTGCGACGGGAGACCGGGCGCGAACGTCGTGAAGTCGCCGCCCGTCGGCGCGCTCGTGACACGCGCGCCTGCAGCGCGTCGCCGTCGGCGTCATCGCACATGACGGCGAAGCGCCGCGTCGCGCCGGGGCGCGAGTAGATCGGGTTGAAGTCGGCGTAGCGTTCCACCAGGACGGCGGGTGGCACGTCGGCAGGCGATCGACGGACGGCCCGAGCCTGACGCTGATCGGCGCATCGGCCGAACGGGCGCCGAGGGCGTCGATCGCGTAGTAGGTCGTCTGCTCCTCGCCGTCGGCGATCGTCGGGATGTAGTGCCAGAACGGCACGCCCTGCCCACCCATGCCGCCGTCGTTGTGCAGCGGGGCGTCGGGATGCGTGCCGGGCCCGTTGCCGTAGAGCGTGTAGTCGTCGTGCTCGTCGTCCCAGCACAGGACGTGGAACTCGATCGCGACCGGGGCGAGTTCCGGCGTGCGCTTGGCCTGCTGACCGGGTCGCAGCGCGGCGGCGTGTTCCGCGTCGAGCGGGACGTTGTGGACCCGCACGACCTGCGTCGGTCGCTGCCGCCCGGTCCGGTGAGGCGCAGCGTGAACTCGTCGTGCTCGGGAGCCGTCGCCGTCGGGCGTGAGGCGGAACTTCACCGTTCGTCGCCCTGGACGAGCCCTTCGAAGAGCGAGTCCTGCGGCTCGGACATCACCTCGACCTTCTCCGTGCGCGGGCAGTAGAGCTGGTAGGTGCGGGTGATCTCCGCCCGCGCCCAGACCTCGGCGTTCCAGCACTGCGGCGCCTCGGCGGCCGAGGCCGGGACGGCGGTCGCGAGCAGGCCGGCGGCGAGCGAGGCGATCGCGAGCGCAAGCGCGGCGATCCGGCGGCGGAGGGCCATGCCACCGTCATCGGCAGAACTCCCGCGCTGCTGGAGGAATCCGCGGCCCGCAGCTACAACTCGCGCTCGCCGAGGACGATCTCCTCGGCCGCGCGCGCGGCGTCGTCGACGAGCTCGGCCACCTCGGCCTTGGACTGGCGGAACGCGCCGAGGACGTGCGCGGACACGATCTCCGGGTCCGTCGAGTCCGGCCGGCCGACGCCGACCCGCACGCGGGCGAACTCCGGGCCGCCGAGCTCGGCCTTCAGCGACTTCAGGCCGTTGTGGCCGGCGAGTCCGCCGCCGATGCGGGCGCGCACGTCGCCGAAGGGCAGGTCGATCTCGTCGTGGACGACGAGCACGCGCTCGAGCGGCAGCTTGTAGGCCCCGCGCGCCGGTCCGACCGAGCGCCCGGCCTCGTTCATGTACGTCTGCGGGAGCAGGATCGCGACCCGCGGGCCGCCGGGGCCGGTCCGCCCCTCGGTCAGCAGGCCGGCGTACTTCGGCTTCGCCTTTGGCAGCTCCCAGCGCTCGGCGAGGCGATTGGCGACCTCGAAGCCGATGTTGTGCGGCGAGCCGGCGTAGCTCTTGCCGGGATTGCCGAGACCGACGACGAGCCAGTCGACCGGGCCGCTCGGCGCGCCACCGCGACCGCGACCGGGCATGCGCACGGCGAGCGTCGCCTTATTCGCTGGAGGCGTCGCCCGCGTCGGCGGGCACGTCGCCCGCGTCGGCGTCGTCCGCGGCGCCCTCGGCCTTGCCCGCGCCCTCGCCGACGACGCCGGTCTCCGTCTCGAGCTCGTCGTCCTCGGTCTCCAGGCGCGGCGGGGTGAGCGTCACGACGACGGTCTCCTCGGGGTCGTCGAGGAGCGTGATGCCGGACGGCACCGTGACCTCGGCGAGCGTGATCGTGTCGTTGATCTGCATCGACGAGACGTCGAAGGTGATCGACTCCGGGATCTCGGCCGGCAGCGCCTCGATGTTGAGCTCGCGCGTGATCTGCTCGAGCACGCCGCCCTCCTTGACGCCGGGCGCGTCCTCGGCGCCGACGAGCTCGAGCGCCACGACCGCCGCGATCGCGACGTTGAGGTTCACCCGCAGCAGGTCGACGTGCATCGTCTCGCCGCGCACCGGGTGGTACTGCGCGTTCTTGAGGATCGCCGGCGTCGCGGTGCCCTCGTCGACGACCTCGAGCACGGCGCCGCGGGCGGCGAGCGCGTGACGCAGCTCGCGCGCGTCGACGCTGAAGGTCATCGGCTCGCCGTCGCCGCCGTAGAGGATGCCGGGGACGCGGCCGGTGCGGCGCAGGCGGCGGGTGGCACGCGAGCCCTCGGGCTCGCGAGCGGCGATCGAGAGCTTGGTCGTCTGGGAAGCCATGGCGACGGCGAAGGGTACCGAACCGCCCGCCCGGCTGCGGCCGTAGGCCTCGCTACGCCGAGCTGCGGCGTGGCCTTGAAGATGCGCTCGACGTCGAACCAGGCCGGCTTCTTGACACCGTCGAAGCGCAGCAGGCCCTTCTCGTGGATCGGCGAGTTGGGCAGCGGATTGCCGCCGTCCCAGTTCGGCCTGACGCGGAACTCCTGCAGCGCCCAGTACAGCGAGCCGCTGAGCCATGGCTTCGACGCGTGCACGCCGAGGTGGTAGTTCACGAAGTCCTGCTGGTACTCGAACGTGCCCTTCTCCTCGACGGGACCGTTGCGGTTGGCCTCGGCGCCGAACTCGGAGACGAAGATCGCCTTGTTCGGATAGCAGGCGCGCGTCTGCGTCGAGGAACTCCGGTAGCGCGTCGCGGTCGGCGATCTGCCCGTTGGGCCCGGGATACCAGCCGAAGTACTCGTTGATGCCGATGACGTCGAGCGCCGCGTACTGCGGGCGGCAGCCGGCCGACGGGTAGCCGGCGACCGCGAGCCCGATCGGCCGCGACGGATCCAGCGCCTTGGCCTGGCGCACCGCGCGCTCGATGTAGTTCTGCTGCACCGGGCCCGGCCGCGACGACAGCTCGTTGCCGATCGACCACAGCATGATCGAGGGATGGTTCTGGTTGGCGAGGATGTTGGCCTCGAGCTCGCGCGCGGCGAGCTTTCGCACCGCCAGGCGCTTGAGGTACTGGGTCTTGATCGCGTAGACCGGGATCTCCGACCAGACGAGCATGCCGACGCGGTCGGCGATCTCGTGGATCTCGGGATGCAGCGGATAGTGCGAGCGGATGACGGTCGCGCCGAGCTCCTTGGCCTGCGCGACGATCTGCGCGCGGCGCGCGCTGTTGATCGCGAAGCCCGCGGCGGGATCGTCCTCGTGCAGGCCGACGCCGCGCAGGCTGACGTCGCGGCCGTTGAGCTGCAGGCGCCCGTTGAGGACCTTGATCGAGCGGATCCCGCTGCGCAGCGTGTAGCCGACGACCTTGCGGTCGCCGGTGCGGACGTTGAAGCGGGCGTCGTAGAGCTGCGGGTCGGCCGGCGACCACAGCCGCGGGTTGCGGACCGTCACGCGCGCCTCGAACGGGGCGAAGTCCTTCGGGCCGACGGGCTTGGAGCGAAACGAGAACCGCTGGCCGCCGAAGCTGCCCGTGATCCGCACGCGGCTGGAGTCGTCGCCGTAGTTGCGCACGGTGATCCGCGCGAGCACGCTGGCGTCGCAGCTCGAGCACTGGAGGTCCGGGCGCACGACGACGCTCGAGATGTCGACGCGGTCGATGCGCTGGAGGTAGACCTCGCGCAGCAGGCCGCCGTAGTTCCACCAGCCGCCGGCGGGGTCGCCCGAGCCGGTCAGGCCGGACGGCGGGAAGTCGGTGCGCAGGCGCCGGTTGTCGACGCGGATGACGAGCCGGTTGACGCCCTGGCGCTTGAGCGCGCTGCGCGGCAGCCGCACCTCCCACGGCAGATAGGCGCCGGTGTTGCGCCCGACGGGCCTGCCGTTGAGCCACACCTTCGCGCGGTAGTTGACCGATTCGAAGCGCAGGAGCCAGTCGATCCGGCTGCGCGCGTCGGGCAGGCGGAAGTCCTTGCGGTACCAGCCCGTCGTGCCGGTCATCGAGGCGACGGAGTTGTCGCCGACGTTCCAGGCGTTGGGGACCGCCGCGGCGGTCCAGCCGTCGGTCGTGGTCTGGCGCTGGAAGCGCTCGCGCTGGCCGATGCCGGCGGTGTCGAGGCGGAAGAGCCACGTCCCGCCGAGCAGGTAGCGGTTGTCCGGGCCGTCCCGGTAGATCGTGCCGCGGGTGACGCCGTCCTGGGCGAGCGCCGGGGAGGCGCACGCGAGGAGGGCGCCGAGCAGGGCGGTCGTGAGTGCGAGCGGGCGGGCGATGCGCATCGTGTCGGGGGGCACAACACCGGCATCCGGTCCGAGTTGTGCTTGCTCGGCGCCCTACGACGGGCAGCTCGATTCGCGGCCGATCGGGGCGCTGAGGCGCAGGAGGCTAACCGACGTCCCGGCCAGCACGTTGCCGGTCCTGCGCACGAGCACGCACTGGACGGTCGTCAGCCGGTCCGGCGTGAACCACACGACGCGCGTGAACTTCGTCCGCGAGCGCAGGGCGTGCGCGGTGGCCGACTGGTAGAGCGCGACCTTCAGCTCGCCGCGCCCGCGCAGCTTCCTGGCGTTCGCGCGGACGACCTCCTCGCAGGCTTCGTCGCGGCACTCCAGGCGGCGCAGCATCTCGTCGGCGTCGCCGCGCGCCTGGGCGCGCAGGAGCTCGACGACCTGGGCGCGCTCGTCGGTGTCGGCGCTGAGCCAGCGCGCGACGACGGCGCTGACGCCGAGGACGACGATGACGCAGGCGGAGATGATCGCGAGGCGCTTCACGCCCCCATTCTGAGCCTCGGCGCGCGCCGCGCGCGCCGAGCGCCCGTCAGCCGGTCGGCTGGAAGTCGTCGCCGTTGAGCTCGAGGAAGCGCTGGATCGACGCGTCCTGGTGCTCGAGCCTGCGCGCGACGCGGTGAGCGTGCTCGGCCGCCCGCTCGGCGAAGTCCTCGAGGCAGGCCTCGGGGTCGTCGGAGAGCTGGTAGACGTGGGCGAGGTCGGGCTGGGCGCAGACGATGCCCATCGGCGGACGGCCCTTGGCGAGCGTGCGCGCGCCGCAGACGGCGGTCACGAGCAGCCGCCGCTCGGGCGCGGTCAGGGCGATCGGCAGCAGGCGCGGCGCGGGGAGGCGGACGTCGAGGTCGATCGAGCGATCGATCGCGATCGTCGCCGCCCGTCGCGGTCACGAGCTCGCCGGCCCACAGCGACAGCACGGTGTCGGCGGCGACCATCGCGTCGCGCAGCGCGCGGGCCTGCTCGGTGTAGAGCTCCTCGGCCTCGTCGCGCGACGACGCGTCGCCGAGGTCCAGGTCGCAGGGGACCCGCAGCAGCTCGGAGGCGCCGACGGCCGAGCCGGCGGGGCGCCCGCCGTGGGTGACGTAGGTCTGGAGCGTCCCGAGGTCGAGGCGGCCGTGGAAGATGACGGTCAGCGCCTCGGACATCGCGAGGTCGGAGACCTTGAGGGCGACGGACACGGACGCCTGCGCGTCGATGAGCGCGCGCTGGAGCAGGTCGTCTGCTGGTTCCACGTCATCCCTCCTTGGTCGGCGGAATCATGGTGACGTGCTGGGGGTACCCTCCGCAACCATGAAGATTCTCTACAAGCCCATCGGAATCGTTGTCGGCATCATCGCGGGAATCCTTGCGCGGCAGGTCTTCAACCAGGTCTGGGGTCATATCGACGATCGCGAGCCACCCAAGGCCACGACCGAGGAGTCGACCTGGGGCAAGGTACTGGGCGCGGCGGCGGTACAGGGCGCGACGTTCGCCGTCACCAAAGCGGCGGTCAATCGCAGCGGCGCCAAGGGATTTCAGTGGCTCACCGGCATCTGGCCGGGCGAGAAGCGTCCCGAGAAGGAGTAGGGCCGCCGACGACCTCCCGCCGATGAATGCGAGGCGCCGGCAGCCCGCCGTGAAGGGTCGCGCAGCCGGCGCGCTCGTTGGACAGACGTACTAACGCAGGACGAAGCCGCGCTCGGCGAGGACGCCGAGATCGTCCTCGAAGGCCGCGAAGTCGCGGGCGAGCAGGTGCTCGGCGGGCACCCCGTTCGGGCCGCGCCGGCGCAGCCAGCGCCGCAGGAGCCCCTCGCCGACCCGGTCCGCGGCCTCCGCGGTGAGGTCGAGCAGGATCCCCAGCTCCGGCCGGTGACCGAGATCGTTGGCGAGGATCGCCAGCGGGTCGACCGCCAGCACCGCGCAGAGCTCGTCGTCTGACAGCCCGAGGCGGTCCATGAGCTCGGCGGCGGGCGAGTCCGGGGATGCGCTCACGCCCCGGACGCTACCGGGCGTCGGTTCAGCGTGGATCAGCTCTTGAGACTGACCGTCATCGTCTTCGTGGCGGACTGCCCGCCCGACGTCGACGCGACCTTGATGCTCGCCTTCGCCTTGCCCTTCGCCTTGCGCAGCGCCTTGGCGTCGGCGACCTTCACGGTGAACACCGAGGACTTGCCGGCGCCGAGGCTCTTCGTGAGCTTCGTGAGCTTGAGCTTCTTGCCGCCGACCGTGACGGTGCCGGTGAAGACGAGCGTGCAGCCGCCGGGGCAGGAGGCGCTGATCTTCACGCCCTTCTGGCTCTTGAGCTTCTGGCCGGCCGGGGCCGAGAAGCTCGGGCCGGCGGGCTTCGTGGTCGTCGTGGTCGTGCTCGGCGCGAGCGCGGCGGGGACGGTCGCGGCCTGCGTGATGACCGGGGCGGGGTCGGCGGTCGCCGGCGGCGGGTTCTGCTGGGTCGGCGGCGGGTCCTGCTGGACCGGCGGCGGGTCCTGGACCGGCGGCGCGGCGACGTTGAGCACCGTCGCGGCGATCGCGAGCGCGCTGTCGCTGTCGGTGACGCGGACGCGGACCGTGGGGGATGCCGGGCCCGTGAACGACCGCGCGATCGTCGGCGTCGTGCCGCCGTTGACCTCGTAGGTGCCGTTGCCGTCGAGATCCCACTCGTACTTCGTGATCGTGCCGTCGCTGTCGGCCGAGCCGCCCGCGTCGAACGTCACGCTCTGGCCGCTGGACGGATTCTGCGTCGACGGGGCGATGGATGCCGTCGGCGCGGCGTTCGGGACGTTGATCGTGCCGCGCATCCCATCGTCCAGGTGGACGACGCAGTGGTACGCGAAGGTGCCGGCGCTCGGGAACGTCCGGATGAAGGTGAACGGGGCCGCATGCTCGCCGGAGTCCGACGCGGGACCGGTGTCGAAGAGGATGTGATGCTGGTCGTCGAGCCAGTTCCAGGTGATCGTGTCGCCGCGGTCGATCGTCACCGACGACGGCGAGAACTGCTTGTCGGCGAGGTTCACCGTCGTGTCGGCGGCCTGCGCGGCCGACGGTGCGATCAGTGCGGCGGCGAGCAGCGTTGCGACCAGTCCGTGTCGTCCCATCGGACGATCCTCCCGACGTTGGTCGGAGGACGACAGCGCAGATCCGGAGGGTCTCGCTGCCGGACCGCGCAGCCCGGATGCGCGTCCTGAACGAACGTCCTGGGAACGAACGAGAAAGGTCGGATCTCGCAGGCCGGCGTCACCCCGAGCCCCGCGCGCTGATGTGCACGGGGAGGCGCGCGGCGACGCCGGCATGTGTCGCGCTGCCGCGCAGCAGCACGCCGATCATCGTCGTCTTTCGCCGCGGCCGCCGGATCGTGACCTGCTGCGACCCAGCCTCCAGGCGGCGGACCACGCGCACGATGTCCGACCGGCCGTCGAGCAGGCTGATCCGCGCACGGCGCGGCGCATCGCTGAGGAGGTTGACCTGGAGCTGGATGCGGTTGCGTGTCACGCGCTGCACGCTGACGCGCAGCGACGCCGGAGGCTCGGTCCCGGGCGTCGAGAAGTCCCACCTCACCGCGAACGGGTGGGACGTCGAGACCCCGTCATCGGCGATCGCGCGGATCGTGCCCTGCGCCGTTGCGACGTACGTCGTGCCGAGGGCCAGGGGCTCGTGCGGGATCAGGACGATCCCGCCGCGCAGGATCTCGTCACGGGTCTGCACCGTCAGGGGCACCGGCCCGCCCCCGGCCGGAGTCAGGCTCGCGGTCGTCACCGCCACCGATTGCTGCGCGAGCCATGGCCCGTTGAACTGGACGGTGACGTTGAAGCCGGTGGGGCTGTTGCCGTCGTTGCCCGGCACCGCCTCGCACGGATTCGGGATCTCGGCGCACCAGAAGGCGACCGGGACCCCGCGCTGCCCGTGGACGGGGTACGTGTAGGCGGTCGCCGCCGGCGTGCGGAGCTCGTCGGTCACGCGCGTGACCGCCATGCAGCTCAGCCCGAACTCGCTCCAGAAGCCGGTCGACGTCAGCCGCGGGTCGAGCAGCGCGATGCGGTGATACGGCCCCGGCTCCCAGGCGCGGATGCCGGTGCCCAGCGCGTCGCCGAAGCTCAGGACGCTCGAGCGTGCCGCGCGGTCGCCGGCAGCCGTGTACCCATCCGCGCCCGGCTCTTCGCGATGGCCGAGGTGTGTCGGGTTGACGCGGTAGTAGTCGGCGTGGCGCCGGCATCCCGCATCGAGCGCGGCGTCGTGCGTGACGGGCCCCACGCCGACGATGCCGCGCCACGCGTTGAGCTGCTCGACCGCCTGGCGAGGCAGCGGATCGGACGCTCCATGCCCGGAGGCCGCGAACAGCGCGAGGCCGGTCAGACCCACGCCGATGGCCTTCGATGACGACGACGGGCGCCGGACCATCGGCGCACGGTAACGGCGTCCGGCGACTAGAAAAGTTGGTTCTCGCCG